>NZ_JBPJZK010000005.1:0-721909 GCF_051216475.1 Variovorax nivicola | reverse complement strand
GGTTGCCCCTTCGCACAGCGAAGGGGTCGCAGACAGTGGGGTCGCCTTTCTTTTGCCTACTTTTCTTTGGCGAAGCAAAGAAAAGTAGGTCGCCCGCCGGGGCGAGTCCCGGCCCCGAAAAGCAAACTAGGCAGCCAACCAATGAACGCTAAAGAGCTTCTCCGGATCAGTCCAAACCGCAGCAGGCCTAAACCCAGCCCGAACAGCCAAAGCCCGAAGTCCCTCAACAGTGAACTTATGCGAGTACTCAGTATGAATAGTCTCGCCCTCCTCAAACCCAAACCGCTCCCCATTCAAAGAAACGCTCTGAGCCCGACGGCTAACAAGATGCATCTCGATCCGCTGCCGAGGCGCGTTGTAGAACGCCGCATGCGCAAACCCATCGACATCGAAGTCCGCATCCAGCTCAGCATTCGCCCGACGCAGCAGATTGAGATTGAACTCCCCCGTAACCCCTTGCGCATCGTTGTAGGCCGCATGCAAGCGGCCCGGATCCTTCACCAGATCTACGCCAATCAGCAGCCCGCCCCCACGCAACATCCGAGCGGCCAGCTGCAGAAAAGCCAGCGCCTCCTCAGGCTCGAAATTCCCGATCGTCGACCCCGGAAAAAACCCGACTCGCCGCCCCGAACCTGCCATAGGCGCAGGCAGCACCAGAGGCATCGTGTAGTCCGCAGCAATAGGCTGCACCACCAGCTTCGGATAGTCCGCCTTCAGCCGCTCGGCCGCAGCCTCCAGGTGCTCTCCTGAGATATCGATGGGCAGATAGCGCTTTGGCGCCTGCAGCGCATCGAGCAGCAGCCGCACTTTCGTCAGCGACCCCGCTCCGAACTCCACGATCTCCGCGTTCGGCCCGATCTGTTCGGCGATCTCCCCGGCGCATTCGCCAAGAATGCGCAGCTCGGTGCGCGTCGGGTAGTACTCTGGCAGCTCGCAGATGCGGTCGAACAACTGCGACCCCGCCGCGTCGTAGAAGAACTTCGGCGAGATGCTGCGTGGCGAGCGCGCAAGCCCGGCCTGCATCTCGCGCCCGAACTCCGACAGCGGCGCGGCGGCCGGTGACTTCTGCTGGGCCTTCGCAGGCGCGAACGACAGCGACGAGGAAGAAGTTGGATTGCGCATGATCAAAGGTCTTTCGCGAGCCGCAGCCCCGAGAACTGCCAGCGCGCCGCCGGCGGAAAAAAATTGCGATAGCTGGGCCGCGTGTGCCCTGCTGGCGTGGCCACGCTGCCGCCTCGCAACACCAGTTGCCCCACCATGAACTTGCCGTTGTATTCGGCCGCGATGCCGGGCATCGGACGGAAGCCGGGATACGGGTCGTACGACGAACGCGTCCACTGCCAGACGTGCCCGGTCATCTGCGAGATGCCGGGTGCGTCGAACGCGGCTTCCCATTCGAACTCGGTCGGCAGCCGCGCGCCGGCCCATTCGGCGTACGCGGCGGCTTCATAGAAGCTGAGTTGCGCCACCGGAGCATCGGCCTCCATCGGCCGCACGCCGTGCAGGCCGAACACCTGCCAGCCTGCATTGCCGCCCTGTTGCTGCGCGCCAAGGCCAAGGCGCGGATCATCCGGCTCGAGCCAGTACACCGGATGCCTCCAACCGTTCGCCTGCACGGCGGCCCAGCCATCGGACAACCAGAGCTCGGCCCGCTGATAGCCGCCATCCGCGATGAACTGCGCGTAGTCGCCGCAGTTCACCAGCCGGTCGGCAATCGCATAGGGCTGCAGCAGGGCCTTGTGGCGCGGCGTCTCGTTGTCGAAGGAAAAGCCCTGTCCCGCATGCCCCACCTCGCCCAAGCCACCGGGCTGTTCGATCCAGCGCACCGCAGGCGGCACGGCAGCCAGCCGCAGCGCGGGCCCGCTCGCAGGCTTGTAGGCCGGCAGCAGCGGATTGCACGACAGTGCGTGCAGGATGTCGGTGAGCAGCAGTTCCTGGTGCTGCTGCTCGTGGTTCAGCCCGAGTGTGACGATGGGCTCGACGGTGGCCCAGTCGAGCCCGCCCTCTTCGAGCAGTGCGACCACGGCCTCGTCCACATGGCGGCGGTACGCATGCACCTCGTCCACCGAAGGCCGCGTCAGCAGGCCGCGCTGCGGCCTCGGATGCCGCGGCCCAAGCGCCTCGTAGTACGAGTTGAAGAGGTAATGAAAACGCGCATCGAAGGGCTGGTAGCCGCTGGAATGCGGCTGCAGCAGCACGGTCTCGAAGAACCACGTGGTGTGCGCGAGGTGCCACTTGGTCGGGCTCGCATCGGGCATCGACTGGATGCACTGGTCTTCGGGGGAAAGCGGGGCGGCAAGCGCCAGGCTCGTGGCGCGCACCTCGCGAAACCTGTCGCGCAGTGTGCTCGCCGCCTGTGTGATCGGCCGGGAAAGCGTCATGGGGTCTCCAGTCGGGTCAGCCGCAAGTTTTAGCCCATCCGGGCCGCGGCGGCGCGTAGGACAAAACGCCGCCGCCCTGCCGCCGGGACTTCGGCAAAGGGCAGCCACTGTGGCACAAGATTCGAGGCCTTGCAGGCGGCTGCGTATCATCCGTGCGATGCAAACGACCAACCCCTCGGGCAGGCCCAAAGTCGTCATCGTCGGCTGCGGATTCGGTGGACTCGAAGCAGCGCGCAAGCTGCAGAGCGCCGACGTGGACGTGACGGTGATCGACAAGACCAACCACCACCTGTTCCAGCCGCTGCTGTACCAGGTGGCAACCGCCGGGCTCGCCGCGCCGTCGATTGCGGCGCCGGTGCGCGCGCTGTTCCGCAAGCAGCCGAATATCACGACGCTGCTGGGCGAGGTGGGCGGCATCGATCCGGCCACGCGATCGGTGCAACTGGCCAACGGGGACCGCGTGCCGTACGACCACCTGATCGTCGCGGCCGGTGCCACGCACAGCTATTTCGGGCACGACGAATGGGCACCCATGGCCCCGGGCTTGAAAACGCTGGCCGATGCCTTCGAGATTCGCCGCCGCGTGCTGCTGTCGTTCGAAAACGCTGAGGTCGCGGCCGACCTGGAGCGCCGCCGCGCCCTGCTCACCTTCGTGGTGATCGGCGCCGGCCCCACCGGCGTCGAAATGGCCGGCACGCTGGCCGAGATCGCCAAGCACACGCTGTCGGGCGAGTTCCGCCACATCGACCCCGCCAGCGCGCAGGTGCTGCTGGTCGAAGGCGGCCCGCGCGTGCTGCAAGCCATGCCCGAATCGCTGAGCCAGAAGGCGCTCGAACAGCTGGAGAAACTGGGCGTCGAAGTGCGCCTCAACGCGCGCGTGACTTCCATCGACGCCACCGGGCTCGAAGTGCAGACCGGCGGTGGCGCAGACGGCGCGCCAGTCGCCAGCTACCGAATCGATAGCAGCTGCGTGGTGTGGGCTGCGGGTGTAGCGGCCTCGCCGCTGGGCCGCATGCTGGGCGCGGCCACCGGCGTTGAATGCGACCGCGCCGGCCGCATCAAGGTCGAGCCCGACCTGAGCCTGGCGGGCCACCCTGAAATCAGCGTGGTCGGCGACCTCTCGGCCGCCATGAGCCATGCGCCGGGCAAGCCACCCAAGCCCGTGCCCGGCGTGTCGCCCGGCGCCAAGCAGATGGGGCGCGCGGCGGCCGCCAATATCCTGCGCCGCATCGCGGGCCAGCCGACGGTGCCGTTCCGCTATGCGGACTACGGCAACCTCGCGACCATCGGCCGCAATTCGGCAGTGGTCGACCTGGGCACGCCCTTCGGTCCGCTGCGCTTCAGCGGCCGGCTCGCGTGGCTGTTCTGGCTGTTCGCGCACGCGTATTTCCTGATCGGCTTTCGCAACCGCATCGTCGTGATGATGGACTGGGCCGGCGCCTACTGGAGCTTCCAGCGCAATGCGCGCGTGGTGGCAGACGTGCAGGGCAAGAGCGAATCCTGAAGAAGGAGATCACGCGATGTCGCTGGCCGTGTGGATCGTGGTACACGCCGCCGAGGCGCTGCTCTTCCTCTGGGTGCTTCGCTGGGGTGGCGCGGAACGGCTCGAAGGCACCTTCGCCTCGGGTTTTCTCATCAGCACCTTCGCCCCGCGCTGGAGCGCCGAGGGGCTGCGCATGGCGGCGCTGATCCTGCTGGTCTTCTGCGCCATCACTTTCGTCGTGGGCCTGTTCGTGCCCTCGCTGCGCTGCTGGGTCGGCGGCTCCTGCTGAGCGCCGCCAACCCACCCTACCCCATCAGGTCCCGATCACGCCGCCATCGTTCTTGGTGATGGCGATGGTTGCCGAGCGCGGGCGGCCCGCGCCGTCGGGCCACTTCGACACGGCGAGCGGACGGTCCGGGTCGCTGCGCTCATTGGCCGGCTCGCCCGGGTGCTGGATGTTGATGAACAGCGTGCGCAAATCTGGCGTGGCCGTGAGCCCGGTGATTTCACAGCCGGCCGGGCCGAGCAGGAACCGGCGGATTTCGCCCTTGGTCGGGTCGCAGGCCAGCATCTGGTTGTTGGGCAGGTTGACGTACTCGCCCTTGCCCAGCGTCGAAGTCGACACGTCGGTCTCGATCCACAGCACGCCGCGCGCATCGACCATCAGGCCGTCTGGGCTGCCGAAGGTGTCGCCCTTGATGTTGCCCTGCGCTTCATAGCGCGTCTGCTTCGGGTCGCCCGCGAGCACGAGGTGGTTCCATGCGAACTTGGTCGCGTCGAGGTCGCCGGTTTCCTTCCAGCGGATGATCTGGCCCATCGTGTTGTTGGAGCGCGGATTGGCCGCGTCCATGAAGGGCTGGCCGGCGCCGCCACGGTTGCTGTTGTTGGTCAGCGTGCAGTAGACCTCCTTGGTGAGCGGGTCTACGGTGGTCCACTCGGGGCGGTCCATCTTGGTGGCGCCCAGCAGGTCGCTGGCCTGGCGTGCCTTGATGAGCACGTCGCCCTGGGTCGTGAAGCCCTTGTCTGCGACCAGGCCGTTCTTGCCCTGCACCAGTGGCAGCCATTCGCCGGTGCCGTCCACGTCGAAGCGGCCGACGTACAGCGTGCCGTGGTCGAGCAGGTCGCGGTTGGCCGCGGCGCCGCCGGGCTTGACGCTGTCGCGGCTCACGAACTTGTAGATGTACTCGAAGCGCGAGTCTTCGCCCATGTAGATGACGGCGCGGCCGTCGTTGGTGAGCGCGGTGGCGGCGCCTTCGTGCGCGGCGCGGCCGAGCGCGGTGCGCTTGCGCGGCGTCGAGGTGGGGTCCTGCGGATCGATCTCGACCACCCAGCCGTAGCGGTTCGATTCGTTCGGGTTCTTCGACACGTCGAAGCGCGCTTCATGCTCGTGCCAGCGGTACTTCGCGCCATTGCCCTTTCTGATGCCCCAGCGCTTCTGGTGGGCGTCGGGCGTGTCGGTGCCTTCGAAGTAGTCGGCGAAGTTCTCTTCGCAGGTGAGGTAGGTGCCCCACGGCGTGTGGCCGTTCGAGCAGTTGTTGAAGGTGCCCAGCACCTGCGTGCCCGACGGGTCGGCGGCGGTGCGCAGCATGGCGTGGCCGGCTGCGGGGCCTGTGAGCGTCATCGGCGTCAGGGCGGTGATGCGGCGCGCGAAGCGCGAGGGCGCAAGCTGCGTCCACTTGCCACCGTCGCGCTGCAGCTCGATGACCGACACGCCGTGCGCGTTCATCGACTTGCGCACCTTCTCGGGCGTCCAGGTCTTCATGCCGTCGGTGTGCAGCAGGCCGTCGTCGACGTATTCGTGGTTCAGCACCAGCAGGCCGCGGTTGGAGCCGTCGATCGGAAAGAAGGCCATGCCGTCGTGGTGCATGCCGGCCTGCAGCGCCTGGTCGTCGGCGGTGTTGGAGCCGTCGGTCTTGAATGCGGGCATGGCGCCCGCGATGCCGGTGGCGTCACCCCAGCGGTAGAGCACCTGGGTGCTGTAGCCCTCGGGCACGACCACGGTGTCGACGGCGGCCATCGGCACGCTCTTGAAGCCTATGGCCCGGCCCAGCGAACCCGCCGTGCCACCCGTTGCCGCGCAGCCGGCGAGCGGGCCGAACAGTCCGGCAATCGCGGCAGCGAGGCCGCCTTGCACGAGCATGCGCCGCTTCGGGTCGGACACTTCGTGGATCGTGGGGTTGGCGGACGGGTTGGAGTCCTCCATGCGGGCGAAGTCTTTGGCCATGTTCTTGTCGTCGTGGGGTTGCGGAGCCGAGCATAGTGTCGCCGCCTCGTGAATTCCGCATGACACGGACCATGTAACAAGAACTCAGAAGAAGCCGCCCCAGTGCGGCTGCTCGCCACGCTGGCGCTTGCGCCAGTCCCAGGGAGGCGTCGGCTTCGAGTCGGCCCACAGGCCGGCGTGCCGGGCACGCGCGCTGTCCTGCAGCCTGAACAGCCCGCCACCGCGTTTGGTGGCCAGGTGGTTGTAGTCGTACACCCAGGCCCAGCCTTCGGACACCATGCGGCTGCCGGCGTCCTCGCCGTTGCAGCGCACGTCGGCCACCGTGCGGCCATAGCGGTCGGTGTCGATCTCGGTGATGAGCGCCTGCTCGCGAAAGCAGATGTTGCTCAGCGCCTGCTTGCTGCGCTGGCCGTAGGGCTGAGCTCTTTCGGGCGCGTCGATGGAGGCGATGCGCACCTTCACGCGCTCGTAGGCGCCGATGCGGCCGCAGCGGGCGGTGAGCGTGTCGCCGTCGCTGATGCCGACGACGAGGCAGGTGCGGGGAGCGGCTTGGGTCAGGAGGGGAGAAAAGGCAAGAAGGCAGGAAAGCAGCAGCGTGCGTGAATGCATGAAAAAGCGGGGAGATAGGCAGAATGGCAGGACTGATCGAGGCTAAGTGATCCACCCGGCGGAACAGATCGGTACACAGACTTTTTCTTTTGAACCACGCTTCGAAGGAGAGCACGCACCATGCAAGAACCCACCCAGGACGACTGGTTCCTTGCGGCCAACGACGCATGGGACGCTGGCGCGCACAAGAAGGCCCTCTCGCTGTTCCTCAAGGCCGCGGCCGCGGGCGAGACCCACGCGCTCAACAGCGTCGGCTATTTCCTCGACCATGGCATCGGCGTGAAGAAGAACCCCGCGGCCGCGCGCGACTGGTACCGCAAGGCCGCCAAGGCGGGCGACGTGGCGGGGTGCGCCAACCTCGCCATCTGCTACCGCGACGAGGGCAATTTCCGCTGGGCGCGCTTCTGGTTCGAGAAGGCCTATGCGCAGGGCGACGGCGATGCAGCGCTGGAGCTGGGACGGCTCTTCCTGTGGGAAGGGCCGAACCAGAATCGGCACAAGGTGGTGGACTACCTGGGCAAGGCGGTGGCCTCGCGGTCCATCACCCCGAATGGACGCACGGAAGCAGGGGCGCTGCTGAAGTCGCTGGGCCTCATCAAGTGAACCGCGCTCACTTCGCCACGTTCTCGTCTTCCTGCAGCAACCGCCACATCACCTTCCCACTGCCGCTCTTCGGCAGCGCATCGACGAACTGCACCCTGCGCGGGATCTTGTAGACCGCCATGTTCTCGCGGCACCAGTCGATGATCTGCTGCTCGGTGGTTTCCTTGTGCGTGGCACGCAGCACCACGACGGCCTTGACCGACTCGCCGCGGTAGTCGTCCTTGGTCGAGATGACGCAGGCCTCCTGGATCGCAGGGTGGCGGAACATCAGCAGTTCGACCTCGGCCGGCCACACCTTGAAGCCGCTCGCGTTGATCATCCGCTTGAGGCGGTCGGTCATGAAGAAGTAGCCGTCCTCGTCCATGCGGCCCATGTCGCCCGAGCGGAAGAAGCGCTTGCCTTCGAATTCGACAAAGGCGGCGGCCGTGGCGTCAGGGCGCTTCCAATAGCCTTGGAACACCTCGGGGCCGTGGATGATGATCTCGCCCGATTCACCGATGGGCATTTCGGCCAGCGTGTCGGGGTCGACCACGCGCGCGTCGGTGCTCATGAACGGAATGCCCAGGCACTGCTGCTTGGGATGGTCCGACGGGTTGGTGTGCGAGGGCGCGGCGGTTTCAGTGAGGCCGTAGCCTTCCTGGTACTTCAACCCGTACTGCTCGAACAGGCGCTGCGCCACAGCCTGCGGCATGGCCGCACCACCACCGCCGATGTAGGTCATGCTCGACAGGTCGTAGCTCGCGAAGTTGGGGCTGGCCATGAGGTCGATGACCATGGTCGGGATGTTGGTCCAGGCCGTGACCTTCCAGCGCGAGATCAGCCGGCCGGCCACGTCGCGGTCCCAGCGCGGCATGATGATCAGCGTGGCCGCCGCCAGGATGGCCGTGTGCATCATGCTCACCACGCCGGTGATGTGGAACATGGGTACCACGGCCAACACCACCGTCTCCGAGGTCGACCCGCCCCACATCTGGCCGGAGACCGCGTTGTGCATCAGGCTCGAATGGTGGTGCACGCAGCCCTTGGGCAGGCCGGTGGTGCCGCTGGTGTAGGGCAGCAGTGCCATGTCGTTGGCACCCACCACGTGCTCGGGCGGCGGGTGGCCGGCCTCGAGCGCGTCGGTCCAGGCGATGACCTTGCCGCCTTCCAGCGCGGGCAGCGGGTGGCGGGTGGTGAGCCAGTCTTTCCAGGCGGGAGCCGGGGCATCGTCGCCCGACGCGTCGGCATCGAAGGCGTCGGTGAACTGGGTCACGATCATGTGGGCGAGCCGCTGCTCGGATGGCAAGGCGTTGCTGGCCTTGGCCAACTCGGGCGCCAGGTCGCCGGTGATGATGGCCACCTTGGCGTCGGGATCGGTGATGTAGTGCTTGAGCTCCTCGGCCCGGTTCATCGGGTTGACCGGCACCACGACGGCATTGGCGCGCAGGATCGCGAAATGCGCGATCACCAGCTGCGGACAGTTCTGCATGTCCAGGATCACGCGGTCGCCGCGCTTCACGCCCAGCGCGTGCAGCGCACCGGCCAGGCGCTCGGCCTGGGCGGCGAACTCGCGGTAGCTGATCACGCGGCCGAAGAACACGAGCGCGGGCTTGTCGGGGTAGCGTGCGGCCGAGGTGGCCAGGTTGTGCCAGAGGGAGGTGGCGGGGACGGTAATCGAATGCGGGAGGCGTTTGGGCCAGAACTTGTAATGCGGGCGTTGTTGCATGGTGAGTACAGGCGGGACAAAGAAAAGCGCGACAGCCCGCCAGCCTAAGCCGCCAAGGCCGTCGCTCCCATCGGGGAAGCCCCCGGAGCGTCGCCTAGGTGACGCCATTTCTTCTCACATGCGCAACCTTCTGCTCACGCGCCCTGCGACTACAGACACGGGCCGCCTTCCGCGCGATACCTGTCAGCCCCCATCCACCGAATGAAGGAACTCACATGGCAGCAGAAAAGCACGCAAGCGTTCACTGGGAAGGCGCCGGCAAGACCGGCAAGGGCCAGGTCAGCACCGAGACCGGCGCCTTGAAAGACTACCCCTACGGCTTCGCCAGCCGTTTCGAGGACGACAAGCGCGGCACCAATCCCGAGGAGATCGTCGGCGCGGCGCACGCCGCCTGCTTCACGATGGCCTTCGCCTTCGCGCTCGAAAAAGAAGGCCTCGCGGCCACGAAAATCGACACCAGGGCTGCCGTGCGGCTGGCCAAGGACGGCGATGGCTTCAAGATCGACCGCATCGCGCTCGAACTCGACGCCAGCGTGCCGAACCTTGACGAGGCCAAGTTCCAGCAGATCGCGGCCGCCGCCAAGGCAGGCTGCCCGCTGTCGAAGGCGCTGGCTAGCGTGCCGGAGATCACGCTGAAGGCGACGCTCGCCGGCTGAACCCGCTGCTTATGATCGTCTCCCAATAAAAAGGAGACGGATCATGAACAAGCCTGCCCGGACCGCGCTCGCGGTCCTTTCTTTCGCCCTCGGCACGGCCGCGATGGCGGCCTACCCCGACAAGCCGATCAAGGTCGTCATCGGCTTCCCCGCCGGCGGCCCGCTCGACCAGCACGCGCGCCTGCTCACCGACAAGCTGCAGGCCGTGCTCGGCCAGCCGTTGATCGTCGACTACAAGCCCGGCGCGGGCGGCTCGGTGGGCGCCGACGCGGTCGCCAAGAGCCCGGCCGACGGCTACACGCTGATGCTGGCCAACACCGGCGTGGCCGTGATCAACGGCGCGCTCTACAGCAAGCTGCCCTACAACACTCAGCGCGACTTCGTGCCCATCGCGCGCACCGCCATGCAGCCGCTGGCGCTCCTGGTCACGCCCAAGTTGCCGGTGCAGAACCTCAAGCAGTTCGTCGACTACGCCAAGGCGCGGCCCGGCCAGGTCAACTACGGCTCGGCCGGCAACGGCGGCATCAGCCACCTGGTACCCGAGATGTTCAAGACCGCGACGGGCATCTTCATGGTGCACATCCCCTACCGCGGCAGTGCTCCGGCCTTCACCGACCTGATGGGCGGGCAGGTGCAGTTCATGGCCGAGTCGATTCCGCAGGCCGCCAACTATCACAAGCAGGGCAAAGTGCGCGCGCTGGCCGTGACCAGCCGCGAGCGCAACCCCGCCCTGCCCGACGTGCCGACCGTGATCGAGTCGGGCGTCAAGGGCTTCGAGGTGGTGGGCTTCTACGGTTTTCTCGCGCCGAAGGACACGCCGAAAGACGTGGTCGCCAAACTCAGCGACGCATTCAAGCAGGTGCTGAACAGCTCCGAGGTGCGCGAGCGCATGGTGAGCCAGGGTGCAGACCCGGCCTTCCTGGGCAGCGAGGATTTCGCGCGCTTCCTGGCGACGGAGACGCCACGGTGGGAGAAGGCGGTGAAGGCGTCGGGCGCGCGGATGGACTGACCGGCGACCGGTCCGGTTGCGCGCCTCCGCCAACACTGGCGCCAACTTTTGCGATTGCCTTGCCCGATACGCAGGCGCGTCCGCCGCGCGTTTCCAAGCCTCTTATATAGTGCGCGCACCTTGTCACATGGAGGGCGACCTGCATCGCCGGTGACGATAAGGGCAACGCAATCAAATGGGAGGAATCGCGCAATGCGCACACACCAAGACCACACCGGCTTTGGCCGCCGCATGGCAGCCCTGGCTTGTTTCACGGCCATGTCTTTCTCGGCCGGCGCCGCCGACACGGCGTCCGCCAACCTCGCGCCCGACCTCGATGCAGCGAAGACGGCGCTCACGGCATTCGCGCAATGCGATGCGTCGTTTTTCACCTTGCTGGGTCAGAAGCCGCAGCTCTTCGGATCGGGCGTCGAAGTCGCCATGAATGGCACGGCGGCCGCCCCCACAGTGGCCGACCCGCGGTCGGAAAAAGGACAGCGGCAGCCTTTCGCACGGCCGATCGACGTGGCAGGCCTGCGCCTGCTCGCCTGGCGCAACGAGGTGAGCTACGACGCGACGATGGGCGCATTTCTCTGGTGGGGCTTCGACGTCGAAGGCACGCCCGATACGGCCGCGGACGCCCTCAACCGCCTGCTGCAGCCAGCCCAGCGAGTCGTGAAGACAGGCGCCGAATGGGCTCGCGCGGAAAACCGGCGGATCGGCGATCCCATCGACGCATGGCGCCGTGGTGGCCAGTCCGGGTCAGTGGCGCAGAAGGGCACGGTCGAGCGCGTGCTGCTCATCGAAGCCGACGAGGCGCCCGGCCGGACCAAAGTCTCCTGCGCCTTGCAAGGCTCCGTCACGCCGCCCTTGCTGGAACGCGTGCGTCCCGACCTTCCCGCATCGCTGCAGCAATGAGCGAAGCCAGCATCAGACTCGTCCTGGCCGCCGCGCTGGGACTGACCATCGCGGGCTGCGCGTCGGTGCCCCTCACGGGCCAGGGCGCATGCCGTGCCGCCAGCAACCTGCCGCTGACCGCCAGCAAGGACGCGTATGTGCAACCGGACCGGGCCGTGGCGCTCTGGACCCGTTGTGTCGAGAGCGGACCGCAGACCGCCATCCTGAAGGGCCTGGCGCTGAAGATGCGCAGCCACGTGAGAAGGCAGCTCGAACAGTACGACGAGGCCATCCAGGACCTCGAAGCATCCCAGCGCCTGATTCCACCCCGCGAGGCCTGGGACTTCATCAACCTCGCGTCGCTGTACCGCGATGCAGGGCAGCCCACCAAGGCACTCGAGCTGCTTCGCAAGATGCAGGACGAGCGGCTCGGCCTGTCGGGCATGCCGGCCTACTACCACTTGGGCAGGACCTTGAGCGAGCTCAAGCAATGGCCCGAAGCGACCGAAGCCTTCACCGAGGGCCTGAGCTATCAACCGAACTATGCGTGGGCTTACCTGTACCGCGCCCTCGCGTACGACGCGCAGGGCCAGCGCGAATTGGCCAGGAAGGATCTCGATCGCGGCAAAGAATTGCTGGGCACCGACGCCAAGCCGGCCGATCGTGCGCAATTGCTTGTCTCGCTGCGGCAACCGCCCTTCGATGCGCTGCTTTCCCGGTACGGCTACGACATCGAGACCTTCATCGCCAGATAGCCTCCAACAAACCCTTCAAGAGATTCCAGATGAAGAAGAGCACAGCGCGCATCGCCATCGTTCTGCTTACCGCGATGGCAGGGCATGCAGCCATGGCCGCCGACTACGGCAGCTACCGCGGCAAAGGCGGCATGGGCGCCTACAAGATCGAGTCGAACGTCTACGAGTACCACTACGACAAGGGCTTCACCGGACCCGATGCCACGGGTTGGGACCCGAACCTGCAATTCGCCTGGTCGCGCCTGGGCGCGGCGAAAACCTGCGGCATTCCGTACGACCGCGCGAACGCCGTTGCGGAACTGATCAGGAAGTACCAGCAGGACGCGCTGACGCACGAAATGAACGGCATCGACTTCCACGCGGCGCAGAGCAAGGCCAACCCGAAGTTCTGCACGCCGGAGCGGGTCGAGGAACTCAAGGCCATGATCCCCGCGTTCGAGAAAGGCGACTTTCCGATCCGGTTCTGAAAAACCCGAGGGCCGCACAGCCTCTTTTTGGTGCACACATCTTGCATACCAGTTGGCACAGAAGCTGCTGGTATGCAGGCCTATGGCCATCTCCGCATCCGAAATCAGTGCACGCATCGTCGAAGCGGTGATGGCGCAGAAGCTCGCACCGGGTTCGCGCCTGGGCGAGCAGCAGCTGGCGATGCTGTTCGACTGCAGCCGCACCATCGTGCGCGAGGCTCTCACCCGGCTGGCGGCGCGCGGCATCGTCACGGTGAGCGCGCGGCGCGGCTGGTTCGTCATCGAGCCCTCGCAGGACGAGGCCCGCGAGGCCTTCGAGGCGCGGCGCGTCATTGAGCTGGGCCTCATCCGCAGTGCAGGCAGCACTGGAAAGATCGAGAAGACCGCCCTGCGCCAATTGAAGGCGCACCTTCAGCGTGAAAAGGCCGCACTGAAAGAAAGCGACGTCGGCAACCGCAGCTTCCTGCTGGGCGACTTCCATGTGTGCCTGGCCGAATGCCTGGGCAACACGCTGCTGGCCGACACGCTGCGCGATTACACGGCGCGCACCACGCTGATCGCAATGCTCTACCAGTCCACGCACGACGCGGTGCAGTCGTGCGAAGACCACGTGCAGATCGTCGCGGCGCTGGAGCGCGGCGACCATGCCGCCGCCGAGGCGCTGATGGCCGAGCACATCGGCACGGTGCAGTCGGCCCTTCGCGTGCAGGCCCCCACCGATCCGCTGGCCCAACTGCGCGACGCGCTGGCGCCGCTGCAGAACACGGCCGCCGCCGCTGTACCCGCCGCCCCCAAGGGCAAGCGCCGCAAGCCCGGTGCGCCCCCCGATTCAGATTCTTCGACTTACCTAGGAGCCCTGCTATGACCTTCTCTGCATCCAAACGCCACCTCGCCCTTGCGCTTGCTTCAGTCGCCTTGCTAGCTTCGGCCGGCGGCGCGTACGCCCAGAACGCGCTCGACAACGTGCTCAAGGCCAAGACCATCAAGATCGCCGTGCCCACCGACTACCCGCCCTACGGCTCGGTCGACAAGAACATGAAGCCGCAGGGCCTCGACGTCGAAATGGCCGAGCTCATCGCCGCCAAGCTCGGCGTAAAGGTCGAGCTTGTGCCCGTGACCAGCGCCAACCGCATTCCGTACCTGCAGACCAGGAAGGCCGACCTGGTGATCTCCACGCTCGGCAAGAACCCGGAGCGCGAGAAGGTGATCGAATTCACGTCGGCTTATGCGCCCTTCTTCCAGGCCGTGTACGCCGCCAAGAGCATGAAGCTCACCAGCTTCGCCGACATGGCCGGCAAGACCGTCGCCGTGACGCGCGGCGCGATGGAAGACCAGGAGCTGAACAAGGTGGCACCGCCGAACGTCGACTACCGCCGCTTCGAGGACAACAACGCGACGATCGCGGCCTTCGTGGCAGGCCAGACGCAAACCCTCGCGACCAGCGCGGCGGTTGCTGGCGACATGCTCGCCAAGAATCCGAAGGTGAGCGCCGAGTTCAAGCTGCTGCTGAAAGACAGCCCCTGCTTCGTCGGCGTCGCCAAGGGTGAAACCTCATTGAAGACCAAGGTCAACGAAATCATTGCCGCCGCCAAGAAGGACGGCACGCTGGACGCCATGTCGAAGAAGTGGCTGGGCAAAGTCGCTGGCGACCTTCCCGTCTGATCGAACTGCGCGGCCATGAACATCGAGTTTGACTTTGGCGCGGTGCTCGCCGAATGGCCGCTGCTGCTGCGCGGCGTGGCGTGGACCGTCGGCCTCACCGCCGTGGGCACCGTGCTGGGCATGATCGTCGGCACCTTCTGCGCATGGGCGCGCTCGGGCGGCCCGAAGTGGCTGCGCGCCATCGTGGGCACCTATGTGGAGCTGATCCGCAACACGCCCTTCATCGTGCAGCTGTTCTTCATCTTCTTTGGCCTGCCGGCGGCGGGCGTCAAGCTTTCGCCGGAGGTGGCTTCGGTGATCGCGATGGTGATGAACCTGGGCGCCTATTCCACCGAGATCATCCGCGCCGGCATCGAGGCCACGCCCAAGGGGCAGATCGAGGCGGCCGTGAGCCTGGCGCTGAGCAAGTCGCAGGTGTTCCTGCGCGTGGTGCTGCCGCCGGCGCTGAAGAAAGTGTGGCCCGCAATGGTGAGCCAGATCGTCATCGTGATGCTGGGCTCTGCCGTGTGCGGACAGATATCGACCGAGGAGCTGAGCTACGCCGCCAACCTGATCCAGAGCCGCAACTTCCGCGCCTTCGAGGCTTTCATCATCGCTACGCTGATCTACCTGGCGCTGTCGGTGGCGCTGCGGCGGCTGCTCGACTGGGCGGGGCCGAAGTTCTTCTTCGGCCGCTGACCGAATACCGAGGCCCTTTTCACCATGGCTGATTTTTCTCTCTGGGACATCCTGCGCAACCTGCTGATGGCATTGCGCTGGACCGTCGTGCTGTCGCTCATCGCCTTCATCGGCGGCGGCCTAGTGGGTGCCCTGCTGCTGTTTTTGCGGATGCGCGGCGGCAAGGCGATCGGCAAGGCCGTGGGCCTGTACGTGCAGCTCTTCCAGGGCACGCCGTTGCTGATGCAGCTGTTCCTGGCTTACTTCGGCATTGCGCTGTTCGGCATCGACGTATCGGCGTGGACGGCGGCCAGCGTGGCGCTCACGCTCTACACCAGTGCGTTTCTCACCGAGATCTGGCGCGGCTGCGTGGCCTCTATCCCCAAGGGCCAGTGGGAAGCCTCGGGCAGCCTGGCGCTGAGCTTCGGCGAGCAGATGCGCCACGTGATCCTTCCGCAGGCCGTGAAGATTGCCATCGCGCCCACGGTCGGCTTTCTGGTGCAGGTGATCAAGGGTACGGCGCTGGCGTCGGTGATCGGCTTTGTCGAACTCACCAAGGCCGGCAGCATGATTTCGAACGCCACCTTCAAACCCTTCGTGGTGTTCAGCTGCGTGGCCCTGCTTTATTTCGTGCTGTGCTTCCCCGTGAGCCTGTACGCCAAGAATCTCGAGAGGAAAACCCATGGCCGCCGTGCTTGAACCGCAACAACCCGCCACCTCGGTGGGCGCCCCCATCGTGCGCATCACCGCGCTGCGCAAGTCGTACGGCACCAACGAAGTCTTGAAGGGCATCGACCTCGACGTGAAACGCGGCGAGGTGATCGCCATCATCGGCAAGAGCGGCTCGGGCAAGAGCACGCTGCTGCGCTGCATCAACGGGCTCGAGGTGTTCCAGGAAGGCTCGCTCACGGTGGACGGCAAGCCGTTGCTGCACGAAAGCGCCATGGCCATGCGCGAGCTGCGCCAGCGCGTGGGCATGATCTTCCAGAGCTTCAACCTGTTCCCGCACCTCACGGTCGGCAAGAACGTGATGCTCGCGCCCACGCTGGTGAAGAAGCGCGGCAGCCTGGAAGCGGCCTCGCAGGCGCGCAAGCTGCTCACGCGCGTGGGCCTGGCCGAAAAATTCGACGCCATGCCCGACCAGCTTTCGGGCGGCCAGCAGCAGCGCGTGGCCATCGCCCGTGCGCTGGCGATGGAACCGGCCGTGCTGCTGTGCGACGAAATTACGTCGGCGCTCGACCCCGAACTGGTGGGCGAAGTGCTGCGCGTGGTGGAGTCGCTGGCCGACGAGGGCATGACGCTCCTGATGGTCACGCACGAGATGAGCTTCGCGCGCAAGGTCAGCGACCGCGTGATCTTCATGCACCAGGGCCGCGTGCACGAGATGGGGCCGCCAGCGGAGCTGTTCGGCAATCCGCAGACGGCGGAGCTGAAGCAGTTCTTGTCGTCGCTGCATGACTGACTGAGGTGCTTGCGGTCGGCTATCCTCGGCCCCCGCGATGCACATCGAACAAGCAACCCCCTCCGAAGCGGCCACAGTTGCCGCCGTTCTGAACGAAGCCGCCCAATGGCTCGCCGCCGATGGCCGGCCGCTGTGGTCGGCCGCCGACGTCGGCCTCGAGCGCGTGCAGCGCGACACCGATGCCGGGCGTTACTTCATCGCACGCGAAAACGGCGGCGTAGCCGGGGTGATGCGGCTCGACATGGAAGACCCCTTCTTCTGGCCCGAGATCGAACCGGGCAGCTCCGCGTTCGTGCACAAGCTGGCTGTTCGCCGGTCATGGGCGCGGCAAGGCGTGTCGGCCGCCCTCCTGGCCTTTGCGCGCGAGCGCGCCTTCGGGCTCGGGCGCAAGCATCTTCGGCTCGATTGCGTGGCAGACAGGGCGGCCCTGCGAAGCCTCTACGAGCGCTTCGGGTTCATGCTGCACAGCGAGATTCAAAAAGGCACCACGTCCTTTGCCCGCTACGAACTCCCCTTGGGCAACTAGCCAGCCTCGCGCCGCGCCATGCAATTCAAATGGATGGAGGACTTCATCGCGCTGGCGCAAACGCGCAGCTTCACACGCGCGGCCGAGCTTCGCCATGTCACGCACCCGGCCTTCGGGCGGCGCATCCGCGCACTCGAGTCGTGGGCCGGCGCGACGCTGATCGAACGCGGCAGCTCGCCGGTCGTGCTCACGGCGGCAGGCGAGAGCTTTCTGGACAACGCCAGCCAGGTGGTGCGCAGCGTCGAGGGCTCGCGTGAAGAGGTGCACAACGTGGCCGGCCGGCAGGCCCGCACGGTGACAGTGGTCACGGGCCGCACGCTGGCGCGCACGGTAATGGCCGACTGGCTGGTGCGGCTGCAACCCGTGCTGCGCGATGGCGAGGTGCGCGTGCTGACAGGCGCGCTGGCGGAAACGGTGCGGATGCTGGAACACAACGAGGTGGATTTCTCGCTGATCTTTCACCACGCCGCGCTCACTTTCCGGCTCGACGGGCGGCAGTTTTCCCACGTGACGGTGGCGTCCGACAAGCTCGTGCCCGTGTCGCGCACCGATGCGCAAGGCCTTGCCAGGCACAACTTCGACGGCGCCGGCGAGGTGCCTTTTCTGTCTTATGTCCGCACGCTCGCCATGGGCCGCATGGTGGAAGACCTGCTCGCCAACAACCCGCAGGCGCCGCGCCTCCAACGTCGCATCGAATGCGACTCGGCCGATGCGCTCTACGAGTACGTGCTGAGAGGGCTGGGCGTGGCATGGTTGCCCTGGTCGATGGTACAGGGCGATTGCAAGGCCGGTCGGCTGGTGCCCGTGGGCGGCCGGCGCATGGAGGTGCGCTTCGAGGTTCGGCTCTATCGGCCGAAGCGCCGGCTGGGTCCGCTGGCCGAGGATGTGTGGCGGGCAATGACGCCGCGCTAGCCCAATCGGCACGACCTCGTGCCAGTACGGCACCACGCAGGAATCATCGGCCCCGCAGAATCCTCGGGATTACTACAACTCCGAGGCAACGATGCGTCTTCCCCGTGCTTTCTCTTCATGTCTCGCCATGGCCCTGTGCGGCCTTGCCTGGGCCGCAGCCAGCCCGGCCAATGCCCAGGCCTACCCGAACAAGCCCATCACGCTGGTGGTGGCCTACCCGCCGGGCGGCTCGACCGATCTCACCGGGCGTGCGCTCGGCGTCGAGTTGTCCCATCGCCTTGGCGTACCGGTAATCATCGACAACGTGGGCGGCGCCGGTGGCGCCATCGGCGCGCAGAAAGTCGCCAATGCCGCACCCGATGGCTACACGCTGCTCGCCGGTGCCAGCAACGAAGTGGCAATCAGCAGGCTGGTCAACAGCAACGTGAAATACGAGCCCAAGGACTTCACCCCCATCGGCCTGATTGCCTCGCAGCCGCTGGTTCTGGTGGCCGCCCCGGGCGCCGGCGTGAAGAACACCGGCGACTTCCTCGCGCTGCTGAAAAAGAACCCCGGCAAGTACAGCTATGGCAGCTCCGGCGTCGGAACCTCGCTGCACCTGGCCGGAGAAATGCTCAAGCAGCAGGGCGGCGTCTTCATGACGCACGTGCCCTACCGCGGCGTGGCGCCGCTCACCAATGACCTGCTGGGCGGCAACATCGACTTCGGCGTGTTCGTCCTCTCCAGCGCCCTGCCCTACATCCGCAGCGGCAAGATGGTGGCGCTGGGCACCACCGAGGCCAAGCGCTCGGCCATCACGCCCGATCTGCCGGCGCTCAGCGAGAGCCCGAGCCTCAAGGGCCTGGACATCGGCGTCTGGTTCGCGCTGCTGGGGCCGGCGAAGCTGCCGGAGCCGGTGCTGGCCAGGCTGAAGACGGCACTGAACGAGACGCTGCAGTCGCCCGACTTCCGCAAGAAGATGGAAGCCACCAGCTCGGTCGTCCCGGCGTCGAACGTGGACATCGAAAAATTCCTGGTCACCGAGACCGCCAAGTACAAGACCATCGTCAAATTCGCCAACATCAAGGAATGAGCTTGTCCACGCTGTTTCAACTCCCCGCCCCCGATCTCTCTGCCTGGCGCGCCGGCAACACCGGCGTCGAAGGCGTCTGGCACTTCGAAGCCGAAGCGCCCGGCCGGCACGTGATGATCAGCGCGCTCGTGCATGGCAACGAAGTGTGCGGCGCCTGGGCGCTCAAGGGCCTGCTGGAGGCCGGCGTGCGCCCGCAGCGCGGCACGCTCACGCTGGCGTTCTGCAACCTGGAAGCCTTCGACACGTTCGACGTGGCCGACCACGATGCCTCGCGCTTTGTCGACGAAGACCTCAATCGCCAGTGGTTGCCCGATCGCATCGAGGCCGGGGGCACACGGGAGCGGCGTCGCGCCGCGGCGCTGCTGCCTTATGTGACTCAGGCCGACTGGCTGCTCGACCTGCACTCGATGCATGAGCCCTCGGCGCCGCTGACGCTCACCGGCATCCAGCCGCGCAATCTGCAGCTGGCGCAGGCAATGCGCAGCCCGGAGCACGTGGTCATCGACGCAGGCCACAAGGACGGCGTGCGCATGCGCGACTTCGGCCGGTTCGGCGCGCCCGATGCCGACGCGCGGAGCGACTCCCTCGCGCTGCTGGTCGAATGCGGTTTCCACGGCGACCCGGCCAGCCGCACGGTGGCGCAAGACCAGTGCGCGCGCTTCCTGCGGGCGGCCGAAACGCTGGACGGCGACGCCATCGCGCAACAACTGCCCGGCTGGTTGCAGCCCGACGCGCCCCGCCAGTGGGCGCTGGACGTGACCGGCCCGGTGGTCGCGCGTAGCGAGGACTTCCGCTTCGCCCAACCCTTCACTGGCCTGGAAGTGATCGCCCAGGCCGGCACCGTCATCGGCTGGAACGACGGCGAGCCCGTGACCACGCCGTACGACGACTGCGTGCTCGTGATGCCCTCGACGCGCCAGGCCAAGCCGGGCGTGACGGTGGTGCGCTACGCCCGTCGCCGGCTGCTCTGAGGCACTCCCCGGCGGGCGACTGGCGGGAACCTTTGCGGCTGTGGCAAGCTCGGGACGGTATGAACCTCCGCACCCCGTCCCCCACCTCCCGTCGCCAGGTGCTGCGCGCGCTGCTGGGCGCCGCGGCCCTGCAGGCGCCCTTCGCGGCGCTGGCCGGCTTCAATTTCTTCACCGGCGAATACACCGCCACCCGCGACGAGCTGCAGACGCAGATTGCCAAGCGCTTTCCGGTGGCCGAGCGCTATGCCGAGATCTTCATGGTCGGGCTGCGCGATCCGCAGTTGGGCCTGGACGCACGCGGCAACCGCGCGGCCATCACGGCCACGCTGACCATCGCCAGCCCGCTGCTGGCGGCCTCGCCGGTGCAGGGCGTGGTGTCGGTCAGCAGCGCGCTGAGGTACGACCCGGCCACGCGCGCGCTGCGGCTCGACCAGCCCAAGGCCGAGCGCCTCGAGCTGCAGGGCGTTGAAGGCCGCGATGCCGAGCGGCTGCAGAAGGTCGGCGCCGTGGTCGCGCAGGAGCTGCTGCAGGGCCAGGTGCTGCGCAGCTTCACGGCCGACGAGCTCACGGTCGGGCGCAAGACCTACGAGATCGGCGACATCACGGTGCAAGACAACGGCATCAAAGTGCAGCTCAAATGAAATACGCCCTTCTCGCCTCCGCCCTGCTCGTTGCCGGTTGTGCCGCCGTCCTGCCCACGGCCAAGCAGCACTTCGACCTCGAAGCCCACCGCGGCGGACGCGGGCTGGCACCCGAGAACACGCTGGCCGCGTTCTCCAATGCCGTCGACATGGGCATGACCACGCTCGAACTCGACATCGGGCTCACAGCCGACGGCGTGGTCGTGATCTCGCACGACACCTCGCTCAACCCCGACCACACGCGCGATGCGAGCGGCGCATGGCTGGCGCCGAACACCGGCGCGGCCATCCGCTCGCTCACGCTTGCGCAGCTGCAAACCTACGACGTGGGCCGCCTCAACCCGGCGAGCAACTACGGCAAGCAGTTCGCGCTGCAGCAGCCGCGAGACGGCGAGCGCATTCCCACGCTGGCCGCGCTGTTCGCGCAGGTGCAGGCACGCGGCGCCGACGCGGCCACGGTGCGCTTCAACATCGAGACCAAGATCGATCCGACAAAGCCGGAAGAAACCGCAGCGCCCGAGCCGATGGTTCGCGCGCTGCTCGCCGAGATCGACAAGGCGAAGATGGCCGACCGCGTGACGATCCAGAGCTTCGACTGGCGCACGCTGGCACTGGTCGGCAAGCTCGCGCCGCAGCTGCCGCGCGCCTACCTGACGACGCCCCGCACGCTGAAGGACAGCCGCTGGACAGCCGGGTTCGACGCAGCCGGCTTCGCATCAGTGCCACAGATGGTCAGGGCCGCTTCGGCCAATGCGCCGGGCCCGGTGATCTGGTCGCCGGCCTTTGCCGACCTGACGCCCACAGTCATCAAGGAAGCGCAGAAGCTCGGCCTGAAGGTGCTGCCCTGGACCGTGAACCAGCGCGCCGACATGCAGCGGCTGATGGACTGGGGCGCGGACGGGATCATCACGGACTACCCGGACATCCTGCGCGACCTGATGCGCGAGCGCGGGCTGTCGCTGCCACCGCCCGGAAAGAACAAGCAATGAGCGCCGCACAGCAACTCGACGCCATTGCCGCGCGCATCGCGGCCCTGCGCACCGACGCAGACGGCTCCGTCACCACGCTGTCGAACGAAACCCGCGCCAGCACCGAGCTGCTCGGCGCCCTGCCCCCGCGCTACGGCGAGGTGCTGCTGAGCCTGCTCGACCGGCTGGAGTCGAGCGCGCTCTTCAGCGAGGAAAGCTGCTCCTTCAGCCAGAAAGACCTGCTCGACAACCTGCAGGTGTGGGTGGACAAGGCCCGCGGCCAACTGGTGTCTTGATCTGATGTCCTAGGACGCAGGTTTATCATCCCGCCCCATGCGCACCTTGCTGCTCGCCCTCATGATCGTCCTGCTGCCCATCCGCGGCTGGCTCGGCGATGCCATGGCGGTAGAGATGGTGCGGCATTCGCTGCCGACGGCAGAGGCGGCCGTGTCCATGGCGACTGCGGCCACCGAAGCCCATTGCCACGAGGCGATGGATGACAGCAACAGCACGGACATGCACATGGACATGGCGGACCACGCCGGTTCGCATGACAACAGCAGCAACGACGGCGCCGGCCATCAAGGCTGCGGTACCTGCACCGCCTGCCAGGTCTGCCATACGGTTGCGCTTGGCGGCATGCCCCTCGTCAACATCGTGCACAGCGCGCCCCAGGCGCCGCCCGCAGCACACGCGGCCCGCTTCGCCAGCGCAGAGCCCGCACCGGGCCTGAAGCCGCCCATTTCCTGATCTCCCTGCCCGTAGTCCGTCCGCAGTGAGCCCATTCCGGCTCGCAGCGTCCGTCGTATTGCTCATGGAGATCGAGCGTGAACCACATTGTTCGCCGGCAGCGTGCCGGCCCCCCTTGCTATCGAAGAAGTAGCGCGCTGCTCAAACGCGCCGCTGCATTCGCAAGCGTCCTAATACTGGCCGGCTGCGCCAGCCTCTCGCCCGACGGCGGCACCGCCGACGTGCAGGCGCTGGTCTCCGGCAACCCGCTGATGGCTGGCACCGCAGCCCAGCGCACACCTGACGAGGCCTCGCAAAAGAGCGTCGATGCACTGCTCGCCAAGCCGCTGGACGTCGAAGCCGCGGTGCGAATCGCGCTCATCAACGGCCCGCGCGTGCAGGACGCCTTTGCCACCCTGCAGCTGAGCGATGCCGATCGCGTGCAGGCCGCGAGCCTGCCGAATCCGATGCTTTCCTTCAGCCGCCTGGCGCAGGGCAGCGAACGCGAGTTCGAGCGGATGCTCAGCTTCAATGTGGTGGGCCTGGTCACGCTGCCATGGCAGGCCCGCTGGGCCGGCCAACGGCACGAGGCGGCCAAGCTGCAGGCTGCGCAGAGCGTGTTAATGCTGGCCGCCGACACCCGCCGCGCCTGGGTGCGCGCGGTGGCGGCGCAGCAGAGCGTGGTCTACCTGCGCGACGCGAAGGAAGCGGCCGAAGCGGGCGCCGAACTCGCGCACCGCATGGCCCAGGTCGGCAACTGGAGTGCCCTGCAGCGCACGCGCGAACAACTGCTGCTGGCCGATGCGTCCGCGCAGCTCGCTCGGGCCGAGCAAGCGGCCGTTGCCTCGCGCGAGCAGCTCACGCGACTGCTCGGGCTGAGCGGCGACCGCGCCGCCAGCTACACCCTGCCAGACCGCCTGCCACCGCTGCCGAAGGCCGCGCCGGAACTGGGCGACGTGCAGGCGCTGGCGCTGCGCGACCGTCTAGACGTTCGCTCGGCCCAAGCGCAGAACTCGGCCGTGGCCGGCTCGCTCGGCCTGACGCATGCCACCAGCGTGATCAACGCGATGGAACTGGGCGTGGTGCGCAACACCACCTTCGACAACGACGCCGATCGCACGAAAAAGACCAAGCGCGGCTTCGAACTCGACCTGCCCATTCCGATCTTCGACTGGGGCCAGGCTCGCAACGGCCGCGCCGAGGCGCAGTACCTGCAGTCGGCCGCCCGCGTGCGCGACGTGGGCGTGCTCGCCACGAGCGAGGCGCGCGAAGCGTGGCAGGGCTGGAACACCGCCTACGCCATTGCCCGCCGCTACCGCGACGAGGTGTTGCCGCTGCGCAAGAAGGTCAACGAAGAGATGGTGCTGCGCTACAACGGCATGCTCGCCAGCGTGTGGGAGCTGCTCAGCGAAACGCGCGCCAGCATGCTCGCCGTGAACGCCGGCATCGAGGCGCAGCGCGATTTCTGGCTGGCGGACACCGATCTGCAGTTGGTGCTCACGGGCAGCTCGCCCGGTGGAATGACGGCTGCGCAGACCGCATCGGCCGGCGATGCCCCCGCAACGGGAGGCCATTGAAATGAACCGTCGCAACTTCTTCGCAGGCGCAGCCACTGCCGTCGCCGCAACCACCGTCAGCCGTGTGTCCATGGCAGCGCTGCCCGAACCCGTTTCGCAAGGCTCCACCGCCGCTGCGCCGCCACTTGTTCCACCGAACGGCCGCCCCTACAACCCCGTCGTCACGCTCAACGGCTGGACGCTGCCCTGGCGCATGAACGCCGGTGTCAAGGAATTCCACCTCGTCGCCGAGCCCGTGGTGCGCGAGATGGCGCCCGGCTTCAAGGTCAACATGTGGGGCTACAACGGCCAGTCGCCCGGCCCAACCATCGAGGTGGTCGAGGGCGACCGCGTGCGCATCTTCGTCACGAACAGGCTGCCCGAGCACACCACCGTGCACTGGCACGGCCAGCGCCTGCCCAACGGCATGGACGGCGTGGGCGGCATCACGCAGCCGCACATTCCGCCGGGCAAGACCTTCGTCTACGAGTTCACTGCGCGCCGGCCCGGCACCTTCATGTACCACCCACATGCCGACGAGATGGTGCAGATGGCGATGGGGATGATGGGCTTCTGGGTCACGCATCCGAAAGAGAACCATCCGCTCATCGACCCGGTGCAGCGTGACTTCTGCTTTTTGCTCGGCAGCTTCGACGTGGAGCCCGGCAGCGCCACGCCCAAGGTCAACACCATGACCGACTTCAACATCTGGAGCTTCAACAGCCGCGTGTTCCCGGCCATCGACACGCTCAACGTGCGCAAGGGCGACCGCGTGCGCATTCGCGTGGGCAACCTCACGATGACCAATCACCCCATTCACATCCACGGCCACGAGTTCGAGGTGACCGGTACAGACGGCGGCCCCGTGCCGCGCACCGCGCGCTGGCCCGAGGTGTCGGTGGATGTGGCGGTGGGCCAGATGCGGCAGATGGAATTCATCGCCGACGAGGAAGGCGACTGGTCGCTGCACTGCCACAAGGCGCACCACACCATGGGGCCGATGGGCCACGACGTGCCGACCATGATCGGCGTGGACCACAAGGGCGTGGCCGAGAAGATCCGCAAGCTCGTGCCCGACTACATGGTGATGGGCGACAAGGGCATGGCCGACATGGGCGAAATGGAAATGCCCATTCCCGACAACACCGTGCCGATGATGACCGGCACCGGGCCCTTTGGCTCCGCCGAGATGGGCGGCATGTTCACGCTGCTGAAAGTGCGGCGCGACCAGAAGCCCGGCGACTACCGCGACCCGGGTTGGTTCAAGCACCCGCCCGGCACCGTCGCACGCGAAGTGCCGAACGCGAACGTGCCGCCGGCCACGCGCAAGGAAACGCCCGCGCCGTCGATGAAGAGCGGCACCCCCGACGCAACCGTGCGCAAGCCCTCCGGGTCTGGCGCACACAACCACTGATCCGTTTCATTTCTGGAGCTCAACTCATGAACAAGACACTCATCAAGTCCATCGCAGCGGGCCTCGTGCTCGCGGCTGTCGCCACTGCTTCGCTGGCGCACGAAGCGCACAACGGCCCCAAGCCCAAAGGCGCCGCCGCGCTCGCGCCCGAGCAGAAGGCCTGGGGCATCGCAGGCAAGGCCGGCGCGGTGAAGCGGACCATCGACATCGCAATGGCCGACGACATGACCTTCACGCCCTCGGTCATCGAAGTGCGCGAAGGCGACACCATCCGCCTGCGCCTGAAGAACCGCGGCAAGGAACTGCACGAACTCGTGCTCGGCACCACCGCCGAGATCGAAGCCCACGCGGCCATGATGAAGAAATTCCCGGACATGGAACACGACGACCCGTGGATGGTGCACGTGCCCGCCGGCAAGACCGGCGACATGGTCTGGACCTTCAACCGCGCTGGCGATTTCGACTTCGCCTGCCTCGTGAAGGATCACTACGAGCTCGGCATGGCCGGCCGCATCCGCGTGCTGCCTGCCTCCGGCAAGTCCTGAAGGAGAACCCATGCAAAGAAGAAACCTGCTGCTGGCACTGGCTTCCACTGCCGTGCCTTTCACTGCGATGGCCGCGGCGCCGACGGTCGAGATCTGGAAAGACCCGAACTGCGGCTGCTGCCAGGACTGGGTGAAGCACCTCAACAAGAGCGGCTTCGCCACGCGCGTGCACGACGAAGGCAACGCAGCGGCACGCACCCGCCTGGGCGTGCCCGCCAAGCTGGGCTCGTGCCACACGGGCCTCGTCGGCGGCTACGCCATCGAAGGCCATGTGCCCGCACGCGAAGTGCAGCGGCTGCTCAAGGAAAAGCCCAAGGCCATCGGCCTCGCGGTGCCCGGCATGCCGGTTGGCTCGCCGGGCATGGACGGCCCGGCTTACGGCGATCAGCGCGATCCCTACGACGTGCTGCTGGTGCAGGCCGACGGCAGCACGCGCATCTATCAAAGCTATCGCTGAATCAACCAACTACCGAGGAAAGCAAACTCATCATGAAGAAACTGTTCACCGCACTCTCCGCCGCCCTGCTCGCCGCAGCCGCCTTCGCGCAAGCCGCCCTGCCATCCGTCGAAGGCGAGGTCCGCAAGATCGACCTTGATGCGAAGAAGATCACTCTGAAGCACGGCGACATTCCCAATCTCGAGATGACGGGCATGACGATGGTCTTCCGCGTGAGCGACCCCGCGCTGCTCACGAAGGTGAAGCCCGGCGACAAGGTGCAGTTCACGGCCGACAAGGTCGACGGCGCACTCACGGTGCTGTCGATAGCGCCAGCGAACTGAGGTCCGTCTGCGTGCGTCTTGCGGAACTGGAGCGCGGCGAACTCTAGGACTTGAAGCGCCCCGGATCGAAGGGCGCCAGCGGTATCTCCGCCGCAACACCCGCGAGCAGCTGCGCTGCCAGCCGCCCCGTGCGCGCCGAGCCGCACAGGCCGACGTGACCATGCCCGAAGGCCAGCACGATGTCGGCGCTGGCGCCTGACGGGCCGATGCAGGGCAGCCCGTCGGGCAGGCTCGGGCGGTGTCCGAGCCAATGCTTCACGGAAGGCGCGCCCGGCGCGGGCCGTGCAAGCGACGGAAACATCGATTGCAGATGCTCGTGCAGGATTTCGGCGCGGCGCCAGTCGGGCGCCGCTTCGAGGCCCGCGATCTCGACCTGCCCTGCCGCGCGCAGGCCGCCGTCCATCCAGTGCGCGATGAGCTTGCCGTCGGCCACCATGGTTGGCGTGCGCGGGCCGGCCGCGGCGTCTTCGACGACCACGTGGTAGCCGCGCTCAGACTCCAGCGGCACCGCTGAGCCGGCCGCTGCGGCCAGCGGGCCCGAACGGGCACCGGCGCAGATAGCGGCGCCGTCGCAGGCAATCTCGCCGGCCTCGGTGCGCACGGCGCGCAGCCGGCCGCCCTCGATGCGAAAACCCGTCGCGCGGGCGGTGATTCGCTCGGCGCCCGCATCGAGCGCATGCCGCGCCAAGGCAGCCACGTAGGCGCCCGGATTGCGGCAGTGGCCGGCCTCGGGCACGAAGATGCCGAGCGTGTAGCGCGCCGCCAGATCGGGCTCGCGGCGGCGCAGTTCGTCTTCCGGCCATTCTTCCCACCGGACGCCGACGCGCCCACGCACACGCCAGCCCAGCGCATCACCGTCGAACTCTGCGCGCGAGCGGTAGGCGTGCAGCAGCCCGCGCCGCTCGATGAGCTGCGGCACGCCGGCCTCGGCGGCCAGTTGCGCGTGCAGCGCGGGCGCGTCGGCCAGCAGCGTGCGCAGTGCATCGGCCGTGCGCTGCACGCGCGCCTCGGTCCAGCCCGAAGCCAGGTAACGCAGCAGCCATGGCAGGGCCCGCGGCAGGTAGCGCCAGCGCAGGGCGAGCGGCCCGAGCGGGTCAGCCAGCCAACCCGGCACCTTGCGCCAGGCCCCCGGCAGCGCGGGCGGCACCACGGAGTGCGACGACAGCCAACCGGCATTGCCGTAGCTCGTGGCCTGCGGACCGCCCGGTTCGCCGGGCTCCACCACCGTCACGCGCAGGCCCGCGCGCAAGGCCTCGATAGCGGTGGCGCTGCCCACCGCGCCTGCGCCGATCACCACGACATGACGGCGGCCGCCGTCGGGGGAGGAGAAACTTCTTGCAACTGTCATGGTGGGGATCGTAGAGGGTGCGGTCTCATAATCGGCCGCCATGTCTGCCTCGTCTTCCACCCCCTCCCATCCCTCCGGTGCCGCCGGCGCCATCACCGACGTTGCCGGCATCGAAGTCGGCCACTTCTCCGACACCCGCCGCCCCACCGGCTGCACTGTTGTCATGGCCCGCGACGGCGCCGTGGCCGGCGTGGACGTTCGCGGCGCCGCCCCCGGCACGCGCGAGACCGACCTGCTCGCGCCCGGCAACCTCGTGCAGCAGGTGCACGCCGTGATGCTCGCGGGCGGCAGCGCCTGGGGCCTGGCGGCGGCCGATGGCGCGATGCGCTGGATGGAAGAACGCAACATCGGCATGGACGTGCGCTTCGGCACCCTGCCCATCGTGCCGGCGGCCGTGCTGTTCGACCTGCCCATGGGCGACGCGCGCATCCGCCCCGACGCCGCGGCCGGCTATGCCGCCTGCGAGGCCGCTAGCACCGCGGCACCTGCCGAAGGCAACGTAGGCGCGGGCACCGGCGCGCTGGTGGGCAAGCTCTTTGGCGTGCATCGCGCGATGAAGGGCGGCATCGGCACCGCATCGGTCACGGTCGGCGGCGTCACTGTGGGCGCGCTGATTGCGGTGAATTCGCTGGGCGACGTGATCGACCACAACACCGGCCAGCCCGTGGCCGGCGCGCGCACCGAAGACGGCAAGGCGCTGCTGGACACCCGCCGCGCCCTGCTGCGCGGCGACAGCCCCAAGCCGCTGCTGGCGGGCACCAACACCACCATCGGTGTGATCGCCACCGACGCGGTGCTGACCAAGGTGCAGGCCAACCGGCTCGCCATGGTCGCGCACGACGGGCTGGCGCGCTCCATCAACCCGGTGCACACCATGAGCGACGGCGACACGCTGTTCGCGCTGGCCACCGGCCGCGTGCCACTGGAAGGCAACGCTCCCGGCATGACAGTGCTCAGCACCATGGCCGCCGAGGCGGTGGCCATTGCCACGCTGCGCGCGGTGCATGCGGCGCGCACGGTGACGGTGGGCGAGCTGCACATTCCCTGCGCGGCGGATCTCGCCGCAGCGCGCGGCTGAACACGAGAAGACCACCATGGCGTTCCCCAGAACCCTGAAGCTGATCCTGCTGTCGATCCGCGACCTGATCGCGTCGGCAGGGCCGATCATTTTCATCGTCATCGGCCTGCTGATTGCCGCCTACTGGTGGCTGCAGCCGCAGCCGCCCAAGCACGTGACGCTGGCCACCGGCCCCACCGGCAGCGCATATGCGCAGTTCGGCAAGCGCTATGCCGAAGCCCTCAAGCACAGCGGCATCGAAGTGGAGCTCAAGCCCACCTCGGGCTCGACCGAGAACCTGCAGTTGCTGCGCACCGGCGGTGCCGACGTGGCCTTCGTGCGCGGCGGCAGCGCCGACCCGGTGGCCGACGAAGAAGCCGGCCTCACTTCGCTCGGCAGCCTGTTCTACGAGCCGATCTGGCTCTTCTACCGCGCCGACTCGGCGCAGAAGATCGATCGCAAGACCGGCACGCTGACCACGCTCGCCCAGTTGCGCGGCCTGCGCGTGAACATCGACCTGCAGGGCAGCGGGCTTCCGGACATCATGGAGCGCCTGCTCAAGGCCAACAGGCTGGGCCCCGACGACCTGCTGCTGTCGAACCTCGAACAGGCGTCGGCCGCCGAGGCGCTGGCGGCCGGACTGCTCGATGCCATCGTGCTGTCTTCCGCGCCGCAATCGCCGCAGGTGCAACGCCTGCTGCGCTCGGACGACATCAAGCTCATGGACTTCGGTCAGGCCGACGCCTACTCGCGGCGCTTTCCGTTCCTCTCGGCGGTGACGCTGCCGCGCGGCGTGGTCGACCTCTCGAAAGACCTGCCGCCGCACGACGTGGCGCTGCTCGCGGCCACCACCTCGCTGCTGTCGCGCGACGAAACCCACCCGGCCCTGCGCCAGCTGTTCGCGCAGGCGGCGCAATCGGTGCACAGCGGCGCCGGCTGGTTCAACCGGGCTCGCGACTTCCCCAACACCCGCACCAGCGAACTGCCGGTGAGCCCCGAGGGCGACCGCGCCATCAACGGCACGCCGCCGATCTGGCAGCGCTACCTGCCCTTCTGGGCCAGCAACCTGGTCGAGCGCATGTGGCTGGTGCTGGGCGGCCTGCTGGTGTTGATGCTGCCGCTGAGCCGCGTGGTGCCGCCGCTGTACCAGTTCCGTGTGCGCCGGCGCGTGTTCCGCTGGTATGCGCGACTGCGCGACATCGAGGCCAAGGTCGATGCAAAGACGGAAGTGAAGGAGGCCGAACAGAAGTCCCTGCTCGAAGACCTCGACCAGCTCGACCACGTGGTGAACAAGGTGGCGGTGCCGCTGTCGTACGCCGACGAGCTCTATGCGCTGCGCAACAACATCTATGCGGTGCGCAAGCGGGTGCTGGCCCGTGCGCCGCAAGGCAGCGCAGGCGGAGCGGGCGGTGGGGCCGGGCCGACGACCGCGGCGAACGATACCGCCTGATGGCGCCCTGCATTCGACCTTGCGCACGCTGATCGATTTCGCACAGCCGCGCGGTGACGGCGCGAGCCGGCTGCGCCTGTCTTTCGGTGCGCCTTCGCGCGTGCTGGTGGCGCGGACGGCAGCCGAAGTGCGACCCGTGCTCGAAGCCGTCGAGGCTATGGCGCGCGAGGGACGCTGGTGCGTGGGGTATCTGCGCTACGAGGCTGCGGCGGCCTTCGATCCCGCATTCGCGGTGCATGCAGCGGACGGGCCGTTGGCCTGGTTCGGCATTCACGACGAAGCGCTGCCCTGGCCTGCAGCCGGGAACGACGCTTCGCCAGTGCCCACTGTCGATTGGCAAAACAGCCTCTCGCGCGCCGACTTCGACGGGCGCATGCAGGCCATTCACCGCGCGATTGCGAACGGTGAGCTCTACCAGCTCAACTACACCGCTGCATTGCATGCCGGCTTTCACGGCGATGCACGCGACTGGTTCCTTGCGCTACGAGAGGCGCAGCCCGTCGGCTACACCGCCTTCATCGACACCGGCGAAGAGCAGGTGCTGTCGGTGTCACCCGAACTCTTCTTCGACTGGCATGGCGACCGCATCCTGACGCGCCCCATGAAGGGCACGGCCCCGCGCGGCGCCACGCCCGCCGAAGACGAGGCGCTGGCGCAGCGGCTGCGCACCGTGCCGAAGGAACGGGCCGAGAACGTGATGATCGTGGACCTGATCCGCAACGACCTCTCGCGCGTGGCCCGGCCCTTCTCGGTGCGCGTGCCTCGGCTGTTCCACACCGAGGCGCTGCCGACCGTGTGGCAGATGACATCGGACGTCGAAGCCGTCGTGTGCGAAGGCACCACGCTGGCCGACGTGTTCGGGGCGCTGTTTCCATGCGGCTCGATCACCGGCGCGCCCAAGGTCAGCGCAATGCGCATGATCCGCGAACTGGAGCCCGAGGCGCGCGGTGTGTACTGCGGCGCCGTGGGCGTGGTGCAGCCCGGCGGGCATGCGACTTTCAATGTGCCGATTCGCACAGTCACGCTGCGCGGTGGCGAGGCGCGTTGCGGCATCGGAAGCGGCATCACCGCCGATGCGCAAGCCGATGCCGAGTGGGAGGAGTGGCGGCACAAGCGCGCCTTCCTGTCGCACGCAAGGCGACCCGCGAAGCCGCCTTTCGAGTTGCTCGAAACGCTGGCGCTGGCGGAAGGCGAATTGCGCGATGCACCGGCGCACTTGGCACGCATGGCAAACGCCGCCCGGCATTTCGGCTACGCGTGGAACGAAGCGCAGGTCGCCGCCTGCCTGTATCGTCTTCAAGCACAGCACGCGAACAGCACGTGGCGCGTGCGCCTGCTGCTCGACGCACAAGGCACGCCCCGCGCCGAAGCCTTCGCGATGGAAGCGCCGCCCGCACGCGTGCAACTGCAGCTCGCGGACCGCAGCTTCGATGAATCGGGCAGCGACTTCACCCGCTTCAAGACCACCCGCCGCGCCCACTACGAAGCCTTCGCGCCCACCGCTCCGGGCGTGTTCGACACCCTGCTCTGGAACCGCGACGGCGAGATCACCGAATGCACGCGCGGCAACATCGCCCTGCTGCTCGACGGCTGCTGGGTCACACCGCCCTTGCACTGTGGTTTGCTGAACGGCATCGGCCGCGCCGGCCGCGTGCGCAGCGGCCAGCTTGCCGAAACGGTCGTGCGGGTGGACGATCTGCCCCGGGTGCAGGCGCTGGCCTTCGTGAACAGCCTGCGCGGCTGGCTGGATGCCTATCTGAATGTCCCGCAAAAATAGTTCGACAAAGCGCTTGACTTAGAGCGCGCTCTAATTTCGAGAATCAACGCCATGGAAACCAGTCTGACCATTGCGGAAGTCGCAGAGCGAACCGGCCTCACGGCCTACACGCTGCGCTATTACGAACGCATCGGGCTGATTGCCGCGGTGCCGCGTGCACCAGGCGGCCAGCGGCGGTATGCGAGCGCCGACATGGACTGGCTGGCTTTCCTGTTGCGCCTGCGCGAGACCGGCATGCCCATCCAGGGCATGCAAGCCTTCGCCAGGCTTCGAAACCAGGGGGACGCCAGCGTCGGCGAACGGCGCGAGATACTCGAACAGCATCTCGCCGAAGTTCAGGCCAAGATGGCGGCGCTGCAGCAATCCATGCAGGCGCTGTCGTTCAAGATCGACCACTACCGCGCGGTCGAGAAGACGAAGAAGCGTCCTCCTTCATCGGGCACTGCCCCGGAAGGAAAGACGAGCAATGACGAACACACAGAACCAGGGCCACGACGACAACCTGCGCTACACGCGCGGACTGGCCAAGCTGCACGAGATCGACGGTGAAGGCGGCGTCAAGGTGGTCGAGAGCCTGGCCGGCATCGCGCCCGACTTCGCCCGCCTGGTGATCGAGTTTCCGTTCGGCGACATCTACTCGCGCCCCGGCCTCGACCTGCGCGCCCGCGAGATCGCAACGGTGGCCGCACTCACGGCCATGGGCAATGCAGCGCCGCAGCTGAAGGTGCACATCCAGGCCGCACTGAACGTCGGCGTCACGCGCACGGAAGTGATCGAAATCATGATGCAGATGGCGGTGTACGCGGGCTTCCCGGCGGCGCTCAACGGCATCTTCGCCGCACGCGAGGTTTTCGCGGCGGACGATGAAAAAAGCGCGCGGCCCCTTGCGGAACCGCGCGCTCTTGCTGAAGCGACCGAAGCCGCCTAAGGCTTACTTCAGGGCTTTGTAGCGCATGCGCTTGGGCTTGGCGCCTTCTTCGCCGAGGCGCTTCTTCTTGTCGGCTTCGTACTCCTGGTAGTTGCCGTCGAAGAAGGTCCACTGGCTGTCGCCTTCGGCGGCCAGGATGTGCGTGGCGATACGGTCGAGGAACCAGCGGTCATGGCTGATCACCATGACCGTGCCGGCGAATTCGAGCAGCGCGTCTTCGAGCGCGCGCAAGGTTTCCACGTCCAGGTCGTTCGACGGTTCATCGAGCATCAGCACGTTGCCGCCGGCGATCAGGGTCTTGGCGAGGTGCAAACGACCGCGCTCGCCGCCCGACAGCGTGCCGACCTTCTTCTGCTGGTCCGCACCGTTGAAGTTGAAGCGACCTGCATACGCACGGCTGGCCATCTGGAACTTGCCGACGTTGATGATGTCCAGGCCGTTCGAGATGTCCTCCCACACGGTCTTCTGATTGGCGAGCTCGTCGCGGTGCTGGTCGACGAAAGCCGCCTTGACGGTCGAGCCGATGACCACACTGCCGGCGTCCGGCTGCTCCTTGCCCGCGAGCAGCTTGAACAGCGTCGACTTGCCGGCGCCGTTCGGGCCGATGATGCCGACGATGGCGCCTGGCGGCACGGTGAAGCTCAGGTTGTCGATCAGCATGCGGTCGCCGAAGGACTTGCTGACGCCGTGGAACTCGAACACCTGCTGACCCAGCCGCTCGGCCACAGGAATGAAGATTTCCTGCGTTTCGTTGCGCTTCTGGTATTCCATGTCGCTCAGCTCTTCGAAGCGGGCCAGGCGTGACTTGCTCTTGGCCTGGCGTGCCTTCGGGTTCTGGCGCGACCACTCCAGCTCCTTCTTCAGCGCCTTGGCGTGAGCTTCTTCGCTCTTCTGCTCCTGCGCCAGGCGTTCGCCCTTCTGCTCGAGCCAGGTGCTGTAGTTGCCCTTCCAGGGAATGCCGCGACCGCGGTCCATTTCCAGGATCCACTCGGCCGCGTTGTCGAGGAAGTAGCGATCGTGGGTGATGGCCACCACGGTGCCTGTGAAGCGCTGCAGGAACACTTCGAGCCACTCCACCGATTCGGCGTCCAGGTGGTTGGTCGGCTCATCGAGCAGCAGCATGTCGGGCTTGGACAGCAAGAGGCGGCACAGCGCCACGCGCCGCTTTTCGCCACCTGACAGCAGGCCGATCTTCGCGTCCCACGGCGGAAGGCGGAGGGCATCGGCGGCGATTTCCAGTTGATGTTCGGAATCGGTGCCGGCGGTGGCGATGATGGCTTCGAGCTGGGCCTGCTCGGCCGCCAGCGCGTCGAAGTCGGCGTCTTCGGCACCATAGGCGATGTACACCTCTTCGAGGCGCGCCTTGGCCGCAAACACCGCGCCCATGGACTCTTCGACCGATTCGCGCACCGTGTGCTCGGTGTTGAGCTTGGGTTCCTGCTCCAGATAGCCGATCGTCATTCCCGGCATGGGCAGCGCCTCGCCCTCGAACTCCTTGTCCACACCCGCCATGATCTTGAGCAGCGTGGACTTGCCCGAGCCGTTCAGGCCGAGCACGCCGATCTTGGCGCCGGGGAAGAAAGAGAGCGAAATGTCTTTCAAGAGCTGCCGCTTGGGCGGCACGGTCTTGCTGACGCGGTTCATCGAATAGACGTATTGAGCCATCTGGGGGTAGTTACCTTGGGTAGCGGAGATTCGGGAAAAGCGCGGGCGCCCGAAAGCGGTATTCGGGCGCGGCAAACCACACATTATCGACTCATGCGACAATAGCCACCGTTGCCGGGTCCAGTTGCCCGCAACACCGGCTCTCTGCCGGGGACGAAGAAAGCCCTTTATCACGACGGGTTTTTCGGCTCCCACCCCTGACCTTCATCTGCCTTGACTGGCTCGGCGTCAACAAGACGCCAAGCGGGCCGATGCCACTGCGCCGTGTATGGCGCTTATTGTTTCCAATGAATTTTGATGAACTGAAGCTGGCTCCTGCCATCTTGAAGGCTGTGCACGAGCACGGTTACGACACCCCCACCCCCATCCAGGCGCAGGCCATCCCCGCCGTTCTCGACGGCCACGACCTGCTCGGCGGCGCCCAGACCGGCACCGGCAAGACGGCCGCCTTCACGCTGCCGATGCTGCACAAGCTCAGCATGAGTCGCAGCGCCACCAACAAGTTCGGCGGCACCGGCATCCGCGCCCTCGTGCTGACCCCCACGCGCGAACTCGCGGCACAGGTCGAAGAGTCGGTGCGCACCTACGGCAAATACCTGCAGCTCGACTCCACCGTGATCTTCGGCGGCGTCGGCATGAACCCGCAGATCAGCAAGCTCAAGAAGGGCGTGGACATCCTCGTGGCCACCCCCGGCCGCCTGCTCGACCTGCAGCAGCAAGGCATGCTCGACCTGAGCCAGGTCCAGATGCTGATCCTGGACGAAGCCGACCGCATGCTCGACATGGGCTTCATCCACGACGTGAAGAAGATCCTGGCCCTGGTGCCCAAGGAAAAGCAGAGCCTGCTGTTCTCGGCCACCTTCAGCGACGAAATTCGCGACCTGGCCGCCACGCTGCTGAAGAACCCGCAAAGCATCCAGGTCACGCCGCGCAACACCACCGTGCAGCGCATCACCCAGGTGATCCACCCCGTGGGCCGCGGCAAGAAGAAGGCGCTGCTCGCGCACATCATCAACGAGAACAAGTGGAGCCAGGTGCTCGTGTTCACGCGCACCAAGTTCGGCGCCAACAGCGTGGCCGAATTCCTCACCAAGAACGGCATCGAGGCGATGGCGCTGCACGGCAACAAGAGCCAGAGCGCGCGCACGCAGGCGCTGGCCGGCTTCAAGAGCGGCGACATCCGCGCGCTGGTGGCCACCGACATCGCGGCCCGCGGCATCGACATCGACGAGCTGCCGCACGTCGTGAACTACGAGATTCCGAACGTCAGCGAAGACTACGTTCACCGCATCGGCCGCACCGGCCGCGCCGGTTCGAGCGGCGAGGCCGTGAGCTTCGTGTGCCTGGACGAAGAAGGCTTCATGCAGGAAATCGAACGCTTCACCAAGCAGACGATTCCGGTGCAGCTGGTCGAAGGCTTCGGCCCTGAAGACGGCGAACGCGCCGAACCGATCGCCATGGGCCGCCAGACGATCTGGGGCGGCGCCGGTCGTCCGCCAAGCCGCGACGTGATGCAGGCAGCCGCCAAGGCCGCCCGCACCGAGATGCTGCAGCGCATCCGCGAGAACAAGGCCGGCCAGGGTGCTGGCAACGGCGGTGGCGGCGGCAATGGCGGCGGTCAGCGCCGTGGCGGTGGCCAGGGCGGCGGTCAAGGCCGCAATGCCAACAACGGCGGTGGACAGGGCCAAGGCCAGGGTCCGCGCGGCCAGGGCGCCCGCCCGCCGCAGGGCCGCGGCCCGCAAGGTCCGGCACGCACGCCGCACCATGCCCCGCAGCACCAACAGGGCCATCTGCCGCATGACGAGCGCCAGCCGCGCCATCACGGCAACAGCCACAGCCCGACGCAAGCCAACCAGGTCGCGCACCTGCGTGCCGAAGCAGTCGCAGGCGGTGCCGGCCAGCCGGATCCGTTGCGCACGAGCGTCGACCACATGGGTGGTGGCCGCGGACGCGGTCGCCCGGGTGGCGGCGGCGGTGGTGGCTACGGCGGCAACCGTTCGGGCGGCGGTGGCCGTTCGGGTGGTGGTGGCGGCTACGGTGGCGGCGGTGGTGGCAACCGCTCGGGTGGCGGTGGCGGCGGCCGTTCGTTCGGTCGCTGATATCCACGGGCAGAACACCTGCCCCGGAACATGAAGAAAGGGCACCTCGGTGCCCTTTTTCTTTGGTGCATCGGCACAATCGTTCCGCCATGCAATACATACCACCCAACTACGCCACCCTCTTCGTAGCCACCTGCAACCTCCTCAATCTCGCGGCCCCGAACCGCGTGTACTACGAGAACCAGGACGCCTACACCGAGCGCGAGTACGAGCGAAAAATCGACTGGACAGGCGAGCGCTTCCATGCGCTCAACGCCGACGTGCTGGCGGTGCAGGAGGTGTGGGACGAGTCGGCGTTGAAGGCGGCCATTGCGCGCAGCGGCCTGCGCTACGACTTCGTCTCGGTGCCCGGCGCCGAGAACACGCCGCCGCCCGGGAGCCCCGAGGGCACGCCGGCAAGGACGGGCGCACAAGGCACGCCGCGCGTAGGCATAGCAACGCGGCTGAAGGTGGACGAGGTCCGCTCCTTCGTCGACTTTCCACCGGGCTTCGGCGTCGACGTGCCCGGCCTCGGTCCGCACACGCGCTTCGAGCGGCCTCCCCTGCTGGTCACGGTGCGCATGAAGCACGGCCAGCAGGTGCATGTGCTCACGGTGCACCTGAAGTCCAAGCGCCCGAAGTTCCTGCAGGATGCGCAGGGCAACCACCTCGAGGACCGCGACGACCGCAAGATCGGCGTGATGGCGTCGCTGCGCTCTCTGCTGATGCGCGGCGCGGAGGCCGCGGCCCTGCGCTGCATCGTCATCGATCTGCTGCAGGGCACGAACGTGCCGCTCGTGGTGATGGGCGACTTCAACGACAACCCGCACAGCGTGACCACGCAGCTCGTGGCGGCCACCTCCGAAGTGGCCTACGACAAGGCCGCGCGCGATGTAGCGCTGTTCAACGCCTACGAGATGCAGGGCGAGTCGGCGCTCAAGAAGGACGTGGCGTACTCGCACATCCACCAGGGCTTTCCGGATGTGCTCGACCAGATCCTCGTGAGCGAGGAGTTCGTCGCCAGCAGCCGGCACAGCCTGGGCGACGTGCGGCGTGTCGACTACTTCAACGACCACCTGCACGAAGGGCGCGACCGCTCGCGCTCCGACCACGGCTTCGTGCGCGCCCTATTGCGGCTGCGCACGGCCTGACCCTGGCGACTCAGCCCATGCGGCGGCCGGTCTGCCGGTCGAACATGTGCACGCTCTCGGCCTCGATGGCCAGCCGCACCGTGTCGTCGGGTCCGGCGTCAACGCGGCCATGCACCGCGAGCACCAGCTTGGCTTCACCGACCTGCACCAGCAGTTCGGTCTCCGCGCCCGTGGGCTCGACCACGATCACCCTGGCCTCCACGCCGTGCGAGCCGCCGCCGAGCGTCATGTCGCCGGGCCGGATGCCGTAGTGCACCGGCTGGCCATCGGCCGCCGAAGTACCGATGGGAACCGGCCAGCGCGCGCCCTGCGACTCGACCCAGCAGTCGCCGCCCGAACGCCGCACCGTGCCTTCGAGGACGTTCATCGACGGCGAGCCGATGAACTGCGCGACGAACAGGTTGTCGGGCCGGTCGTACAAGTCCAGCGGCGTGCCGATCTGCTCGACGATGCCGTCGTGCATCACGACGATGCGGTCGGCCATGGTCATGGCCTCGATCTGGTCGTGCGTCACGTAGACGGTGGTGGTCTTCAGCCGCTGGTGCAGCGCCTTGATCTCGGCGCGCATCGCCACGCGCAGCTTGGCGTCGAGGTTCGACAGCGGCTCGTCGAACAGGAAAACCTTCGGGTCGCGCACGATGGCGCGGCCCATGGCCACGCGCTGGCGTTGGCCGCCCGAGAGCTCGCGCGGATAGCGGCCCAGCAGCGCATCAAGGTTGAGAATTTTTGCGGCCCTGGCCACACGCTCGTCGGTCACCGACTTCTCGGCGTTGCGCAGCCGCAGGCTGAAGCCCATGTTCTCGCCCACCGTCATGTGCGGGTACAGCGCATAGCTCTGGAACACCATGGCGATGTCGCGGTCCTTCGACTCGAGGTCGTTGACCACGCGGCCGTCGATGACGATCTCGCCGCCGCTGATGTCTTCCAGGCCCGCGAGCATGCGCAGCAGCGTCGACTTGCCGCAGCCCGACGGGCCGACCAGCACGACGAACTCGCCGTCGGTGATGTCGAAGCCCAGGCCCTTGATGATCTGGACCTTGCCGAAGGATTTCTCGATATTGCGAAAGGATACGGATGCCATGTGTTGTCCCTGAAATCGTTCAGCTCTTGACGGCGCCAGCGGTGAGGCCGCCGACCATGTAGCGCTTGAATGCGTAGTAAATAGCCGCGGGCGGCAGTGCGTAGATGAGGCCGGTTGCCATCAGCAGCTCCCACGGCGAATCGTCGGCCGACAGGAAGCTGCCCAGCGCCACCGCCAGCGTCACGCTCTTGTCGTTCGACAGCAGCAGGAAGGCATAGAGGTACTCGTTCCAGGCCAGCAGCAGCGAATACGTGCCCACGGCCACCAGAGACGGCACCATCAGCGGCAGGTACACGAGGCGGAACAGCTGCAGCGGCGAGGCGCCGTCCATGCGCGCGGCTTCATCGAGCTCGTAGGGCAGCTTGTCCGACGCCTGCTTCAGCACCCAGATGCAGTACGGCGAGGCGATGGTCACCATCGCGAGGATCAGCGCCCACTGGCTGTTGAGCAGGCCGTAGTTGCCCATGGTCTTGTACATGGGCACGGCCAGGAACGCCGCCGGAATGAAGTACGTGAACAGCGCCAGGTTCATCACCGTGCGCCCGCCGCGCACGCGCAGCCGGCTGATCGCGAAGGCTGCCGTGGTCGCCACGAAGAGCGTCAGCGCGCCTACCGACACCGCGATCAGCAGCGAGTTCCACAGCTGCAGCCAGAAGTGGTCGAGGTAGAAGTGCTTCTGCTGGAACACGATGCGGAAGTTGTCCAGCGTCGGATTCTTGGGCCACAGATGGCCCGAGGTCGCGGAGTCTTTAGACGAGATCGCGAACAGAACCATGTGATAGACCGGGATCAGCGTCCACAGCAGCACCGGAATGCCGATGAGCAGCAGCTTGGCCTCGGTCGCCACGGCCTTGGGGGTCCAGCGCTTCATTTCGAGAGCCTCTTCATCATGAAGTACACGAGCGGCAGCACCAATGGAAGGGCCACCACGATGGACGCCATCGACAGGTCGACCTGGTCGAGCCGCAGGTAGCGGATGCCCAGCGTGGCGAGCACGTGCGTCAGGTCGGCGGGGCCGCCGCCGGTCAGCAGGTACACGCTGTTGAAGTCGCCCAGCGTCCAGATCATCGAGAGGATCAGCGAGGTGATGTAGAGCGTCTTGAGCGCAGGCCAGCTCACGAAGCGGAACTTCTGCCACGACGATGCGCCGTCGACCGAGGCCGCTTCATATTGCTCGGTGGGAATGGCCAGCCGCCCCGCCACCAGGATGAGTGTCCAGAACGGCAGCGACTTCCAGATGTGCACGATCATCGCGAAGGCCAGTGCCAGCGAGGGATCGTTGAGCCAGTTGGGGCCATCGGCGCCGGTCAGGCGAAAGATGGTGCTGTTGATCACGCCCCACTCCGGGTTCAGCATGAAGCGGATCGACAGGATGGTCGGAATCGAGGGCATCGCCCACGGCAGGATGAAGATCGCCGAGATGATCTTGATCCACCAGCGAGACGTTACGAAGAAGCCCGAGAGCACCAGCGCCACGAGCATCTTGATGTTGATCGCCACGACCAGGAAGATGGCCGTGTTGACCACCGAACGGAAGAAGATCGGATCTTCGACCAGCTTCACGTAGCTTTGCGGATGGCGGGCGAGCCAAAGCCCGTAGCCCACCGGGTACAGCACGAACACCACGAACACCAGCAGGTAGGGCACGACCATGACCGCGCCCCAGAACTGCCAGCGCGCATGCCGCGCCCCGAGATTGACGACAGGCGCCGATGTGGTCGACGCGGTGGCGGTGGCAGTGGCGCTCATGGCATGCAGCTGCTGTTGTTGACGGGTGCCGTGCGTGCGCGGCTTACTGCCCCGCCACCGTCTTGATGCGCGCGATCATCTCGTCCACGGCCTTGTCCACCGGCACCTTGTCGGTCACGACGCGGCTCATGGCCTTGGCCCAGACGTTCTCGTTGTTCAGCACGGTGAACTTGTAGTTCTTGGTGAATTCGAAGGTCACGGTGCCGGAGGCGTACTGGTTGTAGACCGAGAGGCGGTGCGGGTCGGCCTTCCAGAAGTCACGCTGCTGCGCGGTCTTGGTCACCGGGAACCAGCGGCCCAGCGAACCCTCGACGTACGGTGTGAGGTTTTCTTCCTGCAGCAGGAAGGTGACGAACTCCTTGGCGCGAGCCTTGTTCTTCGCGTCCTTGAACACCACGCCGGTCTTCACGGCCGTGCGGTAGACCATCTTGCTGCCGTCGGGCTTGCTCGGAAAGCCTGCCGTGCGGATGCGCTCGGTGTAGTTCTTGCGCGCTTCTTCACGCTGCTCGGGCGTGAGCGAGGCGTTGTTCGAATCGTCGAGCCACTTGGCGGCAATGGAGATGGTCGCGTTGTGCGTCATCACGGTCGTCTTGTTGTGGAACGCGACGTTGTTGTCCGGGTCCTTCCAGCTGGTGGAAGAAGGCGGCGTGCAGCCCTTGGTGTAGGGCGTGGTGTAGTCGGTCATGGCGCCGATCAGGCCGGTGCGCACCTTCGGGTCGTCGACCAGCAGCTTGCCGTTGTCGTCCACCAGCTTGACGTTGTAGGCGTCCATGAAGGTCAGGAACGAATAGAACGCGTCGCTCGAATCAACGCCCATCGGCATGCCGATGCCGAAGTTGCGCTTGCCGCTTTCCTTGCGGCTGGCGGGCTGCACCTTGTCGCACCAGAACGACCAGTACTCCTTCCAGGTGGTCGGGATGTCCGACTCCTTGAAGCCCGCTTCGGCCAGCATGTCGCGCCAGTACTCGATGTGCATCGTCTGCTGCTTGATCGGGAAGGCGTAGTAGGCCTTGGTCTTGGTCTGGTCGTTGTAGAGGTAGGTGGTCTCCAGCGTGTTGGGCGCGAAGCGGTCCTTCATGGGCGTGAGCACGCTGCTGATGTCTTCGAGCTTGCCGTCGTAGGCCCACTTGCCGGTGACCTGGAAGTCGTACACGTCGGCGTACGCCACGTCGGGTGGGCTGCCCGAGTCGAGCGCGGACACGGTCTTGGGGATCATGTCCTGGATCGGGTACTGCGACAGTTCGATCTTCACGTTCTTGTTCTTCTCCTCGAACTTCTTGATGGCGGCGAACAGTGCGTCGTCCTCCGCCTTGTAGAAGCCCTTGACCCACCATACGGTGAGTTTTTCCTGCGCGGCGGCGTGGCCTGCTGAAAGCAGGCCCAGCGCGACCAGCGTCGGCGCAATCAGCGACTTGACGAGTTTCATGGTTGATGTCTCCTTCTTCTCTTGGGTGGAATTTGCTCGGGGCGCGAGCGTAGGGTGAAAGAACCGGATGCGAACTGCGGACAAACGCGTAGATGGCGCAAATGCGACCAGCTAACTGGCCTTGAGCCTGGGCGGTGGCCTGCTCAGGCGCGGCAATCGCCGGCGCGAGCCCAACACGTCCTCAATGTCCTGACGCGCGCCGTCGATGAGACGAATGATCGCGAGCTCCGCCTTGGCCGGGTCGTGCGCGATCACCGCATCGAGCACCGCGCGATGCAGCGGCAGCGAAAGCGTGGGGCCGTCAGGCTTGGTGGTCGAAATTTCGAAACTGGTGCGCAGCAACGCATTGAGCACCTTGCTCATCTGCGACAGCATGCGGTTGCCTGCTGCGCTCAGCAGGCCGTTGTGAAAGCGCAGGTCGAAGGTGACGTAATCGCCGCCGTTCTCCACGGCCTCCTTCATGCCCGCGAAGGCGCTTTCTATTTCCTCGATGTCGGTGGCCGTGGCCCGCTCGGCCGCAAGCCTGACTGCCGCCGGCTCCACCACGCGGCGCAGGTCCTGCAGGTCGCGCAGGAACTCAGGCGTGAGCCCCGCGCGTGCCTGCCAGGTGATGACGTCGGGGTCGAACCAGTTCCACTTGTCCTTGGGCAGCACGCGCGTGCCGACCTTCGGTCCCGTGACGATCAGGCCCTTGGCCGCCAGCGACTTGATGGCCTCGCGCACCACGGTGCGGCTCACGCCGAGTTCCTCGCCGAGCACGGGCTCGGAGGGGATCGACGCGCCAATCGCATAGCGCCCCGCCACCACGGCTTCACCGAGGAGTTCGAGCGTGCGACCGTGGATGTTCTTGATCATGTGCGATGTGAAATCTGGTATCTCGCCGCTCGAAAACACTAAGGCTCCGGCGCATTGTTCACGCTTATCATATGATGATTGAAACCGCAGATCGGCAGGACAAACCCTGAGGGTTGAGCCCACGCATCGACAACAAAGAGAGACATTCCATGAGCACCGCCCCAAAGAAAAAACCCGGTGAACTTCGCAGCCAGCAATGGTTCGGCCGCCATGACCGCGACGGCTTCATCTACCGCAGCTGGATGAAGGGCAAGGGTGTGCCGCACGACCAGTTCGACGGTCGCCCGGTCATCGGCATCTGCAACACCTTCAGCGAACTCACGCCCTGCAACTCGCACTTCCGCACGCTCGCGGAGCAGGTGAAGATCGGCGTGTATGAAGCGGGCGGCTTCCCGCTCGAATTCCCCGTGATGTCGCTCGGCGAAACACTGCTGCGGCCCACCGCCATGCTGTATCGCAACCTCGCGAGCATGGACGTGGAAGAAAGCATCCGCGGCAACCCGCTCGACGGCGTGGTGCTGCTCATGGGCTGCGACAAGACCACTCCCGCACTGATGATGGGCGCAGCCAGCGTCGACCTGCCGACCATCGGCGTGTCGGGCGGCCCGATGCTTTCGGGCAAGTGGCGCGGACAAGAGCTCGGCTCGGGCACCGGCGTGTGGCAGATGAGCGAACAGGTGCGCGCCGGCACGCTCAAGCTGCAGGAATTCTTCGAGGCCGAGAGCTGCATGCATCGCAGCCACGGCCACTGCATGACGATGGGCACCGCGAGCACCATGGCCAGCATGGTCGAGTCGCTGGGCATGGGCCTGCCGGGCAATGCGGCCTACCCCGCCGTGGACGGCCGCCGCAACGTGCTGGCACGGCAGGCGGGCAGGCGTATCGTCGACATGGTTCATGAAGACATGAACATGTCGAAGATCCTCACGCGCCAGGCCATCGAGAACGCGATCAAGGTCAACGCGGCCATCGGCGGCTCGACCAACTTCGTGATCCATCTGCTGGCCATTGCGGGCCGCATCGGTGTCGACCTCACGCTCGACGACTTCGACCGCCTCGCCGCCGAGTTGCCCTGCCTCGTGAACCTGCAGCCGTCGGGCCAGTACCTGATGGAAGACTTCTGCTACGCGGGCGGCCTGCCGGTCGTGATCAAGGAAATTGCAGAGCACCTGCACAAGGACATCCTCACCGTCACCGGCCAGAGCCTGTGGGAGAACGTGAAGGACGCCGAGAACTACGGCCCGCAAGTCATCCGCACGCTGGCGGAGCCCTTCAAGGAGAAGGCCGGCATCTGCGTGCTGCGCGGCAACCTCGCACCCAACGGCGCCATCATCAAGCCCAGCGCGGCCACGCCCGAGCTGCTGGTGCACAAGGGCCGTGCGGTGGTGTTCGAAAGCGCCGAAGACCTGCACAAGCGCATCGACGACGAGAACCTCGACATCGACGAGCACTGCATCATGGTGCTCAAGAACTGCGGCCCCAAGGGCTACCCCGGCATGGCCGAAGCGGGCAACATGCCGCTGCCGCCGAAGGTGCTGCGCAAGGGCATCACCGACATGGTCCGCATCAGCGACGCGCGCATGAGCGGCACAGCCTACGGCACGGTGGTTCTGCACACCGCGCCCGAAGCGGCCGCGGGCGGCCCGCTGGCGCTGGTACAAGACGGCGACATCGTCGAGCTCGACGTGCCGAACCGTAAATTGCATCTGCATGTGAGCGACGAAGAACTGGCCGAGCGCCGCGCGAAATGGGTGGCACCGAAGGCACCGCTCGACTCTGGTTACTGGAAGTTGTACGTCGATACAGTTTTGCAGGCTGACCAGGGAGCCGACCTGGCCTTCCTGCGTGGTCGCCGCGGGGCATTCGTGCCGCGCGACAATCACTGAGATGACAAGACTGGTAGCAATCGACTGGGGCACGAGTTCCCTTCGCGGCGCACTGCTGGATGCCGGCGGCAAGGTGCTGGAAGAGCGCAGCGATGCGCGCGGCATTCTCACTGTGCCCGAAGGCGGCTTTCCCGCCGTCTTCGAGACGCTGTTCGGCGACTGGATGCGCCTTGAGGGCACGCGCTGCCTGATCTCCGGCATGGCCGGCAGCAAGCAGGGCTGGGTGGAAGCACCCTACTGCGCCTGCCCCGCGGGCCGCGTCGAAGTGGGCCGCAAGATCATCGACATCGATGCCATTCCCGGCGCCCGCATCGCGATCGTGCCCGGCCTGAGCGACGAGCATGCCGGCGTGCCCGACGTGATGCGCGGCGAAGAGGTGCAGATCTTCGGCGCGATGGAGCTCACCGGCCTGAGCGAAGGCGTCTTTGTACTGCCCGGCACGCACAACAAATGGGTCACGGTAAAAAAGGGCCGCGTCGCAGGTTTCCGTACCTACATGACGGGCGAGTTCTATGCGCTGCTGAGCCAGCACTCGATCCTGGCGCGCACGCTCGATGCATCGGCGCCGCTCGATGAAGCCTCGTTCCTCGAAGGCGTGACCCGCTCCGAAAACGGACACGGGCTGCTGCACAACGCCTTCGGCACGCGCACGCTCGCGCTGTTCGAACGCATGCCGAAGGAAGAGCTCGCAAGCTACCTCTCGGGCCTGCTGATTGGCGAAGAACTGCGCACGCAGTCGCTGCAGGCAGCCGGCGAAGTGATCCTGATCGGCTCGTCAACCCTCACGCAGCGCTACACGCTGGCCTTGCGTGCCACCGGCGTCGCCACACGCACACTGGGGGCCGAAGCCACCTGGGCCGGGCTGCATGCGCTGTCCGGCTTTCTCGATTCCGACAGAATTCCCGCATGAGCACCCCAACACCCCTCGACAAATTCGGCGCCGCGATGCGCGAGCTGCCCCTGGTGGCGATCCTGCGGGGCCTTACGCCCGCAGAGGCCGCCGACGTCGGCGATGCCATCGTCGAGCCCGGCTTCCGGCTGCTCGAAGTGCCGCTCAATTCGCCGCAGCCGCTGGAAAGCATTGCGCTGATGCGCAAGCGCTTTCCGCATGCGCTGGTCGGCGCCGGCACGGTGCTCGGCGCGCAGCAGGTGCGCGAGGTGCATGCGGCCGGCGGCGAGCTGATCGTTTCGCCCAACTTCAACGCCGAGGTCATCGCCGAAGCCGTACGGCTCGGCATGGTCTGCCTGCCGGGCGTCATGACGCCGACCGAAGCCTTCGGCGCGCTCGCTGCCGGCGCCACCGGGCTCAAGCTGTTCCCGGCCGAGCTGGCCTCGCCTGCGGTGGTGAAGGCGCTGCTGGCCGTGCTGCCGGCCGGCACGCCGGTGATGCCCGTGGGCGGCATCACGCCCGCGAACATGGCTGAATGGCGTGCGGCCGGGGCTGCCGGCTTCGGCATCGGCTCCGCGCTCTACAAGCCCGGCAAGCAGGCCGCGGCGGTGCGCGACGACGCGAAGAAATTCATCGCGGCCTGGACGGGCACAACCCTCGCCTGATCTACGCCCTTCCTGCGCAACAAGAAAAATGGAGAGCCCCTCGATGTCCGCCGATGCCACCTACGCCAGCCCTGCCGTCCGCAAGCTGCGCGAAGACCTCGCCCTGGCCCTGCGCGCCGCCGCCCACCACGGGCTGTCCGAAGGCGTCTGCAACCACTTCAGCGTGATGCTGCCGGGCGCGCAAGACCGCTACCTCATCAACCCGCGCGGGCTGCACTGGAGCGAGATCGGCCCCGACGACATCGTGCTGATCGACGTGCACGGCGAGGTGCTCGCCGGGCGCCATCGCGTGGAGCCCACCGCCCTCTTCATCCACGGCGCGGTGCATCGCATCACGGGCCATGCGGTCGTGCTGCACTGCCACATGCCGTACGCCACGGCGCTCACGATCACGGTCGACCGCGCGCTAGACCCGACCGCCAGCCAGAACGCCATGCGCTACATGAACCGCGTCGCCATCGACGCCGAATACAACGGCCTGGCGCTCGACGACGCGGAGGGCGAACGCATCGCCCGCGCGATGGCGGGCAAGGACGTGGCCTTTCTCGCGAACCACGGCGTGATCGTGGCGGGCGGCAACATCGCTCACGCCTACGACGACCTCTATTACCTGGAGCGCGCCTGCCTGCACCAGGTGATCGCGCAGTCGACCGGCCGCCCGCTGGTGCCGGTCAATGCGAAGCTGGCCGCGCACGTGGCGGCGCAGATCCAGGGCGAGCGCGAGCAGTCGGACCTGTTCTTCGAAGCCCTGCGCCGCATGCTGCCCGCCCCGCGCGGCTGAACTTCCGGCCGATACGGCCAATGGCCTACCTGCGGGACGTGTCTCGCGGGTGAAGTCCATTCACAATTGTGTCTGGACCGCGCCGCGTCCTGCGCGCACGGGCTTACAGCTCTTCATCCGAATTCGCTCCAGCCTTACACCAACTTCACACAACGCCGCGAGGATGAGGCTTCCAACCACAACCGGGGGATCACATGAAACAGCTTTCTTTTGCATTCGGCGCCGCGGCCCTTCTGTCGCTGGCCACGCTCACCGTTCCGGCCCAGGCCCATGCGAGCGGAAACTTCATTCAGGCGCAGGTGTACGTCGTGCCCGCACCGCCGCCTCCGCGCCGCTACTACGCACCGCCACCTCCGCCGCGCCACTATTACGGCCCCGGCTACCGCCGCGACCACTACTACGATCGCCGCTGGGAAGACGGCCGCCGCCATGGTGGCCGCCGAGACAACGACGGTGACGGTGTGCCCAACCGTTACGACCGCCGCCCCAACAACCCCTACCGCTATTGATGAAGACCCGGGCCGCGTGCCCGGGTTTTGCGTTCAGGCTGCGGCCCCGGCGTAGGGCGGCGTCGCGCTCGACAAGGTCTGCTTGAGCTGCCGCGAGACTTCGTCCGCCAGCACCTCGGGCCGCCCCGCCTCCACGCCCGCCAACGCCTGGCGCGCCACGTCGTCCGGCGAGGACTTGTCGCCCTGCACGTGCGCGGCCATGTCGGTGTCCATGTAGCCCACGTGCAGGCTCGTGACCTGCGTGCCCTGCCCGGCCAGTTCATTGCGCAAGCCGTTGCTCAGCGACCAGGCCGCCGACTTGGTCGCGCTGTAGGTCGCCACGCTCGGGAAGGTGGTCCAACTCAGGGCCGACAGCACGTTGATCACACCCCCGCCGCCGTTGGCCGCGAGCACGGGCGCGAAGGCCTGTGTCAGCGCCCAGGGGCCGAAGAAGTTGGTTTCGAATTCGGCACGCGCTGCGGCCAGCGCATCGGGCGAGCCGAGAAAGCTGGAGCCGCGCGAGATGCCCGCGTTGTTGACCAGCAGCGTGACGTCGCCGCACTCACGCACAGCCGCTTCGATCTGCGCGGGCTGCGTCACGTCGAGTGCCACCGGCGTCACGCCGGGCAAGGTAACGCTCTTCGGGTCGCGCGCCGCGCCATAGACCTTGCGCGCACCCGCCGCCAGCGCCGCCTTCGCAAAGGCCAGACCGAGGCCGCGATTGGCGCCGGTGATGAAGACCACGGAGTCCTTGATTTTCATGATGAGTCTTTCGTTGGTGAAGGTCGTTGGAAACTGTTCTCAGGCCTGCGCCACACGCCGCAGCAAGCCGTTGGTGGTGCGCGGCCAGCCCACGCGGCCGAACCATGCGCCGCCCGCGATGGCCGATGCGATCACGATGCCGTACACCACGAGCGCCACGCCCTGCGCGGCAAACACGCCGGTGAGCCCGCCGCCCCAGCGCAGCGCCAGCCAGCCGCCCGTGCCCGCCACCGCCAGGCGCGCGATGTTGCCCAGCACCGGCCACAGCAAGCGGCCCGCGCCCTGCGACGCGAAATACAGCACCAGCCCGACACCGAAGAAGCCATACAGCGGCCCCACCACGCGCAGGTAGTGCGCGCCGGTTTCGAGCATTGCCGGGTCGTTGCCGAACAGCAGCAGCCACGGGCGCGGGAACAGCGCGGCCGCAATGCCGATGGTCTCGGTCAATGCAAAGGCCAGCGCAGCGCCGGCCCAGGTAGCGCGCAGTGCACGCTCGCGCTGCCCAGCCCCCATGCAGGTGCCGACCATCGCAACAAGCGGTGCGCCGAGGCCGAACACCAGCGGCACCAGCAGGTATTCGAGCCGCGAGGCCGTGCCGTAGCCAGCCAGCGCGCCCGAGCCGAAATGCCCCGTCAGCGCGGTGGCGATGCCGATCGACAGGTTGGTCGCCACCGTCGACACCGCACCCACCAGCCCGATGCGCAGGATGTCGCGGAACAGCGGCCACCGCAGCTTGAGCGCGGCCAGCGTGGGCCGCAGCAGGCTGCGCGGCGAGCGCAGGTAGACGATGAGCGCGATAGAGCCCAACAGGTAGTACAGCAGCAGCGCCATCGCGCCGCCCGCGATGCCCATGCCCGGCAGCGGCCCGACGCCGAAAATCAGCAGTGGCGACGCCGGAATGAGGAACACCACACCCACCACCGTCACGTTGGCCGGCACCGACATGTTGCCGGTGCCGCGGATGATGGCCGAGAGCGAATTGAACAGCCACACCAGCGTAGCGCCCGCGAACACCCAGTTCGAATACGTGAGCGCCGCATCGAGCGCGGGCCCGGTGCCGCCCATGATCCCGTAGAGCCAGCGCCCGCCGAGCAGCAGCGCCAGCGTGAAGCACAGGCCGAAGCCCAGCGCGATGACGATGGCGTGCCACACCAGCGCATCGGCATCGGCGCGGCGGCGTGCGCCGAGCGCGCGGGCGATCGACGAGGCAATGCCGCCCCCCATGGCTCCGCTCGACGTCATCTGCATCAGCATGACGATGGGAAACACCAGCGCCATGCCCGCGAGCGCATTGGTGCCGAGCTTGCCGACGAAGTAGGTTTCGATAAGGCCGACGGAGGCCTGCGCCACCATCACCAGCACGTTGGGCGCAGCGAGGCGCAGCAGCGTGGGAACGATGGGTGCCTCGAGCAGGCGGCGCGTGCGCGGGTCGAGTTCGGTGGTGCTGTTTGAAGCGGTCATGGCGAAAGCCTCGATGCGTTCAGGCACGGGCCGCGGCGGCGGGCGTGACCGGCGAGCCAGCCTTCGCCGCCGGGCGGCGGATCATCATCACCATCAGCGCCGCCACCAGGCAGGCCGCACCGGCCGCGTAGAGCGCCGGTGTGTAGGTCAGCAGCAGCGTCCGCGCAAAGCCGGCGCCATAGGCGGCCGTGGCAGCGCCCAGTTGGTGCGCGGCAAAGACCCAGCCGAACACGAGGCCGACCTTGGCAGGGCCGAAGGTGGCGCCCGCGAGCTTGACGGTCGGCGGCACGGTGGCGATCCAGTCAAGGCCGTAGAACATCGCAAAGATGCCCAGCCCGTAGATGGTGAACTCCGAATGCGGCAGCCAGAACAGCGACAGCCCGCGCAGGCCGTAGTACCAGAACAGCAGCTTGCGGTTGTCATAACGGTCCGACAGCCAGCCCGAGAGGATGGTGCCGACGAAGTCGAAGGCGCCCATCATCGCGAGCACCGAGGCAGCAGGCACCGCCCCCATGCCGTTGTCGCCGCACAGCGAGATGAAGTGCGTCTGCACGAGCCCGTTGGTGCTCAGGCCGCAGATGAAGAAGGTGCCGGCAAGAATCCAGAAGGTGCGGTTGGTCGACACTTCCTTCAGCACGCGGAACGGCGTGGCGAAGTTCATCGCAGGCGCGGCAGCGGCAGGCGCTGCCGGCTGCGTGCCGGGCAGTTCGCCGTAAGGCAGCAGGCCGATGTCCGAAGGCCGGTTGCGCATGAGGCACAACGCCAGCACGCCGATGAGGATGCTGCCGATCACGATCGGCACGATGGCCGAGCGCCAGCCCCAGTGTTCGATCATCCAGGCCGCGAACGGCAGGAAGGCCAGCTGCCCGGTCGCCGAACTCGCAGTGAGCATGCCGATCACCAGCCCGCGCCGCGCGACGAACCACCGGTTGGCCACTACCGCGCCGAGCACCAGCGCCGTCATGCCGGTGCCCAGGCCCAGCATCAGGCTCCACAGCACGAACAGCTGCCACAGCTGCGAGGCCATGGTGACCAGCGCCATGCCCATGCCGACGAGCGCGAGGCCGGTGCAGATCACCGCGCGCAGGCCGTAGCGTTCCATCAGCACCGCGGCGAATGGGCCCATGAGGCCGAACAGCGCGAAGCGCAGAGCGAGCGCCGACGAGATCTGCTCGGTGCTCCAGCCGAACTCCTTGCCCAGCGGCTGCAGCATGGCGCCCGGCAGGCCCAGCGCGGCCGACATGGTCAGCATGGTCAGGAAGGTGATGGCGGCGACGATCCATCCGTAGTGGATGCCGCGGCGCTGGAGCCATGCGGAAACGGGGGTGGCGAACATGAGACCTCGGCTGTTGGAATGAGATGTGGAGGAAAAAAGAAAAACGGGTAGCCGCGCGTGACTGCTCGCGTGACGGTGTGTTGGGAAAGCGGTTTGGGTGGCGGGTCAGTCGTCGCCGTCGGGCACGTCTTCGGCGCCCAGCAGTTCCATCGACTCATCGATCAGCAGGTGCAGCGCCAGCACGCGCTCCACACCCAGCAGCGCATTGAGTTTTTGCTGCGCGGTCTTCCAGTGGGCCAGCGCCTCGCGCCGTTTCTCTTCGCCCTCGGGCGTGACCTGCACCAGCCGGCTGCGCGCATCGGCGCCCGCGGTTTGCGCGACCAGGCCCGCAACGATCAGCGGCTGCAGGTTGCGGCTGAGGGTCGAGGCGGTCATCTTGAGTTCGCCCGCCAAGTCGACCGGCCGCGAAGGGCCGAGCCGTGCGAGATTCGACAGCAGCGAGTACTGCGTGGTCTTCAAGCCGCTTTTCGACACCTCGGCGTCGTAGTACTGCGAAAGACGGCGCGACAGTTGACGCACTTTGAAACTGGTGCAGCCGCGTGGCTTGGTGGAGGTGTCCATGGGATATTATTGTATGTGCAACTATTGCATATGCAACTACCACCCTCCGCCAAAGCCCCCAGAAGGAACACAGGCATGACACAAAACCCCAGCCAGCTCGAAGCCTGGATCGCCGAAGAACGCCGCATCGCCGAGCGCCTTGACGCCGGCCCAGGCCCCGGCCTCGCCCGCCCCGAACAGATCGCGGGCAAGACCGGCCTCGAAGTGATGCAGGCGATGCTGAACGGCGACATTCCCTACGCAGCCATCGCCAAGACGCTGGACTTCACGATCCTCGAAGTGCGCCAGGGCGTGGCCATCTTCCAGGGCACGCCGCTGCCGCAGCACCTGAACCCACTGGGCACCATCCACGGCGGCTGGGTCGCGACGATGCTCGACTCGGCTCTGGGTTGCTCCGTGCACACGATGATGCCGCCCGGGCGCGCCTACACCACCGCCGAACTGGGCGTGAACTACGTGAAGGGCCTCACACCCAAGGTGCAGCGCGTGCGCGCCGAGGGCAAGGTGATCCATTGCGGCAAGCAGTTGGCCACCGCCGAGGCCCGCCTCTACGGGCCCGACGGCACGCTGTATGCGCACGCCACGACCACCTGCCTGGTGTTCGAGGTGCCGACGGCGCGCTGAGCCCCTGCGCCAGGGTTGCTATCGGGTTGGGCAGGAGGGCGTCAGCACCAGGAAGCGGACGCCCCAGAGCACCACCAGCACCAGCCCGACCCACAGCAGCCAGTGCGGCTTGCGCCGCCGCACCGACAGCACCACCGCCACCGCCAGCAGGGGGATCAGGTACGCGAAGGACTCGACCCGCGCATCCAGCCCGTGGTCGATGGGCAAGGTGCAGAAGGTCATGCCGTCGGCGCGCATCGCCGGGTCTTCCAGCATCCACTCGTAGCGGTTGCGCGGAATGCCGAACAGCATCGCGGTGCAGAACAGCGCGTAGACCGCCGACACGAGCACGAAAACAGATCGCTTCACGTTCATCACATCCTGTTGAGCGGTGCAGGCACCGTACTCTGCAACGAGGCAGTAGGCCTTCGACCTGTAAGTCCAAAGGCGTCGCAATTCATACCCCCAGTGATAATTATTCTCATCCGATGCCTGCAACAGGTCTCGGAGCTTTCTAGAACACCCGCTCCTGGAGGATCCTCATGACCGAACGCTCAAGCGTCCAAGGCCGCGCCGTGCGCGCATTGTTCGCCACCAGCGCCGCCTGGCTTGCCGTCGCCGCCCTGCCCGCGCAGGCTGCCGCAGCCGACGAACTCACCCTCTACACGACGCGCGAGCCCGCGCTGATCCAGCCGCTGATCTCGGCCTTCAGCGCCCAGAGCAACATCAAGGTCAACACGGTGTTCGTGAAAGACGGTCTGCTGGAGCGCGTCAAGGCCGAAGGCGCACGCTCGCCGGCCGACGTGTTGATGACGGTGGACATCGGCAACCTCATGGATCTGGTCGATGGCGGCGTAACGCAGCCGGTGAAATCGGCCGCGCTCGAATCGGCCATTCCGGCCAACCTGCGCGGCGCCGACGGCCAGTGGTTCTCGCTCTCGCTGCGCGCGCGTGTGCTGTATGCCGACAAGAGCCTGCCCCTCACGAGCTTCCGCTACGAAGACCTGGCCAACCCGAAGTACAAGGGCAAGGTCTGCATCCGCGCCGGCCAGCACCCCTACAACACCGCACTGGTCGCCTCGCTGATCGCGCACGACGGCGAAGCCAAGGCCGAGCAGTGGCTGCGCGGCGTCAAGGCCAACCTGGCACGCAAGGCCACGGGCGGCGACCGCGACGTGGCGCGCGACATTCTCGGTGGCATCTGCGACGTGGGCCTGGCCAACTCGTACTACGTCGGCCAGATGAAGAGCGCCAAGGAAGGCACCGACGCGCGCAAGTGGGGCGACGCCATCAAGGTCGTGCGCCCGACCTTCGCCAACGCAAAGAGCGGCGGCACGCACGTCAACATCAGCGGCGCAGCCGTGGCAAAGAACGCGCCGCAGCGCGCCAACGCGGTCAAGCTGCTCGAGTTCCTGGTGTCGGAGCCGGCGCAGTCGCTATACGCGCAGACCAACTACGAATACCCGGTGCGCAAGGGCGTGGCGCTCGACCCGATCATCGGGCAGACCATCGGCGAGCTGAAGGTCGATCCGCTGCCGCTGACCGAAATCGCCAAGTACCGCAAGCAGGCCAGCGCCCTGGTGGACAAGGTCGGCTTCGACCAGTGATATGGACGGCCGGGCACGCCTTGCCGGCGACTGAATGCTGACAGCGCGGCGCCAGCCGCCGGGCCTGCGCGCCGCGGGCCCGGCGTGGCGCTGCGCGTCGTTCCTGATCGCCATCGGCGTGCTCGCGCCGGTGCTCACGCTGGCGTGGCTCGCGTTCGGTTCGGGCGTCGGCCACTGGGGCCCGCTGTTCGCGCACGTGCTGCCGCAGGCGGCGCTCAACACGGCCCTGCTGCTCACGGGCGTGGGCGCACTGGTGCTGGTGATCGGCACCGGCTGCGCGTGGCTGGTAACGGCGCACGACTTTCCGGGGCGCGGCGTGCTGCACTGGGCGCTGCTGCTGCCGCTGGCGATGCCGACCTACATCGTCGCCTTCGCGTACCTCGACCTGCTGCACCCCATCGGCCCCGTGCAGGGCGCGATCCGCTGGGTGCTGGGCTTCGACAGCCCGCGCCAGTTCCGCCTGCCCGACCTGCGCTCGATGCCCGGTGCGATCTTCGTGCTGGGCTTCGTGCTCTATCCATACGTCTACATGACGGCGCGCGCGATGTTCATGACGCAGCCGGCGCACCTGATGGAAGCGGCACGCATGCTCGGCGAGAACCGGCGCGGCGCGTTCTTTCGCGTGGCGCTGCCGCTGGCACGGCCTGCGCTGGCCGTGGGGCTGAGCCTGGCGCTGCTCGAAACGCTCAACGACATCGGCGCTTCTGAATTCCTCGGCGTGAACACGTTGACGGTGGCGGTCTACACCACGTGGATCACGCGCTCCGACCTGGCAGGGGCGGCGCAGATTGCGTGCGCGATGCTGTTCGTGGTGGTGGCGCTGGTCTGGCTCGAACGCAACGGCCGGCAGCACCAGCGCTTCGGCTCGGCACAGCGCATGCGCGCGGTGCAGCCACGGCGCCTGCATGGCGGCGCGGCCTGGGCTGCAACTGCGACGGCCGCGACGCCCGTGCTGATCGGCTTCGTGGCCCCTGCGCTCTACCTCGTCTGGGAAAGCGCCAAGCGGCTGCATCAGGGCGGCGGCGTCTCCCGCGGCCTGATCGCGAGCCTCGGCAACACGCTGGCGCTGGCTTCGGGTGTCACCGTGGTTGCGGTGGTGGCGGGGCTGGTCGTAGCCTGGGCTGCGCGCAGCCAGGGTTCGAGCCCCAACCGCGCGCGCTGGCAGGCGCGCGTGGCAACTCTGGGCTATGCGGTGCCGGGCACGGTGCTGGCCATCGGGCTGCTGACGCCTGCGCTGGCCTTCGATGCCGCCCTGGCCACCGCATTCAACTGGTCGGGCCTGCCGCTGATGGGCGCCGGCGTCGTGCTGGTCGTGGCTTGCGCGATCCGCTTTCTCGCGATGCCCGTGGGCGGCATCGAGGCCGGCCTCGCGCGCATTCCACCCGCCATCGAGCAGGCTTCGCGCCTGCTTGGCGAAACCACCGCCGGCACGCTGCGCCGCGTGCACCTGCCACTGCTGCGCCCCGCCATGGCTGCAGCCGCGCTGCTGGTGTTCGTCGACGCAATGAAAGAGCTGCCGGCCACGCTGCTGCTGCGGCCCGCCAACTTCGACACCCTCGCGACCTGGCTCTATGCCGAAGCCGCGCGCGGCACGTATGAAGAAGGCGCGATTGCAGCGCTCGCCATCGTGCTGGCCGGCCTGCTGCCCGTCGTGCTGCTTGCGCGCAACCAGCTGGGCACACCTTCGCTCACACCCGGCCCCGACAAGATATGAGTTCCCCCCTGCACATCGATGCGATCACGCTCGCCTATGACACGCCGCGCGGCCTGCATACGGTCGTCGATGGCTTCTCGCTGACATTGAACGCGGGCGACATTGGCTGCCTGTTCGGCCCCTCGGGCTGCGGCAAGACGACGGTGTTGCGCGCCATCGCCGGCTTCGAGCCCGTGCGCGCCGGCACGGTCCGGCTCGGCGACATGCTGCTGTCGTCCGCGCAGAAGCACCTGCCGCCCGAGCAGCGGCGCGTGGGCATGATGTTCCAGGAGTACGCGCTGTTTCCGCATCTGTCGGCCGCGAAGAACGTGGCCTTCGGGCTGCGCCGCCTGGATCGTGCGGCGCAGCAGTCGCGCGTCGCAGAAATGCTTGCGCTGGTCGGCCTCGCCGACGCGGGCGAACGCTATCCGCATGAGCTCTCCGGCGGCCAGCAGCAACGCATCGCGCTGGCTCGTGCGCTTGCGCCCTCACCCGCGCTGCTGCTGCTCGACGAGCCTTTCTCCAACCTCGACGGCGGCACGCGCGAGCGGCTGACCACTGAGGTGCGCGGCATCCTGAAGCAGGCCGGCCAGGCCGCAATTCTCGTCACGCACAACGAGGCTGAGGCGCATGCGATGGCCGACCGCATCGGCGTGATGCACGGCGGGCGCATCACGCACTGGCTCGACACGGCGGCCTAGCACACAGGGGCCTTTTCTCGAATGGGCTTATCGGGAAAAGGTTGTTCGGGATCGCAAGAATCGCGGCGTTCCTCCAGACACATCCATCCCCAGAACGGAAAGCCCCATGACGCGACAAGCCCTCACCCTCGTCAGCCACCTGCTGTGCCCGTACGTTCAGCGCGCCGCGATCGCACTGAATGAAAAAGACGTGCCCTTCGAGCGCGTCGTAATCGACCTGGCCAACAAACCCCAGTGGTTTCTCGACATCTCGCCGCTCGGCAAGGTGCCGCTGCTGAAGGTGCAGCGGCCCGATGGCAGCGAGGCCGTGCTGTTCGAAAGCAACGTGATCTGCGAGTACCTCGAGGAAACGCAGCCCGGCGCACGCCTGCATCCTGAAGACCCGCTCACCCGCGCCGAGCACCGCGCCTGGATGGAATTCGGCTCGGCCATCCTCGCCGACCTCTGGGGCTACGAGACCACGCAGGACGCGGTCGTGTTCGAGCAGAAGCGGCAGGCGCTGGTCGCCAAGTTCGAGCGCGTCGAGGCCGCACTGCGCGAAGGCCCCTACTTCGCAGGCCGCAGCTTCAGCCTCGTCGATGCCGTGTTCGCACCGGTGTTCCGCTACTTCGAGGTGTTCGACGCGATCAGCGATTCGCACATCTTCGACGCCGTGCCCAAGGTCGACGCCTGGCGCAAGGCGCTGGCCGAGCGCCCCAGCGTACGCAACGCCGTGGTGTCCGAGTACCCGCAGCACCTGATGGAATTCCTGAAGCGCCACCAGGCCCACCTGCTGACACTGGCGACTTGATCGCCGCGCCGGGAGGCAGACAATAGCGACCTCCCTTCCTCATAACTACACGGCACCACGAGATGCGACTCCTCCACACCATGCTGCGCGTTGGCAACCTCCAGCGCTCCATCGACTTCTACACCAAGGTGCTCGGCATGAACCTGCTGCGCACGTCCGAAAACCCCGAGTACAAGTACAGCCTCGCCTTCATCGGCTACGGCAAGGGCAACCCCGACCAGGCCGAGATCGAGCTCACCTACAACTGGGGCACCGAGAGCTACGAACTCGGCACCGCCTACGGCCACATCGCGCTGGGCGTGCCCGACGCGTACGCGGCCTGCGAGAAGATCAAGACCGCGGGCGGCAACGTGACGCGCGAGGCCGGGCCGGTCAAGGGCGGCACCACGGTGATCGCGTTCGTGACGGACCCTGACGGCTACAAGATCGAGCTCATTCAGCGCGACGAAGGCGCCGCCGGCGGCGGCCTGCGCTGAACCACGGCGGGCAGCCATGGCGAGCACGAAGAAGCAGACCACAACAACCCGCCATGTCGCGTTGCTGCGCGGCGTGAACGTCAATGGCATCACCATCAAGAGCGCCGACCTGAAGGCGCTCTTCGTCGAACTGGGCTTCGGCGCGGTGCGCACCGTGCTCGCCAGCGGCAACGTGCTGTTCGACACCGGCGAGAGCGATGCCGCCGCGCTGCGCACGCGCATCGAGCAGGCCCTGCGCAAGCGCTTCGGCTACGACGCGTGGATCGTGCTGCTCACGCAGAAGACCATCGCCGATATGGCGGCGGCCTATCCCTTCGAGCGCATCGACGAGGAGCGCCATCCCTACATCGTGTTCGGCTCCGACGCCGCGATGCTCGATGAAATCATGGAGAAGGCCGGCACCGTCGATGCCGATGTCGAACGCCTGAAGCGCGGCAAGGGCGTGCTCTATTGGCAATGCCCGCGCGGTGAGAGCCTCGATACGCCGGTGGCCAAACTGCTCGGCAAGACCCGCTACAAGTCGAGCACCACTACGCGCAACCTGCGCACGGTGGAGAAGCTGCTCACGGACTGATCAGCAGCCGAGCAGATCGGCCAGCGCGTCGATGTCGCGCGCGTGCAGGCTGTTGTCCGGCTGCGGCGACACATCCTTCGGCCTGGCGCGACCGAATTCATGCGGGCGCTCGATGTACGCGGTCTTCAGGCCGCAGGTGCGCGCGGCGGCCAGGTCGTCGTGGTGCGCGGCGGCCAGCATCACCTGCCCGGGCGTTGCGTCGAACACGCCCGCCACACCAAGGTAGGTGCGCGGATCAGGCTTGTAGGCCTTGAACACTTCGGCCGACAGCACGCAGTCCCAGGGCAGGCCGGCGCGCTTGGCCATTTCGGTGAGCAGGCCGATGTTGCCGTTCGACAGCGTGCAGATGGTGAACTTCTTCTTGAGCCGCGTGAGCCCGGCCACCGAATCGGGCCAGGCCGGCAAGCGGTGCCAGGCGCGGCTCAGGTCGCGCTTGGCGGCGGTGTCGAGGCGGTCGGCCAGGCTGAAGTCGTGCAGCACCTGCTCGAGCATGCTCAGGTGCAGTTCGTCGAGCAACGTGAAGCCGCCCTCGCCCGCGGCGATGCGTTCCATCACCGCCTTCATCGCGGGCTGGTAGCCGGCGCGCCAGGCCAGCGCGAAGGCCGCGCCGTCCACACCAGGCAGTGCGCTCTCGGCCTCGGCGGCAATGCCGCTGTGCCAGTCGACCACCGTGCCGAAAACGTCGAACGCGATGACCTTGAGGTCGCTCGCGTCGAAATCAACGCCGCTCATGGCGATGCTCAGCGCGGCAGCTGGCTCGCGGCGCGTGCCAGTTGCTCGATGCGCGCCCAGTCGCCGTCGCGGATCGCGTCGGTCGGCACGATCCACGAACCGCCCACGCAGGCCACATTCGACAGCGCGAGAAACTCGGCCGCATTGCCCGCGTGGATGCCGCCCGTCGGGCAGAAGGTGACGTCGCCGAACGGCCCCTGCCAGGCCTTGAGCATGGGCAGGCCGCCGGCTTGCAGCGCGGGGAAGAACTTCAGCTGCGTGTAGCCGTCTTCCTGCGCCGTCATGATTTCGCTGCCGGTGGCCACGCCGGGCAGCAGCGGCAGGCCGAGGTCGTGGCAGGCCTTGCCGACCGCGCGCGTGTAGCCCGGGCTCACGCCGAACTTGGCACCGGCGAGCGCCGAGGCCTGCGCATCGGCCGCGCTGCGGATGGTGCCGGCGCCGGCCACGGCTTCGGGCACGTCCTTGGCGATGGCTTCGATGCACTGCAGCGCCTGCGGCGTGCGCAGCGTGACTTCGAGCATGCGGATGCCGCCAGCCACCAGCGCGCGCGCGAGGGGCACGGCATCTTTCACGTCGTTCAGCACGATGACCGGAATGACCGGTGCGTCGCGCATCACATCCAGCGCGGTGAGTTTTTCGTTCATAGCCATGAGCAGGCTCCTTCTTCTGCGGTAAGTGCGTTACGGCGCATGCCGGCGAACAGTTCGCGGCCGAGGCCGTGTCCGTCGGCGATGCGCTGCGCTTCGGGTTGCGTTGCGGTCTCGCGCGCCGCCCATTCGTCTTCGGGCAGCAACACGGCGAGCGTACCCGCGACGGAATCGAGACGAATCAGGTCGCCATCGCGCACCTTGGCGAGCGGGCCGCCCGCTGCCGCTTCGGGCGAGACGTGGATCGCGGCCGGAATCTTGCCCGACGCGCCGCTCATGCGGCCGTCGGTGACCAGCGCCACGCGGAATCCCTTGCCCTGCAGCACCGACAGCGGCGGCGTGAGCTTGTGCAGCTCAGGCATGCCGTTGGCCTGCGGGCCCTGCCAGCGCACCACGCAGACCACGTCGCGCTCCAGCTCGCCGGCGGTGAATGCCTTTTGCAGCGCGGCCTGCGAGTCGAACACGCGCGCGGGGGCTTCGATGACATGGCGGTCGTCGGGCACCGACGACACCTTGATGACGCTGCGCCCGAGGTTGCCGCTCAGCAGCTTGAGGCCGCCGGTGGCGCTGAACGGGCTGGCGACGGTACGCGTGACGGCATCGTTCTGCAGCGATGCACCCGGCGTCCATTGCAGGCGCTTTTCTTCCGACTCGCCCACGAGCGAGGGAATGTTCGCGAATTCGCGGATGCCGCCCGAGCGCACCGTCAGCACATCGGCGTGCATGAGGCCGGCGTCGACCAGCTCGCCGATCACGAAGCCGGGACCGCCCGAGGCCTGGAACTCGTTCACGTCAGCGCTGCCGTTGGGGTACACGCGGCTCAGCAGCGGCACCACGTCGGAGAGCTTCGAGAAATCGTCCCAGTCGATGAGGATGCCGGCGGCGCGCGCCACGGCCACCCAGTGGATCAGGTGGTTGGTGGAGCCGCCCGTGGCGAGCAGCGCGACCATGGCATTGACGATGCAGCGCTCGTCGACCATCTCACCGATCGGCGGGCAGTTGAAAGCGCTCTCGCCCGCCTTGCCCAGCACCGTGCGCACGGCCTCGCGCGTGAGCGTTTCGCGCATCGCGTCGCCGGGCTGGATGAAGGCCGTGCCGGGCACGTGCAGGCCCATGGCTTCGAGCAGCATCTGGTTGCTGTTGGCGGTGCCGTAGAAGGTACAGGTGCCCACCGTGTGATAGGCGGCCATCTCGGCGTCGAGCAGGCCCTGGCGGCCCACGAGCCCCTGTGCCGCCTGTTCGCGCACCTTCGACTTGGCGCCATTCGAAAGGCCCGAAGGCATCGGGCCGGCCGGCACGAACACGGTCGGCAGATGGCCGAAGTGCAGAGCGCCGATCAAGAGGCCCGGCACGATCTTGTCGCATACGCCCAGCAACAGCGCCGCATCGAACATGTCGTGCGTGAGCGCGACTGCAGTGCTCATGGCGATCAAGTCACGGCTGAACAGGCTCAGCTCCATGCCGGGCGTGCCCTGCGTGACGCCGTCGCACATGGCGGGCACGCCGCCGGCCACCTGCGCAGTGGCGCCGAGGCGGCGGGCCTCCTGCTTGATGATGTCCGGGTAGCCCTGGTACGGCGCGTGGGCCGAGAGCATGTCGTTGTAGGCGGTGACGATGCCGATGTTGGGCGCGCGCTCGGTCACCACGCGGAACTTGTCGTTGGCCGGGATGCCGGCCACGGCGTGTGCCACATTGGCGCAGCCCATGCGGTCGGAGCCGCGGTCGCGATCGCGGATTTCGGCAAGGCGGGAGAGGTAGGCGCCGCGCAGCCCCTGGCTGCGCTCGCGGATGCGATCGGTAACGTCGCGGACGGTGGGGTTTGTGCTGCTGCTCATGGGGGTACGTGGCTCTTGCTGCATGTCGCCAGGGCGACTGTGGGCCTGGAGGCCCATGGTAACAAGCCAGGCGCGAAAGCCCGATGAAATCCGGGCGCCAGGCAATACGAATTTACCCATTCGCGCCTTGCAGGGAGGCGCACGCAAAAAAGCCCGGCGTTACCGGGCTTCTTCTCTGTTCTGGCAACCGGGGCGCGGGGCGCTCAGTCGACCAGCTTCACCTCGACGCGGCGCGCCTCGGCGTTGTTGCCCGAGCCGGCCGTCACGGCGGGCTTCTGCAGGTCGACCTTGGCCGCCGGAACGCCCAGGCCCACGAGCACGTCGCGCACCATCTCGGCGCGCTTCTTTGCGAGCTGTTCGTTGATGGCGGCGTCGCCGGTGGTGTCGTGGAAGCCCGAGATCACCGCCTTGCGGCCGCTCTCGACGCCCTTGATGACCGCGGCCAGCGCTTCGGCGGCGCCCGGTGCGAGATCGGCACTGCCGGTTGCGAAGTAGAAGCTCACCACACCATTGACCACGCGGATGCTCGCGCCGTCGGGGATCGTGACCGTCACCGTCTCGGTGACTTCGGCCACCTTGGGCGCCGCAGCAGGGGCCGGCGCCGAGATCGTCACGGCCGCAGGCTTGGCGGCCGCCGGGTTGTGCCCCTTGTGCCAGAGCACGATGCCCACCACGAAGAAGATCACCAGGGCGATCAGCGCCATGACGAATCCGAGGATGAAATTCTGCTGGCTGTCGTCGTCACTCATTGGGGGTCTTGCTCCGTAGGGAAGTGGCCGGTAAATAATGGTGCGGTGAACCATGATCAGGAAATTGTAGGCGTCGGCCCTGACACCCCCGTGTCGGACCCTGCGCCGAACCCCGGTCCGCCGGGACTCGACCCCATGCCCAAGCCCCTGCGCGACCCGCAGCCGATGCTCGAGCGCGCCATCGCCGACTGGGGCGGGCATGAGGATCTCTGGCTCTTCGGCTACGGCTCGCTCATCTGGCGGCCCGAGTTCGGTTTTACCGAGCGTCGGCCGGCCTGGGTGCACGGCTGGCACCGCGCGCTGAAGATGTGGAGCCGCGTGAACCGCGGCAGCGTGCAGACGCCGGGTCTCGTGTTCGGGCTGCTCTCGGGCGGCAGCTGCCGCGGCATGGTGTTCCGCGTGCCGAAGGCCGAGGGCCTCGAAACGCTGCGCCGGCTCTGGCTGCGCGAGATGCCGACCGGCGTGTACGACCCCAGGTGGCTGCAATGCGGCACGGCCGAAGGCCATGTGCGCGCGCTGGCATTCACGCTCTCGCGGCGCAGCCCCAACTTCACGGGCGAGCTCAGCGACGAGCGCTACCGCCACATCTTCGCCCACGCCGTCGGCCGCTACGGCACCTCGCTCGACTACGCGCAGCAGACGCTGCTGGAACTGCAGAGGCACTCGATCCACGACGCGGCTCTGGCGCGGCTGGTGGCGCTGGCCGCTGCAAAGGAACAGGAACAGGAGCAGCGCCAGTCAGGGAACGCTGCTGATTGCGATGCACCGCAGGCTCCGGTATATGTTCCGGGGTCTCCAGACAAACCTGAATCCTCCCAACCTTCCGGACCCTCCAAGGAAAACACATGAAGAACCAACGTCGTCTCATCGCCACCGGCACCGCCCTCCTCGCCTCGGCCCTTTTGGCCGCCTGCGGCAGCATGGGCGGCAAGCCGAGCACGGCCGTCGAGCTGGTGCCGACCGGCGCGATCACGCCCAACCCGACGCGCGGCACGGTGACCTTCACCGCCCTCGAGCATGGCGTGCGCGTGTCGGGCGAGGTGCGCGGCCTGGTGCCGGGCACCGAGCACGGCTTCCACATCCACGAAAAGGGCGACTGCGGCGACAACGGCAATGCCTCGGGCGGCCACTTCAACCCGACCGGCGGCACGCATGGCAAGTTTGCAGCGCCGGGCAGCCATGCCGGCGAACTGCCAAGCCTGCGCGCCGACGCCAACGGCATGGCACGCTTCAGCGTGGAAGACCACGCGATCTCTCTGACGCCCGGCGCTGCCAACAGCGTGATTGGCCGCGCGCTGGTGGTGCACCGCGACCCCGACGACTTCACGACGCAGCCGTCAGGTAACTCGGGCCCGCGCATCGCCTGCGCTGTGATCACCAAGCCCTGATCGAATAGAGGAGGCTAGGCGCCCACGCGCGCCAGCCACAGCGCCTCGGCATGCGCCAGCGCCTCGGGCGTGTCGATGTCGGTGACCACGCCGACATCGTCCACCGCCAGGTCGGCGACCGAATCGATGGCGCGCATCGACCGCAGGATGGACGATGCGCCGAGGCTTCCTTCCAGGGTTGCGAGTTGCGCGCCGCATCCGGCGCCAAAGCCCACCGGATGCCCGCGCTCGCCCCGGTACTGCGGCTGCACTGCATTCACCCGGCCGCCGAGGGCAGCAGCCACGGCCTGCAGCGTTGCGGGCAGCACCAGTGGCAGGTCGCCCGGCAAGATCAGCCAGCCTTGCGCATCGGGCGTGGCGCGCACGGCGGCCGCGATCGAGTCACCCATGCCGGGATGCCCCGCGTCTTCCACATGCCACGGCAGGCCACTGGCGCGCACCGCATCGAGCGTGCGCTCCAGCACGGGCTTGCCGGCGAGCAGCGCCTTCAGCTTCGAGCCCGTGCCGCCGGCCGCAATGAAGCGCTCTCCGCGGCCCGAGGCCAGCACGATCACCACCGGGGTATTCGCCTTCTGTGTCGTCATGCGCCTAGTATGTGCGCAACAATCCCGGCATGACTTCTCCTCTCTCCAATGACGCACTGGCGGCACTGCGCAAGAGCTACGAGCGAGCCGAGCTCGGCGAAGCCCACAGCGCCGGCGATCCGCTGAAGCAGTTCGAGCGCTGGCTCACCGAGGCCATCGACGCGAAGGTGCCCGAGCCCAACGCAATGACGCTGTGCACCGTGGGCAGCGACCTGCGGCCCTCCAGCCGCATCGTGCTCGTCAAGGGCTACGACGCGCGCGGCATCGTCTGGTACACCAACTACGAGAGCCGCAAGGGCCGTGAGCTCTCGGGCAATCCGTATGCGTCGCTGCAGTTCCACTGGGTCGAGCTGGAGCGCGTGGTGCGCATCGAGGGCCGTGTCGAGAAGGCGGGCGCCGAAGAGAGCGACGCCTACTTCGCGAGCCGCCCGCTCGACTCGCGCATCGGCGCCTGGGCCAGCCCGCAGAGCGAAGTGATCAGCGGACGCGACGTGCTGGTGAAGAACGCGGCCGTGTTCGCCGCCAAGCATCTGCTCTCGCCGCCGCGCCCGCCGCACTGGGGCGGCTACCGGCTGGTGCCCGACCGTTGGGAATTCTGGCAAGGCCGCAAGAGCCGGCTGCATGACCGGCTGCGCTATCGGCTCGAAGGCAGCGACTGGGTGCGCGAGCGCCTCGCCCCCTGAGTCAAGTCGTCGTCAGGCCTCGCAGCCTACGACCTTGAATTCGACACGGCGATCGAGCGCGTCGCTCGCATCGTCGGCCCCTGTGCCGACGATGTTCTCGCGAAAGCCCATGCCCGATTCGCGCAGCTTCTTCGACAACGGCGGCGCCTCGCCCACCAGCCGGGTCTTCACGCTCACCGCGCGCTGCAGAGACAACCGCTCGTTCACGGCCTCCGAGCCCGTGCGGCTGGTGTGGCCCGTGACCACCACGCACGAATCGATCTGCGCCGCCTGCCGCGCGATCTGGCGCAGCCACATCGGATAGGCGGTGCTGATCTTCGGGTCGGAGAGGAAGTCGGTCGAGCCCGGCTTGAACAGAAACTTCACGCTCAGGTTGTTGGTTTCGAGCCCCAGGCGCGCGATGGTGCCGAAGGTCTTCTCGGCATCGGCCGTGCGGCCGAGTTGCGACTGCGTGAGGTACAGCCCGCTGTAGATGCGCAGCTGCTGGCCGTCGGGCCGCTTCGCCGCGGCCTCGTAGCGGCTCAGCGCCTCGCTCATGCGGCCGGCCTCGTAGGCGGCGGTGGCCTCCTGCAGCACAGTCGAGGTCGGCAGGCGCTCCAGGTACAGCGCGTCGGCGGCCTGGCCGGGCTGGGTTTCGGCGGTGCGGATGTAGCCCTCGACGCCGCGATCCTTGCCGTTCACCGGGCTGTCGCGGAAGAAGGCCGTGGGCCGCGTGTCGAGCGTGGCATCGCTGATGCGCGTGACCGACTGCGCAATCACCACGCCGCTCTTGATCTCGGTCAGCGCAAGGTTCAGCCGGTATGGCCCGCCCGAGGCGTCCTTGTCGCGCACCAGCGTGCCGTTCAGCACGTACTGCGCGTTGCCGATCTCGCTGGCGTTGAACGGCGTGACAGTGAACTGCTTGAACTGCGCCTGCATGCGCTGGACGATGCGCTGCTCGGCCACGCGCGTCACCTCGGTCTGCTGGCCGCTCGCGCCTTCGAGCAGCGGGTCGATCACGATGCGGCGCTGCGTGAGCGTCGACTCCACCTTGGCCAGGAAGGCCGGCAGCTTCTGCGTCTGCACCATCAGGTCGTCCACCGCCTGGTTCACGGCCTGGTCGAAAGGCATGGCGTTGCCGGGCGCGGGGCGGTGCGCGCAAGCGGCGGCAAGCACGGCGGCGGCGCACAGCGCGAACACGCGCAGTGCCGTGCGAACTCGTTGGGTGGTGGTCGTCATCAGCATTGGCTCCTCAATGTCTTCATGTCCTGGTCCGAAAGCGGCTCGCCGACGGCGGCGCGCATGTTGATTTCGCTGCAGCGCTTCGATGGCGCGGGGCGTGGTGCCGCCGCTTCGCGTTGCGCCGGCGGCGGTGGTGGTGGCGCGGCCGGCTGTGCGCGCGTCCTGATCACGAGCCTCGGCTTCGACGGCCCTTCGTCTGTCTTTTCAGACTTCTCGGCGGGCGGCGGCACGTTCGCCGACAGGCACGGCGTGCGGCACGGCTTGGCCGCGCCAGTGGGCTCCGCGGCCTGCGCGGGACGGCCGTGCAGCGCGATCACCGTCGCGACCACCGCCATAGCAAGAAGGGGCGAAGAGCGCGCCGGGTGAATCATCAGCCGGCAAATGTAGGGTGCCAGCGGCCCCGCGGCATCTCGCCAAACGGCCACCCTGCCAAACGGCATAGGCGCGCGGCGAAGCGTTCTAAGGCGAAAGTCCGCGCAGCGCTAAGAAGAAGAGACCGAAGGACTCAGGGCAGCCACTGCACCCAGACCATCACGAGCGTGAGCGTGACAAGTCCCAGCACCGTCGACACCGCGACGCTGGCCGTCACCAGGTCTTCGGACGTGCGGTAGCGCTGCGAGAACAGGAACACGTTGGCGCCAATCGGCAGCGCCGCAGCCACCACCATCACCGTGAGCGGAATGCCGCGCACGCCCAGCAGCCAGCCGATGAGGGCTACCAGCAGCGGATGCAGCAGGTTTTTCACCAGCGCCTGCACCAGCGCGCCGCGCCAGTGCCGGCCGATGGGCGTGAGCGCGAGCGTGATGCCCACCATCACCAGCGCAATCGGGCCGAAGGCCTGGCCCAGCAGCTGGATCGGCTTGTCGATGACCTCGGGCATGACCAGCCCGGTCTGCGCGAACAGCAGGCCCGCGATGATCGGCAGCGGCACGGGGTGGATGATGGCGTTGCGCAGCGCGCGCATCACGGTGCGGGCCATCGACGGACGCTTGTCTGCGCCGGCGGCGCCGGCCTGCTCGCGCGCGACGGCCAGCTCCAGCACCACCGTGGCACTGGTCAGCAGCACCAGCGAATGCAGCGAAATCAGCGTGAGCAGCACCACCATGCCCTCCTCGCCGTACGCCAGGCCGATCAGCGCGATGCCGATCATCACGGTGTTGCTGTAGGTGTTGGCCAGCGCGAGCACCGCCGCCGTGCGGTTGAACCCGCGCAATGCGAGCGTGCCCGCGAACAGCAGGCCCGAGGCAATGAAATACGCCGCCACGGGCTTGAGGCTCAGCTGCTCGACGTGCACCGTGCTCATGGCGCGGAACAGCAACGCGGGCGCGAGCAGCAGGAAGATGAGGTGCGACAGGTCCTTCACCGCATTGCCGCCGATCCAGCGGCGCTTGCCTGCCAGATAGCCGACAGCGATGAGCAGGACGACGGGGAGGAGCGAGGAGATGACGATGGAATTCACTCGACGAGGATAGCCGAGGGACTCCCTCCTCTTCGCTCCCGCCCTCTCCGGCGACTTTGCTTCTTAGAACGTCACGCGCAGCCCGACCTTCAGCGTCCGCCCCGGCAACGGCGCGTTCGGATACACCGTCGTCGTCAGAATCGAAGTCGCGCTGTAGGCCAGCTTGTTCGTGATGTTGTCCATGCGCGCATACCAGGTGAGGTTGGCGCGCTGCACCTTCATGCGGTAGGTGATGGCCGCGTTCCACAGCGTGTATGCATCGGTTTCGCGCGCCCCCACCGACGGAATGCGGCGCTGCGCTGCGTTGTAGTCGAAGCCCAGGCGCGCGCCCCACGGGCCGTTGGCATAGGCCAGCGTCGCGCCCAGGCGCAGCGGTGCGATGCGCGGCAGCGGCTCGCCGGTGTCGAGGTTCTTCGCGCGCACGATGTCGCCGCGCCACTCAAGGTCGAGCGTGCCTGCGTCGCCCATGCGCGCGAAGCCGTCGGTGCCCAGCAGGCGCAGGTTGCCGTTGGCCTCGATGCCGGTGAAGCGCGCGCGCACGCCGCTGTAGACGTACTCGGCCAGCGTGTCGGTGGCGCCGGGCTCGGCCACGTTGCCCTCTTCATCGAGGTTGCGCCCCGATGCCGTCAGGCCGATGTAGTTGCTGAAGCGAGTGACGTACGCGTTGACGCGGGCTGTGTTGGGGCCCGACTTCCATTGCGCGCCCAGGTCGAGGCCGGTCGATTTTTCCTTCTTCAGGTTCGGGTCGCCCACTTCCCACGCGGCCGTCGCCACGTGGGGGCCGTTGGCCAACAGCTCGTAGTCTTTTGGCGCGCGCTCGGTGTAGGCGAGGTTCGAAGTCAGCTGCCACTGCGGCGCGAGGTTCACCAGCGCGCCGAAGGCCGCGCTGTGCGGGTTGAAGGTGCGCTCGCCGACCGCAAAGCGCGTGACCGTCGGATCGTCCGGATAACCCAGCGAGCGGATGCGGACCTGCTCGGTGCGCGCACCGAAGCTCAGGCGGCCCCACGAAGTGCCGTATTCCTCGTACATGAACAGCGCGTTGGAGCGCGTGCGGCTGTGCGGCGCAAAGGCCTCCTCGCCATCGGCAGCGAAGCGGTTGGTCTCGCTGCTGAAGCCGACCAGGCCTTCGAAGTTGCCGATCTTCTGGTGGCGCGCTTCGATGCGCAGGTCGTTGCTCATGTTCGAGAAGGTGGTGCCGGCTTCGCCGCCCTCGAACTCGGTGTGGCGGTAGTCCGTGTGGCTGAGCTTCACGTGGATGCTGCTGATGAAGCCGCCCGGGCGCCACTCGCCTTCGATCGCGTAGCGGTCGGACTTCATGCCGATGGTGACGTCGTCCTCGGCCACGGTGCCGTATTTGCTGCGGTAGGTGCTGACCGAGGCGCCGATATAGCCCTGGTCGAAGAACATCGTGCCGCCGACGGCGCCGCCGTGCGCCTCGTTGGCCGAGTTGCAGATCTTGCGTGCCGTCCACGGCGAGCCGGGCTTGCTGCACTCGAGGGTGATCGGCACCGACACGTCTTTCGAGTCGCGGTTGAAGGCGTCGACGTGGATCGCCAGGCGGTCGTTGCCGCCTTCGAGCACCACGCCGCCGTTCTTCTCCTTGTTGCCGGTGGAATAGCCCAGGTCGGCGCGGCCGCCGAAGCCGTTGATCGGCTCCGTCGGAATGCGGTTGTCGATCACGTTGACCACACCGCCGACGGCGCTGCCGCCGTATTGCAGCGCCGACGGGCCGCGCAGCACCTCGATGCGATCGGTCACCAGCGCGTCGACCGGCACGGCGTGGTCGTAGCTCAGCGCCGATGCGTCGGGCGCGCCGCCGCCGTTCTGCAGGATGCGGATGCGGTCGCCGTCCTGCCCGCGGATGATCGGGCGGCTGGCGTTGGGGCCGAAGTAGCTGCTGCTCACGCCGGGCACGTTGTTGAGCGTTTCGCCGAGCGTCGATTCGGAGCGCAGCAGCAGCTTGTCGCCCGACAGCGTGGTGGTCGGCGCGATCAGTTCGCTTGCGCCGAGCGGGTTACCGGTGACGGTGACCTCGCGCAGGCTGGCGGCGTCGGCGGGTTGAGACTGCGCCTGGGCCAGGCTTGCGAAAGAGGCAAGCGAGAGAACGGCAACGCCGATGGCGTTGCGGGGGAAATTGGGAGTCATGAATGGACACTCGTTGAAATCAAGGGACGACCGGCCGCCACCCGAGCGAAGCGGGCACAGCAGTCGGAACACATCGGAAATTCAGCGAGTGGAAGGCGGACCGCGTGCCTCGAACAGCACGATCCAGCGGGCGACGGCTTCGCCCTGCAGATACGCGAAGGTGGCCGACGGCAGCACCATCGGCAGCACCAGCAGCGGCACGCCGGGCGCGCTGAAGCCATGCGACAGCCGGTCGTACAGCCGGCACTCGGCGTCGGTCTTGTCGCCGAACAGCGCATGCAGCCAGGTGTGCCGCTGCGCCGGGGCGCGCGCCCCCGAGGCGGCTGCAACCGTGGCGGTCGCGCGCTCGGCGGACAGGGCCCATGCGCGGTCGCCCGGCACGTGCAGCGTGGCATGCACGAGGCCGAGCGTCGACGTCACCCACACTGCGAAGAGCAGCATGAGTGCGACGGTGCGCGAGAGCCTCGTGTGCGTCATCTGGCGTCGGGCCTGTGTCAGAAGTGCGTGGTCATGCTCACGTACAGGCTGCGCCGCGTGCCGTACTGCGGCGCGCCCACGCCCACGCCCGTGCCGTCGCGCAGCAAGTAGCTCTTGTCGAACAGGTTCAGGATGGCGACGCGCCCGACGATGTCACCGCCCGAAGACTCCTTCCAGGTATGCGAGTAGGCAGCGTTGACCACCGCGTAGTGCGGCAGCGCCGCGCTGTTGGGCGCGCCCCCGTCGGGCGTGCGGCGCAGGCCGCTGCCGAAGATCAGATCGCCGCTCACCTGGTTGTCGCCGAAGCGGTAGCTGGCACCACCCGACAGCGTGTAGGTCTGGTCGTGGTCCAGGTACACGTAGTGGTTAGCGATGTAGCTCAGCTCGTCGGCACCGAACAGCGACTGGCTCGACACGATGTCCTTGCCCATCGCCTTCTGGTAGGCGAAGTTGGCGTAGGCCGACCAGTGGTCGTCGTTGTAGCGGGCCGACAGCTCCAGCCCGCGCGCGAAGCCCTTGGCGTAGTTGAAGGGCGACAGGATCAGCGCCTGGCCGAACTGGCCTTCGTCGAGCAGGTTGGTGATGTTCTTGTAGTACACATCGGCCGACAGCGACAGGTTGTCGTTCACCTTGTGGTCCAGGCCCAGGTCGAAGTAGTGGGTGCGCTCGGCTTTCACCGGATCGGAATTGGCAACTTCCGGCTGGTTGGTGGTGCCGGTGTACAGGTTGATGCTCTGCTGCGAAGCCAGCTCCTGCGGCGGCGGCGTGAAGTAGCGCGCGTAGCCCGCGTGCAGCGCCGTGTCGCCGGTCAGCTTGTACGCGAGGTTCAGCCGCGGGCTCCACTGGTGCTCCTTGGTGAACGCATCGACGCTGTCGTAGCGCAGGCCGTAGTTGAAGGTCAGCTTCGGATCGATGCGCCACTCGTCCTGCACGTACAGGCTGGCGAGCTGGCCGACCTTGCTGGAGTTGTCGTTGATGAGCACCGGCGTGTTGCCGACCTGCGCGCCGGTGTCGTCGACCGGGAACACGTTCACCGCATTGATGCTGCGCGTGTTCTGGCGCGTGTACGCGCCGCCGAAGCGCAGCGTATGGGCGTCGTTCAGCTTGTACGACGCGTCGGCCTGCAGCCCGTTGGACGAGTTGGAACGCAGGGTGTCGGAGGCCACGCCGTTGTAGATCAGGTCGCCCACGGCATCGGGCACGTAGTGCAGGCTCGAATACTGGTGGAAGGCCGAGATCTGGAAGTCCAGCGCGCCCACGGTCTTCTGGTACGACAGCGCGACGAAGCGCGTGGCCTCGGTCTGGCGCTCGCGCACGTCGGACGACGGCAGGCCGTTGTAGCCCGTGCCCAGGTCGCTGTAGCCGGCCAGGGAGAAAGACGGCGTCTGGTTCGGGTTGGTCGGAATCTGGAACTTGCCGTTGTAGGTGCCGAACATCAGGCCCAGGCGCGTGTCCGCGTCGAGGTAGTACGAGAGATTGCCGAAGGTCTTGCCCTGCCGCGTGCGGTCGTTCTGCGCATTGAGCGTGGGCTGCGGGTTCTCGATGCCGTTGGTGTTGGACACCAGGCTGCCCGACAGGTAGTAGCTCAGGTTGCCGGTGGTGCCGTAGACGGAGCCGCTTTCTTCCAGCGTGTTGTGGCTGCCGAAGGTGAAGCCGAGCGAGCCGCCGGGCTTGCCGAAGCCCTGCTTGGTCTGGATGTCGACCACCCCGGCGGTGCGCAGGCCATACTGCGCCGGCAAGGCGCCGGTCAGGAAGTTGACCGAATCGATGTAGCGCGTGTCCAGCGACTGGCCGAAGCCCGAAATGCCCTCGGGCAATTGCACGCCGTTGACGCGGTACTGCACGTTGCCGTGGTCATCGCGCACGTGCAGCGAGCCGGAGGCCTTGGAGTCCTTGGCCACGCCGGGCAAGGTGAGCAGCACGTCGTCCAGCGGCGTGGCATCGCCCTTGCCGAGCGCGTCGATGGCCGCGCGATCGATGCGGTAGACGGTCGCACCGACTTCGGGCGAGAGTTCCATGCGCGCCTTCTTGAGGCGCTCGGACTGGATCTCCACGGTGGACAGCGTGCCTTCGGCGCTGGGCGCGACGGTGGTGGTCGTGGTGGTGGTCGCGTCCTGGGCGAAGGCCGACCAGGACAGCAGGGAAAGAACGGCAATGCCAACGGCACTGCGACGGAAATTGGGAATCATGAATGGACACTCGTTAAATCGATGAACGATCCGCCGCCACCCGCGCAATGCGGGCGGCGGCGGCCGGAACACGGGGATTCAGCGAGTGGAAGGCGGACCGCGCGCGTCGAACAGCGCGATCCAGCGGGCGATGGCCTCGCCCTGCAGATAGGCAAAGGTGGCCGACGGCAGCAGCATCGGCAGCACCACCAGCGGCACGCTGGGCGCGGTGGAGCCGTGCTCCAGCTGGTCGTACAGCCGGCACTCGGCGTCGGTGTGCTCGCCGAACAAGCTGCCCAGCCCGTGGGCCGCGTGCTTGTGCTCGCCGCTCTGCGATGCCTGCTGCACCTGCACCGCCGCCTCGGCATGCGAGAGGCCCGGCACGTGCAGCGACCGGTGCATGACCCCCAGCGTGCCCGCGATCCACAACGCGAACGCCAGCGCAACGATGAACGTGCGCGACGAACGGGAGGGAGACTGGCGGGCCATGCGCAGGGGTCGGGAGGCGATCAGGCCTTCAAGCGAGAGGCGAAGGTCTTCTGGAACTTCTCGACCTTCGGGCCCACGACGAATGCGCAGTAGCCCTGGTTCGGGTTGTTCAGGAAGTAGTCCTGGTGGTAGGCCTCCGCCGTCGAATAGTTGGCGAGCTTTGCCACTTCAGTCACGACGGGCGAGTGATAGGTCTTGCTGGCCTCGATCTCGCGGATGACCCCTTCGGCCACCTCTTTCTGGGCGTCGCTGGTGTAGTAGATGCCGCTGCGGTACTGGGTGCCGACGTCGTTGCCCTGGCGATTGAGCGTGGTCGGGTCGTGCACGACGAAGAAGATTTCGAGGATTTCGCGCAGGCTGATCTGCGCCGGGTCGAATTCGAGCTTCACCACCTCGGCATGGCCGGTGCGGCCGGTGCAGACCTGCTCGTAGGTCGGGTTGACGGTCTGGCCGTTGCAATAGCCCGATTCCACGTCCAGCACGCCCTGAACCCGGTCGAACACCGCCTCGGTGCACCAGAAGCAGCCACCGCCCAGCACGATGGTTTCGGTAGGCGACGATGAGGTGGACATGGTGCTGCTCCGGCAGGTTGGGGAAAGACGAACCCGATATTGTCGCGGCTTGACGTGACGGATGCCGGTCACTACATTACTAACCCGCGAGTCATTAACACCATGCCCACGCCCCGCTCCTTCGTCGAAAAGATCTGCCCGGTGCACGCCAAGCGCGAGCGCCGGAAAGAGGCGCGTCCCGGCGAACTGCTGGCCGCCGCGCTCGATCTGTTCGTCGAAAAAGGCTTTGCCGCCACCCGTTCCGAGGAAGTAGCGGCGCGCGCCGGCGTCTCCAAGGGCACGCTCTTTCTCTACTTTCCGAGCAAGGACGAGCTGTTCAAGGCCGTGGTCATGGAAAACCTCGGCGGCCGTTTCACGGAGTGGAATGCCGAGTTCGAGGCCTTCGAAGGCACCACGGCCGAGATGCTGCGCTACTGCATGAACGTGTGGTGGGAGCGCGTCGGCAAGACCCAGGCCTCGGGCCTGACCAAGCTCATGATGAGCGAGGGCGCCAACTTTCCCGAACTGGCCGAGTTCTACCGCCGCGAGGTGGTCCGGCCCGGCCACGAACTGCTGCGGCGCATTTTCCAGCGCGGCATCGACAGCGGGGAGTTCGCGCCGACGGATGTCGACCATGCGATCTATTCGGTGGTGGCGCCCATGGTCTTCCTCATGCTCTGGAAGCATTCGGCCATGGTCTGCGTCGACGGCGCATCGGCCCTAGACCCCGAAAAGTACCTCGCCATCCAGGCAGACGTGGTGCTCAACGGGCTCAGCGCACACCCCGGAAGGCCGACCCTGCCGACGGTGTCACCGGCGGCACCTAAAATTGAAGGTTTGTCCTGAGCCCACTAGGAAAACCACGCCATGAACCCCACCCCCACCCTCGAGCGCTTGCGCTTCAACATGATCGAACAGCAGATCCGCCCCTGGGATGTGCTGGAAACGGACATCCTCGAACTGCTGGCCGAAATCCACCGCGAAGATTACGTGCCGGAAGAACACCGCACGCTGTCCTTCTTCGACATGGAACTGCCTCTGCTCGACGGCTCCGTGCCCGGCGAATTCATGCTGTCGCCCAAGGTCGAGGCCCGCACGCTGCAAGACCTGCACATCCAGAAGCACGAATCGGTGCTCGAGATCGGCACCGGCTCCGGCTTCATGGCCGCCCTGCTGGGCGCCCGCGCCGCCCAGGTGCTCTCGCTTGAAATCAACCCCGTGCTGGCCGCCCGCGCCGCCGAGACGCTGCGCCGCAGCGGCGTGACCAACGTCGAAGTGCGCAATGCCGACGGCGCCGTGCCCCTGGCCAGCGGCCCGAGCTTCGATGTGATCGTGCTCAGCGGCTCGGTCGCGCGCATTCCGCAGAACCTGCTGGGCTCGCTCAAGGTCGGCGGCCGCCTCTCGGCCATCGTGGGCGAAGAGCCGATGATGCGCGCCCACTTCGTCACCCGCTCGAGCGAGAGCAAGTGGGACACCATCCAGCCCTGGGACATCGTGGCCCCGCGCCTGCTGAACTTCCCCGAGCCCTCGCGCTTCTCGTTCTGAGCAGGCGGTTGACCGAATGATCGACCAAGTCCGCCCCGCCGACCTTGCCGCCTGGTTCGCCCAGAACGCCGACGCCACCCCCGTGCTGCTCGACGTGCGCGAACCCTGGGAGCTGCAGACGGCGAGCGTCGCACCCCAGGGCTTCACCCTGGTGGCGATTCCGATGAACGAGATTCCCGGGCGGCTGGCCGAGCTGAGTGACGGCCAGCCCGAACTTCGGATTGCATGCCTGTGCCATCACGGCGCGCGCAGCCAGCGCGTGGCCGCCTTTTTGAACCAGAACGGCTTTGACCAGCTCGCCAACGTGGCGGGCGGCATCGACGCCTGGTCTTCGCACGACCCTTCGGTCCCGCGCTACTGATTCTTTCTTCAAGGACGTTCAATGCCTTCCAGGCCCCGGCTTTCGCCTCTTTCCGCAGCGCTCGCAATCACCTTCGCAGCCCTGCTCGCATCGCCGGCCCTGACCCAGGCCCAGACACTGAACGAACTCTATGACGCCGCCCGCGGCTACGACGCCACCTACCAGGGCGCGCGGGCTCAGTACGAGGCCAACGTCGCGCGTGCCGCGCAGGCCAAGGCCGGCATCCTGCCCGCCGTGGGGCTCACGGCCGGCGTGACGCGCAGCGACCTCGACATCGACACCCTCACGGGCGCCGGCCGCGGCACCACTACGCCGCGCGACTTCAACACGCAGAACGTCGGCATCAACGCCACGCAGCCGCTGTACCGGCCCGCCAACTGGGCCACGTACGAGCAAGGCAAGCGCCAGGCCGACATCGCGCAGGCGGTGCTCACCATTGCCGAGCAAGACCTGATCGTGCGCGTGAGCCAGGCGTATTTCGACGTGCTCGCAAGCCAGGACAGCCTGGCGCTCGTGCGCGCGCAGAAGGTCGCCGTGGCCGAACAGCTGGCGTCGGCCAAGCGCAACTTCGAGGTCGGCACCTCCACCATCACCGACTCGCGCGAGGCGCAGGCCCGCTACGACTTGGTGATCGCGCAGGAGATCGCGGCCGAGAACGACCTGCAGGTGAAGAAGATCGTGCTCGACCAGTTGGTCGGCCGCCCCGGCAGCGTGCCGGTGCCGCTGCGTGTGCCGGTGGTGCTGCCCGCCGCCGTGCCCGCGGACATCAACGCCTGGGTCTCGCAGGCCGACGAGGTGCATCCCTCGATTCAGCAGGCCCGCCTGGGCCTCGATGTGGCCGGGCTCGAAGTGGACAAGGCCAAGGCCGGCCACAAGCCCACGCTCGACGCCAACCTGGGCTACAACGTCACGCGCAACCCGACGGGCACCAGCACGAGCACCGTGGGCACGCGCGTCAACGCAACCACGGTCGGCGTGACCTTCAACCTGCCGCTGTTCGCCGGCTTCGCCACCGAGAACCGCATCAAGGAAACGCTGGCGCTCGAAGACCAGTCGCGCAGCGTGCTCGACGGCACCCGCCGCAGCGTGGCGCAGGCCACGCGCGCGGCCTACCTCGGGCTCGTCTCCGGCGCGGGACAGGTGAAGGCACTTGAAGCGGCCGAGGCGTCGAGCCAGAGCGCGCTCGACGCCAACCGGCTCGGCTACCAGGTGGGCGTGCGCATCAACATCGACGTGCTGAACTCGCAAAGCCAGCTGTACCAGACCAAACGCGACCTGGCGCAGGCGCGCTACAACGTGCTGCTGGGCAACCTGAAGCTGCGCCAGGCCAACGGCACGCTGACGACCGACGACATGAATGCGATCAACGCGACGCTGGCGAGTAATGGCAGCGTGCCGGCCGTGCCCTCTGCCACCGGGCCTGATCGCAGCACCACGGTGCCGCCTGCGACAACCGTGACGCCGCCGAGCATTCCGGTGATCCCGCCGGTGCCGGTGCAGCCGTTCAATCCGCCAGCGCCGACGATGCCGACCGCGCCCGTACCACCGGTGATCCTGAACCCGCCGGTGCGCTGACCGACCGTCGTCGTCAGTCCAGCGTGGGCTCGGCCCGCGTCGGCTCTTCGTCCAGCGGCTCGCCTGCCGCCGTCACCGGTTCCGCTGCCTGTGCAATCGCCAGCACCGCCGCCGCCGTTCGCTCGGCAGCTCCGCGGTTCGATGAAGAGAACGCCAGCGCAGCCTGCGCCATCGTGGCGCGGCGCTCGGGGTTCTCGACCAGTTTCAGCGCGGCCGTCACGGCCTGCTCCATGCCCTCGACGCGCAGCGACGCACCGGCCGCCAGCGACAACTGCGCCGCCTCGGCGAAGTTGAAGGTCGACGGGCCCATGATCACCGGGCAACCGCAGGCGGCCGGCTCGATCAGGTTCTGGCCGCCCAACGGCTCGAAGCTGCCGCCGAGCAGGGCCACGTCGGCCAGGCCGTAGTACAGCGCCATCTCGCCCAGCGAATCGCCGAGCCAGATCTCGGCGTCTGACGGCTGGCCCGCCGCGCTGCGGCGCGCGACGGCAAAGCCCTCGGCCTCGATCAGCGCCGCCACTTCGTCGAAGCGCTGCGGATGGCGCGGCACGATCATCCATTGCACGTCGTGCACGCGCTTCGAAATCGAGCGGATCGCGCCCTGCTCGGGCGGCACGGGCGAGGTTGCGCCGAAACGCTTGAGCACTTCGAGCAGCAGCCGCTCCTCGCCGTCGCGCGAGCTTGCGAGCACGACCATCGGCTTGGGCAGGCGCTCGCGCAGCGACACGGCCGCGTTCAGCTGCCGCGCATCGGGCGTGGCGTCGAACTTGAGGTTGCCATAGATGCCGGCCACCTTGGCGCCGAGCGACACCAGGCGGTGCGCATCGGCCTCGGTCTGCGCCCACACGGCCGTGAGGGCCGAGTAGGCGGGCCGTGCCAGCCATGCAAGCCGTTCGGCCGAGGCCAGAGATTTCTCGTTGAGTCGCGCGTTGGCCAGCACCAGCGGAATGCGGCGCGCGGCGCAGGCGGCGGCCATTTCGGGCCAGACCTCGGTTTCCATCAGCACGCCGATGCGCGGCTGGAACTTGTCAAGGAAACGCGCCACCGCACCCGGCGTGTCCCACGGCTGCCAGACCTGCGTGTCGCCGGGTTCGAGCAGCTTGGCGCCTTCTTCGCGGCCGGTGGCGGTGCCGTGCGTGAGCAGAATCGGAATGCCCGGGTACTGCCGCCGCAGTTCGGCGATCAGGATGGCGGCCGCGCGCGTCTCGCCGAGCGAGACCGCATGCACCCAGCACTGGGCCTGGCCGGTGGTGGCTTCGTCGTAGTGGCCGAAGCGCTCTTCCACGGCCACCCCGTAGCCCGGCTCGGCCTCGGCGCGGCGCCGCAGCTTGCGGCGCACGAGCGGTTGCACGACGGTGGTGAAGACGCCGTAGAGGCGAAGCAGCAAGGAACGCACGGGCTCAGTTCAGTGGGCGGCTTCGGCCAGTTTGGCGTCGGGCTTGACGGTTCTCAACAGGGCCAGCATCTCGGCTTCGATGCGCTTCAATGCGGCATCGGTCTGGCCTTCGAAGCGCAGCACCAGCACGGGGGTGGTGTTCGATGCGCGGATCAGGCCGAAGCCATCGGGCCAGTCGACGCGCAGGCCGTCAATCGTCGAGACCTTGGCAGGCGCCGCGAAGCTCGCACCCTTCACGAGCTTGTCGACCACCGCGTGCGGCTCGCCTTCGGCGCAGGCGACGTTGAGTTCGGGCGTCGAGAAGCTGGTGGGCAGCGCGTTGAGCACATCGCTCGCGTTCGTGCTCTTGCTCAAGATTTCGAGCAGCCGGCAGCCCGCATAGGTGCCGTCGTCGAAGCCGAACCAGCGCTCCTTGAAGAAGATGTGGCCGCTCATCTCGCCGCCCAGCGGCGAATCGATTTCCTTCATCTTCGCCTTGATCAGCGAATGGCCGGTCTTGAAGATCATCGGCACGCCGCCCGCCGCCTCGATGGCCGGTGCCAGGCGCTGCGAGCACTTCACGTCGTAGATGATGGTGCCGCCGGGCACGCGCGACAGCACGTCCTGTGCAAAGAGTTGCATCTGGCGGTCGGGGAAGATGTTCTGGCCGTCCTTGGTGACGATGCCCAGGCGGTCGCCATCGCCGTCGAAGGCCAGGCCCAGTTCGGCATCGCCCGTGGCCAGCGCGGCCATCAGGTCCTTGAGGTTTTCGGGCTTGCTGGGGTCCGGGTGGTGGTTGGGGAAGTCGCCGTCGACTTCGCTGAACAGCTCGGTCACTTCGCAGCCAATGGCGCGGAAGATGGCAGGTGCCGACGCACCCGCGATGCCGTTACCCGAATCGACCACGATCTTCATCGGCCGTGCCAGCTTGATGTCGCCTGCAATGCGCTTGACGTACGCGTCGGTCACGTCGACCTTGCGCACGCTGCCGCCTGGGGCGAGCTGGGCGGTGCCCGCTTCCATGGTCTTGCGCAGGCCCTGGATCTCGTCGCCGTAGATCGCGCGGCCGGCCAGCACCATCTTGAAGCCGTTGTAGTCCTTGGGGTTGTGGCTGCCGGTGACCTGGATGCCGCTCTTGCACAGCGTGTGAGCCGCGAAGTACAGCATAGGCGTGGTGACGGCGCCCACGTCGATCACTTCGACGCCGGTGGCCACCAGGCCCTTGATCAGTGCCTCTGCCAGCGCGGGGCCCGACAGGCGGCCATCGCGCCCCACAGCCACCGACTTCTCACCGGCGGCGCGGGCTGCGCTGCCGAAGGCCCTGCCGAGCGCTTCCGCCACCTCCGTATCGAGAGTGACGGGCACGACGCCGCGAATGTCATAGGCCTTGAAGATCGACGCGCTGAGCTGCATGAAAGGCGTTTCCCTGTTGGTTTTGTAAACGGGGCATTGTAGGCAAGGCTCCAGATGCCCACATGTCCGAAAACGGCCAGTTGAAACGAGTCGAAACCGTATCATTTCCCCATGCCTACCAGCCACCCCCCCACCGAAGCGCTCGAGAGCGACGCCTGCTACCTGGCGATGAAGACGCATGATGCGCGCTTCGACGGGTCGTTCTTCACCGCAGTGACCTCCACCGGCATCTATTGCCGCCCGGTCTGCCGCGTCAAGCTGCCGCGGCGCGAGAACTGCCGGTTCTTCCGCCACGCGGCGCAGGCCGAGGCCGCGGGCTTCCGCCCCTGCCTGCGCTGCCGGCCCGAGCTGGCGCCGCGTGCAGCCAGCTGGTCGACCGAAGACGCCTCGCGCATCCTCGCGCTGCAGGCGGCACGGCTGATCGACGAGCCCGACGCCTGGTCGGAAGACGGCCCGGGCGCAGCGCAGATTGCGGCGCGGCTCGGCGTGAGCGATCGCCACCTGCGGCGCATCTTCGAGGTGCAGTTCGGCGTCTCGCCCCTTCAATATCTGCAGACGCGCCGCCTGCTGGCCGCCAAGCAGCTCATCGCCGACACCCGCCTGCCGATGACGCAGGTGGCACTGGCCAGCGGCTTCGCCAGCGTGCGGCGCTTCAATGCGGCCTTTCTGGAGCACTACGGCCTGAACCCGAGCGCCCTGCGGCGCGCCGGTGGCGCCACCGTCGAAGGTGGCGAAGGCAAGGCCATCGAGGTGCGGCTGGGCTTTCGCCCGCCCTACGACGCCAACGCAATGCTGGGCTTCTTCGCGCGCCGTGCGCTGCGCGGCGTCGAAGTCGTATCCACAGCGGACGGCAAGGAGCCCGCCAAGGGCAGCACGCCCACGTATGTAAAGCTGACCCGCACGCTGCGCGTTCAGCAAAGCGGACAGGCGCATGCGGGCTGGCTGCAACTGCGCTTCGACCTCGAACGCGAGCAACTGCTGCTGTCGGTCAGCGATTCGCTGGCCGCGGTGCTGCCCATTGTCATCAGCCGCGCGCGCGCACTGTTCGATCTCGACGCCGAGCCCATGGCCATCAACGCGGCGCTGCATGCGGCCTTCCCGCATGGCGACGGGCTGCGCGTGCCGGGCACGGTCGACGGCTTCGAGCTGGCGGTGCGCGCGGTGCTGGGCCAGCAGATCACGGTGGCTGCGGCGCGCACGCTGGGCTCGCGGCTGGTCGAGGCCTTCGGCGAGCCGCTGGTCACGCCCATCGAAGGGCTGAACCGCCTGTTCCCCACGCCTGCGGCCATTGCCGCCGCGAGCGGCGATGCGCTGGGGCAACTCGGCATCGTGCGGCAGCGGCAGACGGCTCTGCACGCCATTGCCCGCGAAGTCGCGTCCGGCAAGCTGGCGCTGCATGCGGGCGCCGACGTGCCTTCGACCATCGCGGCGCTGCAGGAGCTGCCCGGCATCGGCGCCTGGACCGCGCAGTACATCGCGATGCGCGCGCTGCGCTGGCCCGACGCCTTTCCCGCCGGCGACGTGGCACTGCAGAAGGCGCTGGGCGTGACCACCGCGCGCGCGGCCAGCGAGGCCTCGCAAGCCTGGCGGCCGTGGCGCAGCTATGCGGTGCTGCGGGCCTGGCACGCGCCCTCTTCCTCTCCTGTGTCTCCTGTGACTGCCACCGAAACGGCGGCCGCGGAACTCCCCCTCATCACTACGGCAGGCCTCACCGCCTGAAACGTCATGAAGTTCAAAAGCAAAGTCATCTACACCTCGCACATCGACACACCTCTCGGCGGCATCACGATGGCGGCCACCGACCAGGGCCTGGCCGGCGTCTGGTTCGACCAGCAGCGCCATTGGCCCGACACCGCCGGCTGGATCACGAAAGACGACCACCCCGCGCTGGTCGAAGCGGCCGCGCAACTGCACGACTACTTTGCCGGCAAGCGCGAGAACTTCGACATGAAGCTCGACCTGTCGCACGGCACCGCGTTCCAGCAGAGCGTGTGGCAGCAACTGCTGGCCATCCCGGCTGGCGCCACCACGAGCTATGGCGCGCTGAGCGTCAACGTGGGCAACCCGGCCGCCGTGCGCGCAGTGGGCGCGGCCGTGGGGCGCAACCCGATCAGCGTGATCGTGCCCTGCCACCGCGTGCTGGGGTCGGACGGATCGCTGACCGGTTACGCTGGCGGGCTCGACCGCAAGACCGCCCTTCTGGAGCTTGAAGGCGCGCTGTAAGAACATCCAACGAAGAAGAGACAAAGAGCGAAAGACGCATGACCACAACGAACAACAACATCGCAGCCGCCAAGCCCCTCGCACCCACCGCCTGGCTCATCGACCTGGTGCTGCTGGGCGCGCTCTGGGGCGCGTCTTTTCTCTTCATGCGCATCGGCGCGGCCGAGTTCGGCGCGCTGCCGACGGCTGCGGTGCGAGTGGCGATCGCCGCGCTGTTCCTGCTGCCCATCGCGCTGCTGCGCGGCCAGGGACCGTCTCTCGCCAAGCACTGGAAAGCCAGCTTCGCGGTCGGTGTCTTCAACTCGGGCATGCCGTTCGCGCTGTTCTGCTTCGCGCTGCTGACCATCAACACCGGCCTGGCCGCTGTGCTCAATGCCACGACGCCGATGTTCGGCGCGCTCGTGGCCTGGGCCTGGTTCCGCGAGCGGCCTGCGGGCTCGCGCATCGTCGGGCTGGTGATCGGCTTTGCCGGCGTGGCAATGCTCGCCAGCCGCAGCGCCGGCCTGCACGCAGGCGCCAGCGGCAATGCCGCGCTCTTCGCGGTGCTGGCCTGCCTGGGTGCGTGCCTGTGCTACGGCATCTCGGCCAGCGCCACGCGCGCCCATCTGGGCGGCGTGCCCGCGCTGACCACAGCCACCGGCAGCCAGATCGGCGCCACGCTGTTCCTCGCCCTGCCCGCCTTCTGGCTCTGGCCCGCGCAGATGCCCAGCCTGCGCGCCTGGCTCGCGCTGCTGGCGCTCGGCATTGCCTGCACAGGCGTTGCCTACATCCTGTTCTTCCGGCTGATCGAACGCGCGGGCCCGGCGCGCGCGCTGACGGTGACCTTCCTGGTGCCGGTGTTTGCGCTGTTCTACGGCGCGGTGTTCCTCGGCGAGAACATCACGCAGTGGATGCTGATCTGCGCGGCCGTCATCGTCTGCGGCGTGGCGCTGTCGACGGGCATCGTCAAGCTGGGCTCGCCCCGCAAGGCCTCGGCCTGAGCGCGCTTCGGCGGGGCGCCTACACGGCGCCTGCGACGACGTTCACCGAGAGTGCGAGCACCAGCATGTTGAACGCGAAGGCCAGCACGCTGTGCAGCAGCGTGATGCGCCGCATCTCCTTCGACGTCGCCTGCACATCGGACACCTGCGAGGTCATGCCGATCACGTACGAGTAGTAGAGAAAGTCGAAGTAGTCGGGAGCGTCGTCCTTGCCCGGAAAGTCAAGCCCGCCGTCGGGCGTGCCGCTCTTCTGGTCGATGTAGTAGCGGTGCGCGTAATGAAAGGCGTAGATCGTGTGCATCATCAGCCACGAGCCCGCCAGCGCCACCAGCCCGAGCGCCACATGCGCCGCGCGCTCCCAGCCGCTCAGCGCCTTCACCTGCTGCAGCAGCATGGCGATGGCCACCACGCTGGCGCCGACCACCACCAGCATCGAGACCAGGATCACCACGTTGGGCTGGTCCAGCGACTGCGCGCGCTCGCGTGTGCGCTTCGCATCGAAGGTGTCGGCCAACCACCACGACAGCACCTGGTAGACCGCCACGGCCACGCACCACCCGGCCAGTGCGCGCGCCATGCCGCTCATGGCCACTGGCATCAGCGCCGCGGCAGTGGCGCAGCCGGAGACAGCGCCGTAGAAAAGACGTTGGGGACCGGTGGTGGTGGAAAGGTGTTTGCGCATGGCGGCACTGTAGCGCCGCGCCATCGCGCCCGACCTGCGGCTGTTCGCCGACGCCTCGGGCGTGTGGAAGAGCAGCGGCCGATTCAGCGCGCCGCGTCCGACAGCAGCGCTGCGCGCACTTCCTTCTTCAGCACCTTGCCCACCTTGGAGCGCGGCAGGTCGAGCCACACCTCGATCTGCTTGGGCGCCTTTACGCTGCCGATGCGCGACTTGACGAAGGCCTTGATCTCCTCCACGTCCAGCTGCCGCCCGGCATGCAGCTGCAGCACGGCCACCACGCGCTCGCCCCACTTCTCGTCGGGCAGGCCGACGACTGCGCTGTCCTGCACGTCGGGGTGCTGCATCAGCACCTGCTCGACTTCGGCGGAGTAGACGTTGAAGCCGCCCGAAATGATCATGTCCTTGGCGCGGTCCACGATGTAGAGAAAGCCGTCGGCGTCGAGGTAGCCGATGTCGCCGGTGTGGTGCCAGCCGTGGCGCGAGGCCTCTTCGGTGGCGCGCGTGTCCTTGTAGTAGCCGAGCATCACGAGCGAGCCGCGCACCACGATCTCGCCGCTCTCGCCGCTCTCGCCTGTGGGCAGCAGCGCGCCGTCGCCGTTCATCACGCCCACCTGCACGAGCGGCCCGGGGCGGCCGGCCGATGACAGGCGGTGGCGTGCAACGGTGCCGTCATTGTTGAAGTGGTCGCGCGGCGACATCATCGAGATCATCATCGGCGCCTCGGTCTGGCCGAAGAGCTGAGCCATGACGGGGCCGATCTTCTGCAGCGCTTCTTCGAGCCGCGCGGCCGACATGGGTGCCGCGCCGTACCAGAAGCATTGCAGCGAATCGAGCTTTGCATCTGCCAGCTGCGGGTGCTGCAGCAGCATGTAGATCAGCGTAGGCGGCAGGAAGGTGTGAGTGACGCCGTGTTCTTCGATGAGGCCGAGGAACTCGCCCAAGTCGGGCTTGGGCATGATCACGACCTGCCCGCCCAGCGCCATCACAGGCAGGCACAGCACGCCGGCCGCATGCGTGAGCGGCGCAAGCGCAAGGTAGACGGGCCGGCCCTCGAAGGGATAGCCCATCAGCGTCAGCGCCGACATCGCCTCGAGGTTGCGCCCCGACAGCATCACGCCCTTGGGCTGGCCGGTGGTGCCGCCGGTGCCGGCGATCATCGCGACGTCGTCGACCACCGGCACATCGATGGGCGCATCGTCGGCATCCCCCAGCCATTGGTCGAGCGATGGCGCGAAGGGCTGTGCCTTGTCGAGACAGACCAGCGTCGTCACCTTGGGCAGGTCAGCCCGCATCTGCTCGACCAGCGGTGCGTAGTTGCTGTGGAAGATCAGGCAGTTGCAATCGAAGGCGTCGAGCACGTAGCGGTTCTCGGCAGCCTCGTTGCGCGGATTGATCGGGCACCACACAGCCGCTGCGCGCGACAGCCCGAAGACGCATGCGAAGGCGACCGGGTCGTTGCCCGACAGCACCGCCACCTTGCTGCCCGGGGCGATGCCGCTGCGCCGCAGCGCCCGCGCCACGCGGTTGCTGAAGCGCTGCACGTCGCCGTACGACAGCAGCACGGCCCCCATGCGCAGGCAGGGCGCCGCGGCTCCCAGCGAAGCGCCCTTGTCCAGGTAGTCGATCAGGCGCATGGGAGTCAGCCCAGCCGGGTGAGCACGGGCTCCTGCACCAGTCCGAAGCTGCGCAGTGCGCCCAGCAGCTCGCGATGCCCGAAGGCCTGGCAACCCGAGGCGAAGCCGGCGCGCCGCGGCGCCTGCTGCAGCAGCGAGGCCGCCGCATAGGCCTGCAACAAGCCGGTCTGCTTGTAGTTGCAGTTCCCAAAGATCACGCAGTGCATGCGGCCCAATGGACCGGAGGCATGCACCGAATCGACGGACTTGTTGATGCGCGGGTTCTCGCGCGGGGGCATGGTGTTCATCACGCCTGCCGCCGTCTGGGCCAGTGCGGCATAGCGATCCTCGTCGTTCATGCCCTCGGTGGCCTTGAGCGCGGCGGCCACGATGTGCGGCACGCCCTGCATCAGCGGCTTGTTGAAGACCCCGCCGAGCACCTTCACATTGGCCACGCGCGGATCGCGCTTGAACCATACCGGGTGCGAGGTGCCGCCCCAGGGCAGTGCCAGTGCCGCCTCGTGCTGGCCGGGAATCGACAGGTGGTGCAGGCCCGCGTCGGGCTGCCACTCCACGTACTCGTTCTGCTCCAGGTAGTAGGCCTTGGACGTGGCCGCATTGACCAGGATGGTCTGGGTGGATGCGATGGTCGGGCTGCCGCCCCAGAACACGGCGATGTCCAGCGTGTCGAGCCCGGGCGTCTCCAGGCACAGCTGCGCCGCGATCTCACCGGTGGTGTACATCTGCGCCAGGCCGGGCGAAAGCAGCAGGCCCGCGGCGGCGAACTTGGCGCCGTACTTCTGCTCGAGCGTGATGAGCCAGTCCTGCTCGCCGGTGGTGTCGGTGTAGTGGCAGCCGGCGGCCAGGCAGGCCTCGACCACCTCGGGGCCGAACCTGGCGAATGGCCCCACCGTGTTGAGCACCACCGAGGCACCGGTGAAGAGCTCGGTGAGCGCCGCCGCCGAATGCTTCACCTCCACCACCTCGTAGCTCGCGGTCTCGATGCCGGGCACGTTGGACTTCATCGCCGCTTCCACCTTCTGCGCGCTGCGGCCTGCGGCGATGAAGGGGATGTTGTACTCGCGCAGGTATTCGCACACCAGTCGCCCGGTGTAGCCGGAGGCGCCGTAGACGACGACTGGCTTCTTCTTGCTGCTGCTCATGTTGTGTCTCCTTTTTTGTGTGCTCACATGCCCATGCCGCCATCCACCGCGATGCCTGCGCCGGTAATGAACCGGGCCGCATCGGAGCAGAGGAAGACCACCACGTCGGCCATGTCGCCGACTTCGCCGAGACGGCCCAATGGCGTCTGGCCGATCACGTCGCCCACGGCCGCCTCGACGCTGGGCGCGAGCCCTGCGGCCACGATGTCGCTGGCGAGCTTCATGCCCATGTCGGTCGGCACCAGCCCCGGGTAGATGCAGTTCACGCGCACGCCGTAGCCCAGCTTGCCGGATTCCATGGCCGCGACACGGGTGGCGCGGTCGACTGCGGACTTGGTGGCCGAGTAGCCCGCAATGGCCGGGAAAGCGATCGTCGCCGCGACCGATGCGATGTTGACCACCGCCCCGCCACCGCCCGCGCCGCCACCAGGACGCATCGCACGGAACGCGTGCTTCATGCCGAGCAGCGTGCCGGCCACGTTCACGTCGAGCATGCGGCGCAGGTCGTCGCCGTCGACGTCGATCACCAGCGAGGTGATCTCGATGCCGGCGTTGTTGACGAGGATGTCGAAGCCGCCTAGCTCTTTCACGGTGGTTTCTGTGGCCGAGGCCCAGTCGCCGTCTTTCGTGACGTCGAGCGGCACGAAGCCCACCTTCGCTCCCGACGCGGACAACCTGGAAGCGGTTTCGCGCCCCAGGTCGGCAAGCACGTCGCCAATCATCACGGACGCACCAGCCGCCGCCAGTGCTTCGGCGATGCCCGCGCCAATGCCGCGCGCACCACCCGTCACCAGGGCCTTGCGCCCTTTCAAGTCGAACTTGGCCATCACTTGTCTCCTGTAGATGTGTTGTGAGATGGAGCGGCCATCGTAGAAATCGACTTTACGGGTGTCAAGTTTTTCTTTGACGATTGTCAAAACTTCGTAAAATGGCATGTGTGGCGCGCCGGATGCGGGTTCTCCCGCTTGCGTGCTATGGTTTGCAATCACGAAGAACACAGGGGCCGGCATGCGTGCGGTCCGGCTTTCAATGACGACACATCAACGGCTAAAGAAACACGCTGAACGAGTGCCCAAGGCGCGGGTCGACAAATTCTCGGAACGGCGCGCCGAACTGGGCGAGGCCGCGCTGACCACGCTGGCGGCACTGGGCTATGCACGCACCAGCCTGCGCGAGATCGCCCAGAACTCAGAGTTCTCGCATGGCGTGCTGCACTACTACTTCAGCGACAAGGTCGACCTGATCATCTGCAGCGTCAAGCAGTACAAGGCGCGCTGCGTCACACGCTACGACCACGCGGTGGAAAGTGCCACCACCTACGACGAGCTTATGGAGGGCTTCCTGCAGAGCCTTGGCGACACGCTGCGCGACGAAGGCCACGTGCACCGCCTCTGGTACGACCTGCGTTCGCAGGCGCTGTTCGAAGAAGCCTTCCGCGCCGATGTCGTGCAGATCGACAAGAGCCTCGAAGACATGATCTGGCGCATCATGAGCCGCTTTGCCGAGCTCTCGGGCGAAGCGCCCGGCATGCCGCCCTCGGCCACCTATGCGCTGTTCGACGGACTGTTCCAGCAGGCACTGCTGAAGCACCTGTCGGGCGATGCGAAGGCCATCGACGACATGCAGGCCGATGTGCGCCAGGCCATCTCGCGCCTGTTCGCTGCACCTGCCAAGGCCGCAGCGTCGGCGCGCAAGCGCCGCGCCTGAAACGAAGAGCCGGGCATCAGGACCCCGGCCCTTTCGCCGGCGCGACGGCACGCGCCCCCGCCCACTGCCCGCTCTCGCACAGATCGCGCACCACGTCGCCGATCAGCGTGCACACGGCGCGCTTCGCATTCGTGGTCGGCAGATGCACGGATACGCATAGCCCGAGCGTGCGAAACATCGACGGCGAGTCGATGCGATGCGCAACAAGCCGGCCTTCCTGCACTTCGCGCTGTGCGAGTCCAAACGGCATGATGGTCGGCCCCAGCCCCGCCTCCACCGCCGCCTTCAGCGTGTAGACCGAATTGATCTCCGCGGCCACCTGCGCCGCGGAATGCCCCGACTGCTCCAGCACCGCATCGACCAGCCAGCGCGTGCAGTGGCCGTGCGCATTGGCAGGCCACACCAGCGGCCGCGCGGTGGCCTGCGCAATGCTCACGTCGCCAGGCGGCAGTGCATGCGGGCTCTGCGGCGATTCGAGAAACACGAAGTCTTCTTCCACCAGCGGGACGAACCGGATGTCCTCCGCCGGCATGGCGGGCGAAAACACTGCCACGTCGACGCGGCCGCGCAGCAACTGGTCGGCCATGTTGCCGGTGAGTTCCTCGTTCAGATGCAGCACCACGTCGGGATAGCGCCGGGCCGCCGCGCGCATCAGCGGCAGCGCGATCATGGGCGACACGCTCTGCGGCAGCGCTGCCACCACCGAGCCCACCACCGAATCGGCCGCAACGTGCACCGCGGCCTTGGCGTCGCTCACCTGCTTGGTGATGCCCTGCGCGTATTCGTAGAAGACCTTGCCCGCCTCGGTCATCGCCACACCGTTGCGGCTGCGCAGCAGCAGCTGGGTGCCGAGCTCGGCTTCGAGCTCGGCCATCTGCTTGCTCAAGGCCGACTGTGCAATGAAGAGCTGCTGCGCGGCGCGCGACAGGCTGCCGCAATCCACGATGGCAACGAAGTACTTGAACTGACGCAGCTCCATCGAAGGGCCTCCGGCCGCGCACTGCGGGGTGCAGGCAAGGCCGGGGATTCTAGGCCGCACATCTCCGCTCGGGCACTCAGGCCCCAGCCGGGGCGACGACCTTTCCGGGGTTGAAGATGTTGTGCGGGTCCAGTGCCTGCTTCACGGCGCGCATCAGCGCCACCGTGTGCTCGCCATGCTCCTCGACGAGGTACTTCATCTTGTGCATCCCCACGCCGTGCTCGCCGGTCGAAGTGCCGCCGTGGCGCAGCGCGCGTTGCACCAGCCGGTGGCTGAAGGCCTCGGCGGCTTCGTTCTCCGCTGCGCTGTTCGGGTCCACCAGCACCAGGCAATGGAAGTTGCCATCGCCGACATGGCCGAACACCAGCACCAGCAGGCCGTGTTCGGCGATGTCGGCCTGCGTCTCTTCGATGCACTGAGCGACCGCGGACAGAGGCACGCACGCGTCCGTGGTCAGGCTGCGGCTGCCCGCCTTCAGCTGCAGGCAGGCAAAGTAGGCGTGATGGCGCGGCGTCCACAGGCGCGATCGCTCCTCGGGCCGGTTGGCCCACTGGAAGGCGCCGCCGCCGTGGTTGCCCGCGATCTCCCGCACGATGCCGGCCTGCTCGTCGATCTGCGCCTGGCTCGCGCCGAACTCCAGGAACAGCGTCGGGTTCTCGCCCAGGCTGGTGTGGCTGTGCGCATTCACGGCGCGGATGGTCAGCGCGTCCAGCATCTCGGCGCGCGCGAGCGGCACGCCCATCTGGATCGACTCGATCACGCAGTCGACCGCCGCGCGCACCGACGGAAAGTGCACCACCGCAGCCGCATACGCCTCGGGGTGCGGATGCAGCCGCACGGTGGCCTCGGTGATCAGCCCCAGCGTGCCTTCGGAGCCGCAGTACAGCTGAGTGAGGTTGTAGCCCGCCGAGCTCTTGCGTGCCCGCGAGGCGGTGTGCGCCGTGTCTCCATTGGCCGTGACCACCGTCAGGCTCACGAGGTTGTCGCGCATGGTGCCGTAGCGCACGGTGTTGGTGCCCGACGCGGCCGTGGCGATCATGCCGCCGATGGACGCATTGGCGCCGGGATCGACCGAGAAGAAAAAGCCGGTGCCCATCAGCTCCGCGTTCAGCTGCCCGCGCGTCACGCCTGCCTCGACCGTGGCCGTGAGGTCACCGGGGCGAATTGCCAGCACCTTGTTCATCTGCGAGAAGTCGACGCACACGCCGCCCTCGACGGCCAGCAGGTGCCCCTCCACCGACGAGCCCACGCCGAAGCCGATGACCGGCACGCGCTCGCGGGCGCAGGCCCGCACCACGAACGCCGTTTCTTCGGTGCTGCGCACGAACACCACCGCATCGGGCGGCTGCGGCAGGTAGGTCGACTCGTCGGTGCCGTGCTGCAGCAGCACGGCCGGGCTGGTGGAAAAGCGCTCGGCAAACTTGCGCTGCAGCAGCGCGATCAGCTCAGGCGACGGGGAACGCCGCGTGTTCGAACTCACGACCGTGTCCATGGGGTTCTTTCAAGGAGGCAGATAAACGGATCAGCGCTTCGGCTTGACGAACAGCACCAGCACCGCGCCAGTCACCAGCAGCCCGGCAAGCATGTGCAGGCCGGCATCGGTGCTCTGCGTCGCGTCCTTGATGAGACCGATGAGAAACGGCGCGCTGAAACCCGAGAGATTGCCGAAGGAGTTGATGAGTGCAATGCCCGCGGCCGCCGCAGCGCCGCCGAGAAAAGCCGTCGGCATGCCCCAGAACACCGGAAAGGTCGACATGATGCCCATCGTGGCCAGCGTGAGGCCGGCCATCGCGAGCGTCGCGTTGCCGTGGAAGGCCACGCTCAGCACCAGGCCGATCGCGCCGACGATGGCGGCCAGCGCGCTGTGCCAGCGGTACTCGAGCCGGCGGTCGGCGCTGCGGGCCACGAAGTACATCGCGATCACGCCAAAGGTCCATGGAATGGCGCTGAGCAGGCCGATGTCGAGCGCGCCCTTCACGCCGATCGCCTTGATGATGCTCGGCAGCCAGAACGAGATGCCGTACAGCCCCGAGGTGTACGCGAAGTACACCAGCGCCAGCAGCCACACACGGCCGTTGCCCAGCACACTCAGGATGCGCGGCTCGGCCTTGCCGGCGTCTTCGGCGGCAATGTCGCGGGCAATGAGTTCGCGCTCGGCGGGCGTGAGCCACTGCACGTCCTTCACGCGGTCGTCGAGGTAGCGCCACACGACCAGGCCCAGCGCCACGGTCGGCAGGCCTTGCAGCAGAAACAGCCACTGCCAGCCGGCCCATCCGTTGACACCGCTCATGCCCTGCAGGATCCAGCCCGAGATCGGACCGCCGAGGATGCCCGCGAACGGAATCGCCGCGAGGAACAACGACGTGGCCTTGCCGCGCCGCGCGGCCGGATACCAATAGGTGAGGTACAGGATGATGCCGGGGAAGAAGCCCGCCTCGGCTGCGCCGAGCAGGAAGCGGATCACGTAGAACGACACTGGCGAACTCACGAACATGGTGGCCGCCGAGAGCAGGCCCCAAGTGATCATGATTCGCGCGATCCAGCGGCGCGCACCCACCCGGTGCAACACGACGTTGCTCGGCACCTCGAACAGGAAGTAGCCGATGAAGAAGATGCCCGCGCCCAGCCCGTAGACCGCGTCGCTGAACTGCAGGTCGCCCTGCATCTGCAGCTTGGCAAAGCCGACGTTCACGCGGTCGAGGTACGCCACGATGTAGCAAACGAATAGCAGCGGAATCAGCCGCCACCCCACCTTGCGGTAGACGGCGTCGGAGGTGCTGTCGAAGCGGCCCCTGTAGGGCGGCGTTGCGATGGTGCTGGTGCTCATGGGTGCGTCGCTTTCGTTCGTTCTGGCCCGGTTGCAGCCAATAGTCTCGTTCGCACCCCGCCGCGCCGGTGCGGGTTTCTACGCAAGATTCATATGGATTGAAGATCCGCGTATCTCCGAACGAGATGCACACGCCGCCGATTCGCCGAAGTGTTGTTTCATAAGGGCTAACCCTGCGCTCCAGGCCTGTTCCTCCGCGTAGATGAATGTAATAATTTAGTTACAACATTACTCATCAACCGGAAGAAGGCCTCCATGACACACCGCACTCTTCATCCCTCGCTTCGCACCGTCGCTCGCGGTACAGCGGGTTTGCTTCTGGCAGTTGGCGCCTCGGCGCATGCCTTTGTGATCGGTGTCAGCGAAGGCGTGAGCTACAACGTGTCCGACGCGCAGGTCACCGCCCGCTTCGAGCCCATTGCCGAAGTGCTGTCCAAGGCGCTCAAGCAGCCGGTGACGGTGAAGGTGCTCAATTCGTACAACGGCGCGCGCGACGCGCTGAAGCAGCAGCAGGTCGACTTCGCCTTCGTGCACCCGTCGCACGTGGCGCTCGCGGCCATCAAGAGCGGGCAGTACAGCGCCTTCGCCTGGACCACCGGCTACACCGACTACAAGGTGTCGTTCCTGTGCAAGGAGCAGCAGCCCATTTCCGACTGGAAAAGCGTGGCGGGCAAGCAGCTGGTCATGCCTGATGCCGACTCGATCACCGCGGTGATCACGCGCGCGATGCTGCGCGAACAGGGCCTGCAGGGGCCGACGGCGGTCAAGGTCACCAACACGCGCTTCCAGGAGGCCGTGCCCTTCTACGTGCAGAACGGCTTTGCGGCTTATGGCGCGACGGCCGCCTCCAGCGTAGTCAAGACCTGGAAAGACGGCGGCGGCAAGGTCTGCGCGGAATCGCGCGCTGTGCCTATCAAGCAATGGCTCGCGTCACGCAAGCTCGATGCGGCCACGGTGAGCGCGGCGCGCGAAGCCTTGCTGAGCCTGGGGCAGACCGACGCGGGCAAGCGCGCGCTCGCGGCATCGAGCTACGTCGGCTTCGTTGCGCCTTCGGCCGATGTCGAGGCCTCGCTGATGAGCTGGCTGGGAATCTGAGGGCAAGGCAGAGGGCAAAGCCGCACGCGCACGCCATCTGCCCGACCCGGGCAGAATCCGGCGCTTGCAGTTTCCTCCCTCTCAAGGACACCCTCCATGACCGATCTCTCGAGCTTTCCCATCACGAAAAAATGGCCCGCGCAGCATCCTGACCGGCTGCAGCTGTACTCGCTGCCCACGCCCAACGGCGTGAAGGTGTCGATCATGCTGGAGGAGACCGGCCTGCCCTACGAGCCGCACCTCGTGAGCTTCGAGACCAGCGACCAGATGTCGCCGGAGTTCCTGTCGCTCAACCCGAACAACAAGATCCCGGCCATCATCGACCCCGACGGCCCAGGCGGCAAACCGCTGGCGCTGTTCGAGTCGGGCGCGATCCTCATGTACCTCGCCGAAAAAACCGGCAAGCTCATTCCGCAGGACGCTGCTGGCCGCTACGAAACCCTGCAGTGGGTGATGTTCCAGATGGGCGGCATTGGCCCGATGTTCGGCCAGCTCGGCTTCTTCAACAAGTTCGCCGGCAAGGACTACGAGGACAAGCGTCCGCGCGACCGCTACGTGGGCGAGTCGAAGCGCCTGCTCGGCGTGCTCGACAAGCGCCTGGCAGACCGCGCATGGATCATGGGCGACAGCTACACCATCGCCGACATCGCCACCTTCCCGTGGATCCGCAACCTGATCGGCTTCTACGAGGCGGCGGATCTGGTGGGCTTCAAGGATTTTCCAAACGTTGCACGCGCGCTCGAAGCCTTCGTGGCGCGCCCCGCCGTGGTGGCGGGGTTGGGCATTCCGAAGCGCGGCTGAGCGGTTAGCTCGCGATCAGTTAGCGCTCAAGTCCATCAGCATGCGCGAGAGCAGGTAGAGCCGCGGCACCACGCTCTCGACTTCCGCGTATTCCTCCGGCGTGTGGATGCCGCCCCCCACGATGCCGAAGCCGTCGAGCACCGGCACGCCGACGCCCGCCACCAGGCTCGCGTCGGCCGCGCCGCCGCTGCTCTCGATGGTGAGCTTCTTGCCGATCTCGCCGTAGATGCCTTCGGCCATGCGCACCAGCTTTTCCGACGCAGGCAAACGCGGCATCGGCGGCAGGCCGCGAATCAGGCGCACGCGCACCTCGGTCTCGGGAATCAGCTTGTTCTGCGAAATGCGGATCAGGTCTTTCTCCACACGATCGAACTCTTCAGGCGTGGCCGCGCGCACGTCGCCCTTGGCGCTGGCCGTCGCGGGAATCACGTTGGTCGGGCCATTGGCCGTGAGCACCGTGAAGTTGACCGTGGTCTTCTTCGCTGCGTCCGCCGTCTTCGACAGCTGCAGCACCTGATGCGCCACCTCCATCGCCGCGTTGCGACCGGCCTCGGGCGCCACGCCCGCATGAGCGGCCAGGCCCTTCACCTCGATGAGCGCGGTAGCCGAGCCCTTGCGCTCGACCACGAGGCCGTCGGCCGCGCGGCCCGGCTCCAGGTTCAGCGCCACGTCGTGCTGCTTGGCGATGCGCTCGATGAGCGCGCTGGTGCCGACGGAGCCGACTTCTTCGTTGGTGTCGAGCAGGAAGGTGATCTGCCCATAGTCCTTGAAGCCGATCTGCTTCAGGATCTTCAGCGCATACAGGCCGGCCACCACGCCGCCCTTGTCGTCCATCACGCCGGGGCCATAGGCGCGGCCGTCCTTGATGTAGAAGGGCTTGGCTGCGGCCGTGCCTTCCTTGAAGACGGTGTCCATGTGCGCAAGGATCAGGATCTTCTTCTTGCCCTGGCCGGTCAGCGTCGCGACCACGTTGGTGCCGGGGTGCGGATCGGCCGGAAAGGTCTCGATGCGCGCGCCGAGCTTGCGCAGTTCTTCCACCGCCATCTCGCGGACCTTTTCCAGGCCCGCGGTGTCGGCCGAGCCCGAGTCGATGTTGACCATGCGCTCCAGCATCTTGAGCGCCTCGTCCTTGCTTTGCGTGGCCGCGTCGAGCACGCCCTGGTGCGGCTTCTGCGCCATGGCGTTGCCGGCCAGCAGCATGGCGCACGCGAGTACGGCGCCGTGGCATGCGGTGCGCGCCCAGCGGCGGGTGGATGTGGAGGCCGTAGGAGCCGGGAAGAGATGGCGCGAGTGAATCGTCATGTTGTGCGTTCTGTGCTTTCTGTGGAGGGACGGGGAAGCGGCGGCAGGCTAGCACCCGCTTCGAGAGCGGGTCAAGCACGATGCGGGCCGCGGCACACCGCACCAGCACGCACCTCTAGCCGGGGAAGTCCTCGCCGCGCAGCTCGATCGGCTGGCCGTGCGGCGTGCGGTCGGCCGCGTGGTCCCAGGCGTGGCGGTAGCGAGCCAGTTCGGCATCGGAGCTGGCGCCCTTGCGGGCCACGATGCCTTCGAGCGCGGCAAGCCAGTGGCGGTAGTAGGTCTCGCCAGTGTCGGGATCGCCCGAGGCCTGTGCGGCGGCGATCTGCCCAGCCAGCGCCTCGGCCCACTCCGGCCAGGTGAACAGGCCGCCCTCATGCAGCGCCAGCGTCATCGCGAAGGCTTGCGCCTCCCAGGGTGCATTGAACACGGGCCCATCGGCATCGCGCGGCATGCCGGGCGAAAGGGGCATGTCTTTCATGCCACAGCCTCCAGATAGCTTTCCCACGCATCGACCGACACCAAGAGGTTCTGGCGCGGCGCATCGCTGCCCCAGAGCTCGGCTTCATCGAACTCCACCGTGTAGAGCCACTGCGGCTGCTCGCCGAGCCCCTGCGCATGGCTGTCGGCAAACACATGCGCGCCATGCACGTGCACGATGGTGCCGCGCTTGCCCTGCACATAGCCCGGCAGCCGCGTGTGATGGTCGACCTTGCCGAGGTGGTGCATGCGCACCGGCTGGCCCATGGCGAAGAGCGCCGGGGCCGAGGCCGGCCGCTCGGTCGGCGAGCCCTTGGCGAGAACGGCCGGCACATTGGCCACCTCCAGCACGCGGGCCACGGGCGTGGGCGCGTGGTGCATCTCTCCGCTCGCGATCTCGTCGGGAAAGATCTGTCCGCGCTGCAGCATCAGTTGTTCGAGCGCACTGAGCCAGATCTGGTAGTAGCTCAGGTCGCGATAGTCCGGCAGCGTCTCGCGCACGGCACGGCTCGCATCGATGTTCCATGAACCGGTCGCGCCCATGGCCAGCACGAGCGCCAGCGCGCGCGGCTCCCAGGCCGCGTGAAACAGCTCGCCCTCGGGCTCCGGCACAACTTTGCCGAAACCCGGCTGGCCGCCAAGGTCAGCCTTCGTGACGTAGCTCATGCAGCGCTCCCCTCTTCGGCGGGCGCCTCGACCAGCCGCGTGCCGATCATCGAATCGCGCGAGACCAGCGCGGCGAGTTCGTCTTCGCTCAGGCCTTCGGTGCCGGCAGGTCGCTGCGGAATCACGAGGTAGCGCACCTCGGCGGTCGAGTCCCACACGCGGATGCGCGTGGCCTCGGGCAGCGTCGTGCCGAAATCGGCGAGCACGCCGCGCGGATCTTTCACCACGCGCGAGCGGTACGGCGCGCTCTTGTACCAGGTCGGCGGCAGGCCCAGCACCGGCCACGGGTAGCAGCTGCACAGCGTGCAGACCACCATGTGATGCAGTTCGTCGGTGTTCTCCACCGCCACCATGTGCTCGCCTTGCCGGCCCGTGTAGCCCAGCGAAGCAATCGCCGCAGTGGCATCGGCCAGCAGCCACTGCCGGAAGACCGGATCGACCCAGGCCCGAGCCACCACGCGCGCGCCGTTGCGCGGGCCGACGCGGGTCTGGTAGGTGTCGATCAGCGCATCAAGCGCGGCGGGGTCGATGTAGCCCTTCTGGGTGAGCACACTTTCGAGGGCGCGGACGCGCAGGTCCATCTCGCTGAGTTCGCTGTGTCCGTGGGAGTGGTCATGGCCGGTCATCGGCCAATGCTAGCGCCGCCCCGTAAAATTCCCAACATGACCTCGCCCACTCGCCCCGTCCGCTCCCAGTACGAAGATTTCATGCGCCATGTCGACACTCATGGTGTCTTCAAGAGCGACCGCACAGGCACCGGCACCAAGAGCGTGTTCGGCCACCAGATGCGCTTCGACCTGAACGAGGGCTTCCCGCTGGTCACCACGAAGAAGGTGCACCTGAAGTCCATCATCCAGGAACTGCTGTGGTTCCTGACCGGCTCGAGCAACAACAACTGGCTCAAGGAGCGCGGCGTCACCATCTGGGACGAATGGGCGCGCGAAGACGGCGACCTGGGCCCGGTGTACGGCGTGCAATGGCGCAGCTGGCCCACGCCCGATGGCGGCCACATCGACCAGATTTCCGACGTCATCAAGACCCTCAAGACCAACCCCGATTCGCGCCGCATCATCGTGAGCGCATGGAACGTGGCCGAGCTGTCGAAGATGGCGCTGATGCCCTGCCATGCCTTCTTCCAGTTCTATGTGGCGCCACCGCAGGTCGAGGGCGAACGCGGCAAGCTCAGCTGCCAGTTGTACCAGCGCAGCGCCGACATCTTCCTGGGCGTGCCCTTCAACATCGCAAGCTACGCGCTGCTCACGCACATGGTGGCGCAACAGTGCGACCTCGACGTGGGCGACTTCATCTGGACCGGCGGCGACTGCCACATCTACAGCAACCACGCCGAACAGGTCGCGCTGCAGTTGAGCCGCACGCCGTATCCGTACCCGACGCTGAACATCAAGCGCAAGCCAGACTCGATCTTCGACTATCAGTACGAAGACTTCGAGGTGCTGGACTACCGGCACGGCGATCCGATCAAGGCACCCGTGGCGGTGTGAGCGGAATGAGCAAGCCCCGCATCAACATCATCTTCGCCCGCGCAGCCAACGGCGTGATCGGTGCGAACAACACCATCCCCTGGCACATCCCGGAGGACATGGCGCACTTCAAGCAACAGACCGCGGGCGCGCCGGTGATCATGGGCCGCAAGACCTGGGACTCGCTGCCGCCGCGCTTCCAGCCGCTGCCGGGCCGGCAGAACATCGTGGTGACGCGGCAGGCCGATTGGCAGGCCGAAGGCGCATTCCGCGCGGGCAGCCTGCAAGAAGCGCTATCGCTTTGCGAATCATCGAAGGCCGATGCTCCCGATGTCGTGTGGGTCATCGGCGGCGCGCAGATCTACGCGGAGGCCGAGCCACTTGCGCAACGCGCCGTGGTGACCGAGGTTGCGCGCGACTACGAAGGCGACGCCTACGCTCCTGAACTCGACGCCGCCGCGTGGCGCGAGACGCAACGCGAATCGCATGTCTCGGCCAAGGAAGGCCTGGGCTTCAGCTTCGTGACTTACGAGCGCGTCGCCCCCACGACGAAATGAGCGACAGCGCTCCCCACCGACTGCCCTTGCCGGACTTGCGGCGCCGGTCGCTGGTGGCGAGCGCCGCACTGATCGCGGGTCTCGCGCCGCTGCAAGCAGTGCAGGCAGCAGAGCCGCTCGAGCCCGACGAAGAAGCGCTCTTCATGACCGGCACGGCGCGCCCCACCGTCGACGGCCGGCTCGAAGTCGATATCCACGCGTGGATCTTCGAGCGCGAGCATCGCTGGGGGCTCAACACTGCCCTCGCACGCTATCTCGGCCTGAGCCTGAAGAAGCTCTCGCCCGCCGCGCGCCTGCGTTTCAACCAGCGCACCGCGCTGTTCCATGCGGAGTCGGAAGAAGACAAGGTGATCGACGTCGACTTCGACGGCAGCCCGGCACGCGTGACGATGCCGCCATCGGGCAAGGACGGCCGCAGCAACCTGCGCATCGTGATCGACGCACCGCGCGCGCCACTGCTGCCAACGTCGCCATCACCGCAGGAGTGGGTGCAGTTCCATGGCGTGACCGGCCCGGGCGAATTGCTGCATCGCTTCAGGGGCCATGCGCTGGTTGTGCCCGCGCAAGGCGTGTCGGTCATCTCGGACATCGACGACACCATCAAGCACACGCAGGTGCGCGACCGGCGCGAGATGCTGCTCAACACTTTCGCGCGCCGCTTCGAGGCCGCGCCGCGCATGGCGGCCTGGTACCGCGCGCTGGCGAAGACGCCCGACACGCGCTTTCATTACCTTTCGGCGAGTCCGATCCAGCTCTACCCGGCGCTCTCGGATTTCATTCGCAACGCCGACTTTCCCGCGGGCAGCATGCATCTGCGCGAAAGCACCACGTGGCGCACGCTGATTCCCGGCGAGCAGGATTCGCGCGAGCACAAGCTCGGCGTGATCAACCGGCTGCTCACCGAATTTCCGCAGCGCCGCTTCGTGCTGGTGGGTGACTCGGGCGAAGCCGATCCGGAGATCTACGCGCAAACGTTTCACTCGCATTCGCAACGCATCGACAGCATCGTGATCCGCGACGTGACGGGCGAAGACCGCGCCTCCGATCGCTATCGCGCGACCTTCGAAGGCATCGATCCGGTGCGATGGCACATCGTGATGCCGGACACCACGGCGTGGCCGGCGCAGGCGCTCAACTAGCTGCCGAGTTACCGGAAACAAACTGGCACCTTCGTGGCTCCAGCAGCGCGAAAGGAACACTTCGGTACACCCGAGGAAAGGCATGCGCGGCGCAGGGTTTAGACAACGCTAATTGTTTGTGCGCACAATGCCGTAAACGCCCTCAACCAAAAGGAGACGGCTCATGTCCATGGAATTTCTACGGGTTATCGCCGAGCAGAAATTGCCATACGTTATTCACACGCCGGCTGACATCGACAGGCTGCGCGTGCTGCGTGCGGCAGAGTTGGTGACTGCCTTCATTCCGCCTTCGGACCGCGCCCCCGATGCGCGCGCGATCCGTCAGCTGGCGCAGGTCGAATCGATCACCGCCAAGGGAAAACTGGCACTCAACAAAGCCACTTCGGCATTCATCGAGCTCTAGCAAGGCGCCCCCGCGGCTTCGCACGAAACCCGCGACGTTCGCGCCATTGACGCAGCCCCGCGCTGCGCTCACCCGGGTTCCCCGGGTCCTCCATTCCGGTTACACATCGCGCCGTCCCGCGCACGCGGGAGCACGCGCGCGATAGCACCGCCCCCGCCTTCCTGTCATTGAACTTTGGTCCGATGCGCCAGCCGGCGCGTCTGCCTAGCATTCGGCTACCCACTTGCGTGACAAATCACTCATTTGTGTAACTTTACAAAGCTCAGGTACTTGTTTTCATTGAGTTTTGTCCAGCGCAAACGGGACCCCTCCCCAATTCTGGGGATTGTTAGCAAATATCTCGATTTGTATCTTCCATCCGTCTTTGATGCATGCCGGGACTGCAACGGCAACGGACCGCGCACCGCCCCAACCAGGCGAAGAGCGTCGAGAAATTTCAACGTGTGTTCTTGTCAATTCAACCTTTTCTGAGAGCGAAAAATGTCGAATAGCCTGCAAAACTGGGTAGGACGCAATCGTCCGCCGCGCGTCCAGATCACCTATGACGTGGAGATCGGCGACGCCGTCGAAAAGAAGGAGCTGCCGCTGGTCGTGGGCCTGCTGGCCGACCTGTCGGGCCAGCCTGCACAACCGCTGCCGAAGCTCAAGGAGCGCCGCTTCGTCGAAATCGACCGCGACAACTTCGATGAAGTTCTGGGCAACATCACCCCCCGCCTCGACCTCTCGGTGCCCGACACCATGAAGGGCGAAGGCAACCTGAAGATCGAACTGAGCTTCAAGGAATTCAGCGACTTCCACCCCGAAGCCATCGTGGACCAGGTGCCCCGCCTGGCCAAGCTGCTCGAAGCCCGCCAGCAACTGCGCGACCTGCTCGCCAAGCTCGACGGCAACGACGAACTCGACGACCTGCTCGAGCGCGTGCTGCTGAACACCGAAGACCTGAAGACGGTCCAGAGCCAGGCCAGGGCCGAAGCCGGCAGCGCACCCGCGCAAGCCGCCCCGGCCGCAGCCGCAGCCCCGCAAGCGGCTGCGGAAACCCAATCGTCCCCCGAAGCCGAAGCACCGGCAGCGTGATCAACCACGCCGGCCGCAGCCCTTCGGGCGCGATCCGGCAACTTTTGAATGGTGATAGAGATGGCCAACAAATCCAAAGCCGCTGAAGCCGGCAGCGCAGCAACCACCGTCACGACCAGTGACCTCGGTCTGCTCGACAAGATCGTCCTCGAAGGCAACATGACGACCGAGCCTTCGCAGGGCGCCTACGCGAAGAAGCTGATCGGTCAGCTGGCTTCGCAGATCCTCGACGAAGGCATGAAGACCAGCCCCGACAAGGGCGTGGTCACGCTGATCAACGAGCGCGTCGCCGAAATCGACCGCCTGCTGACCGACCAGCTCAACGCGATCCTGCACGCCCCCGAGTTCCAGGCCCTCGAAGCCTCCTGGCGCGGCCTGCACGACCTGGTGTCGGGCACCGAAACCGGCAGCAACCTGAAGCTGCGCCTGCTCAACGTGAGCAAGAAAGACCTGCTGAAGGACCTGGAGACCGCCGTCGACCACGACACCAGCGTGCTCTTCAAGAAGATCTACGAAGAGGAATACGGCACCTACGGCGGCCACCCCTATTCGCTGCTGATCGGCGACTACTACTTCGGCCGCCACCCGCAAGATATCGCCCTGCTGGAGCGCATCTCCCGCGTGGCCGCCGCCGCGCACGCGCCCTTCATCGCAGCCGCTGCGCCCGCCCTGTTCGACTTCAAGTCGTTCACCGAACTCGGCATTCCGCGCGACCTGTCCAAGACCTTCGAGAGCGCCGAGCTCACTTCGTGGCGCGGCTTCCGCGAATCGGAAGACTCGCGCTACGTCTCGCTGGTGCTGCCGAGCTATGCGGCTCGCCTGCCCTACGGCGCCAAGACCATTCCCGTCGAGAACTTCAACTACGAAGAAGACGTGGACGGCACCGACCACGGCAAGTACCTGTGGGCCAACGCGGCCTACCAGCTGGGCCTTCGCATCACGCAGGCTCACTCGCTGTACGGCTGGACCACGGCCATCCGCGGCGTCGAAGGCGGCGGCAAGGTCGACGGCATGGTGGCCCACGCCTACAAGACGGACGAAGGCGACATCGCCCTGAAGCCGCCGACCGAAGTGACCATCACCGACCGCCGCGAAAAGGAACTGAGCGACCTCGGCTTCATCGCCATCGTCAACTCCAAGGGCTCGAACACCGCGGCCTTCTTCGGTGGCCAGACCGTGAACAAGCCCAAGGTGTACGACAAGGATTCGGCCAACGCCAACGCGGCAGTCTCGGCTCGCCTGCCGTACATCCTGGCGGCCTCGCGTTTCGCGCATTACCTGAAGGTGATCGTGCGCGACAAGATCGGCAGCTTCCAGACGCAGGCCGACATGCAGAAGCACCTGAACAACTGGGTTGCCAACTACGTGCTGGTGAGCCCCTCGGCGCCGCAGGCCATGAAGGCCAAGTACCCGCTGAGCCAGGCCCGCGTGGACGTGACCGAAGTTCCGGGCAAGCCGGGCTCGTACCGCGCCATCGCCTTCCTGAAGCCGCACTTCCAGCTCGAGGAACTCTCGGCCTCGATCCGCCTGGTCGCCGACCTGCCGGCTGCCGCCGCCTGATCGCCCCCTTCTCATTCATCTGCATCGACAGACGAACCAACAGACTTACTGAAAGAACATTCACATGCCTATCTATCTCAAGATCCCAGGTGTCACCGGCCAAACCCAGATCGAGGGCCACAAGGACGAACTGGAAGTCCAGAGCTTCCAGTTCGGCGCCGGCCTCGCCGTGACCGCGGGCACCTCCAACCAGGAACGCACCGCGGGCAAGCCCAGCTTCTCCGAAATCACCGTGACCCGCACCAGCGACTCGGCCACGCCCCAGCTGCTGCAGAAGCTCGCCGGCGGCGAGGTGTTCGCGGGCGACACCATCATCACCTTCCCGCGCGAAGACAAGAGCGGCCTGCTGCCCTTGATGGTCGTGACCCTGACCGACGTGATCCTCAGCGGCCTCTCGGTGTCCAGCGGCGGTGACCTGCCGCAGGAAAGCGTCTCCCTGAACTACGCGGCCATCAAGGTCGAGTACACGAAGCAGAAGGAAGAAGGCGGCCAGGAAGGCATCGCACCGTTCGGCTGGGATCTCTCGAAGAACGTCGCGGTCGCATGACGGCTCGACGCTGACACCCGGCGCCCACCGTGTCCGAACTCATCAAAGGGGGCGTCGCGCCCCTGTTCGACCGGCTGGCGTCGGCGCCGTCCGAGCACGTCCGCGGCGCTGCTCATCTCGAAACAATGGAGTCCTTGCAGGACTCCATTGGTCGTGAGCTGCGCCGTCTGTTCAACACGCGCTCGCCGCTGTCGGCCGCCGACTATGCGCAGGGCAGCGGCACGGTGCTGGAGTACGGCATTCCGGATTTCTCCGCGCTCAGCGCGCAGAACGCCGCCGACCTCCAGCAGCTCTCGGCCACGCTGCGCCAGGCGGTGCAGCGCTACGAGCCGCGCCTGACGGACGTGAGCGTGCAAGTGAGCGCCACGCCCAACCGGCATGAAGTGGCGCTGGTGCGCATCGGCGCGCAGGCGCGGGCCGGGCTCGCGCTGCGCCACGTGGATTTCGAAATGCTGCTCGGCACGCCCGACAGCCTGGTGAAGGTCGCCTGACGTGTCCGACATCCAGCACAGCGACCTGCTGCAGTACTACAAGCGCGAACTGTCCTACCTGCGAGGACAGGGGTCGGACTTCGCCCAACGCTATCCCAAGGTCGCCTCGCGCCTCTCGCTGCACGGCGGCGAATCGCTGGACCCACACACCGAACGACTGATCGAGTCGGTGGCCTTCCTGTCGGCGCGCGTGCATCGCGACCTCGACCAGGAATTTCCCGACGTCGCCTACGCGCTGCTCGACAACCTCTGCCCGTCGCTGGTGCAGCCGCTGCCCTCGATGTCGGTGGCGCAGTTCGGGCTCGATCCGGCACAGGGCAAGGTCACGGCGGGCTTCCGCGTGCCGCGCCACACCATGCTGCATGCGAGGACACAAGCCACGCAGTCGCAGGAGTGCCGCTTCCGCACCGCATGGGACACCGTGCTGTGGCCGCTGCGCATCGCGCACGCCGCCATCGACGCCGACGCCGTGCTGCGGGTGACGCTCGAATGCGACGCTGAAGCCGACTTCTCCGAGCTGGAGATCGACAGCCTGCGCATCCACCTGCAAGGCGACTGGATGACCACGATGCCGCTGTACGACGCACTGGTGTCGGGCGTGAAGTCGGTAGGTGTCACCCCTGAAGGCGGCGCGCTCCAGATGCTGCCTGCCGACGCATGGCGCGAAGTCGGCTTTGCCGAAGGCGAAGAAGTGTTGCCGCAGCCCGCCAACGCACAGCCTGCCTACGGCCTGCTGCAGGAGTACTTCGCGTTTCCGCGCAAGTTTCATTTCTTCGACCTGCATCACCTGCGTTCGCGCCTGGGTCGCGGGCGCAGCTGCGAACTGGTGTTCCAGCTCGACCGCGCCACCAGGGCGCTGCGGCACATCGATGCCGACAACTTCCAGCTCGGCTGCACGCCCATCGTCAACCTGTTTCCGCGCGTGAGCGAGCCACTGGTGATGGACCAGCGCCACTACGAATACATGCTGGTGCCCGACCGCCAGCGCGACGCCACCACCGAGGTGCATTCCATCGTCTCGGTGATCGCCTCCGACCCGGACGCCGACAAGCCTGTCGACGTGCCGGGCTTCGCCGCGCTGGGCCACGTAGATGGCGCACAGGGCGCGCAGGGCGGCGCGGTGTTCTGGGCCGCACGGCGCGAGCCCTGCCTGCGCCAGAACATTCCCGGCACCGACGTGTTCCTGTCTTTCGTCGACCAGGGCAAAACGCACAGCCGACCCGCGCAACCCGTGGTGTATGCCCACCTGCTGTGCACCAACCGGCGGCTGGCCGAGCAGGTGCCCGTGGGCGCGCGCCTCGTGGCCGAAGGCCCATCGCAGCCCACGCACGTGCGCTGCCTGTACGAACCCACCGCGCAGCGCGATCCGCCGCTGGGCAGCGAAACGCTGTGGCGGCTGGTGTCGCTGCTCACGCTCAACCACCAGTCGCTGGTTGACGGCTCCACCGGCCGCGAGCAGCTGCGCGAGATGCTGCTGCTGTTCGCCTCCGACAGCCGGCGCGACCATGCGCAGATCCGCGGCATCGCCGGGCTCTCGGCGCGCGGCGTCACCGCCCACGTGGGCACCGAAGCCTGGCGCGGCTACTGCCGCGGCACGCAGGTCACGCTCGAATTCGAGGACGACGCCTTCGTCGGCGGCTCCCCTCTCATGATGTCGGCCGTGCTCGCGCGCTTCTTCGCGATGTACACCTCGGTGAACTCCTTCGTTCGCCTCGTGGTGCGCAACGGCGAAGAGGTCAGAAAACAATGGGCCCCGATGACGGGCCGGCAGGTCGTGCTGTGATCGAACAACTCACCGCCCGCCCGCAGGACTTCAATCTGTTCCAGGCCATCAGCCTGCTCGAGCGCGCCGCGCCCGAGGCGGTGCCCGTGGGCCGCTCGCAAGGCCCGCGCGAACGCGAGGCCGTGCGGCTGCATGCCTTCGTCACGCTGGCGTTCGAGGCCAGCGACGTGCGCGAAGTCGGCACCGATGCACAGACCGGCGAGCCCTTCGAACTCACCACGCCCGCCCTTTCGCTGGGCGGCAGCGGCGGCCCGCTGCCGATGCCCTTCACCGAGATGCTGCTGGAGCGCCGCCAGCAGCGCGACCACGCGACGGCCGACTTCCTCGACATCTTCAACCACCGCTTCCTGGCGTTCCTGTACCGCAGCCGCCGCAAGCACCATGTGGCGCTCAACCCGCAGTCGCCTTCAAGCTCCACCCTGGCATCCACGCTCGATGCAGCCAGCGCGCTGGGCCTGCGCGCCGGCGTGCGCGCACCCGACGGCTCCGCCCTGTGGCTGCGCCATGCCGGCCTGCTCGGCGGCGCGCCGCGCGGCATGACCGCGCTGCTGGCGCTGCTGCGCGACCGCCTCGGCGTGCAGGTGCACGGCACGCAGTTCCGCGGCCGCTGGCTCGCGCTGGAACCCGATGCCTCGGCCCGGCTGAACATGCGCACGCCGCTGGGCGGCGGCGCCGTGCTCGGCAAGCGCGTGTGGGACCAGGGCGCCGGCATTCGCCTCACATTCAGCAACCTGAGCCAGCGGCGCCTGCGCGCCCTGCTGCCACGCGGCGCCGACCACGCGCTCGCCAAATGGCTGGTGCGCCGCTTCATTCCGCAAGACCTGAAGGTCGAGATGGAGCTGAGCCTCGCACCCACCGAATTGCGCAGCAGCGTGCTCGGCGCCGCGAACCCGATGCGACTGGGCTGGACCTCGTGGGTCGCTGGCCCGACCTTTCGCGGCGCACTGCCGCCCGTTCACCACACCCTGACCAGCGACGGCGGCGACGCGCCCGGCGCCTGACCCGAACACGCCTTATGGACATCGACATCCGCACCCTGCTCGGCCGGCTCAACCCGGAATGCAAGCGCGCCATGGAACAGGCCGCCGAGCTGTGCGTGCAGCAGACGCACTACAACGTCGACCTCGAACACCTGCTGCTGAAGCTGGTGGACAACGACGCACCCGACCTGCGGCTGGTGTTCGGCCGCTTCGGCTTGCGCCCCGACACCGTGCAGGCGCAGCTGCAGAAGTCGCTCGACACCTTCAAGCGCGGCAACGGCCGCACGCCGAGCCTGACGCCCGACTTCGCGCCGCTGTTCCAGGAGGCCTGGCTCATGAGCTCGATGCTGCTGGGCCAGCAGCACATCCGCTCGGGCACGCTGATGCTGGCGCTGCTCGATGTAGACCGCCTGCGCGGCCGCCTGGTCGATGCCGCGCCCGCGCTGCTGCAGATTCCGCGCGGCACGCTGCGCGACGAACTCGCCGGCCTGCTGCAGTCGTCGCCTGAAGATGCGGCCGCTTCGGCACTGTCCGCCGCGCCGATAGCTTCGACGCCTGCCGCGAACCAGTCGGCCGCGCCATCAGCTCCAGACGCCGGTGCGCCGCCGCTACAGATGCCCACCGCGCGCCGCAACAACTCGGCCACGCCCTCGCTCGACCAGTACACGGTCGACATGACGCAGCTCGCGCGCGACGGCGCGATCGACCCCATCCGCGGACGCGACGGCGAGATCCGCCAGATCATCGACGTGCTGCTGCGCCGCCGGCAGAACAACCCCATCCTCACCGGCGAGGCCGGTGTCGGCAAGACAGCCGTGGTCGAAGGCTTCGCGCAACGCGTGGTGCTGGGCGACGTGCCGCCCGCGCTGCGCCAGGTGTCCGTGCGCTCGCTCGACCTTGCGCTGCTGCAGGCGGGCGCCGGCGTGAAGGGCGAGTTCGAGAACCGGCTCAAGTCGGTCATCGCCGAGGTCAAGGCCTCGCCCACGCCGGTGATCCTGTTCATCGACGAGGCGCACCAGCTCATCGGCGCGGGCGGTGCCGAGGGCCAGGGCGACGCGGCCAACCTGCTCAAGCCAGCTCTTGCGCGCGGCGAGCTGCGCACCATCGCCGCCACCACCTGGGCCGAATACAAGAAATACGTCGAGCGCGACCCTGCGCTGGCGCGGCGCTTCCAGGTCGTGAAGGTCGAGGAGCCGAGCGAAGAAGTTGCCATCGACATGCTGCGCGGCATGGTCGAGACGCTGGAGAAGCACCACGGCGTGGAAATCATCGACGACGCCGTGCGCGAGGCAGTCAAGCTCTCGCACCGCTACATCACCGGCCGCCAGCTGCCCGACAAGGCCATCAGCGTGCTCGATACCGCCTGCGCGCGCGTGGCCATCGGGCAGAACGGTCTGCCGGCCGAGCTCGAATCGGCCGCGCGCGACATCTCCACGGGGGAGAGCGAGCTGCGCGTGCTGCGCCATGAAGCCGCCACCGGCGGCGACCACCAGGACGCCATCGCCGCCCTCACCGCACGGCTCGACACGCTGCGCCAGAAGCACAAGCGTCTGTCCGACAAGGTCGACGAAGAAAAGCACGCGGTGATGGAAATCGTCGCGCTGCGCCGCAAGATCGCCGACAGCCTGCGCGACGACGCACCGCCGCCCAACGAAGAGAACGACCCCACGCTGCTCACCGCCGCGCTGCGCCGCCTCGAGAAGGGCCTGGAGGCGCTGCAGAGCGACGAGCCCATGGTGCCCGTGTGCGTCGACGGCGTGATGGTGGCCGAGGTCATCTCCGGCTGGACCGGCATTCCGGTCGGCAAGATGATGACCGACGAGCTGCACACGGTGCTCAACCTGAAAGAGAAGCTCGCCGAGCGCGTGGTCGGGCAAGACGATGCGCTCGATGCCATCGCGCGGCGCGTGCGCACCTTCCGCGCCGACCTCGACGACCCCGGCAAGCCCGTAGGCGTGTTCATGCTGGTGGGCCCCAGCGGCGTGGGCAAGACCGAGACGGCCTTCGCGCTGGCCGACCTGCTGTACGGCGGCGAGCGCAACGTCATCACCGTGAACATGTCGGAGTTCCAGGAGGCGCACACCGTCTCCAGCCTGAAGGGCGCGCCGCCCGGCTACGTGGGCTACGGGCGCGGCGGCGTGCTGACCGAGGCCGTGCGCCGCCGCCCCTACAGCGTGGTGCTGCTCGACGAAATGGAGAAGGCCCACCCCGACGTGCTGGAGCTGTTCTTCCAGGTGTTCGACAAGGGCACGATGGAAGACGGCGAAGGCGTGCAGATCGACTTCAAGAACACGCTGATCCTGCTCACCTCCAACGCCGCGCAAGACGTGATCACGCAGGCTTCGCAGGGCGGGCGCAGGCCCGACCCCGAGGAGCTGGTGGAGCGGCTGCGCCCCGAGCTGCTCAAGCAGTTCAGCCCCGCCTTCCTGGGCCGGCTGGCGCTGGTGCCTTATCACCACCTGGGCGACGAACAGATCCGCTCGATCGTGAACCTCAAGCTCGGCAAGCTGGCGCGGCGCTTCGCGCTGAACCACCACGCAACCTTCACGTGGGACGTGCAGGTGGAAGACGCCATTACCGCGCGCTGCACCGAGGTGGACAGCGGCGCGCGCAACATCGACCACATCCTGGCCCACGCGGTGCTGCCCGAACTCTCGCGCCAGGTGCTGGAGCGCATCTCGATGGCCGCCGCGTTCACCGCGGTGCACATGGGCATGGACGGCGACGGCGCGTTCGCCTTCAGCTTCGAACCGGCAACGCTGAGCTGATAGATGAACATGCGCGAAGGCTTCACCCAGCACGCCGCCTTCCTGACGGTGAAGACCGTGCTCGGGCCGGACGAACTGGTGCTCGACGCCTTCCAGGCCACCGAGGGGTTGTCGCAGCTGTTCGCGTGCTCGCTCACCATGCGCGGCCATTCGGGCACGCTGAAGGCCGACGACCTGATCGGCACCTCGGCCACGGTTGCGCTGCAGCGGCCCGAGAAGGAAACCCGCTTTTTCAACGGCATCGTCTCGCGCTTCACCTACCTGGGCAGCAACCGGGACTTCGCGACCTACTCGCTCGAACTCGTGCCACGCATGTGGCTGCTCACGCTGGGCCGCGACCGCGTGATCTACCAGAGCATGAGCACACCCGACATCCTGCAGAAGGTGCTCGGCGAATTCGGCGTGGCCTTCAGCCTGCAGTTGCAGGGCACCTACGCACCTCGCGAATACTGCGTGCGCTACGACGAGACAGCCTTCGACTTCGTCTCGCGCCTGATGGAAGAGGAAGGCATCTTCTATTTCTTCACCTTCGCGGACGGTGCGCACACGTTGGTGCTGGCCGACAACAACCCGGCGTGCATGCCTTGCCCTCACGCGGAAAATCTCTTCGTGCGCAGCAGCGAGGAAGGCTACGCGCACACGCACGCCGTTACCCGCTTCGAGTCGGACGCACGGCTGGTGACCAAGTCGCATGCGGTGGACGACTACGACTTCCTCACGCCCGACACCAGCCTGCTGGCGAAGCGCGAAGCCGCCATCGGACGCGGCTTCGACTACGAATACCCCTCGCGCGTGCCATTGTCGTCCGGAGATGCGCGGGCGCGCATCCGTCTGGAAGCACACCAGACCGGCAGCCAGTCGGGCCGCGGCGACAGCCATTGCCACTACCTGATGCCAGGCACCACCTTCATGCTGGAAGAGCATCCGCGCGAAGACCTCAACACGAAGCACGTGGTGCACAGCGTGCGGCACCACGCCGAGCACGAGCACTACAGCAACAACTTCGAGACCCTGCCTCCCGACATGCCCTTCCGCCCGCCGCGACTGACGCCACGACCGGTGGTGGCGGGCAACCACACCGCGCAGGTGGTGGGGCCAGCCGGAGAAGAAATCTGGACCGACAAGCACGGGCGCATCAAGGTGCAGTTCCCGTGGGACCGCGTGGGCAAGAAAGACGAGAAAAGCTCGTGCTGGATACGCGTCTCACAGATGTGGGCCGGCGAAGGCTGGGGCGCGCTCTTCCTGCCGCGCATTGGGCAAGAGGTGATCGTGAGCTACGTAGACGGCGACCCCGACCGGCCGCTGGTCTCGGGCCGCGTCTACAACGGCACGCACGTCACGCCGGTCGCTCTGCCGAGCATGTCGTCGCAAAGCACCATCCGCTCACGCTCGACCAAGACCGGAACGGCGGGCAACGAGATGCGCTTCGAGGACAAGAAAGACGCCGAAGAGCTCTACATGCACGCCCAGAAAGACATGCGCGTGGAAATCGAGAACGACCTGACCACCACGGTGATGGCCGGCAACGAACTCCACACCGTCACGAAGGGCAACCGCACGGTCAAGGTCGACACGGGCAACGAGACCCACTCGGTGAAGGGCACGCGCGCGCTGGACGTCACAGGCGACGAGACGCACGACAACAAGGCCAACTTCACGCAGACGGTCACGGGCAACTACGAACTCAAGGTCACGGGCAACCTGGTGATCGACGTGACGGGCACGCTGCTCATCAAGTCGGCCCAGACGCTGGACCTGAAGGCCGGCACCGACCTGGGCGCCAACGCCGGCGTCAACTTCAAGGCCGAGGCCGGCGTGGCGTTCTCGGCCAAGGGCGGCGCCTCGCTGTCGAACGAAGCGCCTTCGATCAGCAGCAAGGCCTCGGGCATGAACGCCGTCGAAGGCGGCGGCATGGTCACGCTCAAGGGCGGTCTTGTGAAGATCAATTGAACGATTGAACGCCATGGCACTTTCTTCCCTCCCAACAAAAGACCTGGCCTCGGTGCCCGAGGCCGCGGTGCGCGAAGCCCTCGACGGCGCTGGCCAGACGGTGGTGCGCGCGTCGTTCCTCGGCGACGTGCCGCACGGGCCGATGCAGGTTTACTCGGCCGCGGGCAAGCCCGCGATGGAGGCCTCTTACCAGGCCGGCGTGCCGCACGGCGCCATGCGCCTGTTCGACGAACGCGGCCAGCTGCTGCAGGAAACGCAGCGCTTCGGCGGCGTGGCCGAAGGCACCACGCGCAGCTACTACCCCAGCGGCAAGCTCATGCAGACGCATCAGCACGTGCGCGGCACGCTGCATGGCGATGCCGTGGCATACGCCGAATCGGGCGACGTCACGGCACGGCTGCGCTACGTGGCCGGCCGCCTCGAAGGCGAAGCCACCTACTACAACGAAGGCCGCATGGTGCGGCGCGAGCAGTACCGCGCCGGCCTGCTCGATGGTGAAGTGCTCGACTACCTGGCAAGCGGCGGCGTGGCGCAGTCGTCCACCTACGTGGCCAGCGTGCTGCACGGCCCGCTGCGGCGCTTCTGGCCCAACGGCCAGCTGATGGAAGAAATCGCGTACCGCCAGGGCAAGTCGCACGGCAACCCGCGCCGCTTCGACCAGGCCGGCCACGAGGTTGTGGAGACAGCCGCATCGCCGGGCTTCATGAAGAGCCTGGAAAAACTCGTGAGGGGGGGCTGAGCCATGGGCATGCACGTCTGCATGGGAGCCACGCTGCAGTGCAGCTTCGGCGCCGCGCCTTCCAACCTCGTGGTGCTGCCCGTGAACGCCGTGGTCACCAGCGGCGTGCCGGCGGCCACCATCATGGACAACAAGCCGATCGCCAACATCTTGCCCTTCGGCACCTGCAACAGCATGTCGAACCCGATGGTGGCCGCAGCCACCGCCGCCGCGCTCGGCGCCTTCACGCCGATGCCCTGCATTCCGGTAACGGCCGCGCCCTGGGCGCCCGGCTCGCCCACGGTGCTGGTCGGCAGCATGCCCGCCCTGCAGGACAGCTCGAAGCTCGCATGCAACTGGGGCGGCGTGATCCAGGTCGTCGTGCCGGGGCAGTTCACTTCAATGGTTCCCTGACACGGTCACTACCTACTCATGTCGCAATACGTTTTCACGATGAGCTCCCGCATGGTCGCCATCACGGTGACCTGCCTGGTACTGCTGTGCGTGCTCCTGTTCCTGATGGGCGTGGAGATCGGCAAGCTGCTGGCGCCCGCGCCCATCGCTGCTGCTCCTGCCGCCGTGGCGCCCGCGCCGCTGCAGTCGCCCTCCCCCGCACCTGCCCCCGCAGCCGCACCGGCTCCCGCCGCCTCCACCCAATGACCAAAGTAGATCCAAGCATGTCGAACAACACACGACACCTCACGGGCATGCACAGCGCGCTGCGTCGCCTCGCCCTTCCAACATTGCTGGCGCTGGCCGGCCTCTGCGCGGGTGGCTCCGCCAGCGCGGCGGGCGAACGGCCCGTGGCGCAGGGCGTGATCGCCGTGCCTGCCGCACTCGCTGCGCCCGCCGCCACAGCGCCCGCGCCCGCATTCCCGGTCGAGCCGGCAGCCCCTGTCGCACCACCGGCGCCCGTGCTCACCAACGGCCTCGTGCGCGTGCCCGATGGCCGCCTGCTCGCGCCCGACATCGCGCGCATCGTGACGCGCGGCGAGCTCGTGGTGGCCATGCTCAAGGTCGACACGCCGCCGTTCTTCTTCTTCGACGACGCCGGCCAGTGGACCGGACTCGAGGTCGGCCTGGCGCAGTCGCTCGCCAAGGAACTGGGCGTCAAGCTGCGCTTCAACCGCGAGGCCGGCACCTTCAACGCGGTGGTCGACCTGCTGGCCAACGGCCAGGCCGACCTGGCCATCAGCAAGCTGTCGCGCACGCTGGCGCGCACGCAGACCATTGCGTTCAGCGACGCCTACCTCACGCTGAACCACTCGCTGATCCTCAACCGCGTGAAGTTCGCGCAGATCTCGCACGGGCGCCCGCTGCCCGAGGTCATTCGCAACTTCAACGGCAGCATCGGCGTGATCGCCAAGTCTTCTTTCGCGGACTACGCGCGCACCAACTTCCCGCACGCCAAGGTGCAGGAGTTTCCGACGTGGAACGAGGTGCTGGTGGCCCTGCACAAGGGCGAGATCGTGAGCGCCTACCGCGACGAGTTCGAGGTCAAGCGCGTGCTCAAGGCTGACCCGACCGTGTCGCTGGTGCTGCGCACCGTGACGCTGAAGGACCTGGAAGACACGTTGGGCATCGGCGTGGCCGTGACCGACACCACGCTGCTGGCCTACGTCAACCAGTTCCTCGCCCAGCGCACCGAGAAGCTGGACATCCAGAAGGTGCTGCAGGCACTCGACCGCTGAGCCGCAAAGAACACGCACCCATCATGAATTCCTCCAAGCTCTACGCCTTCGTCCTCAACCCCTGGGTCGTGATCATCAGCCTCGGGGCCGGCGTGGCCTTCGGCATGCTCGCGCCCCCGCTCGCCACCACCCTCAGCTTCGTGGGCGACATCTACGTCGACCTGCTGAAGATGATCACGCTGCCCTTCATGGTCTCGGCCGTGATCTTCAGCCTGCAGCGGCTGTTTCGCGACGGCGGCACGGCCAGCCTGCTGGGCCGCGTGGCGCTGGTGTTCCTCGCGTTCTCGGCCTTCGTGGCCATTGCCGGCGCGGCCACGCTGCTGCTTCTTCGCCCCGGCGAGAACCTGCCGGCCAGCACCATGCAGACCTTCGGCCAGATCGTCGGCGGCGACCTGAGCGCGAGCGACACAGCCATGAGCCTGCGCGGCACCGATGAAGTGAAGAAAACCGCCAGCTTCGCCGACATGCTGGTGAGCCTGGTGCCCGCCAACATCTTCACGGCGCTGGCCAACGGCGACACGCTGAAGACGCTGGTGTTCGCGCTGCTCTTCGGCCTGGCGGTGGGGCACGTGCCCACGCGCATTTCAGACGGTCTCACGCAGGCGCTCGAAACCGTCTATCACGCCTGCCAGACGCTGATGCGCTGGCTGAGCTTTCCGCTGCCCGTGGTGCTGTTCTGCATGAGCGCGGCGCAGCTGGGCAAGACGGGCATCGAGCCGCTGCGCGCGATGGGCGCCTTCGTGCTGGCCTTCCTGGTGGTGTCGACGGTGCTGCTGGCGGTGGCCTGCGTGATCATCTGGAAGCGCTCCAACGGCACGCTGGGGCAAACGCTCAATGCCATGCGCGGCCCCTTCGCGCTGGCGCTGGCCACGCGCAGCAGCGCCACCTGCATGCCGATCATGATCGAGAGCCTGGTCACGCGGCTGGGCTTCGCGCGCTCGCGGGTCGAGCTGCTGGTGCCGCTCACGGTGTCGCTGCTGCGCATCGGGCCGGTCGTGTACTACGTGTGCGCCACGCTCTTCATCGCGCAGATCTACGGGCGCTCGCTGTCGCCGGTAGAGATCGGCATCGTGCTCACCTCTTCGGTGCTCGCGGGCTTTGCCTCGGCGGGCATGACGGGGCTGGTAACGGTGTCGCTGATCGGCATGACCTGCACCTACCTGGGCCTGCCCTTCGAGGCGGCGTTCATCCTGTTCCTGGCGGTGGACCCGGTGTGCGACATGCTGCGCACGCTGGTGCTGGTCATCGGCAACACCGCGGCGGTCGCTGTCGTGTGCCCCCGGCCACTGAAGATCTAGGGAGCACGCACTCATGTCACGCATCGGCGTTCTCGGCGGCATGGGCCCATCGGCAACGGTGGACTTCATGGAAAAGATCATCCAGCTCACTCCCGCCACGCGCGACCAGGAGCACCTGCCGGTGATCGTGGCGAACCTGCCGCACGTGCCGGACCGCTCCAGCGCCATCCTGGGCACGGGGCCCGACCCGCTGAGCGCGCTGCTCGCGGGCATCGACGTGCTCAACGACATCGGCGTGGGCGTGATCGCGATTCCCTGCAACTCGTCGCACCACTGGTATGCGCAGATGGTCGAGCACAGCCGGGCACCGGTGATCCACATCGCGCAGTCGTGCGTGGCCGCCATTGCCACTGCACCGAGCGAACGGCCGGTGCGGGTGGCGGTGCTCGCCACGCGCGGCGCGCTGGCCTCGGGCTTCTACCAGCAGGCGCTGCGCGAACGCGGCATCGACTTTCTCGTGCCCGACGCCACGACCGGCCAGGACCACGTGGACGCCTGCATCCGCGCCGTGAAGGGCGGCGACGTGCAGGCCGGCGCGGCGGCCTTCGAGCGTGCGCTGGAAGCACTGGCCGCCACAGGTGCCACCGCCGTCATCATGGGCTGCACGGAACTGCCGATCGCCGCAAAGGCCGCGAACGCCGCCGGGCACAGCGCGCTGACGCTGATCGACAGCTCGCTGGAGCTGGCCCGCGCCACGGTCGCCTTCGCGCTCGACAAGGGATGGAACAAGCCGACATGGGTTTCCTGACGCGCATGTCCCACAGCCTGCTCGCCCTGCTGCTGTGCATGGCGGCAGGCGGTGTCGTGGGCGTCTATGCGCCCATGGTGGGCGACGTGGGGTACACGGCGGCGCTGGTCTACCTGGCAATCGTGAGCATGGCGGCCATTCCGCTGCTGGTGGTCGCCACCTTCTTCGGCCTGCGCCAGACCATGGGGCTGCCCTTTCCGGGACGCCGCATCGCGATGATCGCGGGCCTTGCGCTGCTGCTGGTGATGAGCTGCGCGGCCACCGGGCTGGCGCTGGGCTGGGTGAACGCACCGGGCGCTCACCTGGACGCCGAATCGCGCGAGCACCTGGGCGAACTGGTGCAGCAGGCCGGCGACGGCGGCGACCTCGAAATGCGCCTGCACGACAGCAGCACGCAGGCAACGGCCATCGAGCGCCCCCGCGTCACGCTGGTGCCCGACAACTTCTTCCGCGTGCTGGTGGAGGGGCGCTCGCTGGGCATCCTGTCGTGCGCGCTGCTGTTCGGCCTGGCTTTTGCCGCGCTGGCGCGCACACAGCACGCCGCGCTCAACCACATGTTCGAAGGCATCTACCGCACGCTCGAACTCATCATCGCGCGCGCCAACATCCTGCTGCCGGTGGTGGCCTTCGGCATGTCTGCGCACGTGTTCGCGCAGACCGACGCAGTGACCATCCGCGCCATGAGCGGCTTCCTGCTGCACTTCGTGGCGCTGGTGGCGCTGCTGGCCGCGGGCGCCATCGCGGTGATCCACCAGCGCGGCAACCAGCCGCTGGCCGATGTGCTGCAGCACCTGAAGACGCCGATGCTGGTGAGCCTGATGTCGTCGAGCACCACGGCCAGCATTCCGCACACCATCGAGGCGATGAGCGCACGGCTGGGCTTCAGCCGCGGCATCGTCGAGCTGGTGGTGCCCACTGCCTCGGTGTTCCTGCGCGCGGGCTCGGCGCTGTACTACGTGCTGCTGGCACTGTTCGTGGCCAATCTCTATGACCGCACGCTCAGCGCGGCCGACATCGCAATGATCGGCATGGGCGCGACGGTCGCGGCCTTTGCATCGGCGGGCAACAACAGCCTGACCAACGTGGGCTACGCGGGCATCGTGCTGTCGATGCTGCAACTGCCCATCGAGGCCGCGCTGGCGCTGTTCCTGGCCATCGACCTGATCTGCGAAGGGCCGCGCAACCTGCTGACGCTGCTGGCCACCTGCGTGCTGATTTCCGTCGTGTCGGCGGGCCTGCCGTCGGAGCGCGTGACGACGCCCACCGCTGATGCGGCGCCCGTGCAGCCGCTGCGCTTCGTGCTCACGCGCGGAAACGTCATGCTGCTGGCGGGCTGCAGCGTGCTGGCCTCCCTGCTGATTTTGCTGATGGGCATTGCCGTGGGAGCGCGGCAGGCGCAGCCCTCCGCCGCGTATGCAACTTCGGCCGCGGCGAACCCTGGAATCTCGCGATGAACCGCACAAAGACTTCTCTCTTCAGATGGATCGCCGCCCTGCTGCTGCTCTCGCAGCTGGCCGCATGCGGCAGCCTGTTTCCCAAGGGCACGCGCGTGAACTGGAGCGAGCTCACGCTGTCGGCCTCGCCCGATGCCAACCAGAACAGCCCGGTGGCGGTCGACGTGGTGATGGTGCTCGACGACACCATGCTCGCCCGCGTCACCGAGCTCACCGCGGCCAAGTGGTTCGGCGCACGCGCTGACCTGCAGAAGACCTTTCCGCAGAGCCTGTCGTACCTCTCGTGGGAGCTGGTGCCGGGCCAGACGATTCGCGTGCCCTCCAGCGCCTTCGGCTCGCAGCGCGTGGCGGCAGTGCTCGTCTTCGCGAACTACACCACGCCCGGCGCCAATCGCGTGCGGGTGGAAGACCTCAAGGGCGCCGTTGTCGCCCGCTTCGACGTTCAAAGCTTCGACGTGTCGACCACACGCTGAACAACCCGGACCCTCGCCAGTGAACACCGCATTCCATCTTTCTTCCCGCGCAGGAGCCCGCCATGTCTGACGTGCACCGCGCCGTCCCCATCACCGATCGCATCGAGTGGCATGAAGGCATGCTGCTGTCGCCGCAGCACTTCCAGCAGCTCTCTGCGCGCACCGATTCCCTCGTGGCCTGGCAGACGCTGGCCGCCGCGCCGTTCAGCTGGGGCGTGCGCCGCCTGGTGTTCGACCAGGGCCTGCTGCCCGCAGGCCTGCTGCGCGTGCTGGCGCTCGACGCCATCCTGCCGGACGGCACCGCCGTGCAGTACTCGGCCGCCGAGGCCGCGCACGGCGCGCTCGAACTCTCGCTCGCGCCGCATGCGGACCAGCTGGCCATCGAGCCGCTCGACATCTACCTCACGCTGCCGGTCGCCGGCCCCGCGCGGCATCGCGGCGCGACCGTGCGCTTTCGCTCGGTATCAGGTGCGCCGGTGGAAGACGCCGTGTCGGACGCCGAGCCCGCGAGCATTCCCCGCATGCTGCCGCGCCTGGCGCTCAGCGCGGGCGCGGTGCCGCCCGGCACGCACGTGCATCTGCGCCTGGGCCAGGTGTTCAAGGACAACGAGGTGGTGAAGCTCGGCGAAGCACAACCGCCGCTGCTGGAAGTAGCGCGCGACAACCCCCTGTGGACTGCGGCCGCCGGCCTGCTGGGCCAGTTGCGCGGCAAGGCGGCCTTCGTCGCGAAGCAGACTGCCGTGCCCTCCTCGCGCGTGGACGACCGCCTCGCCCACCTCGAACTGAAGGACCGGCTGCGCAGCCTGCTGTCGGGCCTGCCGCATGCTGAGGCCGTGCTGCGCACGCCGCATCTGCATCCGCTGCCGATGTACTGGTCGCTGTGCGCGCTGCTGGCATCGCTGAGCCTGCTACGGCCCGGCGGCCTGCCGCCGGTGCCGATGGACTACGACCATGCGAACCCCTCGCGCGTGTTCCAGCCTCTGCTGCTGGCGCTGCGCGACGCGGTGTCCGAAGTGAGTCAGGAGTACCGCGAGCACAAGTTCGAGTTTCGCCAGGGCGCATTCGAGACCACGCTGCAGCCGCAGTGGCTGGCCGGCGCGCGCATCGTCGTCGGCCTGCGCGGCCAGTCCGACAAGGATCTGCTGGCCTGGATGGACAGCGCCATCGTCGGCGCGCAGTCGGCCTACCCCTCACTGCGCGAGCGCCGCGTGCTGGGCGCGGTGCGCCGGCCCATCGAGTCGGCCGACGAGCTTGGGCTGCGCCCCGGCTCGGGCTACCTGCTCTACGCCATCCAGACCAGCACCGCGTTGACCGTGCCCGGCGAACTGCTGGTGATCGCCAACGCCAACGAAGGCGCCACCGCGCAGCCTCCGCAGGAAATCGTGCTGTTCATCAAAGACTGATCGACCCCCATGGCACGCACCCTCCCCGACCTTGCGGTCGACGACCACATCACCAAGCAGTTCCGCGCGTTCTACGACGAGATCGTGAAAGCGCGCGACCGCACCGCCGAATCGCGCGAGACCGACATCGACATGGTGGCGCAGGCGCTGGCCCGCCATCTGGAGAACCTGCTCGAGCTGCAATCGCTCGAATCGCGCCGCGAGAGCACGCGCTTCGAGCTGGAGAACGTGGCCGATGCGCGCTACCTCAAGGCCGCGCTGGCCGACGAGATCTTGCTGCACACGCCGTGGATCGGCCGCGAGCGCTGGACCGCACATCTGCTGGAGTCTTCGCTGTTCCGCACCAACATCGCGGGTGACCTGGTGTTCAGCCGCATCGAAGAGCTGCTCTCGGGCCGCGAGCCTTCGCGCCGCGACATCGCGCGGCTGTATCTCTTTGCGCTGGCGCTGGGCTTCCAGGGCAAGTACCGCGGTGGTGGCGAAGAAGCGCGCCTGCTGGGCTACCGCGAAGAGCTGTTCCAGTTCGTCTACCAGCGTCAGGCCGACTTCTCCGGCCGCGACCGCGTGGTGTCCGAGCGGGCCTATGCGAGCACGCTCTCGCACATCGCACCGCGCAAGCTGCCCACGCTGAGCCGCTGGACGGTGCTGTTCCTGCTGTGTACCGCCTCGCTGCTGGCGGTGTCGGAGTTGTTGTGGCTGTGGCAGTCGTGGCCGGTGCGGCAGGTGCTGCAGCCGGGTGCGGTCGATGCATCGGGGGCCTACCAGCGATGAACGACATGCGCCATTCAAAGAGCCCCAGGAGGTCGTCGCCATGCTGACAGACCAGCTCTTCCTCATTTCCATCGCGGTGCTCACGCTGGTGGTGCTGCTCGTGCTCGGCATGGTGCTGTACTTTGCGGCACGCCGCTCGCACGCCAAGCCGTCGAGCGACCCGAAGGTCGCGCGCATCCGCTTCGACTCGCTGCGCAGTTCGTTCCGCCAGGCCGTCGAGCTGATCGAAGGCAACATCGCCTCGCGCGCCGACCGCTACGGCATTCCGTGGATCATGCTGCTCAACGAGGGTGACGACCATCGCCAGCTGCCCATCGAGCAGTCAGGCGTGGCGAGCGCGCTGAGCACCGAGTCGGCTTCTGCCGCGACCACGCAGGGAATCTCCTGGCACTTCTTCGATCGCGGCGTGGTCATCGACATCCAGGGCGCCTACCTCGGCTCGCCCGATGACGACGATGCCTCCGAGAAGCCGTGGGACGAGTTCCTCGGCATGTGCCGGGCCTACCGGCCGCAGCGGCCGTTCGACTCGGTGGTCATCACCATTCCGGCGGCGCTGCTGCTCGACGACAGCACCGACGGCCGGCTCGAACTCTCCAAGCGTGCCAAGCTGGCGCACCGCCGGCTGTGGCTTGCGCAGAACCGCTTTGCGATGCGCTTCGCGGTGTATGTGCTGGTCACCGGCGCGGAACACCTCGAAGGCTTCAGCGCCTTTGCGAGCGCCCTGCCTGAGCCGCTGCGCGCGAGCATGCTGGGCTGGTCTTCGCCTTACGACCTGTCGACCACCTACCAGCCGGGCTGGGTCGACGAGGCGGTGGGCACCGTGGTGCGTTCTGTGTCCGACGTGTCGGCCGAGCTCTTCGCCACCGACACCGCGCCGCAGGGCGCCGGGCCGCAGCTGCTGCTGCCTTCGCGCATCGAGGCACTGCGCGGCCAGCTGCAGCTGTATGTCGATGAGCTGATGCGCCCGAGCGCGTACCACGAGCCCTTCTTCTTCCGCGGCATCTACCTGACGGGCGACAGCGGCGAATCGGCGCAGGCCGTTGCCGCCATCGACGCCGAGCACGACAGCTACGGCCAGAAGGACCTCGAGCCCATCGGCGGCGACCTGATCGCCCAGCTGATGCGCCAGCCGGCGTTCCTGCGCGACCTGTTCGAGAAGAAGATCTTTCTCGAATACGGCCTCACGCGGCCGTCGCGCACGCAGACGCTGGCGCGCCCGGTGCTGCACCGCGCGCTGCGCTGGACGGCCATTCTTTTCCTCAGCGGCTGGGGCATTGGCCTGGTGGTGGCAACGTGGCAGCTGCACCGGCACAACAGCACGCTGGTGTCGGCGCTCTCGCAGTTGCAGCACGACGCGCAATACCGCATGCGCGCACTGCAGCGCGGCGAGACCATTCCAACTGCGTGGTACCGCAACAAGGCGCTGTCGCTGCTGGCCATGAACGAGCGGCTGCGCACCGACGGCACTTACTCCTTCTTCATGCCCGGCTCGTGGCGGCCCTTCGACGACCTGAACGAACGCGTGATCGAACGCATCGAGCGCGAGTTCGGCGACATCGCGGTGAGCACGCTGCGCCGCGAGCTGATGGCCCGCGTGAGCCAGCTGAGCGGCGTGGAGCAGGACGAGGCCACCGGCGAATTCATCGTCGGTGCCAATTGCAGCTTGCCGCCGAGCTTCAAGACCATCGGCGATGCACCGCGCAAGAACGGCCTGCTGGTGGAAGACCAGCCCGAGTTCGGCGCCCTGCAGCGCTATCTTGGTTCGGCCGAACAGCTCGACACCGCGCTGCAGGCGGTGGAACGACTGCGCCAGCCCTCCACCGGCAACGCAGAAGACCTGCGCGTGGCCGTGCGCTACGCACTGGGCGCCGAGCTGCCGGCCGACCTGAGCCGCAATCTGCGCTATTTCCGCCAGGCGGCCGAGGGCAATGCGCTGGCGATTCCGCTGGCGCCGGTGCAGTCGGCGCTGCGCTGCGCGCTCGACAAGGGCACGGCGCAGCTCGACACGCGGCTGTTCGTCAACAACGAGCTGCTGGTGTCCGAGCAATCGCTGGGGCGGCTGCTGCCCTCGCTCGCCAGTGCCGGCACCTTCGCGCGCACCACGGCCAGCTATCGCGAAGTGATCGCCGCCATCAAGGACCAGGAAGACTTGGTCGCCTCCGGCAAGGGCGGCTGGATGCGCCAGCCGGTGCTGGTGCTGGGCGCTTCGTACGACCGCACGATCGCGCGCATCGAGCAGAACCGGCTGCTGGGGCAGGAGCCGGCCGATGCGGTGCGCGGCCGCGCGCAAGATGCCTTCCAGAAATTCCGCGCCGAGTTCAATCTGCGCTTCGGCGGCGCGCAGCCCGGCCTCGTGTGGCAAGACAAGGAAGGCCGCTTCGCACTGGCGCCCGAACGCATCGCGCTGCGCGACGCGCTCACCGCGTTGCTGGCGCAGCCCTTCATGGCCGCCGCACGCGACCGCGAGCTGCCGGGCGCGGGCCTGCGCTCGACGGCCACGTGGGACCTCATGCGACTCGACCAGGCGCTGGCCGTCGGCGACATCCGCAAGCGCTACATGACCGACGGCATGACAGCCTTTCCGGCCACGGTTCGCCCGGGCATCGAGAGCGCGCTGAACGCGCACTTCGCGCAACTGGTGGTCGACCAGGTGGCCGAGGCCGCGACCGGTGCGAACGATGGCATGCGCCCCACGTCGGGCGCGCTGATGGCCACTGACACACAGGCCGCGGCCTACGAAGCCTCGCGCCAGCGCCTGGCCAAGATACAGGCGCTGCTGTACGAACTGGGCGCCGGCCCGCGCGCCGAAGACCTGCGCGCGATGATGTCGCGCGACGCGCTGCAGCGACTCGAAGGCGTGGACGAAGCCTTCAACCAGTCGGAGCTGTACGCCATGCGCGGGCGCGACTTCCAGGGCTGGCGCGGCGAGCGCGGGCCGATGCTGGTGGCCTTCGGCGTGCCGGACACGGGCTCGCTCGCGGCCTACCTGGGCCAGCAGTTCAATCGCACCGAAACGCTGGGCAAGCTGGCCGACAGCTACATCGCGGCGCTCGACGGCGCGGGTGCGGGCTCGGTGCTCGCGCAGCGCTGGCAGGCCATCAACCGCGACCTGGAGCGCTACCGGCTGAAGAACCCGAACAGCAGCCTGCTGCTGCTCGAACAGTTCCTGGGCACGACCGGCGCCGAGATCGACCGCGAGACCTGCGCCGCCAAGCTGGCCGGCAAGGCGCCGGCGGCGCGCATCGGCGACTACTTTGCCGACCGCCACCAGCAGATCTACAGCGCCCTGCTCGCGCGCTGCTACGAGCTGCAGTTCGGCGACCAGCAGGAGCTGTGGACGCAGTTCTCCACGCGCTTCAACCGCTCGCTGGCGGGGCGGCATCCGTTCGGCGCAGCGACGGGCCGCGCCTTCGACCTGGCCGATCCGGCGGACGTGAATGACCTGGCGCGGGCCTTCGACCCGTTGTCGCGCGCGCTGAAGGACAACCGCACCGACGGCACCGTGCGCACCTCGGCCATGCCGGGGTCGGCCGCGCGCCGCTTCGCCGAGCAGTTCGGTCGCGCGCGCGACTTCATGCTCCCGCTGTTCCCGACCGAGGACGGCGCCACGCCGGGCTACGACCTGAGCGTGGACTTCCGCGTGAACACCGGCGCCGAGATCGAGGGCAACAAGATCATCGACTGGTCCTTCGAAGTCGGCGACCAGGTGCTCAAGCAGCGCGACCCGCCGCGCACGCTGCGCTGGGAATACGGCATGCCGGTGGCGCTGGTGCTGCGCATCGCAAAAGATTCGCCACTGGTGGCGCGCGCCGATCCGCAGCAGCACGCGCTGCTGACCGACGGCCAGACCGTGAGCTTCCGCTTCGCGGACCCATGGGCGCTGTTCACGCTGGCGCAGCGCCAGCGCGAAGCCGACACGGCGCAACGCCCGGACGGCCGCTCGCAGTTGCTGAAGTTCGAGTTTCCGCTGGTGGCCCAGTCGGCTGGCGACACCGCCCAGTCGCCTGCAGGAGGACGCGCGCGCGTGTTCCTGCGCGTTGCCGCAAGCCCCGCCGGCAAGAAGACCGCCCTGATCTGGCCCGCCGCGTTCCCGATGCGGGCCCCTGAATGGAACACGCCCTGATGGCCGCCGTGCTCGCTCCCCTGAACGCCGAGGCCGCCAACGGCTTCGCACCCGATCTCGCGGCCTTCCTCGCGCCGCTGCAAATCGAAGGCGAAGGCCCCGCCGGGCCGCCGCTGCGCTACGACCCGGTGTACTCCCGCATCCGCGATGCGCGCATGGAGGAAGACGCCAGCCTGCCGATGGGCGAATGGACGCGCCCGCTAAAGAAGGCCGACTGGCGCGCCACCGAGATGCTTTGCGCCGAAGTGCTGCAACGGCGCAGCAAGGACCTGCAGGTGGCCGCGTGGCTCACCGAGGCGTGGGTGCATCGCCATGCAATCGACGGGCTGATCGCGGGCACGCGGCTGCTCGAAGGGCTGGCGCGCGACTTCTGGGAAGACGTGCATCCGTGCATCGGAGAAGATGGCGACGCCGACATGCGCACGGCCACCTTCGTGTGGCTCAACGACACCCTCGCGCAGACCTTGCTGATGCGTGTGCCGCTGCTCGCGTGGCCAGATTTCTCCCCGCCCTTCATCAACTTGGGCGACTGGCAGCGCGCGCTGACCACCGAGTTCGGTGCCGGTGCGGCCGCCGCCGCAGGCAACGCCAGGTCGAAGGCAAAGGACGTGGCCGAGGAGCCGAGCGCGCAGACGGTATCGCGCCAAGACATCCTCGACCACGCTGCACGCGACCTGCATGCGCTTGCCGCGCTCGACGACCGGGTGGCGTTGGCCGCCGACATCTGGCAGGAGCTGACAGCCCTGCTCGACGAACGCTTTGGCGCCGATGCACCCAGCCTTTCGAAGGTGGCGGAGATGCTGGCGCGTATGCGGCAAGCGCTGCGCAGCCTGCTGCAGGAGCGCGACCCGCGCGACGAAGAAGAACCAGAAGAGCCAGAAGAGCCGGCCATGCCGGTGGAGCCGCCCGCCAGCTGGGCGGCATATGCATCAACTCCCGCTGCGACCTCGATGGACGACAACGATATGAGCGAAGCCCCTCTTTCTCCTTCTTCCATCTCTCCTCCTTCCGGGCCGCTGCCGCAAGCCGCGGCGAGCGGGCGCATCGGCAGCCGTGCCGAGGCCTACCAGTTGCTGGAACTGGCCGCCGCCTACCTGATGCGCGAGGAGCCGCACAGCCCGACGCCCTACCTCGTCAACCGCGCGGTGGCCTGGGGGCGCATGCCGCTGCCTCAACTGATGCAGGAGGTGTTGCGCGAAGACGGTGACCTGAACCGCTTCTTTTCGATCATCGGCGTCAGGCCCGATGCCTAGAGACGAGGCGGCGATCTTGTTTTTCTGAAATGGGGAACCCCCCTTCTCCACGAAAGGTATCGCATGCCGTTCAAGAGCGCTGACGTCGAAGAGGTCCTGGTCCAGGGTGCCCACATGAGTGGAGACCGCAACTCCATCGCTACAGCCCTCAAGCTGAAGGCGAAGCTGGGGGTGCTGATCATCTACAGCCCGTCCTTGCGCGTCCAGGGACTGGAGCTGGAGAACTTCTACAAATCCATCGTAGATGCGAGCCGCGTGGCCTCTATTCAGATCATTCATTCGTCCGATCCGTCTCTCGCGGCGGGCGAAAAGTGCATGAAGGATGTCTACCGGCTGGTAAGCAGCAGGGATTTCAAGAATCTTCCCGGCTTCATGAAGACGATGATTCCATTCCCTATCCGCATGTGCTCCGCGACCTTCGGCACGGGCGTCATTGCGGATGCCTTCCAGAAAGATGCAGGGAGCACACGAAACAGTACGCGGGACCTCTGGCGACTGGACAAGGTCCCGAAGAAAACGGGTCCCGGCGTCATCGACAAGCGCCCGGACGTCCGCAAGTTCCTGACGGATCGAGGCTTTCTCCAGAAACGCGCCTATGTCTTCCTGTTCGCGAAGGAGGGCCCGAGAAGGGCCGAGAAGGCGCATCACTTCACGTCGATCCTGACGTGGCGCATGCTGCATGAGGAGATCGGCCGCTCGTCTTCCGTCATTCCCGTGGCCGCAGGCGACTACATCGGCCTGCGCACGCTGCCCACCCTGGCAGAGTTCTGGAAAGACGCCGACTGGACCCAGCTGTGGACCGATGTCACGGTCGATCCGCGCTCCGCGCAACTGGGCCTGTGGTGCCTGCTGGCCGAGGAATACACGGGCGTGTCGATCATCGGCATGCGCAGCGGGATGATCGAAGTCCCCGCACTGCTCGGCATCCGCACGCTCTACCTCGAGGAAAAACTCAACCAGCAGGCGGAACGCATGGCCAAGTGGATCGGCAAGGTGCCCGGATTCGAACGCCAGGTCGTGGAGAAACCCGCCGGTATCAAGCAACAGCTTTACTGGCGCGACGAGAGCGCAAAACGCTACCAGCCAAGTACCGTATCCAATCACGCCGCGAGCAACAGCGCCCATCTGGCCGGTATGGTGCAGGGCTTCCGATTGGGAAGGCCATTCAGGGGGCGAACGAAGTTCACGCCCGCGCCCGTTCTGAACGAGCCTCAGCGCAAGCCGACAGAGGCTCGCACACGGCCCCAGCCGACCTTGCTGGCAAACACGCGCCTGCCCGCCCCGATAGATGCCGCGAACCTGCAACTCGCCAAGTCGGAGTTCGACAGGATCGTGACTTGGGCCAAGGCCACACCGGTGCCCACCGGCGCGACCACGAGCGTGCACGGTTCGGTCGCCAGAGTGGTCGAGGTCCAGGAGCCGCAAGAAGCGCCAAAGTCAGCCACAAATCTCTAGGAGCCAAGGTCTCGCGAGACCGCGCACCGGGTCCCTTTAGGCAGCGGCGATCGCGGCGGGACCGAACGCCGTGCCTCAACCCAGCACGTCGTTCACCTGCTCGCGGAACTCGGTCAGGCTCACGGCCGCGCCAATCTCCCGCGGCAGCGCATCGCGCACCGAGAACACGCCGAGGATCTTCGCCCCCGCCGCCAGTGGCAGATGGCGAAAGCCCCGTTCGAGCATGAGCACCACCGCATCGGATACCAACGTTTCGGGCGGCACGCAGATGGGGTTGGGCGTCATCACGTCGCGCACCGCCGTGCGGTCAGGGTCCAGCCCCTTGGCCAGCACCCGGGTCATCAGGTCACGCTCGGTGAGGATGCCCAGCAGCGTGTCGGGCAGGTCCATGATGAGCACGCTGCCGCAGTTGGCGCGCGTCATCACGCAAGCGGCGTCGCGCACGTTCGCCTGCGGACCCAGGCTGATCACGTGCTTGCGCGAGATGGACTGGAAAACAGTGCGCTCGGTCATGATGCACCCTCCGGAAGTGGCGTCGTGGATGGTGCCGCCGACTGCGGCTCAGCGCAAGGAGGCGTTGAGCCGCTCCAGCGCCGTGGCGCCGGGGCATAACTGGTCCGGCCCCAGCGCGTTGAGCGGCTGGTCGCTGGTGTTGAGCGCCGTGTGCAGGTCGGTGGCCAGCGGGTCGACATAGAGCAGGCCGGTCACCACCTCGCCCATCTCGTGGTGCCGCTGCATGTAGGCCATGGCGGCGTAGCGGTCGCCGGGGTTGTAGTCGGGGTGCAGGCTGCGCAGGCGCAGCAGCGTGCCGTCATGCTGGCGTACGTCCATCACTTCGCCCGGTTCGATATCGACGGCAATTTCGTCCCGCCCGCTGATGAAGTCGATGCGGCTCACCGCCTCGTTGTGCTCGCGCACGTAGTCGTAGCTCTTGGTGCTGCCGGGGTGGTTGTTGAAGGCAACGCAGGGGCTGATCACGTCGATGAAGGCGGAGCCGCCGTGGCTGATCGCCCCTTTTATCAGTGGCACAAGTTGCGCCTTGTTACCCGAAAAGCCCCGCCCGACGTAGCTGGCGCCCAACTGCAGTGCCATGGCCACGAGGTCCACCGGGCTGTCGGTGTTGACGACGCCCTTCTTGCTCTTGGAGCCCTGGTCGGCAGTGGCCGAGAACTGGCCCTTGGTGAGGCCGTAGACGCCGTTGTTCTCCACGATGTAGGCCATGCGCACGCCGCGCCGCATGGCGTGGGCAAACTGACCCAGGCCGATGGAAGCCGAGTCGCCGTCGCCCGAAACGCCCAGGTACAGCAGGTCGCGATTGGCGAGGTTGGCGCCGGTCAGCACGCTGGGCATGCGGCCGTGCACGGTGTTGAAGCCGTGCGATGCGCCCAGAAAGTAATCGGGCGTCTTCGAGCTGCAGCCAATGCCCGAGAGCTTGGCCACGCGATGCGGCTCGATGTCCAGCTCCCAGCAGGCTTCGATGATGGCGGCGGAGATCGAGTCGTGGCCGCAACCTGCGCACAGCGTGGAGATCTTTCCCTCGTAATCGCGCCGCGTGTAGCCGACCTTGTTGGTGGCCAGCGTCGGATGGCGCAACCGGGGCTTGGCAAGGTAGGTCATGCAGGCTCTTTCGTATCGGTGCTGCCGGAGGCTTGCGTCGTCTGTTGTCGCACATGCGCGCTGATCGACTGCACGATGAAGCGCGCAGTGATGGGCGTGCCGTCGAAATGCAGCACCCGTATCAACCGGGCCGGATCGGCGTCCAGTTCGTTCACCAGCAGGCTGCGCATCTGTGCGTCGCGGTTCTGCTCGACCACGAACACCCGCTCGTGTTGCGCCAGGAACTGCACCACGCTGTCCGGAAAAGGAAAGGCGCGCAGCCGCAGCGCATCGAGATGGATGCCGCGCTCTTCCAGCGCCTGCAGCGCCTCGTGCATGGATGGGCTGGTGGAGCCGAAATAGATCACGCCCAGCTTGGTCTTTTCGGCGGCAGGCCCAAGCACCGGCTGTGGCACCAGCGTGGCCGCGGTTGCGAACTTCTTCAGCAGCCGCTCCATGTTGTAGATGTAGTCCGGCCCGCGCTCCGAATACCGGGCGTAGGCGTCGCGCGTGGTGCCGCGCGTGAAGTAGCTGCCCTTGGTGGGGTGCGTGCCGGGCAGGGTGCGCCAGGGAATGCCGTCGCCATCCACGTCCTTGTAGCGGCCGAAGTCGCGGCCCGCCTCGAGCTCTTCGGCGCTCATGACCTTGCCTCGGTCGTAGGCTTTGCTGTCGTCCCAGGCAAAGGGTTCGCACAGGCGCTGGTTCATGCCGATGTCCAGGTCGGTCATCACGAACACCGGCGTCTGCAGCCGGTCGGCCAGGTCCAGCGCCGCTGCCGCGTGCTCGAAGCACTCGTGAGGATCTTCGGGAAACAGCAGCACGTGCTTGGTGTCGCCGTGCGAGGCATACGCACACGACAGGATGTCGGCCTGCTGCGTGCGCGTCGGCATGCCGGTGGAAGGGCCACCGCGCTGCACGTTGATGAGCGTGACGGGAATCTCCGCAAAGTAGGCCAGCCCGATGAACTCGCTCATCAGCGAAATGCCCGGCCCCGAGGTCGCCGTGAAGGCGCGCGCACCGTTCCATCCGGCGCCGACCACCACGCCGATGGAGGCGAGCTCGTCTTCCGCCTGCACGATGGCGAAGCGGTGCTGGCCGGTGGCTGGGTCCACGCGGAATTTGGTGCAGTACTTCTGGAAGGCCTCTGCCACCGAGGACGACGGGGTAATGGGATACCAGGCCGCGACCGTGGCGCCGCCATACACGCAGCCCAGTGCGGCGGCGCTGTTGCCGTCGACGAAGATGCGGTTGCCGACCCCGTCGGCGCGCCGCACCCGCAGCCCCAATGGCTCGTGCAGGTTCTCCCTCGCGAAATCGCAGCCCAGGTGCAGCGCCTGCACATTGGAGGCCAGAAGCTTTTCCTTGCCCTTGTACTGTTCGCCGAACAGCTTCTCGACCACTTCCGGCTCTATGCCAAGCAGGATGGCCAGGGCGCCCACGTAGACGATGTTCTTGAACAGCTGGCGCTGGCGCGGGTCTTGATAAACGGCGTTGCAGATCTCGGTGAGCGGCATGCCGATCACGCGCACATCGCTGCGGAATTTCGACGGCGGCAGCGGCCGCGTGCTGTCGTAGAAGAGATAGCCGCCGGGCTCCAGTTCGGCCAGGTCGGCGTCCCAGGTCTGCGGGTTCATCGCGACCATCATGTCGGTGCCGCCGCGCCGCCCGAGATGGCCCTGCTCGGTCACGCGCACCTCGTACCAGGTCGGCAGGCCCTGGATATTGCTCGGGAAGATATTGCGCGGGCTCACCGGCACGCCCATGCGCAGGATGGCCTTGGCGAACAGTTCGTTGGCAGAGGCCGAACCCGAGCCGTTGACGTTGGCAAACTTGATGACGAAGTCGTTGACCGCCTCGATCTGTTTCATGCGGCCACCTCCTGCGCATGCCCCTGCCCGGCAGGTGTCATCTTCAGCAAGAACTTCTGCATGTCCCACGCGCCCGTGGGACAACGCTCGGCGCACAGGCCGCAGTGCAGGCAGACGTCTTCGTCCTTGACCATCACGCGGCCCGTCTTGAGCCCGCCGGACACATACAGGTCCTGCGCCAGATTGAGCGCCGGCGCCTTGAGTCGGGGCCGCAGTTCGGCCTCCTCGCCGTTGTCGATGAAGTTGATGCAATCCATCGGGCAGATGTCCACGCAGGCATCGCATTCGATGCAAGCGGCTTCGGTGAACACAGTCTGCACATCGCAGTTCAGGCAGCGCTCGGCCTCCTTGAAGGCAGTGGCGGCGTCGAAGCCCAGTTCCACCTCCACGCGGATGCTGGCCAGCGCGGTCTCGGCCTTGGCCCACGGCACCTTGTAGCGCAGGTCGTTGGAGGTGTCGTTGTCGTAGCTCCACTCGTGGATGCCCATCTTTTGCGACACCAGGTTGGTCATCGGCGCCGGGCGCACGTAGACCGGCTCGGCACGCAGCAGCTTGTCGATCGACACAGCAGCCTCGTGGCCGTGGGCCACGGCGGTGATGATGTTCTTGGGGCCGAAGGCCGCATCGCCACCAAAGAACACGTTGGGCACCGTCGACTGGAAGGTGTTCTCGTCCAGCTTCGGCAGGCCCGACTTGTCGAAGGCAATGCCGCAGTCGCGCTCGATCCACGGGAATGCGTTTTCCTGGCCCACCGCCACCAACACTTCGTCGCATTCGAAATACGCGTCCGGCTCGCCGGTGGGCACCAGCGTGCGGCGGCCCTTGGCGTCGTACTCGGCGCGGACGATCTCGAAGCGCATGCCCAGCAGCTTGCCTTCTTCATGGACGAAGGCCTTGGGCACGTGGAAGTCGATGATCGGAATGCCTTCGTGCTGGGCGTCTTCCTTTTCCCAGGGCGAGGCCTTCATTTCGGCAAAGCCGCTGCGCACGATGACCTTCACGTCGGTGCCGCCCAGGCGGCGGGCCGAGCGGCAGCAGTCCATGGCCGTGTTGCCACCGCCCAGCACGATCACGCGCTTGCCGATGCTGCTGACGTGGCCGAAGGAAACAGAGTTCAGCCAGTCGATGCCGATGTGGATGCTGGCCGCCGCTTCCTGTCGGCCAGGCACATCCAGATCGCGCCCGCGCGGCGCGCCGCAGCCGACGAAGATCGCGTCCCAGTCCTGCGCCATCAGCGCCGTCATCGAGTCGATGCGCTCGCCGCTGCGGAACTCGACGCCCAGGTCGAGGATGTAGCCCGTCTCCTCGTCGATCACCGACTCCGGCAAGCGAAAGCGCGGAATCTGCGTGCGGATGAAGCCGCCGGCCTTGGCCTCGCCGTCGAACACCGTCACTTCATAGCCCAAAGGCGCCAGGTCGCGCGCGACGGTGAGCGAGGCCGGACCTGCGCCGACGCAGGCAACGCGCTTGCCGTTCTTCGGCTCTGGCGTTGGCATGCGCGCCCGCACGTCGTCCTTCATGTCGGCCGCCACGCGCTTGAGCCGGCAGATGGCCACCGGCTCGGGCGCCCCTGTGTTGCCCTCTTCCACCCGCCCGCGCCTGCAGGCCGGCTCGCAGGGCCGGTCGCAGGTGCGCCCCAGGATGCCGGGGAAGACGTTGGAGGCCCAGTTGATCATGTACGCGTCGCCGTAGCGGCGCTGCGCGATCATGCGGATGTATTCAGGGACGGGGGTGTGCGCCGGGCAGGCGTACTGGCAATCGACGACCTTGTGGAAATAGGCCGGGTTCGCAATGTTCGTTCGCTGCAACGCGTGTCTCCTGGCTGTCGCCTGGAACCCCGGAGGGGCCGACGAGTGGCTTTTCCGCCAGTATGCGCCGCACAGGCAAATGCGCAACCTTGGTGAAATCCCGCAGCCAGCCGGGCCGTGCAGGGCCCGGCAATGGCCCGATCAACGGCCCGATCGGTGCGCGGGTGAAGTGGTAGCCGGCACCACGGGGACGTGCACGTCCCATTTCCCCGCGCTCTGCGCGCGGCCCACGGTTCGCGTGCAGCTCACGGCGATCACGCGGCGGCTGTGCGGCACCAGCTCACCGCCCTTGGTCACCGACGACCAGCGGATCGTGTCCCACCGCGCTTTCAAGGGAGCCACGCACCTGGGCACGAAAACCTTGAGGTTCGGCTCCCCCGCCTCCCATTTGTCCCCCGATGCGGCGTTCTCCCGTGCAACGAATTCGCGCGCCTTCTCGCGTATCTCGTAGAGCCCTTGAACCGAATCGTTCGAGCGCATGTCCTCGATGCCCGTGGCGGCAAGGCAGTGCGTCGACGCCGTGAACAAAAGGAAGAGCAGGACGGCTTGATGGTGATGCATGGTGCGCGGGAAAGTGCCGGGTGATTCTCCCCCTCCGCAAGGTCTATCTGACCAGTACCTGACCACCTTCTGCCGCGCTCTGTCAGTCACCGCCGTGTCACGCACGCGCTGAAAGCTCCACCCTTTTTCGCTCGTCCGTGACTCACATGCTGCAACCAACTTCCCCGCTTCGCCGTGCCCTGGCCTTTGCGCCGATCTCTTGTCTCAGTCTCTCGGCGCTCCTGCTGGTTGCATGCGGAGGGGGAGACAGCGGCTCTTCTTTCGTTTTGCCTCCAGCCTCCGGGGTTTCCACAACGCCCGGCAACACAACGACCACCAGCACCAGCGGGGTCGTGGTCGGCAGCTACTTCGTCAACGCCAAGGTCTGCCTGGACGTCAACTCCAACGGCCGCTGCGATGCGGGCGAGCCTTCCACCCGGTCGGACAAGCAGGGCGGCTTCACGCTCGCCGGTTCGGGCGCGGGCATCGTGGCCGAGATCGGCACCGATGCCACCGAGCTCGATCCGTCCATCCCCTCTTCCAAGCCGGTGACTTCAGCGCTCGTGCTGCGTGCGCCGAAGGAAGCTCCGGGCGTCGTCGACTTTCAATCGACTGCGGTGGTCGCGGAGATGGAAGCCAATGGGCTCGACTTCAAGACTGCTGCGGGCAAGGTGGCGATCTCTGTCGGCGTGGTCGCGTCGAAGCTGCTCGGCGACATCAACACCGAGACCGACCCTGTTGCCAAGGCCGCGCTCAAGGCCGCATCCGACGAGGGTCTGCAGCGCATCCGCGATGCGCTCGCATCGGCCGCGAACACTGACGACATCAAGGCGGTGGTAACGGCCGCCGCCCTGACCGACCGCTACTACCAGACCAAGGCACCATACCGCCCGCAGCAGGATGTCAGCACCTACGAGGCGGCGCCCGCGGGCTTCTCGCCGGTCTACACCGAGGTGGTTGCGCGCCACGGCTCGCGCGGGCTCTCGGGCCTCAAGTACGACCTTGCGGTCTACAACATGTGGAAGAAAGCGCAAGACGACGGCGCCCTCACGCCGCTAGGCGAAAAGCTCGGGCCCGACGTGCTGAAGATCATGAAAGCCAACTTCCTGCTCGGCTATGGCGTGGCGGGCATCAGCACGCCCGGCTACGGCAACGAGACGCAAGTTGGCATCAACGAGCACACGCAGCTCGCGGCAAGGCTGGTTCAGCGCCTGCCGGCCTACTGGAAGCAGATCGGCGACAACGCCGGCTCCGCCCCGCGCCAGATCGTGACGGTGACCTCCGGCGTCGACCGCGCCGTCGACAGCGGCAACTTCTTCGTGCAGTCGCTCAAGACGGTGCAGCCTGCGCTGGCACCACTGCTGACCTATCCGTCGGCACCGGCGCCCTACCCCGACAACGGCACGGCCGTGAGCCAGCCTGTGGGCACCAACCGCTTTCTGCTGTACTTCCACAAGCTGGTGAAGGCGACCGACCTGGTGACGAACACCACCGATCCGCTCTACACGACGTACCAGGCCAGTCTGGCCTACCAGGACTACAAGAGCAACGATGCCGACCTGCTCGCCAAGCAGAGCGGCCTGACGGTCACGCCCGAGGCCGCGGCCGCCGGCCGCTTGCTGCTGGAGCGCCTGTTCGCCAAGAGCTTCGTCGACAAGATCGCCAACGGCACCTACAGCTTTGCCAACAGCGGCAGCTTCAGCTACACGAGCGACGACGGCAAGTTCGCGCCCAGCCTGAGCGGCGACGGCAAGACGTCGATCAAGTCGCCCGGCGACGCGGGCGCGCTGCTGTACGAGCTGTATGTGATCGCGCCCGCGATGCGCAGCGAGGCCGGCGTCGATTTCACGGCCTACATGCCGGCAGCGCAGGCGAAGTTCTTCGCCGCGCTCAACGACGGCTCCGACTTCTACGACAAGGGCCCCGGCATGACGGAGAAGGGCGACATCACTTCGCGCATGTCGCAGATCCTGGTCGACGACATGTTCAACGAGGTCGATGCAATCGCCAAGGGCGACCGCTCGCACGCGGCCAAGCTGCGCTTCACGCACGCCGAAATCATGATGCCCTTCGCCGTGCGCATGGGCCTGAAGGGCGTGGACCAGAGCGTGCCCAAGGCCTCCAGCTTCAGCTACGACAGCAATACGTGGCGCGGCGAATACGTCTCGCCGATGGCGGCCAACATGCAGTGGGACGTGTTCGCCGACGGCGGCGGAAAGCTGCTGGTGCGCATGCTCTACAACGAAAAGGAAACCGACTTCAAGGCGGCCTGCGATGGCGCCAAGGCAGCGGGCACCGCGCACTACTACGACTACACGGGCCTGAAGGCCTGCTACGGGCACGTGGCCCAGTAGCCCCGCATCTATTTCCTGGTCTTTCTGCCGGGCGTCTTCACGCCCTGGCGCAGCGAGCGTTGCCTCAGCGTTGCGCCCGAGCCCCGTGGTGGGCGCGCCGGGGCCACGTCGTGCTGGCTTGCCCGCAAGGTGAAATCGCAAGTCTTCACGGCCAGCTCGACGATGCGCGCCAGCGCGGGGCTGGAGTTGTCGCGCCGGTAGACCGCGCTGTAGACCAGCGGCGGCGGCATGGGGTCGCTCTTCACCACGCGCAGCAGGCCGCTCTTGATGTCCGGGCGCACATAGTCGAGCGCCTGCTGGCTGATGCCGAAGCCGCTGATCGTCAGTTCGCGCAAAACGGTCGTGCTGTTCGTCAGCATGACCTTGCCGAAGCGGAAGCCGTGCTCCGCGCGCCAGGCTTCGTAGAACCTGTTCTTCGAGGCGCCGGCAGGCTGCTCAATCACGGGGTAGTCGGCAAACTCGTGCGGCTTCAGCGCCCGGGCGGGAATGTCGAGCCGCGGGCTCGCGATCCAGGCCTGGTCGACCTGCCCCACTTTGATCGATTCGAAGGCCTGGCCCCAGAAGATGCCGGGCATGATGGTCAGGTCGAGCTTGTTGGCTTCGAGCCGTTCGAAGAGCGTGAGCCCCGCGTCCACCACCGGCTCCAGCGTGACCTGGGGATGCAGCTTCTGCAGCAGCTGGATCAGGCGCGTGAGCCAGGTCATCGCGATCAGCTCCGTCACACCCACCCGGAAGGTTCCGCGCAGCGTCTTGTCGAGGCTGATGTCGTGCTCGATGCGCTGCCAGAGCCGTTGCGCTTCTTCCGCGAGCGGCAGCAGTTCCCGGCCGGCCTGAGCCAGCTCCAGGCCGTGAGAGGTGCGATGCAGCAAGGGGCCGCCAAGCGATTCCTCTAGTTCCGCCAGGCGCTTGGAGATGGCCGACTGCGTGGTGTGCAGCTTCACCGCCGCGGCGCTGAAGCTCTGGAGCTTGGCGCTGAAGAGGAAGGCCTCCAGCTGCTTGAAAGTGAAGTTCATGCCAGCGGAATGTACGCCCATGGCCTCGCAGGAAAAAAAGGAATACCGCGCTCCTCCGATTTCTCGTTTGTCCTGCGGCACTCTGACTTTGATACTGCGTGCATGCTTCACATCGCACCACGTCTGAATCGAATCAAACCATCCCCCAGTTCCATGGCCGGCCAGAGGGCGCGCGAGCTGCGCGCGATGGGCCGGGACATCCTCGGCCTGACCGCGGGCGAGCCCGACTTCGAGACACCCGGGCACATCAAGGAAGCGGCAATCCGTGCAATGGCCGACGGCCAGACCCGGTACACGGACGTGGGTGGCACGCCGGTGCTGAAGGAGGCCATTGCCGGCAAGTTCCTGAATGAGAACGGGCTGGCCTACGCACCGGGCGAGATCATCGTCGGCACCGGCGCCAAGCAGGTGATCTTCAATGCGCTCATGTGCACGGTCGCGGCAGGTGACGAGGTGATCGTGCCGGCGCCCTACTGGGTGTCTTACCCGGACATCGCCCTGCTGGCCGGTGGCGTTCCGGTCTTCGTCGACTGCCCGGCGGCATCGGGCTTCAAGCTGCAGCCTGCCGACCTCGAGCGCGCCATCACCGGCAAGACGCGGTGGCTGATGCTGAACTCGCCGAACAACCCGAGCGGAGCGACCTACACGCGTGCCGAGCTCCAGGCACTGGCCGAGGTGCTGCGGCGCCATCCCCACGTCTGGGTACTGACCGACGACATCTACGAGCACCTGATCTATGGCGACGTCGAGTTCGCCACCATGGCCCAGGTGGCGCCCGACCTCAAGGACCGCACGCTGACGGTGAACGGCGTTTCCAAGGCCTACGCGATGACGGGCTGGCGCATCGGCTACGGCGCGGGGCCTTCGGCGCTGATCAAGGCGATGGTCAAGCTCCAGTCGCAAAGCACCTCCGGGCCCAACTCGATCGCACAGGCTGCGGCCGTCGCCGCGCTCACGGGGCCGCAGGACACCATTGCCTCGAATCGGCGCGAATACGAGAAGCGGCGCGACATGGTGGTTGCCTCGCTCAATGCCATCGACGGCATCCATTGCGCAGCGCCCGACGGAGCGTTCTATATCTTCCCGTCTTGCAGCGCGCTGTTCGGGCTTCGCACGCGCACGGGCGTTGCAATCGAGAGCAGCGACGACTGGGTGATGCACCTGCTCGATTCGCAGGACCTGGCGGCGCTGCAGGGCAGTGCCTACGGCGTGCCGACGCATTTCCGCATTTCGTTCGCCGCCAGCACAGAGCAGCTGCTGGAAGGTTGCCGCCGCATTGCGCGGGCGCGCGACGAACTCTCGGGCCAAGCCATCAACCAGGAACTGCAATGAAACTCCAACCTCTTCTGAAGCTGTTGCCGGCCCTTGCCGCGGGCACCGTCTGGCTTGGCGCCACCCATGCGTGGGCTGCAGATGCCTTTCCGTCGAAACCGGTGAAGATCCTCGTCGGCTTTTCGCCGGGTGGCTCCAACGACGTCGTGGCGCGACTGATCGCGCCGAAGCTGGCGGAAGGGCTCGGGCAGCAGGTGCTGGTCGAGAACCGTCCCGGCGCCGGCGGCAACATCGCGGCATCGGCGATGCTCGGCGCGCCCGCGGACGGGCACACGCTGCTGATGTGCACCACGGGAACCCTGTCGATCCAGCCGTACATCTTGAAGAGCATGCCCTTCGATCCCGAGAAGGACATTGCACCGGTCACGCAAGTCGTCAACGCGCCCTACATGCTACTGGTCAATGCGACCCTGCCGGTAAAGAGCGTCAAGGAGCTCGTTGCATACGCCAAGCAGAAGCCCGGCGAGATCAACTTCGCGTCCTCCGGCACGGGCACCGGTGGGCATCTTGCCGGGGAGATGCTGAAGAGCCGCGCGGGCATCGACATCGTTCACGTGGCCTACAAAGGCACTGGCCAGGCCATGACGGACCTCATTGCAGGCCAGGTTTCGATGATCTTCGACCAGCCCGTCAGCTCGATGCAGTACGCACGTGCAGGCAAGCTCCGCGCGCTGGCGGTGGCCAGCCCGCGCCGGCTGGCAGCCTTTCCGGACATTCCGACCGTGACGGAAGCCGGCGTTCCCGACTTCGACCCCGTGACCTGGGCAGGCATCTGCGCGGCGAAGAACACGCCGCCGGCCGTTGTCGAGCGCATCCAGCGCGAAGTTGCCAAGGTGCTGGCGATGCCCGAGATCTCCAAGCGGCTCGCGGCCGACGGCCTGGAGCCTGTAGGGAGCACCCCCGAGCAGTTCCGCGCCTTCCTGGCTGCCGACAAGCGCAAGTGGGGCCGCGTGGTGAAAGACGCCGACGTCAAGGCCGAGTAAGAACGAGAGACAGACGATGAACCAGCTACCCGACATCATTCGCGACTTCGAGCGCGTTCCCTCCGATCTGGTCCGGCAGGCCGCGGCGTTCCAGCCGGCCATCCTCGCCGACGTGGCGGGCCGCCGGGGCGCCCTGCACGGCCGCATCCAGGCCTTGCGCCACCGGATGAAGCTGGCCGGCAGTGCGCTCACGGTCGAAGTGCGGCCGGGCGACAACCTGATGATCCATGCCGCCATCGCGCTGGCAAAGCCCGGCGACGTGCTGGTGATCGACGGCAAGGGCGACCAGAGCGCCGCCCTGATGGGCACGATCATGATGAACGCCTGCCGGCAGGTCGGCATCGCCGGCGTGGTGATCGACGGCGCGGTGCGCGACAGCGTCGAGATCGACGAGATGGACTTTCCCGTCTTCTCGGTCGGCACCAATCCCAACGGCCCGACGAAGCTGGCCTCGGGCCGCATCGGGCATCCGGTGTCCGTGGGCGGCGTGGCCGTGCGTGCAGGCGACCTGATCGTGGCCGATGCAGACGGCGTGGTGGTGGTCGAGCGGGAAAGGGTCGAGGCGCTTCTTCAGGCCGCAAAGCAGAAGGTCGAGGACGAAGCTGCACGCATCGAGGCCATCAAGAAAGGCGATACGGCAGCCAAGTGGCTGGACTCCGCCCTGCGCAAGGCGGGCGTGCTCAAGGAAAACGAGACGCTGTAGGGGTCATTCGACCGAAGGCATCTGCGCCGGGAGGGCGATTGCGCACGGCGGAATTCAGGCGCTCATAATGGCCGCCGGCCACGCCAGAGGCCGCCTTCCCCTTCTTTCAGATCCGAGCTTTCTTTTCTGGCGTTCACGGGACGACACCATGAGCTCATTGCACATGTTTCTACCGGTATGCGAACCAGCGCGCAGCGAGGCGCTGGCGCAGTTGATAAGAACACACCACGTGCCCCGCCACCTCGTTAAAGGCATCGCGATCAGGAACCGCAGCGCATGCGGGCCGGCCGCCCCGGTCGACGCACCGCAGCAACAAAGCCAGCAACAGGCGCCGGTGCAGGAATCCCAAGTACCTGCTGCTGCACCGGAGTAGCCGCATCGGCATCGTATTAGCCGCCCGGGCGCCGATGGTCAAAGAAACCGGAGCACTCCCCGGGGTGCCCGCCTGCCTGCCCCGAACTACTGTTGCGCCCACTTACCTGCCTTGCACTCGGAGAGGTCGAGTGCTTTTGCTAAGCTGACCGGCCAAATGCAGCGCTGCGCCGCGCGCGACGCAAAGATCATTGGCAATCAACAAGTCAGCAAACCCATGAAAATCGCCACCTGTAATGTGCACTGAGCACATTTTGATTTTGGCCGAACTTTTTTGGACGACTTGGCTGGTAAAAAATACCTTATAAAACAACAGCTTAGACTAAAAATGCATGGCAATGCATCTTGGTGCACTTCCTTGGTAGCCGGTATTTTTTGGGTATGCTGACGGGTACGTAAATCCCTTCGCTGCCCATTGACTGCCACCACACCACCACACAGGAGCCTGCGCCAGCTAACCGAAACGCAGGTAAAAAACGCAAAGCCCGATCTGGCCCCCTACAAACTCGTAGAGCCCGGCGGCTTGTTCTTGCTTGTGCAGCCAAGCGGCACAAAACTCTGGCGGTACCGCTTCACGCTGAACGGAACCGAGGGCATGCTGGCTTTGGGTCGCTACCCGGACACCACGCTAAAGCGTGTGCGTGAACTGCACCAAGACGCTCGCAAACTCGTCGCAGATGGCATCAATCCCGTTCACCATCGACAGCGGGAAAAGCTCCAGACCGATTTATCGACGTTTGGCGCCTTGGCCGCATCGTGGCGTTCGGTAACCGATGGCCGACTGCGCCCAGCAACCATCAGGCAACGCGAGCGCGAGCTGAAGAACGATTTACTTCCGAAGTTTCAGAATCGACCGGTGGCGAGCATCACGCGCGTGGAGCTAGCAGCTCATCTGACCACGGTGGAGAAACGCGCCCCCGAGACAGCCAGAAATCTGCGCACCCATCTCGACGCGATTTTTGAGCATGCCATTGATGTTGACTTGCTAGCAGCAAACCCCACTCCGCCCCGCCGGGTACTCGCCACACGACGGCCAAAGCACCATCTGTCGCTGCCTTCGGAGCGCATGGGAAATTTTCTGCGCGCGCTCGATGCGTCGCGCATCAATCCAGAGACTCGCATTGCGATGCTGATGGTTCTTTTGACAGCCTGCCGAAAGAATGAAGTCATCGGGGCCGAATGGAAGGAGTTTGACCTGCAAGGCAAGTCGTGGACCATTCCGGCGACACGCATGAAGGCGAAACAGGAACACTGGGTCCCCCTCTCTGACCAAGCCATTCTGCTGCTTACGGAACTACGCAGTAGGGCTGCGAGCGAGCATGCGCATCTGTTCCCCAACCGTGTTGACCCCGCCAAACCGATGGCCAATCGTTCGCTCAACGCCGTTTTGGAACGGCTTGGATATGGCGGTGAGAGCACTCCGCATGGCATGCGAGCTGCGTTCAGCACGCACTTCAACAAGCTTGGAGCAAGCGTCGACGTGATTGAACATTGCCTTGCTCATGTACCAGTGAATCGCGTGCGCGCAGCCTACAACCGGCATGCGTACCACGACGAGCGCCGATCAATGCTGCAAGCATGGGCAGACCATTTGGACCACCAAAGGGCCGAGCAGTGAACCGCCCTAGTACGGCATCGCGGCCATGAAATATTCCTTGAGGTACGCCGGGCAAAGCATCGACAACAGCAGATCGATAGCGGCCTGCTGTTCCCCAATCCTTGCGCCAGCCCTACAGCGACATCGTATTCACGCAGTTGCTGCGGTGCATGAAATTGCTGGACACGAAAGAGAGTCCGCTCTCGAACTTCTGGCTCAGGCTGATCGCCGACAATCGCCTCGATTCACCTAAAGGCGCGATGCGCTCCATGCGGTCGCTAATGGGTATAGCTCCATCGCCGCACGCTGTTGCCCGCCACCATTTCGTCACAGTTGATTCCCGTTATCGACGAAGCGCTTCTCGTTGCAATATCGCATCAATTGCCTGTTCGGAAAACGCGCCCACGCCACGCAGTAGATTGATGATCCTGACTGTTCGGCCCCACTCTTGACAAGGCACGTTCAGCGCATAGAAGAGGTCGAGCGCTTCCAGGGTCTTGTAGTCCGAGAATGCAGACCGGAACTCGGCGCTCGTTTGTGAGCGAAACGGCTGACCGTCGAAGATCACCTGAGTCGCCCACGTACTTCCCATCAGCCGTTTCACGCCGCCACTCGGATAGTTCTTCTCGTCGGTGGAGAAGCTGCGCCTTACAAGATTCGATTCCCAGTCCACCTCGAGGATGGTCAGCAAATCGAAGTTGACACGCAGTGCCAGACGTTCTGCGAAGTCCGACCAATTCTGCTGGGAACTCATGCTCGGCTCGCCAGGGCATCGTCGGAACTTTGTGCCGGTTTGGAAACCGGCGCGCGAGAGACTTGCTGTGACACGCGTTCCGGAGCAGCCTTCTGATTGGCGCTACGGAACATCCCCTCTGGCTTGAGCTGCATGATCACGATCAGGCTGATAGCGATGACGAACTCTCGCAGGGAAGCGATCTGTACGGCCGTGAGGCCCGGAATCACAGCCGCTGCAAATCGCGTCGACTCCAGCAGCGCAACCACGGCAACCGAGCCGACCACGGCCCCAAGCACCCGGGTGTAGCCACCGGCCGTGGCCGCAAGGAAGATGTAGATTGTCAGCAGCGGCACAAAACCATCCGGCGCGATGTAGCTGGTCAGGTGTGCATAGATGCCTCCGGCTACTCCGGACAGCGCAGCACCCACGAAAAAGGTCTTGAGCTTGAGTTGAAGCACCGGCTTGCCCGCCACGGCCGCCACCTGCTCGTCGTCTCGCACCGCGCGTAGCGCACGTCCGTATGGCGATCTGAACAGTCTTGTGAGGCCGAACGCAGTGGCTCCGACAATCGCCCAGACTAAGAACAGGTAGAACCAGGGGTGCGCGGCACCCAGTTCGACCTTGAGCGGAGAGCGAATACCTGAAAGGCCGTCACTTCCGCCGGTGAGCCATTTCTCATTCGTTGCGACGAGGCGGATCACTTCGGCAAAGCCTAGCGAAACGATGGCCAAGTAGTCCCCGCGAAGTGGTCTCGTCAGATAGGACAACACCACGCCGACCGCCCCTGCCACAAGCGCCGCGCAGACCAGCGAAATGCCGATCGGAACGCCTGCGTTCGAGAGCAGCGCCGATGTGTATGCGCCGACGGCATAGAACCCGACCAAGCCGAGATTCACCATTCCGCCCTGCCCCCAGATCGTCACCAAGCCGAGGGACAGCAGTGCATAGATACCGGCCAAGGTGGCCATGAAGATGAGATACGAGGTCACTTGCGAACTCCAGACGCGCCGGCGAACAGGCCGCTCGGACGGACCAACAAAACCAGCAGGATGGCGACAAACGCAGTCGCCGACTGGTAGACAGGCGAAATAGCCAGCAGCGCGACCTCGCTCACCATGCCAATCAGTAGCGCCCCCAACACTGCACCAGTGAGGCTGGTCAACCCGCCGAGCACGCTCGCGGAGAAGATGATCAGCAGAAGGCGCGATCCCGTGGATGGGTCCACACTGGTGTCGATGGCAAGCAGCGCGCCCCCGATGCCGGCCAAGCCCATCCCGATGAACGTGGCAAGGTTCGACAGCCTGGCCGGATCGATGCCCTTGAGGCGAGCCAGGTCCGGGTTGTCTGCGACCGCGCGCATTGCCTTCCCGACGCGGGTGACCGTGAAGAAAGCGGCCAGGACGACCGCGACGGCAAGGGCGATGCCGAGGTTGTGCATCTGCTGCGGCCCGACTCGAATGCCAGCGAACTGGACGTCCCGGGCGACGGGCATATCGAAGCTGTTCAGATCGCTTCCGAACCCGAAGCGAAGGGCGTTCTCCAGGGCGAGGTTCAACGCAATCGACACGATGGCGACCATCAGTGGCGTGTGCGCCGAGATCCTGCGGCGCATAGGGACCAGTGCCAGCCGATCACCGACGATACCCACCAGTCCAGCGATCGCAAATGCCACTACAAGAACTGGGACAAGAGGCCAGTGCAGGTAGCTGTTGACCAGCCAACCTGCATAGGCGCCCACCGTCATCTGCGCCGCAATGCTGAAGTTGATGAATCCAAGCACGCTGAAGATCAGCGTCAAGCCCAAGGCAGGCAGGGCCACCACTGCCCCCATCACCAGCCCGTTGACCAGGTGTTGAACAATGTCGGAGAACATCTCGGTTCTTCGGTTCGGTCAAGCGACCTTCGTCACCGCGAGCTTGCCCTTCTGGATCTGCTCGTAGCGGAAGAAGACGCCCTTGACGTCGCCGTTGTCGGCGAACTCGAGTGGTCCGCTGGCCCCGTCGAAGTTGATGCGACTTCCCGAGCTCAAGAGCTTCAGGCCGTCAGGGGCGCTGTCGACAACCTTGCCTTGTGGCGACTGGGATATGCCCCGAAGGTTGTCTCGCACCGTCGTGCCGTTGGCCTCGGCAGTGGGTGCGCTGGCCAGCGCGAGCGCCACGAGGTTGACGTGGTCGTAGACCTGGCAGGAATAGCTGTCCAGGGCCTCGACCTTCATCTTTGCGATCAGTCGCTTGTACGCGCCAGCGTTCACGGAAGCCGACGGGACCAGCGAGTAAGCGCCTTCGCCTACTTCGGCGGGCACCGCCTCCACCAGCTTCTGATTGATGCCGAACGAGAAACCGATGCGCTTGCCGTCGTAACCGGCGCGGTAGAGGTCTTTCAGAACAACTGACGTATCCGGCACATAGCCTCCGAGCACAATCACATCGGGCTTGGCACGCAGCGCATGGTCCACTTCTGAACGATAACTGGACTTCTTGTCTTCGTAGATCAGTCCTGCGCCCGTACCGCCCGCGCGCGTGAAGATGCCCGAGATGATGTCGATGTAGGACTGCGCGAAAGGCGTCTGCGGCCCCATGAAGAACATCTTCTTGCAGCCGAGTTCGATGCCGAGATCGCCCACTCGCGTGCCCTGCAGCGTGACCGTCGGCGACGTGCGGAAGATATAGCCTTGGTGAGGCAGCTTCGTGATGCTGTCCGCACCCGAAGACGTAGCCAGGACGGTCTTGCTTTCCCAGCAAAGCGGTGCGATCGCTGACGTCACCGATGAGGCGTACGACCCGCCGATGGCGACGACGCGATCGACGTCGATCAACTTGCGCGCTGCGCGTACCGATGCCTCTGGATTGCTCTGGTCGTCTTCAATGACAACTTCCACGCGGCGTCCGTTGACTCCGCCGGCGGCGTTGATTTCCTCAGCGGCGATCTGTGCAGCCCGGCTCATCGTCGCACCGAATTGACTGGTAGCGCCTGTCAAGGGAATCAGGATACCAATCCTGATCGGCTCCTTGTTCTGCGCCCAAAGGAGCGGGTGGGCTGCCCCGAAGGCCACAGCGGTACTTGTCGTCAGGAAAGATCTTCTGCTAGTCATAGCCATGCTCCAAGGAAGTTGAAATCAGTGAATCTGTGCGCCGCCAAGGAAGAGGTGGCGGACCTCGTCGTCCGCCAGCAGATCCGAGGCACTCGCGTCGCGGAGCTTTCGCCCGGCGACGAGAACCAGCCCTCGCGTGCCGTACCCAAGGGCCAGCAGCGCGTTCTGTTCGACCATCAGGATTGCGAGACCCTGGCCCGCCAACTCGCGGATCAGGTCGAACACTTCGTCGGCCGCGGCAGGCGAGAGCCCCGCGGTCGGTTCGTCCAGGAGCAGCACGTTCGGCTGCGTCATCAGCGCAATGGCCATCGCGAGCACCTGCCGCTGGCCACCGGAAAGATTTCCGGCCTTGTGCTTCAGACGCGGCTTGAGCAGGGGAAAGCGCTCGAGCTGCGCCTCCACCCGGGCTTTGAGCTCCGAGCGCACCAGATAGCCGCCCATCTCGAGGTTCTCCCGCACAGTCAGGCTCTGGAAGACGTTGCGTTCCTGCGGCACGAAGCTCAAACCTTGCTCGCAGGCATCCTGTGCACTGCCGGGCACGAGATGGCGTCCATCGATCTCCACATGGCCGGTCTTGGGCTTGAGGAGCCCGGCCACGAGCTTCAGGAACGTCGACTTGCCAGCACCGTTGGGACCGATGATCACGGCAAGGTCGCGCGCCTTCACTTCGAGATCGATGCCTTTGACGATCTCGTCCGCGCTGCCATAGCCGCCGCGGATGTCACGCACATTCAGAGTCGTCATGCGCGGCTCCTTCCAAGGTAAGAGGATTGAACGCGACGGTCCGAGGTGACCTGGTCGAAGCTGCCGTGGGTCAGGTACTTGCCTTCGGCCATCACGACGACTTCCTCGCACAGGCGTTTGATGAGCGCCATCTCGTGCTCGATCAAGAGAATCGTGATGCCTTCGGACTTGACGGCCTCGAGCTGATCGGCGATCTCACTGACAAGCGCCGGATTGACGCCTGCCATGGGTTCATCCAGCAGGATCATCTCGGGCTCGGCAAGCAGCGCCCGCCCGATCTCGAGAAGCTTCTTCTGTCCACCCGACAGGGCCGGCACGAGGTTGTCCAGCACATGGTCCAGACGAAGCCTGCGCGCCATCGCCCACGCCTTTTCCCGCAGTTCTTCCTCGCGTGCACGGACCGCTGCATTGCCAAGGAGACCCGCAAAAAATCCTTCTCCACGTTGCCGCGGTCCATAGAGCATCAGGTGCTCGAAGACGGTCATCCGCGGGCAACCGCGCGCGAGCTGGAACGTCCTGATCAAGCCCGCCCGCGAGATACCTTCCGGCCTCAGGTTCGAGATGTCCTTGCCGTTGAACGCAATTCGCCCTGACGCCTGTGGCAACAATCCCGTGATGGCATTGAAGAGCGTTGTCTTGCCCGCGCCGTTAGGACCGATCAGCCCGGTCGTCTTGCCGCGCGCGACATTGAAGGTCGCCCCATCAAGTGCGTGCAATCCGCCAAACGTGGCACGCACGTCCGAGATTTCGAGAAGTGCGTCCATGTCAGTTCGCCAGTGCAGTGCCAGTGCGCGCCGGCAGTTCGTTCTTTGCGAACTTTCCATCTTTCATGATGGCCGCGATGTTTTCGCCTTGCCCCGTCAGCACACCAATATCGTGAAGCGGGTTGCCCCGCACCACCAGAAGATCGGCGATTGCACCAGGCTGAATGACGCCCAGCTTGCCGGCGTGCTGGACGATCTCCGCTGCCACCGTCGTGGCACTGCGCAATGCCTCCAGATTGCCGATGATCTCGGAGCGCACCCGCAGTTCTTCGCTCTGGTGCCGGTGTGACTCGCCCAGCAGGTCGCTGCCGTATCCCATCTTCACGCCGGCTCGATGCAGCATTGCGACGGCCTCGCGGCCTGCCAGGCGAACGTCGTCCACCTTGGCAATCGACTCCGGCGGAAGACCGAGAGAGGCACCCTCAAGAGAGAGCATATCGAAGGTGATCAAGGTGGGGACGACAAACACCCCAGACTCCTTCAGCAGCACGGCTGTGGCCTCGTCCACGAGGTTGCCGTGCTCGATCGTCCTCACGCCTGCTTCGACAGCACGCCGGATGGCGCGCGGCGTATAGGCATGCGCCATCACATAGGTCTGCCATGCAGTGGCTTCATCGACGATTGCCCGGAGCTCGTCCATCGAGTAGCCGGTGTTGCCGATGGGGTCATTCGGCGAGGTCACACCGCCGCTCGCCATCACCTTGATCTGGGTTGCCCCCTTGGTCAGCTCTTCGCGCGCTGCGCGTCGCACCTCGTCCACGCCGTCCACGACGCGGCCGATGTTTCCGATGCGGAACGAGCATGCACAGGACTCGAGCTGGTCACTGCGTGCACGGAAGTCGCCGTGGCCGCCGGTTTGCGAGAGTGCCTTGCCAGATGTAAAGAGCCGGGGCGACTCGATCAGACCATCCTTGGCAGCCTGGCCCAGGGCCCAGTCGCCGCCGCCCGCGTCGCGCACGGTCGTGAAGCCGCGCATAAGCATCCCCCTGAGGATCGGCAGCGACCGAATGATGCCCAACGCGTTGGGCAACCGTGCCGCAAGCCCCAGGTTGACGGACGAGGCCGTCACATGCACATGGCAATCGATCAGGCCGGGCATGAGCGTCAGGCCGTAGAGCTCGTAGACGGCATCCGTCGCCCTCGGTTGAGCGAGCCGCGACCCGACTTCCGCCACATGACCGTCGACAACGACGACGTCCATGCCATCGACCAGTTCCCCCTTCTCGAGGTCCAGCAGGTTCGCATTCCGCAGAACAAACACCGACATGAAAAATCTCCGTCTTGAGCACCTAATGCGATAGGAGTCTAGGAGTCGTATACTCCTAAGACAATAGGTGCCAAACACCTAAGTGTTTTTTCCTAGGGGACTTTTCATCGATGCGCAATAAAGCAACCGAGAAGAACCAGGTGATCGACTACCACCGCGCCTTTCAGGATGCGCCGGTCGGTCAGGCGCTAGGGCGAGATCGCGTCATCATTGCGTGCAACCGGGCATTCGCCGCCATCTTTCGAGCAGAGGTCGACGATCTGGTGGGGTCCTCCTTCGAGCGGCTGTATCCCACACAGACGCACTTCGAACAGACCGGTGACCGCATCGCCCCCGTGCTGGTCAAGCACCACACTTTCTCTGATGACCGGGTCATGCGCCGGCTCGACGGAGAACTGTTCTGGGTGCATGTCAGCGGATTCACATACACGCCGGACGATCCTCACCACGACACGCTCTGGGCCTTCACCGACCTCTCGACCGGGCGCAAGGTGAATTCGGCCCTGCGCGGCTCCATGACGCCGCGAGAGCGCGACATCGCGGCACTGCTCATCGAGGGGAAGACGGGCAAGGAAGTCGCACGGGCACTCAACATCAGCCCACGCACCGTGGACATCTACAAGACTCGCCTGCTGCGCAAGTACAGCGTGAGCAGCACACCAGACCTGGTGAAGCGCCTGCTCGCCGGCTGAAGCCGCTCAGGGCTGCTCGGCCAGGTACAACCGCACGCCCAGCTGGAGCCGGAAGCGTCCTTCGACCGAGTCCAGGTCCAGCTTGGTCAGTTCGCTCAGGCGCCCCAGCCGGTAGCGCAATGTGCTGATGTGCACCTCGAGGCGGTCTGCAGTGCGCTGCAGATTGAATCCCTCGTCGGTCAGCGCAATGGCGGTATCGATCAGGGCTTGACCACGCTTGTCCGCCTCCAACGCGCCGAACAACCGCGTGATGAAGATCCGGCGCGCTGCCGCATCGCCAGCGAGTACCCGAGGGAACATGGCCTCTTCGGAGAAGTGGACGCGGCCCGGCTTGGTGTGCGGCATGAGGTCGGCGATCTCGCGTCCCGCCGAATGCATGCCTGCAACCCCCCGATGAAATTCGCTCACGCCCATTGCAGAGCGGCCGTGGGCGATGTTCGACCAGAGCCACTCGACATCCATGGTGTCCGGGACGAGCGCGTTGATCTGATTGGCAGACAAGCTGATGAGTGGCTGAACGCCCTTTTGTCGGAACGCCTGTGTCAATTGCCCCGCGAGTTGCTCGCGCCGCCCGAGGCCTTCGCTGGAGAGCGGGTTGGGTTCGTCGAGCAGGATCGTTGCCAATCGATAGCGCTGCTCCGGATCCCAGCCCAACAAACGGGCGCGCTCGATGGCACTGGGCGTTTCGTCGAAACGCCCCTCGAGCAACGCAGCGACCAGTGCATAGCCGAGACGTGCTTCATGGGCTGATAGCTCGCGCTGATGTGCAATCTGCAAAGCGGCCACGGTTCCGGCGTGCTCGACTGCGCGCAGGTCGATCTCAGTGAGCGGCGGAACGCCTTCGGCCACCAGGACGTAGCCGAGTCCGCCATTGCGATTGCGCACGGCGCACCCCACCACGCTCTGGGCTGTCACTGCCAGGCGCGAGGGGCGTGGATGCCAGCGCACGGCGCGTGTCTGCGTGTCCATCGCCTTGACGCCGCCGCCTGCGGACAACGCGCGGAAAACGCCTTGCTCAAAGAGCGGAGAAACATGCCCGCCGTGTTCGATGGCATGAGCTGCCAGCAGTCCGCCCTCGGCGGAGTAGATCTGAACCGAGCGCTCCAGGACCTGGCCAAGCACGCGGGCAACGTCCTGCAGGCTGTCTCCCGTTGCTGCGGCCTCCGTTAGCTGGCGATGAATCTGCTCCGACTTCGTCAGCGCTCGACTCTGGCGGTCCACGAGTTCTCGGTGCACGTACTGGGTGATCGCGCTGAATGGCACCTCCCAAGGCAACTCGATGAGAGGCAAATGCACCCGATCCGCGGCGGCGATCGTTTCGGCCTCGAAATGCTCGACGAAGTTAGGGACCGCCAACACCACGCCGCACGCGCCCTTGGCCGCGAGCTTTTCGACAAGCACGGCAGCCTCGTTGCCACCCTTCGGCCAGTTGTAGCCGGTGCTCAGAAGCAGGTGCCCTGGCTCGACCCAGCTTTCGATGTCGGGGTGATCGACCACCTGAACCCAGGAAATCTCTCTCGCAAGATGCCCGGAGGCAGCCACCACGGCGCCTGCCTGGAGGGGTGAAGTGCGAAGAGCTTCGTCGAGTTGCATTCGGAAATTCTACGAATCAGTGCAGAAATTGACTATCAATTCCTATTCTTCGTACATATCTGCGAGTCGCAATCGCCCCTAAATTCGTCGCATGCCTTCATCACACATCGAGCAACTCTCTTCCCTGGTCGGCGCGGCGAATTGCCTGGTCGAGGAAGAAAGCGCGCGGCCGTTTGCGACCGACTACCGAGGCGTCTTCCATGGGAAAGCGCTGGCCGTAGTCCGACCAGCCGACACCGCCGAGGTCAGTCGCGTGGTGGCGTACTGCCACGCGCATGACATCCCCGTGGTACCCCAAGGTGGCAACACTTCGTTGCTCGGCGGCTCCGTTCCCGATGCCAAGGGCGAGAGCATCGTGCTCAGCCTGTCGCGCATGAACCGCATCCGCTCTGTCGACGCGGTGAACGACACCATGGTCGTCGAGGCCGGCGTGACCTTGCACCAGGCGCGCATGGCGGCCGAGGAGGTGCGCAAGCTTTTTCCCCTGCGCATCGGCTCAGAGGGAAGTTGCCAGATCGGCGGAAACATCTCGACGAATGCGGGGGGCACCAACGTCCTGCGGTACGGCAACATGCGCGATCTCGTGCTGGGCATCGAAGCCGTACTGCCCGATGGAAGCATCTGGCACGGGCTGCGAGCCCTGCGCAAAGACAACACCGGCTACGACCTGAAGCAGCTCTTCATCGGCGCCGAGGGCACCCTCGGTATTGTCACGGCCGCCGTTCTCAAGCTGATGCCCCAGCCGCGCGCTGTCTGCACGGCCTTCCTGGCGTTCGATACGCCCGAGATCGCACTGGCCTTCTTTTCAGAACTGCGCAAATGCGTCGGCCAGGACGTGACCGCCTACGAGCTGATCTCCCAGACAGCCCTTGACTTGGTCCTGGGCCATCTTCCCGATACACGGACGCCTCTCTCCACGCGTGCAGGCTGGTATGTGCTCGTCGAAATGGGCGCTGGGCGATCGCAAGAGGAACTCGAGAGTGACTTCTACGACGTCATGCAAGTGGGTCTGGAAGATGGAAGCATCCGCGATGCGGCAGTGGCCGCAACGCAGGCGCACGCCAGCGACTTCTGGCGAATCCGTGAAGAAATCTCGGATGCCCAGACACGAACCGGCGGAAGCGTTCGCTGCGACATCTCAGTTCCGCTTTCGAGGATTCCGGAGTTCATCGCGCAAGCATCGGCCGGCGTGCTCGATGTCGAGCCGAAGACGCGCATGGTGATCTATGGGCATGTCGGCGACGGCAACGTGCACTTCAACCCTCTGCGACCGGCAGACGAAACGGCTGCCGACTATCTGGCGCGAGCCAGCCAATCGATCACCCGCATCGCAGACGGGATTGCCATGGCGATGAACGGATCGATCTCTGCCGAACATGGCGTCGGCGTCGCCAAGCGGGATGAGTTGCTGGCCGTGAAGTCCCGGGTAGAGCTGGAGATGGCCTGGCGCATCAAACGCGCCCTCGACCCCAAGAACCTGCTCAACCCGGGCAAGTTTCTTCCCCAACTGGACGCAATGAAAGAAGCCACTCATGACTGACATCGATCCCAATGCATTCGAGAGATTGGAACTGCGCGTCGGACGCGTCGTCGAAGCCGCGCTCAACACCAAGGCCAGAGTGCCGGCCTACAAGCTGAAGATCGACTTCGGCGAGATCGGCACCCGCACGTCCAGCGGCCAGTACACCGAGCTCTACAAACCGGAAGACCTCATCGGCAAGCAGGTGGTGTGCGCGATGAACCTGGGATCCATCCGCATTGGGGGCTTCGAATCGCAGGTACTGGTCGTGGGCGCGCGCAGCGATTCCGGAGCGCCCGTGCTGCTGACCACCGAGCGCCCGGTGGCTCCCGGGGCCACGATTTTCTGAACACCTACCAAAGAGGATTTCCATGAACATGTCGGACCATTTCGCCGAACTCACAGAGATCGACAGGCGCCACTGGCTCCATCCGGTTGCTGCGTTGCGGCAACACGAAAAGCGGGGCGCGACGATCTGGCAAGAGGCTGACCGTATCCACCTGATCGACTCCAGTGGCCACCGCGTGCAGGATGCATTCTCCGGGCTGTGGTGCGTGAACGTCGGCTACGGCCACGAATCGATCGTGCAGGCCGCCACCGAGCAAATGCGCAAGCTGCCGTATGCCACCGGCTACTTTCACTTCGCGAGCGAGCCGGCCATCCGCCTCGCCGGGCGTCTTACGGCGCTGGCCCCCGCAGGCCTCACCCGTGTGCTCTTCGGACAGGGCGGCTCCGATGCTGTCGACACCGCGATTCGCACCGTCCGCTACTACTTCAACGCCATCGGCAAACCGGACAAGAAGCACTTCATCGGCCTTCAACGCGGCTATCACGGCAGCTCGGCCGTGGGCAGCGGCTTGACCGCATTGCCGCTGTTCCATCGATTCTTCGATGTGCCCGCTCCGCAGCAACACCATATCCCATCCCCGTATCCCTACCGCCATGCGGACGGACCGGATCCGGAGGCGGTACTCGCGAGCACGGTGCGCGCGCTGCGCGACAAGGTGGCGGCACTCGGCGCCGACAACGTGGCGGCATTCATCTGCGAGCCGATCCAGGGCTCGGGTAGCGTGATCATTCCGCCCCCCGGATTCCTGGCCGCCATGCGCAAGACTTGCGATGAGCTGGGCATCTTGCTGATCGTCGACGAGGTCATCACCGGCTTCGGTCGCACAGGGCCCATGTTTGCGTGCGCCTCCGAAGGCGTAGCGCCGGACATCCTGACCCTGGCCAAGGGTTTGACGGCCGGCTATGCCCCGATGAGCGCGACGCTGATCTCGGAGGAGCTGTACCAGGGCATCGCCGAGGGCGGCAGCGACGGGACCGCGTTCGGTCACGGACAGACTTATGCAGGGCATCCGGTCAGCGCTGCGGTGGCCAACGCCGTGCTCGATCTGTACACGGACGGCGGCTTGCTCGAGAACGGTCAGCGCGTCGGGAAATACTTCGAAGCGAGTCTGAAAGACCTCGAATCCCTGTCGTGCGTGGGCGAAGTCCGCGTCCGCGGCCTGCTCGGCGCTGTTGAGCTGGTCACCGACAAGACCACGAAGACCAAGCCCGATCCGGCGCTCAAGCTGGGCCAGTGCGTGCTCGATCATGCGTTCCAGAACGGATTGGTCTTCCGCGCTTTCGGCGATGACATTCTGGGCTTCGCACCCTCCCTGAACTACACGGAAGCGGACGTTGACGTCCTCATCGCGCGCCTTCGCGCTTCCATCGCTCACGTCTTTTCTTGAATCAACCACCACCAGGAGCAACCATGAAACTCTCCGACTTCAAAGTACTGACCTTCGATTGCTACGGCACCCTGATCGACTGGGAATCCGGGATCTACAACGCGCTGGAGCCGCTGCGCGCCAAGGCGGGTAACGACAAGACGCGAGACCAGGTCCTCGAGAACTACGCGCAGCACGAGTCCGCGCAAGAAGAGGAAACGCCGGCGATGCCCTACTCGCAGTTGCTGACACTCGTCTACAAGCGTCTGGCCAAGGAGTGGGGAGTCAGCGTCAGTGACGAGGAAGCCAACATCTTCGGTGCATCGGTGCCGGACTGGCCAGAGTTCTCCGATTCGGTCGAGGCACTGGCGTACCTCAAGAAGCACTACAAGCTCGTGATTCTTTCGAACGTCGATCGTCTTTCGTTCCGTTCGAGCAATGCGCGCCTGCAGGTGGTCTTCGATGCGATCTACACCGCGCAGGACATCGGCTCCTACAAGCCGAGCCCGCGCAACTTCGAGTACATGCTCAAGCGCCTGGAAAGCGACTTCGGTCTCCAGAAGAAGGACATCCTTCACACCGCCCAAAGTCTCTTCCACGACCACGCACCTGCGAACAATTTCGGACTCGCTTCTGCCTGGATCGATCGCCGTCATGCCAACAAGGGCTGGGGCGCCACCATGCCGCCGCCCGGCACGCCGAAGCTGGACTTCACCTTCGAAAGCATGATCGCGCTTGCCAAGGCCCATCAGGCTGAAATCGGCGCCTGAAGGAACAACGCGCCATGGATTTGCGACTCAAGGACATGGCGCTGTGGCGCCAGCAAGCGTACATCGACGGGCAGTGGAGAAATGCCCGAGCCGGGGGAACGATGGAAGTCGTGAACCCTGCCAATCGGCAAGCGCTCGGCACCATTCCCTCATGTGACGGCGCCGACACGCGTGATGCCATCGAGGCGGCGCAGGCCGCGCTGCCGACGTGGCGGGCACTGACTGCGCAAGATCGTGCAGCGCTGTTGCTCAAGTGGCACGACCTCATGCTGGCGCACGCCGATGATCTTGCCCTCCTGATGACCCTCGAGCAGGGCAAGCCCTTGAGTGAAGCCAAAGGCGAAATCCTGTATGGCGCGTCGTTCGTCCAATGGTTCGCGGGCGAGGGCGTGCGCGCTTATGGCGAGACCATTCCAGCGACGCAGCCGAACCGACGCATCTTCGTTCGCAAGATGCCTGTGGGCGTGTGCGCGGCGATCACGCCTTGGAATTTCCCGAACGCGATGATCACGCGCAAGTTGGCGCCTGCCCTGGCCGCCGGTTGCACGGTCGTGGTCAAGCCCTCCGAGCTGACCCCGTACTCTGCACTGGCACTGGCCGAGTTAGGCGAGCGCGCCGGGTTTCCAAAGGGCGTGCTGAACATCGTGACGGGTGCGCCGGCGGGCATCGGCGCCGAACTCACGGGCAACCCCACGGTGCGCAAGCTGACCTTCACGGGATCGACGGCCGTCGGCAAGACGCTGCTTCGCCAGTGCGCCGACACCGTCAAGCGTGTCAGCCTCGAGCTCGGAGGAAATGCACCCGTCATCGTGTTCGACGACGCCGATCTCGAGACCGCGATCGCCGGCGTCATGGCAAGCAAGTTCCGCAACAGCGGGCAGACCTGCGTGTGCGCCAACCGCATCTACGTTCAGGCGGGCATCTACGGGCGCTTCACCGATCGGCTGGTGAAGGAAGTGCGACAGCTGCGAGTGGGCGCAGGTACGGAAGCGGGTACCACCATCGGTCCGCTGATCAACCAGGCCGCGCTTCAGAAGGTGCAGGCACACGTGACGGACGCGCAAGCCAAGGGCGCATCAATCGCTTGCGGCGGGAAGGCTTCCGAACGTGGTTCCCAGTTCTTCGAGCCGACGGTGCTGACAGAGGCGAACGACACCATGGTCCTGGCCCACGAGGAGACCTTCGGGCCGGTCGCTGCGCTGTTTCGCTTCGACACGGAAAGCGAAGTGGTCGACAGGGCCAACGACTCGCCCTATGGACTGGCAGCCTACGTTTTCTCGAACGATGTGAGCAGGCTGTTCCGCGTGAGCGAGTCGCTTGAATGCGGCATGGTGGGGATGAACACGGGTGCCATCTCGACGGCGGTTGCCCCGTTCGGCGGCGTCAAGGAGTCCGGCATCGGGAGAGAAGGATCCCTGTATGGCATTGAGGAGTTTCTGGAGATCCAGACCCTTCACCTCGATCTCGCCAAAGCGGCTTGATCCGATGCCTCTGTTTGCGGCACTCGCCGCCATCGTCATGTGGTCTTCGCTGGCCACGCTCACGGTGTCGCTTGCCGGGGTTCCTCCCTTGTATCTGACAGGCATGAGCTTGCTCATCGGTGGCGCGTTGTCGCTGCCATGGATGAATAGATGGTCGCTGGACTGGCGTGCATTGGCGGTGGGCGTCTATGGCCAGTTCACCTATCACCTGGTGTACATCGTCGCTCTGCGTTCGGCACCGCCGGTCAATGCCAATCTCGTGCACTATGCGTGGCCACTGCTCATCCTCCTGATGGCTCCGCTGGCGGGGCAGGGGCTGAAGCTTGGATGGATCCATATCGCTGCGGCAATAGCTGCGTTCGGCGGGGTGGTGCTGGCGACCATCGACGGCGTCGAAATGTCCTTGCGCTGGCACGCGGGCTATGGGTTCGCACTTGCTGCGGCATTCATTTGGGCGAGTTATTCCATCGCCGAAGCCCGCAGCAAGACCTCATCCCCCGTGGACGTGGGGCCGGCTTGCATGGTGTCGGGCCTGCTCGCTCTCGCTGGACATGCAGCCCTCGAGCCGACCGTTTCGCTTGATGCGTCTCAGTGGCTGATGATGATCGCCTTGGGCGTTGGCCCTACGGGCGGTGCGTTCTATCTATGGAGTCTGGCCATGCGCCGCGGCGACACGCGGATCGTCGGCGTGCTGTCCAACGCGACCCCGATCCTGTCGACACTGATGCTTGCGCTTGTGGGAAGTCGGTCCCTGTCGATGCCGATCATTGCGGCAGCACTCCTGGTCACCGCTTCAAGCGTGGCAGTTTTCCTCGCGAGCAGGCGTGCCGGCTCTTTCGTGCGCAACCAGCGGCGGAAACACTCTGCATGCGTCGAGTCGGACGCGGCCCTTTGAACAAGGTGCCGGGCCGTTGTCAGCGCTTGGCCAAAGTCAAAGGTTCAGCCTCGGTCAATGACAGTCCGCTTCCGCATAGCAGCCACTGACATCTACAAGATCACAGCCTCCCTCGTGGCCCGCAAGCGCATTAACCGGCGATAAGTGGGCGTTTACGAAGGTAAGCCCCCGAATAAAGATGCCCTCATGGGCTGCGGCCAGCTTGCCCTCACCCCAAAGTCACCATCGAAACCCGTAGTGCCTAGTACGATGAGGCCTCAATGGATAACGTAGGGGACGGAACTTGAAATTTGAGTCACCGCTTGATATTTGGGTCGATGCTGCTTCGTTTGAGGAACGGTGGGATGTTCTCGACGATAAGGTCGGCCAAGGGGGACAGGGTGTTGGACACAGGGTCATCCGCAAGGGGAACCAGCAAGTCGCCTTCGTGAAAGTCATCCAGGAGAAGAGCGGGATCAGCAGAGAGCGGCGTGCCAGATTTTATGGAGAGGCTCAGGCGTACCTATCTCTCCAAGGACTTCAGGTACCGAGCCTTATCGAGACCAATGCGCATCGCCACGAAGACAAGAGTGTCGAGCTATACATCGCGACCGAATTCATCGAAGGTGCGAACATGCGCTCGTGGCGCAATCGAACCAAACAGGTCACCCTCGATCAAGCGACCGCGATCACCCTGCTGCTTCTGGATACGGTTGCCCGTGCACACGCAGTTGGAATTTTGCATAGAGATATCAAACCGGAAAACATCATCATGCGAGACGGCGAGATGCCTTCTCCTGTTTTAGTGGACTTTGGTCTCGCTTTCGACCAGAGCAATGATGAACGGCAGACGCTCACTCGAGAAGGCGATGAACTCGGCAACAGATTTCTGTCGCTGCCGGAACTAAACGGAGGCAGCGATGACAAACGCAATCCCGCTTCCGACCTCACAACGATCGCGGGAATCTTCTACTACCTTTTTACTGGCAGAAACCCGACTCAGCTAAGTGATGGGTACGGCAGACTTCCTCATCAGAGAGAGAAGGCGCAACAGTTTTTCGCAGGATTCGAGCGAAGTGGAATTAGGAATTTTTTCGATAAAGCGTTCGCACCGGCTATCAATGACCGGTACCAAACTTCTGAGTTGATGAAGACAGAGTTGCGCAAAATCCTGACTCGGCATTCGGAGCCCGAGCCAGCCGATCGGACGGAGCGGCTTCATAGAATTTTGGGTGGGGTTGCCCTTCAAAGCAGCGGAAAACGATCCGTGCGCGTACGCGAAGCATTGCAGTGGGCGATGCGCGCGTATAGCGGGGTCGCGAACCAGAGCCACGGTTCCATGACGGCACAACAGGTAGACATCCGCTGCGGGATCGAAATCGGCCATGTAAGGATCCGTTGGGACTTCAAAGGTGAGTACTGGCTTTGTACCTATCTATGGGTGGAAGTCTCAGGTAGAGAGCTTGTTTGGTACACATCCCATGGAGAGGTATACCGAGCGCGGATGAATACACAGCTTGAAGATGAATCGCTAGATACCATCATCAAGAACGCGGTTGAAGCGGATATGCTTCGAATCCTTGAGGAGGATCTCGCAGATATACCTGCAGAATTTTCAGGACTTCATGCGTTACGCGATCGACTGACATATTCCTTGGAGTCTGCAATCGAGCGATCACGCGATATGAACTTACCTATATTCGCAATCGTCTACGATGAAACACAACCGATGGGGCATCGAGAGAATCTACTAGATAGAGTGCTGGGTGAGCATGCGGTTCAGATCCTCATTTCAAATTTCGTTCTGTTGGTGATAGCAAAGTCAAGTGCGCAAAAGCACATCCAGATTCCAGCGGTCGGCGACTACTGCGCAGTTATTCGAAACGGTCAATGGACACGACCAGACTATTTGGCCATGAACCGGGAGGCCACCCGAACGTATCTATCGAATCTGCAAGAGACTTTCGCTCACGCGAGACATCAAGCCCCATAAGCAGTGAAACTCGTGGGACTATAACCAACGGCCGCCACCTCCGCGACCATTAGTTTCCGCGGAGGTGCCCGAGAAGTCTTTGCCATGCAGGCTGCACCACAACATCTGGGCCTGCAACCGAAGACGGCGCCGACGCGAGTCCTGAGCAGAGATTGCTCAAAGCAAGTAACTGCCAAGAAACCATATTTCTGCCTTCCCGAAGCGTAGACTAGTACACGTAGAATTTGGATAGAGGTCAGAAACGAGGAGCATGAAATGGCGGATCGGGGCGCGTTGCCAGCCGGAGACATGCGAGCCATTCTTCCGAGCGGGCGAGAAATTCCATGCACTTCAAATGCTGGAGGCTTTCATGGAACTTCTCTCTTCTCCCCTGATAAAGTCTTTTCTGGCGGAATTCCTCCAAAGGGCACGGACCGCCGTCTCCTCGAGCATGTCAAGGGGAATGACCAAAGCGCCTTCCGAGGGACTACAGCAAAGCCGCTCATCTCGCCATACGGACAAGGGGCTGTACATTGGGCCGATGTAGGCGGCTGGGTGTACGAAGTTGGAGCAACTTCTTCGTGGGACGTTGAAAAGGAACTGCAAGGGCGAGTCCCCCTTCTTCCTGGAAAATATGGTGACTGCCCGACAGCGGCTGAACTGGAGCACGCGATCCCTGCTGAGATCACATGTCTGCAAGTGATCCGGGCTGGTGTTGTGGAGGCAGGCCGAATCGTCGATGGAAGTCCTACACTTTTGGTTCGAACATGGAAACTCAATCCGCGCCGCTAGTTCCAACTGAAAAGATCGCAGCACTTAGAGCGCGCTGGACGACGGCTGGCACCAAAAAGTTGATCAAGGCATTGATTGCCGCGCTAAGGCAAAAAGCGCCCAATTGGTCGGAGGGGCTGAAACAGATGCCAAGAGATGCAAGCAGGGTTGCCGGCCTTGACGATCTCCGCGGCCTTCAACTAGTGGGTTTGGATCTATGTGAGGTTGACCTTAGCTTTTGCGATCTGAGCTATGGTGCCTTGCGCGATTGCAACATGAGGAATATCTGCCTACAAGGTTCCATTCTTCGTCTCACGGATTTTCGCGACAGTTCGATGGCTGTGGCCGACCTCCTTCAAGTTGTTGCCGAGCATGCCAATTTTCAGGGTGCTGATCTTTCAGCAGCAATGATGATGTCGGGCTCCTATCGCGGCGCTAGCTTCAAACAATCGGTCATGCGGTCAACCATCCTTAACCGAAGCGACTTTTCCCAAGCAGACTTTTCAGACGCCGATCTGCGACATACAGAAATGCGATTGACAGTCCTCGAAGACGTGATCATCTCAAATCGAACTCGAGGCACATTGATCTCGACTGGTCCTTCAAACGTGGTGAGTCAAGCGACCGTTGGTACTTATCCTCTGACTCCATTCAACCCAAAGGAAAAGAAGCGCGAACCCAAACCAAAGGCGGAGTTGCTGCGCGAAGAGGTTTCGAATGCCGAGGAGCAAGCTCTGGGACGACGAGTTCGCGACGAGCCCGGAATCGCTAGAGATCTCGCACCCAGTGACTTGCAGTTGCGAGAAAAACAGCGGCTTAAGCGCCAATACGGTGTCCTAGAGCGTCAGTTCCGCGCCTACTTGACCGCGGCGGAGCATCGCGCGGGCAATACTGAAACGAATCTGCTGAATCTCTTGGAAGCCAGACTAGATAACGTTGTCTACCGCATGGGATTCAGTTCTACGCGAACTGAGGCGCGCCAGCTTTTGGCACATAAGGCTGTAACTGTAAACGGACAGGTGGTCGTCACTGCCTCGTACCTGGTCAGGGCCGGGGACGCGGTGTCGACCAAAGGGAACGCTATCAAGCGGGAGCTTAAGGAAACCGAGGCGGCTACCGAAGGACCACAGAAAGCGATTTCTTCTCGGTCTCGAAAGCGATAGTGTTGGTCACTCCAAATTCGAGCTCACGCCAAGGGAGGCGGACGAGAATTTGATAGCAACGAGCGTAGCGCCCCTGCCAGCGGTTCTCATCGACCCGATTGGTGGATTGCAGCGGCCGAGCGGACGACGGCAAGTTCTCGTCGAGGGAGGCGAGTGGTCCGGCCCACCGTTCGATCCGGTAGACGGTGAGACCGGGCAGGAAATGGCAGGCTACGGCATGGCCGCGGCCATCGAAGCGCTCGATGCGGTGCCGATGAGGCTGTGCCGCACATCGGGCGGAGTCCAACCTACGAGACACGGCTGCATTGGACGGCGAAGCACCTGATCGCCTCAATGGTCGAACTGCATGTCCCCAGTATCAGCGTAGCCTGCGAGCCGACCTATGCCATCGCTGAGATTCGCGAGGACTCTCTCGAAATCCGACACCACTGGAGGCGATTCGAGAGCGCTCGAGTCGAATCTCCGCTGGAGCACATGCGCCCAGACGTCTTGGTGGAATCGTGCGGACGAGACGGCAGTGCCCCTTACGGGATGGCCATCGAAGTCACAGTTACCAACCCGATAGACGGCGACCAGTGGCGCCGTATCAGGGCCGCCGGCGTTGCGTGTTTGGAATTCGACCTATCGCGCTTGCCGCGAAACATCAGTAAGCGAGCAGCCATCCCATCTTGACCAAGGGATAGCTCGCCATCCATAAATTACGAGGAATTGGCTCGCCATGCGAAGGGGCGATCTCCTTCCGACATCGTCAAGGCCTGTGGCGATGCGTTGAAGGATGCGGTCATCAATGGCGAAAACACTGTCAACCCGGAGCGGGTAATTCTTCATCTCCAGGAGCGTGTCTCGGGCCAATGGCACCTCACATGAACTGGGGAGTTTGTGTCGTCCTAATTTAATCACTTTGCAACTAGAGTCGGGGAGAGCGTTTGCAGCGAACAACGCTTGTTGCGCGCTATTAGGTAGCGCGAATCTCTTGAGAAAAAAAGCCACTTCAATCACCGGAGGTCAAGCAGTCTGCGCAACCTTGGCCTCACTAACTCAACGTTGGCACAACTGATGGAGACAGGTCAAAGTGACAAAACCGTCTAGAAACATTTTGGAAGTTCATCTCGCGCACGACCGGTCAAGGGAAATCCAGCATCAGTTCGGGGTCGATTTTTCGGGCACCACCATCCGGCGTTCTGCATTGCCGTCTCGCTTAGGCATGTGGGGCCTGGCCGCCGGACGCGATGTTCTACTTGCGCACGACGCGCCTTCCGTCGCGACACGCGAGGGCCTGCGGCTTCTGGCTCACGAACTGGCGCACACGCTCCAGCACCGAATCCTTGCCGCGCCACTCGAGCGAGCTGTCCTGCTCGAAGATCCCGAACTGGAGGCCGAAGCTGATCGTTTTGCGGACGCGGTCGTAGCAACGCTTTGCGATGGTGCCGCTCCTGACTTTTCCGCGGTGCCATCGGCACCCGGACCGGCACCGTTGTCGAAGGGCTTGTTTCTGCAGGCCGCCTTCCGGCACAAGTTCGAGTTCATCCCTGCGGCACCCGTGCCTGCCGACTGGGCGTTTCTCGTCGCGAAGATAGCCAGCATTTTCGACACGTACGCGCGGGAGAAGCGCGCGCTAGCCGCCGTGGACCACCAAGTGATGCAGAATGCACTGGCACTAGGCGTGGGCGGGAACGCGCATCCCATTCTTCACGCATATGAAAAGGCGCACCTGCAGCACGGCAAGGACTGGCACGACCTCGCTAGCCTGCTGCTCAAGCGATGCGCCGGACAAATTCAATTCAGCGAAGATCCTTCGTCCGTCAATCTGATGCGCGATGATTCCATCCGGATCTTGGCGCGCCACTCCACGGTACGCGACGTCCAGAACACGCTCGTCGTGCTCGGCACAGTCACTTTCGGAAGTTTCCGGTTTCAGCCTATTGCTCCTCAACCCGCCGGAGTGCTGTCGCCCGTTTTTGAGCGCATCGCCAAACCAGGAAAACACTATATCTACGCTCCGAATACGGACACCTACGTTAGGCGCTTTGTCGCTCGCGGCCTCAACCAGTCGGACGCCCACAATCTCAACCTTGACCAAGACCTTCAGGCACCGCATCCAGGCATTGGTGCCCAGGGGGGCGAAATCTACTCGGGCCCCCGGAAAGCGCGCCATGCAGTGCTTGCAGGAACCGCCCTCCAAATGTCCCAGCAACTTCTGAGCCATACGCGCGGTTGGAAGAAGCGCTTCATTTCAACGGGTGTATCGAACCGGCCGGCGTTGTCGACCCGGGGCATCCCATTTTCCAGTGTGTTCGGCGCCGTCACCATCGATCTTGCAATGGTCGCCCCACAGACCATTTTTCCACTGAATTCCCATCTCGCTGCCGAACGACTGTTGGGCGGTGACGTGACGGCGCTCAAGGTCGTCGAGGCGCATGAGCCTCAGCCTGCTTCCAATCTTGCAGTTCTACCTGCTGCCCGGACGTTGCAGGACGAAGAATTTCTGGCGATGCGAGACGTTCTTCGCACGCAAGAGCTTGTCATCGAGGGCACGGTCCCGCATGCTGCGGTCTGCGCCCAGCGCCAATTCGGAGTAGTGCTGGGAATCGTCGGCGGCGCACGAGCCCCAATCGCTCATCCGGCGGAAGCCATTCCCGCCAACCAACGGTTGGTGCCCAACGAACGGCTCACCTATCCGTGGCTGCGCCCCGGCGATCATGGTGTCCAATGGTGGTGGTTCTTCGCCTATGCCAATCCTGCCGATGCCAATGCAGCGGCTCAGAGCCTTGGTCCTGACGTCGAACGGGGCATCTTCGGTACGTATGTGCCTGTTTGTCCGCCAGGAACCAACTGATGATTCAAGGACTTGACCCTAAAGCAGATCGAATGGGTCGCTTGACCCATGAGCTTCCTCTGCTCGTCCTTATGTGCGCAGTCCCGGCCTGTTAGGGGAGTGGGCTCGGACTTGATGCGCTTGGCGCGCTAGTGACACTGTACGTCGTCGCCTCACTCGAGGCCAACCGCCGCGACCGGCATGCGCAGCTGTATGACGATGCGCGGTAGATTCAGATCGATGTCGAGCACCCGACCCACTGAGCTGCTTCCCAAGTTTCGTCGCATTTCGATCTAGAGACAGGGGAGTGCATCGTACGCGGCGAACATGCAAAGTAAGCGTCCTGGCAACTCATGTTGACGGCGATCTCAGACTCAGGACCAAAGCGCGCAGATGGCTAGTCACGACAACGTGGCAGCATTCCGACACTCAGTTGCCGAGGAAGTAATGACGGCGATCGGCAGACCAGCGTGCGAGCTGCTCCCTACAGTCGTCCTTGCATCGCGGTAACGGCCGCGATGCGCCGTCGGCCAGGGTTATCCCGTAATTCGCAGCGGGCGCAAAGCTCGCACCGTGCGGGTGAACGATAAAAGTGCCGGGAGTACCCGGCGGCTTTCAAAACCAAAGTAGTCACCCTGCGTTGCCCTTCGAGAATTTCATGGCAGGAAAGACCTGCGCACAGGCACTTGCCTTTGCGGGTCACCCGCCAGTTCGAATCACGAAGGAGACATCCCCATGAGAAATTCCCGCATCCGCGCCGTGCTCGGCAGCCTCGTCTTCGCCGGCATGTTTGCCGGTGCCGCTCACGCGCAGCAATACCGCGTTGCCGTGACCGCCATCGTCGACCACCCTGCTCTGGATGCCTCGCGCAAGGGGGTGACAGACGAGCTGGCGGCCGCCGGCTACGTGGAGGGGAAGAATCTTCATCTCGAGTACCAGAGCGCCCAAGGCAACAACGCAACGGCGGTGCAAATCGCCCGCAAGTTCATCGGCGACAGGCCTAACGTCATCGTGGCGGTGTCCACGCCGTCCGCGCAGGCGGTTGTTGCCGCGACCCGGGACATTCCGGTGGTGTTCAGCGCCGTGACCGATCCGGTGGATGCAAAGCTCGTGAAGTCGTGGAAGGCATCGGGCGGGAATGTGACCGGCGTGTCCGACATGTCTCCACTGGACAAGCACATCGACCTCATCAAGAAGATCGTGCCCGGTGTCAAACGCATAGGCGTCGTGTACAGCCCGGGTGAGGCGAATTCGGTCGTGATGGTCGAGGCGCTCAAGGCGGCGACGAAAGGGACCGGCCTCTCGGTGATCGGTGCCGCTGCCGCACGCACGGTCGACGTTTCCAGCGCCGTGCAGAGCCTCGTTGGAAAAGTGGATGTGTTCTACGCCCCCACGGACAACAACGTCACATCCGCGTTCGAGGGATACGTCAAGGTCGCGAATCAGGCGAGGATCCCATTGATTGCGGCGGACACCGATGTGGTGAAGCGAGGTGCTGTCGCAGCACTCGGGCTGAACTACTACGACCTCGGACGGCAAACCGGCAAGCAGGTTGTCCGGATTCTCAAAGGCGAATCGCCCGGAGCCATCGCTCCCGAGACCAGTCCCACCTTCGAGCTGAATGTGAGCAAAAGCGCGGCCCAAAAACAGGGCGTCGTGCTCTCGGATGAACTTCTGAAATCAGCCAGGAAGGTCTACGACTGAGTTCATCGAGCACGCCTCCATGTCCCTCATCGCTTTCCTTGGCGCGCTCGAGATCGGCCTGATCTTTGGCCTGGTCGCCCTCGGCGTCTACATCTCCTTTCGAGTCATTAACTTCCCCGACCTCACGGTTGACGGGAGCTTTCCGCTCGGTGCGGCGGTTGCCGCATCCTTGATCGTCGCGGGCTGGAACCCTTGCGTTGCAACCTGCGTTGCGTTCCTTGCCGGTGCGGGCGCCGGCCTTCTGACCGGCTGGCTTCACGTCAAGCTGAAGATCATGCAGTTGCTCGCCGGCATCCTGGTGATGATTGCCCTGTACTCGGTCAACCTGCGCGTGATGGGCAAGCCCAACGTGGCCTTGATCAGCGAGCCAACGGTGTTCACCCTGCTCGATCCCGGCGGCCTGCAGGACTTCTGGATGAAGCCACTGATCCTACTGGTCATCGTTCTCGCGACGAAAGTGATCCTCGACCTCTACTTTTCTTCGGCGCTCGGTCTCGCCATGCGAGCAACCGGGGGCAATGCCCGCATGGCGCGTGCGCAGGGGATCTCGACGGACCGGCTCGCACTGACAGGCCTCGCCATTTCGAACGGAATCGTTGCGCTGGCGGGTGCGCTGTTCGCCCAGTCGCAGGGCGGCGCGGATATCTCCATGGGCATAGGAACCATCGTGATCGGTCTGGCGGCAGTCATCATCGGAGAGACGCTTATGCCCGGGAAGGGCATCGTTGTCGCGACACTGGGCTGCGTGCTGGGTGCGGTCCTCTATCGACTGTTCATCGCTGTGGCACTCAACAGCGACTTCGTCGGCCTCAAGGCCCAGGACCTGAATCTCGTCACCGCGGTGCTCGTGACGATAGCACTCCTGATGCCCGTCTACAAGAGAAGGTTGCTGAGCTGGCTTCCCGCTCGCACCGCAACCCGGCGGGAGGTCTGACCATGCTGAAAGCACAAGACCTGCGAGTCACGTTCCACGCGGGAACGCCGATGGAGATCCGAGCCCTTCGCGGGCTCAGCCTCACCATCGAGAGCGGGCAGTTCGTGACCGTGATCGGCTCGAACGGCGCCGGGAAGTCCACGTTTCTCAACGCGCTCAGTGGTGACCTTTTCGTGGATGAAGGAAGCATCCGCATTGACGACGCAGAGGTAACCAACCTGAACGCATGGCAGCGCAGCAAGCTCGTCGCCCGGGTCTTCCAAGATCCGATGGCTGGTACGTGCGAGGCTTTGACGATTGAAGAGAATCTTGCGTTGGCGTGGCAACGCGGCGAAGTGAGAACGCTGCGCTTTGCACTCAATCGGCGCTTGCGCGAGGTGTTTCGCGAACAGCTCAGGACCTTGAATCTCGGGCTCGAGAACCGGCTTGGCGACCGCATGGGAACGCTCTCGGGCGGGCAGCGTCAAGCGGTCAGTCTTCTCATGGCATCGCTTCATCCGTCACGCATCCTGCTTCTGGACGAACACACTGCGGCGCTTGATCCGAAGACCGCGGCGTTCGTCCTCGACCTCACCGACAGGATCGTTCAGGAACGAAACCTCACGACGATGATGGTGACGCACAGCATGCGCCAGGCCCTCGACCACGGATCGCGCACCATCATGCTGCATGAGGGCCGTGTTGTCCTGGACGTGAGCGGCAAGGAGAGAGAGGGGTTGGGTGTGCCCGATCTCCTGCGGATGTTCGAACGCCACCGCGGAGAGGCGATTGCCGATGACGCCCTGTTGCTGGGCTGAACCTCACACACTGGTGCGCCAGGCACCTCGCGAAAACGCTGGTGCAAATTTCGTGCCGAGCGATGCATTGGTATCCAGAGATACGAAGCCAAAGCACCACCTTGCGAATAATTTATTCACGCGCTTCGGCTCCCCGGTGCGCGCAGCTTCTTTGTTCGATTTTGATGGAGTATCCCCATGCGGATTAAGTTTGGATTGGTGCTAGGGCTCTCGTTGTTCGCGGCCGCCGGTTTTGCTGCCGAGTTGCCCGAGTTCAAGATCGGTATCGTGACTTCGGTGACAGGGGCTGCGTCAGTGATTGCTGCGCCCGCCACCGCTGCGATCAATCTCGCCGAAGAGAAGATTGCCGCCGACAAATCACTGCCTTTCAAAGTGAAGTTCGTCAAATACGATGACGCTTCCGATCCGACAAAGTCGGTGAATGCAGTTCGAAAGCTGATCCAGGACGACCAGGTCCATATGGTGATCTGCTGCACCACGACACCGTCTTCCCTCGCCATCGCCAAGGTTGTCGAGGAAGGCGGCGTGACGGCCATGTCCATGTCGGCGTCTGCCACGGTTGTCGAACCTTCAGCCGAAAAAACCTTCATGTTCAAGACGCCGATCACGGACCGTCTGATGATCAACCACACGCTCGACCACATGGTGAAGCACGGCGTCAAGACAGTCGCATTCATGGGCCTGGACGACTCCTACGGCGAGGGTGGCTGGGTCGAGTTCAAACAATTGACGGAGAAAAAGGGCATCAAGATCCTGGCCTCGGAACGCTTTGGCCGCGCGGACACGAACTTCGCGCCCCAGGCGTTGCGGGTGGCTCGCAGCAAGCCGGACGCGGTTTACTTTCACACCGTCCCGCCCTCGGCCGCACTGGCACACGAAGCCCTCAAGCGAGTGGGCTACACCGGGCCGATCTATCACAGCGCCGGCGCACCAACGACGAGCTTTCTGTCCATCGGTAAGACCGCAGTAGAAGGCGCGATCGTCGGGGCCACGCCAATCACGGTCTACAAGGATCTGGAGAAGACCAACCCGCTCGTTCCCGTGATCACCAGCTTCGTCAAGGAATACGACGCGAAGTATGGGGATGGCAAGGCCGAGATCTTCGCCACGCAGGGCTACGACGCAGTTGGCTTATCAATCTCCGCCCTGAAGCGCTATGTGGCCTCGGGCAAGACTGGTGACCTCGGCACGGCCCGCAAGGATCTGCGCGCCGAGATGGAGCGCACCCGCGAATACGTGGGCACGGTGGGCGTTTTCAACTACACCCCCACCGATCATGTGGGTCTCGACGTTCGCACCCTGTTTCTGGTGACGGTCAAGAACGGCCGTTTCGAACTGCTGGGCGACTGAGCATGGATTGGTACTCCGCACTGTTCCTGAGCCTCGACGGCGTGACCAATGGGGCGGTCTACGCGCTCGTTGGCCTGTCCCTCATCCTGGTCTACACGACAACGCGCGTCGTCAACGTTGCCCAAGGTGAGTACGTCACTTTTGGCGCACTGAGTTTCGCGAGTTTTGCCCAGGGCACGTTGGCGCCGGTGCTCTATGTTGTCGCGGGGGCGGGATTTGTCTCGCTGCTTCTCGACATTCGCGGTGCGGTGGTCGCAAAGCGCAGTTGGTTGCGCACGCTGGCCCGGTACGCTGCGGCCGCGGCGGTGCTCATTGCGCTCGCCGTGCTCGCGCAAAAGACATCGTCGATGGCACTGCAGATGCTGGCTGCGCTCGCGTTGGTGGCCTCGATGGGGCCCATCGTCTATCGGTTCACCGTCGAGCCCAATCCAGGCAACCCACCAGTTGTCCTGCTCATCTGCACTGTCGGCGTTTCCTTGATCCTGCATCCGCTCGCACTGCTTCTTTGGGGCGCTGATCCCCAGACCATCAGCCCGATCAGCAGTGAGAGGGTCAGCCTGGGTGGCGTCGATATGGCGATGCAGTCGATCATCATCCTGGCCGCCGCGATCGTTCTCACATTGGCCCTGTTCGTTTTCTTCCGGCAAACCCTGATCGGCAAGGCGCTGCGTGCGGCTTCGATCAACCGGGAGGGTGCGCAGTACTGCGGTATTCCTGTGGGGGTTGTAGGGCGGCTGAGCTACTTCATTGCTGCCGCGTTCTCCGGCCTGAGCGGGATGCTTCTGGCACCGCTGGTGACCGCGAACTACGAAATGGGATTCGTCGTCGGGCTCAAGGGTTTCGTGGGCGCCGCCATGGGCGGGCTCATCAACTATCCGATTGCACTGTCCGGCGTCTTCTCCGTCGGGATCTTCGAGTCCTTTTCCTCTTTTTTCAGCAGCTCCTTTCGAGATGCCTTGGTTTTCTCTCTCGTGATTCCCATTCTTCTCTGGCGAAACAGATACAGCGACGACCTGGACTCGCACTGAAGGCAAACAATGAAGAGAGAGCAATCTTTTATCGCTGCATTGACGGCGATCATCCTCGTGCTGCTGGCCACGACTTCGACGTACTACGTCGGCCTTATCGCCGTTGCGGGGATCAATTCCATCGTGTGCCTCGGGCTTGCGTTCCTCCTTGCGACAGGGCAACTTTCGCTCGGACACGCGGCCTTCCTCGGCCTGGGTGCGTACGGTGCAGCACTGCTGACGACGAAAGCGGGGCTGCCGCCGCTCGCGGCCATTCCGGCCGCAGTCGCAGTGTGCGCCCTGATCGGCTATGGCCTCGGGAAGCTCACGCTTCATTTGAAGGGGCACTACCTTCCCTTGGCGACGCTCGCGTACGGCATGGCCATCTCAGTGTGTTTCGTTGCAGCCATCGACATCACGGGCGGCGCCTCCGGCCTGGACAACGTGCCTGCGATGCGGGTCGGTGGCCTGCACCTGGAGACGCGCGCCATGGCCCTTCTGATCTGGGTCGTCGTCGCGTTGGTGTTGTTCTGCTTCCTGCGCATCTATCGCGGGCGCATAGGCCGGGTTGCTCGCGCACTCAAGAGCAACAGCACGATGGCCGCGGCCTTCGGCGTCGATGTCGCGTCCATCAAGACGCAGATCTTCGTGCTGTCTGCCGCACTCGCGGGCCTGGCCGGTTCGATGTATGCGTACTACATGCAGTTCCTGAGCCCTTCTTCGTTCTCGATCGGGACCTCGTTCAATCTGCTGATCATGGTCGTGCTGGGCGGCGTGGCGCATCCCCTGGGTCCGATCCTCGGCGTCATCTTCTTCACGCTCCTGGAGTTGACGGCGCAGTACCTGATCGCGACGCAACTGGGCATTCCGGGCCAGCTGGAGACCATGGTCTTCGGGGCGGTGCTGATCGTCACGCTGCTGCGCTGGCCCGATGGCCTGCTCACCTGGATCAAGCTTCGCAGCGACGTGAAGGTTCCGAGTTCGGGCAATGCCCCGTTTGCATCGCATCGATCCAGGCGCAGTGCGCTCACCGTGCAGGGCCTGACCAAGAAGTTCGGCGGACTCACCGCCCTGTCGGATGTGTCCATTGCGATCCCTCCCGCACAGATCACAGGACTCATCGGTCCGAATGGCGCAGGCAAATCAACGCTCTTCAACTTGATGACCGGGATGTTCCCCGCAACCCACGGAGATGTGACGCTCGACGGTGCCCCGCTAAGACTCGGGATCGATCAGGTTGTCGGCAGCGGCATTGCAAGAACGTTTCAGCATGTGCAGCTGGTTCAGGAGCTCGACGTGTTGCAGAACGTGCTCATCGGCGGCTACAACGGCGGCCGATCGGGCATCCTGACTGCGGCGTTGGGGCGAGATCGAGCAGAGGAAACCCGACTGATCGGCGAAGCCTTGGTCGTCATTCGTCGCGTCGGTCTCGTCGGTGCCGAGACGACACCTGTCGGATCCTTGCCGCTGGGCAGCCAGCGCCTCGTGGAAGTTGCGCGCGCCCTCATGGCCAAGCCGGACATCCTGCTCCTCGACGAGCCGGCGGCGGGTCTGCGTGCGCCCGAGAAGGCGCATCTCTCGAAGCTCCTGCAATCGCTGCGCGACGACAACGGCATGACCGTGCTGATCGTCGAGCACGACATGGAGCTGGTGATGGGTTGCGCCGATCACATCTTCGTTCTGAACTACGGCGCCCTGCTGGCATCGGGCACCCCTGAATGCGTGCAGCAGGATCCCGCCGTGATCAATGCCTACCTTGGAGTGGCCTCATGAGTGCGCTGTCTGTCGAACGACTGTGCGTGGCCTACGGCCAGGTGAAAGCTGTCAACGGCATCAGCTTCGATGTACAGCAGGGCGAACTCGTGTCCCTGATCGGCGCGAACGGCGCGGGCAAGACAACGCTGCTCAAGGCCGTGATGGGTGCGCTGGCGGCGGAATCCGGCCGCGTGGCGCTGGACGGCGTGTCGCTGGGCCGGGTCCCGGTCGAGGAGCGCGTGCACATGGGCATGTATCTGGTGCCCGAGAAGCGCTCGCTCTTCGGATCGATGCGCGTTGAAGATAACCTGCAGATCGGCACCTACGGCAACAGGAAGAAGGTTTCGTTTCGCGAAGAGGTTCAGCGTATCTATCGCCTCTTCCCGGTACTAGAGGAGCGAAAGAACCAGCTCGCCGGAACGCTGTCGGGCGGCCAGCAGCAGATGGTTGCGATCGGCCGCGCGCTGATCGCAAGGCCGCGCATTCTCCTGCTCGACGAGCCGTCCATCGGCCTGGCGCCCCTGGTGGTGCAGCAGATCATGAACGTGATCGTCGAGCTGAAGAAACAAGAAGGCCTGACCGTGGTGCTCGTCGAGCAGAACGCCCACCTGGCGTTGCGCGCTGCTGATCGCGCGTACCTCATCGAGCTCGGAAAAATCATCAAGCAAGGCAGCGGTAACGACCTGCTGAACGATCCACATCTGAAGGAGATCTACTTGGGATCCTCGAAGAAATCAGCGGGTGTCGGCCAGACCGCTTCGAACACCGAGAAGGCGATCTGAATGTTGCACCGCCTGTCTTATGACGCACTGCGTCGGAAATACCGTTCGAGACAACTCTCCCCCGTTGCAGTCGCCGAGTCTGCCCTCGAGCACGCAGCGCGTGTCGATGAATCGCTGAATGCGTTTGCATTGATCGACCGCAAACGCAGCCTTGCGGCCGCGGCCGCGTCTGAACAACGCTGGCGAGCCGGCGCTGCGCTCGGGCCGCTCGATGGTGTACCGATCACCGTCAAGGAATTCGTGGCGGTCAAGGGATGGCCTTCGCGTCGTGGATCTCTCACCACGACGTCCGATCCCATGGCCATGAGTGCTGTATTCGCGGATCGCCTTCTACGGTCGGGTGCCGTGGTCCTTGGCAAGACGCGCGCGCCAGAGTTCAACTGGAAGGGTGTGACCGACAGCCCCGGCTTCGGCATCACAAGAAACCCCTGGAATCTCGATCTCACGCCTGGCGGGAGCAGCGGTGGCTGTGCTGCAGCTGTCGCCGCTGGCGTCACGCGTGTCTCCATCGGGAGCGATGCGGGCGGATCGGTGCGGATTCCTGCGGCGTTCGCAGGTGTCATCGGACTCAAGCCGACGTTCGGGCGCATTCCCGCAACGCCACTGCCCAGCGCATTTCTCAACGTCGTCCACAGCGGGCCGTTGGCCGCCAGCATGAGCGAACTGCGAGACGCGCTCTCGACCATCGCCGGGCCCAGCGGCCTCGACTGGACATCCGTGGGTCTTGCTGAGATGCGCGAGCCGGGCGATGCCAAAGTACTGCGCATCGGGCTTCTCAAGTCGAACCGATGGGACGACAGCCATGCCGACGTGAAGGCAGGCATGGAGCTTGTACTTGCCCAGCTGACAGCCGGTGGATTCCAGGTACAGGAGGTCGACTATGACGTGCGCGGCGCGTCCGAAGTGGGCAAGCTTCTCTACCGCGTGGGCTGCTCAGCGGCAGTGAAAGCCGTTCCTGAGCACGAGCGCTGGCGCCTGGACCCAGGACTCATTCGCTTTGTCAGCGACCTTGAGGATTGCAGGTTCTCCGATCTCATGCAACTGATGCAGCAACGCGATGTGCGTGCGAACGCGCTGCATGCGCTGTTCGATGACATCGACGTGCTGATGTTGCCGACGATGCCGATCAGCGCTTTCGCCGCAGGCCGGAACACCCCCGCCGACTGGCCCAGCGACGATTGGATGTCATGGAATCCATACACCCCGGCCTTCAATGTTTCACATGTGCCCGCGCTCAGCTACCCGGTATGGCCCGGAAGTTCGGCCATGCCGATCGGCGTGCAGTTCGTTGCAGCGAAAGGCCGGGAAGATGTGTTGTTCAGCATCGGCGAATGGCTTGAGCCGTTCTTTCCCGTGAGGCTCGTCGGAGACTGATCTGCGCGGCGCGGGACAGCGCACTAGATGCAGAGGCGCGCCTTGTCCAACACCCAGAAACGGCGTCCGCGGTTCGTGATGACGCCCTCCTGCTTGAGGCGAGTGAGCGCGCGGGTCACCGTGACCCTGCTTGTGCCGGTCATGGCCGCGATTTGGTCGTGAGTGAGCAGGATGCTGATGAAGATGCCCTCCTCGTCCGGCTTTCCATAAAGTTCGGAAAGTCTTGCCAGGAGTTCGCCGATACGCAATTCGGGCTTGGGCATCGCCATGAATTGAATCTTCATGCCCAGCACGCGCTGCTTGGTAGCCACCACGTGGAGCAATGCCACTGCAAGGTCGGGATGCGAAGCGAATTCCTGCTTGATCTTGTGAAAGTCGAACTCGATGAGCTCGCAGTCTTCCAGAGCAACCGCACTTGCGATCCTCGGATGGGAATCGATCGCAGCCCCTTCGCCGCAGATGGACCAGGGCCCCATCACCTCGAGGATGAACACGGTGCCATCCTGTTGAAAAACGGACACCTGAATCCGCCCCTTGACCACGAAATGGAAGACCGAGCTGATGTCCCGTTGACGGTAGAGGGTCGAGCCCTTGGTCACCAGCCTGCGCCGTCCCAAGTGCTCCGCTGCCAAAAACACATTCGCATGGCATTCGTCCATGTGCCAGGTGGTGGTCAGCTCCGCCTTCGCCTCGGCGGAACGTCCGGATTCAATGGGCTCTTCCATGGCGGTTGCGTACGTGAATTGCGGATCCGGGAGCTCAGTGGGTTGCAAGCATGGCGGAGGCGCTGCGTTCCGCCTGGCGCATGGGGGCCGAGAGCACCAGTGAAGTCGTGACGGTGCCGTAGGTTCCGATCCTGTCGATGACCTGTTCCAGCTGCTGGCTCGACCGGACCAGAACGCGCAGGACATAACTGTCGGAGCCCGTGACCCTGAGCACTTCGATGACGTTGGGAGTGTCCCGAAACGCCTTCAGCAAGCTCTGCCCCTGTTCCGCCGCGGCGCCAATTCGGATGACCGCATCGATCGGGAAGCCCAGCTTGGCCCAGTCGACCTCCGCGCGGTAGCCCGTGATGACGCCGCGCTCCTTTAGCTTTCGAACACGCTCTGCGCAAGCAGGACCGGTCAGGCCCACCTCGGCGGCCAACGATTTGAAAGATGCCCGCCCGTCGACGAGCAGCAACTGGACCAATTTCAGGTCGATCGAGTCAAGAAAGTTTCGCTCTGCCGTTTCCAAGAATTTTGCTCCTTCAGTCGCACGTCGCTTTAATTAGCAAAGACCACTTCATTGATATCGACCGGAAAATTTAGCCTTCGCTAACGATATTGTGAGTCCAAGCATGAACCGAAATCAAGTCACCACCGATGGTTTTTCCTTCGTCGAGTTCGTGTGCACGAGCTTGGACGAGCTCGTTCCGTTGTTCGCAAAATTTGGCTTCAAGGCCGTTGGCCAATCGCCCAGAACATCGGCGGTGCTGATGCAGCAGAACGGAGCGAGCTTCATCGTGAACCCCGCGCCCAATCCTTTCCGCGACGTTCATGGGACATCGGTCCGTGCCATCGGTATCAAGGTGGACGATGCGCAATTGGCGCTGAGCCAAGCGCTCAGCGGTGGCGCGAGCGAGGCCATTCCCGACGCAGAGGGCGCATTTGCGATCGAAGCGCCAGCGATCATCGGGATCGGTGGCAGCTTGGTCTACTTCGTGAGTGGATCGCTGGCCGAGGAATATTCCGCGCCCTACGCGATGCCAATGGAGCAGCAAGACGCGTCGATCATCGCGATCGACCACACCTCGAACATCGTGCGCCCGGCCAACCTCGACCTGTGGGCCGACTTCTACAAGAACACATTCGACTTCACGCAAAAGCAATATCTCGATGTCAAAGGCAAGATGACCGGCATGCGTGCGCGCTCGATGGTGAGCCCTTGCGGCAAGGTTTCCATCCCCATCGCAGCAGCGGCTCACGATCAGCCCGGCGTCTTGAATCAGAACGACGAATTCATCCGCGACTACAACGGCGAGGGCATTCAGCACATTGCCCTGTTGTCGTCCAATCTCGAGAAGACCATCGATTTCCTGGAGCGGCATGGCGTTGAATTCATGGATGCACCGCCTGCGGTGTATTACGACATGCTCGACAAACGCGTGCCGGGCCATGGCCAGGACCTGGCGTCGATTCGCAAGCGCGGCATTCTGGTGGATGGCAAGGGAAGCGATCGCATCCTGCTGCAGCGCTTCACCCGCAGACAGATTGGTCCCGTTTTCTTCGAAATCATCGAGCGCCGGGGCGAGGACGGTTTTGGCGAGGGGAATTTCAAGGCGCTGTTCGAGAGCCAGGAGACCGATCAGGTCAAGCGAGGCTCGTTGCAAGCGAACGAATGAGTTCCAAATCAGGTTGCGTAGGGTTCCTTGACGTCTTCATTGCACTTTCGAGCCCTTCCGTATCTCGCTATACAGACGAATTCCGGGGTCGAAACATAGAGTTGAGTTCGCCATCTTTCACTTGGGGCTCACCATGTCAGACATCTCCACACGCAAGTTCCGCTCACTCATGAGCCGCTTCGTGACCGGCGTTACGGTCATTGCGGTTTCCCACGAGACCGCGCCGGCCGGATTCGTCGCGATGACTGCAAGCGCAGTCACCGCCGTCAGCCTAGACCCTCTGCTTTTGCTCTGCTGCATCCGCAACGAGAGCTCGCTGCTCCCCATACTGCGCGAGTGTGGCGAGTTCTCTGTCAACGTTCTCTCTTCCGGACAAGACGCCGTTTCCCAGTACTACGGCGGCAAGCCCGACAAGGGCGCACCTGGAACGTGGGCCTTCGAGCGCGGGGTCCCCATTCTCCATGGTGCCAACGCCTCATTCATCTGCGAAGTTTCCGAATGGCAGCGCGTGGGAGACCACACGGTTGTCTACGGCGCCGTTGGAGGCATGAACTCCATGGAACCGCCAGCTCCAGCACTCGTGTATGCGGCCGGCAGATATTCCAACGTGGAGCTGGCGCTGTGAGCGACCAGGCATTGAAGGCCAGCATGCAAGCCACACCTGCCTTGGCGAATTTCTCCACCGAGCGTTCTGCGCCGCCATCTGCGCAAAGCCTTGTCCAGTCGGCGGTGGATCTCGCGCCGCGCCTGAAGGAGATGGGGAGAGTTCACGACCAGAACAAATGCGTCTCGAGCGAGATTGCGGCTGAATTGAGAGCGCGCGGGTTCTTCAAGATCTGTCAATCGGCTGAGAACGGCGGCTATGGCATGCGTCCCTCGGTGCTGTGGAAGGTCGCTCGAGAGGTCACCCGCGCAGACACGGCGACAGGTTGGATTCTCAGCCTCGCGGGCTTGCACCCATGGTTGGCCGGCATGTTCCCTCCGGCGGCGCAGGACGAGGTCTTCGCAGGCGGCAAGGACGCGGTTGTCCTGGCGCTGACCGGAAACGTCGGTCGTGGTGTCCAGGCTCGCAGCGTCGAGGGCGGTTTCGAACTGACGGGAAAGTGGACCTATGCGTCCGGCATCGACATGGCCGATTGGGCGGCAACGCTCGTCGAAGTGAAGACCAATGACCGGCGCGAGTTGCTGCTCATGCTGGTGCCGAAAGAGCACTTCACCATCGATCACGACAGCTGGAACACGATGGGCATGCGCGGAACGGGCAGCAAGGACGTCTACCTCGAGCGGACCTTTGTGCCGACGCATCGCGCGATCGACTGGGTGCAGGTTTCCGCCGGCAAGGCACCGGGCAAGGAGCGAAATAAGGATCCGATGTATCAGATCCCGCACACCAGCTTGCTGGTCATGTCCGTCGCGGCGGCCGTTGTTGGCGCCGCGACCTGCATGCTCGATCTGTACCGTGAAGCAATCAAGTCACGAATTCCGGCAGGGCTGCAGCAAACGCAGACCGAAGACCGCTTTTCCCTGGCAGAACTCGGAAAGGCGGCCAGCCGCATCGAGATGGCCTTCGACCGCTTACTGAGCAACGTCGATGAGATGTACGAACAGGCAGCCCGCAACGAGCCCTTCACCATCGAACAACGCGCCCAGTACCGCACCGACGGCGCGACCATCTGCGATGTCGCACTCGACGCCGGGGACAAGCTGGCGCGCAGCCTCGGCGGCAGCCTGCTGCCCAACGGCGCCATCGAACGATGCTTCCGGGACATGCACGCCATGGCGTCCCATTTCCTCATGCAGATCAATCCGTCTGCGGAATTGCTCGGACGCGCATTGCTGAATCTGCCTCTGCCTCCTGGGGCGCGAATCTGACGCCGAGCAGATAGACGCACTCCTCTTTCACCCCTCAACCACAACTTAGCCTTAAATCATCATGAGCAACATCGAACGCCACCGCCTCGCCGAAGGCCACCCCACATTCGGCAGCAACAAGATCTTCGACCTGTTCCAGTACTCTCCTGCCGTCACTGCAAACGGACTGGTCTTCATCGCTGGTCAGATCGGCCTGCGTGCCGATGGCACGATCCCTTCCGATCCGAAAGAACAGATCCAGGTCGCGTTCGAGCGCGCGGGCGCCATCCTCGAAAGCCTCGGACTGGACTTCACGGATGTCGTGGAACTGGTTTCGTATCACGTGGGCCTCGAACAGACGCTTGGTGACTTCCGCGCCGTCAAGGAGCAGTTCATCCGCTCCGACTTTCCGGCTTGGACGATTCTCGGAATCGCTGCGCTGGCTCGCAAGGAACTGATCGTTGAAATCAAGCTTGTTGCCAGCACGGCAAACAAGAAGTCTGGCAGCTGAGCGCGGGAACCGACATGAGCACCCCCAGTATCAAAGTCTTCGCCAGCCAAGCCGACCTCGAGGAAAAGAAGGTCTCGTTCACCCGACTCTCGGAAAACGCCTACGCCTACACCGCCGAGGGTGACCCGAACACGGGTGTCTTCATCGGCGACGAGGCCGTGATGGTGGTCGACACACAGGCCACACCCGCGATGGCGCAGGATGTGATCCGCCGCATCCGCGAACTGACCCCCCTGCCCATCAAGTATGTGCTGCTGAGTCATTACCACGCGGTGCGCGTACTGGGCGCGTCTGCGTACTTCAAGGAAGGTGCCGAACAGATCATTGCCAGCCGTGACACCTACGACCTGATCGTCGAGCGCGGCGAGCAGGACAAGGCCAGCGAGATCGGCCGCTTTCCGCGCCTGTTCCGCAATGTCGAATCGGTCCCACCTGGCCTGACTTGGCCCACCATGACCTTCGACGGCACCATGAGCGTGTGGCTCGGAAAGACGCTCGAGGTGAAGATCGCGCAAGTCGGCCGCGGACACACCAAAGGCGACACCATCGCCTATCTCGAAGACCAGAAGATCTGCTTTGCCGGCGACCTTGTCGAATACCAGAGTACGGCCTATGCGGGCGACTGCTACTTTCGTGACTGGCCCACCACATTGGACCGTCTCGCTGGCTTCGGCTTCGAGAAGTTGGTTCCCGGCCGTGGCGCCGCACTGGAGAACGCGGCCGACGTGCGCAAGGCCATCGCCTCCACGCGCGCCTTCATCTCCGACGTCTACACGCTGGTGAACAACGGTGTGGCGTTGGGCAAGTCGCTCAACGTCATCTACAAGGAAGCCGTCGCCGCGTTGCGCCCTACCTATGGCCACTGGGTGATCTTCGACCACTGCATGCCCTTCGATGTGACCCGCGCCTACGACGAAGCCACGGGCCATGTGAATCCGCGCATCTGGACGGCAGAACGCGATATCGAGATGTGGAGTGCACTCGAAGGCTGAACGACTGCCCGGATGGCTCGCCCCGTCATTCAATCGACGCCCACACCGAACGCGCGCAAATTTTCTTGCCGCACCTGCTCCAGCAGCGCACGCGCCGCCTCAGGCCCCTGCCGAAGGCTGGTCCGCAGCCGATTGCAACGTGGAATGTCAGTCGGGTGCAGGACCGGCGGAAGTTCGTCCAGCAACTCAGTCGCACGCGCCTCCTGGCCCAGCAGCACCAACGCCGCTGCGAAGATGAGTCGCCCATGCGGGTTTCTCATGCCGTCCGACTCCAGGTACTGGACGAATTCCGGCAGGCCCATCGGCGAGGCCGCGCCGAAGGCGCTTCGCACCTCAGGGGAGGACAGGACGAAATCGACGATGGCTTCTTCGGACATCTCTTCTTTTCCGATGAACGGGTGCACCTGCAAGCGATCGCTGAACGTGAGGTGGGGACAAAAGAAATCAAACAACGGGAACCGGAAGTTCCAGACATAGAGACCCCTCGGCACATACTCGAGAACCGCTCCGGTGAGGATGTGCTCGAAGTCGCCCCGGAAGAAATACACCCCCGAATTTCGCAGCCCAGGCACACGCGCCTGCATCAACCGCGCTATCAAACGTTTGTTCATTGGTTCAACGACCTGCCGGTCGAATGGTTGTGAAGGGAGTTCCAGCGGGCAGATTGGCCCCATATGCCTTGGCCTGTCCAATGCTCATGTAGGCCCAGCCAGTCTTCAAGTCATAGACAGCAGTCGGAGCGTTCAGCGGGCCGTAGACGACATCGGCCCTGGACGAACCCTCGGTGCCATAAGAAACGAGCCCGCCATCCTTGTAGCTGATCTCAGTCGCGTACTGTGATGCCGGACACGTGGTGTCCACAAGACGTTTGAACTCGCTGTGCACCAACGTGCCGCGAATCCAAGGAAGATTGCATTTCAAGCCACAAGTTGCATCCACATTGGTTGCCGCCTTATCGGCCAATTGCTGGAGAAGGGCCGCAGCTGCTCTGAGTGCCGGGGTATCGGGAACAGGTTCAAGCTGATAGTCTTCACCCTGAAGACCCAGTGCGTCAGTATAGAAAAGCGCATTGTTGTTCGCGTAAGAAAACCGATTCCATCCCCCGTCAAGTCCAATCGGATCGCCCTGCGTGTACCGCCCAATGGTCGGCATGTAGGTCCTGAAGCCGTTGTAGAACAGCCCCGACTCCTCATCCGCATACTGGCCCGGATACCTCAGGTTGAACTTCACTTCGGAGATGCTGGTCGTGCCCGGGCTCGGCGTGACATCGAGATTGGCAAAGCGGTACTTCGCCAACGTCGGCTTGTCTTCCCCGAACGCGCTGTAGCTCCACTGCCAAGCCGCTTGTCCGCTCGCATCGGTGAGCTTCCTGGGGGTGTTCAGGTGGTCGCTGTGCACCGCATAGGTGGTGCCGTTGATCACAGCCGCAATCGGCATCGGCCCGCCAGCCGTGGGCAGATAGATGTACTGAGCCTCACCCGCGCTGTTCGTACCGCCGCTGCCCACCTCGGCGATCAGCGTGCCCTGCTCGTCGTAGACATAGGCATAGCCCAGCTGCTCGGCCGTTGCGGTCGTCGGGCTCCACAGTTGCCTGAAGAATGCGATCAGGCTCGCCATGAAGCCCGAGTCGTTTTCGTCCCCCTGCGTGGCCGGATACAGCGGTTCCGTCTTGAACACCCGCTGGCCCAGCGCGTTGTGCGCATAGCGCGTGGTCGGGCTTACATCGGTGGCCCCGGTCGTCGCGTTGCTCAAGCGCCCCTCAGCGTCATAGCCATAGGTGCGCAGTCCGTCGCTCACGAGGTCGCCGTTGGCGTTGTAGGCGTAGGTGACGCTCGTGCTGGTTGCGCTGTTGATCGACTGCGTGAATCCCGTGAGCCGGTTGACGCCTGAGCCCACGGTGTAGGTGCGGCTCGTGCTCTGGCCGCTGGCGACCCTGATGCTGCTCGTGCGGTTGCCGTTGGCGTCGTAGCCGAAGCTGGCTGTGTTGCCCGTGGCGTTGAAGCTGACGAGGCGGCCCACGCTGTTGTATCCACCGCTCCAGGTGACGCTGGTGCTGGCGATGGTGCTCTGCGTGGCATCGCTGTCGCCGGGCTGGTAGAGACTCTGGGTCAGGCTGATGATGCGCCCTGCCGCGTCGTAGACGTAGCTGCTGAAGTCGGTGGCGGTCATGCGCCCCGCTGTGTCGTAGCTGCGCCTGGCGCTGGTCGCCGGACTCGAAAAGGCCCAGGTCCACGCGGTGGGCTGCCCCAGCGGGTTCCAGGCAATGCCACTGACCAACGCGTTGCCGTTCAGGTTCAGGCCCGTGAGGCGCCCGGTCGCATCGTAGAGGTGGGAGAGGACCGCGCCGTTGGGGTAGCCGATGCTCGCCAGCGTGCCGTTGGGGTTGTAGGCGTAGCTGACCTGCTGCACGCTGCCATTGATCAGCGTCTGCTTCTTGAGAGTGATCCGACCGAAGGTGTCGCGCGTGTATTCGGTGGTGCCGCTGCGGTCGACGATCTCCGACAGATACCCCTTGCTGTTGGCCGTGAGGTCGTAGCGCAGGGTGGTGGTCTTGCCGTCGGCGAAGACCAGTCCCGTGGGCCGGCCCAATGCATCGCGTGTGATGGTGGTCGCCTGGCCCAGGGCATCGGTGATCTGGCTGGGCAGGCCGAGGTTGTCGTACTGGGTGCTGGCGGTGCCGACATCGGCGCTGGTCTCGCTGGTGGCATTGCCCAGCGCGTCGCGTGCGTAGGTCGTGGCTACTCCCTTGAAGTCGCTGACCGCCGTCACCGCATCCTGTGCGTTGTAGGCCAGCTTGGCGCTCGCGCTGGCGGCGTTGGCAATGGACGTGACGCGGCGCAGCACGTCCAGGCTGTATTGCGTGCTCTGGCTCAAGCCGTTGGTCTCGGTGACCAGATCGCCGTTGTTGTTGTAGCCAAAGGCGCTTGCCTGGTTCGGCCCGTCCGTTCTGGCCGAGAGGCGGTTGAGCGCGTTAATCGCGCGAACGCTCGTCCAGGCGACGTTGCCGGCACCGTCCCGAATCTGCTCGGCAGTGCGATTGCCCATGCTGTCGAGGGTGAAGCTACCGGATTCGCCGCGATTGTTGCTCCAGCCCGTCAGGCGATGCGCTGCGTCATAGGCGTAGCTGAACGCCAGGCCGGTCGGCAGGCTCAGGGTGGCAAGCGTGCCCGTGACGTTGTAGCTCAGCGTGGTGGTCTGCTGGCCGCCCACCGTGTACGTCGACAGGCGATCTCGGGCGTCGTAGGTGTAGGCGGTCACCAGCCCGTTGGGGGCGCTCGTGCTCACCAGGCGATTGGCGCTGTCGTAGGCGTAGCTGCTCGTCTGGCCGAGTGCGTTGGCTGTCCGGATGAGGTTGCCGAGCGCATCGTAGGTGTAGCTGATGGCCGCGCCATTGGGTGCGGTCTCGGTTGCTACCAGCCCCTGGGCGTTGTAGGTCCACTGCCAGGTGCGCGCGGAGGAACTCGTCGAGCTGGTGTCGGTGATCGTCTGCGACAACGCGTTGCCGTTCGCGTCGTAGGTCCATGCCGTGGTACGTCCGGACTCGGTGACCAGAACGGGCAAGGCCAACGTCGCGTGCCACTGAATGGCCACGCTCTGTGCTTCTGTCGCTCCTGGCGCACGTATGACGGTCAACGGCAGGCGCCGGGCCGTGTCCCAGGTCACGCTGCGCGTCGGGACGTACTTGAAGTCCGACTCGGCGGTCACCAGGCCGTTGCTATCCACGGTGCGGGAGACCGCATCGCGCACATCCGTCGCAGCGGGACTGGAGGCGCTGACGATGTTCAGCCGGTTGGCCACTGTGCTGAAGGTGTAGCTGCGCATGGTCCCCAGCGGGTCAGTCACCTTGGCTGTCGTGGATGATGGATAGCTGACCTGGTACAGCGCCACCGAGCCCGCATGCTCGCTGCTGGTTGCCTGGCCCAGCGAGTTGTAGGCGAAGGTGGCGAAACGCACGCCAACCTCGTCGGTGATGCCCGTGAGTGCTTGCGAGAACGAGGTGTTCTCGTACAGGTAGGTGCGCGCCGTCGCGTCGGGGGCGGTGACCGTGACGAGACGGCCCGACGCGTCGTAGCTGTAGCTGACGGTGCGCCCGTCCGGCGTGGTGAGCGACTGCAGCTGGCCCGCCGCGTCGTACGCGAAGGTCAGGGTGCGTCCGAGGCCGTTGCTGACGGAGGCCAGTTGACCGGCACTGTTGTAGAGGTAGGTGGTCGTCCAGCCGTTGCGTGCGACCAGCGTTTGCAGCAGGCCGGCCGCATTGAAGTTGAACGTGGCGTCGTCATCGGCGCGCCGGTAGGTCCAGCCTCCGCTGGCCGTGGCTACGAGCGTATCCACGCTATTTGTGGCCTGCCAGCTCACGCCGTCGCTGGCACGCTTGAAGAAGCGCACATAGCCTTCTCCCGTTGTAAGGGTGACCAGGCTGATGGTGCCGGTGACGGCGTTCAGTCGGGTGGCATGGTTGTGGCTCCACGCCGTGCCCAGGCTCGTAGCGTCGTGGCTGATGGCGCTGCTGTTGGCCCAGTTGCTGCGATAGGTGCGCACGAAACTCAGGGGTGCCGGGCCGCCATCGACGAAATCCGCCTCGCTCTGGAGCTTCTCGGCCGTGGCAGGCACGAGGGGGTTGCCGAAGGCTTCGCCGTCGGCAAGACCTGTCATGCCGACGTTTGCTTGCGGCGCGCGGCAGGAAAGAGCGGAGGACGGCTCGGCAGGCAACGGAGCCGAATAGATACCGCAGAAATTGCTGGCGTGCGGAGAGTCCCAGTATTTGGACCAGCCAGTCTTGCAATCCGCCGTGCGTATTCCGGTGATGGTGAAGATGGCGCCGACCTGCACACCGGAACACACGCCGTTGGACAAGGTGCCCCATTGGAACGAGAGCTTTCGCTTGGTGCCGATGGCTTGATTCGAATTGACAAAGCCGTCGTAGACCGACACGGTTTGCGCGTCCGTAAAGTACGCCACATTGCAGACGCTCGAACTGCTGCCGAAATAAGCACTCAGCGTGTTCTGGATCGCCTCGTCTTCGGTGGCACCGGTGGCGTAGCCGGTGGAATAGGCCCATCCCGAAAAACTCGCGGGTGACAGCTCGCAGTTCATGTTGCCGGTGGCAATGAACTGCCTGCAGTTCGCATCGATGAACTGCGCCTGGCCAGATGCGGCCTGCACCCACAAGATCGCCCCCACTCCAAACGCACGCATCCCCCGGCGCCAAGCGCTCATGCTCTTCTCCTCGGGCCGCTTCGGGCTTGTTGTTGATTCGCACAGCCCGCTCAGGAAGCAGCACGGCCAGCAATGAGGAAACTAATGGCGGATCAAGGAGAAATTGGGTGGTTTTGTCTCTATTTTTTTGGTCGAGTTGCGCCGCTGGCACTGCGCATGCGCAGATCAAGCTGGTCCAATCCGCCCCCCCACTTGGGACTGCCCCCTCAAGGTGGGCAGGTCGAGCGGTGTGAATTGACATGGGCTTGTCGGGTGCCCCACGGAAAGTGCGCGGACATCGGAGTTCAAGCCTCATCGGGTTGATCGCGGGTACCGACCTTGCGTCGCGCCGGCCAGCCGATCGGTGTCATCGTGCCCACGACAAGGAACGCGCGCTGCGAGGCCGGGGAAAGGGCCAGTTGCTTGAGGCGTGTCATCAGAGATCGATGGTTTGCGCGAGGCGCGCCATGTCGACTGCACCGATGGCAAGCCGCTCCCGATTGGCGATGCGGTCGATCCAGGAGTCTCGCTGGGCCCGCTTCCTGCTACGCGGGGTCATCCGTACTGCCGTCGAGGATGTCATGACCCACTTTCGCTCCACGCGACGCACCGCGCTGCAGCTCTTCGCCGCCGGCGCCGCCGCAGCGGCTCTTCCGGCATTCGCCCAATGGCCCGACAAGGCCATCAAGATCATCGTGACGTTTCCTCCAGGCGGCTCGAGCGACGTGCTCGCGCGCCTGATGGCCGAGCATCTGACAAAGAAGCTGGGTCAGCCCGTGGTGGTCGACAACAAGCCCGGCGCGGGCGGCACCATCGGTGGGGCGCAGGTCGCTTCGGCCGCGCCCGACGGCTACACGCTGATGCTGTCGAACACCACGCCTGTCGCACTCGGTCCGTTCACGCTAGAGAAGCAGCCGTACGACCCGGTGACTGGTTTCAGCCACGTCGCATACCTTGGCGCCGCACCGCTCGTCATCATGGCCAGCAAGCCGTCGGGCATCAAGACGTACGCCGAATTCGAAGCGGTCGCACGCAAAGAAGGCCGTATGGATTTCGGTTCCGGAGGGCCCGGCTCGATCGGACATATTTACGGCGAACTGCTCAAGAAGACGACGGGGATCGACATGGTGCACGTGCCGTACCGCGGCGGTGCCCCCATGACGACCGACCTGATCGCCAACACCATCCCGGTGGGCATCGACGTGATCACGTCCTATGTTTCCTTCTTCAAGAGCGGTCAGCTGGTGCCGTTGGCCGTGACCAGCACGCAGCGCTCGCCGCTGATGCCGGACGTTCCGACCATCGTGGAACTCAAGCAACCGAAGCTGGTGCTCGAGAACTTTTTCGGCTTGTCGGGTCCTGCTAGGTTGCCTGCGGACGTGGTGATGCGGTTGAACGCGGCATGCAACGAGGTTCTCGTGATGCCGGAAATCCAGCGGAAACTGACTGAGCTGGGCATCGTGGCCAAGCCTGAAAGCGTTGCGATGTTCAACGACTTCGTCAAGGATCAGGTGAGCGTGTTGGGACCGACTGTCAAGGCGGCGGGGATCAAGCTTTAGTCCTGCCTGCCGAGGTTCAGGGGCATCAACGCTCGCTGAAGTGATCAAGGCACCAATCGGCGCATTCCGCTTGGCGTTGTAGACCTCTTCGATGAACCAAGGCAGCCGCGTTGCCACTCATGGCCTGCGGCTCGATCTTCCTTCACGCCTGTACCCGCTGCGGTTGCGTCAGGTCCGTGCCCTGGTGGCTGGCCAGCTTCGAGTAGATGCCTTGTTTGCGCAACAGCTGGCTGTGCGTGCCGGCTTCGGCCAGCGTACCGTCTTCCAGCACCAGGATCAGATCGGCGTCGCGGATGGTGGACAGGCGGTGGGCGATCACGAGCGTGGTCCGGTGCCGCATCAGAACGTCCAGCGCGCCGCGCACCTGCATTTCCGAGAGCGTGTCCAGATGCGAGGTGGCCTCATCCAGAATCAGTACCGGTGCGTTCTTCAGGAAGGCGCGGGCGATCGAGATGCGCTGACGCTGGCCGCCGGACAACTGCATGCCGCGTTCGCCGACGCGGGTGGCCAAGCCGTCGGGCAGGGTCTGCACGACGGCCGTCAGGGCGGCATGCTCCAGCGCCAGGGCCAGTTCTTCGCTGCTGGCGTCGGGACGGGCCAGGCGGATGTTTCCTTCGAGCGTGTCGTTGAACAGATAGGTGTCCTGCGACACCAGCGCGACGCGTTCGCGAAGGCCATCCAGCCGAAGCTGGCGCAGGTCCACGCCATCGATTCTGACGGTGCCCTGGCGGGGGTTCCAGAACCGCAGCAGCAAACTGGCCACAGTGCTCTTGCCCGCGCCGGAGGCGCCGACCACGGCCACCGTGGCCCCGGCCGGGACGGTGAAGCTCAGGTCGCGCAGGGCGTCCTGCGTCTTGCCGGGATAGGCGAAGCTGACCTGCTCGAAAGCCAGCGACAGGCCGTGGGTCGACACCGGCGGGGGCAGCGGGCCGTCGACGACCGGCTCGGGTTCGTTGTTGACCACGTGCAAACGGCGGGTGGCAGCGATGGTATCGGCCAGTTGGCGACTGACCTGCGAGATCTCGGACACCGGCAGGAAAGTGGCCATTGCGACCAGCACCAGCAGCGGCAGCATGCCGGCGGACAAGGCGCCGGTGGCCACCTGCCATGCGCCGACCACGGCAACAGCCAGGCCACCCAACCCCATGGCGACCTCGAACCAGGCAGTCTGGCGCGACAGGTCGTGCAGGATGTCCAGGCGCCGGGAGCGGCTCTGATCTGCAACCTCGAGGAATTGCTCACGGCGGCGGCCGGTGGCCTGAAAGGCGGTCAAGTCGACCAGCCCCTGGATGGTTTCGGCGGTATGGGCACTCATCTCGCCCAGGGCGTGGCGGGCGCGATCGCCCAATGCGTCGATCTTGCGCCTGCCATGGATGGGCGACACCAGGGCGTAGGCCAGAAACGGCAGCAGCGCCAAGGCGACAGGCCAGCTGTACACCGCCAGGAAACCCAGCACCGACAGCGGCACCAGGACCGAGACGATGGCCGGGGCGATGGTGTGGGCGTAGAAGTACTCCACCATCTCCACGTCGTGCGTGGCCAGCGCGACCAGATCGCCGGAGCGCCGCTGCAGCAGATAAGCGGGAGCCAGCCGCTCCAGCTTGTCGTAGAGCTTGATGCGCATGTCCGCCAGCAACTGGTAGGCCATGGCATGCGCCAGCCAGGACTCGAGCCAATGGAACAGCGCGGCCAGCGGCGCGACGACCAGCAGGCCGATGATCAGCGCCGAGGTGTCGCGGTCGTTGCGGATCGCGGCCACCACCAGCGCGCTGAGCACGCCGACGCCGATGAAAGCCGCCACGCGCGCCACGCCCAGCAGGATCGTGGCGACCAGGGTGCCGCGCCAGGGCCGAACCACCGACAACAGGGTGGCCAGCGTGGCCTTCCAGCCGACCTTGTCGGCGTCGGCGTCGGCGTCCAGCAAGCGCGGTGCCGGGTTTGGATCGCCATCGCCATCGCCGGAGGCGCACGGCAAGGCGGCCGGCGTCGCAGCAGGCGCCGGGGCGCTGGCGGAGGTGGTGCTCAGGTCCAGGGCCTGTTCGTGCATCAGGCGGTGATAGAGACCTTGCTGGCGCATCAGTTCGGCGTGCCGGCCCTGCTCGATGACGCGCCCCTGGTCCAACACCAGACAGCGGTCGGCACCGATGATGCTGGCCAGGCGATGCGCCAAGACGAGCGTGGTGCGCCCGGCCATCAGGCGGTCCAGCGCCTCTTGGATCAGCGCCTCGTTCTCGGTGTCCACCGAGGACAGCGCTTCATCCAGGATCAGGATGGGCGCGTCGCGCAACAGGGCGCGCGCGATCGCCACGCGCTGGCGCTGGCCCCCCGAAAGCTGCAGGCCGCGTTCGCCGATGTGGGTGGCGTAGCCCTGCGGCAGCGCCATGATGAAGTCATCGATGTTGGCGACGCGGGCCGCGGCGCGCACCTGTTCGTGGGTTGCATCGGGCCGCCCCAGCCGCAGGTTGTCGTCGATGGTGCCGTGGAACAGGGTGATGTCCTGGCTGACCAGCGCCATCTGGCTCAGCAGCGTCTGCGTCTCGAGGCCGTTGATGTCGTGGCCGCCCACGCGGATGGCACCGGCCTGCGGCACGCACTCGCGCAGCAGCAGGCGCACGATGGTGGACTTGCCTGCGCCGCTGGGGCCCACGATGCCGACGCGTTCGCCGGCGGCGACGCGGAACGACAGGCCCCGGTGGGCGGGACGCTGCGGCGAGTACGAAAACGCCACGCCGTCGAATTCGATGGTGGGGTCCAGGCGTGCCTGCGCGGCTGTCGCCTGGGGCACGGGTGCGGCGGTCGCCGGCCGGGCATCCATCAGGGCGTGGATGCCGGCCGCGGCGGATTGACCCAGCATGCCCCGGTGCAGAACGGAACGCAGATCGCGCAGCGGGCGGAATATCTCGGTGCCGGCCATCAGCACGATCAGCAGGGCTTCCACGCTCATGTCGCCGGCCGCCACGCGCCAGGCACCCACCGTCAGCGCCAGCGCGGCGCCCAGCGCCACGCCCAGGTCGCTGATGCCGCGCGTGAGCAGGCTGACCGCCAGCACCCAGAAGGTGCTGTCGGACAGCTTGCGGGCGCGGGCGGCCAGGCGCTGCCCCCAGGCCTTGCCCTGGCCGTAGGACTTCAAGGTCGGCAGGCCCTGCACCGCATCGAGGAATTCCTCCCCGAATTCATCCATGGACCGGCTGCGCGCCAGGCTGGCGCGGCGGTCCAGCATGTGCACGGCCATCGGGCCGAACAGCGCGAACAGCGCCGCGGCCAGAAACACCAGCGCCGTCGGTACATCCCAGAAGGCGACGACCGCGAAGATCGCGAACGGTGCCACGGCCGCGATGACGACCTGCGGCAGGTACTGGCCGAAGAAGGTCTGCAACTGCTCCACGCCGTCCACCACCGTCAGCATCAGGCCGCCGGTGCGCTGGTTGGCGAACCAGGCCGGGCCCAGCGCCACGATGCGGTCGTACAGCCGCGCGCGCAGCGCCTGCTGCACATCGGCCGAGCAACGGTTGGCCTGCACCGTGCGCAGATGGTCGAACAGGGCGCGCAGCAGCACCATGGCGCCGACGCAGGCGGCCGGCACGACCCAGTCGTTGACGGGGGAGCTCTCGAACACACGCGCCAGCAACTGGCCGAGGAATACGTAGCGGGCGATGCCGGCCGCCAGCGCCAGCAACCCCTGGAAGATGCTGCCCGCCATGCGCAAGCGCAGTCCCGCGGTCAATTGCCATAGCCTGATGTCAAAGTACATGTCGATGCTTCCTGCGAAGCCGCGATGGTCACGCATCCGCAATCCGGGCGAAAGCGATAGTTACTCAATCGCAGGTTGAGATAAATTGCACCCTTTAACGATCTGCCCTCCATCCCGACCCCTATGCCGCCCTTGGCCACCTTGCGCGCCTTCGAAGCCGTCGCCCGCCTGGGCAGCCTGAGCCGCGCCGCATCGGAACTCAATGTCACCAAGAGCGCCGTCAGCCACCAGTTGCGTGCGCTGGAGGCCGATCTGGGGGTGAGCCTGCTGCGCCGCGGCGGCACGGTGCGCCGCGCGCAGCCCACCGAGGCCGGCGCCGCGCTGCTGGTGTCGGTACAACAGGCTTTGACCCTGCTCGAGGCCGCCTGCAGCAATGCACGCGCCAGCGCTCGCGGCAAGCGGCGCCACAACCTGAACGTGTCGGCCAATCCCTCGCTGGCCGCTCTGTGGCTGGCGCCACGGATCGGGCGCTTCATCGAACTGCATCCCGACATCGATATCCAGGTGTTCCTGCACGCCAGCCAGGACCCCGCCTGGAAAGCGCAGAGCATCGACCTGGCGTTTCTGCATGTGCGCGATCTGGGGCCGCACCTGGCAGCACCCGGTGACATCCCGTTGATGAGCGAGACCGTGGTGCCGGTCTGCAGTCCGGCACTGGTCGCGCCGGGCGAGCGCGACGATCCGCGCGTCTTCGCGCGCCACCGCTGGCTACAGGAAAAGCACATCGACAGCCCGGAGACGGACTGGCGTACATGGCGCTCGCGGCTGGGCCTGCCGGAAAGCGCCGGCCAGGATCCGCTGGTGCTCAGCGGCTTGAGCACCGTGGTGGCAGCCGCCGCGGCGGGTGTGGGCATCGCGCTGGGCCGGGCGCCGTTGATCGACGAGGAACTGGCCCGCGGCCGACTGGTGGCACTGACGCCAAGCCTGTGCATGCCCGGCTCATGGGGCTATGTGATGCGGATCCACGCCAACCGGCCGATGGACGCGTCGCTGCCGACGCTGGTGGAATTCCTGACCGAAGAGGGCCGCCGGGCTCCAACATGGGAGCCGGGCCGGGCCCTCAAATCGGGGTTGCTGCATGACTCCGACCGCCTGGCTGATTCCCAAGGTCCCAAGGCGTGAACTTGTGCCGACCTGAGGTCGGCAGCTGGGACCTCAGCCTGAACCACAAGGCGTTCATCGGCGAAGCGACGCCCGAGGGCACGCTGGCCAGCAAGCGTGGCACTGGCACAAAGGACGCCTGAAGTCGACTCCCAGGCTTTTATCGCCCATTCCGTTTTCAGCCCATGTCGGGGAAATATTCGAACGAGATATTTTTGGCAATCCGATTCGTGTTCATGTACCTGGCTGCATCTTCGGGGAGGTTTTTGTAATGGCCGAACCCACTCTTGAAGCTCACTTCGAAAAGAAGTTGGGGATACCTCGCAGCAAGATGATTGAGCTTCATGTAACAGCCTTTCACCGTGGCGTCGCCCAAGTTATCGCTTGCTTTTTTATCGATACCGCCGATGCAAGGGCTCCATGAGATGGACAAGAGCGCACGAGCCACATCGCCGTGGCCAACGATGCCAAGGCACATGGGGAAATCCTCAATCATGAGTTCCTCCGAGTGTCCCTTTTGCCGATACCCCGGTAGATGGCGCCGCGACTGCGCCTGACTGTCGGCGAACGCGTTGCGTACCTGCAAGAACGTGCCGTAGATACCTGGAGCAACGCGTCGGGCTTGCAGGCTCGGCGCGATGTGGGCTGCTTCACCCTCCTCGCTGGACCAGACGAAAAAGGGGCCGCTGCCACGGCGGGGATCCTTGTATTGAAAAAGAAGCATCGTTGCGCATGTCTGCGGACGGCTGGAGATTCGTTCCCATTCGTCGAATGCATCGAAAACATTGCCGAACTTGCGAAAGAAAGACATCGTTGCGCTCCTCCTTTTTCAAACCATGGTGAGCCTTTGAGCAGCTTCCGAAAAGCCGTTGCACACGCGAAGGTGTTCGTTGACTGGCTGTGTTGCGTACTGCCGATCGAAAGGGGCAAGACAAACGTGTCAAAGTTTGCGTTTTTGGTTTCGGGCGGGCAATACCGTAAAACAAGTACGCGAGTTGCGCGTGCCGGCCAGCGCCGAACCCGCGCTGGCGGTACTGCAGGAAGCAAGTTCCGCCGACGATGCCATCGGTGCCGTGGCCCTGCGCCGCGAAGCGTCGGGGTGCTTGGCTATCTGAAGCACGTGGCCGCACTGCCGGCCCTGGCCTCGCTGGCCGTCTGCGATCCTGTGGACGAAATCCGCCGTGCGGCCATAGGCGCGCTGGCATTCGCGGCCGGCGACACCGACGCCCGCGGCGCATTGGAAACCGCACTGTGCGATGCGAGCTGGCAAGTGCGCGAAGAAGCGGCCACCGCGCTTGGCAAGCTGCAGCAGCCTGCGGCGGCCGCGGCACTGCTGGCGGCGCTCGACGCCCCCTACTGGCAGGTTCGCCTGCGCGCAGCCTCGGCCGCCTGCGCAGCACCGAGAGCGTCGCGCCCTTGCTTGCAGCGCTGGGCCACAGCATCAGCAACCTGCGCAAGGAGGCCGCATTGGCATTGGGCGAAGTCGGCGATGCCGCTGCCCTCCCCGGCCTCGAACAAGCCGCCCATGCCCCCGATCCCGAAGTGCGCAAGTCCGTGCGGTTGGCCATCGCCCAGATTGGCGCCCGTGCGGCAACCTAGCATGGCGCCTGAGTCCATCGTCGATCACCGCGCACGCGCCGCGCTGGAGTTCTGCTGGGCGGATGGTGCGCAGCATGTCGCCGGCTACCAACTACTGCGGTCGAACTGCCCCTGCGCCGACTGCAAGGCGCTGCGTGCGATCCCACGCGCCGACGTTGAAGACGTGCAACCCGCCACCGGACTGCGCGTGACGGACATCCTGCCAGTCGGCGCCTACGGTGTTCAATTCGTGTTCAGCGACGGGCACGACAGGGTAATTTTTCCCTGGGCCTTTCTGAAAGAACTGCTGGAGCGGACGGCATCATCGCGAGCCGAGGGCTCCCCCTATAGATGCAGGCGTGCGCCACGCTCACGCCGATCGCGCCGCGCTTGACCACCGCACCCCATGCTCCTGGTTCTGCGCTGGCGGCGAGAACCCGGGGGCTTCGTCGGCGTCCAGCACCATGCGGTAGACGGCGTGTTCCGGATCCCTCGCCGGATTTTCGGAAATTCGTTGAAAGTGTTTCGCCATTTCGCCGCTTCTCATGCGCCTGCTCAGCCATGACACTGGCTCGCAGAGAGTCCGCAAGACAACGGACTCCGGGTTCTTCAAGAAATAACCGGAGACAGTGGAATGAACACGATTTCACGCCGCCCCTTGCGCGCGGTTCTGGCTGGCTGTGTCTGCATCCTTGCCATCGCCATAGCGCCGTCTTCTGCGTTTGCCGAAGCCAACGCGAGCGACGCCCCAGTGGCGAAGCCAGAGCTCTATGCAGAACTTGATGCGGCCGGCGTCGGCGGCATTACCCAGTTGGGTAACGGCCAGATTGTGATCGGCTACCACCCCTTCTATTCCCCAGCAGTACAGGTTGCGATCCTGAACAAGGACCGCAAGTCCACAACACCCTATCCAAGTGCCGAATGGCAGAGCTGCAAGAACGCCGACGGCAGTTGGAAAAAGGGGTTCGACCACTGCCTCGACTGGGTGCTTGGCCTGCACACAGACAGCAAGGGAATCCTCTGGATGCTGGATTCGGCCAAATCGGTCGACAAAGCATCAGGACGGCCCGCTGGCCTGGTTCCCAAGTTGGTAGGGTGGAACACCCGCCGCAACATGCTGGAGCGCGTCATACGAATCACCAATGAGGCGACGGCGACCGAGTCACAGCACAACGACTTCGTCGTGGATGCAAAACACAACGTGATCGTCGTGGCAGACGAAGCGATCGGCGAAGACTCCAAAGGTATCGGCGACAAGGCTGCGCTGGTGGTCGTCGATCTTGCGACCGGCAAGAGCCGCCGCCTCTTGCAAGGGCATGCTAGCGTCCAGCCCGTCAAGGACCCCATCCGGTGGGACCAAGGCACATCGGCCGCTGGAACCTTCGCGCTTTATGTCGGCGTGGACGGCATCGCACTGGATCGCCGCAGCGAATGGCTCTATTTCGCACCGCTTTCCAGCTACAAGATGTACCGCATTCGCATGAGTGATTTGCTCAATCGCAAGCTCGATGCAACCCAGCTGGGCGCCAAGGTCCAGACCTATGCCGACAAGCCTTTCAACGGCGGCCTGTCGATCGACCGCGACAACAACCTGTACCTCACCGAGGTCGGCGAACGCGCCATTGGCATCATCCCGCCGGACACCCGGAAGTACCGTCGCCTTGTCGCCGATCCCGACATGGTTTGGCCCGATGGCGTGACCTACAACAGCGACGGCCATATGTACACCGGCGCCGCACAACTGACGTTGACGAGCACCTTGCAAGCCGATGGCATTGCGAAGAACAAGGCGCCCTATCGGGTCTACCGCTTCAAGCCACTCGCCGCCGGCCAGCCGGGTTTCTGAGATGCTGCGATACCTTCTCGCCTGCCTGGCGGCCTGTGGGTGCGTCGGAGCCCACGCTGCTTGCCTTGATGATGCGGCCGTTGCTGACTTCGTCGAAAAGTACACCGCCCGAACCCCGGTCGCCGCGCCCGAGGGACTCAGCGATGCCGACGCCGCGTGCACCCGCGCGAAGCTCCATGCGCTTCTCGTTTCGCGGCTCGGCCCGGTGATCGGCTACAAGGCCGGATTGACCAACGCGGCGGTGCAAAAGCGCTTCAACACCGACAAGCCGGTATGGGGCCGACTCTATGAGGGCATGGTGCTGGCCAATGGAGCGGTTGTGGATGCCGTGTTCGGCGCGCGGCCGCTGTTCGAAGCCGACATGCTGGTGCGCGTGCGCAGCGATGCCATCAACGTCGCACGGACTCCGCAGGAAGTTCTCGATGCGATCGATCAAGTGATCCCATTCATCGAATTGCCCGATCTCATGGTGCAGGCACCGCAACGACTGGATGGCGCGGGACTCGCCGCAATCAACGTCGCCGCCCGACTCGGCGTGGCAGGTCAGCCGATCGGGATACCGGCGATGCGCGCCGATCGCCATGCAATGCTGGACGCGCTGCGCGACATGAAAATCAGAGTGACCGATGACAAAGGCGTGGCACTCGCGGAGGGCCGTGGCAGCGATCTGCTCGGCCATCCGCTGCAGGCGGTCGTCTGGCTTGCGGGAGCACTCGCAACCGAGGGATTGAAACTGAAGCCGGGCGACCTCGTCAGTCTCGGTTCTTTTTCACCCCTGCTGCCACCCCGGTCGGGGTCCAGCATTACCGCGGCTTATGAAGGATTGCCAGGCAAGGTTTCTGTCAATGTGAACTTCAAATAGCACGCCCAAATAGCACACCCGTTTACGCAGACGATTGCAGTATCGGCACCTCGGCCAGACGAGCGGCCATGAAATCGACAAGGCTTCTCACACGCTGCGGAATGAAGCGGTTGCTGGGGAACACCGCGTTCAACGGATAGCGTTCGCCGCGCCACTGCGGCAGCAGGCGCACCAGTTGCCCCGATGCCAAAGCGTGAAGCAAGTCCAATTCCGACTTGTAGAGGACGCCCTCGCCTGCCAGCGCCCACTGGTGGGCAATGGATGCGTCATCGACCTCGCGATTGCCTGCTACTTGCACGCTGACCCATTCGCCATCTCGCTCGAAACGCCAGTCGACATAGCGTGCGCTGCGCAGTTCAAAGATCAAGCAGTTGTGGCGATGCAGATCTTCGGGTGTTTGAGGTGTGCCAAAACGTTCGAGATAACGTGGGGACGCGCACAGCACGCGGCGAGTCATCGCGAGGCCTCGCACGACGGCGTTCGGGTCGGTAGTCGCGCCATAGCGCAAGGCGACATCGACAGGGTCGCGCAGTACATCGTGCACCCTGTCACTGACCGACAATCCCAGACGCAAAGCTGGATTGGTAGCAAGAAACTCGTCGAACCAGGGCAGCAACACGCTACGGGCCAGATCCGACGGTGCCGCGACGCGCACCATCCCCGACAGCGTGGAGCCTTCCGCCAGCACCTGCGCCTCACCTTCGTCGATCAGCGCCAACGCGCGACTGGCGTAGCCCAACAGGTTCTGGCCTTGGCTCGTCAGCCGGATGGAGCGCGTGGATCGCTCGAAGAGTCTGGCCCCCAACTGGCCTTCGAGTCGCTTGAGCATGCTGCTGGCAGTTGCGGGCGTCACCTTCAGCACTTGGGCGGCAGCCGTGAGGGAGCCAGTGCTCGCGGCCTCGACCAGGAGGCGCAGATCTTCGATGTTCTGAATTTTCATCGATCCATCCAATCTGGCAAGACTGCGCAATGCGCTACAGCAGCGTCAGATGGTATCCCGCCCAAGGGGGCATCGGTGGCGACAGGCGCACCAGCCGGGGCCTGAGCGCTAGGCTCGAGCGGGCTTGCCTGCCGGTCGCCGGGTGATAGCCAGGTTGGCCGTCATCATGGCCGCAACCAGCGTGACCAACCACGAGAAATACACCCATAGCAAGAACATGGGGAGCACCGCGAATGCTCCATACAGCGCCTTGTACGTTGGCACCTTGACGAGGTAGGTGGTGAAGCCGCGCTTGCCGAGCTCGAAGGCCACGCTGGCGATCAAGCCGCCTGCGAAGGCATCGCGCAGCCGTACCTTGGTGTTCGGAACGAGGTAGAACATGCTCGTCAGTACAACTACGCCGAGCATGAGCGGCCCGAGGTCGAGCACGAATGCGAGCGAGGGCGGCAGCGCGCCGATCAGGCCCATCGAGATGCCCAGCAAATACGACGTGGCCCACAGGCTCAGGCCCAGGACGGGTGGGCCGGCGGCCAACATCAGCAGATACAGGCCAACCCTCTTGAAGAACGGCCGGTTCTTCCGGATCTTCCACATCTGATTCAGCGCGTTCTCCACGGTAAGCAACATCGCGATGGCCGTGCCCAGCAAGAAGAGCGAACCGACCCAAGTCAGGCCGCTGGCGTTCGTGGCGAACTGGTTCAGGTACTTCAGCACTGTGCGTGCGATGTCCACGGGAAGCAGCCTGCTCAACAGAAACTCCTGAAGGGCATCCTTGAACCGCGTGAAGACCGGGAATCGCATGAAGAGCGCGAAGCTCGCCGCCAGCAAAGGCACGATGGACAGCAAGGTCGTGAACGCCAGGCTTCCGGCGACTTGGGGCAAACGCTCTTTTCTGGCACGGTCGATGGTCAAGCGGGTCAGGGCAAACATGTATCGCTAAGGGGGAGGAGTCGAACGGTTTCGCGGACGCAAGAACCGCTGCCGCTGCAGGTGATTGTGATTAGTACACAGGATCGATTCGGTCAGTCTGTGACATCAACCGGTTGAATCTGCGGTCTGAAACGGCCGGCGCGTGACCGCCTTGCCTTCGTGATCGTCGCCAGGCTCTTCGCAAGATCGATGAAGGCCCGCAGCTTCGGCTGACTCTGCATCGCAGCTGGAAAATAAAGAAACAACCCGGCGTCGCGCGGGATGAACTCCTCGAACATCAGTTCAAGCTCGCCACGCTCGACTTCCTCCGCCACCTCCAGCTCCCCCACGAAGGCGAGGCCAAGGCCGCGCTTCGCGAGCCGTACGGCCGCCAGCCGGTCGTCGACGATCAACTGCTCGGGCATCCGGACCTTGATGGTCTTGCCGTTACGTTCGAACTCCCAGACGTAGAGCGACCGGTTCGTCGGAAAGCGGTACAGGACCGCCTTGTGCCGCGGCAGGTCTTCAAGCCGCTTCGGCCGTCCGGCCTTCGCCAGATAGGCAGGGCTCGCGGCGATAGCCCAACGGTTCTCCGGCGTCAGGCGGATGGCGACCATGTCCCGGTCAATCGACTCGCCGAGCCTGACGCCGGCGTCGAAGCCTTCAGCGACGAGGTCCACGAGCGCGTCGTTGAGCGAGATGTCGAGCTTGACCATGGGGTACAGCTCCTGAAACCGCTCCAGGATGGGCTCGAGCAGGCGCTCCATGGCCATGTGCGGCACGGTAAGCCGCAATGTGCCGGTCGGCACGAGTTGGGCAACGCTGAGGGCCTGCAGCGCGTCGCTGACCTCGTTGGCCGCGCGATCCAGGCGCTGATAGAGCTCCGCCCCTGCCTCTGTCAGCCGGACGCGGCGCGTCGTGCGCTGGAACAATTTGGTCTGATAACGCGTCTCCAGCACCCGGATCGCCTTGCTCATCGCGGTCGGCGTCATGTCCAGCGCCTCGGCGGCAGGGGTGAAGCCCCCGTGCCGCGCCACGGCCAGGAAATGGGTCAATCCGTCGAACAGGTCGCGCTTCATGCGATGACCATAGCTGATTCTCTAAACGGTTTGTGAACTTGGAGTTCAAAACCCTGGTCGCGTACTCACGATGATTTCTTCAATCAAGACGCCTAAATTCCAATCCATTCCACCGCACAGCGTGGTGGCGCAAGGAGTTGGAAATGACGCAGACCGTTCTGATCACCGGTGCATCGACCGGAATCGGCCGTGAGGCCGCCAAGCTGTTCCAGGCCAAAGGCTGGAACGTGCTCGCAACGATGCGAGCCCCGGAGAGCGAAACCGAACTGGGCAAGCTCGCCAATGTGCGGGTCTTGCGTCTCAACGTCACCGACGCGGCCAGCATCGCTGATGCCGTCACGCACGGCATTCGCGACTTCGGCGGGATCGACGTGCTCGTCAACAACGCCGGGTTTGGCGCCTACGGGCCGCTGGAAGCCACGTCGCTCGACACGATCCGCAAGCAGTTCGACACCAATGTCGTCGGCCTGTACGCTGTGACCAAGGCCGTGCTGCCGCACATGCGGCAACGCAAACACGGCACGATCGTCAACATCAGCTCGGTGGGCGGCCGCCTTGCCTTCCCCCTGGGTTCTCTCTATCACGGCAGCAAGTTCGCGGTCGAAGGCCTGTCCGAGGCGCTCTTCTACGAGCTCGCCGCGATCGGCATCCGCGTCAAGATCGTCGAACCGGGCATGACCAAGTCCGATTTCAGCGGGCGCTCCCTGGTCTTCAGCCATGAAGCGTCGATCGCCGAGTACGGGCCGATCGTCACCAACACCACGAACGGCTTCGCGGCCCTCAGCCAGGAGCCGGCCGAAGCAGCCGACGTGGCACGGACCATCTTCGATGCCGCGATCGACGGCACGGCCCGCCTGCGCTACGCCACGGGCAAAGACTCGATCAAGCTGATCGACATGCGTCGCAACGACGACGACAGCGTCTTCCTTGCGCGCATGCAGAAGACGTTCAGCCTCTGATCCACCGGGACGCGGCTTCCGCCTCCCAATCAACCGACCGAATTCGAGCCGCCAGCGCCGCGGACGCCCAAGCTCACCCTCTCAATCCGCAAGAACCGAAAGGATAGAACCATGACCAAGATTGCACTCATCACCGGATCGAGCCGCGGCCTCGGCCGCAGCATGGCCCTCAACATCGCCCGCCACGGTGGCGATGTCGTCGTGACCTACAACGGCAGCAAGGATGCGGCCTACGCGGTCGTCGCCGAGATCACCGCCGCGGGCGGCAAGGCCGTCGCCCTTTCGCTCAATGTCGAGGACGTCGCAAGCTTCCCCGCGTTCGTCGAAGCGTTCAAGTCGGCGCTCGGCTCGACCTTCGGCCGCGATACGTTCGACCACCTCGTTCACAACGCCGGCTATGGTGGATACAGCTTGATCCCGGACGTGACCGAGGACGCGTTCGACCAGATGGTGAACGTGCACTTCAAAGGGCCGTTCTTCCTCACTCAAGCGCTGCTGCCCGTGCTCGCCGACGGCGGCCGTATCGTGAACATCTCCACCGGCTTGACCCGTAACTCGGCGGCGGGCTTCTCGACCTATGCCGCCGCCAAGGGTGCGCTCGAGGTCCTGACTCGTTTCCAGGCGACCGAACTGGGCGCGCGCGGCATCACCGTCAACACCATCGCACCGGGTGCGATCGAAACCGACTTCAACGGCGGCGCGCTTCGCAATTCGCCGGACTTCCAGGCCTACTTCAAGAGCATCACCCCGCTCGCTCGGCTCGGCCAGCCGGACGATATCGGGGGATTGGTGGCGAGTTTCCTCTCTGACGGCAATCGCTGGATCAATGGCCAGCGCATCGAAGCCAGCGGCGGCGCCCTGATCTGAAACCCCCTCAGGATTGCGCCCTGGAGGCCCGCGTCGCGAAGCGAGATGGGCCTTCTACAAGCAAACTCGTTCCACTGGACGAGCACCATGAACGAAGAGTCTCCCATGACCAAGATGACCGTTGATTTCGTCTCCGATGTCTCGTGTCCTTACTGCCTGATGGGCCTGCTTGCGCTCGAGATCGCCCTCGTGCGGACCAGCGATGTGGTCGAGCCTCAGTTCCGCTTTTACCCGTATCAGCTGAATCCGGACATGCCGCCCGAAGGCGAGAGTCTTGCGGTCAACCTGAACCGCAAGTTCGGTGTTTCGGCTGCAGATGTCCGCAACGGCTGCGCTCAAGGAACCCAGCGCGTGGCGGCGCTCGGCTTCACGATGAACTACAGCGATGCCTCGGGCATCTACAACACCCACGACGCGCATCGACTGCTGCACTGGGCGGGGCTCCAGGGCCGTCAGTTGGAACTGAAGCGCATGCTCTTCGCCGCCTATTTCTCAAAGGGACTCAATCCCTCGGATCACGGCGTTCTGATCGATGCCGCCGTGGAGGCTGGCCTCGATCCCCAGGCGGCTCGCGAGGTCCTTTCGAGCGGGCGATATGACGAAGACGTCCGTGCGGACGAGCAGCTCTGGCGGAGCCGTGGCGTGACTGGTGTCCCTTTCATCATGATCAACGGCAGCCATGCGATCAGCGGCTCGCAATCGCCCCAACAGTACGAGAGCACGTTGAGGCAGCTTGCGTCTGAGAGGGCCGCCTGACGTGCCCCACTGCGATTCACAACCCCCCATACCCCGCGCCGGCGTCGTTCAAGCGACCGCCACGTCGGCCGCCTAGCCCCCCAATCAACAGAAAGAGATATCGCAATGGGCTTTACCGAAAAGAACCTGGGCAATCAGTCTGGAAAGACTTTCGCCATCACGGGCGCCAACACCGGCCTCGGCTTTCAGACAGCGCGCGCCTTGGCCATGAAGGGTGGGAGGGTTATCTTGATGTGCCGCTCCGAGCCCCTTGCGCGGGCCGCAATGGACGCCATCCGGAAGCACGCACCCAGGGCCGACCTGAAGTTCGTGCCGTTGGACTTGGCGGACCTGGACTCCGTTGCCGCGGCGGCCGAGATCCTGTTGCGCGAACCGAAGATCGACGTGCTGATCAACAACGCGGGGCTGATGGTTCCGCCTCTGCAGCGAACCCGTCAGGGCTTCGAAAGCCAGATGGGGGTGAATCACTTCGGGCACTTCGCCCTCACGGGCCGATTGCTGCCCAAGTTGATGACCGACGGCACGCGAATCGTGGTTTTGTCCTCCGTCGCGCACAAGAAGGGCTTGATCAACTTCGAGGACATCAACGCCCGTAAGCACTACGACGCCTCCAAGCAGTACGCATCGAGCAAGCTCGCCAACCTAGTCTTTTCCCTGGACCTGAACGCCCGACTGGCCACCCAGGGCACCAAGGCGATCTGCGTTGCCGCCCACCCGGGCCTGGCGGATACGGAGCTGAGCCGTTATCTACCCAATTGGGTGAAGATCTTTCTCCCATTGCTGCGCCCCCTGGTCAACAGTGCTGCCAGCGGTGCGTGGCCGACGCTACTGGCCGCCACGGACGAGCGCGCACAGGGCGGGGAGTACTACGGGCCTTCGCGGAGGGGGGAGACCGCGGGACCGGCGACCCATGCTCACATCGATGAGCGTGCGAAGGACCCCGATGTCGCCAAACGGCTCTGGGACCTTTCTATCGAGATGACGAAAGTGAAGCCGCTCCTGTGAGCGCACGTCCCTGATCGCCGCTCCGTCGACAGGTTGTTCGATGATGCCAGCACGATCCCGCGCCTACCGCATCGAGTTTTCACACAGCCTCGGCCCCATCGCGGACATCGTCTTCGAGAACCAGCCGTGCATCGAAACCTGATCGACTCACAACGGTGCAACGGGCACTGGCCAACGCAATCGCGATTTCCCACGAAAAGCCGAAGGACGGCTCTCAGTTGTTGACAATGATCCGCCAGCAACTTTCCTTAGTGTTCCCGGAATCCGTGACTATGCAATCGGCGCGGTGGTCCACGCGGTTGCCGAAATAAGCTTTGTCCGACGAAAGGTTCCTAGAGATAAGGTCGCCGATCTCATCGAGCAATGGAGAAAATTCAGCGAAATAACTATGCCCCAGTTCCAGAAGACCCGTCTTTGCCACGACTTCGACGGTGTCGATGCGGTCGATTTTGGCGAATCCCGGCGGTGCCCCGACACGGTCCATATCATGAACTTTCCGGGAGAAATGCACCGGCTTGTCCTTCTTGGATACGTATAGCGTCGTCCGTTCGGAAATGTACGGATATGCACTAGCCATGTCTTGGAACAGATCGGCGTCCACATCGGGCGCGGCAAGGATCACTTGGCCAAATCGAAGCTTGTCCTGCAGCCGTGCGGCCACGCGCAACAAGGCGCGGTTACCCATACTGTGGGCAATGACATGGATCGGCTGACTATCGCCAACTTCCTCCCGCAGGCGCACCAAAAACTGCGCGAGATATTTCTCGCTGTACTCGATGGTGGCTTCGTCCGCAGTGTAGGCCAGCGTCTTGCTCCTGGAGGGCCAACTGAAGAAGGCGGGTACCCCTTGCAAGTTGAGGTCCGCCCATAGCTGCGCCGTGCGCAAGGCTGCATCCGCGAAGCTGTTGTTGTAGCCATGGATGAAGACCAGGACGACCTTCTGCTTGTTGTCGATTTGCTTCAGCGTGGAGGTTAAGTCGCCCCAGTAAGCCTCTTCGCTCAGTCGCTGCGCGTGGGTGAAGATCAAAGGCGCGTCCTTGTCGGGCTGGAACCGTGAATAGCTTCCGAGTGAGCCGCGCTCGTGACTGGCCGGTATCAGGACTTCGCACACGCCAAAGTTCAACTTTCGGTCCCGATCGGAGCCATAAGGATCGAAGCGAACAAAAGGCTCCGTCTCTTTGCGGTTCGTTCCGTACCAGAGCTTGACATTCTTGCCTGCCGCCTTCGGGGTCGTGACTGTAGGGGATGGAGGTGCGGCAACAGGGGCGGGCGCATGCCGCGGAGGTGGCGATGCGGCCACAACGGCTGGCGGGGGTGCGAGCACTGGTGGCGGGCTTTGCAGCGCGCACCCCGAGAACAATGCGCAAAGCATCGCGAGAGCGGCTTCGCAACGACCGTTTTTCATTTTCATCCCTCCATCGGCGCAATGCCGCTCCTCAACGGGCGCCATGCCATCGGTCTATCGTGCCCTGGAGTGAGTTATACCTACTATTGGTCGGCCTGTCCTCTATCTAAGAAAGGCTGGTGCTTTGCAAACGCGCGGTAAGCGGCCAGCAACCCCACCTTGAGAACTGAAGCCAAGCCGGAGACCATGCTGTCCACTAAGTTAGCTGGCCATCATCAATGGCTCCGCCACAGTCAACACCGAGTCCCTTGCTCGATAGTTTTTTGTCCTTCATGGTGTGCACCATCTCCTGTTGGTGCACACCCATCTGGGCGGCACACTTCAGGTCACATCCTGCGCAATCGCCACGCCATCACCAACGACGGTCTCGGTCGAACTACTACGCTGCAACTGACGATTCAGCTCTTCTTCGTGAGTACAAGCGTGTCACCCGACGAACTCTCATCGATGACTACGGCGCTCTGGCATTCGGGCAGTTTCGTTCTGAAGAAAACCACTATGTTCAGCGCGTCGGCGCCATACTTGATTCGAATCTGCCCCCCAGCCTTGGTCACGCGAATCATCTCCACGATGATCTTCAACTGGATCTCCTCCGGCACGTGCGCGAGCACCCAGAGGCAGACCACGGCGTCGTAGCTGTTGTCTTCGAGCGGCAGCTTGGATGCATCGGCCTGCAAGCTCTTGCCGAGCGTTGCCGGGTAGTGCTTGGCCGTTGCGTGACGATTGGCATGGATGATGTCCAGGAGCCAGAGCTGCTCGGCGTCCAGCCTGTACCGCGGGTTCTCGCTGTGGTGGGCCAGACAGTAGAAGAACTCGATCTGCTCGCAGTACCGCCCGGTCAAGCTTTCCTTGTACATCCCGCCGATCTTCTCGATCTCCTCCGCGTTGATGTCGACCTTGTCCACCGTGATGCCGAAACTCGCGGCCTCGGTCCCGAAGAACGCAAGACCAGCCCCGACATCCAGCACGCGGCACCCAGACAAGGCTTGCAGGACCGTCCTCGTGAGCCGAAGCTCATAGAGATAGGTGTCGCGATACCAGGGCACGGGAGACAAAGCGATCTTGGGCACGAGCGTCACGCTCATGGCCGTCTGGAGACGATTGATCCTTGCGAGGAACAAGCTCCTTGCGGAGATGTAGACCGTCACACCCGGATTGCTGGCGTTGCCCAGATTGACCGACTCCGGCGACGCGAACTTCGACTGGAACGTGCTCGGATCCTCGAAATGGGGTGCAAATGCGTCGCACGGGCCCGGTTCATCCGCGCCCTCGACCATGCTGCTACTGCTACTGCTACTGCTGCTGCTGCTGCTGCTGCTGCTGCTGCTGCTGCTGCTGGACACGGAGGCTTGGCAACGAAGCAGTTCCGGCGTCGCGATATCCGGTCCCGACGCAACGGCCTCCAGTGACAGCGCCCTCAGCTGGGTCGGATGCGCGCGGAGCTTGTCCATCACGGAGAACCAGAGGCGCGCCTCGCACGCGACATCGTTCGGCGCTGCGGCGAGACGCGCGCTGTCGAGGACACTGCCGTCGGCGCGCTTGATCTTGAATTCGACCTGCGAGTCAATGCGCAGGTTGAACCAGTCGTTTGCGTCACGGAAGCTGCGCCGCGTGGCGTGCACCTCGGTGCCGTCATCGCAGGCGATGATCACGCTGACGGGCATGCCGTGGTGAACCCCGGCGATCCGGTCGACGCGTCCCTTGAACGTGATGGCTTTCTCCTTACCCGAGATTCGGGACTGCTTAGATTCCGTGCTCGGCGAGCGCTGCATCGCAGCGATCGATCGCGTCCATCTTCCGAGTCCCGCTCAGGCGGTGATCGGCGAGGATCTCGCGCACGAACGACAGCTCATCGTCATCGTCGAAGTCGCGGCCGTAGCAGAGCATGTACTCGACGAACCGGACGACGTCCGGCTGCTGGTCGATGCCGTGAGAACTGGCCTTCTCGATACCGCAGGCGATCACGGCCTCGAGTTCGGCATCGGCCAGCCCCTGGGTCTGAGCGGCGAAGGCAGACCGCAATGCCAGGGCCGCGCGGGTCTTGAAGCCTTGGCGGGCCGCCTCGCGCAGCACGGCCATCTGTGAGTTTCGGATCAGGATCATGGTTTGCTTCAGGTCAATGGGTCGCCTTTGGTGCCGCTGAGAATGCGCCGTCAGACTCCTGCGGATCCCGGCATGAGCGACGGACGCCATGAAACAGGGCGACGCCGTTGGCAGCGCCATCGAGCACCGGGCGACGCAGGGTGTCCGATTCTTCTCTCGGTCATTTGTCGGCCAGTCGCCTGGAGCCGCCGTCCACCCCGCGCGGGCTGGGCCGGAAATACAGCAGCGATTGCGCTCCGTCGCTCTCGCAAGCCAGTTTTGTCATCGGCCCGAAGACTTGCGCCGCCTCCCCGGGCGTGCAGGTGGGCAGGTACGCGCGCAGCACGCGGGGGTCGTAGAAGCGAAACATGAGGATCTGTCCGGCCTCGTCGCGCACGCGCAGCAAGGTGCGCAGATGGCGGCTCAGCTGCGTCAGGGTCACGTGGGTAGGCACCACCGTCAGCACGCTCCAGCTTTGCCCCCAGCCGAGCTCAAACAAGTACCGGGTGAACGCCGGCCAAGGCGAAAGGCGGACTAGGTAAGGGGCTGCGGCCTGCAGTTCCAATGACAGCGGTCCGGCGAAAAGGCAGGTGTATTCCAGTCCCGCAGAACGCAGCATCGGCAATATGCGCGGATCGCGGGCGCTGTCGACGATGGCGTGCACCTGGTCTTCCGCCAGGCTATCGCCATGAGGCCACAACTGGGCGATCAGCGCATCGGCCGGTTGGCTGCTCATTGGGTAAGGAGCGCTTCGCGCTTCTTTTCTCGGGGCGCGCATTCCTCGCAAAATGCCACGCCGTGCCGAGCCGCGTTCACGAGCACGGCCGCCTGGGCCGCTTGATCGATGCGGTTCATCTGATCGACTGCGAGCTCGGGGATCACCTCGACGGGCTCAGGCCTGCGGGACAACGAGCCGGAGCGGGCTTTGGCCGGGGTGGATGTCAGCGGGACAGGCGCAGGAGCAGGAGCCGGGACAGATGCCGGCACACGGGCCGTCGCCGGTCGCTCGAACGGGCCGGACGACATGCCAAGAGGCTCGCAAACGAACTCGTACAGGCCGTAGGCGCCCCGGACAATGTGCCTGGCCACAGCCACCCTCACCTGAAGGTCACTCAGGGAATGCACGAAGAACCCGTTCTTCGACAGGAGTGTGCGCAATGCCCGCGTGTCCACGAGTTGCAGCAGTCGCTCGAGATTTTCATCGCGACCGAGGGACAGGCGGACAATGCGATACCAGCCCCATGCATGCGAATGCCCCGAATCGACACGCCCAATGGGCCGCCTGGTGTCGCAGCACAGGCCCCAGCGACATCCCATGACGGAAAACTCCAGTTCGACGAGCTTTCGTACCTCGATGCCACCCTTCACACTGTCCGCACCCGGAGGCACGGACCTCAAGTACATGGACTGCAGCATGTTGTCGCGCCTCCTCTCATGCATCACGAACCGGCTCGGCAAGAAGTAGCGGGTCTGAAATGCCGTGTGCAACCTCTGCAGTGTCGTGTGCAGCGCGAGCCCTAGCGATACCTGTCTAGAAGCACCCGCAACCGCTCTCTTGCTGGGGCCTTCAGACGCTCTGAACTTGCAAGCTCGCTGGATTTCGCAATGAGACTGGTCCTGGCCTCTGCTTGGGACGTCTTGTAGAACGCCACGAGTTGCCGCGCGTTGTCCGAAACTCCGGGAGGAACAGGTTTGGAAAGACTCGTGGGAATCATCTTCTCCGAGCTTGACAGGACGGTCGGGAGCTTGGGCTGGAACGCAGACAGCATGGCAAGCTGCACGCCGATCGTCTCAACGTACTCCTCCTGGTACCACTTGCCCTGGCTTTTCTCATAGGCCGCCTCATACCGCTGAAGCATCGGCGCTAGCGTAGTCAGGATCTCGTTAGTGATCTTCTCGTTGCCAACCCCGTGAGAAAGCCCATAGAACACCATCGCTGCGTTGTCCGCATTCAGCGCCGTATCGACATTCCTGCCGCCTTCATCGCGCAGCCACAAAGGTTCATCGGGATAGGCGATCTGCCGATTTTCGGCAGCACGCAGGGCGAGCAGATACTGGTTCATCAGGCTCGAACTCTGGACCGCCGGGTAAGGCAACACTGGTAGCGTCGCACGTCCACAGGCGGTCGTCATCACGAAGGCGCAGAGCGCAAGTACGAACCGGAGTCGCAAGAACAGCTTCATGGGCTCAATGTAATCTTTGGTTACTCAGATTGCATCCCATATTCAGGCGATGCTAGGACAGTACGAACCCATACGCTCGGCTAAATCGCCGACGAATCGTCACGATGCGATCGGGCGTGCTCCGGAGTGAAGTCCAGTGCAGGGAGTCCTCCACGAGGCTTACTTCTCCAGCACGAGGATGTACTAGACACCGCGCGTGGAGTCATAGTGGTTGGACAGAACCCTGGGTTCGCTGCCCGCTGGGAGCAACAACTCTACGAACAACACGGTGCGTCTACGACCAGCAACGAATGGGATGGTAGTTGGGCGTGAAGAATGTGCCTTACTTCATCATGCTTACGCTTCTCGATATCCTCAATGTTCGGGGTCCTGTACTCTGGACAGACGTCGCAAGATGTGAAGGACGAAGCCCTCCAGAAGACACGCGGATGATCTGCTCACAGAAATTCATGCGCAGAGAATCGCGGCCGCTCCGCCAGAATGGCCGGTTATCGCAGCCGGTCGGGATGCGTATACGGCGTCAGGATACATGGCTGTTGATTTCTGCTCGGGCGTGACCCAAATTTCCGCGAGCGCTTGATCCGCCAATACCTCAGGGCAGGACGCCTGCGGTGCCTTGCAATCGGTGCACAAAGGGGGCAGGACTCGATGGAAAAGTGGGTTACACGAGCGTGGAAATCCACACCTTCGGAGTTAGTGTGCATCCCGCAACCTAGGGGTTGTACAAGCAGACTTAGCGGAGTATTCGCGCAGCGCTCTGCGGTGGGTCAGCACCGCGTTGTTGATAAGTGCTTGACCGGCTCGCTATAACGAGGGGGCACGAGAACGCCCCGATTACCGTCGTTTGACCAAACGCCGACCCCACCTCACGAAAAGCAGGCGTTTACGAAGGCCAGCTTTAGTGAAAAGCTAGGGTCAGCACTGCGTTGTTGAAGAGTGCTTGATCAACTCGCGATAACGACAGTCACCAGAACACCGTATTACCGTCGGTTGGGCTTGCTGCTGCCCTCAACTCACCGGGAAGCAGGCGTTTGCGAATGCCATCTTTGGCGGGCTGACAGCACCCTGACCGTCACTAGTGATGAGCGGCTAATAACTTGCGACAACCAAAGTCACGCGAACACCCCCTTATAGGCGGCTGAGAGCGCACCGCAAACGGCAGGAACATGCTGCGCCCAGGTCGGCACCTCGACCCTGCGAGCTGCAGGTATGCAGCGGAAGCCGACCTTCAGCGCCGCTCAGCTAACCGACCGCTTCATGGCTGACCCCGACGCTTAGGAAGCCATCGAATTGAATTGAATGAGATCGGCAGGGGAACGGTGGCTAATGAAGCACACGACCAACGGCTCTAGTCGTTTCGCCAGTTCCCGGCAAACGCTGTGCGTTAAGCGTAATGATCGACGGAGCGCTTACGATACAGGCCCTCCGGCTCAGTTGACTTTCAAAGTGTGACTGCCGCGTTGAAGGAAGGCAGTGTGAACATGGCTAACGAAGATATCGATACAGTCCGGGCGTCACGAGCCGGGCACACCTTCCACGAGAGATGGGCTGCGCGACGAGCGTTGCAGTTGGTCTTTCCGAATGACAATCTATTTGCGATCGCCGTAGAGGGAATTTCTTCAACGGAGGCCATGAGCCCTGGAGCGTGGGCCGAAGATGTCGCTGACCTTGTTCTTTACTACGGCAGCGGAGACAATTTTCAGACCTGCGAGCGACTCGAGACTGTCCAGTTCAAGTACAAGCATCGCGAAGAGGCGGTTACGGCCTCTTATCTGAAAAAGACAATCGAAAAGTTCTCCAGCACGATTGCCGGCTATGAGAAGGAGTCTTCGGTCGCCGAAGTCGACGCGAAGGTCTGGTTCATTTTCGTCACGAACGCAGAATTCAAGGGCAGTCTTTTGGAGGCAATAGAGGTCCTCATCGAAGGGACCACGCCTTCAAGCCGCGATGTCGCCGATCAGGTTCAGTACCTCAAAGAATGTTGTGCTACTGGGGGTTTGTCCGACGCAAGCCGTCTTTTCTCTAAGATAGTTTTTCGAGCCGGAGAGAAGAGCCTGTCGGGTCAAGACAACGCGCTCAGGCGAACACTCACCGACTGGTCTGCTGGCGCCGATGCAGAGGCAAGGATCCGCCTTCTCGGGCTCCAGGACCTCGTCCTGAAGAAGGCTGGTTTAAGCGGCCAAGGCAAGAACCTGATCCGTCGTGAAGATATCCTGGATGCGCTCGATTGCGCCCCAGAGGACCTATTTCCAGCTGACACCCGCTTCATCGATGTAGGCGCTGTCGTTGAGCGATCTGAACTTTCGATGGTCCATGATCTGGTCAGGACTTCGGGTCGGCCTGTCTTCGTCGACGCGGAGGGCGGAGTGGGCAAGACGGTGTTTGTCCAAAGTCTTGCCGCAAGGATGGGAAGCGAATTTGAAGTGGTCGTTTTCGACTGTTTCGGCGGTGGTTCGTACCGCTCGGACAATCACTCTAGGCACCTCCCCAGAATTGGGCTTGTGCAAATTGTCAACGAATTGGCCGCGCGAACACTGTGTGATCCACTGCTGCCAGCCGGTGACGATAGTCGCAAAGTCATCAGGGCGGTGCGCAAACGACTTGCTCAAGCGGCGGAAGCAATACGGACACAGTCTGAAAAACTCGGTCTGTTTATCATCGTCGATGCGGCCGATAACGCCCAGTTGGAAGCTGACTATCGCCACGAAGATGCATTCCCGAAGCTTCTTCTTTCGACCATCGACGAAGATCCGATCGACGGCGTGAAATTGCTGCTTACGGCACGCACGCACCGTAAGGATAAGGTCATTGGTCGTAACACGGTGACTCGGGTCGAGCTGGGGCCTTTCATCGATCCCGAGGCTCGAGAATTTCTGAAGGATCGCAATCCCGACGCTTCCGACGTGGAGATTGCGACCGCCTTGGCACGATCCGGACGGAACGCGCGTGTTCTCGACTACCTCGTTCAGACTTGGGACGCGAATGTTCGAGGTAGCCAGTCGGCCGCGCTTATTCTGGTCCCCGAAATAATCGCCCAGCGCTGCACGAAGATCGTCTCGGATCTTCATGTTGCAGGGTGGTCGAATTCAGAAGTAACCGAGTTTTTTGTCGCGCTGTCGCTACTTCCTCCACCGATTCCGCTCGATGAACTAGCGAACGCGCTTGGCTGGTCCGCGGCTCAAGTCGGTACCGCGGCATCGGATCTGGCTCCGATGCTCGAGATTGCCTCGCACGGTGCGATCTTCAGGGACGAGCCCACGGAAACATATATCCGAGAAACATACTCCGAGGGCGCGGAAGCTCAAAAGGCCATTGCCGACCGCCTTCTGGCCGCGCAGGGGACATCGGCCTACGCCGCCGAAGCGCTGCCGCATTTCTTGGTCGTCATCAAAGACAGCGACCGAGCGTTCGCGCTCGCCGATTCAACCAGCTTCCCGGCAGCGGTGCAGTCGGACTTTGGCCGCCGAAGGTTGACGCTCGCACGGCTTCGCGCTGCCTTTCGATTGGCAGTAGCAGAAGACGACCTCGACCGTGTGCTTGGCCTGAGCATGCGGCTAGCGCAAGCCGCGACGGCCAATCTCAGAGGCGACGAGTTCATTCGGAGCTCACCCGCTCTCGCGGTCGTACTCGGTGACACTGACTCCTATCGCCGCCTTCTCGCGGATCGCTCGGGATGGCGTGGCGCCAGAAGTGCACGGTTATCAGTCGCCCATCACTTTGCAGGTGACTTCGAGGAAGCGACGATCCAGTGCGAAAGCACGGTGCGGTGGATCAATTGGCAAAGTGCGCAGGCGCACGACGAGACACATCGCGATCGCGCTGGACCAGAAATCAAAGACTTCGCAGCTGTGCTGTTTCAACATTCCGCTGAAGGCAAATTCGACGTTGTGGATCGTAACCTCGCTTCCTGGAATGAGCGTTTCTCGCTATCCGCAAGCGGCCAGCTTCTGCAGCTGCTGGAACTGTTTGACAAGGCGAATGGGACAACGACGGTCGCGGCTCTCGTGTCGTTTGCCGCAAGTGACAAATGCAAATCGCGGGCGCTCAAGCTGCGCCTTCTCTCGCGACCCCGGTATCTCAATAGACAGCAAGCGAAGTTGATCGCGAAGGCGGTTGGAACTCTAGCGTCCGATGACGATGACGATGACGATGACGAAGATGAGGGCTTCTCAACAGAGTCCAAACAAGGGAGCAGTGTCCACGTTGTACAGGCGGCATTGACAGCACTCTTCCAAAGCTCGCGTGCCGCAACCGCGGCAATCATCCGCCATGTGCCGCTTACCCGCCCATCGGCCCACGACTACGGCGAGCGCTACGGTCAGTCGAAAGCTTGGCCTCCAATCCTCCGTACCTGTATTCGCGCGTGGTCGACTGGAAGGCCGGTCGCGTACCATGACCTGCTTCCGCATGAGGTAAAGATCACCAAGCTGGCAAAGGAAGTAACGACCGAGAAAGAGCTGGTGGCGTTTCTGAAGAAGCTGCGCAGGCCCGCGCCCGGCGGCCCCGGCAAGAAGGGGGGCGGAAAGCAGCAAAGCGCGAGATTCAGCGACCGTGAGTGTGAGGACATAAGTAAAGGCATCGAGCTTGCGCGTCAGCTGACTCGGTCAATCGAGGATGCTGCCCTCTCTCGTGGAAGCCTCTCAGATGCGAGTGTCACCGGCTTCCTAGATGCGTGGCGCAAATACCTGCGCGAGGATGTGCACTGGAGGGCAGAGACCGCAACTGATTTGCTTGTTCGCACCGTTGGCCTCGGTTGCATCCACATCCTGCTGGACCATGCACCCAAAATATCGGGCGATCAAGCGAAGACGATCATCAGCCTGACTTCCTCTGGGCGATTCTCCGTCCAGCAGAAGATTTCCGTATTGGGTCAGCTTGCCCAACGATCAGCCCTCCATGAGCTCGCAGGCCAGTTTGCGCAGCACGTCGTGGAACAGATCGGCCAAGACGACAATGTCGAGCAACGCGGTAGTTCATACGCCGATCTCGCCGCTTCCCTTGTGCTCATGAGCGTTGATGAGGCCCGTGAATATTACCGACAAGGTTTGGCTCAGTTGGACCAAATGGGCGGAGAGAGCTACGAGCAGATTTACTCGCTGCTTCGTTTTGCGAGCGTCCAACAAGGCGGATTCCTGAAGCCCGCACTGTCGCATCGATTGATGAACCTTTGCCAGACCATTGTTCGGAATGAGCCAAGCAAGTTTGGATGGACGTTGTTCGCGCGCGCCGCGGCCAATGCCATAGGCTTCCCGGCGATCGCCAAGATCGTGCGTTGGCACGACCAGGACATCGCGGAGATGTCTTACGGATTGCCGCAGCTTGCCTGTTTTCTGGCCAAGAATGGAAATTTGGATCCGCGTCGCGCCGCTTTTGTTCTTGCGATCTGTGAAGACCATGGTTGGTGGGACTGGCGTTTTGGCGATGGTGTCGCCGACCTGCTGAGATTGTCCAATCCCGCTGATCAGAGGCCGATCTTTCTGGCTATCATCAAAAAACTGCGCGCGCAGTACCCTTTCGGCGCCTGGACCTCCCTTTGGGAAGGCCTCCTGGAAACGGGCAATCAGTTCCCCGCCGCAATCACCAATGAAGAGCGGGAGGCGATTGAGCAACTCAGGATAGAGGCGCAACGCAAGCAGGATGAGTTCAGCAGTCGCGATCGCTCGACGCCGGACTTTCTAGCCAATCAGACCCCGAAACCGAGCAAAGAAGAGATCGACGGTCTCGTCGCGGCGCTAGTCTCGAACTGCGATCCGTCATCGGCGCATTCGATCGACAAATCCCTGACGATCATCAAAACGGACAACCGGCTTTCCTATGACGCGCGCCAGCGCTTCATCGTCGGCTTGGGCGCCTCGTGCCCATATCCCAAGCGGTTGGCGTATCTGTTTGCAATCTGTGACGCTATCGAGCTAAGCCTCACTCAGTCACTGGACATACTTGCCGAGTGTCTAGCCGCCTGGAGCGGATCATCCAAACACCTCAGTTCCAATGCAAAAGCGCTGGTTGAACGATTGTTCGAGTCCAAGATCGTCGAACTCTTCGAAGGTCAGTTCTCCAACATCGTACGCGGAATCCAGCGGCTTTCGGACCTGTGCAATGACAAGCGTTTTGTGCTACAGCGCATCCTTCGCAAGGTGTCAGCGGAGGAGGTGGAGCTCGACGGCGACGAGTGGCTGCAGTTGGCCGCCGCTATGTGTGACGTAACGTCGGGCCAAGCCGGCCTCAATGCACTGGAGTTGCTGCTATCCGGGCCGGCCTCCCGTATCGCGGACGAGATCGGAGAGGGACCGTTCCGCCCACAGCAAGCTATTGAGGGCAACGAAGTGGCGTTCCTCGCCGACGTCATTTGGCACCTCCTCGGCAACGACGACACCTATGTTCGCTGGACGGTCGCAAGGGGATTGAGCACACTGGTCGAGTTGGGTCTCAACGAAGAGCTCAGCCTATTGCTTGACCGCTTCGACCAAAGAGAAGTCGCGGCCCTGGCATCGTCGGATCGGAGTCTTTCGTTTCTGAATTCCCGTCAGTGGTTGCTGATGGGACTGGCGCGGGCCGCCTTGCATCATGGAGGGACCATGGGTGGCCTTCGACGCCAGCTGCTGGCGCTCGCCCAACGAAGCGACCTTCACGTCATAGACAAAGTCCACATTGCCAGGTGTTTAAGGAATATCGGTAACCAAGAAGTCCGCGATACAGATCTGGATGCATTGCTCGATCAGATCGACCAGCCGCCATGCGGCGTTCTTATCAGCGATGTCTATCCGGGTGCCGCGAAATCGACGTCAACTTTCCGCTTCGACTACGAGTTTGCGAAGCACGAGATCAGCACCCTTGCTTGGCTTTTCAACCTCGATCAGGCAACGGTGGAAGATGCGATTGCAGTCGAGATCGCGCATCGATGGCCGGACGCTGCCTCATTGGATGACTTCCCTGGCCGTCAGCGGTACGAGTGGGATCGAGACGATCAATATGAGTCCTACCGAGAGCATGTCCAAAGACACGCGTTGCTTAGCGCTGCAACCAGTCTTTCGAATGCGTGGCCAGTGGTTGTTCGGAGTTATGAATCCGGCGGTTCACCTTGGTTGGAATGGCGCGGCCGCTACGACCTCACGTTTGATGACGGCTCGTGGCTGTCGGATCGGAAAGATCCTGTTCCTAAGCAGGCGAAGGAATATTTGCTAGGTAAGAGGAGCGGCCAACAGGAAACACTGCAGGATCAGCAAACAGTGCTGCGGAAGCTAGGCCTCGTGGACACCGCTTCCGACGCGCTTGTTCCTCTATACGGGCGCTGGTCGTCGCCTGATGGCGTGAACGTAAGCATCACGTCCGCGTTGACGGAACGGAAGGGCGCAATAGGCCGGTGCATGGCATTCGCAAAGCAACCTAGCCATGACTTTTGGTTGCCGGAGTTCTGGGACGAGGGGTACTACGACCACCGGCACCGCCGAAAGAGCACCTTCGCTCCATTGGTATGGTCGCCCGAGACCCGCAGTCTTGGCATCGACGTAGGTGATGAGATCGCCGCCGAGGGACCGGCCGGTAGACCGCGTCTCGGAATCGACCTTACGAAGAATCTGATGTTGGCAAATGACCCGGGCAGCGGAGATTGGCACTCCGTCGATGGGAGTCTCGCGCTGAGAAGCCAGGTCTGGGGCAGTTGGAAACCCGACCCCGATCACCGCAGATCTCGCCATCACGACGATGGTGAGGTTCTATCGGCCTCGCCAGGGTGGCTCGCTGCGACGTTGTCCAGCTTCAACAAGCGACTTGTCTTCGCGATAAAGCTTTGGAAGCATCGATCGTCGCGTGAGTACGACCCTTCGAATGGGGTTAAATCCGTGCTTGTTGGACTAAGAATCGATGATGGAAAGCTGAGAATTTGGCAGGCAAGAAAGGCGTCGAAGCATGACTTTTGAAGTAGTCGAGTTGACCATCCATTTTCGTTGAACCCGGCCGGCCTCGACCTTCAATAAGCCGGGACATTTAAAGCTCGAGTGCGCCGATACCTCGGCGTCGACGCCTTGGAGATTTCAGAGCAGTCCGAGACCCGAGACCTATGGTCGCTAGTCGCGAATGACTGACTGTCCCCGGAGGCCGCCAGTCGTTCGAGCGCGAGTTTGAGTGCCTGCATGCAGCCTGAACCGGCCGTCGACATAAGGCAGCTTCACAGCGCGAACAGGCCATCGGCTTAGCCATTAGCCGAATCTGGCGGTCCATCGTGCAACCAGATGCACCCCTACCCGCTAAAGTCCAGCATCAGACTTCTTGAACCAAGTATGCCGCCGGACCCAGAGTATTTTGTTGAACGCTCAGCCACCTTCAAGAATGACGATGGTAGTCCCAGCGCTCGGAAGCTTTCAGCCTGGCGCAATCTTGATGCCTACGTGCTCCTCGGTGAACCTGGTGCCGGAAAGTCGACCGCATTCGAACAGGAGGCCAAAGCCATCGGTTCCGATGCGCGATATGTAACCGCGCGGAGCCTCCTGGCGCTCGGAGCTCCGGACGGCTGGACCAACGAGATTTTGTTCATCGATGCGCTCGACGAGCGACGCGGCGATTCGTCCGCCTTTCTGAGTTCCCTTGACGAACTGCGTCAGAAACTGAATCAACTCGGTCGCCCTCGTTTTCGGCTGTCATGCCGCGAGGCCGATTGGTACATCAATGGAGTGGCAGAACTGGCCGAGGTCGCCCCTGCGGGCAAGGTGACGACACTCTGGCTTGACCCGTTGACCTCTGAAGACGTCAAGTCGCTGCTTGAGCATTGGTCGCCGCAGCGAGTCGCCGATCCGCGAGTCTTCTTGGAGCGAGCCCAGCAGCATGGAATGACGTCGCTGCTCGGTAATCCTCTCTTGCTCGGAATGCTCGTGGATGCGGTCAGTGGAAGCGATTGGCCCAGCAGCAGACAAGCGACGTATGAACTCGCTTGCGAAAAGATGGCCGTCGAGCACAACGATATCCGACGCCGCAGCACGGCATCTTCGCCTGTGCTTGCCCACGACATCTTGTCGGCAGCCGGTCAACTCTACGCGCTCATGCTTCTGTCCGATGCGCACGGTTTCACGATGGACCCGGCTGACGACGAGAAAGGCGTCATCCCGTTCACCGCGCTGCCGACGGAGTTTGCGCGCAGCACGAGGACGGCATCGGAATGTCTAAGCTCCAAACTGTTTATTGCGGACGGGGATCGTCGCATACCGCGACATCGAACGGTCGCGGAATTCTTGGCAGCGAAGGCGCTGGCCCAGAGCATTGATCGTGGTCTTCCCGTTCAACGAGTGCTTGCGATGATGTGCGGCCGTAGCGGCCGCATCGTGGAGCCGCTGCGCGGCTTGTATGCGTGGCTCGCAGTGCACTGTATACGCGAGCGGCCTTACTTAATCGATCGGGACGCACTTGGACTCGTGATGTATGGTGATGTGCGCCATTTCTCCGTGCCCGAAAAGCGAGGTATTCTGGACGCCCTCTATCGTGAAGCGGAGCGCTTCCGCTGGTTTCGGAACGAGAACTGGGATGCCCATCCGTTTGGGGCACTTGGCACTCGCGACATGGAACAGACGTTTCGCGGACTGCTCACCTCGACAGCTCGCGAGCCGGCGCATCAGGCGCTGCTGGATTGCGTGACCGACGCCATCGCGCAGGGCGAGCGCGAGTTGCAGTTGCCCAAAGAACTCGAGCACGTCACTCGGGACTCGAGCTATTGGTCGGATCTACGACGCTCAGCACTCGATGCGTGGCTCACAAAAGGCGGCTATGACATCAATGCGGCAAAGCGTCTGTTGGAAGACATTCGAGCGGGGGCGGTCGCCGATGAGGATGACCAATTGGCTGGCGCACTATTGACCGCGCTGTACCCAGCTCACATGTCAACGGCAGAGGCCCTGCGGTATCAGAGACCCAGACGGCAAGAATTCAACATCACCCGGTTCCACATGTTCTGGGCTCTTGATTTCCTAGCGGTGATGCCAAAGGCGGATCTTCCAGCCGCCGCGGATGTGCTCGCCGCGCGCCTCGCTTCGGAAAAGCACAACAGTGATGAAGAAGGTCCGGACCGAGCACGCGATGAGACGCGAGAACTTGCCCTGAAAGTAGTGGCCGCGGCCTTGCGAGCTGACACACCTGGTCTAAGCGCAGAGCGCTTGTACGCCTGGCTCGGCGTTGGAGTCGACGAATACGGCTCGTTCGAGGCAAGCAGCGACGAGGCGAAGGCCATCGCCGAATGGCTATCGAATCATCCAGCGCAGCGGCGCCAAGCGTTCGCGTACGGTCTCTCGCAGGTCGTTCCCGAGGCACGGGACGGGCGGCGCTACTTCTGGGTGGTGGAAGAGCGCATGTTTCGCTCCAGACGAGCCGAGAACTGGTTCCAGTGGCTACTCGAGATCGCTGATGCCACCGACGATCCAGAGGTCGCGAAGCATTGCCTACAGGAAGCCGGGCGAGCCGCCCTCGGCGAGATGCAGGATTCCGCCATTACTGTCGAGGAGATTGAGGACTGGGTCCGTCTGCACCTTGCTCAGTGGCCGCTCGCCGAGCAGTGGAAGACCGACGTGTTCGCCTGGCCTCTGGATGCTTACCAAAGCGCCAACTACGCGCGCAAACAGAAACAGCGCTCTAAGGCGGCAGCGGAACGGTCCGCGCGGCAGCAGCAATTGGCGCCACACCTTGCTGCCATCTCTACTGGATTGGCAAATCCGCGCCTGCTCGACCAAGTGGTCAACGCCTATGCGAAACGATACACGGACGTTCGGGGCGAAACCCCACTGGAGCGAGTTCAAGATTTTCTTGTTGTGGGCCCAGAGCAAGCGAGCCAAGCTATCGAAGGGATCAAGGCTGCGCTTGCGAGAACAGACCTGCCAAGCGTTGACGATGTGGCCTTAACGTTGGCAGAAGGCAAGATCCTCTACCTGAACTCGGTCTGCCTGCTGGCAGCCAAGCTCGTTCATGAGGAGCAACCGGATGCGTGGCGTTCCTGGCCCGCGGCGCTGGTCGACACCATGATCGCGTTCTGTCTCACCGGCGTCGAAAGCGAATCCCCGTCTTGGTATGCCGCGCTGGCGAATGAGCATCCTCAGGTGCTGGCGCCCATTCTGTTGCGTTTCGCGCGCACCGACTTGTCCAGGGGCGTCGGCCCGCAGCTCCGGCAGCTATATACGCTTCGTGACCAAGGAGCTTCAGCAGAACTGGTACAGCTGGTGGTTCCCGAGCTATGGCGAATCCTGCCGTCTCGCCCGAGCGCCGGACAATTGCGCTTCCTCGAGAGCGTCATTCTTCCCGCATCGATGTTGCATCTCGAGCAGCGTCAGTGGCACAGCTTGGTAGAAGACAAGCTGGCCGAACCAGGCATCAGCGATGAACTTGCAATTGTTCTTCACGTGGCCGCAATGCGCTTTGATGTTGCCGCCCATTGCCACGTACTGCTGAACCTCTGCGAACATAACCCCGATCTCACGAACACTCTTGGAGATGCTCTCATGAGCTGGCGGCGCGACGAGACCGCGTTGTTGGCGGACTCACCCGAGCTCATTGGGCGCCTCGTCGCACTGCTTGCGTCGGGGTTGTCTTCGGAGCGGCCGACGGAGGCTGACACGATCTCGTCGTCGGATAGTCGACGCGAGGCCGCCCAGACCTTGATACGTGCTATCGCCAGTGCTACAAGCGAAGTTGCCGGATCCGAACTCCGGCGCTTGCGAGATCTCCCAGCGTTGAGCAATTGGGCGGTCTACATCGACAGCCTCCTCTATGACCACGAACGCATAGCTAACAAGGCGTCATTTCTTGCTGCCTCTCCAGCGTTGGTCGCCCAGGTTTTGCTCAACAAAGCTCCAGCAAATGCGCGCGACATGGCGGAGCTCGTGAGGGATCACATGAGGCAACTAGCGCAAAGGATTCAGTTCGAGGAGTCGAATTGGATCGAAAACTTCTATCGACCCGTAGCAATGAGAACGGTTGGAAGAAGTGGCACTGGCAAGGGGCCCAAAGCGACCCAACCCAAGATCGAGAACGACTGTCGCGACCTCATCCAAGGTCTCTTGCGAGACCGCGTCCTGCTTCTGAACGTACAGGTCGAGAAGGAGAGCTATGCAGCGGGTGACAGGCGCGCCGACCTCCAGGCGACAACCATTGCGGACGGACGACGGGTTATCGTGCCGATCGAAGTGAAAAAGGACGATCACCCGGAAGTCTGGACTGCATGGCGCGATCAGTTGGCGGCGCGGTACACCTCGAATCCGGCCGCTGAAGGCATGGGCGTCTACCTCGTGCTGTGGTTCGGGTACCGCTCGACGCGCGCACCCGATGGTGTGAAACCAAAGTCGGCGGAGCACATGGCCAGTTTGCTCGACGCTCTCATCCCAGCCGAGCGACGCGCTCACATCGTCGGCCTTGTTGTCGATCTTTCGAGAGATCTGCAATGATTTGTCGCCTGTCACCGTACGAACAAGGATGAACCAAGGCGGATGAAGGCGGACAAGAAAAAAGCCCAAAGTTATTGATTTACCTGGGACTTTAGGTTGCGTCTTCGACAAGCGCAGTGATTTGGTGCCGGGTCGGAATCGAACCACCGAGACGCGGATTTCAATCCGTAATTGACCCGAACGCGTTCCGCTCGAACGGCGAAAGCTCTCTGATGTAGCGATGCACGGTGCTCTCGGAGCGATGTCCGGTCTGCCGCTGAATAGCCCACGTCGGTACACCAGCCCTTGCCGCGGCGGTCACCAAACCCGAGCGCAGACTGTGCGCCGAGAACCCATTCGGATCGAGCCCGCAGTCGCGCATGCGTCGCCGCACCACACCACCAACTGCCGCCCCGCCCAACCCGTTTCCTGGGCGTCCATATCGATCGACCCTCCGAAAGAGCGGCATCGCTTCCATTTCCTCCTCGCGCCCCAGCCCACGCAGCCGCTGAATCCAGGCCCGCAATAGCTTGACCGGGCACATCCGCCCCGGCCCGTAGGGTAGTGCCACCACCCGGCCCTTGCCCTGCTGATCGGTCTTCGAACGCACCAACATCACCGTCACGCCTTGGGCGTCGAACACGAGGTTCTCGAGCTTCAGCCGTGCCAGTTCCGATCTCCTGAAACCGCCCGCAAACCCCACCACGAGCAATGTCCGGTCTCGCAAGTCTCGCACCGGGTCCAGGTGCCTCTGTGGCTTGGCGAGTACGCGCAGCATCTCAACGCTGATGGGCTTGGCTTGCCTCTGCGCCGAACCATGCACCCGTCGGATACCCCGCATGGTGGTCTGCACCAGTTCCGACCGCGTGGGCGATGGCTTGCCCAGCACCGTGTGCGCGCTGGCAATCGCAGCCAACCTTCGGTTTAACGTGCTCGCTTTGACTTTGCCAGCAAAGGCGGCCAGGTACCGCGCCACCATGGCCGGCGTGGCAGGGATCCTCCCACCCCAACTCCGGAAATGCCTGAGGTCCCCGGCATAGGCCCGCCGCGTGCTCTCGGCCACCGAACTGACGACATAGTGGTTGAACTTGGCATTGGCCTTCGCAGACTTGCGCGCGACGGACGTGCTCTTTGACGAATCGATGCGAACCTTCTTCATGGTGCTGCTCGCTTTGAGTTGATGTTTGGGGTTCTTGAGAAAGAGCAACGCCCGCATTGGCGGGCGTTGTCTGGAGATGCCACGGGTTGCCCGTGGCCGTTAGGCGGCGTGGCCTACTGCCGGCGCGTGTGTGCGCGCGGCGTACTCACCACCACCGTCAGATACGCCGTCCGATCCCCCACGACCGGCCGGCTGCGCAGCCGGATGGTCAAGTGCATCGCGCCTGCCCCCAGCGCTTCGCCCAGGCTGCGCCCCAACCCGCGCACCACCCGCACAGTGAGTTGGTACTCCGAAGGCACCCACAGCACCAGGACCGCGCCCAGCGCCTGCTCCAGCCAGACCCCGCGGTGCCTGAACGCCTCCAGAACCTCCACCATCGCCGCATCCAGCTGCGCGGGCTCGTCCAGCGGCTGCGTGAAGAGTTCCAACTGCACCTGGCCGAAGTCCAAGGTTTCAACGACATCCGAGTGGTCCCAGGCGGCCTCCAGAACCGACAGGCCCTCCAGCACCGAGCGCTGTAGTGCCACATAGAACCATTGCAAAGGTGCCAATTCGGCGGGTTCGCTTGGGCTCGCAATATCGACGCGCGCATCGATCGACTCGCAGAGGATGCCGAGCATCGACTCGCTCTCTGGCGGTGGATGGTTGTGGGCTCTGAGCACAACACCGATGACATGAGCATCCTGGCCCCACATGCGCCAGATCAAAAGCATGGCCGCTTCGATCTCCGCGGGAGCGGCGTCGAAGCCGTAGGCCAGGCACAGGATGCACGTGTCCTTGAGATCGACCCGCTCGACCAGGGTGTCGACTTCGCCCTTGTCGATTTCGATATAGTGCGGCGCCTGCGTCAGAAGGTCCGCCAGCGGCGTGTGCGGTGGTGCATCGATCTGGGTGTGAAACTGCTGAACAAAGAGTCGGCCCGAGGCGCCGATGCCGATCATGCGAACAGCCGTGCTCGGCCCGCTATCGGCGGGCGTGTGAAGAATATTCATAGGGGGTACCTGTGCGCCGCACGTAAGCACGCACGGCGGGGAAAGAAAAGAGGAGGAGAAGAAACAGCAAAGGCGCCGGACCGGCCCTGTTGGCCAGCACGGCGCCTTCGCGAAGGGCTGTGGTCAGTGACGTGCTGTCGCTACGTCATGGACATCACCTTCAGCACTGGCTGTCCAGGCTCTCGGCCGTGAAGTTCTTGCCTTCGGTGCGCACAAGCTCGCGCAGGCACACCGGTGTCTTGCTGCTGATGGCCCGGTCGAGCAATGCGTAGTCCATGCGGCGCATCTGCCCGGCCTGCATCCAGACCGTGTTGCCCTTGCCGGTTTGCAAGCACACCGCTTCGTCGCCACAGGCCTCGTACTTGGTGATCAGCGACATCACGCTTTCCGGCCCCGTCCCCGCGGGCGCTGCAACGGGTCCCGGAAGGGTGGAGGCTGTTGGGGTGGATGGAACAGGCTGAGCCGCCGCCCCCTTTTGCTTGGCTGCAGCTTCGGCTTCGGCCGCTCCCGGGCGGCAGTCTTCCAACTGGCCCTTGTCATCACGCAACGTGGACCACATCGAGTACGCGAACACATCGGCATCCGAGGTTTTCTTCAGCCCGATCAGGCACACACGCGCACCAGCAGTCAGGTTGCTGCGGGTCTTCTCACGGGATTCGTCGGTCGTGTTCGGCACGGCCTTGATCATGTACAGCACGCTGCCCATGAGGTCATCGGCCTGCCCAACAAAGCAGAAAGCATCTTGTCGACGGCAAAACTCGGGGTCCTTTTCCCACTTGAAGCCATCGATGGTGACCGCCCTTCGCCAGTTGCCAGTGACTGCCAGTCGGTCGATCTCTGCCTGCTTTTGCTGCTGCTCTTTGGCCGCCTGAGCTTTTAATTCAGCATTGCTCTTGGCCCGTTGCTCCGTGAAGGCAGCCACGCGCAAGTACTGGATCGAGCCGTCGACATCCACGTTGGTGCTGGCCACATACTCGTTGCTACCCTCCTCCTTCTGAACCTGGTAGGTCAAGGATTTGCGTATGGGCTCCTGAGTCAGCGGGACCGCGTTGCGCTGTTGGAGGTAGAGCACTTCATTGCGGACGATGTCGGGGTACAGCGCATCTCGCCGCCCCGAAATCATCGCAAGAGCACCGAACAAGCTGGGGCTCGGGTTGGAGATGAACTCGTTCATCTGCGACACCTTCTCGGGCTGGATTTGCATGACGAACGTGGTCTTGCAGCTACGCAGCTTCAGTTTGTCGTCATAGGCCGTCACGGTTGGCGTTTCGAGCGTGAATGAGGCTAGGTCCTTGCTTTTTGAAGGGTACTGCTTGAGGTGGGCGTCGTGAGCCTTACCCACCATCTCAAGGATCATGCTTGTCACCTTGGGATCGTTGCAGGCAGGTGCCTCCGGAGCACACCCCGCGAGCAGCAATAGGGTCGCGAGCACGCATACCGAAAGCCATCGGCGGATAAGTCCGTGTGAATGTCTAAACATGGTCAAGTTACTCCTAGGTTTCAGGTCGCGCGCTCGCAAGCGCTCTGTACCGGTTGCAGCTTCGATTTCATTAATGATGTATTTGAATATCTTTTAGTTGCGCAAGAAGTCCGGCACTCGAGACGAGCAGCGATCCGTGCATCTGTGCGCGGCAAACCTCTAATGATATTCAAACACCGTGGTTTTAAACACATCTTTTTCCAACCATCGGTTGGATGCCTGCCTCCCCTGCCAAGTCCTCCATTCCTCCACGCCTTCGTTTGATTTTTGCGAAAAATGTTCGGATGGCGCGCATCGCTGCGAACCTCTCCCAAGAGAAGCTGGCACTTGAATGCGGGCTCGACAGAACATTCATCGGAAGCCTGGAGCAAGGCATTCGCAACATTTCCATCGACAACATTGCGTTGATCGCTCAAGCTCTGAAAATCCCACCACATGAGTTGTTGCATCCGCAGTTGGCCGAACAACGTGGCTTCGATACGACCTTGACACGAGCACCGCGCTCCGCCAACCGCCCTACTGCAGTTCGGCGTCGAACGACTAAGCGTCGTTGACCTTCGATTTCGTAGCTGGATGCTCATCAGTACTCCTCTGGCAGCAGCAAGGTTGTGACGCTCCGATCTGCCTCAGTGATCAACCAGATGCGGTTGTCGTTCACGTCGAGCTGCGGAGTTGGCCGTGCTGCGTTGCTCGCATCTTCGGGAACACGCTGCAGCGGCAATCGATAGACCGAGAGCACACGAAGGCCGAGCACAACAGCGTCTTCGTTCGTCTGTACATCCTCAGGGTCGATTTCACCCCAGTCACCGGTGACATGCGTGGCCAACAGCTCGAACGGGTTGCTGTTGGTGCCGTGCATGAGCGCCAAGGCACCCGGTGTTGCGACAACGCGGCCCAGTGCAAAGCGCGGTGAACTGCCAGGCTTGAGAAAGTTGCTCAGAAAGTCCTTCATTTGTATCTCCATAGGGAAGATGCGCCCATGCGGCAGCCGCACCGGGCTCAAGGGGGCAAGGTGCAGCGGTCGGAAAAAAGCGCGGGGGGATAAAACAAAAACGGCCGCTAGGGCCAGCGGCAAATGCGCTGGCTTGGCGGCCATCGAGGGCTACAGGCGGCGGTGCGCCTGCATACGGGCTGGGTTTGGCCTAGCTCGCGCCGGCAGGCCTAGCCCGTGGATGAATTATACCATAAAAGTGACGAAATGTAACCATTTGGCCGGAAATGACCAATATTTGGGCGTTTTGGCCTGGTGGACGTGATCTACGGAGGGATCTGACAATGCCTCGCGCTCAAACGTGCTGAAGGGGGGTCAACTCCTTGTTTGCGCGGGAGGCGCCAGCCCAACTTGGGCTAGGCCGGCTGGCCTTGGGCAACGCCCAAGCCTACAGCCCCCAGGCCGGCTACGCGGGCCGTGCTCGTACAAAGCGGGCCAAAGTAGCCCAACTGAGCGCAACAAGAAAAGGGGGTAAAAAAGGGGATAAAACACACGCACTGCCCGCAAACCCGCAAACCCGCAAACCCGCATGGATGCTGGGTTGCCGGCGGAGAGTGTGTCTTTAGATCTGAGGCTGGCCCTGACCTGATCTCCAACTGTAGCCGACAGCCTGACATGCTCACGGGCGAGGCCCAACTGCTGGCTGCGCGGCGCCTGTGTGCCATCCGCAAAAACTAACTCCCAACTGCTGATTCGCCCGTTTACCCGGGAACCCAAAGGCGCTCAAGTGCTTTTGTTAAGCTGGCTTGCGTGGGATCAAGGCCTAAAGGTAGCGAAGCATCAATTGGGTATGCCACTGGGTACAAGCCAAGGAAAGCGTCACAAACAGAATGAAAAGCCTTTTAAAATCAACAGGTTAACATATTTTATGAAAATTGCCACCTGGAACGTCAATTCCCTCACTGCGCGCCTGCAGCACGTGCTCGACTGGCTCATTGCCAACCCGGTCGACGTGCTGTGCCTGCAGGAGCTCAAGATGACCGACGACAAGTTCCCGCTCGAGGTACTGAAGTCGGCCGGCTACGAGGCTGCGGTGTTCGGTCAGAAGACCTACAACGGCGTGGCGATTCTCAGCCTTGCACCGGTGCGCGACGTGGTGAAGAACATCACCGGCTTCAGCGACGACCAGTCGCGCGTGATCGCGGCCACGGTCGAGACGCCTTCGGGTCCGCTGCGCGTGGTCAACGGCTACTTCGTGAACGGCCAGGAACCGGGCAGCGAGAAGTTCGCATACAAGATGAAGTGGCTCGACGCGCTGCGCGACGCGCTGCGCCAGGAGTTGGCGGCCAACCCGAACCTGGTGCTGCTGGGCGACTTCAACATCACGCCGGAAGACCGCGACAGCTTCGACCCCATTGGCCTGAAGGAAACGATCCACCACACGACGGAAGAGCGCAACCACTTCAAGGCGCTGCTCGACCTGGGCCTGACGGACAGCTTTCGCATGTTCGAGCAGCCCGAGAAGAGCTACTCGTGGTGGGACTACCGCATGCTGGGCTACCAGAAGAACCGCGGGCTGCGCATCGACCACATCCTGGTGAGCGAGCCGCTGGTGCCGCGCGTGAAGGGCTGCATCGTCGACCGCGTGCCGCGCAAATGGGAAAAGCCGAGCGACCATGCGCCGGTGGTGCTCGATCTCGACCAGGGTGCCTGAGCCCATGACCATACGCAACCTGGCAATTGTGGCCGTCGCGCTGACGCTCACGGCCTGCTCGCTGCTGAAGCCCGGCGACAAGGCGGAAGAAGGCGGCAAGAGCGCCGCGACCTCACCTGCGGACGAGACCGCGTCCGGACGCGACGTGCCGACGGTGCGGCTGATCACCGCGCAGACGCCGGCCGTGCGGACCTACCGCAAGATCGGCGCGCGCCACATCTACAACAAGTACGCGAACCGCATCTACAAGGGCAAGATCCCGCCGCTGGTGTATGCGGTGGTGGTGGTCGAGACCGATATCGACGCCACGGGCAAGGTGATCAGGGTCGATTTCAGCCGCACGCCGAGCCACGCGCCCGAAGTGCCGCCGATGATTGCGGAGCTGATCAAGGCCACCTCGCCTTTGCCGAACCCCGGCAAGCTGGGCGCCCATACGTACGTGGACACGTGGCTCTGGGACAAGAGCGGAAAGTTCCAGATCGATTCGCTGACCCTGGGCCAGCGGAGTCGATAGTCACGCCGAATCGCTACCCGGCGCCGACCGCCTCGCTCACGTCCAGTTCTGCTGCACCCAGCTGCGCACCGCCGCCCACTCCGGGGTCTTGATGTAGTCCTGCGTCGCGCTCACCAGCTCGTCCACGTTCTTGTAGTCGTCCAGGCCGAACGGCTGGGCCAGCGGCACGTTGCCGCGCATGTAGTTGTTGCCGAGCATCTGGCCGGCCTGGGTCGCCGCCAACTGCGCGGTGGCATCCATGGTGAGGTTGAGCAGCGCCGTGGACGGCACCACGCCGTCGCTGAACGGCCACAGCCAATGCGTGACGCCCCAGTCCAGCGGATTCGACACGGCGCTGGGCGGCACGCCCACCGGATTGACGCCGGTGCCCAGCGACAACATCACGATGTCCGACGGGGCGCTGGCGTAGCCCTGGTAGATCGCTTCCACGATCGCTGTCATCGAGGGGTTGTTGGCGAAGGTGCCGCCGTCGGCGAAGTAGCCGAAGTCGCCCATCTGGTACGGCGGGAAGTACGTCGGCGCGGCCGAGGTGGCCAGCGCGGCGTCCACCATGCTGATGCCGCGGTAGGCGTTGCTCGGGCCGTTGGAGATGGTGCACGGCTCCCAGCTGTTCACGCTCGCATCCCACAGCCGCGCGGAGTTGACGGTCACGAAGCGGCTCGCCGACGACAGCGCGCCCGTACCCACGAGATTCTGGGCGACGGTCTGCAAGCCAGTGTTGACGTACTGGCACTTGAAGATGCCCGGGCCGCTGCCCAGCAGGTCTTCCGCCGACTGCGCCGGCGCCCGGTCCTGCTGCTTGGCTTGCGCGTCCAGCAACCAGCCGTTGGGCTCGAAGATCTTGGAGCCATCGTTCTGGTAGGTGTTGACGATGTCGTCGATGCTCACGTTGTTCACCAGGCCCAGCGAGATCAGGCCACCGGTGGAAGTACCGGCGAAACCGTCCGTGTTCTGGACGATGCCGAAGCTCTTGTCCAGGTCCTGGATCAGCAGCGCCGTGATGACGCCGCGGATGCCGCCGCCGTCGCAGCAGAGAATCTTGAAAGACATGGCTACGCTCCTTGCTCGAGTGGATAGTGCCCACAGCGCGCGGGCCTGTGCTGTGGCTTCATCCGGCGTGAAACGCGTCGGCGGATGCCCCTTGGTCTCAGGCCGGAATGTGAGTCAATTGGTGAAGCAGCGCATCACTTGAACGAGGGAGGTGCAACTTTTCTGCACCTGCACAGCCGGCCAGGATAGGTCCAGCCGGTAATAAAAAAGGCCCCAAGGGGGCCTTTTATTCGATGCCGAGTTCCTGGATCTTCCGGGTGATGGTGTTGCGCCCGATCCCCAGTTTCTGCGCGGCCTCGATGCGGCGGCCACGCGTGTTGGCCAGGGCCGTGAGGATCAGCCTCGACTCGAAGCGGCGCGAAAGCACGTCCCACACATCGGTGCGGCCGGCTGCCAGCAGCGCCTGAGCTTCGTGCTCCAGACCGCTCTCCCAGCTGCTCACACCCGCGTGGGCTTCGGCGGGCTCGGAGACAGCGTGCGCCGGCGCCGATTCGCTGCCTGCAACTGGCAGCGACGCCACGGGCTGGGCCACTGCGATCGGCGCGGCGGCCACGGCTTCAGGCACGTGGTGGGCCTCAGCGCCTGCACCGACGGCCATCACCTCGGGCGGCAGGTCTTTCGCTTCGATCAACTGGGCCGGCGCCATCACGGTCAGCCAGTGGCAGATGTTCTCGAGCTGGCGCACGTTGCCCGGGAAGCCGAAGGCCGCGAGCTTGGCCAGCGCCGCATCGGAAATGCGCTTGGGCTCGACGCCCAGCTGACGCGCGCTCACCTGCAGGAAGTGGCGCGTGAGCGCGGGCACGTCCTCACCGCGTTCGCGCAGTGCCGGCAGGCGCAGACGGATCACGTTGAGGCGGTGGAACAAGTCTTCGCGGAAGCCGCCGAGCTTGACGCGCTGCTCCAGGTCCTGGTGGGTCGCCGCGATGACGCGCACGTTGGCCTTGACCGAGTTGTGGCCGCCCACGCGGTAGAAATGCCCATCGCTCAGCACGCGCAGCAGGCGCGTCTGCAGGTCGAAGGGCATGTCGCCGATTTCATCAAGGAAGAGCGTGCCGCCCTCGGCCTGCTCGAAGCGGCCGCGGCGCATGGTCTGCGCGCCGGTAAAGGCACCGCGCTCGTGGCCGAAGAGTTCGCTCTCCAGCAGGTCCTTGGGGATGGCGGCGGTGTTGATGGCAACGAAGGGGCCGTTGGCGCGCGGCGAGTGCTTGTGCAGCGCGCGCGCCACCAGTTCCTTGCCCGAGCCCGATTCGCCGGTAATGAGCACCGTGACGTTGCTCTGCGAAAGCCGGCCGATGGCACGGAACACATCCTGCATTGCAGGCGCCTGGCCGAGCATTTCGGGCGCGGCGACCATGCGTTCTTCGGCGACTTCCTCGCGCTGGCTTTCATCGACGGCGCGGCGGATGAGCTCGACCGCGCGCGGCAGGTCGAAGGGCTTGGGCAGGTATTCGAAGGCACCGCCCTGGAAGGCCGAGACGGCGCTGTCGAGGTCGGAGAAGGCCGTCATGATGATGACGGGCAGGCCGGGGTGCTTGGCCTTGATCTTGTCGAGCAGGTCGAGCCCGGAACCGCCGGGCATGCGGATGTCGCTCACCAGAACCTGGGGACCTTGCTGATCGTCGTCGGCGGCCTGTTCGAGTGCGGCGAGCACCTCGCGCGTGTTGGTGAAACTGCGCGTGGGCAGGTCTTCGCGCAATAGAGCCTTCTCGAGCACGAAGCGAATCGATTGGTCGTCATCAACTATCCAGATCGGCTTCATGCATCTCCTCTGTTGCCGGTGGCTGCGCTAGGGCAGCGGTATCAATATCTTGAAATCGGTTCGGCCCGGGACGCTGTCGCACTCGATCACGCCGTGATGCTGTTGCACAAAAGTTTGCGCGAGCGTCAATCCCAGCCCTGTCCCGCCTTCCCTGCCCGACACCAGCGGATAGAAGATACGGTCCTTGATCGTGTCCGGCACACCCGGTCCATTGTCGATTACATGCAATTCCAGTGCCAGTCGATACCACTGCTTGTTGAAGATCACCTGGCGGGCTATGCGCGTCTTGAAAGTGATCTGCGCGTCGCCGGCCGCGCGGCGCTCGGTCAGGGCCTGCGCCGCGTTGTGCGTGATGTTGAGCGTGGCCTGGATGAGCTGCTCGCGGTCGCCGCGGAACTCGGGGATGGACACGTCGAAATCGCGCTCGATGTGCAGGTCGCGCGGAAACTCCGCGAGGATGACCGAGCGCACGCGCTCGCACACCTCGTGGATGTTGACGTCGCCCACCACGTGCGGGCGGCGGTGCGGCGCCAATAGCCGGTCGACCAGCGTCTGCAGCCGGTCGGCCTCGTGGATGATGACCTGGGTGTATTCGATGAGGTCGCGCGATTCGACCTCCATCTGCAGCAACTGCGCCGCGCCGCGGATGCCGCCGAGCGGGTTCTTGATCTCGTGCGCGAGATTGCGGATGAGTTCCTTGTTGGCCTGCGCCTGGTCGATGAGGCGCTCTTCGCGGTCTTGCCGCACCTGCTGCTCGAGCGGCGACATCTCGATGATGAGTTCGCCCTTCTTGTCGCCCTGCGCGAGCGTGACCTGCACGGGCATCAGCTCGTGGTTGACGCGGCGCAGGAAGGCTTCGTAGCGCAGCGTTGCAAAGTCGTTGCTGCTCGCGCCGTCGATGGCCGTGCGCAGCACCTGCGGCTCATGAAAGCATGCGCCGAACTGCGAACCTTCGAGGGTGCGGCGCGAGGTGCCCAGTGCGTCTTCGAGGCCTGCGTTGGCAAACAGCACGGAGCCGTTGCTGTTGACCACCGCGATCAGCGTGGACAGCAGGTCGAAGGACTGGAAGCGCGGATTGGCGCCGGTCGCCTTCTTCCCGAACACCATGACTACTGCGGCTGCTGCTTGTTCGGCAGACGGGCGATTTCACGGCGGATGCCGGCGATGTCGCTCTCGTTGCGCGCCAGCTCGGCCTTCATTTCGGCGACGCGGTCCAGGTACTTCTGGTAGTTGCGGCCTTCGCTGCCCTGCTTCTCGGGCTCGCCGTTGTTGTATTCCTTCTGCAGCTCGGCCTGGCGCGCCTCGGCCTTCTTGAGCTCGGACTCGAGCACAGAGCGGGCCTCGCCGTCACGGGCACGCTGGTCGACGCCTTCGACGCGCGGGCTGCCCGCCGGTGCACGCGCCGCGGAGGAGCCGCCGGACGACGCGGAGCCACCGCCCGAAGACTTGGTGCCTTGCACGACCGTGACGTTGCCGCCTTCCATGACCTTGCAGCCCTTTTGCTGCGCGATGGTGGCGTTGTTGGTGTACTCGTTGCCGCAACGCCAGACGCGCTCCTGCGCGAGCGCCGGAAGCGCGATCAATGAACCGGCCAGGAAAATGAGAGAAGCAGTCTTCATGTGTATCGGTGGAGGGCGGCGACAAAGGTGCATTTTCGTGCAATTCGATGCCACCAGTGACAAGATGTTCCACTCCATTGAAAAAGGACGGCCGTGGCCGTCCTTTTTCATTACATCCCCGCCAATGGATTGGTGAGGCTGTACTTCTCGCGATTACAGCGAGTAGTACATGTCGAACTCGACCGGATGGGTCGCCATGCGGAAGCGCGTGACTTCCTGCATCTTCAGATCGATGTACGCGTCGATGTAGGCATCGGTGAACACGCCGCCCTTGGTCAGGAACGCACGGTCCTTGTCCAGGTATTCCAGGGCCTGGTCGAGGCTGTGGCAGACGGTCGGGATCAGCGCGTCTTCTTCCGGCGGCAGGTGGTACAGGTCCTTGCTGGCGGCTTCGCCCGGATGGATCTTGTTTTCCACGCCGTCAAGACCGGCCATCAGCAGCGCGGCGAAGCCGAGGTACGGGTTCATCAGCGGATCGGGGAAGCGCGCTTCGACGCGGCGGCCCTTCGGGTTGGCCACGAACGGGATGCGGATCGAGGCCGAGCGGTTCTTGGCCGAGTAGGCCAGCTTCACCGGGGCTTCGAAGCCGGGCACCAGGCGCTTGTAGCTGTTGGTGCCGGGGTTCGTGATGGCATTCAGGGCACGGGCGTGCTTGATGATGCCGCCGATGTAGTGCAGGGCGAAGTCCGAGAGGCCTGCATAGCCGTCGCCGGCGAACAGGTTCTTGCCGTCCTTCCAGACCGACTGGTGCACGTGCATGCCGGAACCGTTGTCGCCGACGATGGGCTTGGGCATGAAGGTGGCGGTCTTGCCGTAGGCGTGGGCCACGTTGTGGATCACGTACTTCTGCAGCTGGACCCAGTCGGCGCGCTGGACCAGCGTGCTGAACTTGGTGCCGAGTTCCATCTGGCCAGCATTGGCCACTTCATGGTGATGCACTTCGACCGGGATGCCGAGCGATTCGAGCACCAGGCACATTTCCGAGCGCATGTCCTGGAAGCTGTCGACCGGGGGAACCGGGAAATAGCCGCCCTTGACTGCCGGACGATGGCCGGTGTTGCCGTGCTCGTATTCCTTGTCGGTGTTCCACGAGGCTTCTTCGGAGTCGATCTTCACGAAGCAGCCCGACATGTCGTTCTTCCAGCGGACGCCGTCGAACACGAAGAATTCGGGTTCCGGACCGAAGAAGGCGGTGTCGCCCAGGCCAGAGGCCTTCATGTACGCCTCGGCGCGCTTGGCGAGCGAACGCGGATCGCGCTCGTAGGCCTTGCCGTCGGCGGGGTCGATCACGTCGCAGGTCAGGATCAGCGTCGTTTCTTCGAAGAAGGGGTCGATGTTGGCGGTGTTCGGGTCGGGCATGAGCTGCATGTCCGAAGCTTCGATCCCCTTCCAGCCGGCGATGGACGAGCCGTCGAATGCGTGGCCCGAGGTGAATTTGTCTTCATCGAATGCCGAGACCGGCACGGTCACGTGCTGCTCTTTGCCACGGGTGTCGGTGAAGCGGAAGTCGACGAACTTGACCTCGTTTTCCTTGACGAGCTTGAGTACATCGGCGACGGTCTTTGCCATCAGTTTCTCCTGAGTTGGATGGTGGTTAGGAATACAGGGACGAGGGATGCAGTTTCTGTGCCATTGTCACCTCACTCGATGAGGCTTTAGTGGCCGCCGCAAACCCCAAATGAAAGCGGAATTTCACCAAATTGGTGCGTTCAACGTTAACGCACCAATTCTGGACCAAGCTTGGCATCAAAGGTGTGCAACCCTTCGATCAGCTGGACATAGGCGGCATCGAGCCGGCCGGGGTCGCCCTTGACGCCCAGCTCGATGTGGCGGCCGTATTCGGGGTGATCGACGCTGGGCAGGCTGAACACCTTGATGCCGGCGTGGGTGGCCTCGATGGCCTGCATGAGCGGCGTCAGCGTGGCTTCCATGGCACCGAAAACGATCACGGACTTCTCGGCGACGGCGTTGCAGGTAAACAGTTCGACGTAACGGCCGTCGAGCACAGACTCGATCATCGGCCAGGCCATGACCGGAAAGCCCGGCACGAAGTGCACGTCACCGAAGCTGAAACCCGGGATCTTGTTGTACGGGTTGTAGATGAGCGTAGCGCCCTGCGGAAACACGCCCATGTTGAGCCGGTGCACGTTGTCGGACCGGTCTGGCTCGTAGGGCACGCCCTGCTCGCGCGCGGTGTCCTGCATGCGCTCGCGGATCAGCAGCTCGGCCTCGGGGTGCAGCGCCAGCGGCACGCCCAGCGCCTTGGCAGCGCACTGGCGGGTGTGGTCGTCGGGCGTGGCGCCGATGCCGCCGGTCGAGAAGACGATGTCGCCCGAGGCGAAGGCGCGCGCCAGCGCGGCCGTGATGCGCGCGGGCTCGTCGCCCACGTACTCGGCCCAGCTGAGCTGCAGGCCGCGCGCGGCGAGCAGCTCGATGACCTTGGCCATGTGCTTGTCGGCCCGCTTGCCGGAAAGGATCTCGTCGCCGACGACGATGAGACCGAATGCGCGTGTCATGGTGAACCCCATTGGGAAAGAGCGGCCTTGCTGGCTTGCTCGGCCTCGAGGGCCGGTGTTGTGCCGTTGGCGGCCGATGCCTCGGCCACCGCGCGCTGGGCACGCAGCTGCGCGAGCGCGTCGAGGCAGTAGTGAGCGAACCAGAGCGCCGAGAAGGCGAAGACCAGTGTGTAAATCCAGATGGCGATCGGCACCAGCACGAAGAAGGCGGCGGCGAACAGCAGGCCCGATGCCCAGACGATGCTGGGCGCTGCGCCCAGATAGCCGCACAGCACGCCGATGCACAGCAGCGGCAACCGGTGCGCGCGCAGCAGCGCGGCGCGCTCCTCGGGGCTGGCGTGCTCGGCCAGCGCATCGAAGCTCATCACGCGGTAGGTGAGCCAGCCCCAGATCAGCGGCGGCAGGATCAGCACCAGCGGCGGAATGAGCCACAGCGGCATCGACACCACGAGGGCGATCAGCGCCAGGATGGTGACGCCGAGCGAACGCGCAACGCTGCCGAGGAACGAAGCGCCCTTTTTCTGTTCGAGCGAGGGAAAGCGCCGCTCGCCCACGAGCTTGGTCAGCGCAGGCGCCATGAAGCCGGCCACGATCAGCAGGCAAACCACCACGATCAGCGGCGTGGCGGCGAACACCACGACCAGGGATGCCAGCGCAGAAGTGACGTCACCCGAGAAAAGACGGCCGATCCAGGCCCAGAAGCTCGACAGCAGCGGCCAGGCGTCGAGCGCGCCGCGTGTCCAGGTCACGGCGGAGTCCCAGTAGAAATAACCGAGCCCCGCGGCCAGCACCACCATCAACCCCAAAGGGAGCAGCGACAGCACGATCACGCGCGGCAGCATGCAATAGGCGACCGCGCGCCAGAAGGAGTCGAGGAGCAGGCGCATTGAGCAGCGAGGATAACGCCTCGGACGAGCCGTTCAGGGGCCGGAGCCCCTCAACCGCGACCGACCATTCGCTTCAGGCCGAGCCACTGCTGGGCCCAGAAACCGCGCCCGTATTCGCGCACGCGGCCATCGGCATCAGCTTCGACCTGGTCGCGGATGCCGGTCGGGTCGTAGCGGTTCTCGAAGTTGGCGGTGCGAAACAGCATGTCCCACCACGGCAGCAGCACGCCGAAGTTGTGGCCGCCGAGCGTGCTCCTGCCGTTCGATTCGTGCCCCAGCCCGATGCTGTGGTGCAGCCGGTGGAAACGCGGGCTGATCCACAGCCGCTCGCCGATGGCGCCGAAGCTCAGCCGCAGGTTGGCGTGCTGCAGGCTTTCGCTGAGCTGCGTGAAGGCGACGAAGGCGATGAACTGCCCCGGCGCGACGCCAATCAGCTGCGCCACGATGACGATCAGCGTGTCGTGGACGATGTCGTCGAGCAGGTGGTTGCGGTCGTCGCTCCACATGGTCATCTGTCGCTGCGAGTGATGCAGCGAGTGCAGGCCCCACCACCAGTTGAACTGGTGCTGGCCGCGGTGAATCCAGTAGCCGACGAAGTCGAGCACCACAAGATAGATGGCGAAGGCGACCACCGGCACGTCGGTCACGCCGGGCCACACCTCATCGAGATGGAAGGTGCCCCACCCCGCCGTGCGCAGGCTGCCCATCGCGTCGTCGAAGAAGGGCTGCAGCGTGAAGAAGATCGCCAGCCGGAACAGGCCGAGGCGGTGGATCAGCGTGTAGAGCACATCGATGCGGATCGCGTGGCGGTCGACCACCGGCTCCACCGAGCGCCAGCGCTGCAGCGGCCCGATGATCGCCAACAGCACCAGGATCTGGATGACGCCGACCAGCAGCCAGCCGGTGGCGTCGAAGGCGTCTTCGGTCCAGCCGCCCAGGCCGATGGCGTAGACCAGCGGCTGCACGGCGGCCTCGAAAAACCAGCCCTGCACGGCGGAAAAAGCGTCTGTCAGCCAATCGATCACGGCGGAAACTCGTTCAGGGGTGGGACGCGATCCAGGCGCGGAAGTCCGGGTGCTGGCGCAGCGTCTGGAAGCAGAAGCCCTTGGCTTTGAGCCCGATGATCAGCGGCTCGAGGTTGGCCGGCGCCCACGGGTCCTTGCGCGACCAGATGCCCAGGTGCGCGAGCAGGATGTCGCCGGGGCGGATGGTGTCGAGCGCCTGCGTCAGCAGCCTGGCGTTGCTGAACTTCTCGCTCGGCAGTTCGTCGCCGAGAAAGCCGGCGGGTGCCCAGCCGACGTACTTGTAGCCACAGCCTTCGGCGGCGGCCAGCAGCGCAGGTGAAGTTTTGCCGCCCGGCGCACGATACAGCGGCAGCGGCTTCTTGCCGGTGATGGCGGCCAGCCGGTCGGACGACTTGCGGATGTTGGCGCAGTACTCGGCCGCGCTCCAGGTCGATTCCTTGCCGTTCTGCGGGCCGGCCGAGGGCTTGATGCGGAAGCTCGGCGGCGTGCCCTTGACGTCGGCACGCCAGTACGCGTGGTCGTAGGTATGCGAGCCGAACTCGTTGCCTTCGGCCGCCCTCGCCTTCCACCAGGGCGCCCAGTGGTCGTCGAGGCTGTCGCCGTCGGTCTGGGTGCGCTCGGCGGCGGCGAAGAAGGTGACGCGCACGTCCTGCCGCTTGAGCACGTCGGCCACCAGCGGGGCGATGCCCATGTGGCCGGTGTCGAAGGTCAGGTAGACGGGCTTTTCACAGGTGGCGCCCGGTGTCGCCCCCCAGGCGACGGGAGCCATGACTCCGGCCAGCGACAGCGCGAGGGCCGCGCCGATGCGGCTAGATGCGCTTGGCATGATCGAGCGTCCAGACGCCATGCGGCGAACGACCGACATTCACCTGCCGCACGACCTTGTTGCTGGCCAGGTCGACCACGCTGAGCTTCTTGGCCCAGCGCGAGGTCACGTACAGCGTCTTGCCATCGGCCGACAAGTCCATGCAGTCGGGGCCGCCCGGCACCGGATAGTTCGCGATGACCTTCAGCGTCGCCAGGTCGATGCGGCTGATGGTGTTGGCCACCCGGTTACTCACGAACACGCTCTTGCCGTCGCCGGCCGAGCGGAAGGCGTGGGCGCCCTTGCCGGTGGGGATCTTGCCGACCAGCTTGGGCTCGGCGCCGGCCACGTCGAACACCTGGACGCCGTCGCTGCCGGTCAGGCCCACCAGCAGGGTCTTGTCGTTGTGCACGCCGAAGATGTCGGCCGGCATGGTGCCGGTGGCGGTGCGCCACTTGACGGTTTGCGTGGGCAGGTCGACGGCGATCATCTCGTCGCTGTCCTGCATCGTCACGTAGGCGATGGTGCTGGTGTTGTCGATCCAGATGTGGCTGGGCGTCTTGCCGCTGGCAATGCGCTTGGCCAGCTTCAGGTCCTTGCCGTCCCATCGGTAGATGTCGACGTGGTTCAGGCGGTTGCCGGCCGTGACGAACCACTTCATGTCGCGCGAGAACTGCAGCTGGTACGGATCGATGATGCCGTAGACCACGCGCTGCACTTCTGCCGTGCGGGGGTTCAGGAAAGTCAACGAATCGCCCGCCGAATTGGCCACGATGACCGACTTTTCGTCGGGCGTCATGTAGATGTGGTGCGGCTCCTTGCCGGTGGCGATACGCTGTTTTTCCGTCCAATCGACGGGATTGATCACGCTCACGCTGGCGTCCAGCGAGTTGAGCACGAAGATCGGGGGAGGTTCGGCCGGCGCGGCGGCGGCAGCGGGGAATGCCGCCAGGGCCGTCAGACAGGAAAACAGGAAAGCCGCGATGCGGCCGTTCGGTCGAGCAGGGAGTCGCAAGGGAAGGTTCCGAAAGAGAGCTGGGAATCTTAACGGCCGGCTCTTAAGGCTGGCTGACCGGGAATGCGCTCTTCTCCCGCTTTTTCCCTCTATTGCGACGGTTTCGCAGGTTTGGCCGGCGCGCGCAGGGCGGCAACCTGCTCGGCGGTCAGCCAGCGCCACTGCCCTGGCGCAAGGTCGTCGGGCAATACCAGGTCGCCGATGCGCGAGCGATGCAGCCCCTCGACCCGGTTGCCCACCGCGGCCAGCATGCGCTTGACCTGGTGGTACTTGCCCTCGGTGAGGGTGAGCCGCAGGTGCAGCGGGCTGTCGGACTCGCAGGCGGCGGCGCGCACGGGCTTCGGATCGTCGTCGAGCACCACGCCGGCCAGCAGCTTCGCGATCTGCGCCTCGTCCACCGGGTGCTTGGCCGTCACCTCGTAGACCTTGGGCACGTGGTGCTTGGGCGATCCCATCTTGTGGATGAACTGGCCGTCGTCGGTCAGCAGCAGCAGGCCGGTGGTGTCCTGATCGAGCCGGCCGATGGCCTGCACGCCCTGCACGGCCCCCTTGTTGGGCCGCAGGCGCAACGGCGACGGCAGCAGCGTGTAGATGCTCGGATAGGTCGAAGGCTTCTGCGAGCACTCGGTGCCGGCCGGCTTGTGCAGCATCAGGTAGGCCTTCTCGTGGTACGCCCACGCGGTGCCCTGGACCGTGTAGTGAAGGCCCTCGGGGTCTAGATCGGCGAAGGGGTCGGTCACTGCCTGGCCTTCGATGATCACGTGGCCTTGCTGGACGAGGCCCGCGCACACGCGCCGCGTGCCGAAGCCCTGGGTATAGAGGATGTCTTGCAGATGCATGAAAAATGAAAAAAGCGGCCGTGCCGACAAGGGCACGACCGCCTTCTAGTTTGCCGCAGGATCAGTAGCCTGCCGCCAGGCCGGTGTTGCGGCGCGGGTCGTTGGCACCGTAGAAGCGGTTGTTGCCGACCGGCTTGCCACCCAGCGACGGCGCGCCGACGATGATGGCTGCGAGGTGGTTGGCCGGCTGCGGCACACCCAGGTTGTGGCCCATGTCGGTCAGGATCTTGCGCGTGTCGGGGCTCAGCGCGAAGGTCTCGACGTTGGTGACGTCAGGCAGCCATTGCTGGTGGAAACGCGGCGCGTCGACGGCTTCCTGCACGTTCATGCCGTAGTCGACCACGTTCAGGATGGTATGCAGCACGGCCGTGATGATGCGGCTGCCGCCGGGCGTGCCGACCACGAACACCGGCTTGCCGTCCTTCGACACGATGGTCGGGCTCATCGAGCTCAGCGGGCGCTTGCCCGGGGCGATGGCATTGGCCTCACCCTGCACCAGGCCGTACATGTTGGGCACGCCGATCTTCGAGGTGAAGTCGTCCATCTCGTTGTTCAGCAGCACACCGGTCTTGGCGGCCGTGACCTTGGCGCCGAACCAGTCGTTCAGCGTGTAGGTCACGGAAACAGCATTGCCCCACTGGTCGGTGATCGAGTAGTGGGTGGTGTTGCTGCCTTCATGCGGTGCCACGCCGGGCTTGATGTCCTTGGAGACGCCGGCCTTCTTCGGGTCGATGACGGCGCGGATCTTCTCGGCATAGCCCTTGTCGAGCAGACGGTCGAGCGGGTTCTTCACGAAGTCGGGGTCGCCCAGGTAGCTGTTGCGGTCCACGTAGGCGTGGCGCATGGCTTCGATCTGGTAGTGCACCGACTGGGCCGAGCGGAAGCCCAGGTCCTTGAGCGGGTAGCCCTCGAGGATGTTGAGCATTTCGCAGATGATCACGCCGCCCGAGCTGGGAGGCGGCGCCGACACCACGCGATAGCCACGGTAGTCGCACTCGACGGGCGCAAGTTCGCGCGTCTTGTACTGGTCGAGGTCGGCCTGGGTGATGATGCCCTTGCCGGCCTGGCTCGACGCCACGATGGCGCTGCCGACCCAGCCCTTGTAGAAGCCGTCGGGCCCCTTCGCACTGATTTCCTTCAGCGTCTTCGCCAGGTCTTTCTGCACCAGCTTCTGGCCGACCTGGAAGGGCTGCCCCTTGTTCAGGAAGATCGCGCCGGAGACCGGGTCTTTCTGGAAATCAGCGGTGGAGGTCCACAGCATGTCGATGTCGCCCTGCTCCAGCGCGAAGCCCTTATCGGCCAGCTGGATCGACGGCGCGATGAGGTCGGCGCGCTTCATGGTGCCGTACTTCTCGCGCGCGTATTCCATGCCCGACACGGAGCCGGGCACGCCCACGGCGAGGTGGCCGTTGGTGCTCAGGCCCTTGATGACGTTGCCGTCCTTGTCGAGGTACATGTTGGCCGTGGCGGCCAGCGGTGCCTTCTCGCGGAAGTCGAGGAAAGTCTTGCGGCCGTCGGCCAGCTGCACGGTCATGAAGCCGCCGCCGCCGAGGTTGCCCGCAGCGGGGTACACCACCGCCAGCGCGTAGCCCACGGCCACAGCCGCGTCGACGGCATTGCCGCCGCGCTTGAGCACGTCGACGCCGACCTTGCTTGCCAGGTGCTGCGCGCTCACGACCATGCCGTGCTCAGCCGCGACGGGCGCCACCGATGCGGCATTCGATGCGCCGGCAGCCGCCAGCGCGAGCACCGCCGCGACGGCGGCGCGCAGCTTCGGGGTCCAGTGAATTTGTTGCATGCAGGTATCTCCTCTTTGAGTGTGTTGAAGAAAAACGGTGATGTACGTACGGGTCAGCCTGTGAGCAGCGCCTTGCGGCGCAACGCGTCGAGTGCCACGGCGACCTGCTGGCGGGCGAATTCCCTGACTGCCGACGGGTCGGTCAGCGGCTTGTCGTCCTTCACGAAGCGCAGTCGATCGCTGCGCACATCTGCTTCGAGGTGCTCGGCCAGCGCGTCGTGCGAGTGCGTGCCGTCGAGCAGCGGCAGCAGGCATTGTTCGAGCGGCGTCAGCACCACGGGCTCGTGCCACTGGTTGCAGGTGTTGGCGGTGGCACCGACGCCCGACGCAAGACCCGAAGCGCCTCGCACCGCGGGCAGCGCTTGCGGCAAACCGGAGACCACGTCGGCCGCGGACACCGGCGTACGCCGGATGCGCAAGGCGCCGAGGATCAGCAGCTCCTCGAGCATCGCCATCACGGCAGGTTCGATGGCGGCCTGCGGCTGCCCCGTGAGCCCGGAGGCGGCCTCGATGAGGACCGACGCAGAGATCGATGCCGGGTAACGCGTGTCGAGCAGTTGCGCCACCGCCTTGTGCACGGGCAACCGCAACGTGGCCTTCAGGCCCCGCATGGCGCTGCACGGCTGATCGCGAACATCGAGCGTGAGCGCCCCACCGTCGTCGGCCCTGAAGATGCCGGCGAATTCGAGCGAACGGATGCGCGCGGGGTCCAGCTTGTAGCGGATGCGTGCGGCTTGCGTCTGCTTCACCAGAAGGGTCTGGCGGAAGGTGCGGTTGACCAGGAAGTCGAGGTACTGCTCCATCATGACCTGGCTGCCGCCGCATTCGCGCAGCAGCGGATCGCGCACCTTCTCGCCGTAGTTCTGCACGAACATCGTCGATGGCTCCGCATCGCACAGGTAGGCGAGGCCGCGCGCATCCGCTCGCGCCACGAACTCCTTGAAATAGCACGGCGCGTTGCAGGGCTCGAGGAACTCGTGCAGCAGGTACGAACTGTTGGCATTGCGCACGATCGGCATCGCCTCTTCGAGCGTCTTCTTGAGCACGCTGTCGGCGCGGGCCGACTGCTCGAGAAAGTCGAGCATGCCGCGTGCATAGGACAGCTTTTCTTCGGGCGTGTCGCGCGGACCGCCGCGCAGAATCATCGCGTCGCGTACGATCTCGCGCGCCTTCCAGCCGGGGTACACGTTGTAGCTCACGTAGGCCACGCCGGTCGGCGCGAGGTTTTCGGAGCAGATGCGCAGGATCGCGTCCTGCACCGGGCCCGGCACCCAGCTATAGACGCCGTGGCAGACGATGTAGTCGAACTGGCCGAACGAAGCGTCGATGTCCGCAAGGTTGAAGGCCTTGAGTTCGATGTTCAACAGCCCGGCGCGCCCGATGGCCGCAGTGCCCTGCGCTACCTGCACCGGCGACAGATCGATGCCGATCGCACGCGCTTCGGGGTGGCGTGCCGCAAAGGGAATCAGGTTGCCGCCAGCCGCGCAACCGAGCTCCAGCACACGGGCTTTTGCGGGAGGCGGAGCATCGAGCCCGAAGAGAAATGCCAGTGCTTCCAGATGCTCCATCGCTGACTGTGGAAACGGATGCGAGTCATAGGGCACCGTGTCGTAATAGCTGGTCAACTCGGAAGTCAGGGAATCCGGCACGGGCGTCCTTATCGGGATCTGGGCAGGCAGCTAGAAACTGCAGTGACTGCAATGTGACAGTGCTGGCCGACTATAGCCCCGCGTTCCGGCGAAAAAAAGCGGGCTTGCACAGGGCCTCGCGCGCGGCGCATAAAAAAAGCCCAGCTGTGAGGCTGGGCTTGAAAGCCTATCTGCTTGGCATGCATCAAGGCCCCCGCACAGGTTGACCAGCGGGGGACGGTTTACCCGTCAAGGAGAAATTCGGATGGGTGAAAAAAACGATGTTTTCATGGGCATAGTCTACTGTATATTTATACAGTCTTTTAACAAAGGATGCCCGCCATGTCTCTGACCGAGGAAACAACCACCCCGCCCAATCATGCGCTCAAGGAAGCGCTGGCCTGGATCTCGAAGTTCGCGCATGCATGGAAGGCCATCGAGCCTTCCCCGAGGAGCCTCAGCATCGACGGCTTCATCATCTGGGGCCCGGTGCTCTACGAAAAGCACAAGGGCGAAGATCCGGTGCAACTGGCGCGGCAATTGTTCGGCCAGTCCGGTAAGTACTTCAAGTATCTCTATCCTGATCGCGGGCGTAGTTCGAACGATCCCGGTGGTCTTACTTAGAATGACCCGATGAATTGGCGCACACTGCTTCCGCTTGCCCTGGTCCTCACCGGCTGCTCGACCCCACCCAACGAGGTGACGCAAGTTCGCGAAGGCGTACTGCGTGCCGTGACCTACGTCCAGGCCTCGAACTATTGCGACGCGCAAAGCAAGACGCCGCGTTGGCTTGGCAAGGCGCCTGCCGAGCAAGGTGTTTTGTTCCAGTGCTACTGAGCTTCGGCGGCTGATCGCGCAGAGATCGGCGGTTGCATGCTGGCTTGCGCAGGCTGCAAACAGCAATCGTCGAAAGAGAAGGAACGGACAGCGGTGGTACGAGTCCGGCGAGCCTGTTGTTCAGTGGGCTCGCCTTGAGAAATTTGGTGGAGCTGGGGGGATTTGAACCCCCGTCCGCAAGCCTTCATCGCGCAGTTCTACATGTTTAGTGATCTGATTTAAGTCTCGCTTCCGGAGTCGCGCAGTCACACGCTAAACCGGACGCCAGCACCCTATTTTCTCGCCCCGACCCAAGGTACCCGGATCGGAGCCAGCCCATGTAATTATCCTTGCAGCCGGGAGGTCAGGATTGCTCCAGACCCCCTTGCCCAGCCCATCGGCCAACTGTTGCAAGGCTCACTGGCAATTAAGCAGCGAGTGCGAAACGTTCGTCGTTTGCAGTTAGTTTGTTTGAATCTGTTTTACGAGCGCATTCAGCTCGACATGCCCCGCTGCGACTCCGAACCCACGTCGAAACCAGTGCAGCCCCAAGCGACTCATTTTAGGCGCTATTGAGTAACTTCAAGAGCTCAAGGGGCGAAGAGATTGAAGCATCGGCCTGCCAGAGCGCCGAATCGGCCTGCGTACCCATGTAGCCGTAGGTGGCTGCGACCGTGCGCATGCCCGCAGCGCGGCCCGCGATGATGTCGCGCTCGTCGTCGCCAACGTAGATGCACGCCTCCGAAGCCACGCCAAGCCGACGCGCAGCCTCGTGCAAGGGCTCGGGATGCGGCTTGGCAAACGGCGTGGTGTCGCCGCTCACCACCGCGCCCGCACTCTCGAAAAGCGGAATGGCGCGCGTCAGCGGATCGGTGAAGCGCATCGACTTGTTGGTGACGACGCCCCACAGCAAGCCTCGCGCGCGCAGCGCCTCGATGAGCGCCTGGATGCCATCGAACACCTGCGTGTTGAGCAGCATGCGGCGCTCGTAGGTCACGAAGAACTCTTCGCGCAGTTCGTCGAACTCCGGCGACTCCGGCGTGATGCCGAACGCCACACCCAGCATGCCGCGAGCACCCGCCCCGGCCATGGGACGGTAACGCTCCAGCGGGTACGAATCGAGGCCGCGATCGGTGCGCATCTTGTCGGCTGCGGCGCCCAGATCGGGCGCGCTGTCGATCAACGTGCCGTCGAGGTCGAACAGCACGGCTTTCGTCTCGACGCCCATCATCCTTGCGATTCCGATTTCAGTTCGGCCGGCTTCTGCGTGGCGAACATGTAGTTGACGCTGGTATCGCCGCTGAGCCAGTAGCGCCGGGTCAAAGGGTTGTGCTCCATGCCGCGGGTGTGCCGCAGGTCCAGACTCGCCGCGCGGCAGTAGCTGGCCAGTTCGCTGGGCCGGATCAGCTTCGCATATTCATGAGTCCCACGCGGCAGCATGCCGAGGACATACTCGGCTCCCAAGATCGCCAGCATGAAGGACTTCAGGCTGCGGTTGATCGTCGAGAAGAACACCCAACCGCCCGGCTTAACCAACGTGGCGCAGGCCTGAATCACCGAGGCCGGCTGCGGCACATGCTCGAGCATCTCCATGCAGGTGACGACGTCGAAACTGCCCGGCTGCTCGGCAGCCAGCGCCTCTGCGCTGATCTCGCGGTACTTCACACCGCGGGTGCCGGCCTCGAGCGCATGCAACTGCGCGACCTTGAGCGCCTTGCCCGCGAGGTCGATACCCAGCACGTCAGCACCCTTTCGGGCCATCGAATCGGCCAGGATGCCGCCGCCGCAGCCGATATCGAGCACGCGGCGCTGCGAAATAGGTGCAATACCGTCAATCCATTCCAAGCGCAATGGATTGATTTCATGCAGCGGGCGAAATTCGCTTTCCAAATCCCACCAGCGATGCGCAAGCTCTGAAAACTTGGCCAGTTCGGCCGGATCCGCATTCACGTTTTCTGTCATGCAGCGATTATGAAACGAGCAATGTCCGATAAACACCGCACGGGCTTTGCCGAATCAATCGCGAATTCGACGGCCATAAAAAAACCCCGCCGAGGCGGGGTTTTCATGATCGATGGAATCGATTGATTAGTTGGCGCGGGTGCCGACCACTTCGATTTCCACGCGACGGTTCTTGGCGCGGCCTTCCTTGGTGCGGTTGTCAGCCACTGGCTGCTTCTCGCCCTTGCCTTCGGTGTAGACGCGGTTGCGTTCGATGCCCTTCGAGACCAGGAAGGCCTTGACGGCTTCGGCGCGACGCACCGACAGACGCTGGTTGTAGGCGTCCGTACCGATCGAGTCGGTGTGGCCCACAGCGATGATGACTTCGAGGTTGACGCCACGGATCTTCTCGACCAGATCGGTCAGCTTGGCGCGACCTTCAGGCTTCAGAACCGACTTGTCGAAGTCGAAGAATGCGTCGGCAGCGAAGGTCACCTTGTTGGCGGCGACTTGCGGTGCACCCGGGGCAACCGGAGCAGCGGGGGTCGGAGCAACAGCAGCCGGAGCAGCAGGAACCAGAGCACCGTCGCAACCAGCGGCAGCCGTAGCAGGCGTCCAGTTGGCATCGCGCCAGCACAGTTCATTCGTGCCGTTCTTCCAGACCAGTTCGCCGGTGCCGTTTTGCCAGTTGTCGATCGTAGGACCGCCGTCCGCAGCGGTGACACGGGTCTGCGCGCCGGCGGCAGTGGCGAGCGCAGCGACTGCAAACATCATCGCCACTTTATTCAGTTTCTTCATGGTTCTCCTCTTGGGGAAAAAGCCGCAGCCGCGCTGCGAATCAAGGACGCTTTAAGTGACCACCACCCAAAACGTTGAGGCGATTGTGCCATAGGGTCTTTGGCAAACAGGCCGCTGGACGGCCCCGAAGCGTAGGACGGAGGCGGAATAGGCACCTTGTGTTGCGGCGGTGCGACACCCCTCACAGCGTAAAATTTCGCCTTCCTGCCGCCAGCCCCTCGCTCATGACCTCCTTCGCAAAAGAAACCCTGCCCATCAGTCTCGAAGAGGAAATGCGCAGCAGCTATCTCGACTACGCCATGAGCGTGATCGTGGGCCGAGCGCTTCCCGATGCCCGCGACGGCCTCAAGCCCGTGCACCGCCGCGTGCTGTACGCGATGCACGAGCTCAACAACGACTGGAACCGGCCATACAAGAAGTCGGCCCGTATCGTCGGCGACGTCATCGGTAAGTACCACCCGCACGGCGACCAGTCGGTCTACGACACCATCGTTCGCCTGGCCCAGGACTTCTCGATGCGCCACATGCTGGTCGACGGCCAGGGCAACTTCGGGTCGGTCGATGGAGACAACGCGGCCGCAATGCGGTATACGGAAATCCGGCTGGCCAAAATTGCGCACGAAATGCTGGCCGATATCGACAAGGAAACTGTCGACTTTCAGGACAATTACGACGGCTCCGAAAAAGAGCCGAAAGTGCTGCCAAGCCAACTGCCGAATTTGCTGGTCAATGGCTCAGGCGGTATTGCGGTCGGCATGGCCACCAATATTCCGCCGCACAACCTGAATGAAGTTGTCGACGCCTGCCTGCACCTGCTGCGAAACCCCGAAGCCAGCATCGACGAGCTGATGGAAATCGTGCCCGCGCCCGACTTCCCCACCGCCGGCATCATCTACGGCATCAACGGCGTGAAGGACGGCTATCGCACCGGTCGAGGCAAGGTCGTGATGCGCGCCAAGTGCCACTTCGAGGACATCGACCGTGGCCAGCGCCAGGCGATCATCGTCGACGAGCTCCCCTACCAAGTCAACAAGAAGACGCTGCAGGAGCGCATGGCCGAGCTGGTGCACGAGAAGAAGATCGAAGGCATCAGCCACATCCAGGACGAGTCCGACAAGTCGGGCATGCGCCTGGTGATCGAGCTCAAGCGCGGCGAAGTGCCCGAGGTGGTGCTCAACAACCTCTACAAGCAGACGCAGCTGCAGGACACCTTCGGCATCAACATGGTGGCGCTGGTCGACGGCCAGCCCAAGCTGTGCAACCTGAAGGACCTGATCCAGGTCTTCCTGCAGCACCGCCGCGAAGTGGTCACGCGCCGCACCGTCTTCACGCTGCGCAAAGCCCGCGAACGCGGCCATGTGCTCGAGGGCCTCGCGGTTGCACTGGCCAACATCGACGAGTTCATTCGCATCATCCGCGAATCACCAACGCCGCCCGTCGCCAAGGCTGAGCTGATGACCCGCAGCTGGGACAGCAAGCTGGTGCGCGAAATGCTCACGCGTTCGCGTGCCGACGGCGGCGTGATCAACGCCGACGACTACCGCCCCGAAGGCCTCGAGCGCGAGTTCGGCATGGGCGGCGATGGCCTCTATCGCCTGTCGGAAACGCAAGCCCAAGAAATCCTGCAGATGCGCCTGCAGCGCCTGACCGGCCTCGAGCAGGACAAGATCGTCGCCGAGTACAAGGACGTGATGGCCGAGATCGACGACCTGCTCGACATCCTGGCCAAGCCCGAGCGCGTATCGACCATCATTGGCGACGAGCTCGGCACCATCAAGCAGGAGTTCGGCCAGTCGAAGGTCGGCGCGCGCCGCAGCCTGGTCGAGCACAGCGCCTACGACCTATCGACCGAAGACCTGATCACGCCGACCGACATGGTGGTCACGCTCTCGCACAGTGGCTACATCAAGAGCCAGCCGCTGGGCGAATACCGCGCGCAAAAACGCGGCGGCCGCGGCAAGCAGGCCACCGCCACCAAGGACGATGACTGGATCGACCAGCTCTTCATCGCCAACACGCACGACTACATCCTGTGCTTCTCCAACCGCGGCCGGCTGTACTGGCTCAAGGTGTGGGAAGTGCCGGCGGGCTCGCGCGGCTCGCGCGGACGCCCCATCGTCAACATGTTCCCGCTGCAGGAAGGCGAGAAGATCAACGTCGCGCTCGCGCTGACGGGTGAAAAGCGCAACTTCCCGGCCGACCAGTACGTGTTCATGTCGACTTCGATGGGTACGGTCAAGAAGACGGCGCTCGACGAGTTCAACAACCCGCGCAAGGGCGGCATCATTGCCGTGAACCTCGATGAAGGCGACTACCTGATCGGCGCAGCGCTGACCGACGGCAAGCACGACGTGATGCTCTTCAGCGATGGCGGCAAGGCCGTGCGCTTCGACGAGGAAGACGTCCGCCCATTGGGCCGCAATGCCCGCGGCGTGCGCGGCATGTCGCTCGACCCCGGACAAGGCGTGATCGCCATGCTGGTGGCCGAAGACGAGCAGCAAAGCGTGCTCACCGCCACGGAAAATGGTTACGGAAAGCGAACAAGCATTACGGAATACACCCGCCACGGCCGGGGAACCAAAGGCATGATCGCCATTCAACAGAGTGAGCGCAACGGCAAGGTCGTTGCCGCCACTCTCGTGCATGCGGATGATGAGATCATGCTCATCACCGACAAGGGCGTGCTGGTGCGCACCCGGGTTGCCGAAATTCGTGAACTTGGTCGCGCGACGCAAGGCGTTACGCTGATCGGACTCGACGAAGGCGCCAAACTCAGCGGGCTACAACGTATCGTCGAAAACGACGCGAACGGCGAAAGCGAGCCGGACGCGGACGATACTTCCTCATCTTCAACGGAGAATCCTCAGTGAAAAAAATCAAACTCGCACTTCTGACGGTCGCCCTGGCAAGCAGTTCGATGGCCGCCATGGCCCAGGACAAGGCCACGCTCATCAAGCAGTTCATCGACATCCAGCGCCCCGGCATCGAATCGCTGGCACGCGGCCTGGTCGAGCAATCGAGCGCTCCGATCGCACAGGCGGGTTCGCAATACCTGCAGACGCAAGTGCCTGAAGCCAAGCGCGAAGCTGCCGCCAAGGCTGCCGACGCCGAGCTGAAGAAGTACTTCGACGAGACCTACCCCATCGTTCGCGACAAGGCCGTTCAACTGGCCCCGGGTGCCCTCACCCCGCTGATGGAGCAGAACTTCAACGAAGACGAGCTCAAGCAACTGCTGGCCTGGATCAACTCGCCCCTGAGCAAGAAGTACCAGGACCTGAACCCGAAGATGCAGACCGCACTGACGGAAAAGCTCGTGGCCGACACGCGCGCCACGGTCGAACCCAAGATGCGCGCACTCGACACCGCAGTCGCCAAGGCACTCGGCGCACCGACCGATGGCGCAGCCCAAGGCTCCGCTCCCGCCAAGGCACCTGCCAAGGCCCCAGCCAAGAAGTAAAAGCAACGTGACCCAGCAGCAGACGCCGGCCGGCAAGCGCCCCTACAACTTCTCGGCCGGTCCGGCTGCCATGCCGGAGGCTGTGCTGCAACGCGCCGCCGCCGAAATGCTCGACTGGCAGGGCAGCGGCATGAGCGTGATGGAAATGAGCCATCGCGGCAAGGAATTCGGTGCGATCTGCACCCAGGCCGAAGCCGACATCCGCACGCTGCTGGCCATTCCCTCGCACTTCCAGGTCCTGTTCATGCAGGGCGGCGGACTTGGCGAGAACGCCATCGTGCCGTTGAACCTGTCGCGCGGCAAAACCGCCGACTTCGTCATCACCGGCAGCTGGAGCATCAAGTCGCACAAGGAAGCGCAGCGCTACTGCACTGCGCGCGTTGTCGCGAGCAATGCCGACGACCAGCACACGAAGCTGCCCGACCCTGCGACCTGGCAACTCTCCAAGGATGCCTCGTACGTGCACGTGTGCTCAAACGAAACCATCAACGGCATCGAGTTCCAGCAACTGCCCGACCTGGCCGCGCTCGGCAGCAACGCGCCGCTGGTCATCGATTTCTCGTCGCACGTCGCCTCGCGCAGCGTCGACTGGAGCCGCGTGGGCCTCGCCTTCGGCGGCGCCCAGAAGAACCTGGGCCCGGCCGGCCTGACCATCGTCGTCGTGCGCGACGACCTGCTGGGCCACGCACTCGAGATCTGCCCGAGCGCGTTCAACTACAAGACCGTGGCCGACAACCACTCCATGTACAACACCCCGCCGACCTGGGGCATCTACATGGCGGGGCTCACGTTCCAGTGGCTGCTGCAGCAGACCGAAGGCGCGCACACCGGTGTGGCCGCCATGGAGCAGCGCAACATCGCGAAGGCAAAGCTGCTGTACGACTTTATCGACAGCTCCGACTTCTACGCAAACCGGATCGACCCGGGCTGCCGCTCGCGCATGAACGTGCCGTTCTTCCTGGCCGACGAAGGCCGCAACGAGGCCTTCCTGGCCGGCGCACGCGAAGCCGGGCTGTTGCAACTCAAGGGCCACAAGTCGGTCGGCGGCATGCGCGCGAGCATTTACAACGCCATGCCGCTGGCAGGGGTGCAGGCACTTGTGGCCTACATGCGAGAATTCGAGCGATCGCATGCCTAGGCGCATGCCCAGCTGCTCGCACCGATGACCGCCTCCGCACCCACACCGCCCTCTTCTCCCTCCGACAACTCCGAAAGCCTGGCCGATCTGCGCGTGCAGATCGACTCGCTCGACCAGCGACTGCTCAGCCTGCTCAACGAGCGGGCCCATGTGGCCGAGTTGGTCGGCGAGGTCAAGAAGCGCGAGGGCACCCCGTTCTTCCGCCCCGACCGCGTGGCGCAGGTCATCGACAAGATGCAGAAGAGCAATGGCGGTCCGCTCAAGGACCTCCATGTAGCCGCCATCTGGCGCGAGATCATGTCGGCCTGCCTGGCGCTCGAATCGCCGCAACGCGTGGCCGTGCTCGGTCCCGAAGGCACTTTCTGCGAACAGGCGGCCATCGAATACTTCGGCGGCGCCGCCGACCTGATCTATTGCGCCAGCTTCGACGAGGTGTTCCACGCCACCGCCGCGGGCAGCGCCCAGTACGGCGTGGTCGGCGTCGAGAACTCGACCGAAGGCGTGGTCACGCGCTCGCTCGACCTGTTCCTGCATTCGCCCACCCATGTTGTCGGCGAAGTCAGCCTGCTGGTGCGTCACCATCTCCTGCGCAGCAGCAACTCGCTCGAAGGCGTCGAGGCTGTGCTGGCCCATCCGCAGGCGCTGGCGCAGTGTCAGACCTGGCTGTCCAAGCACCTGCCCAACGCCGAGCGACGCGCCGTATCGAGCAACGCCGAAGGCGCACGGCTCGCAGCCACCAACCCGGCCTGGGCCGCATTGGCCGGCGAGCGCGCCGCCACCCGCTTCGGCCTGCACATCGTGGCGCACGCCATTCAGGACGACTCGTACAACCGCACCCGCTTCTCGGTGATCTGCCTGCCGCAGACGCTGGCCATGCCGCCGGCCTCGGGCCGCGACTGCACGAGCCTGATCGTCTCGGTGCCGAACCGGCCCGGTGCGGTGCACGACCTGCTGGTGCCGCTGAAGGCCAACAACGTGTCGATGACCCGCTTCGAGTCGCGCCCCGCACGCACCGGCCAGTGGGAGTACTACTTCTACATCGACCTCGACGGCCACCCCTCACAGCCCAACGTGGCCGCAGCGCTGGCCGAACTGCGCGGGCTCTGCGCGTTCTACAAGGTGCTGGGCGCGTACCCCGTCAAGGCCTGAGCGGCAGCAGCATGTTCGAACAACTGGGACTGATCGGCTGCGGCCTGATGGGCGGCTCTTTCGCGCTCGCACTCAAGCGCGCGAAGCTGGTGAAACGCGTGGTGGGCTACAGCAAGTCGCCTTCCACCACCGAGCGGGCACGCCAGCTCGGCGTGATCGACGTGGTGGCGCCATCTGCGCTGCTGGCGGTGTCGGGCGCCGACATCGTGCTGCTGGCGGTGCCGGTGGCCGCATCGGAAGCCACATTCAAGGCCATCCGCCACGGCATCTCGAACGAGACGCTGGTGATGGACGTAGGCTCGACCAAGGGCGACGTGATCGAAGCCGCGCGCAACGGCCTGCAGCGCCAGTTCGCGAACTTCGTTCCGGCGCATCCGATTGCCGGCAAGGAGCTCTCGGGCATCGAGCACGCCGAGGCTTCGCTCTTCACCGGCCGGCAGGTCGTGCTGACGCCAGTGAAGACCACGCTGCGCTCGAACGTGCAGCGGGCCTCGCAGGTGTGGAGCGGCATCGGCGCGCACGTCGTCACCATGACACACGAAGAGCATGACGCCGCCTTCGCCGCCGTGAGCCACCTGCCGCACCTGCTGGCCTTCGCGTACACCAACGCCATCGCCAGCCAGCCGCAGGGCGACCGCTTCCTGAGCCTCGGGGGACCGGGCTTTCGCGATTTCTCGCGCATCGCCGCGAGCGACCCGGTCATGTGGCGCGACGTGCTGCTGGCCAATCGCGAACAGGTGCTGCAACAGTCGCAGGCCTTCCGCAAGGCGCTGGACGACCTCGAGGCGCTGATGGCCGCGGGCGACCTGCAGGCGCTGGAGCAATCCATTGCCGCCGCCAGCAAGGCCCGCGCGGCCTGGAAACCGGCCACGGACACCTCGTCGCAGCAGCAGGACAACTGAGATGTTCTCGACGACCTTCCTCGATCTCCCGCCTCTCGCGGGCGCGGCCGGTACGGTCCGGCTGCCGGGCTCCAAGAGCATCTCCAACCGCGTGCTGCTGCTCGCCGCGCTCGCGAGTGGCACCACCACCATCCACGACCTGCTCGATTCCGACGACACGCGCGTGATGCTCGACGCCCTGCGCGCACTCGGCTGCGGCATCGACCCGGACGGAAACACGCTGCGCATCACCGGGCTCGGCGGACAGCTGAAGCCCAACGAAACGCTGCTGCCGCTGTTCCTCGGCAATGCCGGCACCGCGATGCGCCCGCTCACCGCGGCGCTGTCGCTGCTGGGCGGCGAGTTCGAACTGAGCGGCGTCCCGCGCATGCACGAGCGCCCCATCGGCGACCTCGTCGATGCGCTGACCCAGCTCGGCTGCCGCATCGACTACCTCGGCAACCCCGGCTATCCGCCGCTGCGCATCCACCCGGTACCACACGGCGACTTGGCGCTCGACGCCCCGATCCGCGTCCGCGGCGATGTGTCGAGCCAGTTCCTCACTGCCCTGCTGCTGGCGCTGCCGCTCGCGGCGGCCGACGACATCGTGATCGAGGTGGTCGGAGAGCTGATTTCCAAGCCCTACATCGAGATCACGCTGAATCTGCTCACGCGCTTCGGCATCCAGGTGCGGCGCGACGGCTGGGAGCGCTTCACCATTCCAGCTGGCAGCAGCTACAGCTCGCCCGGCGATATCCACGTCGAGGCCGACGCCTCGTCTGCTAGCTATTTCATAGCATTGGGCGCAATTGCGACGGGCGTATCCGGCAAGAACGGCATCCGGATCGAGGGCGTGGGCGCCGATTCGATCCAGGGCGACATCCGCTTCATCGACGCCGCCCGCCAGATGGGCGCGCTGGTCGACAGCGGCCCGAACTGGCTCGAAGTGCGCCGCGGCGCCTGGCCGCTCAAGGCCATCGACCTCGACGCCAACCATATTCCCGACGCTGCGATGACGCTGGCCGTGATGGCGCTCTACGCCGACGGCCCGAGCACGCTGCGCAACATCGCTAGCTGGCGCGTGAAGGAAACCGACCGCATCGACGCCATGGCCAACGAGCTGAAAAAGCTTGGCGCCGCCGTCGAGGCCGGCCCCGACTTCATCCGCGTGCACCCGCTGGCGCAGGCCGGCTGGCGCCCGGCGAGCATCCACACCTACGACGATCACCGCGTGGCCATGTGCTTCTCGCTCGCGGCGTTCAATCCGGCCGGGGTGCCGGTGCGCATCCTCGACCCGCACTGCGTCGCCAAGACTTTCCCCGACTACTTCGAGACCCTGTTCTCGGTGGCCGAGGCCGCCGAGGTGCCGGTGATCTGCATCGACGGCCCGACCGCATCCGGCAAGGGCACGCTCGCGGCCGAAGTGGCGCGCCTGCTGGGCTACCACTACCTCGATTCAGGCTCGCTCTACCGCGTGACCGGCCTGGCCATGCGGCGCGCCGGCCTGAGCACCGACACCCAGCACGAGGCGCAGATCGCCACCCTCGCGGCCGCCCTGCCCCTGCAGTTCATCGAGGGCAAGGTGCTGCTGGCTGGCGAAGACGTCAGCGACGACATCCGCACCGAAGCAGCCGGCATGGACGCCTCCCGCGTCTCCACGCTGCCGGCCGTGCGCGAGGCGCTGCTGGCCCTGCAGCAGCGCTTCCGCCAACTGCCCGGCCTGGTGGCCGATGGGCGCGACATGGGCACCGTGATCTTCCCCGACGCGACGCTCAAGGTCTTCCTCACGGCCAGCGCCGCCCAGCGTGCCGAACGGCGGCATAAGCAGTTGATTTCAAAGGGTATTTCGACTACACTCGACAGTCTTCGCTCCGACTTGGAAGCACGTGACGCCCGGGACTCATCCCGCAGCGTTGCCCCTCTGAAGCCGGCGCAAGACGCTCGCCACCTCGACAACTCCCAGCTGTCCATCGAACAATCGATCGATACGGTGTTGGACTGGTGGCAGCAAGTACAGCCTTTCAAGTCCGCTTGAAAAGCTGGCGCCAGACGGAATATCCCGAAATATTCACAAGGCGCATACCGCTCCAACAGGCTCCTCCCGCGCGACAGCGCACCGGCCTGCTGGTTGTTCAACCAACCCGGGCTCACGCCCACAAAACCGCCGTCTACAGACCCACAGCAGCCGCACGCAATTTCGCAAGAGCGCCTGCCAACCCTGCCTGACGGAAGGAACCATAAATGTCTGAATCTTTTGCCGACCTATTCGAAGAGTCCCTGAAGCGTTCCGAAATGCGCACCGGCGAGGTCATCACGGCCGAAGTCGTGCGTGTCGAACACAACCACGTCGTCGTCAACGCCGGTCTGAAGTCCGAAGCGTATGTGCCGATCGAAGAGTTCAAGAACGACAAGGGCGAACTCGAAGTTCAGGCCGGCGACTTCGTTTCCGTTGCCATCGGCAGCGTTGAAAACGGCTACGGCGACACCATCCTCTCGCGCGACACCGCCAAGCGTCTGGCTTCGTGGCTCGCCCTCGAGAAGGCGCTGGAATCGGGCGACTTCGTCACCGGCACCACCAGCGGCAAGGTCAAGGGCGGCCTCACGGTCCTGGTCAACGGCATCCGCGCGTTCCTGCCGGGCTCGCTGATCGACACGCGTCCGATCAAGGACCTGACCCCGTACGAGAACAAGACCCTCGAATTCAAGGTCATCAAGCTCGACCGCAAGCGCAACAACGTCGTGCTGTCGCGCCGTGCCGTGGTCGAAGCCAGCATGGGCGAAGAACGCGCCAAGCTGATGGAAACGCTGAAGGAAGGCGCAGTCGTGCGCGGCGTGGTCAAGAACATCACCGAATACGGTGCGTTCGTGGACCTCGGCGGCATCGACGGCCTGCTGCACATCACCGACATGGCATGGCGCCGTGTCCGCCACCCGAGCGAAGTCGTTCAGGCCGGCCAGGAAATCACCGCCAAGATCCTCAAGTTCGACACCGAAAAGAACCGTGTCTCGCTGGGTCTCAAGCAAATGGGTGATGACCCGTGGATGGGCGTTTCGCGCCGCTACCCGCAATCGACCCGCCTGTTCGGCAAGGTCACGAACATTGCCGACTACGGCGCGTTCGTCGAACTCGAACCCGGCATCGAAGGCCTGGTGCACGTCTCCGAAATGGACTGGACCAACAAGAACATCGCTCCGAACAAGATCGTCTCGCTGGGCGACGAAGTCGAAGTCATGGTCCTGGAAATCGACGAAGACAAGCGCCGCATCAGCCTGGGCATGAAGCAGTGCAAGGCCAACCCGTGGCAAGAGTTCGCGCAAAACACCAAGCGCGGCGACCGCGTCAAGGGCCCGATCAAGTCGATCACCGACTTCGGCGTGTTCGTGGGTCTGGCTGCCGGCATCGACGGCCTGGTTCACCTCTCGGACCTTTCGTGGAACGAAGCCGGCGAAACCGCCGTTCGCAACTACAAGAAGGGCCAGGAAGTCGAAGCGATCGTGCTGGCAGTCGACGTCGACCGCGAGCGCATCAGCCTGGGCATCAAGCAGCTCGACAGCGACCCGTTCACCACGTTCACCACCGTGAACGACAAGGGCCAGATCGTGACCGGCAAGGTCAAGACCGTGGACGCCCGCGGCGCTGAAATCGACCTCGGCGAAGACATCATCGGCTACCTGCGTGCTTCGGAAATCTCGCGCGACCGCGTCGAAGATGCCCGCAACGTGCTGAAGGAAGGCGACGAAGTCACCGCCATCGTCGTGAATGTGGATCGCAAGACCCGCAACATCCAGCTGTCGATCAAGCAGAAGGACATGGTCGACGAACAAGGCGCCATGGCCAGCCTGAGCCAGCAGTCGGCACGCGAAAACGCGGGCACGACCAGCCTGGGCGCACTGCTGCGCGCCAAGCTCGACAACAACGACAGCAAGTAAGCTGAGTCGGAAGACAGAGCAGGCCCTGGGGCCGCTCTGTCTTTTTTTTCGTCCACGTTTTTCGTTTATGTTCGGCCTATGACCCGCTCAGACCTCGTCGAAGAACTCGCAGCGCGCTTTGCACAGCTCACGCACCGCGATGCCGAATACGCCGTCAAGACCATCCTCGACGCCATGAGCGACGCGCTGGTGCGCGGACACCGCATCGAGATCCGTGGCTTCGGCAGCTTCTCGGTCAACCGTCGTCCGCCGCGCATCGGCCGCAACCCGCGTTCGGGCGAGAGCGTGCAGATTCCCGAGAAGCGGGTGCCGCACTTCAAGCCCGGCAAGGCGCTGCGCGAAGCCGTCGATGCACGCACTGCGGAGCTCGACGCCGGCAGCAAGGAAGCCAAGGGCCGCAAGGCCTGACCGGCAGCTGATCCCGATGGTTGCAAACGTAGAATCGTCCCGCCAACGGGAACGTGCATGAAATACCTCCTGTGGCTGCTCAAGGCAGCCATTTTTTTTACGCTCTTCGCTTTCGCGCTGAACAACCAGCACGACGCGACCGTCTATTTCTTCTTCGGCACCTACTGGCGCGCGCCGCTGGTGCTCGTTGTGCTCGCGGCCTTTGCTGGCGGGCTCGTGGTCGGTGCACTGGGCATGCTGCCGGGCTGGTGGAAGCACCGCACCGCCGCGGCCCAGCTGCCTGCCGCTGCCGAAGCGCAGGCATCCACGCCGTCGACCACCGCAGCTGCACCGGTAGCCGCGCCCTCCATCTCCGCCACCGACCTCCCCGCCGTACGTCAACATGGACTTTGATCCCAGCTGGCTGCTGATCAGCTTGCCCGTCGCCTTCGTGCTCGGGTGGCTCGCATCGCGCTTCGACATCCGGCAACTCAAGCTCGAGAACCGCCAGGCCCCCAAGGCCTACTTTCGCGGCCTCAACTTCCTGCTCAACGAGCAGCAGGACCAGGCCATCGATGCCTTCATCGAGGCCGTTCAGAACGACCCCGACACGCAGGAATTGCACTTCGCGCTCGGCAACCTGTTTCGCCGCCGCGGCGAGTACCAACGCGCGGTGCGCGTGCACGAGCACCTGCTGGGTCGCGGCGACCTGAGCCGCAGCGACCGCGAACGCGCGCAGCACGCACTGGCACAAGACTTCCTGCGCGCCGGCCTGCTCGATCGCGCCGAAGCCGCGCTGCAGAAGCTCGAAGGCACGCGCTACGAGAACGAGGCACGGCTCTCACTGCTGGCCATCTACGAGCGCTCGCGCGAATGGGCACAGGCCGCCGACGTGGCGCAGAAGCTCGATGAGTCGGACCAGGCCAGCTACAGCACGCGCCGCGCGCATCACCTCTGCGAGCAGGCGACCGAGCGCGTTGCGGCAGGCGACCTGCCCGGCGCCGCAAAGCTGCTCGCGCAGGCTGTCGAGCTGGCGCCGCAGGCACCGCGCCCCGCCATCGACACAGCCAACCTGCAGTTGCGCAACGGCGAAGCGGCCGCGGCATTCGACACACTCGTGGCCCTGAGCGAGACAGCACCGCTGGCGCTGCCGCTCTACGCCGCCGCGCTGCAGCAGGCTGCCGTGGCCGCGCACCGCGAAGGCGAAGCGCTCACGCTGCTGCAACGCCGCTACGTGGAGTCGCCGTCGATCGACGTGCTCGAAGCTCTGATGGCACTCGGCGGCACACCGACCGCCACCGCCGAAGAACCCAACCCCACGCCGCGCGACGGCTACATCGCGCATCTTGCGCAGCAGCCCTCGCTGGTCGCGGCCTCGCGCTGGCTCGCGGGCGAACACTTCGAGCACCAGCAGTTCCATCCGCAAGTGCAACGCGCGCTCGACCAGGCCACCCGGCCGCTCATGCGCTACCGCTGCGCAGCCTGCGGTTTCGAGGCGCACCAGTACTTCTGGCACTGCCCCGGCTGCCAGGCCTGGGACAGCTATCCGCCGCGCCGCGTCGAAGAACTCTGATCACATTTCTGAACAATGGTCACGTCGAAGCCGGCACGGCTTCCACGCGTCAACGCCCTTCTTTCCCTCCTCGTTGAGCCTGGGCCGACGTTTCTGTCGGCTGTCACTCATCAACAAAAAAGAGGGAGTTTTTCATCATGTTCAAGAAGATCCTGGCCACCACGGCCTTGCTGTTCGCAGCCGTTTCGTTCGCCGCCGTCGACGTCAACAAAGGCACCGAGGCCGACCTCGACGGCATCAAGGGCGTTGGCCCGTCGATGTCCAAGCGCATTCTCGAAGCGCGCAAGGAAGGCGAGTTCAAGGACTGGCCCGACCTCATGCAGCGCGTGAAGGGCGTGAAGGAGAAGAAGGCGGCCAAGCTGTCGGCCGAAGGCCTGACGGTCAATGGCAAGAGTTTCAGTGACGCGGCACCCGCGGCCTCGAAGGAAGCGAAGGCCCCCAAGGCCGCCAAGCCCTGATTCCGCTCCGGTAGAAATATGCAAAGCCGCCTCCGGGCGGCTTTTTCATGCGCGCCATGGCAGGGAAATGCCTCAGGAAGTGGTCCGGAATTTGCACGTAAGCTTCCTTTCGTTTTGCTTTCAATCCATTCCGGAGCGCGTACATGAATCACAAGTTCGGCATTGCCCTCGCGGGCCTCACCCTCGGCGCCGCAGCCTTCGCGCAGACCAAGTGGGACCTCCCCACGGCCTACCCCGCCACCAACTACCACACGGAAAACATCACGCAGTTCGCGAAGGACGTCGACGCTGCCACGGGCGGCAAGGTGAAGATCACGGTGCATGCCAACGCCTCGCTGTTCAAGGCGCCCGAAATCAAGCGCGCCGTGCAGAGTGGCCAGGCGCAGGCCGGCGAGATCCTGCTGGCCAACTACGCGAACGAGAACCCGATCTACGCGCTCGACGGCGTGCCCTTTCTCGCCACCACCTACCCCGAGGCGCGAAAGCTCTACGACGCATCGAAGCCCGCCATGGAAAAGCTGCTCGCGGCCCAGGGCATCAAGGTGCTGTTCGTGGTGCCATGGGCGCCGCAGGGCATCTACACAAAGAAGGAAATCGGCTCGGTGGCCGACCTGCGCGGCATCAAGTGGCGCGCCTACAGCCCGGCCACCGCCAAGATCGCCGAACTCATCGGCGCGCAGCCGGTGCAGATCCAGCAGGCCGAACTCAGCGCGGCCATGGCCACAGGCGTGATCGAGAGCTACATGAGCTCGGGCTCCACCGGCTACGACACCAAGACCTACGAGCACATCAAGAACTTCTACGACACGCAGGCCTGGATTCCGAAGAACGCGATCCTCGTCAACGCCAAGGCCTTCGACGCGCTCGACGCCACCACCAAGGCCGCTGTCACCAAGGCCGCGGCCGACGCCGAAGTGCGCGGCTGGAAGGTCGCGCAGGAGAAGAACGACGAATACAAGCGCCTGCTCGCCGAGCGCGGCATGAAGGTGCACAAGCCCTCGCCCAAGCTCGACGCCGACATGCGCCAGGTCGGCGGCATCATGCAGACCGACTGGCTCAAGGCCACCGGTGCCGACGGTGCAGCCATCGTCGACGCTTATAAAAAGAAGTAAGCCGTGCGCCGCTTTCTCGACCGCCTGTACGACGGTGCAGGCGCGCTCGGCGCGTTCTGCGTGTTCCTGATCTTCGTGCTGATGATCCTGGCCGGCGTGGGCCGGCAGATGAACTGGCACGTGAGCGGGCTCAACGACGTGGTGGCCTGGCTGTGCGCCGCCGCCGCGTTCTTCGCGATGGCGCATGCCTTCCGCCATGGCGACTTCGTGCGCGTGACGCTGCTGCTCGAAGCCGTGCCGCCGAAGGTGCGGCGCATGCTCGACGTGAGCTGCTTGCTGATCGCCTCGGTGTCGGTAGCCTACCTGACCTACTGGGCCACCAGCTTCACCTACGAGAGCTACGAGTTCGCCGAAATGGCGACGGGCCTCGTCGTCATTCCGATCTGGATTCCGCAATCGACCTTCGTCATCGGCTGCTGGCTGCTGCTGATCGCCATGGTCGACGAGCTGGTCGGCGTGGTGCGCGGCGAGAAACCGAGCTACCAGCGCGCCATCGAAGAGCGGCATGCCGCCGGTGATTTCTCCTCCGACGTCTGACGCCCATGCTTGAAACCCTGCTCATGGGCGCGCTGCTGCTCGCCATCATGCTGCTCCTGCTCGCGGGCGGCGTCTGGATCGCGATGACGCTGGCCATCGTCGGCTGGGTCGGCCAGGCCTTCTTCACCAACACGCTGCCGGGCAAGAACCTGTTCTCCGCCTTCTGGGAAAGCAACGCCAGTTGGGAGCTCGCGGCGCTGCCGCTCTTCATCTGGATGGGCGAGATTCTCTTCAGGACCAAGCTCAGCGAGGAGATGTTCGAGGGCCTGCGCCCCTGGCTCAACCGCGTGCCCGGCCGGCTGATGCACACCACCATCCTCGGCTGCGGCGTGTTCGGCTCGGTCTCTGGCTCGTCGGCCGCCACCTGCGCGACCATCGCCAAGGTGGCGCTGCCCGAGCTCAAGCGCCGCGGCTACAACGAGAAGCTGGCCATCGGCTCGCTCGCCACCGCCGGCACGCTGGGCATCCTGATTCCGCCGTCGATCACGATGGTGGTGTACGCCGTGGCCGCCGACGCCTCGATCATCCGCATCTTCCTGGCCGGCTTTCTTCCGGGCCTTCTGCTGATGCTGCTGTTCTCGGGCTACATCGGCTGGTGGAGCCTGCGCAACCCCGACCAGGTGCCGCCGGCCGATCCGCCGACCACCTTCATGGAGAAGATCCGGCTCTCGGGCAACCTGATTCCGTGTGCGCTGCTGATCGTCTTCATCGTCTGGGTGCTGGTGGCCGGCTGGGCCACGGCCACCGAGTGCGCGGCCTTCGGTGTGCTGGGCTCACTGGCCATCGCGGCCTGGGGCCGCAGCCTGACCTGGAAGAACTTCAAGGACGGCATCATGGGTGCCACGCGCACCAGCTGCATGATCATGTTCATCCTGGCCGGCGCCGCCTTCCTCACCAAGACCATGGCCTTCACCGGCATTCCGCGCGAGCTGGCGGAATGGGTCGACAGCATGCACCTGTCTCCCTATGCGCTGATCGGCGCGCTGGTCGTCGTGTACCTGGTGCTCGGCACGGCGCTGGACGGCATCTCGATGATCGTGCTGACCAGCGCAGTGGTGCTGCCGATGATCCAGAAGGCCGGCTTCGACCTGATCTGGTTCGGCATCTTCATCGTGCTGCTGGTCGAGATCGCCGAGGTCACGCCGCCAGTGGGCTTCAACCTCTTCGTGCTGCAGAACATGACCGGGAAAGACAGCAACGTGATCGCCAAGGCGGCGATTCCGTTCTTCTTCTGCCTGGTGCTGTGCATCGTGCTGATCACGCTGTTCCCGAGCATCGTGACGATCCTGCCCGATGTGGTGATGGGCAAGGAGAAGTAGAAAGAGAAGGGCTGTCCGGCAGCTTGCGGATAATCGCCGGCATGCTGCTGAACGTCCTCGTCATCTGTCTCGCCGCCTGCGTCGGCGCCCTCATGCGCTGGGGCTTTGCCCTGTGGCTCAACCCCGGCGGCATCTTGCCCTGGGGCACGCTGGCGGTGAACCTCATCGGCGGCTACCTGATCGGCGTGGCCATCGGTGTGTTCAGCGGCCTGCCGGACATCAACCCCGCGTGGCGGCTCATGGTCATCACCGGCTTCCTCGGCACGCTGACCACCTTCTCGAGCTTTTCGGCGGAAGTGGTCGGCATGCTCATGGGCGGCCGGCTCGGGCTCGCGATGGGCACGATCGCGTTGCACCTGGGCGGTTCGCTTTGCATGACCTGGCTCGGGTTGCGCACGGTGCAGGCTTTCTCCTCCTGAATCGAGCGAAAAACTGCCTTATGTCTTGCGGTTATAGATAAGGCCTTCCATAGGGTCGGCCGATAGAATCGACCCCAATGCCCCTGGTCTTTCTCGTCGCACTCCCTTTCATTGCCAGCGTGCTGGCCGCGTTGATGCCTTCCAACGCGCGCAACAGGGAGTCGACCCTTGCGGGGCTGGTCGCGCTGGGCTGCGCCATCCAGGTTGCATGGTTCTTCCCGCAGATCGCGCATGGCAATGTGCTGCGGCAAGAAATCGAATGGCTGCCGGCCCTCGGCCTGAACCTCGTGTTCCGCATGGACGGCTTTGCATGGCTGTTCTGCATGCTGGTGCTGGGCATCGGCGCGCTGGTGGTGCTCTATGCGCGCTACTACATGTCGGCCTCCGACCCGGTGCCGCGCTTCTTCTCGTTCTTCCTCGCGTTCATGGGCGCAATGATGGGCGTGGTGCTCTCGGGCAACCTCATTCAGATGGTGCTGTTCTGGGAGCTCACCAGCCTCTTCTCCTTCCTTCTCATCGGCTACTGGCACCACCGCCGCGACGCGCGTCGGGGCGCGCGCATGGCGCTCACCGTCACGGGCGCGGGCGGGCTGTGCCTGCTGGCCGGCGTGCTGGTGCTGGGCCGTATCGTCGGCAGCTACGAACTCGACGTGGTTCTGGCCTCGGGCGACCTCATCCGCGCGCACGCGCTCTACCCGGTCGCGCTGGTGCTGGTGCTGCTCGGCGCCTTCACCAAGAGCGCGCAGTTCCCGTTCCACTTCTGGCTGCCGCGCGCCATGGCCGCGCCCACGCCGGTGTCGGCCTACCTGCACTCGGCCACGATGGTGAAGCTCGGCGTGTTCCTGATGGCACGGCTGTGGCCCGTGCTCTCGGGCACCGAGCAGTGGTTCTGGATGGTGGGCGGCGCGGGCGCCGTCACGCTGCTGCTCGGCGGCTTCATCGCCATGTTCCAGCGCGACCTGAAGGCGCTGCTGGCCTACTCGACCATTTCGCACCTCGGGCTCATCACACTGCTGCTGGGCCTGAACAGCCCGCTCGCGGCGGTGGCGGCGGTGTTCCATGTGATGAACCACGCGACCTTCAAGGCGTCGCTCTTCATGGCGGCCGGCATCATCGACCACGAGACCGGCACGCGTGACATCCGCAAGCTCAGCGGGCTGATGCGGCTCATGCCCATCACGGGCACGCTGGCCATCATCGCCAGCGCCTCGATGGCCGGCGTGCCGCTGCTCAACGGCTTTCTCTCGAAGGAAATGTTCTTCGCCGAGACGGTGTTCATCCAGTCGACGCCGTGGGTCGATTTCAGCCTGCCGGTCATCGCCACCATCGCGGGCATCTTCAGCGTGGCGTATTCGGCACGCTTCGTGTTCGACGTGTTCTTCGGCCCGCCCTGCGGCGACGAGGTGCCCAAGCACCCACACGAGCCGCCGCACTGGATGCGCGTGCCGGTCGAGCTGCTGGTGCTGGTGTGCCTGGTGGTGGGCGTGGTGCCGGCGTGGTCCGTCGGCCCGATGCTGGCGGCAGCCGCCTCGCCGGTCGTCGGCGGCACGCTGCCCGAGTACAGCCTTGCCGTGTGGCACGGCTTCAACCTGCCGCTCTTGATGAGCTTCGTGGCGCTGGTGGGCGGCGGCGCGCTGTACCTGCTGCAGCGCCGCCGGCGCGCAGGCGGCGGCCTCGAGCACACGCCGCTGCTGCACCGCTTCGACGGCCAGGTCATCTTCGAGCACCTGCTCGCGCTGCTGAGCGAAGCGGGCCGGCGCAGCCGCCGCCTGTTCGGCACGCGCCGGCTGCAGTGGCAGTTGCTGCTGCTGGTAGTCGTGGCCGTGGCGGGCGCCGCAGCTTCCCTGTGGGCCACGCCCGCCGCACCCGGCACGCGCGAGCTGCTGCCTTTCTCGCCGATGTTCGCCATGACCTGGATCATCGGCGGCACCTGCGCACTGGCCGCCGCATGGCAGGCCAAGTTCCACCGGCTGGCGGCGCTGATGCTGGCCTCGGGCGCGGGGCTGGTCTCTTGCGTGACCTACATCTGGTTCTCGGCGCCCGACCTCGCGTTGACGCAACTGGTGGTCGAGGCCGTGACCACGGTGCTCATCCTGCTGGGCCTGCGCTGGCTGCCGATGCGCAGCAAAGACGTCATTCAACCCGCGCGCGCGCGGCTGCGTCCCTGGGGCCGGCGCGGGCGCGACCTGCTGGTGGCAACCATCGCCGGCAGCGGCATGGCCGCGCTGGCCTGGGCGATGATGACGCGCAATTTCCCGCAGAGCATTTCGCCCTTCTTCCTCGAACACGCGCTCACCGAGGGCGGCGGCACCAACGTGGTCAACGTGATGCTGGTCGACTTCCGCGGCTTCGACACCTTCGGCGAGATCACCGTGCTTGGCGTGGTCGCGCTCACTGTGTACGCGCTGCTGCGGCGCTTTCGCCCCGCGATCGAATCGATGGCGCTGCCGGTCCAGCAGCGCCTGCAGGTCGACGACGGCAGCAGCGATTTGCTGAACCCGCGCCGCGCCAAGGACACCGCCGTTGGCTACCTGATGGTGCCGGCCGTGCTGGTGCGGCTGGTGCTACCGCTGGCAGCGCTGGTGTCGGTCTACTTCTTCATGCGCGGCCACAACGCGCCGGGCGGCGGCTTCGTCGCGGGGCTGGTGATGTCGGTCGCGCTGGTGCTGCAGTTCATCGTCTCGGGCACCGAATGGGTGGAAGAGCACCTGCGCATCTACCCGCGCCGCTGGATCGCCATCGGCCTGCTGCTGGCGCTGGCCACCGGCGGCGGCGCTGTGTTCTTCGGCTATCCCTTCCTGACCACGCACACCGCGCACCTGCATCTGCCGCTGCTGGGCGAAGTGCACGTGCCCAGCGCCCTCTTCTTCGACATCGGCGTGTTCGCGCTGGTGCTCGGCGCCACCATGCTCATCCTCACCGCGCTGGCCCACCAGTCGATTCGAAGCCACCGCTGGGCCGACGAGCAGGCTGAAAAAGAAGCCGAAGCTGCCGCAGCGGCCGTCGCAGCCGGGGGAGCCAGCTGATGGAAATCGTGCTCGCACTCGCCATCGGCGTGCTCACCGGTTCGGGCGTGTACATGCTGCTGCGCCCGCGCACCTTCCAGGTCATCATGGGCCTGACGCTGATCTCGTACGCGGTCAACCTGTTCATCTTCAGCATGGGCCGGCTCAAGGTCGACAGCGAGCCGGTGCTCATCAAGGGCTTGACCGCCACGCTCGCCAACACGGCCGACCCGATGCCACAGGCGCTGGTGCTGACGGCCATCGTGATCGGCTTCGCGATGACGGCGCTGTTCCTCGTGGTGATGCTCACCTCGCGCGGCCTCACCGGCACCGACCACGTGGACGGTGAAGAGCGGCAGGAGGCAGAGTGAAGGAAATCTTCCATCTGCTCGACGAACTGCTCGAGTTCAGCATGCCGCACCTGGTGGCGGTGCCGATCCTCGTGCCCATGCTCACGGCCGCGCTCATGCTGCTGCTGGGCGAGAACCGGCGGCGCACCAAGTCGGCCCTGAGCGTGGTCTCGGGCCTCGTCGGCCTGCTTGCCGCGCTCGCGCTGCTGCGCTGGGTGAACGCGGCAGACACCGGCGGCGGTCCCGGCTCCATCGGCGTCTACCTGCCGGGCAACTGGCGCGCGCCCTTCGGCATCGTGCTGGTGGCCGACCGGCTCTCGACCATGATGGTCGCGCTCACGGGCGTGATCGCCTTTGCCGCGTCGATCTATTCCACCTCGCGCTGGGACCGCGCAGGCGTGCATTTCCATCCGCTGCTGCAACTGCAGCTCATGGGCCTGAACGGCGCCTTTCTCACGGGTGACCTGTTCAACCTCTTCGTCTTTTTCGAGGTGATGCTCGCGGCCTCGTACGGCCTGCTGCTGCACGGCTCGGGGCGGCTGCGGGTGCAGGCGGGGCTGCACTACATCGCGATCAACCTCGCGGCTTCATCGCTGTTTCTGATCGGCGCCGCCATCCTTTACGGCGTGACGGGCACGCTCAACATGGCCGATCTCGGCGTACGCATTGCCGAACTCGCGCCGGGCGACCGGGGCCTTGTGCATGCGGCGGCGGCCATCCTCGCGACCGCCTTCTTCGCGAAGGCCGGCGCGTGGCCGCTCAACTTCTGGCTGGTGCCGGCCTACAGCGCATCGGTGTCGCCCGTAGGCGCGGTGTTCGCGCTGCTGACCAAGCTCGGCGTCTACACGATCCTGCGGCTGTGGACCGTGCTGTTCGCGCCCGACACCGGCGACTCGGCCGCCTTCGGGCAGGCGGCGCTGGTCGGCGTGGGCCTTGCCACGCTCTTCGTCGGCGCGCTCGGCATCGTCGGCACGCAGCGGCTGTCGAACCTCGCGGGCTTCAGCGTGCTGGTATCTGCGGGCACCCTGCTCGCGGCGGTCGGGCTCGGCCAGCCGGCCGTGTGGGCCGGCGCGCTGTACTACCTGCTGAGCTCCACGCTCGCGGTCAGCGCCTTCTTCCTGCTGACCGACATGATCGAGCGCTGGCGCAACGCCGGCATGAGCGTGGCGCCGCACGAGGCGGCGGGCAACGCGCCCTTCCTCGCAGAAGACCTGCGCGCGCTCGACGACGTGAACCTCGACGACGAGGCACAGGCGCTCTACGGCCGCGCGATTCCCGCCGGCGTGGCCTTCCTGGGCCTGAGCTTCATGGGCTGCACGCTGCTGCTCGCGGGCCTGCCGCCGCTGTCGGGCTTCATCGGCAAGTTCGCGATGCTCTCGGGCGTGCTCGGCGCCAAGGCGCTCGGCACCGCCGGCTGGATCTTTCTTGCGCTGCTGATCGCCTCGGGCTTTCTCTCGCTGATTGCATTGAGCCGCACCGGCATCCGCCACTTCTGGACGCAGCTCCACCCCACCATGCCCTCGCTGCCCGCGCTCGAAGTGCTGCCGGTGGCCGGGCTGCTCGCGGCCAGCGTGGCACTGACTGTGTGGGCCGGGCCTGTCATGCAGCACGCCAGGGCCACCGCGGACGGACTGAAGACCCCCACGCCCTATCGCAACGCGGTGCTGGGCGCCCGGCAGATACCGAACCCGGTGAAGAAGGAAGAACAAAAGGAAGGCACGGCCCCATGAAGCGCCTGATTCCTTCTCCGTCGCTGTCGTTCGCGCTGTTCATCGTCTGGCTGCTGCTCAACCAGTCGCTCGACGCCGCCACGCTGCTGGCGGCCCTGATCCTCGCCATCGCGGTGCCGCTGCTCACAGAGGGCCTGCGCCCGGCGGCGGTGCGCATGCGCCGGCCCGGTGTTGCGCTGCGGCTGTCCTTCGTCGTGACCTTCGACATGCTGAAGTCGGCATACGACGTGGCTCGGCTGCTGCTCACGCGGCGCACTTCGCGCATCGGCTCGAAGTTCGTGCAGATTCCGCTCGACATGCGCGACCCCAACGGGCTGGCGGTGCTGGCCATGGTGATGTGCCTCACGCCCGGCACCGCCTGGGGCGAAGTGTCGTTCGACCGCAGCACGCTGCTGATCCACGTGTTCGACCTCGACGACGAGGCCGCCTTCGTCGCCATGATCAAAGAGCGCTACGAACGCCCCCTGATGGAGATCTTCGAGTCATGACACCCATCCTCTTCTGGGCCCTGAAGTTCGCGCTCTTTTTGCTGGCCGTGGCCATGCTGTGCGCGCTCTCGCGGTTGCTGATCGGCCCGAGCGCGCAAGACCGCGTGATGGCCCTCGACTGCCTCTACATCAACGGCATGCTGATGATGCTGGTGCTCGGCATCATCTATGCGAGCAACGTCTACTTCGAGGCGGCGCTGCTGATCGCGCTGTTCGGCTTCGTCGGCTCTACGGCCATGGCCAAGTTCCTGCTGCGCGGGGAGGTGATCGAATGACGGACTTCATCGTGGGCCCGCTGCCGCTGTGGGCCGAGATCGTCACCGCCGTGTTCGCGGTGCTGGGCGCGGCGTTCGCGGCGATCGGTTCATTCGGCCTGGTTCGACTGCCCACCTTCTTCCGCCGCATCCATGCGCCCACGCTGGGCGCGACGGTGGGCGTGTGGTGCATGACGGTCGCCACCATCGTCTATTTTTCGGTGCAGGGCTTCAGCCTGTTCCTGCATGCGGTGCTGATCGTGCTGTTCATTGCGCTCACGGCGCCGATCACCACCATTTTTCTGATGCGTGCGGCGCTGTTCCGCGAGCGGCAAAAGGGTGGCGACGTGCCGCCCGAGGCCAAGTCGAACTGAGGTGCTGTTCAGGGCGCGCTCACGCCGACGGCGTGCTCTGCTCCGCGAATGTCCCCCGGCCTGCGGCCTCCTCCTTTATTTCGCTGCGCAGAGCACACCATCGACGTGATCGTTGGACGCAGTGGTTGATCGGCCGGCACGACAGCCGCGCTCAATGTGCGAATGGCACCGGGTACTCCCCGCAGCGAAATAAAGGAGGAGCCGAAGGCGGGGGACATTCGCGGAGGGGAATACCCGGTGTCATTCGCACGCACCCCGAAAAAAGCAAATCAGCTAGGCAGCAACTGCTGCATTTCCTTGGCCCGCGCCACCTCGACCTCGCGCGGCAGCGTCACCGCGTTCTTCACCGCCAGGATTTCTGCCATCACGCTCACCGCGATCTCCGGCGGCGTCTTGCTGCCGATGTAGATGCCGATGGGCCCGCGCAGCCGCGCGAGAGATTCTTCGGTCTGGTCGAAGTGCTCGATCATGCGGTCGCGCCGTGCGTCGGCATTGCGGCGCGAGCCGATGGCGCCGACGTAGAAAGCTTCGCTCTGCAGCGCCTCGAGCAGCGCGAGGTCGTCCAGCTTGGGGTCGTGTGTGAGCGCAACCACGCAACTGCGGCGGTCGGGCTTGAAGGCCAGCACTGCGTCGTCGGGCATCTCGGTCGTGATGTGCACGCCGGGCAGCGACCACGCGGTGCGGTACTCGGCGCGCGGGTCGCACAGCGTCACTGCGAAGCCGCTGAACTTGGCCATCGTGGCGAGGTACTCGGCCAGCTGGCCGGCGCCGATCAGCAGCATGCGGTACTCGGGGCCGAAGGTGTTGGTGAGCTCGACGTCGTTCACACTGAGCTCGTCGGGGGCTTTCGCTTCGGCGAGCCGCACGCCGCCGGTGGCGAGCGTCACCGTGCGCTGCATGAGCTTGCCTTGTTCCAGTTGCGCGACCAGCAGGTCGAGCGAGCTGGCATCGGGCGCGTATTCGAGCAGCAGCTCCAGCGTGCCGCCGCAGGGCAGGCCGAAGCGGTGTGCCTCGTCGGCGGTGATGCCGTACTTCACGAGCGCGGGCGGCGCGCCCAGCGGCACTTCTTCCGCCTTGCCGTGGGCGTGGCTGTAGCGCGCGATCAGGTCGTCCTCGATGCAGCCGCCCGATACCGAGCCGACCACCGCGCCATCTTCGGCCAGGGCCATGATCGAACCCACGGGCCGGGGCGACGAGCCCCAGGTGCGCACGACGGTCGTCAGCAGCGCGCGCTTGCCGGCACGCCGCCAGTCACGCAGCGTGCGCAGCACCATGACGTCGAGGTTTTCCATGGCGCGGCGTGCTGCTAGTTGTTGGCGTCGCCCGTTGCAGGCGCGTCCTTGTTGTCGCTGTTGTCGTCCTTCTTGCCGAGGCCGATCTTCTTCATGAGGCCGGACATCATGCCGGCCTTCTCTGCAGGCGCTTCGGCGGTGACTTCCACCACCGGCGCAGGCGGTGGGCCGTAGCGGCTCTGCATTTCGGCCTCGAAGCGCTTGAAGAAATCGTCGGCGGTGGACTTGGCGGCGCCGTCGATCAGGCGCTGGCCGAGCTGGGCGATCTTGCCGCCGACCTGGGCCTGCACGGTGTAGTCGAGTTCGCAGCCGGAGACGGGAGGCGGCGATGCGGCCTCGGCTTCATGCGCGACGGCAGGCTCGGCCGGTGCCGCTTCGGCGGGAGCTTCGGCCGCCACCGGCTTGAGCGTGACACTCGACGAGCCCTTGGCAAAGCCGGCCACGCCGCCCTGCCCTTCGAAGCTCAGCTTGTAGCCATCGGGCGCCACGATGTCCGACAGCTGCACCTTGCCGTTGAACTTGGCCGACACCGGCCCGATCTTCAACGCGAGCGCGACGCTGTACTGGTTGTCGCCCGTGAGCTCGAACTTGTCGCAGCCGGGAATGCATTTCTTCAGCGTCTCGGGGTCGTTGAGCGCTTCCCAGGCCTGTTGTTGGGTGATGCCGAGGCGGCGGTTTCCGAGCATTTCCATGGTGGGTTTCCTTTGTCTTCCTTCCTGGCAACGCTAGCGGCCGGACCGCATCAGGGCGGCCAGGCTCGCGGCGAGCTGTTCGAGTGCGCTGAGATTGTGAACCGCCAGCATCGCGTCTGCTTGCCGGTGCAACACGCTGGCCCCACGCGCCAGAGGGGCGTAGCCCTCGAAGCGCAGCAAGGGGTTGAGCCACAGCAGGCGGCGCGAATGGCGCTTGAGCCAGAGCAGCTCCTGCTCCAGCAGCGACGGCTCGCCGGTGTCGAGGCCGTCGCTGATCACCAGCACCAGCGTTCGGCGACCGGTCAGGCGGCGTGCGTGGGCGCGGCGCAGCTCGGTCAGCGAGCTGCCGAGCCGGGTGCCGCCCGCGAAGTCGTCGATGGCCAGGCTGGCAGCGCCGAGCATGGCGTCGGTGTCGGCGAGCCGGAAGGCGGGGGTCAGGTCTGTCAGGCGGGTGCCGAAGGCGAACACGTCGCGCCGGCCCGCACGGCGAGTGGCCGCGTGCAGGAAAGCCAGCAGCAAGCGCGCATAGCGCTCCATCGAGCCCGACACGTCGACAAGCACCAGCAGCGGCAAGGGCTGCGGGCGCCGGGCCAGCTTGGGCAGCCGCAAGATCTCGCCACCAGTGCGCGCCGCCTCATGCAGCACGCCCGGCCAGTGCATGCGCGCATGCTGCTGGCCCGCGTCGCCGGCCACGCGCAGGCGGCGCGACGGGAGCTCGGGAATCGGCAGCCTGATGTCGCGTGCCAGCCGTTCGACCAGGCGGTATTCGGAAGCGCCGAGCGCATTGAAGTCCGCATGCTGCAGGCGCTGGCGGTCACTCGACGTCATCGCGGCGTCGAATTCGACCTCTCGGTCAGGCTTCGCCAGCTCGGCCGGCTTGGCGGGGTTGCGCGGAGCAGTGAGCGCCTCGCGCACGCGTGGCCGACGCTTCGAGGGCTCGGCCTTGCCTTCAGCGCTCGGCAGCATCTGCGCGAGCAGCTTGTTGGCCAGCTCCGGGTCGCGGAACCAGGCATCGAAGAGTTCGCGGAACACCATGCGGTCCTGCTCGCGGCTCACCATCACGGCTTCCATCGCGGCGCTCAGGTCGAGCCTGTCTTCCACGCCCACCAGCGTGGCCGCTTCAGCGGCCAGCGCGATGCGCATGGCATCGGTGCGCACGCCGGCGCGACGTAGCGCACGGCCGAAGGCGGTGATGTTGCCGGCGAGCTTGCCGCTACGGACGTCGCCGAGTTGCTGGATGCCGCCGGTCGTCATGCCTCGGGCTTGAGCAGGTCCGACGCCAGCTCCCGCGTCAGCGCGGCCACGTCGTCGCGCTGCTTGAACAGGATGCCGGCGGTGTCGACCACCACCTCGGGGTCGAGCTCGACGGTGTCGAGCGCAATCAGCGCCCTCGCCCATTCGACGCTCTCGGCGATGCCGGGCGCGCGCTGGAAGGCATTGATGAACGGCGCCTCGCGCAGCCGCGCGACGAAGGCTGACACCTGCGCCGACAGCTTCTCGCCGGCCTGCGGCACCTGCGCGCGCACGATGGCCAGTTCGCGCTCGCGCTCGGGATAGTCGAGCCAGTGATAGAGACAGCGGCGCTTGACCGCGTCGTTGAGCTCGCGCGTGCGATTGCTCGTGAGGATGGTCACGGGCGGCACCACGGCGCGCACCGTGCCCAGCTCGGGAATGCTCACCTGGTACTCGCCCAGGTATTCGAGCAGGAAGGCCTCGAAGGGCTCGTCGGCGCGGTCTACCTCGTCGATCAGCAGCACGGCGCCCGGCAGCGGTGTCTGCAGCGCCTGCAGCAGCGGTCGGCGGATCAGGTAGTGCGGCTGGTAGACCTCGGCTTCCACGTCGCGCGCCGCGCCCGTGGCCTCGGCCGCGCGCATGTGCAGCAGCTGCGCCGCGTAGTTCCATTCGTAGAGCGCTTCGCGCTGCTCCAGGCCGTCGTAGCACTGCAGGCGCAGCAGCTCGCGGTTCAGTGCGGTCGACAGTGCTTTCGCCAGCTCGGTCTTGCCGACACCGGGCTCGCCTTCGAGCAGCAGCGGGCGCTGCAGCTTGAGCGCGAGAAACACGGCCGTGGCCAGTCGCCGGTCGGCGAAGTAGCCGGCCTGCACCAAAGCCTCGGAGAGGGAATCGATGGTCGGAAAGATCATGGCGAAGCGTAGCGGAAGACGCGAGGGTGTCGCGCCTTCCGGTGGGCGATCGGCGACCTCGGCCTCTTCAGCCCAGGGCCTTGGTCACTGCACGCTGGGTCAGCACGCTGATCAGGTTCGCGCGGTACGCGGCCGACGCATGCAGGTCGCTGTTGAGATCGCTCGCGTCGATCTTCACCGCAGCAGCGGCGGCTGCGGTAAAGCTCTTGTTCAGCGCGTCTTCCAGCCCGGCATGGCGGAACACGCCGTTGCCCGCGCCGGTGATCGCCACGCGCACGCCGCTGTCGTATTGCGCAAGGAACACGCCGACCAGCGGGAAGTTCGACGCCTTCTGGCGCAGTTTTTCGTAGACGGCGCGCTTCGGAATGGGAAAGCGGATCGCGGTGATCAGCTCGTCTTCTTCCAGCGCCGTGGTGAACAGGCCCAGGAAGAAGTCGTCCGCTGCGATCTCGCGCTTCGACGTGACCACGGTCGCGCCCGAACCGAGCACCGCGCTGGGGTAGCACGCCGCCGGATCGTTGTTGGCCACCGAGCCGCCGATGGTGCCCATCGCGCGCACCTGCCGGTCGCCGATGCGCGAGGCCAGATCGGCCAGCGCCGGGTAGGAGGCCTTCACGTCGGCGTTGTTCGCCACGTCGAGGTGGCGCGACATGGCGCCGATGGTGATGGCATTGCCGTTCTTCGTGATGCCGGTGAGTTCCTTGATGCCGCTCAGGTCCACCAGCTGTTCGGGGGCCGAGAGCCGCAGCTTCATCGAAGCCAGCAGGGTCTGGCCGCCCGCCAGCGGCTTGGCGCCGGCGGCAACGAGTTTGGCCGCATCGGCCACGGTAGCGGGCCGTTCGAGTGTGAAGGCATACATGGTGTGATTCCTTCTTTGTTTTAGTGCTTGGCGGCGGCCTGCATCGCTTCCCAGACGCGGCTGGGCGAGGCAGGCATATCGAAATCCTTGACGCCCAATGGCGCCAGCGCGTCGAGCACCGCATTGATCACGGCCGGCGGCGAGCCGATGGCCCCCGCCTCGCCGCAGCCCTTGGTGCCTAGCGGGTTGTGGGTGCACGGGGTGCACACGGTGTCGAGCTTGAACTGCGGAAAGTCGCCTGCTCGTGGCATGGCGTAGTCCATGAAGCTGCCGGTGAGCAACTGGCCCGTTTCGTTGTCGTAGACGCAGTTCTCGAGCAGCGCCTGGCCGATGCCCTGCACCAGCCCGCCGTGCACCTGGCCCTCGACGATCATCGGATTGATGATGGTGCCGAAGTCGTCCACCGCGGTGAAGCGGTCGACCTTGACCTCGCCTGTCTGCTTGTCGACTTCGACCTCGCAGATGTAGGTGCCGCCCGGGAAGGTGAAGTTGGTCGGGTCGTAGAAGGCGGTTTCGTTCAGGCCCGGCTCCAGCTTGTCGAGCGGGTAGTTGTGCGGCACGTAGGCCGTGAGCGCCACCTGGCCGAAGGGGATCTTCTTGTCGGTGCCCTTGACCGTGAATTCGCCGTTGGCGAACTCAATGTCGGCATCGCTCGCTTCCATCAGGTGCGCGGCGATCTTCTTGGCCTTGGTCTCGATCTTGTCGAGCGCCTTCATGATGGCCGCGCCGCCCACCGAGATGGAGCGTGAACCGTAGGTACCCATGCCGAAGGGCACGCGGCCGGTGTCTCCGTGCACCACGTCGACGTTCTCCACCGGAATGCCCAGCCGTGCCGCCACCACCTGCGCGAAGGTGGTTTCATGGCCCTGCCCGTGGCTGTGCGAGCCGGTGAACACCGTCACGCTGCCGGTCGGGTGCACGCGGATCTCGCCGCATTCGAACAGGCCCGCCCGCGCGCCGAGCGCTCCGGCGATGTTCGACGGCGCGATGCCGCAGGCCTCGATGTAGCTCGAGTAGCCGATGCCGCGCAGCTTGCCCTTGGCCTCGGTGGCCGACTTGCGCGCCGCGAAGCCATCGACCTCGGCCAGCACGCGGGCCTTGTCCATGCAGGCGTGGAAGTCACCCGTGTCGTACTGCAGCGCCACCGGCGTCTGGTACGGGAAGGTGCTGATGAAGTTGCGCTTGCGGATCTCGTCCTGCCCCAGCTTCATTTCCCAGGCGCAGCGCGACACAAGACGCTCGAGCAGGTAGGTGGCCTCGGGCCGCCCCGCCCCTCGATAAGCATCGACCGGCGCGGTGTTGGTGAACCAGGCATCGACCTCGACGTAGATCTGCGGCGTGGTGTATTGGCCCGCCAGCAGCGTGGCGTAGAGGATGGTCGGCACCGCGGTCGAGAAGGTCGACAGATATGCGCCGAGGTTGGCGTCTGTATGCACGCGCAGCGCGAGGAACTTGCCGTCTTTGTCCATCGCCATCTCGGCGTGGCTCACGTGGTCACGGCCATGCGCGTCAGACAGGAAGCACTCCGAGCGCTCGGCCGTCCACTTGATGTTGCGGTTGAGCTGCTTGGCCGCCCAGGTCAGGCACACGTCTTCTGCATACAAAAAGATCTTGGAGCCGAAGCCACCGCCCACGTCGGGCGCTATCACCCGCACCTTGTGCTCTGGCAGGCCCAGCACGAAGGCCGTCATCAGCAGGCGCTCGACGTGCGGGTTCTGGTTGGACACGTAGAGCGTGTAGTCGTCGGTGCCCCGGCTGTAGCTGCCGATGGCCACGCGCGGCTCGATGGGGTTGGGAATCAGCCGGTTGTTGACCAGGTCGAGCTTGGTGACGTGCGCGGCATTGGCGAACACCGCATCGACCGCCGCCTTGTCGCCCAGCGCCCACTTGTAGCACTGGTTGTCGGGCGCCTCGTCGTGCAGGGCGACGCCGCCGGCCTTCTTTGCCGCATCGGCCACGCTCACGAGCGCGGGCAGCACGTCGTAGTCGACCACCACGGCCTCGGCGGCGTTCTTGGCCTGCTCGACCGTCTCGGCCACGACCATCGCGACATGGTCGCCCACGTAGCGCACCTTCTTGATCGCGAGGATCGGGTGCATCGGCTCCTTCATGGGGGTGCCGTCGGGGTTGTTGATGAGCCAGCCGCAGGGCAGCCCGCCCATTTTTCCTTCGATGTCCTTGCCGCTGAAGATGCCGACCACGCCGGGCATCTTCAGTGCCTCGGCAATGTCGATCGACTTGATGGCGGCGTGGGCGTGCGGCGAGCGCACGAAGACCGCATGGCTCTGGTTGGCCAGCGTGATGTCGTCGGTGTAGTTGCCGGCGCCGGTCAGGAAGCGGTAGTCTTCCTTGCGCCGTAGAGCCTCGCCGATGTGCGGCAGGTTGGAGAAGTCGGAAGCACCCATGATGTCGCTCCCTTCATGCCGTTACGGTTGTCTTGACGGGAGTGCCCGAAGCCATTGCCTCGCCGCCCATCTTCACTGCCTTCACGATGTTCTGGTAGCCCGTGCAGCGGCACAGGTTGCCGTCGAGCAGTTCGCGGATTTCCGACTCGCTCGACTTGGGGTGGTGGGTGCACAGGTCGATGGCGCTCATGACCATGCCGGGGGTGCAGAAACCGCACTGCAGGCCGTGGCATTCCTTGAAGGCCGCCTGCATGGGGTGCATGGTGCCGTCGGCCTCGGCAATGCCCTCGATGGTGGTGATGTCCGCGCCGGCCGCCTGGGCCACCAGCACATTGCACGATTTGACGGCCCGGCCGTTCACATGAACGGTGCATGCACCGCACTGGGCTGTGTCGCAGCCGACGTGGGTACCGGTGAGATGGAGGTGCTCCCGGATTGCGTAGACGAGGAAGGTGTTGGGAGGAGCGTCGACCGTGACCTGGCGGCCGTTGACCTTGAAAGCGACCTGCATTTGGCTGTCTCCGTTAAAGGTGATGGCTGTTTCAGCAAAAGCATCTTGGATGCCGACCTTTCGCACTATCCTAGGCAAAACCCTTGACACTTGCACAGAGCGCGCGAAATTCTCAAAATGAAACAGCTTGCCGTCCGGCGAGCCAGGAAAAGCCGCCCCACACGCGCGAAAAACCACGATGCCCGTCTCTATCGTTTCGCCATCGCCTGAGCGTTCCCTGGCCATTGCCCAAGCCCGCCGCGAAGTGATCGAGGGCGAGTCGGCCGCCCGGGCACGCGGCGCGGCCTGCGTCGATTCGTGGATCACCCGCTCATGGCAGCGCTGCATCGAGGCCGGCCGCCGGCCGCAGCAGCGAGTCAGCTTCGACCCGGTGAGCCGTTCGGCCAGCCTCGATGTCGCCGAGCGAAACCGGGCGCTGGTCTCGGTGGCCCGCCCGGTGATAGAGCGGCTCTCGCGCGCCATTGCCGACACCCGTTATTTCGCCGTGCTGACCGATGCTGACGGCATCGTCATCGACGTGGGCAACCTGCCCGACGGCGCCGATGCCGCCAGCCGTTATGCGCGCGACATCGGGCGCGTCGGCGTCGATCTGTCGGAGCGCGCCATCGGCACCAGCGCCATCGGCACCGCGCTGGCCGAGCAGGAATCGGTGTGGCTGCATCGCGGCGAGCATTTCTTCGACGACACCAGCGTCTACAGCTGCGCCGGCGCCCCGCTCTTCGGCCCTCGGGGCGACTGTATCGGCATGCTCGACCTGACCGGCGTGCAGGTGGTCGAGCGGCCCGAGCTGCGCCACCTGGCCACCCTGTCGGCGCGCAGCATCGAGAACATGCTGGTGATGCGCGAGCCCTGCGAGCTGCTGCTTCACCTGGCCTGGCCGGGCAGCCCGGGCGGCGAGGCCAGCGAAGGGCTGCTGTGCATCGACGCCGGCGGCAACGTGACTGGCGCCAATGCAGCAGCCCGGCAGATGCTGCACCAGCCGCTGCCGCGCAGCGAGCACGCATTGCACTTCAACGACCTGTTCGCGCTGCCGCTGCACATGATGTTCGACGCGGCCCGGCGCAGCGATGCTGTGCTCGAAGTGCCGCTCTGGTCGGGCCTTCGGGTACAGGTGCGGCCCCAGCGCAGCGGCACCGGCGCCACGGCGAGCGGGCCCGTTTCCGACACTCGCCCGCGGCTGCGCGATGTGGAAACAGCGCTGATCCGCAAGGCAGTGGCCGATGCGCGCGGCAATGTGGCGGAAGCGGCGCGGGCCCTGGGCATCAGCCGGGCGACCGTCTACCGCAAGCTGTGGCGTGGACGGCCTGCCGGCGCGCCGGATTGAGCGCCCGCCGTTCAGCTTTCGTTCAGACTCAAGCGCCGACCGGCACCTTGTCCAGAAAGCCCGTCACCGAACTGAGCTTGCCGGCATCGAGCCGCACGAAGTCGGTGCCCTGAATCAGGTCTTCCGCTCCACTCGGCCCCAGCGTCCACGAAAAACGCAGGTGGTCGCCGTGCGCATCGGCCTTGCCCAGCAAGTTGAAACGAAAACCCGGATAACGCTGGTGCACCACGCCGACCAGCGCGCTGATCTGCTCGTGCCCGCTGGCCTGCGCCATCGGGTCCACGTAGTGGGCGTTGGCGGTCCACCCGGCTTCGATCAAAGCGGCACGGCGCGCGGCATCGGTTTCGTTCCAGACGGCGATGTAGCGTTGGGCAATCGCGGTGGCGTCGTGTGCGGCGGTGTTCATGATGACGATTCCTTTCGAGGGTTTCGACCCGCAACATCGCGGGGTGAAGGAATGGTCGCGTCGCACGCGATTCGCGTCGATGACCTGTCAGGTCATGCCGCAGCGTCCATCGAGGCGTTCGCATCCAGCGGAAACACTGGCCGGCGCACCTTGCTGAACGGGAACAGGCTGTAGTCCGAACTGGTGACGCCCGGGCTGTCGCACTCCACCAGCGCGGCCGACAGCGGCTCGAACACCGGCCGGCAATACATGCGCGACTTGAGCAGCAAAAAGCGCTCGGTGCGCGGATCGAGCCCCGCGCATTCGAAGACGCCAATGTCCCACGGCTCCTGCGTGCGCTCGGTCACGACGATGCGCGCCGTGCCGATGTCGAACAGCACCGTGCGCCCCATGCTGCTGCGCTGGCCGGTGTAGGTGGGGCCGGTGATCACGTACTCGCCGTTGCTGATGGTGCGCACGGTACCCGTCAGGCGCACCGGCGTCTTCGAGAGGCCGATGCCTTCGAGCGAGACCTTGTTGCCGAGTGCCACCGTCACCTGTGCGCCCTCGCCCGCTTCGACCAGGTGTGCCACGGCTTCGGGATCGCACAGCGGCCCCACGCCGATGCCATGCAGCCCCTGCGCCAGCGCCTCCTGCAGCACGTCCATGGTGTCGCAGCTACCGCCCGACATGCAGTTGTCGCCATGGTCGAGCAGCAGCACCGGGCGCGTCGCGCCCTCGGCAATCAGCCTGGCGCGCGCAATCGATTGCGCCAGCGGTTCGCTGCGGTAGATGAAGGCTTCGCGCTCCGACCACATCTGCGCGGCGATGCGGTCGGCCGTGGCCTGCGCGCGCTCGGGCGACTGCGCATCGACGACGATCACGCTCATGCACGGCGACTCGATGTCCGACAGCGAGAAGCCAGCGAGGATCGACACCGCGAGCGACTCCGATTTCTCGGCCTCGCGCGCCGCCTCGATGGCGCGCTGCATCGCGCCGGTGAACGACGCGCTGCGCAGCGTGTGCGCCATCAGCGGCAGCCGGTGCCAGCGCATCGCCGGCTTGCTGCGCCCGGCCAGCAGATCGAACATCAGCCGGCCGGCGTGCTCGCCGGTTTCGTACATGTCGATGTGCGGGTAGGTCTTGAAGCCGACGATCACGTCGGCGTTGCCGACCATCTCGGGCGTGACGTTGGCATGCAGGTCGAGCGCCACGCCGATGGGCACGCCCGGCGCCGCTGCACGCAGGCGCACCAGCAGGTCGCCTTCGCCGTCGGCGCTGTTCTGCGCCACCATCGCGCCGTGCAGGTCGAGCAGGATGGCGTCGCAGCCCGGGGCCGCATCGACGATGCACTGCGTCAGCAGCGTGTAGGCCTGCGCATCGACCGGCCCGCTCGGGTTGGCCGAAGCCGACACCGGCGTGACGAGTTCAGCGCCGGCCGCTTCGGCCAGGTCGATGAAGGCCGACATCGCCGTGCGCATGCCCTTGTTGTCCTTGTAGGCCTGCTCGCCGAAGGTCGGGCCATCAGGGCCGAAGGCCGCGAGCGGCGTGGGCACGGGCGAGAAGGTGTTGGTCTCGTGGTTGAGACGCGCTATCAAGACTTTCATTGGGCAAATTTCCCACCGGTTGCCAGCATCGTGATGTCGCCGAAACTCGAACCGTTGCGGTTGTCGGCCTTGAACGTCAGCATGTAGCCACCCAGGTTCATGGGCGGCGAGGTCTCGATGGTTCGCCTGAGCGATTCGGTGGTGATCGGCCCCTTCACGCGCTGCAGCGCTTCGGCAAACGCCTTGGCCGTGATGTAGCCCTCCAGGCCCAGGTAGGAGCCCTCGCCCTCGCTGCCCGCACTCTTTCGCGCGCGCTGGTACTCGTCGACGATCGGGAAGCGGGTCTTCCAGAACGGCGGCATCACCTGCGACAGCACGATGCCGCGGCTCTTCTCGCCAAGCTCCTTGTAGAGCAGGAAAGAGCTGGCCACCGAGTTCGTGTAGATCTGCGGATGAATCGGTGCGGCAACCAGCGCCTTGATGATGTTGATTGCCGGCATGCCCGCCGCAATGACGTACACGGCCTGCGCACCGCTGGCAATGATCTGCTGCGCGGCGCGCGTCGGTTCCTTTTCCTGCGGATCGAAGCGCAGCGCCAGTACCTGGGACAGCCCGTTCTTCTGGAGCGCGTCTATTGCGTCCTTCTCGATGCCTTTGCCGTAAGCGTCGTCGCTGGAGACGATGGCAATGCGCGTCAGGCCCACCGTCGCCAGGTGGGTCATCACGCGCCGCACTTCGTCGGCGTACGACTCGCGCACGTGGTAGATCGGCACCTTTGGCCCGCGCAGCACCGCGGCACCGGTCAGCCCGCCGAAGATGAAGCTGTCGTACTTCGCCGCCACGGGCGCCATGGCCGCGCCGATGCCCGTGCCCATGGTTCCGAAGAGGCAGACCACGCGGTCGGTGCCGAGCAGCTTCTCGGCATTGGCCGCAGCCTTGTCGGCCGCATAGACATCGTCGTACGTGATCATCTTGACGGGCCGCCCGCCGATGCCGCCGGCCTTGTTCAGCTGATCGAACAGCAGCGTCTGGCCTTCCATGAACGCGAGGCTATTGGGCGCCAGCGGCCCCGTCAGCACCGCGGACTGGCCCACCAGGATGGGTTCGGAAGCGCTTGCCGACACGGTCACCCACGCCAGGGTCAGCGCCATCAGGGCGCGGCTCCACGCCTTCACGACACGACTCCCGCGCTTTGCAGCATGGCTTGCAGCAGCACGTTGCAGCCGGCTTCGAGGTGATCGGGCTGCGCATCCTCTATCTCGTTGTGGCTGATGCCGTCGAGGCAGGGCACGAAGATCATGGCCGTGGGGCACACGCGTGCGAGGTACACCGCGTCGTGGCCCGCGCCGCTGATCACGTTCATCCAGGTCATGCCCTGCGCCTGCGCGGCTTCGCGCACGGCGGACACCAGCTTCGGCGTGAATGGCTGCGGCTGGAAGTACACGACCTGCTCCACTGACATCTCGACCTTGCCCTTCGTGGCGATGCGCTGCACCGCTTCTTTAAGCTCGGCATCCATGGCCAGCAGCACCACGTCGTCGGCTGCGCGCAGGTCAACGCTGAGCTTCACGCGGCCCGGGATCACGTTGCGCGAGTTCGGGTAATTGTCGATCCAGCCGACCGTGCCGCGCCCATGTGGCGCGTGGGCAAGCGCAATGCGGTTGACCTCGATCACGAGTTCGGAGGCAGCCAGCAGCGCGTCCTTGCGCAGCTCCATCGGCGTGGGGCCGGCATGGGCTTCCATGCCCTGCACCACCACGTCGTACCAGCGCTGGCCCAGCGCCCCCTCGACCACGCCGATCACTCGCTCGTTGGCTTCGAGCACCGGGCCCTGCTCGATGTGCGCTTCGAAGTACGCGCCCACCGGCGATGTCACCGCCGACGCGGGCGTGCTGCCCGCGTAGCCGATGGAAGCAAGCGCGTCGGACACGCTGACACCGTCGTTGTCGCACTGCACCAGTGCATGTTCGAGCGTGAACGCACCGGCGAACACGCCGGAGCCCATCATCACGGGCACGAAGCGCGAGCCTTCCTCGTTGGTCCATACCGCCACTTCGAGCGGCGCCTCGGTTTCGATCTTCGCGTCGTTCAGGCTGCGGATCACCTCCAGCCCCGCGAGCACGCCATAGTTGCCGTCGAACTTGCCGCCCGTGGGTTGCGTGTCGATGTGGCTGCCGGTGGTGATGGGCGGCAGCGCGTTGTTGCGGCCGGCGCGGCGCGCGAAGATGTTGCCGATGGCGTCCACGCGGACTTCGCAGCCCGCCTCGCGCACCCAGCGCACGAACAGGTCGCGGCCCTGGCGGTCGAGGTCGGTCAGCGCGATGCGGCAGACGCCGCCTTTCTCGGTGGCGCCGAGTTGCGCCAGCTCCATCAGCGAGTTCCAGAGCCGCTGGCCGTCGATGCGGAGTTCAGTGTGTGAGTTCATGGCTTTGCGATAAGGATGAGTGTTGCGGGAAGCCTCAAGCAAGGCCCACGCCCAGATAGCGGTCTTTCACTTCATGGTCGGCCATGAAGGCTTCGTTGCCGGCCTCGTGCACGATCACGCCCTGCTCCACGATGTAGTGGCGGTCGGCCAGCTGCACGCAGACTTCGAGGTTCTGCTCGACCAGCAGGATGGCCACGCCGGCCGCCTTGATGGTCTTGAGCTGCGCGACGATCTCCTCGACGATCACCGGCGCCAGACCCTCGACCGGCTCGTCGAGGATCAGCAGGCGCGGGTGGTTCATGAGCGCGCGGCCAATGGCCAACATCTGCTGCTCGCCGCCCGAGAGCTGCCCGCCGCCGTTGCGCCGCCGCTCCTTCAAGCGCGGAAAGATGCGGTAGATGTCGGCAAGCTGCCAGGGCGATTCGCGCCGCAGGCCGAGCAGCAGGTTTTCTTCCACCGTCAGCAGCTTGAAGACGCCGCGGTGCTCGGGCACCAGGCACACGCCGCGCGTGGCAATGCGGTGCGGCGGCATGCCCGCAATGTCGGCGCCCTGGAAGCGCACGCGCCCGCTCGTGGGCGTGACCGCGCCGGCAATGCTCTTGAGCGTGGTCGACTTGCCCGCGCCGTTGCGCCCCAGCAGCGTGACCAGTTCGGCCTCGCCCACGGTCATCGTCACGCCCTGCAGCACATGGCTCTTGCCGTAGTGGGCGTGGAGCTTTTCGACTTCGAGGATGTTCTTTCCGCCGCTCATGCCTTGCCTCCGGTGATCATGTTGCCCAGGTAGGCAGTGCGCACGCGCGCATCGGCACGGATGTCGCCCGGCAGCCCCTCGGCAAGCACGCGGCCCAGCTGCATCACGGTCACGGTGTCGGAAATGTCCATCACGATGTTCATGTTGTGCTCGATCAGCACCACGGTGTGCCGGTCGCGCAGGCTGCGAATCAGATGCTTCATGTCGTCGAGATCGTCGATGCCCATGCCCGAGGTCGGCTCGTCGAGGAAGATGGCCTTCGGCCTGGCGGCCAGCGCCATGCCCACTTCGAGGCGGCGCTGCTGGCCATGCGAAAGCTCGCTGGCCGGCGTGTTGGCCAGCCGCTCGAGCCCGACGCGCTGCAGCACCTCGTCCACCGTCTGCGTGCAGGCCAGTTCGCCGACCGGCGCGCGCCAGCAGTTCATAGCCTGGCGCGGCGAAACGCCCTGCGCCGCCACGCGCAGGTTCTCGCGCACCGAAAGGCTCAGGAACAGCGCGGTGACCTGGAACGAACGCGCCATGCCGCGCTGCACGCGCCGGTGGTCGGGCTCGCGCGTGACGTCGTGGCCGTCGAACAGAATGCGTCCGCCCGTGGTCGTGCCGGTACCCGTGAGCATGTGGAACAGCGTGGTCTTGCCCGCGCCATTGGGGCCGATCACCGAGTGCACGGTGTTGCGCTTGATCTTCAGGTCGACCCCACCGAGCGCGGCAAACTTGCCGTAGTGCTTGGTGACGCCAATGGCTTCGATGAGAACGTCGCTCATGCCTTCTCTCCTTGCGCGGCGGGCGCATTTGGAGCCGGTGGCGTCCGCCGGAAGATGCGTTTCCAGATGCCCTCGCCCAGCCCCCAGAGCCCGCGCTGCATGCCGATGCTCACGCCGATCAGCAAGAGGCCCAGCAGCAGCAGCCAGCGCGGCCACAGCGTCGAAAGCCAGTCGGCCAGCAGCACATAGAAGGCCGAGCCCAGCACCGAGGCGAACAGGTTGCCGGTGCCGCCGATCACGGTAATGACCAGGATCATCTCGCTCGTGTGGTACTCGGCGTTCGACAGCGGCGCGATGCCAGTCATCATGGCGTGCAGCCCGCCCGCCAGGCCGGTAATGGCGCCCGAGATCACGAAGGCCAGCAGCTTGAAGCGCTTGAGGTCGTAGCCCACGGCGGCGGCCCGGTCCTCGTTGTCGCGGATGGCGAGCAGCGTGCGCCCGAAGATCGAGTCGGTCACGCGCAGCAGCAGGCCGAAAGCGATCAGGAAGATCACCGCGACGAAGGCGTAGTACTTCCATGGCGTGTCCATGAAGCCGGGGCGCGGTACGTCGAGCAGGCCGTTGTCGCCGCCCGTGAGGTCGGTCGCGGTGTAGGCGATGAAATAGAACATCTGCGCGAAGGCCAGCGTGAGCATCACGAAATAGGTGCCGCGCTGGCGGATGGCAACCCAGCCGACCACCGCCGCGCCAATCGCACCCATGGCCATGGCCGCGAGCAATGCAAGCGGCATGGGCAGGTGCAGGCGCGTGAGCAAGATGGCGATGGTGTAGCTGCCCAGCCCGAAGAAGATGCCCTGCCCGAAAGACAGCAGCCCCGTGTAGCCCAGCAGCAGGTTGCAGCCCAGCGCGGCCAGCGCGTAGATGAGCACCTCGCTCGCGAGCGAGCCCGAGCTCAGCACCAGCGGCAGGCCCAGCGCAGCGATCAGCGCCAGAAGGAATGTGATTTTTCTCGGCATGGCTTGTCCGTTCATGCTTTTCGGCCGAGCAGGCCATGCGGGCGCAGCAGCAGCACTGCCGCCATTGCGATGTAGACCATCAGGCTCGCCCCCGGCGGCCAGATGGTGCTCATGAGGCTTTGCACGATGCCGATCAGCAGCCCGCCCACGAGCGCACCGCCGAAGCTACCGAGCCCGCCGATCACCACCACCACGAAGGCCACGCTCAGCGCCTCGACACCCATGAAGGGCTCGGCCCCGCGAATGGGCGCGGCGAGCACGCCAGCCAGCGCAGCAGTGGCCGCGCCGAGCGCGAACACCAGGCTGAACACGCGGAACACGTTGATGCCGAGCAGCGACACCATCTCGGTCGATTCGCTGCCCGCGCGCACCGCGCTACCCAGGCGCGTGCCTTCGAGCACCCACCACAGCAGCACCGCGAGCACGGCGGTGAAGCCGATCACGAACAGCCGGTACTTGGGATAGACGAAGGCGCCCCACATGACCACGCCCTGCAGCAGGTCGGGTGTGGCCACGCTGTTGCCCAGCGGGCCCCAGAACACGATCACGATCTCCTGCACCGCGAGCGCGAGGCCCACCGTCACGAGAATATGGAATTCGTGCGCCTTGGCGTACACGCGGCGCAGCAGCAGCTTCTCGGCCAGCCAGCCCAGCGCGCCCACAGCGAGCGGCACAACGAGCAGCGCGAGCCAGAAGTTCAGGCCCCACTGCATGGCCTGGTAGCACAGGTAAGCACCCAGCAGATAGAAAGCCCCGTGCGCGAAGTTCACGAAGCGCAACAGGCCGAACACGATGGACAAGCCAACGGCCAGCAGGAAATACAGCATGCCAATGCCGATTCCGTTGATGGTCTGGAGCAGATAGACGGACATGGGCGCGTCGGTGTCCTTGCGTGCTCAGGCCAGCTTGCAGCCGGTCTTGTCGACGGGCAGGAACGACTTGCCCGAACTCACTACATCGACGTAGTCGGCGGCGTCCTTCATCTTCGACTTCGCCTTGCCCTTGAGCAGGTAGTAGTCCTTGATGACCTGGTGGTCGGCCTTGCGGATTTCTTCCGTGCCAGTGAGGCCGTCGAACTTCATGCCTTCGAGCGCGGCGATCACCGCCTTCTGGTCCACGGTGCCGGCCTTCACGATGCCGTCGATCAGGATCTTGGTGCAGACGTACGAACCGGCGAGGCTGTAGTTGGGCACGATCTTGAGCTTGTCGGCCGTGCGCTTCACCAGGTCCTTGTTGAGCGTGGTGTCGGCCGTGTGCCAGTACTGCGCGCCGAAGTACACGCCGTCGCACAGGTCGGCGCCGAGCTCGTCGAACTGCTCCAGCCCCGAGGCCCAGGCCATGAGGATCGTCATGTTCTTGTGCATGCCGAAGCTCACCGCCTGGCGCAGCGCAGCCGACGACTGCGCGCCGAAGTTCAGCAGCAGCAGAACGTCGGGCTTGGCCGCCATGGCGTTGGTGAGGTAGCCGCTGAACTCCTTCTCGTTGAGCGAGTGGTAGCTGTTGCCCACGTGCTCGATGCCCTTCTCCTGGAAGATGTTCTTGGCCGCGCTCAGCAGGCCGTCGCCGAACACGTACTGCGGCGTGATCGTGTACCAGCGCTTGGCCTTGGGCATCGAGGCAATCAGTGGGCGCACCGTTTGCTCGATGGCGCCGAAGGTGGGCACCGACCAGCGGAAGGTGGCGGGGTTGCAGTCTTTGCCGGTGATTTCATCGGCGCCAGCGGTGGTGATGAACAGGCCGCCGGCCTTCTCGGCCTCCTTGCCCATGGCCAGCGCTTCCGACGACAGGATGCCGCCCGCGAAGAACTTCGCGCCCTGCTGCTGCGAGGCTTCCTGCACCTTGCGCACGGCGGTGGCCGGCTTGCCTTCGGTGTCGAGCACCGTGTAGGCCAGCGGACGCTTCAGCACGCTGCCGTACTGCTCGATGGCCAGCTTCATGCCCAGATCGGCGAACTTGCCGTTGGCCGCGAACGCGCCCGACATCGGCACAGGGCAGCCAAAGCGGATTGCGTCCGCCGATTGGGCAAAGGCGGCGCGGCCGCCCAGGAGCGAAGCGGGGGCAGCCGACAGGGCGGCCAGCTGAAGAAGGTGTCTGCGTTGCATGAGTTCTCCGGTCGTGGTGGGAAGTAAGGAAAAGGTGGTGCCTGCGAGCGCTGGCGAATTTAAGCGGATAAATCGGATTAATATGCTGGTGAAAACCCGCTAGCAAACCTTGTGCCCAATACCAGACTGCCTCTTCGCGTGACGCCGTTTAAGATCGCCCGCTGTTGCGCATCCCGCGCATCTCCCGATGTGCATGGAGCGTGTGAATGAGAGTGGGGCAGAACCGCCCGAAGCGGCAAAAGCTCTCGGACGTCATCGTCGAAGACGTCAAGCGCTGGATCGTGGCGGAGCGCAAGCAGCCTGGCGACCGGCTACCGAACGAGAAAGAACTGATCGAGCTTTTCGGCTATTCGAAGAGCACGGTGCGCGAGGCATTGAAGGCGCTGGAGGTGCGCGGCCTGATCGCCATCCGCACCGGGCCCGGCGGCGGGGCCTACCTGCAGCAGGTGTCGGTCGAGCATGCGTCGGAGCCGCTGCGCAACTTCCTGCACTTTCACCACCTCGACGGGCACCACATCTATCAGTTGCGCAAGGCGCTGGAGCCCGAGCTGGCCGTGAGCGTGGTCGGCAAGCTGGCGCCCGAGCAGTTCGAGCAGCTCGAAGAAAACATTCGCCTGTGCACCATCGAGCCGACCAACGAGGACGAACTGCGCATGCAGCGCGAGGCCGAACTCGCGTTCCACACGATGCTGGCGGAGAGCTGCCCCAATCCGGTGCTCTCCTTCATGTGCCGTTTTCTCAACGACCTGCTGCGCGACCTCGTGGTCTACAAGAAGGCACTGGACCATCATCACTTCGGCGAGGCCAACGTCGACTACCACACGCAGCTGCTGGCGGCCTACCGCAAGGAAGACGCCGATGAGGTGCGCCGGCTGATGTCCGAGCACATGGTCGATGCCGAGCAGCACATGCATGAGATGGAAGCGCACATCGGCGCCAAGCATCTGCTGCTGCCGAGCGGGCAGCGCTGACCTGCTTTACCGGTGCGCCTTCTCCAGACACTCCTGAAACGCCAGCACCGCCCGTGACGGCTTCGGTGAGCGCCGCAGCAGGCTGACGAAGCGGCACGCATAGTTGAAGCGCGCCGGCAGCACCGCCTTCATGAGCCTGCGCTGCTCGAACACCTGCGCATAGTGGTCGGGCAAAAAGCCCAGGAAGCGCCCCGAAAGAATCAGCGTTGCAATCGCCTCCTGGTCGAAGCCGGTGGCCTTGCGCGACAGCTTCGCGCGGTGGCTCAGCTCCATGTTCGGCGAGTGGTAGCCAAGCCCCGCGAAATGATGCTCGCGCAGTTTGGCCCAGGTGAGCCTGGCGTGATCGGCGCCGAACAGCGGGTGCCTCGCGCCGCAATACAACAGCATGGTCTCGTCGAACAGGTCGGCGTACACAAGGCTCTTGGAGCTGCGATGCGCCGGGATGATGCCGATCTGGAAATTGCCCTCCAGCACGCCCTGCTCTATGGCGTTGATCGAGCCCACGTGCAGCGCCAGGGTCACCTCGGGCGCGATTTCGGTGAAACGCGCGATGGCCTCGCCGATGTGCGCCTTCGGATTGGTCGCGGTCTTGTCGAACAGCGCCACGTCCAGCTGCCCGCCCATGCGGTTGTGGATGTCGTCGATGCTGCCGCGGAAGGCGTCGACGGAGGCCAGCAAGCGCAGCGTCTCGTCGTACACGCGCTGCCCCTCGGCGGTGAGCGCAAAACCCGCCCGCCCGCGCCGGCACAGCACGAGGCCGAGCCGCGTCTCCAGGTCTTTCACGTGGCGGCTCACGGTGGAGGTGCCGATGTTCAGCTCCAGCTCGGCGGCCGCCATGCCGCCGCAGTCGACCACGCTCTTGAACACCTTGAGCAGGCGCAGGTCCATGTCGCTGAGCTGCCCCAATACGGCGCGATTACGAGCACCGGTTTGGGCACTGTTTTGGGCACCGCTTTGAGCTTTCGCCTTTACTTGCATAAAGTGTCAAGTGAACATTGATATTGCGCCATTCTCCACACTGAAGGCTCTGCCAACAATCGGCACATCCCATCACCCCCGGAGCCCGCCCTGTGCGGGAAGCGCCATGACCCTTGCAACGCCCGCCATCGAACCGACGCCCACCGCGCGCACCGACGCCGCCTGGCTCGACGCGCACTGGATGCCCTACACCGGCAACCGCAACTTCAAGGCCGATCCGCGGATCATCGTGGAGGCCAAGGGTGCCTATTTCACCGATGCCGACGGCCGCAAGATCTTCGACGGCCTCTCGGGCCTGTGGTGCTCGGGCCTCGGCCATGGCCGCCCCGAAATCACCGAGGCGGTAAGCCGCCAGATCGCCAAGCTCGACTACTCGCCCGCCTTCCAGTTCGGCCACCCGCTCTCCTTCGAGCTGGCCAACAAGATCAAGGAAATGACGCCCGCGGGCCTCGACTACGTGTTCTTCACCGGCTCGGGCTCCGAAGCCGCCGACACCTCGCTGAAGATGGCGCGCGCCTACTGGCGCACCAAGGGCCAGGCGAGCAAGACGCGCCTGATCGGCCGCGAGAAGGGCTACCACGGCGTCAACTACGGCGGCATCTCCGTTGGCGGCATCGCGGCCAACCGCAAGCTCTTCGGCCAGGGCGTCGAAGCCGACCACCTGCCGCACACGCAGCTCGCATCAAACGCCTTCACGCGCGGCATGGCCGAGAACGGCGCCGAGCTGGCCGACCGCCTGCTCGACCTGATCGCGCTGCACGACGCATCGAACATCGCGGCCGTGATCGTCGAACCCTTCGCGGGCTCGGCCGGCGTGGTGATTCCGCCCAAGGGCTACCTCAAGCGCCTGCGCGACATCTGCACCGCCAACAACATCCTGCTGATCTTCGACGAAGTGATCACCGGTTTCGGCCGCTGCGGCGCGCTCACCGGCGCGGAAGCCTTCGGCGTGACGCCTGACATCATGAACATCGCCAAGCAGGTCACCAACGGCGCGCAGCCGATGGGCGCCGTGGTCGCCAGCAAGGAGATCTACGACACCTTCATGGCCGCGGGCGGCCCCGACTACATGCTCGAGTTCCCGCACGGCTACACCTACGGCGCGCACCCCGTGGCCTGCGCCGCCGGCATCGCTGCGCTCGACGTGCTGCAGAAGGAAGACATGATCGGCCGCGTGCAGGCGCTGGCGCCGCATTTCGAGAACGCCGTGCACAGCCTCAAGGGCAGCAAGCACATCACCGACATCCGCAACTACGGCCTCGCGGCCGGCCTCACGATCGCCGCGCTGCCGGGCGAGCCCGCACGCCGGCCGTACGAGATCGCGATGAACTGCTGGAAGAAGGGCTTCTACGTTCGCTACGGCGGCGACACCATCCAGCTCGCTCCGCCCTTCATCGCTGAGAAGGCCGAGATCGACCGCATGGTCAACGCACTGGCGGACGCGCTGGCCGAAACGGCCTGAGCCAGCTTCAGCTCCCGGCCTGATCGGAGGCCGGGTCCTACAGGCGGCGCGCCGGCCGCCTTCCAATAATCGGCGGGATGACGGTACTGAGCAGCGACATCCCCGCCCGCCTGGACCGCCTGCCGTGGTCGCGCTGGCACTGGCGCGTGGTGATCGCGCTGGGCGTGGCCTGGGTGCTCGACGGGCTCGAGGTCACGCTGGTGGGCTCCATCGGCGCGGTGCTGGAGCGGCCCGACACGCTGGGGCTCACAGCCGGCGAGATCGGGCTGTCGGGCTCGGTGTACGTGGCGGGCGCTGTGCTCGGCGCCCTGCTCTTCGGCCGGCTCACCGACCGGCTCGGGCGCAAGAAGCTCTTTCTCGTCACGCTGGTGGTCTACACGGTCGGCACGCTGGCCACGGCGTTTTCTCCTGACTTTGCTTTCTTCGCGCTGTGCCGCTTCGTCACGGGGCTGGGCATCGGCGGCGAGTACGCGGCCATCAACTCGGCCATCGACGAACTGATTCCGGCGCGCGTGCGCGGGCGCGTCAACCTCGCAATCAACGGCAGCTTCTGGATCGGCGCGGCGCTGGGCGCTGGGCTCAGCCTGGTGCTGCTCGATGCGCGAGTGATCGGCCCGGTGTGGGGCTGGCGCGCGGGCTTCGCGCTGGGTGCGGTGCTGGCGGTGGCTATCTTGCTGGTGCGGCGCGACGTGCCGGAGAGCCCGCGCTGGCTCATTGCACACGGACGCGCCGACGAGGCGAAACGCATCGTCGACCGGATCGAAGCGGAGATCGAGGCACAGCACGGTCCGCTGCCCGCGCCGCAAGGCCCCGGCGTGAACTACACGGCCGCGCGCGCCAACAGCCCGTCGATGCGCGAAGTGGCGCGCGTGCTGCTCAAGCGCTACCCGCAGCGCAGCGTGGTCGCGCTGGCGCTGATGATCTCGCAGGCCTTCTTTTACAACGCGATCTTCTTCACCTACGCGCTGGTGCTCACGCGCTTCTACGGCGTGCCCGAAGGCGACGTGGCGCTCTATATCTTTCCGTTCGCGCTGGGCAACGTGCTCGGGCCGTTGCTGCTGGGCCCGCTGTTCGACAGCGTGGGCCGGCGCCGGATGATTGCGCTGACGTACGTACTCGCGGGCGTCGGCCTCGCGCTCACGGGCTGGGCCTTCATGATGGGCTGGCTCGATGCGCGCAGCCAGGCGCTGTGCTGGTCGGCGGTGTTCTTCCTGGCGTCGGCGGCGGCGAGCTCGGCGTACCTCACGGTGAGCGAGGTGTTTCCGCTGGAGATGCGGGCCATGGCCATCGCGATCTTCTATGCGGTCGGCATGGGCGCGGGCGGCTTCGCTGCGCCGCTGCTGTTCGGCCTGCTGATCGAGACCGGCAGCCGGGGCGCGGTGATGGTGGGCTATGGCATCGGCGCGGCGCTGGTCATCATCGCGGGGCTGCTGGCCTTGCGCTATGCAGCCGACGCTGAGCGCAAGCCGCTGGAGGAAGTGGCGCCGCCGCTGTCGTCGGAAGCCGGCGGCGAACGCTGACCGTCTCTACAGCGCGCAGGTTCTGAAGCCGAAGAAGCCGTCGTCGCGCTCAGGCAGCGCAAAGCCACGGCGGCGCGGAGAACGCAGACGCGCACGCGTCGCGAACGAAGCCCCGCGCAGCACGCGCGCCCTGCCGAAAGCGGCCGCAGGGTCGAACTCTCCCCCCGCGCTCCACGGGTCGGCCCGATACCCGGGCCACGGCTGCAGCGTGCCCGCCGTCCACTCGTGCACATCGGCCCAGCGGAAGCCACGCCGCGCGGCTGTGTGCGCGGCGATCTCCCATTCGACCTCGGTCGCGATGCGCCGTCCGGCCCAGCGTGCCCAGGCATCGGCCTCCCACCAGCTCAGATGCACGGCGCTGTGGTGGCCGGCCGCACGCACGGTCGCGCCAAAGCGCTGCTGCAGCACCGAACCGCCCGTGCCGTTGCGGGCCGCGCCGATCTGCTCGACGTGGCGCGGCCCGCGCCGGCCCTCGATCTGCGCCCCGAGCCAGCGCCAGCCTTCGCCGTGCCACAGCTCCTCGCGGTCGTAGCCGCCGTCGTCGACGAATTCGATGTACTGGTTCCAGGTAACGGGCTGCGCGTCGATCTCGAACTCGGGCACGTCGACCCGGTGCGCCGCGCGCTCCTGCGCGAAGGCGAAGCCGCCCTCGGGCATGCCCAGCTCCCAGCGCGTGGCCGGCAGCAGCAGCGGCTCGCGCGTGACGGCGATGGGCGCCTGCTCGACGCCCAGGGGCAGCCCCAGCGTCTGCGCCATCACCACGAACTGCTCCCCGCGCAGGTCTTCGTGGAACAGCGCGAGGCGGTAAAAGTACAGGCCGGCATCGGTCTCGGCCGCGTTCTCGAGCAGCTCGAGCGTGCTCTCCAGCGTCTCGAGCAGGTAGGCCTTGGTCTGGGCAAGGTCCGGCAGGTCGGGCGACCAGCGGCGGCCCGGCGTGCTCTGCGACGGGTTCCACCAGTCGTCGGCGCCGGGGTCGATGGGCGCCAGGCGCGTGGGCCGCACCGGGCAGTCGACGCCGAAGGCCCGCTGGGTATTGCGCCCGATCCACCATTCGGCGAACCAGCCGATGTGGCCGGCCAGCCAGACTGGCGGCACCACGCCCTCTTCCTCGGGCACGGGCGGCACGGCAAGCGCCTCGGCGCCCAGGGCTTCCTCGTAGAGCGACAGCAGGTGCAGCGTGTGGTTGCGCGCGTCGATCAGCGCCAGGGACAACAGCTCGCGGCCCGCGCGGCACATGTCGGGCGAATCGATCGAATGGGGCAGGCCCATGGCGCCCGAAGGCGTCGAAGGCGGAAGGCGCGAAGACATGAACGATTATGGCGACCAGGGCCGCCTCCCACGCCCCGGACAAGACCCGGATTCCGGGTAAACCCCGCCCCTTGTGCCAAGTAAATACAAAGGTTCAACGGGGTAACATCTCGGGCTTTGCGCAGCTCCCACCAGGGGCCGGCGTTTCACCTTGGGCTTCGCGGGAGACACCCCCTTGTCTGCATTCCTCAAATTCGCGACCGGCATGGACTGGATCAGCGAAAAACTCGGCAAGATCGCCGGCTACGCCGTCCTGGCGGCCTCGCTCATCTCGGCGGCCAACGCCCTCGTCCGCTACGGCTTCGACTTCAGCAACAACGCGTTCCTCGAGATCCAGTGGTACCTGTTCGCCGCCACCGTGATGCTCGGTGCACCGGTGGTGCTTCGCTTCAACGAGCATGTGCGCGTGGACATCATCTACGGCAAGCTCAAGGGCTACGGGCCGGTGTACGTCGACCTGTTCGGCCTGATCTTCTTCCTGCTGCCGGTGATGGCCCTCTTCACCTACGTCACCTGGCCCATGTTCTGGAACATGTGGGTCACGGGCGAGATGTCCGGCAACATCGGCGGCCTGATCCGCTGGCCCGCCGCGCTGCTGATGCCCGTGGGCTTTGCCGCGATGTTCCTGCAGGGCGTTGCCGAAATCATCAAGCGCATTGCCTACCTGCGCGGCCTGATCGAGATGGACACGCACTACGAGAAGCCGGTGCAGTGAAAGGCGCTTTTCGCATCCCTCGCGCCCCTTCTGGTCTAGCCCTCTCCCGCACCGCAGGATAAGTAGAAATGCACATGGAAAATTTCGCCCCGATCATGTTCGCGGGGCTCGTGGTGATCATGCTGATCGGGTTCCCGGTCGCGTTCTCGCTGTCCGCCCTCGGCCTGATCTGCGGCTTCTTCGCCATCGAGATGGGCTGGTTCCCGGCCGGCTTCATGGCCAACCTGCCGCTGAACGTGTTCGGCATTCTGTCGAACGAGACGCTGCTCGCGATCCCGTTCTTCACATTGATGGGAGCCGTACTGGAGAAATGTGGATTAGCGGAGGACATGCTCGACTCGATGGGCCAGCTCTTCGGCCCCATCCGCGGCGGCCTCGGCTACTCGGTGATCATCGTGGGCTTCATCCTCGGCGCCATCACCGGCACGGTGGCCGGCCAGGTGATTGCAATGGCGATGATCTCGCTGCCGATCATGATGCGATACGGCTACGACATGCGCTACTCGACCGGCGTGCTCGCCGCGTCGGGCACCATCACGCAGCTGGTGCCGCCTTCGCTGGTGCTGATCGTCATGGCCGACCAGCTCGGCACCGACGTGGGCCAGATGTACAAGGGCGCCTGGGGTCCGTCGATCCTGCAGGTCATCATCTTCGCGATCTACACCTTCATGGTCGGGCGGCTGCGCCCGCACTTCGTGCCGGGCCTGCCGGCCAGCGCACGCACGCTGAACGGATGGGCGCTGTGGGGCAAGTGCCTGCGCGGCATCATCCCCTCGGCCATCCTGATTTTTGCGGTGCTCGGCTCGATGGGCGGCCTGCCCTTCATGGACAAGGCCATCGCCACGCCGACCGAAGCCGGCGCAATGGGCGCGGTGGGCTCGCTCGTCCTTGCGCTGATCCACCGCCGCCTGAACTGGCAGCTGATGAAAGACGCGATGGAAGGCACCATGCGCCTCACGGCGATGGTGGTGTTCATCCTCATTGGCTCGCGCGTGTTCTCGCTGGTGTTCCAGGGCGTCGACGGCGCCAAATGGATCGAGCACATGCTCTCGGGCCTGCCGGGCGGCCAGGTGGGCTTCCTGATCGCGGTGAACATCTTCGTGTTCTTCCTCGCGTTCTTCCTCGACTTCTTCGAGATCGCGTTCATCATCCTGCCGCTGCTGGGCCCCGTGGCCCACAAGCTGGGCATCGACATGGTGTGGTTCGGCGTGCTGCTGTGCGTGAACATGCAGACCTCGTTCATGCACCCGCCCTTCGGCTTCGCGCTGTTCTATTTACGGGGCATCGCCGACACCCTCTTCAAGAACGGGGCGCTACCCAAGAAGGTGGAGTCGCGCGACATCTACCTCGGCGCCGTGCCGTGGGTGCTGATGCAGCTGCTGCTGGTGGCCATCGTGATCTTCTTCCCGCAGACAGTCACCGTGTTCCTCGAGAAGGAAAAGGTCGTTGACATCGACAAGGTCAACCTCGACATGCCCGCCGACGCAGAGCCGCCGCCCGCACCCGACAGCAACGGCGTGAACATGGAAGACCCGTTCGGCAACGAGAAGAAGACGCCGGAAGAAACACCGGCGCCGCCGCCGGCTTCCGGCGAAGCCACCAAGCCGTGAGCGACGACGACGGCGGCAGCAGCCCTCCGCTCGAAAGCCCCGCCTTCCCTGCGCTGCTGCGCACGCTGGCGGTGGTGCTGGTGGTCGATCTCTTCGCCTTCGCGATCTGGAGCCTGCCTTCGCTGCGCAGCACCGCGTGGTCCACGAGCGCCCTCGTGGTGTTCGGCATTGCGGCGCTGTGCGTGGTGTGGGTCGGCTACTGGATCGTCTACAGCCGCACGCGGCTCGAAGGCGACGTGCTGATCCAGACCTGGCTCTGGAACAAGCGCGTGAGCGCGCAGGAAGTGGCCCAGCTCAAGCTGGTGCACATCCGCATGCTCGAGCGCGTGATCGCGCCACGGCTGCTGGTGCGGCGGCGCTACGGCGGCATGACATGGTTCCACTCGGCCGATGCGAGCGTGCTCGTGGCCTTCGGCGAACAGGTGGCGAAGCGCTCCATTCCACCGAAGCCGGACGCATCCGAACCCGAGACCGAGTCAACGAAATAAAAAAGCCCCGCTGGAACCAGCGGGGCTTTTTTGCATGCGGTGCGCGAGGTGCTTGCTTACAGCTTCTGCTGCTGCATGAAGCGGTCGAACGTGCCTTCCGTGTAGCGGAACCAGGCATTCTGGTCGGCCAGGAATTTCGACCAGTCGCCGTAGATCTTCTTCCACTCGGGGTTGGTGTTGTTCAGGTCCGAGTAGATCTGCTGGGCCGACTTGAAGGCGGCGTTCATCACGTCCTGCGAGAACGGGCGCAGCTTGGTGCCCGAGCCCACGAGCTGCTTCAGCGCGATCGGGTTCTTGGAGTCGTACTTGGCCGTCATCGTGATGTTGGCGTGCGCAGCGGCCGCCTCGACGATGGCCTTGTACTCGGCCGACAGGCCTTCCCATGCCTTGGTGTTGATGTAGAAGTCGAGCTCAGGGCCGCCTTCCCACCAGCCGGGGTAGTAGTAGAACGGGGCGATCTTGTTGAAGCCGAGCTTCTGGTCGTCATACGGGCCGACCCATTCGAGGCCGTCCAGCGTGCCCTTTTCGAGCGCCGGGTACAGGTCGGCACCGGGGATCGATTGCGGGATCACGCCGAAGGGTTCGAGCACCTTGCCCGCGAACGGGTTGGTGCGGAACTTCAGGCCCTTCAGGTCGGCGACCGACTTGATTTCCTTGCGGAACCAGCCGCCCATCTGCGCGCCCGTGTTGCCGCCCGGCAGGTTGATGATGTTGTACTTGGCGTAGAACGCGCGCATCAGCTTCAGGCCGTTGCCTTCGTACATCCAGGCGTTCTGCTGGCGGGTGTTCATGCCGAAGGGCACTGCGCAGCCCAGGCAGAAGGTCGGGTCCTTGCCGTAGAAGTAGTACGGGGCCGTGTGGGCCATTTCAACCGAGGCGTTCTGCACGCCGTCGACCACGCCGAATGCGGGCATCAGCTCGCCGCCGGCATGAACGGAAATCTGGAACTTGCCGCCCGTCATGTCGCTGACGCTCTTCGAGAACACCTCTGCGGTGCCGAAGATGGTGTCCAGCGACTTGGGAAAACTCGACGCCAGGCGCCAGCGAACGGTGGCTTGGGCGTGAACCGCGGGTGCGATGCCGGCAGCCAGAACGCCCGCGATGCCGGCGTTTTTGATGAGGGAACGACGATCCATTGATAGCTCTCCGAGTTCTTGGAAAAACAAAACGCGGCTTGTGACCGCGTTGGGGACTTTTGTCTAAGTCCGGACGATTGTAAAAACGCGCTTACAGCCGCCGGCAGGGGTTTACCCTGCGCTCGAAACGAAGCGCTCGCGGATCGATGCCTCGATGCCGATCGCGTCCAGTCCGATCGACGCCAGCAGCTTGGCCGGATCGCCGTGTTCGATGAAGCGGTCTGGCAGGCCAAGCTGCAGCACCGGCTTCTGCACGTTGGCAGCCTGCAGTGCTTCGAGCACCGCACTGCCCGCGCCACCCATGATGGCGCCCTCTTCCAGCGTGACGATGGCATCGTGCGTGCCCGCAACCTTCAGCAGCAGCTCGACGTCGAGCGGCTTGGCCCAGCGCATGTTGACCACCGTGGCATCGAGCGACTCGGCAGCATTGAGCGCGGGGTACAGCAGCGTGCCGAACGCGAGGATGGCAATGCGCTTGCCTTCGCGGCGGATCTCGCCCTTGCCGAAGGGCAAGGATTCGAGCGTGAGGTGCGGCGTGACGCCTGCGCCCGAGCCGCGCGGATAGCGCACGGCCACCGGGTGGTTCTGCTCGTAGGCGCTCGACAGCAGCTGGCGGCACTCGCGCTCGTCGGCCGGGCAGGCCACGCTCATGTTCGGAATGCAGCGCAGGAACGGAATGTCGTACGCACCCGCGTGCGTGGCACCGTCAGCGCCCACGAGGCCCGCACGGTCGAGCGCGAACACCACCGGCAGGTTCTGGATCGCCACGTCGTGGATCAACTGGTCGTACGCGCGCTGCAGGAAGGTCGAGTAGATCGCGACCACCGGCTTCAGCCCCTCGCATGCCAGGCCGGCCGCGAAGGTCACGGCGTGCTGCTCGGCGATGCCGACGTCGTAGTAGCGATCAGGAAAGCGCTTCTCGAATTCAACGAGGCCCGAGCCTTCGCGCATCGCAGGCGTGATGCCCACGAGGCGGCCGTCGTGCGCAGCGGTGTCGCACAGCCACTGGCCGAACACCTGCGTGAAGGTCTGCTTTGCAACCGCGGCGGGCTTGACCAGCCCCACCTGCGGATCGAACTTGCCGGGTCCGTGATAGGCCACCGGATCGGCCTCGGCCATCTTGTAGCCCTGCCCCTTCTTCGTGACCACGTGCAGGAACTGCGGGCCTTCGAGGTGCTTGAGGTTCTCGAGCGTGGGCACCAGCGAGTCGATGTCGTGGCCGTCGATCGGGCCCACGTAGTTGAAGCCGAACTGCTCGAACAGCGTGGCCGGCACGACCATGCCCTTGGCATGTTGCTCCAGGCGCTTGGCCAGCTCGAACAGCGGCGGCGCGTTGCGCAGCATGCTCTTGCCGACATTCTTGGCTGCGGCGTAGAAGTTGCCGCTCATCAGCTGCGCGAGGTAGCGGTTGAGCGCGCCCACCGGCGGGCTGATCGACATGTCGTTGTCGTTCAGGATCACGAGCAGCTTGCAGTCGCACACGCCCGCGTTGTTCAGCGCCTCGAAGGCCATGCCGGCCGTGAGCGCGCCGTCGCCGATGATGGCCACGGTGTGGCGGTCTTCGCCCTTCTGCTTGGCTGCCATGGCCATGCCGAGCGCGGCCGAGATGCTGGTCGACGAGTGCGCGGTGCCGAAGGTGTCGTACTCACTCTCGCTGCGCTGCGGAAAGCCCGAGATCCCGCCGATCTGCCGCAGCGTGGGCATGCGCTCGCGCCGGCCCGTGAGGATCTTGTGCGGGTAGGTCTGGTGGCCCACGTCCCACACCAGGCGGTCGTGCGGCGTGTTGAACACGTGGTGCAGCGCGACCGTGAGTTCGACCGTGCCGAGGTTGGAACTCAGGTGGCCGCCGGTGCGCGAAACGTTGTCGAGCACGCAGGCGCGTACCTCGTCGGACAGCTGGCGCAATTGCGCCCGGTCGTATTTACGGATCGGCGAGGGGTCGTGAAGTGTGGGAAGCAGCGGAGCCATGTGGGGGTTGTTCTTTTCTCTCAGCGGTCGCGGTCGACCACCATGTGGGCCAGCGCGCGCAGTGCGGCGGTGTCGGCCAGGCCGCTGCGCTCCAGGGCGGCGAGCGCATCGGCCAGCAGCTGGCGGGCCTGGGCGCGCGCGCCGTCGAGGCCGAGCAGCGACACATAGGTGGGCTTGTCGGCCGCGGCGTCCTTGCCGGCGGTCTTGCCCAGGGTCTGCGAATCGGCCGTGACGTCGAGGATGTCGTCGACCACCTGGAACGCGAGGCCGATGGCGGCGCCGTAGTCGCGCAGCGCGGCGAGTGCCGTGGGAGTGACCGAACCGCAGGCGGCGCCCATCTCGACGCTGCCCTGCAGCAGCGCGCCGGTCTTCAGGCGGTGCATTTCGCGCAGCTGCGCCTCGTTGAGCGCAATGCCGACGCTGGCCAGGTCGATGGCCTGGCCGCCGGCCATGCCCTGGCTGCCCGCGGCGCGCGCGAGCAGGCGGCACAGCAGGGCTTGGGTGGAGACGGGAATCTCGTCGCCATCAGGCGTGAGCAGCTCGAAGGCCAGGGCCTGCAGCGCGTCGCCGGCCAGCAGGGCATCGGCCTCGCCGAATTTCACGTGCACGGTGGGCTTGCCGCGGCGCAGCACGTCGTTGTCCATGCACGGCAGGTCGTCGTGCACCAGCGAATAGGCGTGAATCAGTTCGGTGGCGCAGGCCGCACGCAGGGCGGCGGCCCGGTTGCCGCCAACGGCCTCGCTGGCGGCCAGCACCAGCAGGGGCCGCAGTCGCTTGCCGCCGTCGAGCACGGCATAGCGCATGGCGTCGCCCAGCAGCACGGGGGCGTCGACGCCGACCCAACGCGACAGCGCCGCTTCGACATTCGCCAGGTGGGGGTCGCTCCAGCCGGCAAGCGTGCGGGCGTCCCAATGGCTGGAATTCAGCGCGGCGGCGCTCATTCAGGCGTCCAGACCTTCAGGCTGCCCGAATCGAGCACCTTGATCTGGTCTTCGACCGCCTGCAGCTTGTCGCGGCAGAAGGCGAGCAGCGCCGCGCCGCGCTGGTAGCTGACTAGCAGCTGGTCGAGGGGCAACTGGCCCGATTCGAGTTCCGCCACCAGTTGCTCCAGTTCCTGGAGCCCGGCTTCGTAACTGGCAGGCAGCGGGCCCGTATCGGGCGTTGCCGCCGGGCTGGACGAGGAAGGGGGGGGCACCTTGGGCATGCAAGCGAAACGTGGGTGAAATCGGGCATTTTAGGACTGGGATCGAAACAACTGGCGACCGCCGCCGGCCTGGGTGAAAAGCCGGGGGCACAAAAATGCCCCCCGGGTACAATGCGAACTTCTCTCGTTGACGACGTCAACACCCTCTCCGGGCCGCCGACCCTTCCTGGCGGCGCCTTCCGTTCTTTTCTTTTTTTCTCCCTGTGGGGAGCTTGGTCAGGTCCTCCATGTCTGATTTAAGTCTTCAACTGCAGCAGGCCGCGAGCCAACTTCCAGTTTCCGCGTATTTCGACGAGGCGCTCTACGCCCGCGAAATGCAAAACCTTTTCGCGCGAGGGCCCCGCTATGTCGGCCATCGCCTGGCCGTGCCCGAAATGGGCGACTTCCACACCCTGCCGCAGGAGCATCAGGGCCGTGCGCTGGTCCATACGCCCAAGGGCGTAGAGCTGATTTCCAACGTCTGCCGCCACCGCCAGGCCCTGATCCTGCAGGGCCGGGGCCAGCTCGACAACCAGGCCGGCGGCAACATCGTGTGCCCGCTGCACCGCTGGACCTATGCCGCGAGCGATTCGCGCACCACCGGCACGCTGATCGGTGCCCCGCATTTCGAGCAGGACCCCTGCCTGAACCTGCACAACTACCCGCTCACCGAGTGGAACGGCCTTCTGTTCGAGAAGAACGCAGACGGCTCGGGCCCCGACGTGGCGGCCGACATGGCCGGCCTCGGCCCGCAGGCCGACCTGGACTTCAGCGGCTACGCGCTCGACCGCGTCGAGCTGCACGAGTGCAACTACAACTGGAAGACCTTCATCGAGGTCTACCTCGAGGACTACCACGTCGGCCCGTTCCACCCGGGCCTGGGCAGCTTCGTCACCTGCGACGACCTGCGCTGGGAGTTCAAGCCCCACTATTCGGTGCAAACGGTAGGCGTGGCCAACCGCCTGGGCCGCGCCGGCAGTCCGGTCTACCAGAAGTGGCAGGAGCAGCTGCTCAAGTACCGCGACGGCAAGCCGCCGAAGTACGGCGCCATCTGGCTCACTTACTACCCGCACGTGATGGTCGAGTGGTATCCGCACGTGCTCACGGTGTCGACGCTGCACCCCGTGAGCCCGACGAAGACGCTCAACATGGTCGAGTTCTTCTACCCCGAGGAAATCGTCGCCTTCGAGCGCGAGTTCGTCGAGGCCCAGCAGGCTGCCTACATGGAAACCTGCGTGGAAGACGACGAAATCGCCGAGCGCATGGACGCCGGCCGCCGCGCGCTGATGCTGCGCGGCGACAACGAGACCGGCCCCTACCAGAGCCCGATGGAAGACGGCATGCAGCAGTTCCACGAGTGGTACAAGGCCGCGATGCAGAAACCAGCCTGAGACTGGCCCGCCCCGCATTCGCCGGGGCACTCTTTTCCTTACCTTAGAGTCGAAACGATGCAAGCGCTGTGGATGGTGCTGGGGGCCTTTTTGTTCGCCACGATGAGCGTGGTCGTGAAAGTCGCCTCGGAGTGGTTCAACAGCGGTGAGATGGTCTTGGGCCGCGGCCTCATCGGCATCGTCTTCCTCTGGCTGCTGGCCCGCAATCGCGGCGTCTCGCTCGCCACGCGCTACCCCGGCATGCACGCCTGGCGCAGCACCATCGGCGTGCTGTCGCTGGGCGCCTGGTTCTATGCCATCGCCCACCTGCCGCTGGCCACGGCCGTCACCCTCAACTACATGAGCAGCGTGTGGGTCGCGGCCTTCCTGGTCGGCGGCTCGCTGCTGGCCTGGGTGCCGGTGCCCGGGCGCGACGGCCGCGTGGAGCGCCCGCCGCTGCAGGGCACGCTGGTGCTGACCGTTCTCGCCGGCTTCGTGGGCGTGGTGCTGATGCTCAAGCCCAGCGTCAACGGCAGCGAGGGTTTCGCGGGCATGCTGGGCCTGCTGTCGGGCCTCACGGCCGCGTTTGCCTACATGCAGGTGATGGCGCTGTCGCGCATCGGTGAACCCGAGCTGCGCACGGTGTTCTATTTCGCGGTCGGCTCGGCCGTGGCCGGAGCCTTCGCCACGGCGGCCACCGGGTTTTCGGACGGTGGCGCCTGGACCTGGCAGCATGCGCTGTGGCTGCTGCCCATCGGATTGCTGGCCGCCCTCGGACAACTCTGCATGACCCGCGCCTACGCCACCGCCAAGACCCAGGCCGGCACACTGGTGGTGGCCAACCTGCAATATTCGGGCATCGTGTTCGCGGCGTTCTACAGCGTGGTGCTGTTCAACGACCGCATCGATGCCACTGGCTGGGCGGGCATGGCCCTTATCATCGCCAGCGGCATTGCTGCAACCGTGTTGCGACAACGGGCGGTGCCCAAGGCGCCGGCCGAGGAACATTGACTCTTTCTGCATTGACCTGACCAGAGAAGGACACACACCATGTACACCACCCTCATCAGCGTCGAGCAACTCCGCAAGCTGCAATCGACGGACACGCCTCTCATGGTGTTCGACTGCACCTTCGACCTCATGAAGCCCGAGAGCGGCGCGCAGCAATACGCGGCCGCGCACATTCCGGGAGCGCTGTACGCCAACCTCGACACCGACCTCAGCGCGAAGCACGGCGCCCCCGGCGCGCACGGCGAGGTGGTCGTGGCGCAGGAAGACGGCCTGCCCGCCTCGGGCGGACGCCACCCGCTGCCCAGCCGCGAGAAGTTCGCTGCATGGCTCTCGGGCATCGGCTTTGCCAACGACATGCAGGCCGTGGTGTACGACCGCAACGGCGCCAACTACTGCGGCCGCCTGTGGTGGATGCTCAAGTGGATGGGCCACGACGCCGTGGCCGTGCTCGACGGCGGCCTGCAGGCCTGGCAGGCAGCAGGCGGCGAAGTCACCAGCCGCGAAGAGCCCGCGCGCTTCCAGTCGAACTTCGTCATGAGCGAGCCCATTGCGAAGCTCGTCACCACCGACACCGTGGTGCGCCGGCTCGGCCAGCCTGACCAGAACCTGATCGACGCACGCGCCGGTGCACGTTACCGTGGCGAGGTGGAACCTCTGGACCCGATTGCCGGTCACATCCCCGGGGCCCTCAACCGGCCTTTCGCCGAGAACCTCGGCCCCGACGGCAAATTCAAGCCGGCATCGCAATTGCGTGCCGAGTTCGAAGCGCTGCTCGCGGGACGCGACGCGGCGACAGTCGTCCACCAGTGCGGCAGCGGCGTAAGCGCCGTGCCCAATCTGCTCGCCATGCAGATCGCGGGATTCGGGACGACCGCGCTCTATGCCGGCAGCTGGAGCGAATGGAGCAACACGCCGGGGCTGCCGACCCGGCAAGGCGCTGAACCATGACATTGACGACGACGAATCGACGTTCCCGAAGCCTTGGCCGCAACACCGGCCTCGCCATCGCCGCCGCCCTCCTCGCGGCCGCACCGTTCCTCACCGCACAGGCCCAGCAGCAGCACGCCCACGTGCACGGCCAGCTCAAGCTCGACGTGGCCATCGATGGCCCCACAGTGGTGATCGACATGGAGTCGCCGCTCGACAACATCGTCGGCTTCGAACGCGCACCCAAGACCGACGCCGAGAAGAAGCTCGTCGAAGAAGCAGTCGCCCAACTGCGCGCGGCCGACAAGCTCTTCATCGTCGACCCGGCTGCCAACTGCAAGCTGGGCCCGGTCGACCTGCGCTCCGGCGCGCTGGGCCTGGGCAACCCCGACCCGAGCGAGCCCGTTGGCCATGCCGACCTCGACGCCACTTTCTCCTTCAATTGCACCAACGCGGCAGCCGCGAAGTTCATCGACCTGAACCTGTTCAGCGTGTTCAAGGGCCTGCGCCAGATCGACTCGCAGATTGCCACGGCACAAGGCCAGTTCAAGCGCCAGCTCAAGCGTCCGGCCGGTGCGCAAGCCGCCCAGCCCGCCCGACTGAGCTGGGGCAAGTAACACTGTGAGCACCCATCCCGAGGCAGAGTCGTCGCCCTTGCGCGTCGTGCTCGCCGCCGAAGCACTGCGCTTCGCATGGCCCGGCGTGAAAACGCCGTGCATCGACATCGAAGCCTTTCGTATCACCGCAGGCGAATCGGTGTTCCTGCACGGCCCGAGCGGCTGCGGCAAGAGCACGCTGTTGTCTCTGCTGGCCGGCGTGCTGGTGGCCGACGAAGGCCGCGTCACGCTGCTGGGTCACGACTGGTCCAAGCTCTCGGGCGCCTCGCGCGACCGCAGCCGCGTGGCGCACGTGGGCTACATCTTTCAGCAGTTCAACCTGCTGCCGTACCTGAGCGTGATCGACAACGTGCTGCTGCCCTGCCGCTTCTCGCAGCGGCGCGAGGCGAATGCGTCGCGCAACGGCAGTTCGCGCGACGAGGCCGAGCACCTGCTTCACCAGATGGGCCTGGACCGCAACCTGTGGAAGCGCCAGGCACTGCAGTTGTCCGTCGGCCAGCAGCAGCGCGTGGCCGCGGCGCGCGCACTCATCGGCCAACCCGAAGTGGTGATTGCCGACGAGCCCACTTCGGCACTCGACGAAGACCGCCGCGAAGCCTTTCTCGACGTGCTGCTGACGGCCTGCGCCGAGAACCACAGCGCGCTCGTGTTCGTGAGCCATGACCAGCGCATCGCGCAGCGCTTTGTGCGGCACGTGCTGCTGCCCGAGATCAACCGCGCCGCCACCAGCGCAATGGCGGTGGATGCATGAAAGCACTTTTCTCGATTGCCTGGCGCAGCGCCTGGAACCGGCGCTTCACGCTCGCGCTGACGGTGTTCTCGATCGCGCTGTCGACCTTTCTTCTTCTGGGTGTGGAACGCATCCGCACCGACCTGCGCGAGAACTTCGCATCCTCCGTCTCGGGCACCGACCTGATCGTGGGCGCGCGCACCGGCTCCACGCAGCTGCTGCTGTATTCGGTGTTCCGCATCGGCGCGGCCACCAACAACATCTCATGGAAGAGCGTGCAGGCGCTGTCCGAGCACCCGGGCGTCGACTGGGTGGTGCCGCTGTCGCTCGGCGATTCGCATCGCGGCTTCGCGGTGCTGGCTACCTCTACCGACTACTTCACGCACTTTCGCTACGGCGACAAGCAGACGCTGAAGCTGCGCGAGGGCAAGCCCTTCAGTGAGCTGTTCGATGCGGTGGTCGGCGCCGAAGTGGCCGACAAGCTCGGCTACCACGTGGGCCAGAAGATCACGCTCGCGCACGGCAGCGGCGAGCTCAACGTGGCCGAGCATGCGGACAAGCCCTTCACCGTGGTCGGCGTGCTCGCGCGCACCGGCACGCCGGTCGACCGCACGGTGCACATCGGCCTCGCGGCCATGGAAGCCATCCACCTCGAATGGGTGGGCGGCGCGCCGATGCCGGGCGTGCACATTCCGGCCGAGCAGGTGCGCAAGTTCGACCTCACGCCCAAGAACGTGACGGCCGCGCTGGTGGGCCTGAAGAACCGCGCCGCCGTGTTCGGCGTGCAGCGGTGGATATCGACCTACACCGGCGAGCCGCTGATGGCCATCCTGCCCGGCGTGGCACTCGACGAACTGTGGAGCGTGATCGGCATCGGCGAGAACGCATTGCTGCTGATGTCTGCGCTGGTCGCGCTGGTGAGCCTTGCGGGGCTGGTGTCTGTGGTGATGGCCGGCCTCAACGAACGACGCCGCGAACTCGCCGTGTTGCGCGCCGTGGGCGCGGGCCTGCGCCACGTGCTGGCGCTGCTCGCGCTCGAAGGCGCGATGGTCACCGTGCTGGGCGTGGCCTTCGGCGTGGTGATGGCGGTGCTCGGCATCGCCCTGCTCTCGCCATGGCTGCAGGCACAGTTCGGGCTGACATTGAGCCTTTCAGAACCTACACTGAACGAATGGTTGCTCATGGCAAGCCTGCTGGTCGCTGGATGGCTGGCAAGCCTCTTGCCTGGCATCCGCGCCTACCGACTCTCCCTTGCCGACGGCCTCTCACCGAGGATTTGAACCATGCCCATTGCACACACGACGTCCAAGAGCAAAGCTTTCATCCGGCTTTCAATGCTGATCGCCGGTGCCGGCCTCACTGCCGCCGCCTGGGCCGCCGAGCCCGCGCCCAAGGACACCACCGCCACCAACCCATTGGGTGGCAAGGCTGCGGCACCCGCCGCAGCCAAGGCCACACCGGGCCAGCCGCGCCAGATCACCTGGGAAGAACTGGTGCCCAAGGACTGGGACCCGGCCAAGGAGTTCAAGGGCATGGACCTTAGCGCGCTCGACGATGGCGACCCGCGCGCCAACGAGCTGCTCATGAAGATGCAGGAGGTGTCGAACAACGCGCCGACCAACCCCGCGATGAACGGCACCGAAGTCAAGATTCCGGGCTTCATCGTGCCGCTCGAAGAGGCCAAGGGCGAGGTCACCGAGTTCCTGCTGGTGCCCTACTTCGGCGCCTGCATCCACACGCCGCCGCCGCCCGCCAACCAGATCCTGCACGTGGTGCCGCAGAAGGGTGCCAAGTTCCGCGCCATGGACACCGTGTGGGTCACCGGCAAGCTGCAGACCCTGCGCAATGATTCGATGATGGGTGTGAGCGGCTACCACGTGAGCGCCACCAGCGTCACCAAGTACACGGGCGGCGCCAAGTAGCAGCAACGCAGCAGCAGCGCGGGAGGTAACGACCTCCCGGCCGTGTGGTTCTGCGCCGACAGGTTTGACGGCGCACCACCGACACAGACCGTTGCATCCACGGCGCAGGCTTTGTCATCGCCTGTTGCCGCGCACCGTTGAAAGAGTTCCGGGCACGACGCCGGCGTTCTCATGGAACTCCAGATGACAACAAATCTCCCCCTCGCCCCGCGGCTGCTGACGATCTCGCTGTGCATCGGCGCTCTCGTCCTTGCAGGATGCGACAAGACCCCCAGCACGCCTGCTGCCGTACCCACTGCCACCACTGACCCGGCGACCACCATGCCCGCGCCCTCGGTGCCGCAGACGCCGGCCCCTGCCGCAGCCCCGGTGCAAGCTGCCTACACGCCACCCTCCGCCGAGCAGCTCTATCAGATGGTCGCGCCCATCGCGCTCTACCCCGACAAGCTGGTGGCCCAGATCCTGGCCGGCGCCACCTACCCCGAGCAGATCACCGCCGCGCACGAATGGCTCGCGCAGAACCGCAACCTCAAGGCCGGCCCGCTGTCCGACGCGGCCAACCAGCAGCCCTGGGACCCGAGCGTGAAGTCGCTCACCGCATTCCGCCCCGTCGTCGACCAGATGGCCGGCAACATTCCGTGGACAGAGGCACTCGGGCAGGCCTACTACAACGACCCGGCCGACGTGATGAACGCGATCCAGGTCATGCGCCAGCGTGCAGCGAAGGCGGGCCGCCTCAAGAACAACGACAGGCTGCGCGTGGCCAGTGCCGCGCCGCCGCAGAACTACGCGCCCTCGCCGGACATGCAACCCATGTACGCAGGCCCCGCGATGATCGAGCCGCCGCCGCAGTTCATCACCATCGAGCCGGTGCAACCCGACGTGGTGTACGTGCCGGCTTACGACCCGCAGGTCATCTACGGCGAGCCGCAGCCGATCTATCCCGGCTATGCCTACGCACCGCCGGTCGAGGTGGTGACGCGGGGCTACAGCGGCGGCCAGGTTGCGGCTGCCGGTGCGCTCGCGTTCGGAGCCGGCGTGATCGTGGGCGCCGCGCTGGAACGGCACGACTGGGGCTGGCACTCATGGAACATGAACTGGGGCGCGCCGCGCGGGCGTGATCGCGACCGTGGCCCCGCCGTGCAGCCGGCCTTCGCGCGACCGGCCGTGGTCTACAACAACAGCACCTACATCTCCCGCTCAACCACGGTGGTCAACAACAACGTGCGCAATGTCTACAACAACAATGGCGGACCGCGCGGCGTGCTGCCGCCAGGGGCACCGCCCAACTTCGCGGCGGGCCCGGGCCCTGCGCAACAGCAGCAACAGGCACTGTTCGCGCAGCAACAACAGCAACGCCAAGAGCAGCAACAGGCGGCACTTGCGCAACAACAACAGCAGCAACAGGTCCGCCAACAGCAAGCCCTGATGCAGCAACAGCAGGCGCAGCAACAAGCCCAGCAACGTTCGCAGCAGCAGACCCAGCAGTTGCAAGCACAACAGCAACAACAGCAGGCGCGCGAGCAACAGCAGCAGGCACGCCAGGCCCGGCTCCAGCAGCAGCAACAGCAACAGCAACAACAGGACCCTGCGCGCCGCCAGCAAGCCCAGCCAGTGCAGCAGGCACAGCTGGCGCAACAGCAGGCGCAGCAACAGCAGCGCCAACAGCAGCAGGCGGTGCAGGAACAGCAACGCCAGCAACAACAGCGCCAGCAACAGGCCCAGCAAGAGCAGTCGCGCCGCCAGCAGATGCAGCAGGCGCAGCAACAGGCCCGCGCACAACAGCAGGCCCAACAACAGCAACAGCAGGTCCAGCGCCAACAAGCGCAACAGCAGCAGGCCCAGAACCAGGCCCGGCAACAGCAGCAAGCCCAGCAGGAGCAGCTACGCCGCCAGCAGCAAGCGCAACAACAGGCACAGCAGCAAGCCGCGCGCGCTCAACAGCAACAGGCGATGCAACAACAGCAGCAGCAACGTCAGCAGCAGATGCAGCAACAGCAAGCCCGCGCCCAGCAACAGGCGCAGCAGCAACAACAGCAGATCCAGCGCCAGCAGCAACAGCACCAACAGCAGGCCCAGCAGCAACAACGCGCGGCCGCCGCAGCAGCGGTCGCGGCGCGGCGCCCACCCGGCCGGCCCGGCGAGCCCGGACAGCAACAGCAGTAACGCGCCTGCGCCGCCGGGCGCCGTCTATCAGTTCTTGCCGATCTCGGTCAGCAGCCGCGTGACGAGGTAGAGGCGCGGCACGATCGAGTCGACTTCGATGTATTCGTCGCGCGCGTGGTAGCCGAAGCCCGCGAGGCCGAAGCTCTCGACCACCGTGGCCTTGCCCGAACGGCCCGCATAGCCCGCGTCGGTGCCGCCGCCGGTCATCGGCGTCAGCGCGAGGTCGCGGTCGATTTCCTTGTAGATGGCCTGCGCCTTCTCGGCCAGTGCGCGGCCCTTGTCGCCCGCGATGAAGGCCGGGCGGCCCACTTCCACCTTCACCGTGGTCTCGGTGTCGGGAATCAGCTTGCCGGCCGCGATCTTCGCCTGCAGCGCCTCGTTGAGCTTCTTCTCTGCACCCGGCTGCGTGATGCGGATGTCGCCCAGCGCCTGCGCCTTCTCGGTGATCTGGTTGATCGGGCCGGTGGCGCGCGCCACGGTCCAGTTGAGCGTCACACCGGGAATATCCTTGGCGAGGTCCTTGGTCTGCAGCATCTGGTACGACAGCTCGTACAGCGCATTGCGGCCCAGCTCGGGCGCGGCGCCTGCGTGTGCCGCGCGGCCCTTCACTTCCATCGTGGCCTGCGCGATGCCGGCCGCGCCCAGCAGCAGGGACTCGCCCTTGGCCACCGACTTCGCCGCCGTCGGCTCGAACGACAGCACCGTGTCGTGCTGGTCGGCCATCGTGGCGATCAGCTCGCCGGAGCCGACCGAGCCCACTTCCTCGTCGGGGTTCATCAGCACGGTGAGCGTGTCGTAGTCGCGCCAGCCGGCATCGGCCAGGATCTTCAGCGACGCCATCATCACGGCCAGGCCGCCCTTGTCGTCGGCGATGCCGGGGCCGTAGATGCGGTTGCCGTCGACCTTGTAGGGCTGGCTGCTCAGGATGCCCGGTGCGTACACCGTGTCCATGTGGCCCTGCAGCATGATCTTGCGCTTGCCCGTGCCCTTGATCGTGCCGATCACGAGGTCGGCGCCCGCGCCGGCCGTGGCCTTGCGGCGCTCTGTCTTGAAGCCGGCGGCCTTCAGGCGCCCTTCCACCACATCGGCCATCTTGAGCAGGCCGTCGACGTTGAGGCTGCCCGATTCGATCAGCACCATTTCCTTGAGGTTGTCGATCACCGCGGGCTGCGCCTTCTCGGCGGCGGCGAGCAGCTTCGCATCGGGCGCGGCGTGTGCGCCGGCGACAGCACCGAGTGCCAGGCTGCACGCCAGGGCCATGGAACGAAGCGGGAAGGAGGACAAACGCAAGCTCATGGTGTTTTTCTCGGTAGTAAATGACGGCACACAGCATAGCCACGCGCTCGTGCCGGGCGAGCAAATCGGCGACACGACAACGACAGGGTTTGCCCGACTGGCTCGCCGCAGGGCTCCATACGCAAAAGCTACCGCAATGCATTCCGGAAAATGTATTTGTGGATATGCATGGCGGCTCCTAGCATCGGCCGCATCAGCGCCAAAGAGCAGCTGCATCCATCTAGGAGACAAAACAACATGTCATCGCTTCCACTCGCCGGGGCCGGCCACCCGCCACGCGCCCTCCCCTACGCCAGCCGCTTCTCGATCGTCGTCTGCTTCCTCATCGCATTGATCGACGGCTACGACACGCTGATGCTGTCCTTCGTCGCACCGCTCATCTCCAAGGAATGGGGCATGCCGCCCGGCGCCTTCGGCAAGGTGTTCGCCGTGAGCTTCGCGGGCGCGGTGGTGGGCGCCCTCAGCGTGGGTGCGGCGGCCGACCGCTTCGGCCGGCGCCGGCTGCTGCTCGCTTCGATCCTGGTGGCCGGCGGCTTCATCCTGCTGAGCGCGACGTCGGCCAGCCCGGAGCAACTGATGCTGTGGCGCTTTCTCTCGGGCATCGGCCTCGGCGGCGCGATTCCCACCATCTCGGCGCTGGCTGCCGAGCATGCGCATCCGGACCAACGCAGCGCGACGGTCTCGCGCATGTTCCTGGGCTTTCCCATCGGGGCCGTGGCCGGCGGCGCCATCACGGCAGCGCTGATGCAGTCGGTGGGCTGGCGCGGCATCTTCATCGGCGGCGGCACGCTTGCGCTGGCGCTGCTGCCGCTGGTGTTCGCGATGTCCGAGTCGGGACGCACGAGCACCACCACGGCAGCGGACGCAAGCCCCGCCCATGCCAGGCGCCCGCTGGCCGAACTCGTCGCAGACGGGCGCGGCCCGGGCACGGTGCTCATCGCCACCGCCGCCTTCATGATCCTGCTGGTCAGCTACTTCCTGCTGAGCTGGACGCCCAGCGTGCTCGCCATGAACGGCATGAGCCCGCAGCGCTCGGCGCTCGCCGGCGTGATGCTCAACGTGGGCGGCGTGGCCGGGGCCTTCGCCATGTCCTTCGTGGTGGCGCGGCGCAGCCCCTTCGGACCGGTGGCGCTGTGCCTGGCGCTGGGCGCGGCGCTCGTGCCCTTCTTCGGCTTCCACATTGTCGGCAGCGAGATCGCCGCCTTCTGCCTGGTGTTCGCCATCGGCCTGCTGGTGATCGGCGGGCAGATGAACATCCCCGCACTGTGCGTGCACTACTACCCGGCGAGCGTGCGCGCGACCGGCGTGGGGCTGTCGATGTCCGTCGGCCGCATCGGCTCCATCGTGGGGCCGCTGGTCGGCGGCCTGCTGGTGGGTGCGAAGTTGCCGTGGGGGCAGCTGTTCGTGCTCGCCGCGATCCCGGCCTTCGTGGCAGCGGCGGCCCTGGGCTGGATCGCGCTGCGCAAGCCGGGCGGCTGACCGAGCGAACGAACGATCGTCGTCAGCGCTTGCGGCTCGACGCGACCTGCGTGCCGCGCAACAGCCGCAACAGGCTGTCGAGGTGCGGATTGGCGTCTGCATCGCGGTAGCCCAGATACAGGCTCGACACCGCGTCCTTGTCGAGGATGCGGCTGTACAGCACCCCTTCGAGCTGGATGCACTGCGTGTCGGCCGGCACGATGGCCACGCCGAAGCCCGCCGCCACCAGCCCGACCATGGTCGAGGCCTCCCGCGTCTCGTGCATCACCGCCGGGCGGAAGCCCGCCTTGGCGCACAGCTCCTGCACCTTCCAGTACAGGCCGATGCCCGCGTCGCGCGGATAGACGATCAGCGGCACGTCCTTCAGTTCGCGGATGTGGATGCCCTTGCCGCGCGTGAGCACGTGCTGCTGCGGCATCGCCGCGACCAGCGGTGCCGAGTACCACTCCTCGATGGTCACGCCCACCGGAATGCTCACGTTGGGCTTGCGCAGCACGCCAAGGTCGAGCTCGCGGGCATTGATGGCGTCGAGCTGATGCATCGACGCCATTTCCCGCAACTGCAGCTCGACCGCCGGAAAGCTCGCGCGGTACTGGCGAATGCCCGAGGGCAGCGCCGTCGTGAGCATCGACGACGCGGTGAAGCCCACGTTGAGCTTGCCGACCTCGCCCGCCGCCGCGCTCTGCACTTCGTCTTTCGCGCTCTGCACCGAGGCAAGGATGGTGCGTGCCCGGTCGAGAAAGTGCCGCCCGGCCTGTGTGAGGTACACGCGGCGCTTGTCGCGCTCGAAGAGCTGCACGCCCAGCTCTTCTTCGAGCCCGCGAATCTGCGTGCTCAGCGGCGGCTGTGCCATGTAGAGGCGTTCCGCGGCGCGGGTGAAGTTGAGTTCTTCCGCCACGGCGACGAAGTAGCGCAGGTGTCGAAGTTCCACGATATCTCCAGCGTATCGAATGCAATCCGAATCCGGTATTTCCGGATATGACACCCATTCTCTAGCATCCCTTCACACCTTTACAACCACAGAGGCAAAGGAAGAACCCGCATGGTGCAAGACAGCGCAACGGCGTCCGCCGACGCCGCATCGACCAACCTCGTCGTGAGCCGACTGCGCCAGCGCCTGCCAGTGGCGGCACTGGGCATCCGCGCCTCGCGCACGCCCGACATCGCACGCATCGCCAAGGCCAGCGGCCACCACGCAATCTGGGTGGACCTGGAGCACAGCAGCATCGCCATCGACGCGACTGTGCAGATCTGCGCCGCCGCACTCGACATCGGCCTCATGCCCTTCGTGCGCGTGCCCGAGCGCGAGTACGGCGTGATCGGCCGGCTGCTCGACGGCGGCGCGGGCGGCATCATCGCGCCGCGTATCGAAACCGTTGCGCAGGCCGAAGACCTCGTGGCCGCCTGCCGCTTTCCGCCGCTGGGCCACCGCTCGGCCATCGGCACGCTGCCGCACGTGGGTTACCGCAAGATGGCCGCGGCGGATTTCAACGTCGCCATGAACCGGGCCACCGCACTGAAGGTGCTGATCGAAAGCCCGCTGGGCATCGAGAACATCGAGCGCATCGCCGCGGTGCCGGGCATCGACATCGTGGGCATCGGCACCAACGACCTGAGCGCCGAGCTGGGCGTGGCCGGCGACTTCAAGCACCCGCTGGTGCGCGCCGCGCACGAGACGGCGCTGGCCGCCTGCCTGCGCGTGGGCAAGCCGCTCGCCATCGGCGGCATCGCCGATGCGGCCTACTCGGCCGAGCTGGTGCACCGCGGCGCGGCGCCTTTCCTCATGACCGGCATCGACACCGACATGCTGCTGGCCGCCGCGCACGAGCGCGTCGCGAAGGCGCTGAGTTCGGTCGGCGTGGAGAACGGCGATGCGGTCGTGCGCTGAAGAAGCCCTGCGCCGCACCGGCGCCGTGCTCGCGCTGCTGCTCGTAACGCTGGCCTTGCCGAGCCCGTCGCTCGCCCAGGTTGCACAAGGAGCGACGACCCTCGTCGTGCCGACGCCGCCGGGTGGGCCCATCGACCGCGTCGCGCGCATCGTGGCGCAGGGCCTGTCTTCCGTGCTGGGCGAGCCGGTGGTGGTCGAGAACAAGGGCGGCGCGGCCGGCAAGATCGGCGTGCAGGCGGCGCTGCGAGCCGCACGCGACGGCCGCACGCTGATCGCGGTCTCGCCTTCCATCGCATCGGTGAATCCGGTGGTCGACAAGGCGGCGGGCTATGACCCGCTGAAGGACTTCGATCCGCTCGGCATCGTCGCCTTCAACGACGGCGTGCTGGCAGTGCGCGCCGACCTGCCCGTGACCGACATGCCGGGGCTCGTGGCCTATGCGAAGGCGCACCCTGGTGCGCTGACGTACGCCTCCTTCGGCGTCGGCACCAGCCTGCACCTGCAGACCGAGGAACTGCTGCACACGCTCGGCATCACGGCGCGGCACGTGCCCTACAAGGGCGAGGCGCAGGCGATGAATGCGCTGATCGCAGGCGAGGTCGACATGATGGCCTACGTCACTTCGCCCATCGTGCCCTTCGTGGCAAACGGCCGCGCGCGGGCACTGGCCGCCACGGCATCGACCCGCTGGGCTGCGCTGCCCGCGGTGCCGAGCTTCGCGGAGACCGGCATCGATGCACTGCGCAACTACACCTACCGCTCGTGGGTCGGCATCGTGCTGCCGGCCGGTGTGCCGGCGGCTGCGCGGCAGCGGGCCACCGCGGCACTGCGCGAGGTGCTGGCCCGGCCCGAGACGCTCAAGGCGCTCGAGGCGCAGGGCTTCGCGCCGGTCACGCCCGACGCCGAGGCGATGCGCCGCACCATCGCCGCCGAACTCGAGCGCAACCGCCGGCTGATTGCCGCTGGCGGTATCTCGCTCGAATGAGCTCTCATCGATTTTTTCCCTTCATCTTTTTTCCTTCGACATCATGAGTTCCCAGATCCTCACTTCCACGCCCATGCGCGCGCCCGACACGCTGGCGCGCCCCACCTTCGCCGTGCCCGCAGGTGCCTGCGATTCGCACGTGCACGTGTTCGAAAGCGAAGACCGCTACCCGCACGTGGACCATCCGCACTACACGCTGCCCGACGGCCCGCTCACCAAGCTCGACGCCATGTGCGAGTCGCTGGGCCTGGCGCGCTACGTGATCGTGCAGCCCAGCTTCTACGGCACCGACAACCGCTGCATGCTCGACGCCCTGGACATCGCCGGCGAGCGCGCGCGCGGCGTGGCCATGGTGGACGACAGCGTCACCGAAGACACGCTGCACGACATGCACCGCCGCCGCGTGCGCGCCCTGCGGCTCGACCTGTTCCTGCGCTCGGGCCTGCCGACCGCCGAGCTGGTGCAGTACATCCAGCGCAGCGTGCGCATGACGAAGGCGCTGGGCTGGCACCTGCAGTTCTACACACCGGGTTGGGTGGTGCGCGACCTCATTCCATACCTGAGCGACATCGATGCCGACTTCGTCATCGACCACATGGGCTACATGCTCGAGAGCGATGGCCTCACGCGGCAGGACTTCGACCGCCTGCTGCGGGTGCTGGCCGACGGACGCGGCTGGATGAAGCTCTCCGGCCCCTACCGCGTGGCCAAGGACGGCAACTTCGAAAAGCTGCGCCCGCTGGCGCATGCCATCGTCGACGCCCTGCCCGAGCGCACCATCTGGGGCAGCGACTGGCCGCACATTCCCGACGGCGCGCGCGACACCGGCGAGCTGCTGAACCTGCTCGCGCCGTGGGCGCCCGACGCGCAGTCGCGGCAGCGCATCCTCGTGGACAACCCGGCCCGGCTGTTCGGCTTTGCACCGATTCCGCAGTAAGGTGCGAATGCCGCACGAAAGAACGACCGCGATGAAAAACATCCAGGACCTCGACACCTCCGGCGCCCGCGCGGCGGAGACCTTCATTCACGGCGGCACGCGCTACCTCGTGGTGCCGCAGCTCGCGGTCGACGTGCCGGGGCAACCCGCGATGATCACCGTGGGCAACAGCGACATCGACGCGCTGGTCTATCGCTGGCAGGACGAAGCCTTTGTGCCGCACACGCGGCTGCCCGTGCCGGGCGGCGAGGACGCAGAGTTCTTCGAGATCGGCGACCGCGCCTTCCTGGCCACTGCCAGCCTCAAGTCGGGTGCCGGCCCGTACGAACTCAACGTCGACTCGGTCATCTTCGAACTGAAGGACGGTGCATTCACCGAGTTCCAGCGCGTGCCCACCTTCGCGGCCAAGCAATGGACGCACTTCACCATCGGCGAACGGCACTTTCTCGCGCTCGCCCAAGGCGTGGCAATGGAAGGCACCGAGGCCCGGAATCCATCGAAGTCGGCCATCTACGAATGGAACGGCGAGCGCTTTGCCGAGTTCCAGGTCATCGACTCGACCTGGGGCTACAACTTCGCCTTCTTCGAGATCGGCGGTCAGCGCTTCCTGGCTTACGCCGACCACGTGGCGCGCTCGCGCGTCATGCTGTGGAACGGCGCGCGCTTCGAAGACTTCCAGCTGCTCGACGGCAAGACCGGCCGCGCCTTCCAGTTCTTCGAGGCGCATGGCGAGGCCTGGCTGGCTTTCGCCTGCCTGCACGACGACACCGTGCTGCTGCGCTGGAACGGCACCGGCTTCGTCGCGCACCAGACGCTGAGCGGCCCCGGCGGGCGCGAGTTCGTCTGGCGCGAGGATGCGCAAGGCGGCGAGCTGGTGCAGATCAACTTCCTGCTCGGCAGCCGCGAGGCGCCCATTACCTCGCTGACCTCGGTCAGCTACCGTTTCGCCGACGACAAGCTGGTGCCGCAGCGGGAGTTTCCGACCTCCGGTGCCACCGACGCCTGCGTCTTCGAAGACAACGGCCACGCCTACCTGGTCGTGACCAACAGCCTGGGCGCCGACATCCGCTTTCGCACGCCGAGCAAGGTGTACCGGCTCGGCGCATAGACAGGAGCCACACCATGACGGCAAACCCCAACTTCCAGAGCCCCGAGTTCCTGCGCCTCTTCGAGACCTACACCGCGAGCGCCGACAGCATCGGCGCGAAGATGACGCACGCCACCGCCGAGGCGGCGCCCGACGCGGCGCTGATCGTCGCCACGGCAGCCGACTTCATCCTGTTTCCTGGCAGGGGCAGGCCGCCGGAGGTCGAGGGCTACCGGCTCACGACGCGCGGCTTCAAGGAGCTGGCGGCGGTGTCGCACCTCGGCCCCGCGCTGGCCTCGCTGGTGCGGCTGCGCGAGCTCGACCCCGAAGGCACGCTGTGGCGCAGCGAAACCCAACGCCTGCTCGCAGCCACCGTGGCCGCGCGCGAAGCCAACAGCGTGGCGCTCTGGCGCGACGACATCGCGGTGCCCGCCTACCGCGGCCGCGAGACGGCCATCGCGAACATGGTGCACTACGCCTGCGAGCTCACCGAGCGCTACATCGAGCGCGCCCTCGCCCGGCCCGAGACCCTCACTGCCGCCGACCTGCGCACGCACTACCTCGAGGCAACGGGCGATGCCATCGGCGCGAGCGTGCCGATGAACAAGGTGATGATCGCCACCTTCTTCCTCGTCGGCCTGGACACCGGGCACCGCGTCATCGCGTGGTTCGAGCGGCACCGCATCGACTGGGCGAACGCGATGGTGCTGATTGTGGGCAGGCAGGGCCGCCCCACCGCGGGCGTTACCTGGAGCACCAACGCCGTGTGCTCGATGATCCTCGCGTCGTCGCACCATGCGCTGCCGCTGGAGCGCGTGTACATCGCGCCGCATGCGCCGGCGCCCACCTTCACCTACCCCGTCGACCTGGCGGCCGTTTCTGCGCACGAGGCGCCGATGCGCAAGCTCTGGTGGGCTACGCGGGCCATGAGCGACCTGGGGCCGATGATGTACGAGGGCTACCCGCGCTTCGCCCCCGGGCGCGGCGGCCGGCCGGTGCTGCAGCCCGACACGACCGAGGTCAGTGAGATGCCCGCCATCGGCGGACCGGAGGACTGGCATGCGCTCAACACCCGCATGCGCGTGATCCTCGAAGACCCGCGGCAGCTGCTGGCGGGGTGCGTCACCGACTACGCAGCGGACCAGCTGCAGGGCAATGGCAACGACCCGCTGAAGGCGGTCGTGCCGGGCCTCGACGGCACGGACTACCCCGCGTATTTCTCCTGAGGGCTAGGCGCCCTTCCCGCTCCTCGGTGCCCTGGCCTTCGCGGTCTTGCGTGCCGCAGGCTTGGCTGGCGCTGGCGTGGGCGTCTTGCGCGCCTCGCCCTCGCGCGCGGATTGCATGTGCCGGCTCTCGCCGATGGTCATGCCCACGATGCGCGCGAGCTGCCGGCTCACGCTGATATACGCATGGCCAAGGCGGCTGTCGAAGTACAGCGAATCGCCACGCGCCATGTGCAGCACTTCGCCGTTGTCGAAGTGCACCTCGATCTCGCCCGACAGCACATAGGCGAACTCTTCGCCCGCATGGCGCACGAAGTCTTCCGGCCCGTGGATGCGCCGCGCGTGCACCGTGCCGACGATGGGGCTCATCTGCTTGCCGGCCGCTGTGGTGCCGAGGAACTCGTAGGCAATGGACAGCCCCCGGTACACCACGCCCTTGCCTGCGCGCGTGACAACCGGTCCGTCGAGCTGCGCGGGCTTGACGCCGGCGCCCGCGAACATCGCGTTCATGTCCATCTCGAGCGCGCGGCCCAGCGCGGTGAAGTTTTCATAACCCAGCGCGAGCTGCCCGCGCTCGGCGCGCGAGATGGTGGTGATCGACACGCCCGAGCGCTCGGCCAGCTGTGCCAGCGTCCAGCCGAAACGCTTGCGCGCGCTGCGCAGGCGATGACCGAAAGTGGTGCGGTCCAGCGTGGGCGGCTCGTCCTTCGGCTTCGTCGCCGTCCTGGTCCCTGTGTGTGGATTCACGCTTGGCTTTCTCTTGTGATGCAAGTGGATTCTGCCAGCCGGGCGGTGCGCCATCCATGCCAACCCGCGTGACGCGGGCGCGGAAGTTGCGTATACGCAAATTGCGTTGACGCAAATTTCACCGAAGCGGTGCACCATGGTTTCCCCTTGGTGCCACCGAATCAATTTGCGTATCCGCAAATTTGTACCTACACTTTTTGCCGATGACTTCCAGCACCCCAACGCCCGTCGTGGCAGATTTCCTCGTGATCGGCGGCGGCATCGCCGGGGCTTCGGTGGCCCATTGGCTCGCGCCGCATGCCAGCGTGATCCTTCTCGAACGCGAGTCGCAGCCGGGCTACCACTCCACCGGCCGCTCCGCCGCCCTCTTCATGGAAAGCTACGGCACGCCGCAGGTGCGCGCCCTCACCATGGCGAGCCGCGCCTTCCTCGAACATCCGCCAGAAGGCTTCTCCGAACACCCGCTGCTCACGCCGCGCGGCGCGATGATGGTCGCTGGCGCCGATCACATGGCCGAGCTCGAAGCCCACTGGGAGGTGCTGCGCGCCATGGACACCGGCGCCTCGCGCCTGAGCGGCGAGCAGGCCCGCGAGATGGTGCCGGCGCTGCGCCCCGAACAGGTGATGGGCGCGGTGTACGAACCCGACGCGTCCGACATGGACGTGCACGCCATTCACCAGGGCTACCTGCGCGGCATGCGGCGCGCCGGCGGCAAGCTGGTGTGCGATGCCGGCGTGACGGCCATCGAACGCGTGGGCGAACGCTGGCGTGTGGAGGCCGGCGGTGCCGTGTACGAGGCGCCCGTGGTGCTCAACGCGGCGGGCGCATGGGTCGACACCGTCGCGCGCATGGCCGGCGTGCCGCCACTGGGCATCGAGCCGCGCCGGCGTTCGGCCTTCATCTTCGCGCCGCCCGAAGGCCAGAGCGTCGCGCACTGGCCCATGGTGTTCGGCGCCGACGAAGGCTGGTACATCAAGCCCGACGCCGGCATGTTGCTCGGCTCGCCGGCCAATGCCGACCCTGTCGAGCCGCAGGACATACAGCCCGAAGAGATGGACATCGCCATCGCCATGCACCGCATCGAGGAAGCGACCACGCTCGCCATCCGTCGGCCCACCCGCACCTGGGCCGGCCTGCGCTCCTTCGTGGCCGACGGCGACCTGGTCGGCGGCTTCGAGCCCGGCGTGCCCGGCTTCTTCTGGGTGGCGGCGCAAGGCGGCTACGGCATCCAGACATCGGCCGCCATGGGCGAGGCCTGCGCCGCACTGGCACGCGGGCTGCCGCTGCCGGAGCGCATCGCCTCCTTCGGGCTCACGGCCGGGATGCTGGGCCCGCAGCGGCTGCGCACTGCCACCGCCTGACTACGCCCCCAATAACAAACACATCCAACTCACGAGACATCACCATGCGCGTTTTCAGTGCCTCCCTCGCCACCGAAACCAACACCTTCGGCCCGATGCCGACCGGCCTGGCCTCCTTCAAGGACCGTGGCTACTTCGCTGCCGGCAAGCACCCCGAAGCGATGACGCTGTTCTCGGGCCCGCTGTGGGCCGCGCGCATGCGCGGCGCCGACAAGGACTGGACGCTCTTCGAAGGCATGGTGGCCGGCGCACAGCCCAGCGGCACCACCACGCGCCACGCCTACGAAACGCTGCGCGACGAACTGTTGAACGACCTGCGTGCAGTGCTGCCGGTCGACATGGTGCTGCTCGGCCTGCACGGCGCGATGGTGGCCGACGGCTACGACGACTGCGAAGGCGACCTGCTGGCGCGCGTGCGGCAGATCGTCGGGCCCGGCGTGGTGATCGGCGCGGAGCTCGATCCGCACAACCACCTCACGCCCGCGATGGTGCAGAACTCCGACCTGATGATCTCGTTCAAGGAGTACCCGCACACCGACGTGCTCGAGCGCGGGCTGGAGCTGGTGGACATCTGCGCCGCCATGGTCGAAGGCAAGGTCAAGCCGGTGGCCGCGGTGGTCGACTGCGACATGATCGTCACGGTCCATACCTCGCGCCAGCCGGCGCGCGGCTTCGTCGAGCGCATGCAGTCGCTCGAAGGCAAGAACGGCGTGCTTTCGGTCTCGCTCACGCACGGCTTCTCGTGGGGCGACGTGCCCGAGATGGGCACCAAGGTACTGGTCTACACAGACGGCAACCAGGCCCAGGCCGACGCGCTGGCGCGCCAGCTCGCCGACGAGGTCATCGCCATGCGCGACGGTCTCACGGTCAACTACCCGAGCATCGATGCATCGCTCGACGAAGCGCTGGCCTTCGACGGCGGCCCGGTGGTGCTGTCCGATGGCGCGGACAACCCCGGCGGCGGCGCAGCAAGCGACTCCACCTTCATCCTGCGCCGCATGGTCGAGCGCGGCATCACCAACGCGGCGCTAGGTCCGCTTTGGGACCCGATCGCAGTGCGCATCGCATTCGACGCGGGCGTGGGCGCGAGGCTGCAGATGCGCATCGGCGGCAAGATCAGTCCGCTCTCGGGCGATCCGCTGGACCTCGAATGCACGGTGAAGGCACTGAAGCACGACCTGGTGATGACGGGCCTGGCAGGCACGCCCACGCTGATGGGCGACAGCGCGCTGATCGAGGCGAACGGCATCGAGATCGTGCTGATCACGCTGCGCAACCAGGCGATGGGCACCGACCTGTTCACGCAGCTGGGCTGCGACCTCGCCGCAAAGAAGATCATCGTCGTGAAGTCGTCGCAGCACTTCTATGCGTCGTACTCCAAGGTGGCGAAACACGTCATCTACGCGGGCGCACCGGGCGCCGTGACGCTCGACCTGAACACGCTGCCGTACCGCAAGGCCCGCCTGCCCAAGTGGCCGATCGGCGTCGCCGCCTGACCTTTTTTCCTTTCCTTCGCCCCCGACCGGAGAACCGACGATGAAACGACGAACGCTTGCTGCCCTCGCTGCCCTGGTGCTTTCCCTCCCGGCGTTCGCCCAGACGCCGCCTCCCAAGACGCTGAAGGTGGTGGCGCATGCCGACCTGAAGATCCTCGACCCGACCTTCACCACGGCGTACATCTCGCGCAACTTCGGCTACATGGTCTACGACACGCTGTTCGCGCAGGATGCGAGCGGCAAGCCCCAGCCGCAGATGGTCGACAAGTACACGACCTCGAAAGACGGCAAGCAGTGGAGCTTCACACTGCGCCCCGGCCTCAAGTTCTCCGACGGCAGCGCCGTCACCTCGGCCGACGCCATCGCCTCACTGCAGCGCTGGGCCGCACGCGACAGCCTGGGCCGTGCAATGGTGGCGAGCGGTGCCGAGTGGAAGGCAAGCGATGCGCGCAGCTTCACGCTCACGCTGAACGAGCCCTTCGGCATGGTGCTCGATGCGCTGGCCAAACCCTCGGGCTTTCCGCCGGTGATCCTGCCCGAGCGGCTGGCCAAGATGCCGGCCACCGCGCCGCTGACCGAAGTGCTGGGCTCCGGCCCCTTCATCTTCAAGCGCGACGAATGGGTGCCGGGCAACAAGACGGTGTTCGTGCGCAACCCCAACTACGTGGCACGCAGCGAACCGCCGAGCGGCCTGTCGGGCAGCAAGAAGAGCAGCTTCGATCGCGTCGAATGGCTCTACCTGCCCGACGCCAACAGCGCGGTGGCCGCCTTGAAGCGCGGCGAGGTCGACCTCATCGAACAGCTGCCGCCCGACTACATCGCGCCGCTGCGCACCGACACCGGCGTGAAGATCGGCGCCTTCGGCACGTACCAGGGCTTCCTGGTGATGAACCAGCTGCACCCGCCCTTCGACAACCCGAAGGTGCGCCAAGCACTGCTGCAGGCCGTGAGCCAGGAACGCTTCGTGGCGGCCATGGGCTTCCCGCTGGACATGCGCATGGCCTACTGCGCCACCTTCTTCATCTGCGGCAGCCCCAACGACACGGCCGCCGGCGCCGACCCCTACCGCAAGGCCGACGTTGCCAAGGCCAAGCAACTGCTCGCGGCCTCCGGCTACAAGGGCGAGAAGGTGGTGCTGATGGTGCCCAGCGACGTGCCCTACCTCAACGCCGAGGCGCTGATGGCCGCGCAGACCATGAAGAGCATCGGCTTGAACGTCGACGCGCAAAGCATGGACTGGGCCTCCATCGGCGCGCGCCGTGCCAAGCGCGATGCGGCCGACGCGGGCGGCTGGAACATGTACGTCACCGTGGCCGGCGAGTTCGACGCCAACTCGCCCATCGCCAACGCCTACCTGGGCGCGGCCTGCGGCAACACGCTGCCGGGCTGGCCTTGCGACAAGCCGCTCGACGAGCTGCGCACCGCATGGCTGAAGGAAACCGTGCCAGCCAAGCGCAAGGAACTGCTCGACGCCTTCCAGCGCCGCGCCTACGAGGCCGTGCCGTACATCAACGCGGGCCAGTACTCGGCCGCGTTCGCCGCGCGCGCCAGCCTCAAGGGGTTGGACAAACTCTGGGCCGGCCTGCCGACGGTCTGGGTGCTCGACAAGTAAGACGAAGCGCCAGCACAAGGCATCGCCATGGGCTACATCGTTCGACGCTTTCTCTCGACGCTCCCGGTCATGGCAGTGGTGGCCGTGGTGGTGTTCCTGCTGATCCACCTGTCGCCGGGCGACCCGGCCGCGCTCATCGCGGGCGACCTCGCCACCACCGAGGACATCGAGAAGCTGCGTGCCGCGCTCGGCCTGAACCTGCCGCTGTGGCAGCAGTTCGCGCTGTGGGTCGGCAAGCTGTTCACCGGCGACCTCGGCACCTCGATCTTCACGCAGATGCCGGTGGCGCAGCTGCTGGGGCAGCGGCTGGAGCCGACGGTGTCGATCGCCGCGCTGACCATGCTCATCACGCTCGTGGTGTCGGTGCCGCTGGGCACGCTCGCGGCGCATCGCGCTGGCAGCTGGATCGACCGGCTGGTGATGCTGTTCGCGGTGCTGGCCTTCTCGGTGCCGGTGTTCCTGGTGGGCTACCTGCTGGTCTACAGCTTCGCGGTCCAGCTGCCGTGGTTTCCGGTGCAGGGCTACGTGCACTTTGCCGAGGGCCCGGGCGAGTGGCTGCGCTCGCTGGTGCTGCCCTGCGTGAACCTGGCGCTGGTGTACATCGCGCTGGTGACCCGCATGACGCGCGCCACCGTGCTCGAAGTGCTGCATGAGGACTACATCCGCACCGCGCGCGCCAAAGGCCTGGGCGTGCTGCCGGTGCTGGGGCATGCGCTGCGCAACGCAGCCATTCCTATCGCCACCACCGTCGGCGCGGGCATCGCGCTGCTGATCGGCGGCGTGGTGGTCACCGAAACGGTGTTCGCCATTCCGGGTGTGGGCCGGCTCGTGATCGATTCGGTACAGCGGCACGACTATCCGGTGATCCAGAGCGTGCTGCTGCTCTCGGCGGGGGTGTACGTGCTGATCAACCTGCTGATCGACCTGAGCTACCGCCTGTTCGATCCGCGCATCCAGTACTGATGAAGAAGAACCCCACGCAATGTCCACGGTCCTTCCCTTGAACACCATCCAGACACCCGACGCCGCGGCCGACGACGAAGCCCCCTTCGTGCCGCCGCGCTGGCGCTGGGTGCGCAAGCACCCGACGCTGATCATCGGCGCGCTGCTGCTGATTGCGGTGGCCATCCTCTCCATTGCCGCGCCGTGGATCGCCACGCACGATCCGCAGGACATCGACCCGCTCGCACGCATGCAGCCGCCTTCCGGTGAGCATTGGTTCGGCACCGACGCACTGGGCCGCGACGTGTTCAGCCGCGCCGTGTGGGGCGGGCGCGTGTCGATGATCGTGGGCGCCGCAGTCGCGGTGCTGGCCACCTTCTTCGGCATTGCGCTGGGGCTGGTGTCGGGCTTCGTGCGCTGGGCGGACGGTCCGATCATGCGGGTGATGGACGGGCTCATGGCCATTCCCGGCATCCTGCTGGCCATCGCGCTCATGGCGGTGACGCGCGCCAGCCTCGCGACGGTGATCGTCGCCATCACGGTGCCCGAGATTCCACGCGTGGTGCGACTGGTGCGATCGCTCGCGCTCACGCTGCGCGAGCAGCTGTTCGTGGAGGCCGCGCATGCGGTGGGCACGCGGCTGCCGGTGATCCTGGTGCGCCACGTGCTGCCGAACATCGTGGCGCCGCTGGTGGTGCAGGCCACCTTCGTTGCGGCGGCCGCCGTGCTGACCGAGGCCGCGCTCTCGTTCCTTGGCGTTGGCGTGCCTTCGCAAACGCCGAGCTGGGGCAACATGATGGCCGAGGGCCGCAACTTCGTGACGGTGGCGTTCCACATCATCCTGTACCCGGGGCTGCTGCTGGCGGCGACGGTGCTGGCGATCAACCTGCTCGGCGACGGCCTGCGCGATGCGCTGGACCCGCGCCTGGCGCGGCAACTGTGAGAGACATGAAATGACCATCACCATGTCCCACACCGCACTCGCCCCCGGCGAGCCGCTGCTCGAAGTCGACAACCTGCGCACGCACTTCCACACGCTGGCGGGCGTGGTGCGCTCGGTCGACGGGGTTTCATACACGGTGCGCGCGGGCCGCACGCTCGGCGTGGTCGGCGAATCGGGCTGCGGCAAGAGCGTGACGGCACTGTCGATCCTGCGGCTGGTGCCCACGCCACCCGGGCGCCACATGGGCTCGGTGCGGCTGCGCGGCACCGACCTGATGCAGCTCAGCGAACGCGAGATGCGGCAGATTCGCGGCAACCGCATCTCGATGATCTTCCAGGAGCCGATGACATCGCTGAACCCGGTGCTCACCGTGGGCCGGCAGATCGCGGAGACGGTGCAGCTGCACCAGAAGGCCAGCCGCGCCGACGCGATGAAGCGCGCGGTCGAGATGCTGCGCGTGGTGCAGATCCCCGAGCCCGAGCGGCGCGTGAACGAGTACCCGCACCAGCTCTCGGGCGGCATGCGCCAGCGCGTGATGATCGCGCTGGCCCTGGCCTGCAACCCCGAAGTGCTGATCGCCGACGAGCCGACGACTGCCCTGGACGTAACAATCCAGGCGCAGATCCTCGACCTCATCAAGCGCCTGCAGAAGGAGCTGGGCATGGGCGTGGTGATGATCACGCACGACCTCGGCGTGGTGGCCGAAAGCTGCGACCGCGTCGTGGTCATGTATGCCGGCAGGAAGGTGGAAGAGGCCGACGTGATCGACCTGTTCGACCGCCCGCTGCACCCCTACACGCGCGCGCTGATGGCCTCGATGCCCGCGATGAACACCGCGAGCACGCGGCTCACCGAGATTCCGGGGCTGGTGCCGGCCGCGCACGAACTGGGGCGCGGCTGCGCCTTTGCGGCACGCTGCAGCCATGCGCGCGAACGCTGCCGCGCCGAGACGCCGCGGCTGGTGCAGCAAGGCGGCGATCACGTGGTGGCCTGCTTCGCCGTCGAAGAACACTGGGCGGGCGCCGAGGAGATGGCCGCATGACGACGACCGCTGCAACGCCACTGCTGCAGGTACGCAACCTGCGCAAGCACTACATCTCGCCCAAGCGCTGGCTGCGGCCGGCCAGGCCTTCGATCCAGGCGGTCGATGGCGTGTCGTTCTCGGTTGCGCGCGGCGAAACGCTGTCGCTGGTCGGCGAATCGGGCTGCGGCAAGACGACCACGGCCAAGTCGGTCATGCGGCTGGTCGAGCCGACCTCGGGCTCGGTGGAACTCGAGGGCGAAGAGCTGCTGTCGCTGTCCGCCGAGGACATGCGCATGCGCCGACGGCAGCTGCAGATTATTTTTCAGGACCCGTATGCCTCGCTGAACCCTCGCCTCACAGCCGGAGACATCGTGGCCGAGCCGCTGCGTAACTTCGGCATGGGCGCGGCGGCCGAGCGGCGCGAGCGCGTGCAATGGCTGTTCTCGCGCGTGGGGCTGCGGCCCGAAGCGGCGAAGAAATTCCCGCACGAGTTCTCGGGCGGGCAGCGGCAGCGGCTGGGCATTGCACGCGCACTGGCACTGAACCCGAAGCTGATCGTGTGCGACGAGCCGGTGTCGGCACTCGACGTGTCGGTGCAGGCGCAAGTGGTCAACCTGCTGATGGACCTGCAGGCCGAGTTCGGCATCGCGTATCTCTTCGTGGCGCACGACCTTGCGGTGGTGAGGCACATCAGCCATCGCGTGGCGGTGATGTACCTCGGGCACATCGTGGAGATCGCGGACCGCGACACGCTGTTTTCCTCGCCGCTGCATCCGTACACCGAGATTCTTCTGTCGGCCGTGCCCGTGCCCAACCCGCGTACGCCCGCGCGTCGCATGCTGCTGCAAGGCGATCCGCCGAGCCCAGCCAATCCGCCCTCGGGCTGCCGCTTTCACACCCGCTGCCCAATGGCGCAGGCTGTGTGCAAGGAGAAGGTGCCCGAGCTAAGCGAACGACCCTCGTCTTCCAACGGCGGGCATTGGGTTGCCTGCCACTTTCGCTGAGATGACTTTTCTTGTTCATCGCGTTGGGTGTTCGGGGCGAGATCACGCCGACGGGGTACCTTGCTCCGCGAATGTCCTCCGGCCTGCGGCCTCCCCCTTTATTTCGCTGCGCAAGGCACCCCATCGACGTGATCGTTCAGCGCAGCGGTCAAACGACCGGCACAAGCGCGGCGCCCACTGTGCACAGGGCGTCGGGTGCTCCCCGCAGCGAAATAAAGGAGGAGGCCGAAGGCCGGGGGACATTCGCGGAGGGGAGTACCCGGCGGCCTGTGCACCTGCCCTGAAAAAAACACTCCCACGAAAGAACAAATGAAAGGATCGACATGAGCGAATCAGTCCCCCACTACGACCTGCTGATCCGAGGCGGCACCGTCATCGACGGCACCAAGGCGCCGCGCTTCGATGCCGACGTCGGCATCGTGAACGGCCGCATCGCCGCCATCGGCAAGCTCGCGGGCCACACGGCCGAGCAGACGCTCGACGCCACCGGCCGCATCGTCGCGCCAGGCTTCATCGACTCGCACACGCACGACGACCAGGCTGTGCTGTCGCAGGCGCAGATGCCGTTCAAGGTGTCGCAGGGCGTGACCACGGTGGTGGCGGGCAACTGCGGCATCAGCGCTGCGCCGCTGCGCGCCGACATGGACCTGCCGATGCCGCTGAGCCTGCTCGACTCACCGGCGGAAGGCCGCTTCACCACCTTCGCGGCGTACCTCGATGCGCTGCGTGCCACGCCTTCATCGGTGAACGTGGCGGCGATGGTCGGGCATTCGACATTGCGCGCGGTGGTCATGTCCGACCTTGACCGGCCCGCGAACGACAATGAGATTGCAGCCATGCAGGCGCTGGTCGAAGAAGCGATGCAGGCCGGCGCCATCGGCCTGTCGACCGGCACTTTCTATCCGCCGGCCGTGAAGGCGACGACCGAGGAGATCATCGAAGTCGGCCGCCCGCTCACCTCGCGCAAAGCGCTGTACGTGACCCACATGCGCGACGAGAGCGACCGCGTGATGGAGTCGCTGGAAGAAACCTTCCACATCGGCCGCGCGCTCGACATTCCGGTGGTGGTGTCGCACCACAAGGTGCAGAACACGCAGAACTTCGGCAAGACGAAAGTCACGCTGCCCTTCATCAAGGAAGCGATGCAGCACCAGTGCATCGGGCTCGACTGCTACCCCTACACGGCTGGCTCCACCATGATCCGTACCGATCGCGGAATGATGGAAGGCCGCGTGCTCATCGCGTCGAGCGTGCCGCACCCCGAGTGCGCGGGCCACGACCTGAAGGACATTGCGGCCGAATGGGGCGTGTCAGGCGAAGAAGCGGCCAAGCGGCTGCAGCCCGGCAGCGCGATCTACTTCATGATGGACGAGGACGACGTGCAGCGCATCCTCGCGTTCGACGAGACCATGATCGGCTCGGATGGCATTCCGCTGGGCGAGAAGCCGCATCCGCGCCTGTGGGGCACCTTCCCGCGCGTGCTGGGCCACTACAGCCGCGACATCGGCCTGTTCCCGCTGGAGACGGCGGTGTGGAAGATGACGGGGCTCACGGCGCGCAACTTCGGCCTGCACGAGCGCGGCACGCTGAAACCGGGCCACCACGCCGACGTGGTGATCTTCAACGCTGCGACGGTGCGCGACACCGCGAACTACGAAACGCCGATGCAGCCGGCCGAGGGCATCGATGCGGTGATCGTGAATGGCGCCGTGACCTGGCGCGATGGAGCGCACTGCGGGGTGCGCAACGGGCAGGTGATCACTCGGCGCAAAGCAGCTTGAGTCAGAGCGAGAAACGCCTACGCCCAGTCAACTGCGTTTCGCAGACGAATACCGCTGGCGTGCATCGATGATTGCCACACGGGCTTGAGAGGAAGAAGCGAATCGACCGCCCTCAGCTCGGTGTGGCACGCGGCGAGTTCAGCCCGCAAGTCGAGCACACGGGTCGTGTCGAGCGGCACGACCGCGGTTCTCGACACCCACATGCCCGCATCGCCGATGTCGGCGAAGTGCTCGCACGGCAACTCGTAGCGCATCAGCGCCGCGCGCTCGAAGCGCTCCTGCCAGTGCTTCTCGATGTACGCGATGGCCGTGACCCCGGCTGGTACATCGGCCAACCATGCCCGCCGGTCGTTTTCAGTGGTGCCGTCGTGCGCCCACATGACTATGCGCGGGCACTCCCTAGGGAAAAGATAGAGTTGCTGGTGGTCCTCGGCAATCGCCCAGACCAGCGGCCCGTTGAGCCACGCCATGCCTGGGCGGCGGTCAGCCGGTGTCCGGACCGGACGAGGCTCGAAACGATCTATGCCAGCATCGTCGCTGAAGTGAAACAGGCGCATGCCTTGGAGCGTAACCGCCCTGAACATGGCTTGAGCAGGCTCAGTCTGGAGCGTTCATCACGCGGTCGAATTCTTCGTCGGCCGGCACGTTGTCGGCATCGAGTTCGCTCGCATCGGTGAGATCGATGCCCGTTTCCTCCGACAGGTCGTCGGACACGTCGCTGTCCTGCTCCTCGAAGTCATCGGCGGGCGTGTCGTCCTCATCGTCTTCGGCGGGCGAGGCGGATCGCGCGGTGGCGTCGATGGTGTTCATGATCGGTTCCTCGGCTGATTTCTGACAGACCCCTATGGTGCGCCTGTTTCGGCCGTTCCGGTTCATCCGGCGCGCGGCGTCGGTGTCGGAAAGTTTCCCGCCCGGGCTGACTGGCCGTCAGTCCTTGTGCACGTGGCCGTGCTCCCCGTGGCCCGGGTTGTCGCCGTGGTCGTGCCCATGCTCGCCGTGCGCCAGCCGGCTCACGAGCGTGACCAGCACGATGCCCGCGGCCAGCCACAGGATCTGCGCCGCGGTCTCGCGTGCCGGCAGGCGCTTCTGCAGCTGCGGAATCAGGTCGGCCAGCGCCACGTAGACAAAACTGCTGCCGGCCAGCACCAGGAAGTACGGCAGCCAGCTGTGCAGTTGGTCGACCAGCCACCAGCCCGCGATGCCGCCCAGCGCGGTCATGGTGCCGGCGAGCGACACCTTCACCAGCGCCGCGCGCTGGTTGGCGGAGCTCTGGCGCAGCACGACAAGGTCGCCGATGTGGTGCGGAATTTCGTGCGCCAGCACCGCGATGGCGGCAACCAGGCCCAGGCGCAGGTCGGCGGTGAAGGCCGAGGCGATCAGGATGCCGTCGCCGAAGCAGTGCACGCTGTCGCCGGTGAGCACGGCCCAGCCGCCGGTGCGGGGACCGTGGTCATGCGCATGACCATGCGAGTGCCCGTGGTCATGGTCGTGCCCCTCGTGTCCGCCCTTCTCTTCGCCATGGTGATGTTCGTGCCCGTGGTGCCACAGCTCGGCCTTGTCGAGCAGGAAGAAGAACACCAGCCCGAACAGCAGCACCGCGAACAGCATCGCGGGTTCGATGCGGCTCTCGAAGGCTTCGGGCAACAGGTGCATGAACGCGGTGGCGAGCAGCGCGCCGGCCGCCAGGCTCAGCAGATGCTGCGGGTTCACGCCGCCCGAACCGCTGCGCACCCCCACCTTCAGCAGGAGGGCCGCGAGCCAGACGCTTCCGATACCGGCAACCAGGGTCGCCGCGATGATGACTATCAAATTCATAGCTGCTTGCGCAAGAGGGACGGCCGTTGAAACTGCTTCAACAAGGCCGTTGTCCGTTCATAAAAAGAGAAAAGGCCGTCATTCGACGGCCTTCGGCGGGGTGGCTACAGGGCGCCGCGTTCAGGCGACGCCATTGGCTTTGAACCAGGCCGTGGCGCGTTGCCAGCCGTCGTCCGCCGCGCTCTTGACGTAGCTGGGGCGGTAGTCGGCATGGAATGCGTGGCCTGCTTCGGGGTACACGACGAAGCTCGACGCCTTGGCCGCCGGGGTTCCAGTGGCCAGAGCTGCTTTCATCTTATCAACCGTGTCAAGGGGGATCCCCTGGTCTTTTCCGCCGTACAGGCCGAGCACCGGCGCCTGCAGGCTGGCGGCGATGTCGATGGGGTGCTTTGGCGTCAGTTCACTGGCCTGCCCGACCAGCCGGCCGTACCAGGCAACGCCCGCTTTGACCTTACCGGTGGCGGCATACAGCCACACGATGCGCCCGCCCCAGCAGAAGCCGGTGATGCCGGCCTTGCTGGTGTCGCCGCCGTTGGCCTTGGCATAGGCCAGCGCGCCGTCGAGGTCGGCCAGCACCTGTGCGTCGGGCACCTTGCTGACGATGTCGGCTTGCAGCTTCGGAATGTCGGTGTAGCCGCGCGGGTCGCCCTGGCGCGCATAGAGCTCGGGCGCGATGGCGAGGTAGCCGAGCTTGGCAAAGCGGCGGCAGGTGTCGGCGATGTACTCGTGCACGCCGAAGATTTCCTGGATCACCAGGATCACTGGCAGGCCTGTCTTGCCGGCGGGTGCCGCCGCGTAGGCGGGCACTTCGAAGCCGTTGACGGTGTATTTGATGGGGCCGGCCTTCAGGCCTTCGGCCGAGGTGCTGATGGCTGTCTGCGCGGCCACTGGCAGCACGGCGGCTGCATAGCCCACGCCGATGGCGGCCTTGAGTGCAGTGCGGCGCGTGGCACCCTGCTCGGTGCTCTCGCCGGGGCGAAGCGAATCGAAGTCGGAACGGCTGTCGTCGAGGGGCATGGGAAGGGCTCCAGTTGAATCGTCGGACAAGGGGCGTTGCGCTATCAAAAAACGCACGCCGCAATGTAGGCGAAATCGACTCCTGCCTCTATGCCCCCTAGTTTCAGTGGGGTTGGTAGGCCTGGTAGGCCCGGCGGGCCAGGGCCGCAGCCAGCACCTGCGCGGGGTCGACAAGGTCGAGGCCGGCCACAGCCGCCGAGCCCTGCAGGCCCAACGGCACTTCGGTGCAGCCCATGATGATGGTGACGGGGCCATGGCGCTCGGCCAGCCGCAGCGCCACTTCGGAAAAGCATTGCTCGGCGAGCTGCATGTTGCCGGCCTTCACGCCGTCGAAGATGCCCCGCGTGATGGTGTGGCGCTCCGCTGGCGTCGGCACATGGCAGCCCAGGCCAGCTTCGGCCAGCGCCTGTTCGTAGAGGCGCACGCGGTAGGTGCCCTCGGTGGCCATCAACGCGACGTTGCTCGCGCCCTGCCCGGCCAGCTGTTGCGCGGTTTCGCGCGCCATGTGCAGCAGCTCGACCTGCGGAAAGCGCTCCTGCAGGTCGGCGTGCCAGGCATGCGCGGTATTGCAGGCGATGGCCACGGCCCGGCTGCCGAGCGCGGCCAGGCGGCCCAGCGCCTGCAGCATTGGCTCCAGCGGCTGGTGCGCGCCCTGCTCGGCCGAAGCCAGCGCATCGGTGCGGTCGGGCACCGGCACCTGCGCAAGCCAGTGCTCGGGAAAGGACTGGTCGCGCACCGGCTCGCCGCGCGCACGCATCTGCTGCGCGCAGGCCTGCACGAAGAGCCGCACGAAGTCGGCGCCCGCCGCGGGGCCCATGCCACCAAGAATGCCGACCACCTGCGTCACTGCCATGTCCTTTTCTTCTCTTTTCGTCGCGCCTGGATCAGGTCGCGGGCTTGTCGCTGAGAGCTTTCAGGTTCTCTTTCAGCTGCGGGCTCATCGGCAGATTCAACGGCACGTTCTTCGGCGGGATCGGCTGCATGAACCACTTGTTGTAGAGCTTCTCGAACTCGCCGCTCTTCATCAGGCCGGCGAAGGTGTCGTCGACCAGCTTCTTGAAGGCCGGGTCGTCCTTGGGCAGCATGCAGGCATAGGGCTCGACCTGCAGCGAATCGCCCACCACTTCGAAGTCGGCCGGCGTCTTGGCGTTGGCGATCAGGCCGAATAGCAGGATGTCGTCCATGGCGAAGGCCACGGCGCGATCGCTCTCGACCAGCAGGAACGAATCGGCGTGGTCCTTGCCGAGCACGATGTCCATGCCGAGGTTCTTCTCGGTGTTGTACTTGCGCATTACCAGTGCGTTGGTGGTGCCGGTGGTGCTGGCCACGGTCTTCTTCGCGAGGTCGGCGTAGTTCTTGATCTTCGAAGACTTCTTCACCAGCAGGCGCGTGCCGGTATAGAAGTGGTTGATGGCAAAGGCCACGTCCTTGCCGCGCGCGGTGTTGTTGGTGGTGGAGCCGCACTCCAGGTCGACGGTGCCGTTGGTGATCAGTGGAATACGGTTCTGCGAGGTGACGGGCATGAGCGCGACCTGCAGGTTGGGCTTGTTCAGTTTTTTCTTCACCGCCTCGACCACGGCGTTGGAGAGTTCGACCGAGAACCCGATCGGCTTGTTGGGGCCGTCGAGATAGCTGAAGGGCACCGACGACTCGCGATAAGAGAGCGTGATCTTGCCGGACTCGGCGATCTTGGCCAGCGTGTCGGCAGCCTGCGCGCCCGTGGCGCTGAAGAGCACCGCGGCGACCATGGAAGCCATGAGGACGGAGAGTTTCATGCGAGCCTTCATTCGGTTGAACTGAACATGCGGCCAGTTTAAGAAGCAGCGAAACAAAACAACAATTCCAATTGAAAGCCGGCCCATGCCCAAAGGTTATGGGCGGGGGTTCTTTTGGCATTTCCGGCCGGAGCCGTGCGCGCCTACAGTCACGGCTTAAGTTCTCAATCTCCGGAAAGTTGCCTCCATGCATGTGTGTGTGCTCGGTGCCGGCATCGTGGGCCTGGCCACCGCCTGGCAGCTCGAACGCCAGGGCCACAAAGTCACCGTGATCGATCGGGCCACCCCCGGCGCGGGCGCGAGCGGCGGCAATGGCGCGCAGCTCAGCTACTCGTACGTGCAGCCGCTGGCCGACCCGTCGATCTGGAAGCAGTTGCCCAAGCTGCTGCTGTCGCCCACATCGCCGCTCAAGCTGCGGCCGCAACTCGACCCGCTGCAGTGGCGCTGGGGCATGGCCTTTCTCGCGGCCTGCAACGCGCAGACCTCACGCAACACAACGGCGCAGCTGCTGGGGCTGGCCGCATCGAGCCGCACCGGGTTCGAGACGATGCGCGCCGACATCGCACCCGATTGCGATTTCTCGGCCACCGGCAAGCTGGTGCTGTACGCCAGCTCGGCATCGCTCGAAGGTGCGCGCGCGCAGCTCGAACTGCAGCGCACCATGGGCAGCGAGCAACGCCTGGTGACGCCCGACGAATGCATCGCCATCGAGCCCGCGCTCGCCAGCTACCGTGGCCAGATGGCGGGCGCCGTGTACACGCCGAGCGAGTGCGCGGCCGATTGCCTCAAGGTGTGCACCGAGCTCATGCGGACATTGAGCGCGCGCGGCGTGCGCTTCATGCTCGGCGCTGACGTACATGGCTTTGCGCGCAGCGAGAACCGCATCGCCGCCGTGCGCACCAGCGAAGGCGACGTGGAGGCCGATGCCTTCGTGATGGCGCTTGGTTCGGCCTCGCACAGGCTGGGCCGTGCGCTGGGCGCCTACCTGCCGGTGTATCCGCTCAAGGGCTACAGCATTACCGTGGAGGTCGATCCGTCGCCCGGTGCCGCGCCGCACGTTAACGTGACCGACAGCGCACGCAAGGTGGTGTTCGCGCGCATCGGCTCGCGCCTGCGTGTAGCGGGCATGGCCGAACTGGTGGGGCACGACGCAAGCATTCCGGCCACGCGCATCGAGACACTGGCAGCGGCGACGCGTGCCCTCTTCCCGCATGCGAGCCGGCTCGAGGAACTGCACCCGTGGACAGGCATGCGGCCGGCCACGCCGACAGGACTGCCGATCATCGGCCGACTGGAGAGAGCGCCGTCGAACATGCTGTTCAACACGGGCCACGGCGCGTTGGGTTTCACGCTGGCCTTCGGCTCGGCGCTGAAGATCGGGCAGGCCTTGCAGGCCTGAGCGCAGGCCGCTTCCCTCTCAACTGGTGGTGACCAGCTTGAGCCCGATCACGCCGGCCAGGATGAGCGCAATGCACAGCAGCCGCATCGGCGCGGCCGAATCGCCCAGCACCACCATGCCTACGATCGCGGTGCCTGCGGCGCCGATGCCGGTCCACACTGCGTAGCCCGTTCCCATCGGCAATGTTCGCAGCGAGAGCGAAAGAAGCACCACGCTCGACAGGCCGGCAGCGACCGTGAACAGCGCGGGCACCAGCCGCGTGAAACCTTCGGACGACTTCATCGCAAAGGCGAAGACGATTTCAAGCACGCCTGCAACACCGAGTAATGCCCATGCCATGGCGTTCAGGCCTTGGCAGCGGCGGCAGTAGCAGCGGGCATCGAGCGGAACGTGATGCCGAAGCGGTTGAAGGCGTTCATCAGGCCGATCGCGTAGGTGAGGTCGGCCAGTTCCTTGTCGCTGAACTCGGCGGCGGCGGCTTCGTAGTCCGCATCGGGAACGCCGGTTTCGGCGACGCGCGTCACGGTTTCCGCCCAGGCGAGCGCGACCTGTTCGCGGCGGCTGAAGACTTCGCCCGCGTCGTGCCACACCGGGACCAGCACGAGCTTGTCGACCGACAGGCCAGACTTGAGCAGGTCGCGCGAATGCATGTCGATGCAGTAGGCGCAGCCGTTGATCTGCGAAACCCGCAGGTAGACGAGATCGACCAGTTGCTTGGGCAGGCCGCTTTTCTGGACGGCCATGTACACCCCTCCGAAGGTCTTGTAGACCTCGGGCGAGATCTTTGCGTAGTCGATGCGATTGCTCATGAAGAGTCCTTGTGTGTGCTGGTTGGAAAGGACTCCATGGTGCCGAATCTTGGTCTAGCCCAGAAGAGCCATGAATGGCATTCGGTGCTGGGCCATGATTCTTCGGATCACATCAGGCTCAGGATGCGCTTTCCGAGCTTCTCGGCGGTGCGCCGCGAGTCGATGTTCGTGAAGTTGACGAGCAGAGCCGAGGCGCCCTCGCCCTCCTTCGTCCAGTCTGACAATGCCTCCGCGAACAGGCCGTCTTCCCGCATGCGCGCCACGAGCTCGCGATCCGATTGCCGGCCTTGCAGCCGCAGGATCAGGTGCATGCCGCCGGGTTGCGCGTCGATTCGCACGTGCTGCCCGAGCACACTCTGCAGGCCGGCGCTGGTCGCCTCGCGACGCTCGGCATAGAGCCTGCGCATCCGCTGGATATGCCGCGCGAAGTGCCCCTCCGTAATGAAGGCGGTGACGATGGCTTGCGTCAGCTCGGGGCTGCCCCCTGCGAAGGTCTGGATGATCTGCTCGAAGCACTCGACCTGCGACTCCGGCACGACGAGATAGGCCAGCCGGATGCTCGGAAAAAGCACCTTGCTGAAGGTGCCTGAATAGAGCACGCGTCCGTCGCGGTCCAGGCTCTTCAGCGCAGGCAAAGGGCGGCTGACATAGCGGTATTCGCCGTCGTAGTCGTCTTCGACGATCCATGCGTTGTGCCGTCCGGCCCAGTCGAGCAGCGCCTGACGCCGGGGCAAGGACAGGGATACGCCCAGCGGGCTCTGGTGCGCCGGCGTGACCACCGCTGCACGCGCACGTGGCGCCGACCTGATGCCCTCGGAAACGACCATGCCCTCTTGGTCCACGCGCACCGGGACAGCCGCGATTTGCATGTGCGCAAGCAGTTCCCGCGTGGGTGGATAGCCCGGGTCTTCGAGCCAGACACGGTCTCCCGCCTTCAGCAAGGCGAGACCGATCAGCTCGATGGTGTGGCGGTATCCCGAGGTCACGAACACCTGCGATGCAGCGCAATCGATGCCACGCGACACCTGCAGATACGCGGCGATTTCCGCACGCAGCTTGGGCAACCCGTAGATGGAGGGATGCGCCATGTCGGACGGCTGCATGGCACGCACGCATCGCGCACCGAGGCGGGCCCATATCTTTCGAGGGAATTCGTCGAGGGCGGGCAGCCCCATTTGAAACGGAAGAATCGAATCTGGCCGGAAACCGATCGAAGAAATTCTCTTGTCGAGCGGAGGCTCAGGAATTGCCACAGGCGTTTGCGGCTTGAGGCCCGGCGCAACGATGGTCCCGGCCTGACCGCGTGCCTGGATGTATCCCTCGGCGACCAGCAAGGAATAAGCGGCTTCGATCGTTCCTCTTGCCAGGCCCAACTCCTTGGCCAGCGCGCGTGCGGCGGGTATCCGGTCGCCGGGCTTCAGCAATCCGCTGGAGATGGTATTGCGAAAGCGCTCGTAGATCTGCCGGTAGAAAGGCTCGGCCGCTGCGGGGTCCAGGGGCGATACGGGGCTGGTCTTCTCGTCGATCATGGATCAATCACAAGCTCCATTCATGGCTCTGGAGTGTAGGCCATGCAAATTCTAGGATTGACGCCTCTCTTGCGGCCATATCAATCATGAAAATCTTGCACGTCAATTGCAGCTCCCGCGGGCAAGCCTCCGAGAGCTTCAGGCTTTCCCGAAAAATCGTCGATCTTCTGCTGAAGAAATCACCCGACGCAGTATTGGTCAATCGAGAAATTGGCGGCTGCGCCATAGGGCATATCGACGCGAATTACGCGCTTGCCCAGCATTCGTCCACGGCGGAAATAAATCAGGAAGGTTCGATTTCCACGTCCGAGGAATTGATCCGGGAGCTGGAGAATTCGGACGTCGTGGTCATCGGGACGCCCATGCACAACCTGGGCGTGCCCTCTGCGTTGAAGGCCTGGATCGATCACGTCGTTCGGGCGCGCCGCACGTTCAATGTGGGCGCTGCGGGCAAGGTGGGCACACTGCGAGATCGCCCGGTCTTCATTGCCGTGGCCTCGGGCGGGAGATTTTCCGGGGAACATGCACGGCAGCCGGATTTCCTGACGCCGTACCTGACGGCCATCCTTGGCACCATCGGGCTGAAGGACCTGAATTTCTTCTCGGTCCAGGGAACGGGCCTCGGCCCGGATGTCGTTACCGAGGCCAGGGCCAGGACCGACCAGGCGCTGCAGGCGTATTTCTCTTAAAGCGCCTCTTGAATCGCCTGCTGCATGCAGCGCGTGATGCCGCGCACCGCCACCGAATCGGGCCGCGCTGCAAAACGCAGCGCACGAATCGGCACCGGAATGTGCGGCTCCAGCGTCAACACCTCGACCTTCGCGCGGTCCGCCGAGCGCGCCGTGCAGCCGTCGACCAGCGCCACGCCGATGCCGTGGTGCGCCATGGCCAGTGCTGCGTGGTAGGTCTGCACCGTGACCACCGCCTGCTGGAAGCCCACGCCCGCCTGTCGGCAGGCCTGGCTCAGGCTGGTGCCGACGGGGTCGCGGCTGTCGAGGCCGATCACCGGCCGGTTGACGAGGTCATGCAGCGCCACCGAACCGCTGCGCACCAGCGCGCGCGGCAGCATGCCCTTGGGCGCGATGCACACCATGCGGCTGTCGGCCAGCGTCTCTTGCGTGAGCGAGGGATGCACCGCAGGGCTGAAGGCAAAGCCCACGTCGGCCTCCTGCAGCAGCAGCGCCGACATGATCTGCGGCGAGTGCAGCGACTCGACGGTGATTGCATAGCCCGGATGCTTCTCGCGAAAAGCCTTGAGCGCGCGCGGCAGGATGTCGTAGCTCAACGCCAGCACGCTGAGGATGCGCAGCTCGCCCGTGTCGCCCGCGGTGCGCAGGTTGGAGGCAAGCCGCTGCACCTCGTCGAGCTGCGCGAACAGCCGCTCGATGTGCGGATACAGCGTGAGCGCCTCGGTGGTCGGCGTAAGCCGGCCCTTGGCGCGCTGGAACAGCGGAAAGCCTAGTTGCAGCTCGGCATGCTGCAGCGTGCGGCTCACCGCCGGCTGCGTGATGTTGATGAGCCGCGCCGCCGCGCTCACGCTGCCAGTGAGCATGATCGCGTTGAAGACTTCGATGTGGCGCAGGCGCATCGCGAACGGCGGATCAGTTGCCCGAAGCGGTCTTGCCTCGCGCGATGTCCATGACCATGCGGGTGCCGAGGTACAGGCGCGGTTCGATGGAGTTGACCAGCACGTACTCGGCATCTGCCGAGTGCGCGCCGAAACCCTGCAGGCCGAAGCGCTCGATGACGGGCGCCTTGGTCTTCAGCGCCGCAAAGGCCGCGTCGGTCCCGCCGCCAGCGGCCTTGTCATCGGCGCCCAGCGGCAGGCCGAGCTCGTCCTTGTAGATCTGCTGCGCGTGGCGGGCCATGGCGCGCGAAGCGTCGGTGGCCTCCAGCGGCGGGCGGCGGCGCTCGAAGTTCATCTCGACCTTGGCCTCGGGAATCAGCTGCTTCTTCACGCGCTCGTTCACCTGCTGCTCGATGCGGTCGTAGTCGCTGACCTTCAGCACGCGCACGTCGGCACCCGCGGTGGCGCTGGCCGGAATCACGTTGCGGTTGGTGCCCGACTTCGAGATGGTCCAGTTCATCTTCAGGCCCGTGGCCGGGTCGGACAGATCGCGCATCTGCAGGATCTGGTGCGACAGCTCGTACAGCGCGTTCACACCCAGCTCGGGCGCCGAGCCTGCATGCGAGGCCTTGCCCGTGACATGCAGCGTGACCGAGGCAATGCCCGCCGTGGCGAGCGAGAGCTTGTCTTCTTTCACGTAGGCGCCTTCGAAGGACAGCACCGCGTCGTGCTCGCTGCCCATGCGCGTGATGAGCGCGCGTGCGCCGGGCGAGCTGATTTCCTCGTCGCCGTTGATCAGCACGGTGAGCGTGCCGTATTCCTTGAACTTCATCGCCTGCAGCATCGACACGATGTGCGTGATGACGGCCACACCCTGCTTGTCGTCGGCAATGCCCAGGCCGTAGGCCTTGTCGCCTTCGATGCGGAACGGCTGCTTGTTGAGCATGCCCACGGTGTAGACCGTGTCCATGTGCGCGATCAGCAAGATCTTTTTCTTGCCCGTGCCCTTGAAGGTGGCGCGCACCACGCGGCCGATTTTCTCGGGTGTGTCCTCCATGCGGTAGGCCTCGGCGCTCGGATCGATCAGCTCTACCTGGCCGCCCAGCGCCTTGAACTTCGCGGCGATGAGGTCGGAGATTTTTTCGAGGCCGTCGAGGTCGCGGCTGCCCGACTCGATGGAGACCAGCTCCTTCAGCGTGTCGAGCAGCGCGGGCTTTTCCTTGGCGGCGAGCGAAGCGACTTGCGCATCGGGTGCGGCGAAGGCGGTGCCAAGGCAGGCGGCGCAGACGGCGGCGAGCAGGAGTTTGCGGTGCGGAAGTTGAATCATGTGCGTGCGTTCTTCTCGGTTGGTTGTCTCGTCTTCTTGTTCATCAATGCGCCTTGTCCCAGTTGGGACCAACGCCGATCTCGGCCAGCAGCGGCACCTTCAGCGCGGCCACGCCGGCCATGAGACGAGGGATTTCAGTGCGCACCCATTCGATCTCGGCCTCGGGCACTTCAAACACCAGTTCGTCGTGCACCTGCATGATCATCCGAGTGCCGCGTTTCTCCTCGTCAAGCACGTTCTGTACCTTGACCATGCTGAGCTTGATCAGGTCGGCGGCCGTGCCCTGCATCGGCGCGTTGATGGCCGCGCGCTCGGCGCCGCCGCGGCGCGGGCCGTTGGGCGAATTGATCTCGGGTAGGTAGAGGCGCCGGCCGAACACGGTCTCCACGTAGCCCTGCTCCTTGGCCTGCGCCTTGGTCTCGTCCATGTAGGCCTTCACGCCCGGGTAGCGCGCAAAGTAGCGCTCGATGTAGGAGGCCGCGGCCTTGGTCTCGATGCCGAGGTTGCGCGCAAGGCCGAAGCTGCTCATGCCGTAGATGAGGCCGAAGTTGATGACCTTGGCATAGCGGCGCTGCTCGCTCGACACCTGGTCGGGCGTGGAGCCGAACACCTCGGCGGCCGTGGCGCGGTGCACGTCGATGCCGTCGGTGAAGGCGCGCAGCAGCGACTCGTCGCCGCTGATGTGGGCCATGATGCGCAGTTCGATCTGCGAGTAGTCGGCGCTGGCGATCACGCTGCCCGCCGGCGCCACGAAGGCCTCGCGTACGCGGCGGCCTTCGGGCGTTCGGATCGGAATGTTCTGCAGGTTGGGGTCGTTGCTGCTGAGGCGGCCCGTGACGGCCACGGCCTGCGCATAGTGCGTGTGCACACGGCCGGTGCGCGGGTTGGCGAGCTGGCCGAGCTTGTCGGTGTAGGTGCCCTTGAGCTTCGACAGGCCGCGGTGTTCGAGGATCTTGGCCGGCAGCGGATAGTCTTCAGCCAGTTTCTCGAGCACCTCCTCGTCGGTGCTGGGCGCGCCGCTCGGTGTTTTCTTGACCACGGGCAAGCCCAGCTTGGTGAAGAAGATCTCGCCAATCTGCTTGGGCGAACCGAGGTTGAAGGGCTGGCCGGCGATGTCGTAGGCCTCCTGCTCCAGCTCCATGATGCGCTTGCCGAGCTCGTGGCTCTGCGTGGCCAGCGTGGGGGCGTCGATCAGCACGCCGTTGCGCTCGACGCGGTAGAGCGCCTCGCTCGAATCCATTTCGAGCTGGTAGATGAAGCGCAGTTTTTCATCGGCTTCCAGGCGCGGCCACAGGGTGTTGTGCACGTCGAGCGTCTGGTCGCTGTCCTCGCACGAATACTCCGCCGCCTTGGCGATGTCGACCTGGCTGAACGAGATCTGGTGCGCGCCCTTGCCGCACAGGTCTTCGTACGAAATGCCGCTGCGGCCCAGGTGGCGCTCGGCCAGGCTCGAAAGACCGTGCGGCTTGTGCACTTCAAGCACGTAGCTCTGCAGCATGGTGTCGTGCGCGTAGCCCTGCACCTCGATGCCATGGTTGGCGAACACGTGGCGGTCGTACTTGATGTGCTGGCCGAGCTTCTTCTTTGCGCCGTTCTCCAGCCAGGGCTTGAGCTTCGCCAGCACCGCGTCGATGGGCAGCTGCTCGGGCGCGTCGGGGTAGTTGTGCGTGAGCGGGATGTAGGCCGCTTCGCCGGGCGTGACGCTGAAGCTCACGCCGACGATCTGCGCGACCATCTCGTCGAGCGAGGTGGTCTCCGTGTCGATGGCCGCGAGGTCGGCCGCTTCGAGCTTCGCGAGCCAGGCGTCGAACTGCGCCCAGGTCGTGATCGTGTCGTACTTGAGATTGCTCGCAGGGGCGGCGGCTTCCTGCGCTTCGAGCTCGGAGGGTTCGTCGAACAGGCCGCCCTGGTCGCTATCGGCCTTGGAGGCAGTCTTCTTCTTGATGTTCTCTTCGATCAGCTCGGGCGGCACTTCCTGTGCTTCGAGCGACTTGACCAGGCTCTTGAAGCCGAACTTCTCGTAGAAGGGTTTCAGCTCGGCCGTCTGCGGCGCGCCGACGGGCAGGCCTTCGAGCGACGGCAGGCCGGTGACGTGGCCGTCGAGGTCGCAATCGGTGCGAATGGTGACGAGGCGCTTGCTCAGCGGCAGCTTGTCGATGGCCTGGCGCAGGTTCTCACCCGCGGCGCCCTTCACTTCGGCAGCGCGTTCGATCAATGCATCGAGCGAGCCGTATTCGAGCAGCCATTTGGCTGCGGTCTTGGGGCCGACCTTCGGTACGCCGGGCACGTTGTCGACCGTGTCGCCCACTAGCGTCTGGTAGTCGATCATCAGGTTCGGCGGCACGCCGAACTCGGACGTCACACCCGCCACGTCGCGCTTCTTGCCGTTCATCGTGTCGATGATGGTGATGTGCTCGTCGACCAGCTGGCTCAGGTCCTTGTCGCCGCTGGACACGATCACCTCGACGCCCTGCGCGGCGGCGACCTTGGCGAGCGTGCCGATGACGTCGTCGGCTTCCACGTCGGGCACGCTGAGCACGGGCCAGCCGAGCAGCTTCACCACTTCGTGGATGGGGTCGATCTGGCTACGCAGGTCGTCGGGCATGGGCGAGCGGTTGGCCTTGTACTCGGGGTACCAGTCGTCGCGGAAGGTCTTGCCGGGCGCGTCGAAGATGCAGGCCGCGTAGTCGGCGCGCACCTCGCGGCGCAGCGCGGTCATCATGTTGATCATTCCCCGGATGGCGCCGGTCGCCGGGCTCTTGGGATCGCCGGGCACGGCCCGCAGATCGGGCATTGCGTGGAAGGCGCGGTAGAGGTAGCTCGAGCCATCGACGAGCAGCAGCGTTTTCTTGTCGGTCATCGGGCCATTTTGCCGTGCCCGCGACGGCGTCCGAAGCCACGACGGCACGAGGTGTCAACCGACGCCCCGGAACCGGGGGCGAGCCTACAATCAAGGCATGCCTAGCTCCACACTCCTGGTCGCCCGCCGCATCCTGCTGGCGCTGGCTTTCGCAGCCCCCTTTGCCGCCGTACAGGCGCAGCAGCCCGCAGCCGCCCCCGCGGCGGCCCCGGCCGCATCGCTACCAAATCAGGAGCAGGACAAAGCTGAAGGCCGACGCAACCAGAAGGTCGAGAACATCCATACCGAGGACAGCGGTGCCTCGGTCGACGAAGTCCGCTACGGCGGCCGCACGCAGAGCATCAACGTCACGCCCAAGGCCAACGTGCCGGGCTACGAAGTGCTGCCGGCCGACGCGTACACGGGACGCCAGGGTTCGTCTGAAACGGGCGCCAACGGCCCCCGCGTCTGGAACGTGATGAAGTTCTGACCGTGCGTTCTTTCGTCCTAGTTTTTGCAGCGGCAACGCGGCGCTGAGTACCGCAATGGCAGTTTTCACCGAAGTCAGTTTCGGCGAGGCAGACGCGCTCGTCCAACGTCTGGGCCTGGGCCCGCTGCGCGAACTGCGCGGCATCGAGGGCGGCATCGAGAACACCAACTACTTCGCGACCACCGAGTCTGGCGAGTTCGTGTTGACGCTGTTCGAGCGCCTGAGTGCCGAGCAGCTCCCTTACTACCTTTGTCTGATGAAGCACCTGGCGGCTGCCGGCCTGCCTGTGCCCGCGCCCGTGGCGGCAGCCGAGCCCGCTGCCGCCGAGAAGCCCAGGAAGAACCAGCCGCCCGTGCCCGCCGAGGCCGCGTGCGACCTGCTTCAAATCGTCGCCGGCAAGCCCGCGGCGGTGGTGCAAAAGCTCTCCGGCCACAGCGAACTGGCTCCCAGTGCGGCACATTGCGCCGAACTGGGCGCGATGCTGGCGCGCATGCACCTCGCGGGGCGCGACTACCCCCGCATCCAGCCGAACCTGCGCGGCCTTCACTGGTGGAACGAGACGGTGCCAGTGGTGCTCCCATACATCGAGGAATCGCAGGCCGCCCTGCTGCGCGCCGAACTGGCCTACCAGAACCACGTTGCCGAGTCGTCGGCCTATGCGGCCCTGCCGCGCGGCCCGGTGCATGCCGACATGTTTCGCGACAACGTGATGTTCGCGACCGGCGGCGATGCCGGCGCCACGCCGCGCCTGACCGGTGTGTTCGACTTCTACTTCGCCGGCACCGACACTTGGCTGTTCGACTTGGCCGTGTGCCTGAACGACTGGGCCATCGACCTGCCGACCGGCCGGCACGATGCCGAACGCGCCGACGCGCTGCTGTCGGCCTACGAAACCGTGCGAAAGCTGAACGCCGCCGAGCGCGCCCTGCTGCCCGCGATGCTGCGCGCCGCGGCGCTGCGCTTCTGGATTTCCCGGCTCTGGGACTTCCATCTGCCGCGCGAGGCGAGCATGCTCAAGCCCCATGACCCCACGCACTTCGAACGCGTGTTGCGCGACCGCGCCACCCACCCGCATGCCATGGCACAGGCCCTCGAGCCGCTGCTGGCTGCCTGACCTCTACACATGAAACTCAACCTCGTGCCGGCGCGAACCGGCGTCGAATGGGTCCGCCTCGGACTCAAGAACTTCTGGCGGCAGCCGCTGGCTTTTGTCTCGCTGTTCCTGATGTTCATGGCGCTGATCACGAGCATTTCGCAGCTGCCGCTGATCGGTAGATTCATTCCGTTCGTGCTGCTGCCGTTCTCCACGCTGGGCTTCATGGTCGCGGCGTCGGTGGCCGACGCCTCGGCGGCCAACACCGATCTTCCCGGAGACGCGGTCGGCGTGAAAAAACCGACTGGCGCGCTCATGTTCCTGTCAGTGGCGCGGGCCATGCGAACGGAATGGCGCGCGCTGGCGGTACTTGGTGTGATCTCGGCGGTGTATTGCTTCCTGACCGTGTTCCTGACGGCGCTGGTCGATGGCGGCCAGTTCATGCGCAGCTACCTGCTGGGCGAAACCCCGACGAAGGAAGTGCTGGAAAGCAGCCGCTTCCAGATGGCGAATCTGCTTCAGATGTGCCTCGCGCTGCCGCTGGTCGCGGCGATGTGGCATGCCCCCGCGCTGGTTCACTGGCACCGGGTGGAGCCGGTGAAGAGTATTTTCTTCAGCCTGGTGGCGATGTTCCGGAATTTCGGCGCCTATGCGCTGTACTGGCTCGCGTGGTGCGGCGTGCTGGTGCTTGGCCTGCTGGCGGCGGCGCTGGTCGGCACCATCGTGATCGGCGTGGGCTCGCTGGGCTCGGACACCGGCGCAATGGCCATCGGCAACATCCTGATGGTCGGCACGGTGCTGACGCTCGCCGCCATGGCGCAGGCGTCGAACTGGTTCACCTTCCGCGACACCTTCAATCCGGACTGAGCGCCGCCGCTGCAAGCGGCGCCCTGAACTCAGATCGGCGTGAGCTTGGCCACCGACAGCGCCAGCCACTTCACGCCATGCCGCGCGAACTTGACTTGCGCGCGCGCGTCGTCACCGGTTCCTTCGAGCGCGGTCACCGTGCCTTCACCGAACTTGTTGTGAAACACCTGCATGCCCGACCGCAGGCCGTGTGAAGGCGCGGTCTTCTGCGGCGGCACGGGCGGGCTGGCGAAGGTGTCCTTGTCGCGGCTGCTGCTGTTGCCGCCGCCATAGCCACTGCTGTAGCCGCCACCACCGCCGCGCGTGCTCGCGTAGCCCCCGCCATAGCCGAAGGCCGACGGCGTGAAGCCCTGGTTCTTGGGCGTGAGCCACTTCAGCGCGCCTTCGGGCAACTCGTCGAAGAAACGGCTCTTGACGTTGTAGCGGGTCTGGCCGTGCAGCATGCGCGTCTGCGAATGGCTCAGGTACAGGCGCTTGCGGGCGCGCGTGATCGCCACGTACATCAGGCGGCGTTCTTCCTCGAGGCTCTCGAAATCGCTCATCGAGTTCTCGTGCGGGAACAGGCCCTCTTCCATGCCGGTGATGAACACGCAGTCGAACTCCAGGCCCTTGGCAGCGTGCACGGTCATCAATTGCACCGCGTCCTGCCCGGCCTGCGCCTGGTTGTCGCCCGATTCGAGCGCGGCGTGCGTGAGGAACGCGGCCAGCGGGCTCAGCGTTTCGCCGGTTTCGGCGTCAGGGGCAAGTGGCTCATCGAGCACCGGGCGGCTCGGGTCGATGCCCTGGCTCGCGGGCGACTGGCGCAATTCGTCGACCGGCAGCGCCACGGCGTCGCGGCCGAAGCCTTCTTGCGTGACGAAGCTCTCGGCCGCGTTCACGAGTTCGTCCAAGTTCTCGATGCGGTCGGCGCCTTCACGGTCGGCCTTGTAGTGCTCGACGAGGCCGCTGTGGTCGAGCACCAGCTCGATGATCTCGCGCAGGCTCACGCCCTGGGTCTGCTCGCGCAGCACGTCGATCTTGGCGACGAAGCCCGTGAGGTTCGCGCCCGCCTTGCCGCCGACGACGCTCACCGCATCGTGCAGCGAACGCCCGGCCGCGCGCGCCGCGTCCTGCAGGGTTTCGAGCGTGCGCGCGCCGATGCCGCGCGGCGGGAAGTTGACGACGCGCAGGAAGCTGGTGTCGTCGTCCTTGTTCTCAAGCAGGCGCAGGTAGGCCAGCGCGTGCTTGATTTCGGCACGCTCGAAGAAGCGCAGGCCGCCATACACACGGTACGGCACAGAGGCATTGAAGAGCGCCGTTTCGATCACCCGGCTCTGCGCGTTGCTGCGGTAGAGCACGGCCATCTCCTTGCGCTCGTAGCCGTCGCGTGCGAGCTGGCGCATTTCCTCGACCATCCACTGGGCTTCGGCAAGGTCGGTGGGCGACTCGTACACGCGCACGGGCTCACCTGGCCCCTGGTCGGTGCGCAGGTTCTTGCCCAGGCGCTTCTTGTTGTGGCTGATGAGTTCGTTGGCCGAGTCGAGGATGTTGCTGTAGCTGCGGTAGTTCTGCTCCAGCTTGATCTGGTGGCGCACGTCGAACTCGCGCACGAAGTCAGTCATGTTGCCCACGCGCGCGCCGCGAAAGGCGTAGATGCTCTGGTCGTCATCGCCCACGGCGATCACGCTGCTGCTCTCGCTCGGTGTGAACTGGCCCGCGACGGTATTGCCCGTGAGCATCTTGATCCACGCGTACTGCAGGCGGTTGGTGTCCTGGAACTCGTCGATCAGGATGTGGCGGAAGCGCCTCTGGTAGTGCTCGCGCACCGGGTCGTTGTCGCGCAGCAGTTCGTAGCTGCGCAGCATGAGCTCGCCGAAGTCGACCACGCCTTCGCGCTGGCACTGCTCTTCGTAGAGGCGATAGAGCTCGACCTTCTTGCGGTCGTCGTCGCTGCGCACTTCGACGTCGCCGGGGCGCAGGCCGTCTTCCTTGGCGCCGGCGATGAACCACTGCGTCTGCTTGGCCGGGAAGCGCTCGTCGTCGACATTGAACTGCTTCATCAGGCGCTTGATGGCCGAGAGCTGGTCTTGCGTGTCGAGGATCTGGAAGGTCGACGGCAGGTTGGCCAGCTTCCAGTGCGCGCGCAGCAGGCGGTTGCACAGGCCGTGGAAGGTGCCGATCCACATGCCGCGCACGTTGACGGGCAGCATCGCCGTCAGCCGCGTCATCATTTCCTTCGCGGCCTTGTTGGTGAAGGTCACGGCGAGGATGCCGCCGGCGGAGACCTGGCCCGTCTGCAGCAGCCAGGCGATGCGGGTGGTGAGCACGCGCGTCTTGCCGGAACCGGCGCCGGCCAGGATCAGCGCGTTGCCCTCTGGCAGAGTGACCGCGGCGAGTTGCTCCGCGTTCAGGTTCTGGAGCAGCGGCAGCGCTGGGGGGTGGGCGTCAGCCGCAGGATCGTTAAACAACATCATGCGATTGTAGAAACCACGGCGTATGCGGGTTATATGAAGAACCGGAAGACCTGCCTTTGCGAGACCGCGTAAAATCAATCACCGGGCCCAAGTTTCTTGCGCCCGGTTTTTTGTGGGCGTTTTCCTTGCAGAACGCACCGCAAAAGCCGGCCGGACCAAGCGCTCATTCGTTTCTTTCAACGATTCCTTTCAGGAGCCTGGTCATGCAAATTTTCGATTACGACAACATCCTTCTGCTCCCGCGCAAGTGCCGCGTGGAGAGCCGCTCCGAGTGCGACACCAGTGTCACGCTGGGTGAGCGCAGCTTCCGCCTGCCGGTGGTGCCCGCCAACATGAAGACGGTGGTCGACGAGTCGATCTGCCTGTGGCTGGCGCAGAACGGGTATTTCTACGTGATGCACCGCTTCGACCTCGACAACGTCAAGTTCGTCAAGGAGATGCAGGGCAAGGGCGTGTTCGCATCCATCTCGCTGGGCGTGAAGAAGGCCGACTACGACACCGTCGACCAACTCGTGGCGCAGGGCCTCGTGCCCGAGTACGTCACGATCGACATCGCGCACGGCCACGCCGACAGCGTGAAGAACATGATCGGCTACCTGAAGGAAAAGCTGCCCAAGACCTTCGTGATTGCCGGCAACGTCGGCACGCCCGAAGCGGTGATCGACCTCGAGAACTGGGGCGCGGACGCGACCAAGGTCGGCATCGGCCCGGGCAAGGTCTGCATCACCAAGCTCAAGACCGGCTTCGGCACAGGCGGCTGGCAGCTATCGGCGCTCAAGTGGTGCGCGCGTGTGGCGACCAAGCCGATCATTGCCGACGGCGGCATTCGCGACCACGGCGACATTGCCAAGAGCGTGCGCTTCGGCGCGTCGATGGTCATGATCGGCTCGCTGTTCGCGGGGCACGAGGAATCGCCGGGCAAGACGGTCGAGGTCGACGGCGCGCTGTTCAAGGAGTACTACGGCTCCGCCAGCGACTTCAACAAGGGCGAGTACAAGCACGTCGAGGGCAAGCGCATCCTCGAGCCCATCAAGGGCAAGCTGGCCGAAACGCTGATCGAGATGGAGCAGGACGTGCAGAGCTCAATCAGCTACGCGGGCGGCCGCGCGCTGATGGACATCCGCAAGGTCAACTACGTCACGCTGGGTGGCGACAACGCGGGCGAGCACCTGCTGATGTAGGCCCCACCCGGGCGCCGGTCAGGCTTCCAGCAGCTGCACCGCGTGCCGGTGCAGGGTGTGGGCCGGGTCGGCAAGCGCGTCGACCACATCGAAGTGGTTGAGCCCCGGGAGCACCTCGCACACCGGCACGGTGTTGCGTCCCCACGCCTCGCGGATCATCGCGTTGTGGCGGATGAACTCTTCGCTCTCCCCGCCCCCAGCAGCGGCGTAGAGCTGGCCGCGTTTGGGCGCCGGCCACAGTGCCGGGCTGGCACGCAGGGCGTCTGCATCGGTCAGCTTCAGCACATTCTCGAGAAACGGCGTGCGCTGCAGCGGACGAAGGTCGTAGAGGCCCGAGATCGACAGCGCGTTGCGCACGAGCTGTGCGGGCAGATCGGGCGCGACCGCTTTCCAATCGCAAGCCAGCAGCGCAGCCGCCATGTGCCCGCCAGCCGAATGGCCCGCGACGGTGATCCGCGAAGGGTCGCCGCCATGGGCCGCAACGTGGCGCCAAGTCCATTCGAGCGCACGCACCATCTGCAGCAGGATGCCCGGCACCGTGACGGGCTGCGCCGGTGTGCCGGGGCACAGCGCGTAGTTGGGCTGGACCACGCAGATGCCGCGGTCATTGAACGCTGGCGCAATGAAGGAATGGTCTTTCTTGTCCATCGCGCGCCAGTAGCCGCCGTGGATGAAGACCAGCACTGGCGCGTCGGGCACCGGTGCGGGGAAGATGTCGAGCGTTTCGTTCACGCCCTGGCCGTAGGGAAGATCGATCCGCGCCGGCAAGGCCTCGCGCGCCGCGGCCGATTCGCGCGCCCATCGCTCGAAGTACGCAGGGTGATCTTTGACCCGTGCGAGGTTGTTGTACATGCCTTCCAGCCAGGCGGGGTCGAACGAGGCCATGCGATCTTTGCTCCGTGTTTCGCGAGGCGCGCATCTTGGCACGGCAGGGTGCGCCAAAACAGGAGTTCCGGTTAAAATTCGCCCTGCGTTGGGGGGGTAGCTCAGCTGGGAGAGCGCCGCGTTCGCAATGCGGAGGTCGTGAGTTCGATCCTCATCCTCTCCACCAACCAATACAGAAAAGGCCTTGGCATACGCCAGGGCCTTTTCTTTTTTCCGGCTCAGGTATCGAGCGTCAGATGCTGGCCGTGCAGCGCTGCGGCGCCCGGCGATGCAAGGAAGCCGATGGTCTGCGCGGCAACCGAGGTCGACACCCAGTCAGCCGGATTCGCGTCAGGCATCGCCTGCCGATTGGCCGGCGTGTCGAGTACGCTCGGAGCCACGCTGTTGATGTTGACGCCATGCGGCGCCGCCTCGGCTGCCATGGCTTCCACCAGGCGCTGCAGCGCACTCTTCGAAGCGATGTACGCGGCCATGGCCGGCACGCCGCGCGCCGCGACCTTTGCCGTTACGGCGATGACGCTGCCTGCACGACGCTCGATCATCGAGGGCAGCACAGCCTGCGTCACCGCCACGAACGACCATGCGTTGAGATTCATCATCCGGTCCCAGCTCGCGCGCGTGAGTGCATGTGTTGCCTCGCCCATTTCAAAGCCGCCTGCGATGTGGACCAGCGTGTCGATGCGGCCGAAGGACTTGAGCGCCTGCTCCGCGAGGGCAGCCATCTCTGACGTGGAAGTCACGTCGCCCGCCAACAGGAGATGCTGCGAGTTGTCGAGGCCCGGGAAGACCTCCGCAAGACGACCTGCATGGTGGTCGACCAGCGCAAGGCGCGCGCCCTGGTCGATGAAGTGCTGAGCCACAGCACGGCCCAGTGCGCCTGCGGCGCCGGTGATCAAGACATGGGGCGTGGTGTTGGCGTCGCTCATCGAAATTCTCCTGGTTGAGAGGGCCGCGCCCCCGTCGGTAGAGGCGAATCCTAACGCCGCGACCTACAAATTTTTTGGACGGGCAGAAATTCTGGGATATACTCGTGGTCTTGCCAGAAAACACCAAATGTTTTCAACGCAAGGGCTCTTAGCTCAGTTGGTAGAGCAGCGGACTCTTAATCCGTAGGTCGAGTGTTCGAGTCACTCAGGGCCCACCAACCAACATCGCGTCATCGCTGGAACGCCCGCTACTCAAAAGGTAGCGGGCGTTTTTCATTGCGGCTGCTACCTCATGTATTGAGTGGGAGTGGCACCAAACGTGCGCTTGAACAAGGCAATGAACGCACTGATGTTGCTGTAGCCGAGTTCGAGGGCAACGGTCGTGACGGAGTGCCCCTCGGCCAGGAGCTCCAACCCACGCAGCAAGCGTGCACGCTGCCGCCATGTTCCAAGGCTGTATCCGGTCTCCACGGGAAAGCGACGGTTCAGTGTGCGAGGCGAAATATTCGCCAACCCGGCCCAGGCGTCCAACGAACGATCGTCAGCGGGCTGCGCCAGGAGCTCTTGCGCGATCTTCAGCAGCGATGGGCTTGTCGGCATCGGCAGGCTGAGCTCTTCGATCGGCAAGGACCTGATCTCGTTGACCACGACGAGTTCGAGCAAACCTCGCATCGCTCCAGCAGGCTCACTGTTGAGACTTTCAAGCCGTCGCACTGTCTCGCGCAACAGGGCCGAGATACGAAGCGTCGCCGGTCGTTCAGGCAGCCCCTCACCCGCGCCGCTCTGAACATAGATGCTCCACGTGTCGACCTGTCCGTGCGCACTCGCCCAGTGCAGTTGTCCGGGCGGTATCCACACCGCGTGCACGTTCGGCACAAGCCATTTGCCGAACTCCGTGCCAAGCGTCAGCAGGCCTCGCCAAACCCCGAGGAGCTGCCCTCGTCCGTGGCTGTGAGGCTCCACCAGCGAACTCCCTTCGACGCATTGGGAAACAACGATCACCAGAGGCCCTGCGGCGTCATCTTTCAGGTCCGCAAGGTCAAGCTGCTGGGTTGTCGAGGACATGGCGCAAATGAGCTATTGAATGGCCTGAACAGCATAGCAACGCCAGGCTCAAAAACCTAGCATCGATCCAACACTTCAGAGCAGATGACCGCCATGCAAGCCCAAGACACCCTTCCCGACAGCGCCCCGGCAGTCGACAGCGAGGACCGAGGAAAAGAGCGCGACGTCGTCGTACTCGACGAGTTGTACGCCGCGCCATCCCCGATGATCCAGAAGGCGGTGTCCAGCAGACTGACCGAGTACCACCGCCCCTACCTGGAAGCCGCGACGTTCTTCTGCCTCTCGACGGGACGCAAGGGCTCGGGCCTTGACGCTTCTCCGCGCGGCGGTCCACCTGGCTTCGTGCACATGCTCGATGCCCAGACGCTCGCGTTCGCAGATTGGCCAGGCAACAACCGTATCGAATCACTGAAGAATCTGCAGGACGACAACAGGGTTGCAATGCTCTTCCTGTTTCCCGGACTGGATGTGTTCATGCGCATCAATGGCCGCGGGCACATTTCCATTACGCCGGATCTGCTTGGCAGGCTTGCCGAGCGAGGCAAACATCCCAAAGCAGCCGTCGTGATCACGGTCGAGGAAGCCTTGTTCCACTGCGGCAAGGCCGTCAATCGCGCGCGGTTGTGGGATCCGACCGCTCTCCTGGATCGAAATTCCCTGCCATCTGTCGGAACGGTGCTGGTCGCACTTGCGGAGCTGAACGACGTCTCTGCGTCAGTCCTGGATGCGAAGTACCAGGACGCGGTCAAACACGATTTGTACTAACACGGAGCAACACATGACATCCAAAGTTTGGTTCATCACAGGCACGTCTCGAGGACTCGGACGCGCATGGGCGCAGGCGGCGCTGGAACGCGGCGACAAGGTCGTGGCAACGGCCCGCTCCATGGAGGCGCTACAGCCGTTGGCGGCGAAGTACGGCGACGCCGTGCTGCCAATGTCCCTCGACGTCACGGATCGCGACGCAGTGTTCGCAGCGATGGACGCGGCGGTTGCTCGCTTCGGCCGACTCGACGTCGTTGTCAGCAACGCCGGCTATGCGTTGTTCGGCACCATCGAAGAAAGCAGCGAGCCGCAGGCGCGCGCGCAGTTCGAGACCAACCTCTTCGGAACGCTCTGGGTCATTCAGGCGGCGCTTCCCCACCTGAGGGCGCAAGGCGGAGGGCACATCCTGGTGACCTCGAGCGTGGCGGGGGTCATCACCTTCCCCACTGCCGGCGTCTACAACGCAACCAAATGGGCCGTCGAGGGGCTTGTGGAGACGCTCGCATCGGAAGTCGGGGCCTTCGGCATCAAGGTGACGCTCGTCGAGCCCGGCGGCTACGACACGGACTGGCGAGGAAGCTCGGCCATCAACGCTGAACCGATGCACGTCTACGAGGGGCTGCGCCAGAAGATCAAGGCCCTCAGCGCTACCCGAACGCTGGGCAATCCGGCTGCCACGGCTACGGCGATCCTTGCCGCCGTCGATGCAGAGGAGCCGCCGCTGCGACTCTTTCTTGGAAAGGCTTGCTTGCCCGCCGCGAAACAGGCCTATTCGCAACGCATGTCGACCTGGGAAGCCTGGGCTGCCGTGTCCGAGGGAGCACAAGGCTGATCTGCGGACCGGCGGTGAGCCGGACTATCAGGAAGCGGCTCCCTGCCGCGCGATCCAGTCGTCGACACAGCGCTCGAGCAGATCGCGCCGCTCACCCACCTCGGCCATCAGGTACTGGCGCGCATGTGCCTGCGCCAGTTCGCTCGACAGGAACCATTGCTCGCGCTCCAGGCTTCCCTGTGCCGGCGGCGCACCCCATGCCGAACTGCCGAGAAAGGCCTCGGTGACGGGCAGTCGTCCATCGGTCTTGCCGATGTCCGACAAAGCGTCGCGCGCGCCGCCGAGGACGATGCGCACCTGCACGACCTCCTCGTCCGCCTCGATGGAGGCTGCTAGACCGCCCGATTGATGCACGTGCCAGAGCTGCGTTGCAGAAGCATTGCGGACCCAACTCTCCAGAGCGCGCGTCAAACTTTCGAGAATGATTTCTTTGTTCATACGGCAATATTTCACGGTTTTGTCTGTCACATACAACCTGCTTCGGACCCGACCTGCAAAAGACACCCATTGGGCATGGCATCTTGTACCTGCTGTCACGCATCACAACAACAAGAGACACAGGGATATCAACTTCGAAGCCAAAAAGCTCGTTCGGCCCGCTCATGCGGGTATTTTTTTGTCCGGCCGCAGCCAGGGCCAATGACGATGTTCGGAGGCCACAGAATGTGACCTGCCTCGGACCCCGCTTCGGGCGTGAGCTATATTTCCTCCCATGGAAAAGGCGTCCGACATAGGCAAACCCACCGTCCCCATCGACCTGATCGGGCCAGACCACTGGCCGCGCTCGAAGCGCGGCTCGGGTCGTGCCACCAAGGTGATCCTCGCGGTCGTGGGTGGCTTGGCGGCCGCAGGCCTGATCGCCTACCGCTTCTTCGGGCGCTGACCACCGATCCTCCACGCGAAAAAAAGCCCGCCGTCCGGAAGACAGCGGGCTTTTTTCATGGGCATGGGTCAAGGTCACAGCCCAGCTCTCACTGAAGCCGCGAGCCCTTGGGCAGCCGCTTGGCCAGCCACTCGTGCACGTCCGCACGGATATTGCGGCCTTCAAGCAGAAAGTTCTCATAGCGGCTCGGCACATAAGGCAGGTAGACCAGCGGCATGCCCGCTTCCTCCGGCGTGCGCGCAGCCTTGCGGTTGTTGCAGACCGCGCATGCACTCACGAGGTTGGTCCAAGTCCAAGGGCCTCCGCGCGACTCGGGCAGCACGTGTTCGCATTGCAGGTCGCGCTCGTGGAACACGCCCGCGCAGTAGGCGCAGGTGTGGCGGTCGCGGCGTAGCAGCTTGCTCTTGGTGACACTCGGAATCACGTCGAAGAGGTTGATCTTCGACGCACCGCGCAGCGCGATGATCGGCGCCACTTCGACGCGCGACTGCACACCGCGCGCCACGTTGAAGCCGCCGCGCAGCGTGGCCAGCGGCAGGTCGCCGTCTTCCCATGCGACCGAGCCGGTCGCGTAGTGCAACACCGCCTGCTCCAGCGAAATCCAGGCTTGCGGCGTGCCCTGAATATCGAGTTGCAGGACGTGAGGGTGCATGACTCGCCTCCTTTCGCGGCGATGGTTGTGAGGTTGAATGAAATGAAGCCATGGGGTGCACGAACGGAATCGAACCGTCGTCAGCGGGACCACAACCCGCGGCTCTGCCGTTGAGCTACGTGCACCATAAGAAAAAGACGAGCAGCCGACTCACCACTCGCCGACCGCGCGCACGCGCTGGTCGAGATCGAGGCCTTCGAGCGGCGCCTCGCGACCCGGCGACGCCGGCGCGCATTCGTTCGCGCGGCGTGCATCGGTCACGATGCCGAAGCGTTGGGCCAGGGCCAGCACCATGCGCTTGCGCGGTTGTGCCGGGCGCACGGTGATCATCCGGATCGGGGTGTTGCGCTTGCGCATGATGGCTCCTTGGTTGTGTGACAGCTGAACAATGAAATGGCCCCACGTGCACGACTCGAACGTGCAACCCCTTGCTTCGTAGGCAAGTGCTCTGATCCATTGAGCTAACGCGGGTCGAAAAACAAAAAGTGTCCGGTTACGAGTTCCGGCGCCGCCCAATCTTTGCGGCCGGTTTCCGCAGGAGGGCCATCTGCAATGGCCCGGTCCCGCTCGGGTTCGGTGTTGTTCAAAAAAAAACGGTGACCCGCTTTCCATTTCGGTTGTGTCCTCACGCGACGGGCAGCGCGCTGGGCGCTGCCCCGTACGACGTCGCTGCACAGGAGAGATCAATTCCTGCACATCCCGCCAGACCGTCTACGCGGTGGGCTCTGGCGGTGTGGTGAAGGCACACCCGAAATGGCAAACAAGAAACCAAAAACAAAAAGGCCCGGAACCTTGCGGTGTCCGGGCCTCTGTATGAGAGAGCTTGGAAGGTGTGCGCTTATGCGCAACCTCCACCCGGTAGCACCTGATCCTCGATTTTTCCAACGCGCAGGCTGGCTGCGGCTTTCGTGGAATACACGTGGCTCTGGTGCTGATTCAGTCGGAACGACGGCATGCCGTCGAAACCACCACACGCCCAGACGCGCACGAGCGATCGGCCCGAGGCGGGTCGAATGCTGGTGAGGTTCAATGCGGTGTTCACGATGGTTCCTGAGTCAAAAATTGCCGCTGTCGGCTGTAAAGGGTTGGAAAAAGGGTACGGCTTTGGGCCGCGATTGAGGGCAACTGTAAATAGTGTTTACGAGTGCGTCAACAACCGGGACAATCTTTTTTTGTCTTGTTGTTGTTTTTGAACAGTGCCCAATATCACCGTCGCGCGCCGCCGCAATGCTCTCGCGCTGCACCGCCGCTTTCTCGAAGAGGCCGTTGCCGCGGGCCTGCCCGCCAAGGGGCTGGACCAGGCGTTTGCGAAGAAGATCGAAATCTCCCCCAGCATGTGGAGCCAGATCAAGAGTTCCCGGCCCATCGGCGACAACCTGGCACGGCAGATCGAGCGGCACTGCAACGTGGAGCTGGGCTGGCTCGACAAGGAAGATCGCCCTTCCGAGGTGCCCGATGCGGCAGAAGAGCGCTTCATTGCCGCCGCGCGCGAGGCATGGCGCACGGCCAATGCCAAGGGGAAGAAAGAGCTCAGTGGCTGGCTGAAGAAGCGCGCACAGGACGCTGCCAGCAACGAGCCTGCGACCTGAATAAAGCTCAGCCCAGCTCCGGCGCGTTGCGCAGGATGGCCGCGCGCATGTCGTCCGGAATAGCAATGGCGCGATGCGTCTCCAGCGAAGTCGTCACGATCACCTGCGTCATCTGCATGCGCACTTCGCCCGTCGCGGCACTGAAGCAGCGCACCGCCAACGTCATCGAACGCGAGCCCAACCGCTGCACCGTGAGCCCGAGGAGCACCTGGTCGCCCATGCGACTCACGGCGCGGAAGTCGACATCGAGCTTCACGGTCGGCAGGCCGATGCGGCGCTGCGCCACCAGGCCGTGGTAGCTGAGTTCCAAGCCTTCATTAACCCAGTCCTCGATCAGCCCGTTGAGCATCACGAAGTACTGCGGATAGAAAACGATGCCCGCCGGGTCGCAATCCGAAAACCGGATCAGCCGTGGCCTGCGGAACTCGTTGCTCGCAGCCGCCAGATCGACGTGCGTGTCGTCGCTCATCCTCAGCCCTCCTCGCCCGACGGCTCGCCGCGCATCACATGCACGCGCAGCAGGCCAAGCTGCGTGTGCAGCTGCTTGACCGTCTTCATGTCGAGCCCCGAGAACATCTCGAGGATCCACTGCTCGTGCTCGCTCGCCATCGTCTCGAAGGTGCGGCGCCCCGTGGGCGTGAGGCTCACGATCCACGCACGGCGATCGTCGGGGCTGGGCGCGCGCGCCACCATGCCTTCGCGTTCGAGTTCGTCGGTCAGGCCCGTGACGTTGCCGCCGGTCACCATCAGGTAGCGCGAGAGCACGCGCATCTTCAGGCCGTCCTCGTAGCGGTAGAGCTGCGCCATGTAGTCGAAGCGCGCCAGCGAGATGCCGAAGCGCTCGCGCAGCCGGCGCCGGATCTCGGCCTCGATCTGCGTGGTGCTGGCCAGCATGCGCAGCCACAGCTTGAGCATCGCGTGGTCCTCGTGGCCCGCGCGGGCTTCGTGACCCAGTTCTTCCGCATCGCTCAGCGCGGCGTGCGAGGCATCGTTGTTGCGTGTCATGTCACTTCTCCCCCTGAAACCGAGATGGACTGCCCGGTGACCGACGCCGCACCAGGCCCGCACAGCCAGCGCACGGCATCGGCCACCTCGGACGGCTGCACGATCCGCTTCTGCGGATTGACGCTGGAAAACTCCGCCAGTGCATCGGCCTCGCTGCGCCCGGTCTTGCCGACCACGTTGGCGACGCTGTTGCGCAGGATGTCGGTGTCGGTGTAGCCCGGGCACACGGCATTCACCGTGATGCCCTTGCGCGCCACCTCGAGCGCCAGCGAGCGCGTGAGCCCGATCACGCCATGCTTGGCCGCGGTGTAGGCCGCCACGTAGGCATAGCCCTTTTGCCCCGCCGTGCTAGCGATGTTGACGATGCGACCCCAGCCGGTGTCGAGCATGTCGGGCAATGCCGCCTGCGCGCAGAGGAAGCTGCCGGTGAGGTTGACCGACAGCATCCGTTGCCAGAGCTCGAACGAGGTTTTGAGGAAGGGCGCGCTCTCTGCCGCGCCAGCGTTGTTGACGAGAACAACGACCGGGCCCCGCGCGGCGCGGGCCTCGGCGAACGCCGCCTGCACCGCCTCGGGGCTGGCCACGTCGGCAGCCACGACGCCATGCCCGCTGCCCGCGAGCGAATCGGCCACGCGCTGCAGCGCCTCACGGTCACGGCCCAGGAGCGTCAGGACAGCGCCCTCGGCGGCCAGGGTACGGGCGATCTCGGCGCCGATGCCGCGTGCCGCGCCCGTGACGAGCGCGTGGCGGCCAGTGAGTGAATTTGATTGCATACCTGAATGTTTTAGTTCTGAATCATTTTAACGGAGTGCGCCGGCCAGGGTTGTCAGCGCATGAAACGGCCGCCGTTGAGGTCCAGCGTGGCACCCGTCATGAAGGCGGCTGCTGGGGAAGCGAGATAGACCACGGCTGCGGCCACCTCTTCGGGCAAGCCGAAGCGGCCGAGGGGAATGCCCGCCCGCAGCGCCCACTGCTTCGCAGGCTCCATGGCGTCGAGCGCAGGGCTGCGGATCGCCGCAGGGGCCAGCGCATTCACCGTCACGCCGTGCGGCGCGAGTTCTTGCGCGAAAGACCGCGTCAGTGCCAGCAACCCGGCCTTGCTCGCTGCGTAGTGCGCGCCAGTCGCGGTGCTGGCCTGCTGCCCGGCCATTGACGTCAGGTTGACGATGCGACCCGCGCCGCGCTCGCGCATGTGCCGCCCGGCAATGCGGCAGCCGAAGAAGCTGCCGCGCAGGTTGACGGCGAGCACGTCATCCCACTCTTCAGGCGTGATGTCCCAGAGCGATGTGGTCGGCGTGCGCGCCGCGTTGTTGACCATGACGTCGACGGCGCCGAAATGTGCAACGGCCTTGTCGAAGCAAGCGGAGAACGCCGCCTCGTCACGCACATCGAGTTGCAAGGCGAGCCCGCCGACCTCTGCCGCGGCGGCCTCGGCATTCGCAAGCTCGATATCGGCCAGGGCCACGCGCGCCCCGGCCTCCGCCAGCCCACGCGCAATGGCCGCTCCCAACCCTTGCCCCGCGCCCGTCACGAACGCCACGCGTCCTGAAAGCGGGAGCAGCGCTGCGCTCGTCATGTCGTGCCTCAGGCCCTCGCGGGCCGGCCGTCCCAGGTCTGCGGCCCCACGCCGCGCTCGCGCAGCTTGAACTTCTGCACCTTGCCGTTCTCCGTGCGCGGCAGGTCGGCCAGCACATCGATGTAGCGCGGCACGGCGAAGTACGGCAGGCGCCCTTCGCAAAAGCGCGCGAGCTCGGCGGGATCGATCGACACGCCCTCGCGCGCCACCAACGCCGCCATCACCTCGTCCTCAGCCAGTTCGGAGCGCACCGGATACACCGCGCACGAGGCCACGCCCGGGTGGCTCAGCAACACCTGCTCGACCTCGAACGAGGAGATGTTCTCGCCGCGCCGACGGATCGCATCCTTGATGCGGTCGACAAATCGGAATGCGCCGTCGGCATCGCGCACCACGCGGTCGCCAGTGTGAAACCAGAGATTGCGCCAAGCCTCGACCGTCTTCTCCGGCATGTTGAAGTAGCCGCTCGCGAAGGCATACGGCTCGTCCGCACGCAGCAGCAGTTCGCCAGCCTCGCCGGCTGGCAGAGCCACATCGTCTTCATCGGCCACGCATGCCTGGAAGCCCGGGCGCAGCCAGCCCATGACACCGCCGCGCGGCGAATTCGGCGCGGTGGCGATGGCGAAGTTGGTTTCGGTCGAGCCGTAGCCTTCGAGTAGCGACACGCCTGTGCGCGCCTTGAACGCGATGCCAGCTGCGGACGGCACGCCGGGCCCCAGCCCGATGCGCACGCGGTGATCGCGTTCACCGGGCCCTTCCGGCTGCGCGAGCAGGATCGGCACCATCGCGCCCAGCAGATACACCACCGTCGCCCCGCTCGAGCGCATCGTCGGCCAGAAGCCCGATGCCGAGAAGCGCGACTCGAACACCACCTGAGCGCCCGTCAGCGCGGCCTGCGCGAAGGTGTTGAGCGCGTTGATGTGAAAGAGCGGCAGCGTGGTGCACAGCACATCGTCGGCGCCGACGCCGAGCACTTCCGCGCTGTTCACGCCCCACCAGAAGTACTGCGCGTGCGGGCAGATCACGCCCTTGGCCGGCCCTGTCGTGCCGGAGGTGTAGAGGATCGCGAGCGGGTCGCCGGGCTGCACCGTCGCCGGTTCGATGGACTCCCCGCTCTCGGGATACGCCACAACGCGCACACCTTCAGGCGCTCGCCACGCGTTGGATGCCGCTTCACCAACCACCCAGACCTCTCGCAACGCTGTGCGCGCCAAATCCGCCGTGACCAGTCGCTCCAGAAAGCCCGCCTCGATCACCAGCAGCTTCGCTTCGCTGTTCGCCAGGAAGTATTCGATCTGCGGCCCCATCGATGCCGTGTTGACCGGCACCATCGATGCCCCCAACCAGCCCGCACCGAGAAAGCTCTCTAGAAACTCGATGCGGTTTCCGCACATCACCGCAATGCGATCGCCACGCGCCACACCGGCCGCCGCCAACGCGCCTGCACGCACAGCGGCAGCCCACGCCGCATCGCCATGGGTCCACTCGCTCCCAGCGATCCGCAGCAGCGCACGCGAGCCGAACAGCTCGGCCTGTCGCTGCAGCATCGCCGGCAGCGTGCGCTGGGCAGGCGGCACGGCGCGCGGATCACTCGTCATCGTGCGTGCCTCCGCCCAGATAAGTCGCCTGCACCCGCGGATCGCTCGCCAGCTCGGCCGAAGCGCCCGACAGCGCGATCTCGCCCGTCTCCAGCACATAGCCCTCGTCCGAGCTTTCGAGCGCAGCGCGTGCGTTCTGCTCCACCAGCAGAATCGACACGCCGTCTTCCCGCAGCTTGCGCACGATGGTCAGGATGTCGCGCACGATCAGCGGCGCCAGACCCAGGCTGGGCTCGTCGAGCATCAGCAGACGCGGCGCCGACATCAGCGCGCGTCCCACGGCCAGCATCTGCCGCTCGCCGCCCGACAGCGTATCTGCGCGCTGCGAGCGCCGTTCGGCCAGCCGCGGAAAGCGGTCGTACACCGACTGCAGCCGCTTCTTCATCGCATCGCCACGCAGCCGCTTGGCGTACGCGCCGAGTTGCAGGTTGTCGAGCACGGTGAGCTCACCGAACAGCTCGCGCTTCTCGGGCACGAGGCACAGCCCACGTTCCACGCGCGCTTCCACGTCCAGCCCCTGCAGGTCTTCGCCTTCGAAACGCAGCGTGCCCTTGCAGGGCAGCAGGCCCATGGCAGCCGCCAGCAATGTCGTCTTACCAGCGCCGTTCGGCCCGATCACCGAAATGATCTGCCCAGGCTGCAAGTCCAGCGATACCCCGCGCACCGCCTCGACTTGTCCGTACGACACGTGCAAGTCGCCAATCTCCAGCATCGCGGTCATACAACGCTCCCCAGGTAAGCCGCTTGCACACGCTCGTCCGCGCGCACCGCCGACGGCACGCCCTCCACGAGCTTGGAGCCGAAGTTCATCACCACCAGTCGGTCCACCAGTTTCATCACGAAGTCCATGTCGTGTTCGACGATGAGGATGGTCACCCCCTCCTCGCGCAGCTTGCGCAGCAAATCGCCGAGTGCCATTTTTTCCTTGCGGCGCAGGCCGGCGGCCGGCTCGTCGAGCACCAGCAGCACAGGGTCGGCGGCCAGAGCGCGCGCAATTTCCAGGATGCGCTGCGTGCCCAGCGGCAAGCTGCCCGCAAGTTCGTGCGCGCGGTCGCCCAGGCCGATGCGGTCGAGCTGGCGTTGCGCCTCCTGCAGGATCTGGCTTTCTTCCATGCGATCGAGCCGCAGCCCCGCCTTCAGGATGCCCGAGCGCGTGCGCGAATGCGCGCCAAGCGCCACGTTGTCCAGCAGGCTCATGTGCGGGCGCAGCTTCACGTGCTGGAAGGTGCGCGCCAGCCCCAGCCGCGCCACCTCGCGCTGCGGCATGCCGGCGATGTCGTGGTCCAGAAAGCGCACCTGGCCCGCGCTCATCGGCAGCGTGCAGGTCAGCAGGTTGAACATGGTCGACTTGCCCGCGCCGTTCGGCCCGATCAGCCCGACGATCTCGCCGGCCTTCACATCGAAGCTCACGTCGTTGACCGCGATAAGCCCGCCGAAGCGCTTGACCGCGCCGTTCACAGACAGCACCTGCGAGCCGCGCTGGGGCAGCGTGCGATGCGTCAGGGGCTCGACCGGCGGCGCTTCATGGCGCGACGGCCCTTGCGCAGCACCGCGACGGCGCGTCCAGCGGCGCAACAGCCCCATCACGCCGCCACGCGCAAAGTGCAGCAGCAGGATGAACAGCGCGGCGAAGGCCACGGCCTCCAGCTGGCCGGCGCGCTGCGTGAGCATCGGCAGCACGTCCTGCAGGCCGTTCTTCAGCACCAGCACCAGCGCGGCGCCCACCAGCGCGCCCCCCAGTTGGCCAAGACCGCCGGCCACAGCCATCAGCAGGTACTCGATGCTGGCGCGCACGTCGAAGGGCGACGGGCTCACGAAGCGATTCATGTGCGCATAGAGCCAGCCCGCCAGCCCCGCGAACAGCGCGGCTGTCACGAACAGCGAGAGCCGCACGCGGTACGCATCCGCCCCCACGCTCGCCAGCAGCGTCGCACCGCCGCGCAGCCCGCGAATCGCGCGCCCTGGCCGCGACTGCAGCAGGTTGTGGCTGAACAGGCAGGCCAGCCCGACCACCACCCAGATCAGGTAGTACATCGCGCGCGGATCGGCCAGCGACCAGCCCGCGACCTGCAGCGCCGGAATGTTCGACAGCCCCGTGTGCCGCCCGAGCGCATCGACGTTGCCGAACAGCATCGCGATCGACAACCCCCAAGCGATGGTGCTCAGCGGCAGGAAGTGCCCGCCGAGCCGCAGCGTGAGCATGCCGATGGCCAGCGCCGACAGCCCGGTGAGCAGCAGCGCGAACAGCAGCCCGATCCAGGGCGACATGCCCTGCGCCGTCGTCAGCCATGCGGTGGCATAAGCCGCGATGCCCACGAAGGCCGCCTGCCCGAACGAGGTGGCGCCACCCACGCCCGTCAGCAGAACGAGGCCCAGCGCCACCAGCGCGCCGATGCCGATATCGTTGAGCAGCGAGACGGTGAAGCTGCCCGCCAGCACCGGCACCAGTGCCAGCACGACGACCACGAGGCCGATCCAGCCCACGCGTTTTCGGTTGGCGTTCATTGGTCCACCTCGTCTTCTTCCTCTTCGGCGTGTGTGGCCATGAAAGACCGCAGCATGAGCACCGGGATCAGCAGGCTGAACACGATCACGTCCTTCAGCGCACCGCTCCAGAACGAGGCAAAGCTCTCCACCACACCGACCGCGAGCGCACCAATGGCCGTCATCGGGTAGCTCACGAGTCCGCCGATGATCGCGGCCACGAAAGCCTTCAGGCCGATGATGAAGCCCGAGTCGTAATACATCGTCGTCACCGGCGCGATCAGCACGCCGATCAGCCCCGCCAGCAGCGAGGCGCAGCCGTACGCCAGCAGCGCTGTGCGCACCGGCCGGATGCCGACCAGCCGCGCGCCCACCCGGTTCACAGCCGTGGCGCGCAGCGCCTTGCCCGCCACCGTGCGCTCGAACACCAGGAAGAACAGCCCGCTCAGTACGATGGCCGCTCCCACCATCAGCACCACCTGCCCGCTGACGGTGAAGCCGTCACCCAGCGTGAACACCGCACTGGTCAGCGGCGTGGTGCGCGAACCCTCGGGCCCGAAGAACAGCAGGCCCAGCCCCGACAGCAAAAAGTGCAGCGCCAGCGACACGATCAGCAGCACCAGCACCGATGCATCCGCGATCGGCTGGAACACCACCCGCGCCAGCAGCGGCGCGATCGGCACCACCAGCAGCACCGCCACCGCGATGTGCACCGCCACCGGCACGCCCGGCCGCGCCGCCAGCCATGCGAGCACGCACGGAATGGCGGGCAGCACGCCCCACATCAGCACCGCCTTCGGAATGCGCGCGGCTTCGCCGCGACGCAGCAGGCTGCCGATCTCGGTGGCCAGGGCCAGCGCGGCCAGCACCGCGACCATGCCGATGGTCGGCGGCACGCGGTCGGTTTCGAAGGCCGCGAGCGACAGGGCCGCAAAGGCCGCGATGTCGCCGAACGGCACGAACACCACCCGCGTGACGGAAAAGATCAACACCAGCCCGAGCCCGGCCAGCAGATAGACGGCCCCGTTGGCCAGGCCGTCGGTGAGGAGAATCAGCGCCACGTCCCATGTCATCGCGCAGCCCTCCGGAAAAGCAAAGGCGAGAGGTTCAAGGTGCGAGCTTCCATTGGCCGTTGTCGAGCTTGACGATCACGCGGGCGCGTTCGTCCACGCCGTAGAGACTGCCGGGCTTGAAGGTATAGACGCCATGCGTGCCCACCACTTCCTTCGTGCTGAAGATGGCATCGCGCAGCGCCACGCGGAACTCCGGCGTGCCCGGCTCCGCCTTCTTCATGGCGCGCGAGGCGGCATCGACGAACACCAGCCAGCCGTCGAACGAATAGGCCGAGAAGGCATCGCTGGTCGGTGCGTTGTTGACCTTCTGGAACACGGCACGGAAGTCGGTCGCGATCTTCTTGGTCGGGTAGTTGTCCGGCAGCTGCTCGGCGACGATCACCGGGCCTGTGGGCATCAGCGCGTTCTGGCCGGCCGCGCCGACCACGCGCACGAAGTCGGGGTTGATAAGGCCGTGCTGGCCGTACACGCCGCCCTTGAAGCCGCGCTCCTGCAGCGCAAGGAACGGCAGCGCGCCCGGCGTGCCGGCACCGCCGGTCATCACCGCGTCGGGCCGCAGCGCCACGATCTTCAGCACCTGGCCCGTCACTGAGGCATCGGCACGCGCATAGCGCTCGTTGCTCACCACTTTGATGCCGGCACCGGGCGCGGCCTTCATCAACGCGTCGTAGACCAAGTCGCCCCACGCGTCGGAGAAGCCGATGTAGCCAACGGTCTTCACGTTGTTGCGCTTCATGCGCTCGACGACCGCATCGATCATCAGTTGCGTCGGCTGCGCCACGGTCATCACCCACGGGTTCTCGTTGGGGTCGAGCAGGATGGGCGTGAGGCCGATCATCGGCGTCTTCGCCTCCTTGCCCACCTGCGCCATCGCGATGGCAGCCGGCACGCCCGATGTGCCCATGAGCACGTCGACTTTTTCTTCCTCGATCAGCTTGCGCGCGTTGCGCCCTGCCGTGGTGGGGTCGGAGCCGTCGTCGAGCACGACGAGCTGGATCTTGCGGCCGTTCACCTCGCCCTTGTAGGCCAGCGCGGCCTGCATGCCCTTGGCATAGGGCACGCCCAGCGAGGAGTTCGGCCCCGACAGCGACACGCTGAGGCCGACCTTGAGGTCGGCCGCGAAGGCGCTCGCTATGCCACAGGCGGTCAGCGCCGCGGCGAGGGTGCCGCGCGTCAGGATCTGCATCAGGCTCTTCATGTCGTAGCTCCGGTGAGGATTGTTGGAATGGACAGGTGGGTAACTCAGATGAACAACTGGATGGCCGGCAACGCGCGCGGGGCGTTGAGCAGGTCGATGCGCTTCTCGCGGATCGACCAGCCGGTGGGAGTGCGAACAAGGTGATGGCGGGCGGTGCCGCTCAGCAGGATCTGGTCTTCGCCACGCGCCTCGACGTAGAGGAACGGCGTGCGCAGCCATGCTTCGTCGCCCTCCTCGCGCTCGATGCGCGAGGGCTGCAGCACATGCTGGCTGTGGCTGGCGGGATGCTGCGAATGCGCACGCGGGTTCTTGAGGCGGTCGACGCGCAACTGCAGCAGCAGCCTGTCTTCATAGGCCAGCGAGTTGTGCGAGAGCGGATCGGCCTGCGCCGCACCGAGCAGCGGCACCCAGTAGTGGCCGTCTTCGGCGAACAGGGCCAGCCAGTCGTCGAAGCGCCGCTCGTCGAGCAGCGCCGCCTCGTGGGCGACGAAATCGCGCGGGTCCGTCATGCCGCAGCCTCCATGCCCGCCGCCATGGACTTCGCCCAGGCGCGGAACTGGTTGCGCATCAGCAGTTCGTTGGTGCCGTTGGTGGTGACCGTGGCTTGCTGCGTCTCGGCCGGGTCGTAGTTGCGGTGCAGGCTCACCCACTCGTTGCCGCCGGCGCGCAGACCCTGCTGGATGCTCTCGAACAGGTGCACGTCGTCGTGCGCGACCACCGACATCGGCGAGAACACGAGGCGGTTGTAGCTCATGGCGCGCTCGAACAGCAGCGCGGGAGCACCCGCCGCGCGGAAGCTCCAGGCCTCGATCAGCGTGCGATTGGCCGCCAGAGGGCGGATCACGCGAATGGCCTGCGGCGAGCCCTTGACCGACAGGCTCGGGTAGAAGACCGAGTTCTGCGGCGAGCGCTGCAATATTTCGGTGGCACGCGCCTCGCCGTGCGCCGCACTCATCGCGGCCTCGTACTCGGGCAACTGCGCGTAGTTGGAGTGGATGCTGAAGTTCACCCCCAGCACGCTGTGCCCGTTGGCGAACACTCGCCCGCCCATCTTGTCGAAGAATTCGTAGCCCGAGCCGAAAGGCAATATCTGCTCCATCGCCATCGGCTTGGGGTCTGTGGGCGCATGGCCTTCCCACAGCGCCTCGGCCGCCTTGGTGGCCGACTCGTGCGTCGACATCGGGTGCACCGTGTCGTTGATGTTCTCCAGATACATCTTCCAGTTGCAGTGGACGATGTTGCGCAGCACGCCGCCGCCCACGGTCAGCTTGCCCTCGGGCGAGCGGTCGACCATGTTGTCGATGGCGCCCAGCACCTCGCCGAAGTAATCCTCGAACGAAGGCCCGCTGTCGGAAAGTCGCACGAACACGAAGTCGCGATACACCTTCACGTTCTTCACCACAGAGAGCCCCTGCCCCGACTCGCAGGCCTTGAGTTGAGTGCCCTCGTAGCCGTTCTTCAGCGGCAGCCCGAGCGGCGCGCCGTCGAGCTTGTAGGTCCACGCGTGATACGGGCAGCGGAAGAAACGACCGGTGTTGCCGCTCTCGTCCGTCACCAGTTGCGTGCCCTTGTGGGCGCAGCGGTTGTAGAGCACGTGCACATCGCCATCGGGCTGGCGCACCATCAGCAGCGGCCGCCCCGCGATGTCCTGCGTGACGAAGTCGCCGGCCTCGGGCACCTGGCTCGCATGGCCAAGAAAGACCCATGTGTTGGCGAACAGGTTCTCCTGTTCCAGCGCGAAAAGCTCTTCGTTGAGGTACAGGTCGCGGTGCACCCGGTCGTCCTGCACCAGCGCCGCGACAAGATCGGGGCGATTGCGATAGATGGTCATGGCGGTGTGCTCGGTAGTTCGGCGAAGACTACGGAACCAGCTTCCACTGGCCCTTGGTCATCTGCACGATGACCACGCCGCGCTGGTCGGAGCCATAGCGGTCGTCGGGCTTGAAGGTGTAGATGCCGTGCGTTCCCACCAGCTCGCGGGTAGCCACGATGGCGTCGCGCAGCGCCGTGCGGTACTGTGGCGTGCCCGGCTCGCCCTTGGTGCGCGATGCCGCATCGGCCAGCAGCAGGTAGGCGTCGTAGGTGTACGACGAGAACGCATCGGTCGGCACCACACCGTTGACCTTCTGGTAGGCGTTGCGAAAGCCCATCGACACCTTCTTGATCGGGTTGCTGTCGGGCAGTTGGTCGGCCACCAGCACCGGGCCGCTGGGCACCTGCAGGCCTTCGATGGAAGCGCCACCCACGCGCACGAAGTCGGCGTTGATGAGGCCGTGCGTGCCGTAGATCTTGCCCTTGTAGCCACGCTCAGCCAGCGCGATGTAAGGCAGCGCACCGGGCGTGCCCGAGTTGCCCGCGAACACAGCATCAGGCCGCGACGCGACGATCTTCAGCACCTGCCCGGCCACAGAAGAATCGCTGCGCGCATAGCGTTCGTTCGCCACCACCTTGATGCCGGCGGCGTCGGCGCTCTTCACCAGCGAGTCGTAGGCCAGATCGCCCAGCGCGTCGGAAAAACCGATGAAGGCCACCGTCTTCACGCCCGACTTCTTCATGCGCTCGACCACCCCAGCGACCATGAGCGGGAACGGTTGCGATACCGTCACCGTCCACGCGCCCTCGGGGCCGGCGATGGTGACCGGCGTGGGCGAGATCAGCGGCGTGTTCAGTTCCTTGGCCACTGCGGCGATGGCCATGGCGCCGGGAACACCCGACGTTCCGATGAGCACGTCGACCTTGTCCTCGGTCACCAGCTTGCGTGCGTTGCGGCCGGCGGTGGTGGGGTCTGACGCGTCGTCGAGCACGATCAGCTGGACCTTGCGTCCAGCAATCTCCGGGTGCTCGGCAATGGCGGCGCGGATACCCTTTTCGTACGGAATGCCGAGTGCGGCCACTGGACCCGAGAGCGAGCTGATGAAGCCGATCTTCAGGTCGGCCGCCAGGGTCTGTGAAGCCGCCAGGGCAAGTACCGTGGCGCTGAGGATGTGGGTGAATTTGTTCTTCATTTCGGTTTCCAAAACTGGGACTTGGCGTTCGGGGTGCGTGCGAATGACACCGGGTACTCCCCTCCGCGAATGTCCCCCGCCTTCGGCTCCTCCTTTATTTCGCTGCGGGGAGCACCCGGTGCCATTCGCACATGGACGCTGCGCTTATGCGGGCCGATCAACCACTGCGCTGAACGATCACGCCGATGGGGTGCCTTGCGCAGCGAAATAAAGGAGGAGGCCGCAGGCCGGGGGACATTCGCGGAGCAAGGTACCCCGTCGGCGTGAGCGCACCCTGAAGAGCCGGATGTCATCTCAGGGCACCAGCTTCCATTGCCCCTTCTCGAGCTTCACGACAACACGCGAGCGGTCGTCAGAACCATAGCGATCGGTAGGCTTGAAGTTGTAGACCGAGTGCGTACCAACCAGCTCCTTGGTACTGACGATGGCATCACGCAGAGCCAGCCGGAATTGCGGCGTACCCGGTTCAGCCTTGCTGGCCAACGCGCGCTGCGCAGCGTCGAGGTAGATCAGCCACGCATCGAAGCTGTAGGCCGAGAAGGTGTCGGTGGGCGCCGCGCCGTTGGCCTTCTGATAGGCGGCGCGGAAGTCCATCGCGATCTTCTTCATCGGGTTGTTGTCGGGCAACTGTTCAGCCACCACCACCGGGCCCGTGGGCGCCAACAGGCCTTCGACCGACGGGCCGCCGACGCGGATGAAGTCGGGGTTGATCAGCGAATGCATGCCGTAGATCTTTCCCTTGTAGCCGCGCTCGGTCAGTGCCAGGTACGGCAACGCACCTGGCGTGCCTGAGGCGCCGGTGATCACCGCGTCGGGGCGCAGCGCCACGATCTTCAGCACCTGGCCGGCCACCGACGAATCGCTGCGCGCATAGCGCTCGTTCGACACCACCTTGATGCCCGCCCCGGGCGCCGACTTCATGAGCGCGTCGTACACCAGGTCGCCCCAGGCGTCGGAGTAGCCGATGTAGGCCACCGTCTTCACGCCGGCCTGCTTCATCTTCTCGACCATCGCGCCCATCATCAATGGCGCAGGCTGCGGCAGCGTCACCATCCATGCGCCCTCCTCGCCGGCCAGGTCGGCATTGGCGATGGAGATCAGCGGGGTCTTGGTTTCACGCGCCACGCCGGCAATGGCCAGCGAGCCCGGTGCACCGGCCGTGCCGATGATGACGTCGACCTTGTCTTCCTCGATCAGCTTGCGCGCGTTGCGCGCCGCCGTGGACGGGTCGGACGCATCGTCGAGCTGGATCACCTGGACCTTACGGCCTGCGACCTCCGACTTGTAGGCCACTGCAGCCTTCATGCCCTTGTCGTACGGAATGCCGAGCGACGACACCGGCCCCGACATCGAGGTGATGAAGCCGACCTTGAGATCGGCGGCCCACGCGCTCGCGGCGCTCAGCGCGCCGAGGCCCGCGGCAATGGCCGCGAGTGTGCGAATTCGGTTCAGGACTTTCATGGCGAGACTCCAGAGGTGGTTTTGGATGAACGTGAGGAAAGCAAAAACTCAGAGGGCGAGACTTCCGACGCTGGTGCCGCCGCACACATACAGCACCTGGCCCGTGACGAAGCTGTTGTCGGCATCGGCGAAGAAACGCACGGCGCGTGCCACATCGGCCGATTCGCCAAGGCGCTTGACCGGCACCGAGGCTGCGAGCGCGCGTTCCTTCTCGCTGCCGGCCTCGACCACGTCGTAGAACATGTCGGTACGGATCGGCCCCGGGGCCACCACGTTCACCGTGATGCCGTCGGCCGCCAACTCCAGCGCCCAGGTGCGCGCCATGCCCAGCATGCCGGCCTTGGTGGCCGAGTAGCTGGTGCGCGTGGCCAGGCCCAGCGCGGCGCGTGACGACAGCAGCACCACGCGGCCGAAGCGCTGTGCACGCATCGCGGGCAACGCACCTTGCACGAGCTGTATCGCACAGCCCAGGTGCAGGTCGACCAGCGCGTCGAGGTCGTCGAGCTTCACTTCGGGCAGCAGCGCGGCGCGGATGACGCCTGCGTTGTGGACGATGGTGGTCGGCGCAAAGCGTTCGACCAGCTCGCGCACTGCCTCGCCGGTAGCTGCGCGGTCGCTCAGGTCGACCTCGATGCTGTGCAGCTTCGGGTGATCGATCTCGGCCTTGCGGCGCGCGAGCGACACCACCTCGTAGCCCTGCGCGAGCAGGTCTTCGCAGATCGCCTTGCCGATGCCGGCGCTGCCGCCGGTGACGGCCGCGATCTTGGGCGCCGTGTTCATGCCGAAGCTCCTACCAACGCGAGCACACGCAGCGGGCTGCCGCTGCCCTTCTCGATCTTCAGCGGCGGGCAGATCAGCACCGCGCCGGCCGGTGGCAGCAGGTCGAGATTGCTCAGGCACTGCAGCCCGTAGCGGCCCGCGCCGTGCATGTAGTAGTGGCACGGGTACGGCGGCCGCAGGTGATAGCCCTGCCCCGCGTCGGTGCCGATGGCTTCGGAGCCGAAGCCCAGCACGTCGCGTTGCTCGACCAGGAAGCGAACGGCCGCGGTGCTCGGGCCCGGCGTGTGCTGGCCCGTTTCATCGAAGTTCTGGTAGGCCTCCGGGTCGGTGCGCTTCGACCAGTCGGTGCGCATCAGCACCCACGCGCCCTTGGGGATGCGGCCATGCGCTGCCTCGTAGGCCTCGATGTCCTCGAGGGTCAGCAGGTAGTCGGGGTCGTCCTTCACCTGCGGAGAGCAATCGATCACGCAGGCCGGCGCTACGAAGTGCTGCACGGGAATGGTGTCGACCGAGTTGTTCGGCAGGTCGCGGCCGGAGATCCAGTGGATCGGCGCGTCGAAGTGCGTGCCGGTGTGCTCGCCGCAGGAAAAATTGTTCCAGTACCAGCCCGGGCCGCGCTCGTCGTACTTCGACACTTCCTCGATACGGAAGGGCCAGCACTGGCCCATCTCTGGCGGCAGCGCGATCTGCGGGAACTCGGGCGTGAGCGTCTGCGTGAGGTCGATCACGCGGATGCGGCCACTGGCCATTGCGGTCACGAGGCCGCTGAGGATTTCGGCGGCGGACATCAGTTCGGTGGTTGTCGTCATCGTGTGGCTCCTGTTCTCAGCCGCCTGCGGCCAACTCGCGCTCGAGCACCTTGGGGTTGTCGCGCCAGCGCTCCAGCCACTCCTGCGCCACGTCGCCGGGGTAGACGTCTTCCACGCCGTCGCGCAGCGCCTTCACGATGGCATTGGCTAGCGCGGTGGGTGCGAGCTTGGGCGGTGGCGTGTGCTGGTTCCATTCGTCGTCGATGGGCCCCGGGAACACGTTGATCACGCGGATGCCGGCCGGCCGCATCTCGGCACGCAGGCACTGCGCGAGCGAATGCGCGGCCGCCTTCGATGCGCTGAAGGTGCCGTGCGGCGGGAAGTTGCTCAGCGCGTAGATCGACAGCAGGTTGACCCATGCGGTCGCGCCCGTCGCGCCATCGGCCGAGCGGCCCTTGAGCGCGGGGCCGAACTCTTGCGCCAGTCGCAGCAGGCCGAAGTAGTTGATGTCCATCTCGGCCTTGGCCACGTCGGTGCCGCGCCGCGCGCCGATGCCGAAGGTGCGGTGCACCTCGGCGTTGTTGATCACGATGTCGACCTTGCCGCCGATGGAGCCCGCAAGCTCGGTCACCTGGCGGCCGTTGGTCAAGTCCAGCGGCACGAGCGTGACCTGCGGTAGCGCCGAGATGTCGTCGAGCCCATCGCCCATCTTCTTCCAGGGCTCGGCATGGCCGACCCAGACGATGTCGGCGCCAGCTTTCACCAGTGCGCGCACGATGGCCTGGCCGGTCTCGGTCTTGCCGTCGGTCACCAGCGCCTTGCGGAACTTCGGGTCGCTGGTCATTTCGCGAAGCATCTTGTCGTCGGCCATGTGGGCACTCCCTTCATTCGGAAAACCAATGAGAACGGCCTGCCCCGCACGGTCGAGCCGGGCGCCGACACGCACGCGCTGCGGAGCATCGCCAACCTCGCCATGCAGGTGGACCATGAGCGTTGGCCCGGCATCGAGGTGCACCAGGCCCAGCCGCCATGGCAGCCGCTCGCGGAAGAACAGGTCGTTGCTGTGATGCAGCGTGGTGCTGCCGAGCAGTTCGCCCTCGCCGCTCTGCTGGCGCCAGCGCAGGGCCGCCGAGAGGCACTTGTGGCAGACCTCGCGCGGCGGGTACTGCACCGTGCCGCAGTCTTCACAGGTCTGCAGTTCGAAACGGCCTTCAGCGGCAGCAGCCGTGAGGCCGAGCGCCACGCGGCCACGCGCGCCGGGCGGCAGGTTCATCTGCCGGGTGCGCAGCACCGGGTTCTTGCGCGGGGGGCGCATCAGGGGCATCGTCATGCGGGTCTCCCGAGGATGACGGCGCCTGTGCACAGGCAGCGGTCGTAGGTCACCATGCCGAAGCCGGCGACCAGGCCCAGTTGTGCGTCGGGCACGGTGCGTGGGCCGGCCTGATCGGTCAGTTGGCGGATCGCCTCGACCATGCCGAGGAAGCCACCCGCCGCACCCGCCTGTCCGGCCGAGAGCTGCCCGCCACTCGTATTGTTCGGAAAGCTGCCGTCGAAGGTCATGGTGTTGGCCTGCACAAAGGCCGGGCCTTCGCCCTTCTCGCAGAAGCCCAGGTCTTCGAATTGCATCATCACGATGACGGGGTAGTCGTCGTAGGTCTGCACGAAGTCGAGTTCGGCGGGCTGGATGCCGGCCTGCGCGTACAGATCGTCGCGGTCCTTACGCCATCCGCCCTGCACCATCACGGGGTCTTCGGCGTAGGCGTTGTGGCGTTCGATGGCGCCGCGGATCACCACATGCGCCAGGCCCAGGTCGCGTGCACGCTCCTCGCTCATCACGAGGAAGGCATCGGCGCCCGCGCATGGCATCACGCAGTCGAACAGGTGAATGGGGTCGGAGATGGGGCGCGCGGCCATGTACTCATCGAGCGTCAGGCCCTTCTTGAACATCGCGTTCGGGTTGCCCAGCGCGTTGGTGCGCTGGTCCACGCAGATGCGGCCGAAGTCTTCGCGCTTCGCTCCGTAGGTGCGCATGTAGTTGGCGGTGATGAACGCGAAGATCGAGTTCGGGCCGCCCGAGCCGTAGGGGTAGCTTGCATCGCGCGCGAAGTTGCTGAAGCTGCCGAGCGTCTGGCGGAAGGAATCCACGTGGTTGGTGTCGGCCCCCACGCAGGCCACGATGTCGGCATCGCCCGCCTGCACGGCCCGCGCGGCGCGGCGCAGACACATCACGCCCGAGGCACCGCCGGTGGGCACATGGTCGAGCCAGCGCGGCGACAGGCCCAGGTGCTGTGTGACGCCAACGGCCGTGTCGGGCGCGAGCGAGAAACTGCTGAGGCACAGGCCATCGATCTGCTCCTTGGCCACCCCACTGGCCTCGACCAGCGCCTCGATGGCTTGGCCGATGAACCAGTGCGCCGTGCGCGTGGAATAACGCACGTAGGGCACGGTGACAGGCACCGCGACCGCGACGCCTTCGTAAGAGAGCCGTCGTTTAATCGTCATGCCTGCCTCTTCTTCATGGCGCGTGTGTCGACGCAATGGCCCTGGCCGGGCAGCGACTGCGCCATTTCGCGCAGTTGACCGCGCTGGATCTTCTGCGAAGGCGTGAGCGGCAGCGCATCGACGAAGGCCACGTAGCCGGGCGCCTTGTAGTACGCCAGCTGGGCCAATGCGTGTTCGACGATGCTGGCGGCGACCTGCGCGCGCTGCGAGACATCGACGCCCTCGCGCATCACGATGCAGGCCAGCACTTCGTCGCCGCGCACCGCATCGGGCGTGGCGGCCACGGCCGAAGTCTTTACCGCCGGGTGCTGGTTGAGCACGCTCTCGACCTCGACGGCGGAAATGTTCTCGCCGCTGCGGCGGATCACGTTCTTCTTGCGATCGACGAAGAAGAAGTTGCCCTCTGCATCGCGGCGCACCAGGTCGCCGGTGTGGAACCAGCCGTCGGCCCAGGCTTCGCGCGTGGCCTCCTCGTCCTTCAGGTAGCCGGAGAAGAAATAGCGCTTCGGGTCATCGCCGGCCGAACGCACCAGCAGCTCGCCCGGTGCATCGACGCCGACGTCGCTTCCATCTTCGCCCATGAGGCGAATCTCTACGAAGTTTTCCTGCCGTCCGAAGCAGCTGGTGCCCACAAGGCGCGGCTCGCGGTTGGCCATGATGCAGGCGGCTGCGCCGGTCTCGGTCATGGCCCAGGCCTCAACCAGCGGGAAGCCGAAGCGCTCCTCGAAGGGCGAATGGTTCTTGCGGTCCACGCCGGCGCCGAAGCCCCAGCGAATAACGTGGTCGCAGTCGGCCGCCGATGCGGGCGCGGACAGCAGCATGGCCGGCATCACGCCCAGGTAGTGAACGATGGTCGCGCCGCTCTCCTTTGCACTCGCCAGCCACGTCTTCGGATGGAAGCGATCGAGCTGCACCAGGCAGCCGCCCGCGACCAGCACCACCATGGTGGAGAAGGCCATCGCGTTCATGTGGTTGAGCGGCAGCGGCGTGATGACGCGCTCAGCATCGGGACGGATGCTGCACACGCCGTCGAGCGCCGCGTACCACTCACCCGCACGCAGGAAGTAGGCATTGCTCAGGATGCAGCCCTTTGGCCGGCCCGTGGTGCCCGAGGTGTAGAGCAAGCCGCATTCGGTGTCGGCGCCCACGGGTTCATGGGCGCGCGGTGCGGCGGTCTTCGCTGGCGGCACCGCGTCTTCAGGCCCCATCGTCTCGAACGCCACGCCTGCCTGCGCTGCCGCGGCACGCAGGTCAGCCGCGCGCGCCGGCAGCGTCACAGCCAGGCCGATCTCGCTGTGGCCAATCAGGTAGACCAGCTCGGCCGAGCGCATCTCGGCGTTGATCGGCACCACGCTTACGCCCAGCGCATTTAGCGCGAGCCAGTGGAAGATGAAGGCAGGCCGGTTCTCCAGCAGCAGGCCGACGCGATGACCGTGCCCGTAGCCGGCTTGCGCGTAGGCCGCGCGCAGGCGTTCGATCTGCTCCGCTGCCTGGCCCCAGCGGATGGCGCCTGCTTCGATGCCATAGGCGGCCGCAGTCACCGATTCGGTGAACAGGAATTCGGCTTGCGGCGTGCGCGCCGCGGTAGCCGCAAAAACGTCGTGGACGGTGGCGAGAGCGGTGGAGTCTTGCATCGCGTCCCTAGATGAAGAGCTGCACGGCCGGCAGGGCCGCGTCGCAGTTGAGCAAGTTGACGCGCTTGAGCGTCATGCGCAGCGCGCCGTCCTGCACCGTGAGGTGGTGGAAGAAGGTGCCGACGTAGAACTGCAGCTCGTCGCCCTGCGATTCGGTGTAGTGGAACCCGGTGCGCACCACGTAGCGATTGGCCTCGGCATCGAACTGCTCGACCACCGGCACTTGCAACAGGTGGTGGCAGCGGCTCGGCGGCTGCTGAGAGAAAGCGCGCGGACTCTTGAGGCGCTCGATGCGCAGGTCGCGCAGCAGCTTGTCTTCGTAGAGGTGCGAGGTGTGGTTGAGGCCGTCTTCCTGGTCAGGCACGAGCGGCACCCAGTAGAAGGCGTCATCGGTAAAGAGCGCGTTCCATTCTTCGTAGCGGCGCGTGTCGAGCAGGTGCGCTTCGTTCACGACGAAGTCGATCAGGTCCTGGCGGGTGACTTCTGTGGTGCCGGCCATCACATCGTCTCCGTCATGCGCTGGACCCAGCTGCGGTACTGGTTGCGCATGGGCAGTTCGTTGGTGCCGCCCGTGGTGATCTCGCCGCCCTTCAGCTCCGAAGGGTCGTAGTCGCGGTGCAGGCTGACCCACTCGTTGCCGCTCGCGTGCAGGCCGGCCTGCATGCCGCGATAGGCCTGCAGGTCGTCATGCCCGACCACCGAGAACGGCGAATTGATGAGCCGGTTGTACATGGTGGTGCGCTGCAGCAGTTCGGGCGGCGCGCCCTTGAGGCGGAAGGTCCAGCTCTCGATCAGCGTCTTGTCGGCCGAGATCGGCTTGACCACGCGGATCGCCTGGATCGCGCCCTTGATCGTGAGGTTCGGGTAGTACACGGTGTTGTGCCGCGCCATGCCGAGGATCTGCGCCGTCTTCTCCTCGCCGTAGCGCGCCTTCATGGCGTCGTCGTACGCAGGGATCGCCTTGTACTTGCTGTGGATGCTGAAGTGCACACCCGTGAAGCTGTGGCCGTTGTCGTAGGTGCGGATGCCCATGTCCTCGAAGAACTTGTAGTCGGACATGAAGGGGGCGAACTGCTCTACCGCCATGGGCTTGGGCTCGTCTTCGGGCTTGTCGGCCCACATGCGCTTGGCGGTGCCGGCCGAGGACTCGTGCGCCACCATGGGATGCATGGTGTCGTTGAGGTTCTCGACGAACATCTTCCAGTTGCACTGGTGCATGAAGCGCAGGCAGCCGCCCGCGATTTCGAGCTCGCCTTCGGGCGAGCGGTCGGCCATGTTGTCGATGGAGCTCAGCGAGTCGCCGAAGTATTCGTCGAAGCCGGGGCCCGCGTCGTTGATCTTCACGAAGATGAAACCGCGGTGGCTGCGCACGTGCTTCACGGTGGTGAGGCCCTTGCCCGACTCGCACTCGTGCAGTTGCGTGTGCTCGTAGCCCGTCTTCAGCGGAATCGCGAGCGGTGCGCCGTCTGTCTTGAATGTCCAGGCGTGGTATGGGCAGCGGAAGAACTTGCCGGTGTTGCCGCAGGGCCCGTTCACGAGCCGCGAGCCTTTGTGGGCGCAGCGATTCATCATCGCGCGCACGCTGCCATCGGAGTGGCGCACGATGATCAGCGGGCGGCCCGCGATCTCGTTGCTGATCCAGTCGCCGGGTTTCGGCAGTTGGCTTTCATGGCCGACGTAGTTCCAGGTGTTGGCAAAGAAGTGCTCCTGCTCCAGCTCGAACAGTTCCTGGCTGGTGTACAGGTCGCGGTGCACGCGATCATCCTGCACCAGCGCGCGAATGGCATCGGGGTTGTCTCGGTACGAGGTCATGGTTCTAGTGGCTCCTGGCTTCAGATGTCCAGCACCAGGCGCGCGCCCTTGACGCGCGAGATGCAGATCTGCATGACGTTGCCTTCCGCCTTCTCGCGGGCGGTGAGCACGTAGTCGCGGTGATCGATCTCGCCTTCGAGCACGGGCACTGCGCATACGCCGCATTCGCCGCGCTTGCAGTCGAACATCGGGTCACAGCCGTTCTCGATGAGGCAGTCGAGGATGCTCTGGTCGGCCGGCACGGTGAAACGCTGGCCCGACTGGGCGAGCTCCACCTCGAAGGGCTGGTCGCCCTCTTCCGCGACGGGCTCGGTGAAGAGTTCGAAGTGCACGCGGTCGTGGTCCCAGCCGCGCGCCTGGGTGCGCTCGAGCACGGCGTCGAGCATAACCTTGGGGCCGCAGACGTAAAGGCGGTCGCCGGTGGGAACGCTGTCGAGCAGCGCGTCGATGTCGAGCGGCGCGCCGGCCTCGGCGTCGGCATGCACGCGCAGGTCGTCACCGAGCAGTGCCTGTAGCTCGGGCAGGAAGGCCATCAGGTCACGGCTGCGGCCGGCGTAGTGCATGCGCACGGCTGCACCTTCGGCGCGGCGGCGGGCGGCCATGGTGGCGAGCGGTGTCACGCCGATGCCGCCGGCCACCAGCACGGTGCCGCCGGGTCCGGTGTGCAGCGGAAAGTCGTTCTTCGGTGCCTCGATGGCGAGGGTGTCGCCCTCCTTCAGCTGCTCGTGCATGAAGCGCGAGCCGCCCCGGCCTTCGGCTTCCTTGCGCACGGCGATCACGTATTCCGCCGGTGCATTGGTGGCGTTGCGCGCCGTGTCGAAGTTGACGAGCGAGTAGTGGCGCCAGTCGGTCTTGCCGTCTGGCAGCGACACCTGCACGCGGATGTGCGCGCCGGCCGCGAAGCCAGGCAGCGCGCGGCCATCTTCGGCACGCAGGCGCAGCATGCGGATCAGCGGATTCAACGCCCGCGCCTCGACGACGCGCAGTGAGAGGGTGGCTGAGGGTGCGGTCATCTTCGTCTCGTCTCTTCAGGCCAGTGCGTGCTGCGCCAGTGCGGCCTGCAGCTTGTGGCCGTGTTCGTCGGCCAGGGCCGCGTCGCGCAGTTCGCGCAGCGTGGCCGGGGCCAGTGCGGCGCCTGCGCGTTCGACCGCGCGCATCACGGTGTCGTAGTTGCGGATGCCCCGCTCGTGCGTGTCGCTGTAGCCCTTGACGAGGCGTTGGCACTGCGCAAGTTCAACGGCCAGTTCGGGGTTGCGTTGCGCGGTGGCGGCAATGCGCTGCAGCCATTCCTCGATGCGGCGGTTTTCCTCGGCATAGCGCATCGTCGACAGGCGCCAGCGCTTGCATGCCGCCACGATGCGCAGCATGAGGTAGCCGCGCAGCGAGCTGGTCTGGATCACGCGGCCGTGTTGGGTGAAGCGCTCGACGAGCTTCTTGGGCATCGTCGAGTTCATGAGCCAGCGGCCGATGCCGCCGGGCAGCGTCTCGCAGATTTCCTGCATGCGCGGGTGCATGTATTCGTTGATGGCAAGCACCTGGCCCGGTTGTACGCGGGCCTCGCCGCGCACGCGCTCGAAACGGGTGGCGCGGGTCTTCAGGGCCGCGACGCGGGCGGTGTCTTCGTAGGACATCCAGAGCGCGAGGTGGCGCGCGGTTTCGCGCAGCAGGCGATGGTCGTCGCTGCCTGGCAGCGCGGCGATGGCGGCCATGCGGTTGAGGTACAGGCTGGCGTAAGCCGGGTCCTGGTAGTCGATGAGGCGGCGCACACCTTCGAGCAGGAAGTCCTGCGCTTGCACCGGGAAGTCATGTTGCACCCGCTCGACCAATGCCCGCACGGCCGGGTGGCGCGGTTGGGGTGCTGGTGCAGCGATAGGCACTTCTTTCGCAGGCTCACCGTCGTCACCGCCTTGCGCGCGAGCGAACGCCGCGCCGAAAGCCTTGAGACTGGGCTTCACGCCCACGCCGCCGCGCTCGATGGTTGCCTCGAACTGCGCGCGGCTGAACGGCAGCACGCCCGAACCTGCCAGCGTGCCGAACAGCACCGCGCTGATCACGCTGCCCGAGGCTTCGGCTGCCTGCGCCATGTCGAAGCGGATGAAGCGCTTGGCTGCCTTGGCGGTGTGTGCGAGGAGCTGGTCGCTGTCGACGCGGCCGTCGCCCAAGGCGCTTTTCTCCGCGATGGAGAACACGCGGTGCGTGGATGCGATCAGCGTGGTGCGGTCGCGCGTGACGAGGCCGCGCTGCACGGCGCGCCCGGCCTCCATGAGCTCCGACGCCAGCACCACGTCGACGTCGCCCGGCAGCGGCATCAACGCGAGCACTGGCAGGCCGCCATCGGCTTCGGCCTGCGCCGAGGGATACAGCTCGACGTAGTAGATGGTCGCGCCGGTGCGCTGGGCCACGCCCGGCACCGAGGTGGTCTGGGCGACGTAGCCGTTGGCCTCGCCCATGTCGACGATCCAGTCGGCCAGCACGCCGCCGCCCTCCCCGCCCATGGCGAGGATGGCAATCTTGATAGGTTGTGCGTTGCTCGTCATTGCTTCAGAAGGCATAGGCTTCACGGCGGCGCGCCTCGCCGCGCTGCAGCCAGCCGATGACGGCTGCGCGCACGCGTTCGCGCAACACATCCCAGCGACTGGGGTTGCTCACGATCTGGGCCTTGTAGAACGACGGGCACAGCACAGCTGCATGCGAGACCTCGCCGCACACGCCGCAGCCCACGCAGCTGTCGAGCACGGTTGCGACCGGGTCGGTGCGCAGCGGATCGGGGTTGGGCTTGATCGACAGCGACGGGCAGCCCGACAGGCGAATGCAGGAGTGGTCGCCGGTGCAGGTGTCGGAATCGACGCCGAACTTCTCGCGCACCATGCGCTTGCCATCGGCGATGGCCTTGCGCACCAGCGGCTTCTCGCGGCGCTGCTTGTTGAGCATGCACTCCGACTGGGCGATCAGGACCTTCGGGCCCTTCTTCGTCGTGGTGAGCGCGTCTTTCAGCGCGTCGCGCATGCCTGCCACGTCATAGGTGCGGCGCAGCGTCTTGACCCACTCGACGCCCACGCCGCGCACGGCGCGCTCGATTTCGTGGCCGGTGCTGCGCGTCTTGTTGACGGCGTGCGACGACAGGATGTCCTGCCCGCCCGTGGCCGAGGTGTAGTTGTTGTCGACGACGATGGTGAGGTTGTCGCTCTTGTTGAAGACCGCGTTCGCTACACCACTGGTGAGGCCGTTGTGCCAGAAGCCGCCGTCGCCCATCATCGAGATCGCGCGCTTGCCGGCGGGTGCATTGAGCGCCGCGGCACCTGCGCCGCCCAGGCCGTAGCCCATGGTGGTGTTGCCGATGTTGAAGGGCGGCAGGATGGAGAACAGGTGGCAGCCGATGTCGGCGCTCACGTGGTGCGCTCCGAGTTCGCGCTCGACCAGCTTCATGGCGCTGAAGATGGGGCGCTCGGGGCAGCCGGTGCAGAAGCCCGGCGGGCGGGCGTGGACCACTTCGCCCAGCGACGTCGACGGCTGCGCGGGTTCGGGTGCAGCATCGACACCGATGGCGGCCACTTCCTTCAACGGGATCACCTTGCGCACCGGCGCGGGTACCGGCAGCGGCGCCAGGCGTTCATAGCGCTCGCAGAAGCTGCGTGCGCCCTTGAGCAGTTCGGAGGCGGTGTACTCGCCAGCCACCGGCAGCATGTCCTTGCCGTGCAGCGCGGTGGTCGAGCCGGCCTGTCGCAGGATGGTCGCGAGGTTCTGCTCGACGAAGTTGGGCTGCCCTTCTTCCACGACCATCACCGCGCGCTTGCCTTCGCAGAAGCGGATCACCTCGCTCTCGATGACGGGATAGGCCACGTTCATCACATAGAGCGGCACCTGCGTATTGCCGTAGACGTCGGCCAGGCCCAGGCGCTCAAGGGCGCGCAGCAGCGTGTTGTAGCTGCCGCCCTGCACGATGATGCCGATGTCGTCGGCGTCTTCGGAGAAGAACTCGTTGAGCTTGCGCTCCTCGATGAAGCGCACGGCGGCGGGCCAGCGGTCTTTCACCTTCTCCTGCTCGTGCACGAAGCTCGCGGGCGGCAGCACGATGCGGCTGACGTCGCGCTGCGGATTTTCGAGCGCGTCTTTCAGCGTGAACTTCGGGCGGCGGTTGTCGCCTGCAATGAAGTGGCCGTGCACGTGGCAAGCGCGGATGCGCAGCTGCAGCATCACCGGCGTGTTGCTGGCCTCGGAGAGATCGAAGCCCTGCTTCACTGCATCGACGATGCTGGGCAAATTGGGGCGAGGGTCGAGCAGCCAGATCTGCGACTTCATGGCGAAGGCATGGCTGCGCTCCTGCATGATCGACGAGCCCTCGCCATAGTCTTCGCCGACGATGATGAGCGCGCCGCCAGTGACGCCGCCGGATGCCAGGTTGGCCAGCGCGTCGGACGCGACGTTGGTGCCCACGGTCGCCTTGAAGGTGACGGCGCCGCGCAGCGGGTAGTTGACGGAAGCGGCCAGCGTGGCGGCAGCAGTGGCCTCGCTCGCGCTGTTCTCGAAGCGGATGCCCTGCTCGGCGAGGATGTCTTGTGCGTCGGCCAGCACGTCCATCAGGTGCGAGATGGGTGCACCCTGGTAGCCCGCCACATAGGAAACTCCCGATTCGAGCAAGGCCTTGGTGACCGCCAGAATGCCCTCCCCACGAAAGACTTCCCCACCAGAAAGCCGCAGCTTCTTGACTTCTTCAACGAATGAACGCTCGGCCATCTGGGTCCTTGTTGTCTATCGTGGGACGATGCGCTTCGGGAGCTGCATCGCGGTTCATATAATGTTGACAAATGAATGTATCCACAATCATGAATTACCCTAGACATGCAAACAGCGTGCCCGCGGCGACTGTGAGGTGCCTTCATGGCTGAAGAACAACCCATCGAATCGCATCGCTTCGTCGATGACTACCTGCCGGCGCTGCTGGCGCAGGCCAGCCAGCTGATCTCCTCTGAGTTTCACGAGGTCGCGCGTCAGCAGGGTTTTTCCGTATCGGAGTGGCGCGTGATGGCATCGCTCGCAGGCAGCGAACCGATCAGCATCGGCCAGCTCGCACAGGTGACGGTGACCAAGCAACCCACGGTGACGCGGCTGCTGGACCGCATGGAATCGCGCGGACAGGTCGAACGCCTGCCCCACGAAAGTGATCGCCGCATCACGCTGGTGCGCATCACGCGCAAGGGGCTGAAGGCGGTCGAGCACCTGATGGAACTGGCGCGCGACCACGAGCGGCGCGTGCTCGAACCCTTCGGGCTGCGACGCGCCGAAGAGCTCAAGCAGACGCTGCGGCAGATGATCGACCTGCACGTGCATGTGCCGGTCGAGGAGCCGCAAGAAGACTGAGCTTGCTTGCTCTCCTCTCCGCTCAGAGGCGGAGCACGAGGACGGCGCGGCCGCGGTGGCCGCGCTGTGCGATCCATTCAAGCGCGCGGGCCGCATCGGCAAGCGCGAACGGCTGCACGTCGAGGTGCAGGCGGCCATCGGCCAGCCTCGCCAGCAGCTCGGGCGCTGCGGCACGGCCGGCGGCTTCACGTCGAAACATGTTGAGAGGCAACAGCGCAACATCGCGTTGCAGGAAGTGTGCGATGTCGAGCTGCAGCGTCGGGCCGGCGGTGTAGCCGATCAGCACGGCACGGCCGCCTGGCCGCACCGAAGGCAAGACCTTGGCGAGCACATCTCCGCCGACTGTGTCGATCAGCAGATCGGCGCTGGCAGCGGAAGGTGGCGTAGCTTCCGGGTCCACCGCCGTGACCGTGCAACCTGCGTCGCGCGCCAGTTGCATCACGAGCGAGCCGACAGCACCGCTCGCGCCGGTCACCAGCACCTGCTCACCGGCCTGCAGCTTCGCGACTTCGTGCAGCGCCACCCATGCCGAGGTCGTTGGCGAGAAGAATGCAGCCCCCAGTGCCATCGGCACCGCATCCGGCAACAGGCCCAGCGCTTCGTCGGGCGCATCGATCTGCTCGCACCATGTGCCGTCGAACAGCGTGCCGAGCCCGCTGCCGCGCAGCCACACGCGCTGGCCGATGGCGTATCGCTCGCTTGCCATCACTACACCCGCCGCCTCCACGCCAGGCGTGTAGGGCAGCGGCGGATGGCGAAGGAAACTGCCGCGCCACACTGTGCGGTCGATGTGCCCGACCGTCGCAGCTTCCATGCGCACCAGGGTGCGGCCCGGCCGCGCGACAGGGTCGGCAATCTCCTCCAGCACAGGAACCGCATCGAATCCGTGGATGCGCACGGCCTTCACGGCAGCGTCTCCAGGAAGTCGAGCACCGTGCGTGCGAAGGCTTCGGGCATCTGATCGGGCAGCGGCACCATACCGCCTTCGATGTCGACGACGTGCGCTTGCGGCAGGTAGTGCTGCAGCTCCTCGGCATGCGGCGCGGCGAACGGATCGGCCGTGGCACGAACGATCAGCGTGGGCTGCGTGACGCGCCCGATGCGCTCTTCCATGCGGTACGACGCGACGGCGCGATGGCCCTCTTCGACACGCTCGACCTTCAATGCATCGAGCACGAAGGCTTCGAGCAGATCGGGACGTCCTAGCGGATAGAAACTCTGGCGCTTTTGCCACAGCGCAGCGAGGTGAGAGCCGTCTTCGCTCGGTGCGACTTCGTCGATCGGCGGACGTTGTGCTCGCGCCTTGCGAAAGGGCTCGTCGGTGTACGGCGTGGAGGACAGCACCAGGCTGCGAACGCGCCCCGGAAACGCCGCCGCGAGTTCGACCGCAATGACGCCGCCGGTGTGATGCCCCACCACGTCGGCCTGCGCAATGCCCAGCGCATCCAGCAGTTCGCAGGCCACGCGTGCCCATTGCCCAATGCTCGCCGGCACGCCACCGTCGGCCGAATCGCCGAAGCCGGCTGTGTCCATCGCGATCGCCCGACGACGCGCGCCGATCAACGGCAGCACCGCGCGGTACTCGGCCCAGCTGCGCGGCGACTGATGCAGCAACAGCACGGCCGGCGCCTGGTGGTCGCCGCACGCGGCGTAGTGCACCTGCCCCACCGACAGGTCGGCAAAGGCACGGCGGATGCTCATGGCAGGGTCTCGTCGGCGGGCGCGCGCCACAGGCCCGCATGCCGCAGTTCGCCGAGCGTGCGCGAGAGCACGTCGAGCCGGTAGGCCGCGATGTCGCGGCCTTCGTAGTCGTAGAAGCCGCTGCCACTCTTGAGGCCCAGCCGGCCCTGCTCGACCATGCGGCCGACGATGGCAGGCGCGGTGTAGCGACCGGCGTCGAGCGAGGCCGACATCTCGCGGCTCGCGTGGTGCAGGATGTCGCAGCCGCCGAAGTCGATGAACTCGACCACGCCCAGCGCGGCAAAGCGCAGGCCCAAGCCGTAACGCGTGGCCTTGTCGATTTCTTCGGCTGTGGCGGCGCCCTCCTCGATCATTCGTGCGGCTTCATTCATCACCAGCGCCTGCAGGCGCGGCACGATGTAGCCCGGCGAGGCGCCGCAGACCACGGGCAGCTTGCCGATCTCCTCCATCAGCGCCTTGGTGCGCGCGAGCACGGCGGCATCGGTGCCAGGGTGGCAGCTCAGCTCGACCACGGGGATCACGTAGGCTGGGTTGAGCCAGTGCATGTTGAGGAAGCGCCCGGGCAGCCGCACCAGGGACGCGAGCTGCGTCACGAGGATGCTGCTGGTGGTCGAAGTGAGGATGGCGTCGTCGCGGCAATGGCGGTTGAGCTGCTCGAAGGCCTCGCGCTTGGCTTCCATGGTTTCGGGAACGCCCTCGAACACGAGTTCGGCGGCGGCCAGCGCGCGCGGTGCGGCCGCGGCGTTGACGAAGTCCACTCGCGCGGCGATGCGCTCGATCTGCGATGCATCGATCACGCCGAGTTGCGCGAGGCCCGAGAGGCTTGCTTCGATCTCGGCCTTTGCCTCGTCGCGCAGGCGCTGCCAGGCTTCATCGTTGCGCTGGCGCAGGTCGATCAGCGAGATGCGGTGGCCGGCATAGGCGAATGCGATGGCGATGCCGCGCCCCATGCGGCCCGCGCCGACCGCCGCGAACCGGGGGAGCGCGGCGTCATTCGCCATCGTGAAGCCTCTGCTTGAGCTGCGCCGCGCTCAAGCCAGCGAGGCCCAGGCTTTCGAAGGTGCGCGGCCCACGCCGCAAGTCGTGCCCGAGAAAGCCGCCGACGATGGCCAGCAGGCCGTGGGCGATGGGTGCATCCACACCCGCATGGCGCGCGGCCGAGGCCAGGAAGGCCAGGCCAAGCTCGGTGTCTTCCGTGATGTAGCGGTGCGTGTGCAGGTCGATGTTCTCGCGCCAGTCGCCCGATTTGACGAGTTGCTTGTGCGCGTCGCCGTACATCCACTGGTCGTTGTTGTAGTGGTCGGCCAGCGGATAGTGGGGCGCGCCCTGCCCAAAGGCTTCGCGCACGGCAATGCGCTCCTGGTCGAGCCGGTCGGTCACGTCGCGCACGGCACGCTGCGTGCCTTCGTTGTGGATGTCCCAGCGCTCGAAGTGCTGCAGCGGCGCGGCGTTCATCACCATCAGCGGCGGATGAATAACCGGGCCGGCGTTCATCAGCGCGCCGGAGAGCGCGTCGCCGCAGCCGTGCACGGACGGATAGGCCTTGCGGATCACCTCGATGGCTTGCGCCTCCTTGCGGGCCGGATAGACGCCAGTCGGCAGGCGGACGGCGCGGATGGTGACGTTGACCTCGCGCTCGCCGTGCTTGCGGGCCAGGTAAGGCAGAGTGCCGGTCTCGGCCCAGGCGACGTCGGCGCGGCTGCCGGCCTCTTTCACCGTCTTGGCCATCACGTAGCTACCGAAGGTTCCTGGTGGCAGGAACACGACCTGCCCGTCGGCCAGGTGCGGAGCCATCGCGAGTGCGATGTCGTGCTGGGCGATGGCGGGTGTGGGAATGACGATCAGCTCGGCGCCCTTCAGGGCCGCGCCGATGTCGGCGGTGGCCAGCGCAATGGGCACCTCGCGTGCGCCGTCGGCGTCCTTCAGCGTGATCGAGCCGGCACGCACCAGCGGCTCGAGCGCGGCGGCGTCGCGGCGCCACAGGCGCACTTCATGGCCGGTTTCAGACAGGTCCGCGGCGGCCGCATAGGCGCCATGGCCACCCCCAAGAATCGCAATTTTCATGTCGAAAGTCGAAAAGCAGGTGTCGATGAACCGGCGGCCGCAGGACGGATCCGGGGAAATAATGCCTTATTACATTACTTTTCATCGATTCAGATGTCAACCAAATTCGACGTCACCTGACTGCTCGGAAACCCGAAATGAAAAAGCCCGCGTTCGTGAGAAGCGCGGGCTTTCTGGGGGCGAGGCGGCTGTCAGGCCGCCTGGGAAGCAGGATCAGCGGCTGGGCTTGAACGCACGCTTTTGCGCGTCGCGGGGCACGAACACCTTGCCCGGGCCGCCATGACCGGCTGCGCCATTGCCGCGGGGCGCGAAGCCCTCGCGCGGTGCGAAGCCGCCGTCGCCGCGGCCACCGCCGTGACCGTGGCCGCCGCGCGGAGCGCTGTCGCCCCAACCCGGCTTGCGGCCGTAGCCGGCACCGCCGCCATTGCCGCCTTCGTCACGGCCGCCGCCGAAACCGGCGTTCTGGCCACCTTGGAAGCCACGCGGGCCCGGTGCGGCCGGACCACGCGAGTTGCGGTCGTTGAAGCCGCTGGCGCCGGCATAGCCGCCGCCGTTGCCACCACCGTTACCGCCGCGGTAGCCATCGCCGCCGCCGCCGAACTTGCGGTCGCGCGATTGGTTGTCACCGCGGCCGCCGCGGAATTCGCCTTGCGGCGGCCGCGATTGCGGCATGCGCTGTTGCGGCTCCATGCCCGGCACCACTTCGGCCTTGAACTGCTGGCGGCTGTAGTGCTCGATGTCCATGATCTTGCGGCGATCGCGGAACTCGGCGAACGTAACGGCCAGGCCGTCGCGGCCGGCACGGCCGGTGCGGCCGATGCGGTGGGTGTAGTCCTCGGCCTTCATCGGCAGGCCGAAGTTGAAGACGTGGGTGATGGTCGGCACGTCGATGCCGCGGGCGGCAACGTCGGTGGCCACCAGGATCTGCACCTGGCCCTGGCGCAGCGCCATCAGGCGGCGGTTGCGCAGGCCCTGGCTCAGGGCGCCGTGCAGCGCAACGGCGCTGAAGCCTTCTTGCTGCAGGTCGTTGGCGAGGCCGTCGCACTCGACTTGCGTGCTCGCGAACACGATCGCCTGGTTGATGCTGGTGTCGCGCAGCCAGTGGTCGAGCAGCTTGCGCTTGTGCTGGCTGTTGTCAGCCCAGTACAGCGACTGCTTGATGTTGGCGTGCTTCTCTTGCGGGCTGTCGATGGTGATGCGCTGCGGTTCGCGCATCACGCGCTGGGCCAGCTGCTGGATGCGCGGCGCGAAGGTGGCGCTGAACATCATCGTTTGCTGGCGCTCGATGGTGAGCTGGTTGACTTCGGCCAGGTCGTCGGAGAAGCCGAGGTCGAGCATGCGGTCAGCTTCGTCGACCACCAGGAACTTGACCTGGTCGAGCTTGAGTTGCTGCGAGCGTTGCAGGTCGAGCAGACGGCCGGGCGTGGCAACCACCAGGTCGGCGTTCTGCAGCTTGGCGATCTGCAGTTGGTAAGGCATGCCGCCCACCACGTTGGCGATGCGCAGGCCGCGGCAGTGGCGAACCAGTTCGATGGCGTCGTGCGCGACTTGCTGCGCGAGTTCGCGCGTCGGGCACAGGATCAGGGCGCCGGGCGTGGCGGCCTTGAAATGGCGGGCGTTGGTCGGGTCCTTGCGCTTCGCCTTCTTGGGCGGGGCTTCGCCGCGGGCAGCGGCTTCGGCGGCCAGGCGCTGGAATTCGGCCTTGGCTTCAGCTTCTGCCTCGGCCTGGCGCTTGAGCAGCGTGTGCAGCACGGGCAGCAGGAAGGCGGCGGTCTTGCCGGAGCCGGTCTGGCTCGACACCATCAGGTCGACGAAGCGGGCAGCGCCCTCTTCGCCCATGGCGATCGGCACGACCTTTTCCTGCACGGTGGTGGGCTGGGTGAAGCCCAGGTCAGCCACGGCGGCGATCAGCTCGGGCGCGAGGCCCAGCTTGATGAAGCCATTGGGCTTGGCGGGCTCTTCGGCCACGGCCGCTTCGGGGGCGGCTGCATCCAGCGCGTCGAGGATGGGCGCCTCGGACATGGTGTCCGTGGCGGCGGTGAATTCGTTGTGGGTAGCGGATTGCACAGGCGCGAACTCGCCCTGCGCTTCAAAAGCGTCGGTCATGAATATCAATCTCAAACGCGAGCGCTGCCGTAGGCGGCGCCCCGTTGGTGGTTAAAAACATCAACCATCCAACGACATTCAACTTCGGGCTGACGCCTGAGGTTGCGGCCCTTTTTGATCAGCGAATGTGATCGGGCGCGGTGTGCAAGATAGGGAGATGCAAGAGACGCTGGCCGGGCTTGAAATACCTTCCCGATCAGCGAAGCCTGCGATTATGGCACGGATTCGGGTTTTTACCTAATCCCCTGCTTTGCTCAGTCTGTCAGGCGCAGAAAGGTCTCGCGGTAGTGCGCCAGTTCCTCGATGGACTCGTGCACGTCGGCCAGCGCGGTATGCGCCTGCTGCTTCTTGAAGCTGCTGTAGGCCGTGGGTTTCCAGCGCTTGGCCAGCTCCTTGAGGGTGCTGACGTCAAGGTTGCGGTAGTGGAAGTACGCCTCCAGCTTGGGCATGTACTTGACCAGGAAGCGCCGGTCCTGCCCGATGGTGTTGCCGCACATGGGCGAGCCGCTGCGCGGGATGTATTTGGCGATGAATTCCAGCAGTTGCTGCTCGGCGGCGACTTCGTCGAGGGTGGATGCCTTGACCTTGTCGATCAGGCCGCTGCGGCCATGGGTGCCCTTGTTCCAGGCGTCCATGGCGTCGAGCACGGCATCGCTCTGGTGAATGACAAGCACGGGGCCGTCGATGAGGGGCGTGAGGTCGGGGCCGGTGACGACCACGGCAATTTCGAGCAGGCGCTCTTTTTCGGGGTCGAGGCCGCTCATTTCGCAGTCCAGCCAGACCAGGTTCTGGTCGCTTTTCTTCAGGGTGGGCACGGCTGCGGGGGGCGTCGGGTCAAGGGATTCGGGCATCGCAGGATTGTCGTCGAAGGGCTGCGGCCCCAGATAGCGGGGACTAAACTCGCCGCTCCATGTCCTATTCGCTCATCTTCACCATCGCCTTTGCGGCCGCATTGGTTGCAGGCCTGCTCGTGAAGTTCTGGCTGGCCACGCGGCAGGTGCGCCATGTGGCGCAGCACCGCGGCGCCGTGCCGGCAGCTTTCGCGCAGACCATCACCCTCGCCGCCCACCAGAAAGCGGCCGACTACACCATCGCCAAGGCGCGCTTCGGCCTGGTCGAGATGGCCTGGGGCGCAGCGCTGCTTCTGGGCTGGACCTTGCTCGGCGGCCTCGACGTGCTGAACAAGCTTCTGCTGGTGTGGATCGGCGGTGGCATGGTGCAGCAACTGGCACTGCTGGCAGCCTTCGCAGCCATCGGCGGCCTCCTCGAACTGCCCTTCACGCTCTGGCAGACCTTCAGGCTCGAAGAGCGCTTCGGCTTCAACAAGATGACCTGGAAGCTCTGGCTGGCCGACACGCTCAAGTCAACGCTGCTGGGCGCGGTGATCGGTCTGCCGATCGCGGCGCTGATCCTCTGGCTCATGGGTGCGGCCGGGCAGTTGTGGTGGCTGTGGGCCTGGGGCGCATGGATGGGCTTCAACCTGCTGCTGATGCTGATCTACCCGACCTTCATCGCCCCCCTGTTCAACAAGTTCAAGCCGCTCGACGACCCGACGCTCAAGGAGCGCGTGACAGCACTGATGAAGCGCTGCGGCTTCGCGGCCAAGGGCCTGTTCGTGATGGACGGCAGTACGCGCAGCGCCCATGCCAATGCCTACTTCACCGGCTTCGGCGCCAGCAAGCGCGTGGTGTTCTACGACACGCTGCTGCGCCAGCTCAATGCCGGCGAGGTGGAAGCCGTGCTCGCGCATGAGCTGGGCCACTTCAAGCACCGCCATATCGTGAAGCGGCTGGTCGCGATGTTCGCCTTGAGCCTGGCTGGCTTCGCGCTGCTGGGCTGGGTGTCGACGCAGGTCTGGTTCTACACGGGCCTGGGCGTGCAGCCCAACATGACGGCGCCCAACAGCGCGCTGGCGCTGCTGTTGTTCATGATTGCCGTGCCGGTGTTCGGCTTCTTCGTTGCCCCGCTGCCCGCACGGCTGTCACGCAAGCACGAGTTCGAGGCCGACGCCTACGCAGTGGCGCAAACCAGCGGCGCCGACCTGTCGGCCGCCCTGCTCAAGCTCTACCAGGACAACGCGTCGACGCTCACGCCCGACCCAGTGTTCGTCAAGTTCTACTATTCGCACCCGCCGGCTTCAGAGCGCCTTGCGCGCATGACGGCCGCCTGACCCGACTCCCCTCATTTCGAAGAAGCCCATCATGAGCAGCATGTTCAAGCCCAAGGACTGGAAGAACCTCCCTCCACGCAAGGCGCTGAGCGCCACCGAAATCGTGGCCGGCCTAGCGCGCCTCGACGGCTGGATGCTCACCGGCGACGGTGCCAACGTCGCCATCGAAAAAACCTTCAGCTTCGCCAACTACTTCGAGACCATCGCCTTCGTGAACGCGCTGGCTTTCGTGGCTCACACACAAGACCATCACCCCGACCTGGCGGTGCACTACAACCGCTGCGTGGTGCGCTTCAACACGCACGACGTGGGCGGCCTGTCGGTCACCGACTTCGACTGCGCCCGCCAGGCCGACGCGCTGGTCGCAGCCCCCGCCGCATGACGGAACGCGCCCTTGGCTAAGCCCGGCCGCGCCGCGCCCGCAGCCGCTGCTGCGAAGGCACTCCACGACGGCCTTGTCGTTGCCAGCCACGGGCGTCACTGCCTCGTCGAAACGCCCACGGGCGAGCGGCTGATCTGCCACCCGCGCGGCAAGAAAAGCCAGGCCGTGGTCGGCGACCGCGTGCACTGGCAGGCCAGCGAGGACGAAGGCACCATCGAGCAGGTGCTGCCGCGGCGCAACCTGTTCTACCGGCAGGACGAGATTCGCACCAAGTCGTTCGCTGCCAACCTCGACCACGTGCTGATCCTGATCGCGGCCGAGCCGGAGTTTTCCGAGCATCAACTGGCGCGCGCGCTGATCGCGGCGGAGGCCGAGCGCATCACGCCGATCATCGCGCTCAACAAGAGCGACCTGGTCGAACCCTTCGAGCGCGCGTGGACCAAGCTGGCGCCCTACCGGCGCATGCACCACGGCGTGCTGCCGCTGTCGCTGAAAGCCTCAGCCGAGGCGGACTACGCCTCGCTGATGAAGCTTCTCGCCGGCAAGTCCACCCTGGTGCTCGGCCCGTCCGGATCAGGCAAGAGCACATTGACCAATCTGCTGGTGCCGGGCGCGACAGTGCTGACCCAGGAGATTTCGCAGGCGCTGAATTCGGGCAAACACACCACCACGAGCACCACCTGGTACTGGATCGATGAAGCCCGCACCACCGGACTGATCGACTCGCCAGGCTTCCAGGAATTCGGCCTGAACCACATCGCGCCGATGCAGCTCGCCGGGCTCATGCCGGACATCGCCGAGCATGCGAACGACTGCAAGTTCTACAACTGCACGCATCTGCACGAGCCGGGCTGCGGCGTGATTGCGAATGTGGAAACAGCGAGCAGCGAACCGGGCGCCATCAGCGCGAGCCGCTACAAGATCTATGGCGAACTGTTCGCCGAGTTGAGCCAGAAGCGGTACTGACCGGAAGGCAGCTTCAGCCGAGCCAGATGCGGTAGGACTTCCAGGTCGGGTCGAACACGAGATCGAGCGTCACCGGGAGGTCAATGTCGTCCTGCAGCGATTGCGCATGCGAGATCGCCGCCTCTGGGTCAGCCACCTGGAAGTGGACGGTGCGAATGCCCTCCTCCAGCACCACGTGCGTGCAGCAACCCGCTTCGTGCGTCTGCAGCCGCGCCGTCAGCCGGTCTTCGTAGACGCGCGCCTCTTCCAGCTCCTCGCCCGATTCGACCGGCACTGCTGCCGACAGGCGATGACACAGGTCGGCGCGCCCCACCAGGGCCGTGGCCGCGTCGTTGCGCATGACGATCACCTCGATCTCACGGTCGTCCTCGGCCGTGCGCACCGCGTTCATGCCCGACCAGGCGTGTTCGCCCTGGGGAAATACACCGGTGTGGCCCAGTTCGTCGCGCCAGCAGGCGTCGAACACGGGCACGAAATCATCGAGGGGCACGCCATCGAAATCCGCCTGCGCGTCGGCCTCGGCGTAGTCGACCGCCCCGACCTTCACCGCGAAGTCGTACTCGCCCAGGATGTGGTCGAGCATGATGAGGCTCATGTGGCGCGCGTGGTCCTGCATGTCCATCGGAATGGGCTTGGCGAAGCCGATCTCCAGCGCCACCCGGCCCCGATAAAGCTCGTGCTTCACGAGGACTTCGGAACTCGCCAGTTCGAAGTCATTCATGCGCATGCCGAAGCCGTCGCTCGAACGCTGACGAAAGGCCTCCACCTCGACCTGCGGCAGCTTGGGGCTGCTTTGCACCAGTGCCATCAGATCCTCGAAGTCGTCCACCGAACCATGCGCCGTCAGCACGAGCTTGAACTCGGGCGGCTCGCCGGCCACTTCGGCCGCCAGCCGCGGAAAGAAGGGCTCGAGCAGTTCGTTCAACCCTTCCATCAGTTCGCGGGCGGGCAAGGCGCGCAGGCTCTCGATCTGAGCACTCACTGCTTGCCAGAAGCCTGTACAGGCCGCTGTACGCGGATCGGTGTCGTGGGTCGTCGGCATCGCCAGGGTGTCCTTCAAGGGGTTGGTGTGAGGATGTCCTGCAGCCGCTGAACCAGCGTGCTGCATTGCTCGCGCGTGCCGATGCTGATGCGCAGGTACTGCGCGATGCGCGGCTGTTTGAAATGCCGCACCAGCACTGCACGCTCCCGCAGCAGGGCTGCCAATTCGGCGGCATCGCGCTGCGGATGGCGTGCGAAGACGAAATTGGCCTGCGACGGCAGCACCTCGAAGCCCAGGTCTTCGAGCTGCAGACCAAGGCCCTCGCGGGTGTCGACGATCTTGTCTCGGGTGCTGCGAAACCAGTCCTCGTCTTCGAGCGCGGCAACGGCACCGACCGAGGCCAGCCGGTCGAGCGGGTACGAGTTGAAGCTGTCCTTGACGCGCACCAGCGCGTCGATGAGGTGCGCCTGGCTGCAGGCAAAGCCGACCCGCAGGCCAGCCAGCGAACGCGACTTGGAGAGTGTCTGAACCACGAGCAGGTTCGGGTGCTTGCCGATCAGCGGCAGCGCACTCTCGCCGCCGAAATCGACGTATGCCTCGTCGACCAGCACCACGCGATCGGGGCAGGCTTCGAGCAGTTGCTCGATGCGCGACAGCGGCAGGCCAATGCCGGTCGGCGCGTTCGGGTTCGCGATGACGATGCCGGCGCAACCTTGGCGGGCACGCGCTGCAAGGGCGTCGACGTCGATGCGCAGGCCGTCGTCCACCGGCTGCTGCTCGCAGGCGATGCCGTACAGCTGCGCATAGACCTTGTAGAAGCTGTAGCTCACGTCGGGCATCAGCAACGGCTCAGCCTGCTGGAAGAACGCGAAGAAGGCGTGCGCGAGCACTTCGTCCGAGCCGTTGCCCGCAAACACTTCGTCGACCCGCAGGCCGTGCCGCTGCGCTACCGCTTCACGCAGCGCGAGCGAGGTGGGGTCGGGATAGCGCTCCAGGCCGTTCTCGGCCGCGCGCCGGATGACCTCGATGGCGACCGGCGATGGCGGATACGGGTTCTCGTTGGTGTTGAGCTTGACGAGGTTTTCGATGCGCGGCTGCTCGCCTGGCACGTAGGGTTCGAGCGCGCCGATGCGCGGGCTCCAGAAGGCCGGCACTGGATGTGTCATGGCTTGCGCGTCCCTTCGCTCAGCCGAGCAGGCGAGCCAGGGTGAGCAAGGCCAGCAGCACCATCCACATCACGACCGAGCGCCAGACCAGGCCCACGACACTGCGCAGGTGGCCGGGCTCGGGCTCGCGCCCCGGCGTACTACCGGTGTCGGTGCGGCGGCCGTCGGCCAGCGATTCGCCGGCCTGGGCGCGCGGCAGCGGGTCGGTGACCGGAATCGGGCGCAGCGAACCACCGCCCAGGCGCACGTTGACCGCTCCCGACGTGGCCGCAAGGATCACGCCGTCGTTCTCGTTGGGAAAGCGCTGTGCATCATTACGCCAGCAATCGATCGCTTCCTCGAAGCTGCCGACCACCGCGAAACCCAGCGCCGTGATGCGCGCGGGCAGCCAGTCGATCATGTGCCAGGCGCGATCTGCGGCCTGTTGCACAGAAACGCTCGACGGCTGTACCGCAGCGCCGTTCTTGTGCGCCCAGTAGCGCGAGACGAATTCGCTCATGCGATAGAACACGGCGCCCGCCGGCCCCAGACCGATGGCCGCAATGATCGAGAACCACGCAAGCACGCCGAATACATGGCGGTGCGCGGCAATCACCGAATGCTCGATCACGTGGCGCACGATCTCGCTGCGCGGCAGGTTGGCCGCATCCACGCCCTGCCAATGCGCGAGCAGCGAGCGCGCAAGCGGCTCGTCGCCTTCGTCGAGCGCGTCGCGGATGTCGGTGAAGTGGTGGCTGAATTGCCGGAAACCCAGCGTGACGTAGAGCACCGCAATGCTCCAGAGCACCGCGAACGGCAGGCCGAGCGTGAGCACCAGCAGCCAGTGCACACCCAGCGCACCGAGCGTGGGCACGAACACCGCAAGCCCCCAGGCGATCCATCCGTGATGCGGCTTGCCCGCGTCGAAGTTGCGGCTGGTCCAGCGTGTCCACGCCAGCACCGCGCCATACACGGGGTTGTGCGGGCCCAGGGGCCGCACCTGCTCGATCAGCAGCGCGCACAGGATGGCAAAAAAGCTCATCCTTCGATGATAGCGAGAGCGCCTGAAGGTTCAGACCATCTTCATTCGAGTCGCGATTCAGTCAGGCCGCGAGGAAACGATAGAGATTGCGCAGCATGCCCGCGGTCGCGCCCCAGACGAAGCGCTCGTCGGGCCCGTCCTGGTAGGGCATCGAGTACCACTGGCGCCGGGTGCCATCGGGCGCGGGCACGGTGTGGTGGCGGTGATTGGCCGGGTCCATCAGCCATGCGAGCGGCACCTCGAAGGCTTGCGCGACCTCATGGGGATTGATGGTGAGCTCGAAGTCGGGTTGCACCAGCGCAACCACCGGCGTCACGATGAAAGAGGTCACTGTCGTGTAGGTCGGCAGGTTGCCAAGCACCTCGATGTATTGAGCCGAAAGGCCGACCTCCTCCCAGGCTTCGCGCAAAGCGGCGGCCGCGATGTTGGCGTCCTCCGGGTCGACGCGGCCACCGGGAAACGCAACCTGCCCCGAATGCGTCGACAGATTCGAGGTCCGCTCGGTCAGCAGCACGGTCGCGCCCTGCGGCCGTTGCACGATCGGCACCAGCACCGCAGCCTGCGCGGGGACGCGGTCGGTCATTCGCGGATCACGCCGCAGCTCGGGCGTCCAAACGGGCGGTGTCGCGAAGCGCGTCCGCAACGCCTGCGCCGTCAGCTGCGCGGCCGACACCGCCGGCAATCCCTCGACTCCCCCGGCCACAAACGGCACTTTGCGCGGGTCGAACTGCAGCAGCGTGGGCGGCGCCACGGCGTTGACGGGTTCGACGGATGCGGCCTGCAGAGGAATGGATGAGTTGGTCAAGAGATGAAACGTACCGGAGGCGGAGGGAAGAAAGAAGTAGAGCGGAAAAAAGGAAGGTTGTCGCTGAGCGGGGACAACAATGCAAAAAGCCGCCAGAGCGGCGGCTTTTCTTGCACGACAGGCGAACTGCTTACTTGGCAGCCACTGCAGCCGTCGACTTGCTCGGCAGCTTTTCCTTGATACGTGCCGAACGGCCGCTGCGATCGCGCAGGTAGTACAGCTTGGCGCGGCGCACATCGCCACGGCGCTTGACTTCGATACCGGCAATCAGCGGGCTGTAGGTCTGGAACGTACGCTCCACGCCTTCGCCGCTGGAGATCTTGCGCACGGTGAAGCCGCTGTTGAGGCCACGGTTGCGCTTGGCGATCACGACGCCTTCGTAGGCCTGCACGCGCTTGCGGGTGCCTTCGACGACGTTCACGCTGACGATGACCGTGTCACCGGGCATGAAATCGGGGATGGTCTTGCCGAGACGGGAAATTTCTTCCTGCTCGAGGGTTTGGATGAGGTTCATGATTTCCTGATAGTCGATCGTGTCGGGCTACACAAAAGGCGCCTTTGGCTTTCACGGGATGACCGGGAAAAAACCGGGCGCGGCCGGGCAGAGGATCGGGGAACCGGGAATTATAGCTTTTTTTTCAGCGCGGCCTCATCGGCCTTGCCAAGACGGCCCGCCGCGCGGGCGGCGTCGATCAGGTCGGGGCGCCGTGCGGCCGTGATAGCCAGCCGCTGGTCACGCCGCCAACGCTCGATCTGCGCATGGTGACCCGAGAGCAACGGTGCCGGCACGCCCTGCCCGCTCCATTGCTCGGGCCGCGTGTAGTGCGGACAGTCGAGCAGACCGTCGAGCGCGGGGTTGAAGCTGTCCTGCACGTGGCTGGCCTCGTCGCCGAGCACACCCGGCTGCAGCCGGGCCACAGCATCGAGCAGCGCCATGGCCGCAATCTCGCCGCCGGAGAGCACGAAATCGCCGAGGCTGATCTGGTGGGTGACACGCGCGTCGATGAAGCGCTGATCGATGCCTTCGTAGCGGCCACAGATCAGCACCGCGCCCTCGCTGGCCGACCACTTCTCGACCGCCTCATGGCGCAGCGCCTCCCCGATCGGAGAAAACAACACGACGGGCGCCTGTGCGCCGCGTGCAGCCAGCGCCGCGTCGAGGCACGCCGCCAGCGGCTCCGCCATCATCACCATGCCTGGACCGCCGCCGAAGGGGCGATCGTCCACACGCTTGTAATTGCCCTGCGCGAAATCGCGCGGATTCCAGAAAACGACTTCGACCTGCTTCGACTCGTAGGCACGGCGCGTCACGCCGCTGGCCATGAAAGGAGCGAACAGTTCAGGAAAAAGCGTGAGGACGTCGAAGCGCATGCGCGCAAGGTCCGGATCAGAAATCGGGTTGCCAGTCGACCGTGATGAGACGGCCGGGCAGGTCGACCTTGTCGACGAAGACCGAGACGAAGGGCACCATGCGCTCGATGGCCTTGCCGTCTTCTTCCGCAGTGAGCACCAGCGTGGTCTGCGGACCGGTTGCGAGCAGCTCGCGCACCGTGCCGAGCACCACGCCTTCGCGGTTGACCACCGACAGGCCGATCAGGTCGACCCAGTAGTACTCGTCGTCGCCGGCCGTAGGAAAGCTCGAGCGCGGCACGAACACGCGCGCGCCGCGCAGCGCCTCGGCCGCGTTGCGGTCGGGCACGTCCTCGGACGTGGCGACGATGCAGTCGGAATGTTCTTTGGCTTCGCGGATCGCGAGCCGGAAAGCGGTGCTTGCCGAGGCTCCGGGAGCCTGCAGGAACCAGCGCTTGGAAGAAAAAAGCGCCTCGGGCTGGGCACTGTGGGGCAGGACCTTGAACCAGCCCTTGATGCCCCATGCATCGGCGATGCGCCCTACTTCAATCGCATCCGCCGGCAATTCGGCGGTTTCGAGTGCGGGCAGCATCGCCGTGCGGACGGCTTAGGCCGCCGCCTTGGGAGCTGCCGAGGCAGCTTGACGGATCAGGCGCAGAACGGTGGGCGAAGCTTGTGCGCCGACGCTCTTCCAGTACGCCAGGCGGTCCTGGGCGATACGGATGCTTTCTTCGTTTTCCTTGGCGGTCGGGTTGTAGAAACCCAGGCGCTCGATGAAACGGCCATCGCGGCGAACGCGCTTGTCCGACACGACGATGTTGAAGAACGGACGGCCTTTGGAGCCGCCGCGGGAGAGTCGAATGACGACCATGATTTATCCTTGGGTGGTCAGCAGGCCTTATGGATGAAGAAGAGGCCCGCTCACAATGTTCTTCCAGCGTCGAGACACGCGACATGGCCACCCGGCCAGCGACACGCTGAAAAGCCCGCGATTATAGCCCGACCCGCGTTTTCTCCGAATTCCGGCCTTGCGCCAGCCGTTTCCACCGCATGCCCCTCACCATCCGCCCCAGCCGCGACGAAGACGTCGAGGCCATCTCCGCCATCTACGCCCACCACGTGCTGCACGGCACTGGCACCTTCGAAACGGAGCCTCCCTCCCCCGCCGACATGGCCGCCCGCCGTGCCGACGTTCTGGGCAAGAACCTGCCGTATCTGGTCGCCGAAGAAAATGGCGAAGTGTTGGGTTTTGCCTACTGCAACTGGTTCAAGCCGCGCCCGGCCTACCGTTTTTCGGCCGAAGACTCGATCTACATGTCGGAGTCAGCACGCGGCAAGGGTCTGGGCGCCAAGCTGCTGGCAGCGCTGTCGCAGGCCGCCGAAGCGGCTGGCGTGCGCAAGCTGATCGCGGTGATCGGCGATTCGGCCAACGCCGGCTCCGTCGGCGTGCATCGTAGCCAGGGCTTCACGCACGTGGGCGTGCTGAAAGACTGTGGCTGGAAGTTCGGCGAATGGCGCGATGTCGTATTGATGGAAAAAGTGCTCGGCGAAGGCAGCACCACCAAACCCGAATGAAAAACAAGACTGTTGCCGCCTGGCTCTCCTTCCTCGGCGGCCCGCTCGGCCTGCACCGCTTCTACCTGCGCGGCATGGGCGACTTGCTCGGCTGGCTGCTGCCCATTCCCACGGCGCTGGGCATCTATGGCATCGAGCGCGTGCGCATGTACGGCGTGGACGATGGCGTTAGCTGGGCGCTGATTCCACTGCTGGGCTTCACCATCGCGGGCTGCGCGCTGACGGCCATCATCTATGGCCTCATGACGCCCGAGAAGTGGAATGCCCGCTTCAACGCCAGCGCGCCGGCCGACGCGGAACCCGGCCGCACGAACTGGTTCACCATCGGCGCGGTGGTGCTCTCCCTCTTCTTCGGCAGCACGATCCTGATGGCCAGCATCGTGTTCAGCTTCCAGCGCTACTTCGAGCACCAGGTCGAAGAAGGCCGGAAGATTTCGCAATAGCCGTCAGAACAGCTGGATGCTGATCCAGTAGGCGATCGCGGCCACGAAGGCCGAGGCGGGAATCGTGAAGATCCACGCCCACACGATGTTCCCCGCCACGCCCCAGCGCACCGCACTCGCGCGCTGCGTCGAGCCGACACCGACGATGGCGCCCGTGATGGTGTGCGTGGTCGACACCGGAATGCCCAGCGCCGTCGCCAGGAACAGCGTCAGCGCCCCGCCCGTCTCGGCGCAGAAGCCGCCCACGGGCTTGAGCTTGGTGATCTTCTGGCCCATCGTCTTCACGATGCGCCAACCGCCGAACATCGTGCCCAGCGCAATCGCGGCGTAGCAGCTCACGATGGTCCAGGTCGGCGGGCTCGCGTCGCCGGCATTGGCATAACCGGTGGCGATCAGCAGCATCCAGATGATGCCGATCGTCTTCTGCGCATCGTTGCCGCCATGGCCCAGGCTGTAGGCGCCGGCCGAAACCAGCTGCAGCCTGCGGAACCAGCGGTCCACCCGCGAAGGCGTGGCGCGCCGGAAGCCCCAGGCCACAGCGATCATCATCATCGAGCCCAGCAAAAAACCCAGCAGCGGCGACACGAAGATGAAGGCCACCGTCTTCCAGATGCCCGATGCCACGAGGCCACTGGTACCGGTCTTGGAGATCACCGCGCCCACGATGCCGCCGATCAGCGCGTGCGACGAGCTGCTCGGGATGCCGTAGTACCAGGTCACGAGGTTCCAGCTGATGGCGCCCACGAGCGCACCGAACACCACGTGCACGTCGACCACCCCGGGCTGGGCGATGCCCTTGCCCACGGTGGCCGCCACGCTCAAATGAAAGATGAAGATCGCGATCAGGTTGAAGAAGGCCGCGAACACCACGGCCTGCCCCGGCTTGAGAACCCCGGTGGACACCACCGTCGCAATCGAATTGGCGGCGTCGTGGAACCCGTTCATGAAATCGAACAGGATCGCCAGCGCGACCAGCACTATCACCACCCAGAGGGCGACCTGAACCGTTGCCATCAGCGCTGCCCGCTCAGGAATTCTCGAGGACGATGCCCTCGATCACGTTGGCCACGTCCTCGCACTTGTCGGTGATCGTCTCGAGCAGTTCGTAGATCGCCTTCAGCTTGATCACCTCGCGCACGTCGGGCTCCTCGCGGAACAGCTTGCTCATGGCGCTGCGCATCACGCGGTCGGCGTCCGATTCGAGGCGATCGATTTCCTCGCAGGTCTTCAGCGTGGCCTCGGCCACGGCCGGGTCGGCGATCTTGCCCAGGAACTTGACGGCATCCTTCAGGCGGTCGCAGCACTTCACGCTCAATGCCGTGAGGCGCACGATCTCGTCGGTCATGTGGCGCACGTCGTACAGCGCCATCGTCTCGGCCGAGTCCTGGATCAGGTCGGCCACGTCGTCCATCGTGTTGATGAGCTTGTGGATCTGCTCGCGGTCGATGGGTGTGATGAAAGTCTTGTGGATCAGCCGGTTGACGTCGTGCGTCACGCGGTCGGCGGCGCGCTCGGCGTTGTCGACGTCGCGGTTGTACTGCTCGCGCAGGTGCACGTCGCTGTAGTTGGCAACGAGCTGCTCGAAGGCCCTCGCCGCCTCCACGATGCGCTCGGCGTGCTGGTTGAACATCTCGAAGAAATTGCCCTCGCGGGGCAGCAGCTTGCCGAACATGAAAACTCCAGGGGAGCGCCAATCACAGTTTCATGACGCCTTGATGAAAAACCGGCGAAGTTTAACGGGCGCGCGGGCCCTGCCTTGCCTGGCCAGCTTTTCGGGGCCGTCGGAAGACCCGACTTTCAGGCCGGCAAACGCATCACCGGCAAGTGCCAGCCGCCGTAGATCCCGCCCAGGCGAAGCGCCACGATCAGCAGCACGCCGGCGTGAAAGGCCCAGCGCCGCGGCGTTCCGGCGGCCTGCAGCAGCAGGTAGGCTGCAATGCCCGCGATGGCGGCCGAGCCGTAGATACCGCTGCTCAGCAGCAACGGAACGCGGGCAGTGAACACATCGCGCAGCAGCCCGCCGGCTGCGCCGGTCATGGTGCCGACCAGCAGCACGATGACGGCCGGCAGGCGCCGCTCCTCGGCCACCTGCGCACCGGTAATCGCAAACAGGCCGAGCCCCAGCGCGTCGGCAACGGCCAGCGCGTGCTCAGGCACCGGCAACATGTGCACCCAGACGATCGTGAGCGCCGCCGCCGCGAGGATCACGTAGACATAGCGGGTGTCGCGGATCCAGAACACCGGATGGCGGTCGAGCAGCAGGTCGCGCAGCGTACCGCCGCCCACCGCGGTGACCGAAGCGATCACCACCACGCCCAGCCAGTCGAGGCCCGCATGACCGGCCCCCAACGCCCCACTGACCGCGAAGACCGCCACACCGGCGAGATCGAGGACGTAGAGCAGCACGGCCTTCAGACGATGCGCTTGACCACCTGGCCCGTAACGCGTGCCAGCGCAGCGCGCGGCACCTTGTCGGGTGCGATTTCGGCGAGCGGCTTCAGCACGAAGGCGCGCTCGCGCATGCGGGGATGCGGCAAAGTCAGCGTCGGCGTGTCGATCACCGAGTTGCCGTGCATCAGCAGGTCGAGATCGAGCGTGCGCGGCGCATTGGGAAACGGCCTTTCGCGGCCGGCCAGCGCCTCCAGGCGCTGCAACGCCACGAGCAACTGCTCGGCATCCAGGCCGGTGCGTACCGCCACCACGGCGTTGATGAAATCGGGGCCTTCGGCATCCACCGGCTCACTGCGATAGAGCGACGAACGGGCTGTCACCACGGTTCGCTGAAGTGCGCCGATGTCCGCCATGGCGGCCTTCACGGCTGCCTCGGCGTCACCCAGGTTGGCGCCTATGGCGATGAAGGCCTGTGCCGTGGGGTAGTCCTCCCGCGGGCCGCGTGGACTGCGCAAAGGGGCGCGGGTGGGCGCGCGGCGCGCGGGCGGGCCGCTCTTTGCGCCTGCAGACGGTGGCTTGGCACCACCGCCCGCGCGCGGCGGTGCTGCCTTGGCCTTGGGGCCAGGCTTGCCGTCCTTCGGCCGGTTGGGCGTGCTCATGCGCCCTCGGCGCTCCCGCCGCCCCCACCACCAGCACCGCCACCACCTCCGGTGCGGGGCTTGCGGCGACGCCGGCGCTTGCGCGGCACCGCCTCGCCATCGGGCGGCACGGCGCCGGCTTCTGCTTCTACTTCAACCTCTTCGACTTCGTCGTCCTGCTCCGAATCGGGGGCCTGGCTCTTGCGCGCAGCCGGTTCACCGCCGCGCGGCTTCGGCGCCGGGGTTTCGCGCACCCGCACGCGCTGGCGGCCCTTCTGCTCCTCGCGCACCTGCTCCAGCAGGTCCTGGCGGCGCACGTCGTCGGCGGTGCTGAATTCCTGCCACCACTCGGCAATCGCCTCGCTCACCTCGCCCACGTCTGCGCGCAGGCGCATGAAGTCGAAGGCGGCGCGGAAGCGCGCCTGCTCGACCAGGCTGTAGGGCGTGGAGCCGGTGCGCTTGTCGAAGCGCGGCTGCATCATCCAGATCTCGCGCATGTCGGCGGCCAGCTTGCCTCGGCCCGAAACATCGCCGATGCGGGCGTTGAACACGTCGTCGATGGCGTCCTGCAGCGCCGGAAACGGCGGCTGCGGGCGCTGGCCGTGGCGGCCTTCCTGGCGCTGGGCCCAGCCGTCGCGCACGTCGGCCCACAGCACGCAGGCCAGCAGGAAGCTGGGCGCCACGGGCTTGCCTTCACCCACGCGGCGATCGGTATCTTGCAGGGCCGCCTTCACGAAAGGCTGGTCGGCGCGCTCCACCACCACGTCGAGCAGCGGGTAGATGCCGCGGGCCAGGCCGAGCTTGTTGAGCTGCTCGACGGTCGCAATCGCGTGACCGGTCTGCAGCAGCTTGAGCATTTCGTCGAACAGGCGGCTCTGCGGCACGTCGGCCAGCAGCTTGCTCGATTCAACCAGCGGGGCCGCCGTCTTGGCTTCCATCTTGAAGCCCAGGGCCGCGAGCTTGGCCGAGAAGCGGATGGCGCGAATGATGCGCACCGGGTCTTCGCGGTAGCGCGTGGCCGGGTCGCCGATCATGCGCAGCGTGAGCTTCTGGGCGTCCTTGATGCCGTTGTGATAGTCCACCACGACCTGGTTGGCCGGGTCGTAGTACATGGCGTTCACGGTGAAGTCGCGGCGCGCCGCATCTTCTTCCTGCGGGCCCCAGACGTTGTCCCGCAGCACGCGGCCGCTGGCGTCCACCGCGTGCTTCATGCTCGCGAGCTCGCCCTTGCTGGTGCGCTCGTTGCCCGCCACCTGCTCGGCCGCGGTGTTGTCCATGTAGGCGCGGAAGGTCGAGACTTCGATCACCTCGTGCTCGCGACCGCGGCCGTACACAACGTGCACGATGCGAAAGCGCCGCCCGATGATGAAGGCGCGGCGAAACAGCGACTTGACCTGCTCGGGCGTGGCATTGGTGGCCACGTCGAAGTCCTTGGGGCGCAGCCCCAGCAGCAGGTCGCGCACCGCGCCGCCCACCACGTAGGCCTCGTAGCCGGCCTGCTGCAGCGTGGTGACCACGTTCTTCGCGCGTTCGTCGACCAGGGCCGGATCGATCTTGTGAACCTCTGCCGGCACCTCCTGGCGCTTGCCGAAGCGGCTCTTGCCCTGCGTGCCGCCGGCGGTCTTGCCGAGCAGCTTGTCGATGAATTTCTTGATCATTGTTGGTTGGAAGCTCTTATTCGTTCTCTAGCATGGAGCGGATCAGCGGAATGGTGATCGCGCGTTGCGTCTGCAGGGCATAGCCGTCGAGCTGTGTGAGCAGCTCCATCAGGCTGCCGAGGTCGCGGCTGAAGCGGTGCAGCATGTAGTCGAGCACGTCGTCGGACAGCATCACGCCGCGCGCATCGGCGGCCTGGCGCAGCACCGCGCGACGTTCGCTTTCGCTCAGCACCTGCAAGTGGAACACGTGGCCCCAGCCGAGGCGGGTGCGCAGGTCTTCGCGCAGCGGCAGGTCGGCCGGCGGCAAGGCGCCGGCTGCGACCACGCCGCGCTGCAGGGTCTGGGCGTTGACGAACCAGTTGAAGGCCGCGTGCTGCTGCACGGCGGTGTAGAGGTGCACGTCGTCGAGCAGGACGGCGCCCCAGCGCTCGTCGAACTCGGGCGGCTCCAGCAGGCCGGCGTGCAGCCAGCCCACGCTGGCGCCCTGCTCGCGCAGCGCGACACGCACCGATTCGAGCAAGTGGCTCTTGCCGCTGCCGCCTTCGCCCCACAGATAGGTGGGCACCGGCGAGTGCAGCGCGGGGCCGCCGGCGCCGCCCACCCACACTTGCAGGTGCCGCAGCGCCGCCTCGTTGGGGCCGGCAAAAAAGGCGTCGAAGCTGGGGCCCGTCGCAATGCCGATATCGAGCGCGAGCTGTTTCATCCCGGGAAGGTTCATGGAGGGGGCCGCGAGGGCCCTTAAAATCGTGAGGAATTCTATCGGCCCGGCCACCATGGTTACCGGCGCCGCCTTCCGCTCCTACTCTTCACGTCCTTTCGCGTTCTTTCGCGCCCTTCCCGAACTCGACCACCCATGACCTCCCCTACGCCCACTCCTCTCAGCTACAAGGATGCCGGTGTCGACATCGATGCCGGCGACGCGCTGGTCGACCGCATCAAGCCCCTGGCCAAGAAGACCATGCGCGAAGGAGTGCTGGCCGGCATCGGCGGCTTCGGCGCCCTGTTCGAGGTGCCCAAGCGCTACAAAGAGCCGGTGCTGGTGAGCGGCACCGACGGCGTGGGCACCAAGCTCAAGCTGGCCTTCGAATGGAACATGCACGACACGGTCGGCATCGACCTGGTGGCCATGAGCGTCAACGACGTGCTGGTGCAGGGCGCCGAGCCCCTGTTCTTCCTCGACTACTTCGCCTGCGGCAAGCTGGACGTGGACACGGCCGCGGCCGTGGTCGGCGGCATCGCCCACGGCTGCGAACTCTCGGGTTGCGCGCTGATCGGCGGCGAAACCGCCGAAATGCCCGGCATGTACCCGGCCGGCGAGTACGACCTGGCGGGCTTTGCGGTCGGCGCGGTCGAAAAATCGAAGATCCTCACAGGCCAGAACGTCAAGCCCGGCGACGTGGTGCTGGGCCTGGCCTCGGCCGGCGTGCATTCCAACGGCTTCAGCCTGGTGCGCAAGGTGATCGAACGCGCCGGAGCTGACTTGCCCGCCACGCTGGACGGCAAGCCCTTCCGCGAAGCCGTGATGGAGCCCACCCACCTCTATGTGAAGCCCGTGCTCGAAGCGCTGGGCAAGCACCCGATCAAGGCACTGGCCCACATTACCGGCGGCGGCCTGCTCGAGAACATCCCGCGCGTACTGCCCGAAGGCACCGCTGCCCACCTCAAGAAGGGCAGCTGGCCGCAGACCGAGCTGTTCGCCTGGCTGCAGAAGGTGGCCGGCATCGACGACATCGAGATGAACCGCACCTTCAACAACGGCATCGGCATGGTCGTGGTGATCGACGCGGCCGAAGCCGCCGCCTGCGCCGCCACACTGCGCGCCGCTGGCGAGTCGGTGCACGAGATCGGCGTGATCGCCGAGCGCGGCGAAGGCGCCGCGGTAGTCGTCGGCTGAGCGCCGGCTGCCCATCCACAATGTCCTGAACAGAGCACGCGACGCCCCGGATGGCCAAGAAGCCACAACCCATCAGCCCCGCCGTGACAACGGCCCCCGTCCACCCGCCCGCCTCGCGCGGCGTGATGATCGCAAGCTACCTGCTGATGCTGGCCGCCTTGCTGCTGGTGATGTGGGAGCACCTGCTGCCGGGGCTGCTGTGCGTTTGCATCGGCTTCCTGGCCACGCGATGGTTCGCGCGCGTGCTGAGCGCGGGCATGCGGCGCATTCCGGCACTCGGCGGCCAGCGCGCCGATGGCTGGGCCGGCGTGCTGGCCGTCATCCTCGTGCTGGTGGGGCCGATCGCGCTGATCACGCTGCTGCTGTCGCAGGCCCGCGAATACATCGTCGATGCGCCTGACCAGTACCGTGAGCTGCTCGACTACACGGCGCGCACGGTGCTCGAGCTGCGCTCCAAGCTGCCGGTCGAAATCGCGGTGTACCTGCCCGAGGGCGCGGCCGAAGTGCAGCGGGTGATCGCCAATTACCTGCGCGCGCAGGCCGGATCGCTGGCCGTGGCCGGGCGCGCCTGGCTGCACGGCATTCTCTTTTCATACGTGGGACTGATCGTGGGCGGCCTGGCCGCCGTGGCGCACGCGCCGCTGCGCCGCCTGCCGCTGGCCGACCAGCTGCACCAGCGCGTGCGGACCTTCGGCGAGGCCTTCGGCCAGATCGTCGCGGCCCAGTTCTGGATCGCGGCCTTCAACACGCTGCTCACGGCAATCTTCCTGCTGTTCATCATGCCAACGTGGGGTGCGCACCTGCCGTACACGCCTGCGCTCATCACTCTCACTTTCCTGGCGGGGCTGGTGCCGATCGTGGGCAATCTGGTCTGCAACTCGGTGATCACGCTGGTGGGCCTGTCGGTATCGCCGGTCACGGCGGCGGCGTGCCTGATCTTTTTGATCGTGATCCACAAGGCCGAGTACGTCATCAACGCCAAGGTGGTCGGCGCCCGCACGCAGATGAGCGTGTGGGAGCTGCTGGCCGTGATGTTCGTGGCCGAGGCGGTGTTCGGGCCGGCCGGGCTGGTGGCGGCGCCGCTGTACTACGCGTACCTGAAGAAAGAGCTGCAGGCGGCGTCGCTGGTCTGAGGCGACCGTCGGGCAGCAATGTCCTGATCTGATCGGTTTTGGTCCGGCTGCGAACGGACCGTGGGCTGGCAAGGCAGAAGAATAGGCGGCATCATCCACTTTGCCTCTGCGAGCCCCGCCATGAAAACCTGTCTGATTGTGATCGACGCCCAGGAATCATTCCGCCAGCGTGCGTACTGGTCCGAAAGCCAGGCCACGCCCTACTTCGCCGCGCAGAACGCGCTGATCGAAGGCTGCGCCGCCGCCGGCGTGCCGATCGTGCGGGTCTTTCACACCGACGAGCCGTCCGACGCGAGCAACCCGTTTGCGGTCGAATCCGGCCACGTGCGCCCCATCGGCGGGCTGGCCTCCTTCGACGCCGCGGCCACCTTCACCAAGCACCGCCACAGCGCGCTGGTCAACAGCGGGCTGGACATCTGGCTCACGCAGAACGGCATCGGCCGGCTGATCGTGAGCGGCATCCGCACCGAACAGTGCTGCGAAACCACCACCCGCCACGCCTCGGACCTGGGCTGGGAGGTCGACTACGTGACCGACGCCACGCTCACCTTCGACATGGTGCAGCCCGACGGCCAGCCGCTTTCGGCCGCCGACATCAAGGCCCGCACCGCCACCGTGCTGCAGGGCCGCTTCGCCACCGTCTGCACCGTGGCGCAGGCGCTCGAACGGGCCGTGGCGTGAGCGGCATGAGCTTGCGCGTGCTCATCCTCGCCTTCGACGGCGTCGAAGCGCTGGACTTCGCCGGCCCCTTCGAGGTGTTCACCACCGCGAGCCGGGTCAGCCAGCGCATGCAGCCGGGCACGGCGGCGCCATTCGATGTCGCATCGGTCGCTCATGCGGAGCGCGGCCAGCCCGTGCAGGCGCGCGCCGGCCTGCAACTGCTGGCCAATCACACGTTGGCCGACAGCCCGAAGGCCGATGTGCTGATCGTTCCCGGCGGCGTGGTCGGCGCGCCGATGGCCAGCCCCGACACGCTGCGCTGGATCGCCCGCAGCGCCGCAAGCGCGCAGGTCGTCGCCTCAGTCTGCACCGGCGCCTTCCTGCTGGCCGAAAGCGGCGTGATCACGAACGACACCGTCACCACCCACTGGGAAGACATCGCCGACCTGCGCGAGCGCTTTCCCTCGCTCGACGTGCGCGACGGCGTGCGCTGGGTCGACAACGGCCGCATCGTCAGCTCCGCGGGCATCAGCGCCGGCATCGACATGAGCCTGCATCTCGTCGAGCGGCTGGCCGGACGCGAACTGGCCGAGCGCACCGCGCGCCAGATGGACTACGCATGGACCCGCAACCCCAGCCACAACCCATCCGCGTAGTCTTCGTCCTCCTGCCCGGCAGCATCGTGCTCGACTGGGCCGGCCCGGCCGAGGCGCTGCGCATCGCCAACCAGCGGTTGCGCGCAATGGGCCAGCCCGAGCGCTTTGCCATCGAGTTCGCGAGCCCCCGGCCGACGACGATGGGCTCGGTCGGCGTCGCGCTGTCCGGGCTCTCGCCCTTGCCGACGCAGTGGGACAGCCCCGGCTGGGTCGTGCTGGTCGGCCTGCCCGGCGACACCATTGCCATCGACAACCGCGAGGCGCAAGACCTGCTGCATTGGCTGCGCGGCCTGCGCTTCGAACGCGACCGGCTGGAGCTGCTGACGATCTGCGCCGGCGCAGTGCTGGCCGCGCATGCCGGTGCGCTGGCGGGCCGGCGCGCCACCACGCACCACCAGCACCTCGACGAGCTGCGTGCCGTGGAGCCGCGCTGCGACGTGGTCAGCAACCGCGTGTTCGTGATCGATCCGCCGCTGTACAGCAGCGCGGGCGTGACGACCGGCATCGACCTGGTCCTGCACCGCATCGCCGAGCTGTGCGGCGAAGCGCTCGCGGCGCAGGTCGCGCAGACCATGGTGGTGGCGCTGCGCCGCGGCCCGCACGACCCGGAGCTGTCGCCCTTTCTCGCCTACCGCAACCACCTGCATGCCGCGCTGCATCGCGTGCAGGACGCGGTGAGCGAGCAGCCGCAGGCCGACTGGAGCGTGCCGCGCATGGCCGAGGTGGCGCACACCTCGGCGCGGCACCTCACGCGGCTGTTTGTCGAACATGCGGGCGTGGCGCCGCTGGCCTATCTGCGCCGGCTACGGCTCGCGGCGGCCCAGCTCGCGCTGGCCTCGGGCGCGAGCGTGACACGGGCGGCGGAGCAATCGGGCTTCGGCTCGGACACGCAGTTGCGCCGCGCGTGGCACCAGTTCGGGTTGCCGGGCTCGCCTTCGGACGCGAACTCGGCCCTCAAGGCCTGACGACGATCAGTGCCACACGCCGGCGGGCGCGGGCCCGGGCACGCGCAGCAGCCTGTCGTCGCCGATCTCCAGCAGCCGGTTGGCCGCATAGCTGTTCTGCGAATCGGGCTCCAGCGCCGCGCTGACCAGCGGCGACAGCGGCTGCGCCAGCGACACGTAGAAGCTCCCCGGCTGCACCACCGCGCGACCGGCCCGCGGCCGCACGCGAAAGGCGCGGATCGCCTCTCCATCCTCGATGGCGCCGCGCGCATCCTGCCGCTGGCCGTCGGTCTGCGACAGGATCTCGTAGCGCTCCACCTGCCACGGCGCTGCGCTGTCGATGCGCTCCACGCGCACGCCCAGCATCTGCAGGCGCTGCACGGCCATGGTCTCGCTGGCCGCGAGCAGATAGCCGCACGGGCGCGGGCGCGCGTTGGCAATCTTGAGCGGCTCGGCGGCGCGCCATTCGACGTCGACGGCCTTGTCTTCGCCGGTCTTCGCGTCGAGGAATTCGAGGCGCTGCCGCGTCGGCGTCTGCCAGGCCTCGACCACGAGATCACCATGGCAGGCCTCGGCCTTGGCGCGTTGGCCGGCCTGTGCGGTGAGCTGCATCAGCGCCGGCCCCTGCTTCGCGGCCGTCTCGATGACGGTGGTGGCGGCCAGCACCTGCGTGTGCACGCGACGCGCGAAGTGCGCACGCCCGAGCCCCACGCCGCGCACTTCGAGCAGCAGGCTCACGGCCTGACGCAGCGCGCTCACGTTGCGTCCGGTGTCGGGCTGCACGCCGCCCATCGACACGGTGCGGTCCTCGCTCTTGCCGCCGGAGGTGGTGTGGTACGTGAAGCCCTGCAGTCCGGCCTGCGCGAATGCGGACTGGATGGCCTCGACATAGTCGCGCTGCGCGCTCGCGGCAATGGCCGGGTCGAGGTTGCCCACGGTGGCGGGCTGCAGCAGGCCGTCGTACTTCATGACCGCGCCGAACTTGTCGATCCAGCGGCCGCCGACGGTGAACTCGTGCAGGTCGAGCACCACCTGCGGCTGGTACCGCAAGGTGGCGGCCGCGAGCATGCGCGCCTCGGGCGTGCGCAGCAGCAGGTGGTCGCGGTTCACGTCGATGCCGTTGGCCGTAACGCGGGTGAAGCGCTCGGCGCCATCCGGATTGGCGCGCGGCACCAGCACGAGGTTCACCTTCTTCAGCAGCGCCGCGCCCGGCTCGCTGGCGAACTGCTGCGCGAGCGCCAGCACCGCTTCGCCACCAGCCGGCTCGTTGCCGTGCTGCTGGCCGATCACCATCACGGTGGGGCGCGCGGGATCGATTCGCCCCTGGTCGGCCAGCACCACCAGCGGCATTTCGCGCCCCTGCTGCGACAGGCCCAGTCGCTCGACGCGCACGTTCGGCGACTGGCGTGCGAGATCGTTCAAGAAGGCCAACACCTCGGCGTGCGAGGGAAAGTCGGTGCGGCCGGCACGAAAGCCCGGCGTGGCGTAGCCCACCAGCGGATCGGGAAAGCGCGCGGCAATGGCCGGCGGCTCGACCCATACCTTGGCGGGATCGAACTGGGCCTGGGCCGAAACGGCCGGCAGCAGGGCAAGGCCGGAAACGCACAGGAGGTGGAGGGAGGGGGTGCGCAGCATGGCGCGCATTTTCCCCGGGCGCGGCCCGCGGCAGCTTCAGGTGCAGTTCAGATGCAAGCCCGTGAGCGTGCGAGCAGCAGCGCCCGCTCGCGCGTGTTGCGCGTGAGCGCCGCGGCGCGGTCGAATTCCTTGCGCGCCTCGTCGCGGCGGCCGAGCTTGAAGAGCAGGTCGCCGCGCACGGTCGGCAGCAGGTGGTAGCCCTTGAGCGAGGGCTCGTCCATCAGCGCATCGACCACCTCCAGCCCCGTCGCCGGCCCGAAGGCCATCGACAACGCGACCGCCCGGTTGAGCTCGACGATGGGCGACGGCGTGAGTTCGGCCAGCGCGTCGTAGAGCGCGGCGATGCGGCCCCAGTCGGTTTCCCCGGCAGTGCGCGCGCGGCCATGGCAGGCGGCGATGGCGGCCTGCAACGCATAGGGGCCGAGCGCGCCGCCAAGTGCTTCGGCACGCGCGAGCGCCGCGAGGCCGCGGCGGATCAGCATCTGGTCCCAGCGCGCACGGTTCTGTTCAAGCAGTAGCACCGGCTCGCCCGAAGGCCCCATGCGCGCGGCCGTGCGCGAGGCCTGGATTTCCATCAGCGCCACGAGGCCGTGCACCTCCGCCTCCTTCGGCACCAGCTCGGCCACGATGCGGCCCAGGCGCAGGGCCTCATCGCACAGCGTGGGGCGCATCCAGTCGTCGCCGGCGGTGGCCGAATAGCCTTCGTTGAAGATCAGGTAGATCACTTCGAGCACCGAGGCGAGCCGGGCTTCGAGCTCGTGCCGACGCGGTACCTCGAAGGGCACGCGCGCCTCGGCCAGCGTGCGCTTGGCACGCACGATGCGCTGCGCCACGGTGGCTTCAGGCACGAGAAAGGCACGCGCGATCTCGTCGGTGGTGAGGCCGCCCATCACCCGCAGCGTGAGCGCCACGCGCGCCTCGGTCGACAGCACCGGGTGGCAGGCAGTGAACACCAGCCGCAGCAGGTCGTCGCCGATGTCGTCGTCAAGCGCGGAATCGACCGCCTCGGCGAAATCGTCTTGTGCCATTTCGTGCTGCGCGTCGATCTCGCGGCCGATTTCGCCAGCCTTGTGCTCGGCCAGCTGCAGGTGGCGCAGGCGGTCGAGCGCGCGACGCTTGGCCACTGCCGTGAGCCAGGCCGCGGGGTTGTCGGGCACGCCGGATTCGCTCCATTGCTCGAGGGCCGAGACCAGCGCGTCCTGGGCCAGCTCTTCGGCCAGGCCCACGTCGCGCACCATGCGCGCGACCGTGGCGATGATCTTCGCGGACTCGATGCGCCACACCGCCTCGATGGTGCGGTGAATGGCGGCGACGTCCGCGCAGCCCTCCTCTCGAATCACGGCTCGGTCTTCTTGACCGTCTGCATCGACGCGAACTCGCTGGTCAGCGCTTGCACGTCGGGCGGGTAGTCGTCGATCTCCTGGATCTGGCGCACCTCGACAACCTCGTTGTCGGAGCCGGGGCAGCGGGCAGCCCATTCGATGGCGGCTGCGCGCGAGGGCACGTCAATGATCCAGAAGCCGCCGAGCACTTCCTTGGCCTCGGCGAAGGGGCCGTCGACGATCTTGGGCTTCTTGTCCTTGAAGCTCACGCGCGCGCCCATCGAGGGCGGATGCAGGCCGTCGCAGCTGATCAGCACGCCGGCTTTCTGCATCGATTCGTTGTAGGCCATCATGGCCGACACCGCATCGACGTCTTCGGGGATGGTGCCGGGCGCGGCGGTTTCGTAGCCGTGGGGAATCATCAGCAGCATGAATCGCATGGTGGGTCTCCTTCGGTTCGGTTGCGGCTGTTTCAGCTGCCGGCCTTGGCGCGGGCCTCGGTCTCGGCGCGCAGGCGGTCTTCCTGGGCGAGCAGCTCGGGCGTCATCGCGTCGCCGAAGTCGGTGGCCTCAAACACCTGGCGGATCTCGATCTCGCCTTCCTGGAAGGGGCTGCGCTTGATCCACTCGATGGCTTCTTCCTTCGATTTGACCTGGAACAACCAGAAGCCAGCCAGCAGCTCCTTGGTTTCGGCGAAGGGGCCGTCGATGACGGTGCGCCTGGTCGGACCTTCGCAGCGCACGCGCACGCCCTTGGAGCTGGGGTGCAGGCCTTCGCCCGCCAGCAGCACGCCGGCCTTGACCAGCTCCTCGTTGAACTTGCCCATGGCGGTGAGTATTTCGGTGCTGGGCATCACGCCGGCTTCGGAATCGGCGTTGGCCTTGACCAGAATCATGAATCGCATGTCGTTTCTCCTGAAGGTTGATGAGACTGGGAGCGGCTGACGAATGAAATTTGCCTGCTCCTGTTCACACGTCGGACGAGCGGAAGACGGATCGACACGATCGCATCGATCTATTTGTAATTTTGTGTTTCTGAAATTAAGGCTTCAAGGCAGGTAGCCGCAGAAGCGCAGCACATGGCCATCCGGCTCCCGGATCGCGAATTCGCGCAGTCCCCAGGGCTGGGAAGTCGGCGGCTCGATGACCGTCACGCCGCGCTTCACGTAGGCGGCGTGCAGGCCGTCGATGCCCTTGCCCACGTGGATCACGATTTCGCCGCGCCAGGGTTTGGCCTCGCGCGAATTGCACTGCCACAGCCGCAGGTAGACCGGGTCGCCGTAGCTGCGGTCGCCCTTCTTCACCCGGGCGTAGCTGGGCGGCTCGCCCGCGATGAAATCGAGCTCGAAGCCCAGCACGTCGCGAAACCAGCGCGCGGCGCGCGACACATCCGACACCGGCAGCACCGGCTGCACGCCGTGGAATTCATGCAGGGTGCCCAGGTCGGGCGCCGGGCTCACACCGGCCTTGGTGTTCATTTCAGCTGGCCATTCGGCGCAACATGGCGACGCGCTCGGCGATCGCGTCGATGTCGAGGGCGTCCTCGGCCTTCGCCAGGTAGGTTTCCAGGTCGCGCACGGCTTGCGCCGTGTTGCCCTGTTCGGCATGCGCGATGCCGCGGTCGCGGTACTCGCCCCAGGCGCTGGGCAGCAGGGCGATCAGGCGGTCTTGCACGGCAATGACGCGCTGCCAGTCTTCCTGCGCGTGGTGCACTTCCTTCAGGTTGCGCAGCATGCGGGCGATGATTTCGCGCGAGCTGGCGGGCTGCAGGTACAGGCCCAGCGGCACATCGAAGTCGCCGACCAGGCCGTTGCTGCGCTTGTAGGGCTCGAGCCGCTCGCCCAGTTCCTCGCGCGACAGCGACTTTCCGGTGAACGGATCGATCACCACCTGCCCCTTGGGCAGCGTCACCTTGAGCATGAAATGCCCCGGAAACCCGATGCCCCGCGCCTGCAGGCCCAGGCCCTGCGCCAGTTCCATCCACAGCACGGCCAGCGAGATCGGGATGCCGCGGCGGGTGCGCAGCACGGCGTTCAGGTAGCTGTTGTCGGGGTCGTAGTAGTCGTTGACGTTGCCGCCGAAGCTCAGGTCATTGAAGAAGAACTGGTTCAGGGCGCGCAGGCGGGCCAGCGGTGCGGCGTCGGCCGGCAGGCGGCGCTTCAGGCGGGCCAGGAGCTGGTCGACATCGCCCAGCACCTGCTGTACGTCGAGATCGGGGTATTCGTCCTGCGCCAGGCTGGCGGCAGCTTCGAGCAGCGGAAATTGATCGTCGCTGCGAACCAGCGATTCGAAATACTCCAGTGCGGTAGGAACCTGAAAGCTGAACGTCATGTGTCTTTGTAGAGGAGCATTCAGGGAGCGTCAAGGCGGAACACGTGCGTATTGCCAACGCCCTGCGCGCGGGCTTCAGCGACGCAGGAAGCTGCGCAAGCGCACGCCGACCGCCGCCAGCACGGCGAAATAGAGCAGCGCCGCGCCCGCGATCAGCGCGGCGAGCAGGCCGATGCGCAGCAGGCGCTGCTCGCGCAGGCCGACCCAGTCGAAATGGCCCGAGCCCCAGAACAGCAGGCCAGCCAAGACCACCGTGCCCGCCAGCACCTGCAGCGCGAACTTGCCCCAGCCCGGTTCGGGCTTGTAGCTGCCGCGGCGCATCAGGCCGACAAGCAGCCAGGTCGAATTGACCAGCGCGCCGATGGCGATGGTCAGGGTCAGCGCCGCGTGCTGCAGCACCGGCACCAGGAAGATGTTGAGCACCTGCGTCAGCACCAGCACGCCCACAGCAATGAGCATCGGCGTGCGCGTGTCGTGCTTGGCGTAGTAGCCGGGCGCGAGCACCTTCACGGCCACGATGCCGACCAGCCCGACGCCGTAGCCCATCAGCGCCAGGGTCGTGCGGCCTACGTCCTCGCCGGTGTACGCGCCGTTGTGGAAGAGCACCGCCACCAACGGCTTGGCGAAGAGCAGCAGCGCGATAGCGCAAGGCGCCGAAAGCAGCACCACGAGCCGCAGGCCCCAGTCGAGCAGCGACGAATAGCGCGCGTCGTCCTTGGCGGCGCGGGCGCCGGCCAGTTGCGGCATCAGCACCACGCCGAGCGCGACGCCGAGCATGGCGGTGGGGAATTCCATCAGCCGGTCGGCATTGGTGATCCAGGTCACGCTGCCCACCGCCAGATGCGAGGCGATCTGTGTGTTGATGAGCAGCGAGATCTGCGCCACGCTCACACCCAGAAGCGCGGGCAGCATCAGCTTGAGCACCTTGCGCGTGGCAGGGTCGGTCCATGCGGTCCGCAGCGCCCGGAAGCTCGCGCCGACGCGCGGCATCAGCCCGAGCTTGCGCAGCGCCGGAATCTGCAGGGCCAGCTGCAGCACGCCACCCACCAGCACGCCCACGCACTGCGCGTAGATCGGCTCGATGCCCCAGCGGCGGAACAGCGGCGCCCCGACCACGATCGCCAGGATCAGCGCAATGTTGAGCAGCACCGGCGACGCCGCCGGCACCGCGAACTTGCGCCAGGTGTTGAGAATGCCGCCCGCCAGCGCCACCAGCGACATGAAGCCGATGTACGGGAACATCCAGCGCGTCATGATCACGGCCGAATCGAAGCCGGGCAGTCCGCTCGCCATGGCCCAGACCAGCAGCGGCGCGCCGGCCACGCCGGCCACGCATACGACCAGCAGCGTCCAGGTGAGCAGCGTGGCGACATGGTCGATCAACTGCCGGGCGCCCTCTTCCCCGTCTTCGGCCTTGCGCGCGGCCAGCACCGGCACAAAGGCCTGGCTGAAGGCGCCTTCGCCAAAAACCCGCCGGAACAGGTTGGGGATGCGGAATGCGACGTTGAAGGCGTCGGTCAGGGCGCTGACGCCGAAAACCGAGGCAAACAGCACGTCGCGCACAAGGCCCGTGATCCGCGAAGCGAGGGTCAGCAGGGAGACGGTGGAGGCGGATTTGAGCAGGGACACGGGGGCCGAGTGTAGGGCCCGCCGTAGCACCGAAACGGGCCGATTCAGGCGCGAATTGGGCGAAAGGGCCAACCCGGCCTATAATGGAGGGCTTTGCTGCATCATCCTCAGACACCTAAGGAACATTAAATATGGCATCCGCCAAGCCCAAGAAGAAGAACCCGCGCCTCGCCTCCGGCCGTAAGCGCGTCCGCCAGGACACCAAGCTCAACGCTGCGAACACCTCGCTGCGCTCCAAATACCGTACCGCTGTCAAGAACGTCGAAAAGGCTGTTCTGGCTGGCGACAAGACCAAGGCAAGCGAACTGTTCGCGAAGGCCCAGAGCATCGTCGACACCGTCGCCGACAAGGGCATCTTCCACAAGAACAAGGCAGCCCGCGACAAGAGCCGCCTGTCGGCCAAGGTCAAGGCCCTCGCCCTCGCGCCTGAAAAGGCCGCCGCCTGACACCTGTCAGGCAAGCCCGGACCGGAATTCTCCAGTCCGCCGTTTGATCGGGGTGCGCTGCAGCAAAGTGAAAAACCGCCTTCGGGCGGTTTTTTCATGCCCGTTCGCTTCGTGAACCGGACAGCGGAAAAAGAAAAAGGCCCGTCAGGCCTTTTTGGGAGGGATGGGCGCGTCGGGCACCAGGCAGGCTTCGGCCACCTGCAGATCGTTATCCCTGGCGAAGTTCACGCAGAAGTCCCAGGCCATCGGCTCGGCGTCGCGTAGCGCGCGGTTCACGACCACGCACTTCACGCCGTTGATGGTCGTCGGCACGCACCAGGGCGAGTAGCTCAGGTGGCTGCCCGGATAGGCGCCGCCGGGGCGAAAAGAGCACATCACGCCGGCCAGACGCTCGGCCCAATCGCTGGGGCGGAATGTCCGGCCATCCTTGGTGATGCCCTGGATGAAGATTTCTTTGGCAGTGGGGGAAATCATCGTTGAATGAGGCGACCGGAGCGGGTGCTGCGGTGCAGCAAGCGATTCTATCCGCGGCACTTTTTGCATCCTGAACATGGGGCATTGCTGTAATGCGGAATCCTCAACGAAGCCGTCAAACGGCACGCCTAGAATCCGCCTTCCCTATCTGGAGAACCCGAATGAGCGCTACCGCCCAGCCCACCTCGCCCCACGTCATGAACACTTACGGTCGCCTGCCGATCGCACTGTCGCACGGTCAGGGTTGCCGAGTCTGGGACACCACGGGCAAGGCCTACATCGACGGCCTCGGCGGCATCGCCGTGAACACGCTGGGCCACAACCACCCCGAGCTGGTGCCCGCCCTGCAAGACCAGCTGACCAAGCTGATCCACAGCTCCAACTACTACCACGTGACCGGCCAGGAACAGCTCGCCACCAAGCTGACCGAAATTTCGGGCCTCACCAACGCATTTTTCTGCTGCACCGGCCTCGAAGCCAACGAAGCCGCCCTGAAGCTGGCGCGCAAGTTCGGCCACGACAAGGGCATCGAACGCCCCGAAATCGTCGTCTACGAAGCCGCCTTCCACGGCCGCAGCATCGCCACCCTCTCGGCCACCGGCAACCCCAAGGTGCAGGCCGGCTTCGGCCCGCTGGTCGAGGGCTTCATCCGCGTGCCGCTGAACGACATCGAGGCGCTGAAGAAGGCCACCGAAGGCAACCCGAACGTGGTCGCCGTGTTCTTCGAAACCATCCAGGGCGAAGGCGGCATCCACCCGATGCGCGTCGAATACCTCAAGCAGGTGCGCGCCCTGTGCGACGAGCGCGACTGGCTCATGATGATCGACGAGGTGCAGTGCGGCATGGGCCGCACCGGCAAGTGGTTCGCCCACCAGTGGGCAGGCATCAAGCCCGACGTGATGCCGCTGGCCAAGGGCCTGGGCTCGGGCGTGCCGATCGGCGCCGTGGTGGCCGGCCCCAAGGCCGCCAACATCTTCGGACCGGGCAACCACGGCACCACCTTCGGCGGCAACCCGCTCGCCATGCGCGCCGGTATTGAAACCATCCGCATCATGGAAGAGCACAAGCTGCTCGAGAACGCCGCCACCGTGGGCGCCCACCTGAAGGCCGCGCTGGAACGCGAAATCGGCAGCCTGCCCGGCGTGAAGGAAATCCGCGGCCAGGGCTTGATGCTGGGCATCGAGCTTGACCGGCCCTGCGGCGTGATCCTGAACCGCGCCTGCGACGCCGGCCTGCTGCTGAGCGTGACGGCCGACAAGGTGATCCGCCTCGTGCCGCCGCTCATCCTGAGCATCGCCGAAGCCGACGAGATCGTCGCCATCCTGGCGCCCATCGTCAAAGCCTTCCTGTCGGAGCCTGCCCCCCAATGACGACCGCCACCGCGAACACCATCCGGCACTACCTGCAGTTCGCCGACTTCACGGCCGACGAGTACACCTACCTCTTCGATCGCATGGCGATCATCAAGAAGAAGTTCAAGACCTACGAAAAGCACCAGCCGCTGGTCGACCGCACGCTGGCCATGATCTTCGAGAAGGCCAGCACGCGCACCCGCGTGAGCTTCGAGGCTGGCATGTACCAACTCGGCGGCAGCGTGGTCCACCTGACCACCGGCGACAGCCAACTGGGCCGCGCCGAGCCCATCGAGGACAGCGCCAAGGTCATCAGCCGCATGGTCGACATCGTGATGATCCGCACCTACGAGCAGACCAAGATCGACACCTTTGCGGCGCACTCGCGCGTGCCCGTCATCAACGGGCTGACCAACGAGTTCCACCCCTGCCAGATCCTCGCGGACATCTTCACCTACATCGAGCATCGCGGCTCCATCCAGGGCAAGACGGTGGCGTGGGTGGGCGACGGCAACAACATGGCCAACACCTGGCTGCAGGCGGCCGAGATCCTGGGCTTCACCGTGCACGTGAGCACGCCCAGCGGCTACGAAGTGGACCAGTCGATTGCCGGCATCCGCTCGGGCGACAGCTACAAGGTCTTCAAGGACCCGATGGAAGCCTGCCGCGGCGCCGACCTCGTCACCACCGACGTCTGGACCAGCATGGGCTACGAGGCCGAGAACGAGGCGCGCCGCAAGGCGTTTGCCGACTGGTGCGTCGACGAGGAAATGATGCGCATCGCCCAGCCCGGCGCCCTGTTCATGCACTGCCTGCCCGCCCACCGCGGCGAAGAAGTGCAGGCCGAAGTCATCGACGGGCCGCAGTCGGTGGTGTGGGACGAGGCAGAGAACCGCCTCCACGCGCAAAAGGCGCTGATGGAGTTCCTGCTCCTGGGCAAGCTCTGACTCCCTGAAGCACAAGGCGCAGCCGCATGTCCGATTGCCAGCAATGCGGCGCCTGCTGCGCCAGCTATCGCGTCGACTTCAGCGTGCATGAGCTCGACGACAACGGCGGCAAGGTGCCCTCCGGCCTCGCCGTCGAAGTGAACGACGCCATCTGCCGCATGCGCGGCACCGACCACACGCCCATGCGCTGCGCCGCGCTCACCGGCAAGATCGGCCAGTCCGTGGGCTGCGGCATCTACGAATGGCGCCCCAATCCGTGCCACGAGTTGCAGGCCGGCAGCGATGCCTGCGAGCGGGCGCGGGCCCGGCACGGGCTGCCCGCGCTGTCGTCGTTGCACTGATCCGTTCAACTCGTCACGCATGGTGTTGGAAATAACCGACACCACGACCCCTCGCCCGGCGCTAACTTCGCGCCATGCGTTCACAGCAACCCCGCCCCCGCATCTGGGACATCTCGCCGCCCGTGCATGAAGGCGCGCCGGTCTTTCCCGGCGACACGCCCTACCAGCAGCGCTGGGCAGCGACCATTTCGCCGGACTGCCCGGTGAATGTCAGCGAGATCAAGCTCTCGCCCCACGTCGGCGCGCACGCCGACGCGCCGTTGCACTACGACCCCGAAGGCCAGACCATCGGCAACGTCGACCTCACGCCCTTTCTCGGCCCCTGCCGCGTGATCCATGCGATCGACAAGGGCCCGCTGATCGAGTGGGATCACATCGCCCGCGCCGTCGACAGCACCCTGCCTCCGCGCGTGCTGGTGCGCACCTACACCACCATGCCGGTCGGCCGCTGGGACCCGCAGCTCGCGGCCTATGCCCCCGCCACCGTCGAGCGCTTGGCAGCCATGGGCGTGAAGCTCATCGGCATCGACACCGCCAGCATCGACCCGGCCGACAGCAAGACGCTGGAAAGCCACCAACGCATTCGCCGCCTCGACCTGCGCGTGCTCGAGAACCTCGTGCTCGACGACGTGCCCGAGGGCGACTACGAACTCATCGCGCTGCCGCTGAAGCTGGTCAGCGCCGATGCCTCCCCCGTTCGCGCCGTGCTGCGCGAACTCCCCCGCTGAAGCCTCCACCATGACGACACTTGCAGACTGCCGCGCGCTCGACGCGCAAGACCCGCTGCGCGCCTTGCGCGACCAATTCACCATTCCCGAGGGCGTGCTGTACCTCGACGGCAACTCGCTCGGCGTGATGCCCAAGGCCGCCCCGGCGCGCATCGCCGAGGTGGTGACGAAGGAATGGGGCGAAGGCCTGATCCGTTCGTGGAACACCGCGAGCTGGTTCGACCTGCCGCAACGCCTGGGCGACAAGGTGGCCCGCCTGATCGGCGCCGCGCCCGGCGAAGTGGTGTGCACCGACAGCACCTCCGTCAATCTCTACAAGGTGCTGTTCGCGGCGCTGTCGCAGCAGAAGGACAGCGGCCGCAAGCTGGTGATCAGCGAGCGCAGCAATTTCCCGACCGACCTGTACATCGCCGAATCGCTGTGCCGCGAGCGCGGCTTCACGCTCAAGCTGATCGACGCGAGCGAACTGCCCGCTGTGTTGACCGACGAGGTTGCCGTGCTGATGCTGACGCACGTCAACTACCGCACCGGCGCCATGCACGACATGAAGGCCATCACCGCCGCCGCACACGCCGTGGGTGCGCTGACCGTGTGGGACCTCGCGCACAGCGCGGGCGCCGTGCCGGTTGCGCTGAACGACAGCGAGGCCGACTACGCCATCGGCTGCGGCTACAAGTACCTGAACGGCGGCCCCGGCGCGCCGGCGTTCGCGTGGGTGAACACGAAGCACGCAGGCCAGTTCGAGCAGCCTCTGTCCGGCTGGTGGGGCCACGCGGCGCCCTTCGAGTTCACACCGCACTACCGCCCTGCCCCGGGTGTCGGCCGCTACCTCTGCGGCACGCAGCCGATCATCGCGCTGGCGGGGCTCGAATGCGGGCTCGACACCGTGCTCGCGGCCGAAGCCTTCAACGGCACGAACGGCGCAATGCCCGCACTGCGCACCAAGTCGCTCGCGCTCACCGACCTGTTCATCGCACTGGTCGAGGAACGCTGCGCCGAACAAGGCCTCTCGCTCGTCACTCCGCGCGACCACGCTCTGCGCGGCTCACAGGTCTGCCTGAGCCGCGAAGAAGGCGCCTACGCCATCGTGCAGGCTTTGATCGCGCGCGGCGTGATCGGCGACTACCGCGCCGGCGACTCGCAGATGCCCGACATCCTGCGCTTCGGCTTCACGCCGCTGTACCTGAGCTTCGAGGACGTGTGGAACTCGGTCGAGCACTTGGCGCAGGTGCTGGAGACGGGCGAGTGGAAGCGCGAAGAGTTCAACCGCAAGAACGCGGTGACCTGATGCAGCGCACGCTCATGAAAAAGATGACACGCCGGCTTTTCGCCGGCCTCGCGCCGCTCCTGCTGCTGGCCGCGCCCGCGCTGGCGCAGCAGCCGGGCTTCACCCTGCCGCAGCTCAAGGCCTTCGTGGCCTTGTCGCCCGATGCCTTCCGCCAGGAACTCAAGCGCCAGGGCTTCTCGTATGCTGACAGGACGGTGACCGAGGAGGTCAGCATGATCGAGTACGAGAAATTCGCCGACGACCACACCGTGCACCTGATGAAGTCGATCTACGTGGAGCGCCGCGGCGACGAGGACAGCGTCGAGCTCTCGCTCACCGACAAGGCCGCCTTCGACCGCCTCGTGAAGGAAGCACGCGACACCGGCTACGTGCCGGCCGAGAAGGGCCGCATCCCCGGCGGCGAAACCTACCAGCAGTTCAAGCGCAAAAACGACGTCGTGCGCTTTGTCTATCCCAAGAAAGAATCCGGCATGGGCCGCCCCTCCTACACCGCCGTGGTCTGGCGATGACCCGCCAGCAAACATCATGAGCACCGACAAGTCCCCCGAGAACATCGTCCACGAGGAAAAAGCACAACTGGACTTCAGCAAGTCCATGAGCTACGGCGACTACCTGCACCTCGACGAGATCCTCAACGCGCAGCACCCGCTTTCGCCCGCGCATGACGAAATGCTGTTCATCGTGCAGCACCAGACCAGCGAACTCTGGATGAAGCTGATGCTGCACGAGCTGCGTGCCGCCACCGACTGCATCGCCGGGGAGAAGCTGGCCGACGCCTTCAAGATGCTCGCGCGCGTGAGCCGCATCATGGAACAGCTGGTGAGCGCGTGGACCGTGCTCTCGACCATGACGCCGCCCGAATACACGGCGATGCGCCCCTACCTCGCCAACTCCAGCGGCTTCCAGAGCGCACAGTACCGCTGCATCGAATTCGCGCTCGGCAACAAGAACGCCGCCATGCTCAAGCCGCACGCGCACCGTGCCGATCTGCTGGCGCAGGTCGAGGTGGCCTATCGGGCGCCCTCGCTCTACGACGAATCGCTGCGCCTGCTGGCACGCCACGGCCTGCCGGTGCCCGCCGACCGGCTCGAACGCGACTGGACGCAACCCTACGAATCGAGCGACGGCGTCGAAGCGGCCTGGCTCACGGTCTACCGCAACCCGCACGATCACTGGGACCTGTACCAGCTCGGCGAAAAGCTCACCGACCTCGAAGATGCCTTCCGCCTCTGGCGCTTTCGCCATGTGACGACGGTCGAACGCGTGATCGGCTTCAAGCGCGGCACCGGCGGCACGGGCGGCGTGAGCTACCTGCGCAAGATGCTCGACGTGGTGCTGTTCCCCGAAATCTGGAAGCTGCGCACCGACCTGTAGCGGCCCGAAGCGGGCTCCTACAATCCGCCGCGGCACCGGCACTTCAAGACTCGACAAGGCTTTGCGATTCGTCGCCTGGTCTTGTGCTGCGGGGGAACCCCGTGGCGGATGGATGGCTACACATTCCGGCGCGTGAGCCGCACTGCGCTATCGCGCAGCCGTGCTAGCGCATCACCGGCTGGTTGAAGGGCCGGTTGCCACCTACCTCAACGCCCTCGCACCATCATTCATGACGCGTGAACTGAGCTACAGCGAATGGATCGCCCAAAGCCTAGCGCGCGCCTTGCTTGCCGATGCGAGGCAGCCCGGCGGCACTGCGCCCGGTGCGTTGCGCGCTCGGGCTACGGCAACGCTGGGCATCGACGCACCCTGGCTGAAGGCGCTGACTGAAGCGCTCAGCAACCGCTCGCAAGCCACATGGCGGCGCACCGACCTGCCCGCGCTGGCGAGGGCGATCCATGAAATGCCCGAATTCGAAGCGGCCTTCGAGCAGGACGAGCAGCCGCGCGTGCGCCGCATCATCCTCCGGCCTGCGGAGATGTTCCCGCGCCCGATGGGGCTGGACCATTTCGCGCTGCCGAACATCGCGACGCTCGCCGACCTCGCGCAGTGGCTGGAGCTCGACACAGACCGGCTGGCCTGGCTCACATCGCCGGCGCAGGCCTTCCGCGCACCCACCGACCCCGGCGCCCGGCAGCCCGCATCGCACTACCGCTACCAACTGCAGCCCAAGCGCCTCGGCGGCCTGCGCCTGCTCGAGATTCCCAAGGCCGACCTGAAGCGCGCGCAGCGCCGCATCCTCGACGATCTGTTGCAGCACGTGCCCGTGCACGAAGCGGCGCACGGCTTCGTGCCGGGCCGCTCGGTCGCGAGCCACGCGGCCGCGCACGCCGGCAAGGAGGTCGTGATCGGCTTCGACCTGCGCGACTTCTTCCCCGGCGTCCGCGCCTCGCGCGTGCATGCCACGTGGCGCACGCTGGGCTACCCCGAAGGCGTGGCGCGCGCCCTCACCGCGCTGTGCACGCACCGCACCGAGGCCGCAGTGATCGAGCGCCTGCGCGACGACGGCGGGCTCGACTGGATGGGCGCCAAGCGCCTCGCCTCGCCGCATCTGCCGCAGGGCTCGCCCTGCTCGCCCGCGCTGGCCAATCTCTGCGCCTTCAGGCTCGACCTGCGGCTCGAAGGCCTGGCGTGGGTCTTCGGCGCAACCTACACGCGCTATGCCGACGACCTGGTGTTCTCCGGGCCGGCTTCGCTGCGCGCACAGTTCGCCGCCTTGCGCGCCTGGGTCGATGGCATCGCGGCCGACGAAGGTTTCGAGCTGCATCCATGCAAAGTGCGCTGCATGCCGCAACACCGCCAGCAGCGCGTGACCGGCGTGGTCGTCAACGACAAGGCCAACGCGCCGCGCGAGGATTTCGACCGGCTCAAGGCCGTGCTGCATCGCTGCGCGCTGGACGGCCCCGCCAGCCAGAACCGCGCGAAGGTGGCCGACTTTCGCGGCCATCTGCTGGGCCACATCGCATGGATCGGACAGTTCAGCCCGACGCGCAAGGCCCGGTTGATGAGGCTTTTCGACCGCATCGACTGGACGGGCGCCACGCAAACGCCCTCATGAAGCTGGGGTGGACCTGATTGTTCCGTCGGCGCAAAGCGCTACAGTTTTGAAAACAACGGAGGCCCCCGCCATGCACGACATCCGGTTCACACCCGACGAGCTCTCCACCCTGCGCGAACATGGCGTCGTGCTTTTCGCCGACCGCGTGATCTTCGACGCGCAGCCGCCAATGCCGCCGCAACAGATCGATGCCGTGCAGGCCCTGTGCGCGGGCCCCGTCCCCGAAGCGCTGGTCGCGCTGTGGCAGCAGACGGCGGGCGGACGGCTCGACTACGACCTGTCGCTCGAAATGAACGGCAACCTCGAAGCCATCAGCTGGAACGAGCTGTTCTGGAACGGCAGCGACGGCTACCACGACCTGCAGGGCTGGATCGAGCACGAACTGGAACTGGCCAAGGAAGCCGCCGAGGACGGCGGCAAGCCATCGAGCGGCAAGCTCACGCACCTGCCCTTCGGCGGCTTCGAGTACACCGACCGCGTCTACGCGGTGGTCGAACCCGGTGCCGGGCACGGGCAGATCGTCGCGTGGAAGAAGGGCCTGCCACCGGCCTGGACGCACGCGCTGCATGAAGACAGCGTGAACACCATCGCGCCCGACCTGCGCGGCGCATTCGCGGCGCTGCAGCTCGACGAAGACCCGCTGGCGCCCACGAGCGATTACTTCTCGGGGCAGACGCTGCTCGGCTACCTCGACGACCGGCACCAGGACCACGGGCTAGACCTCGACCTGATGGACAAGCTGGTGACCTTCTATTGCCGCGCCGTGGTCGACTGGCGCACGCCGCTGGCCGAAGGCACGCTGCGCCACCATTCGGCGATCGCGCGCGTGGCCCTGCGCCATGCCATCGCGGCCGACGATGCCGAACTGGTCGCCGAACTCGCCGCTGCTGGCGTGGGCTTCGACGGGCCGCATCAGGGCAGCGCGCTCGCGACCGACGTTGCGGTGGGACACGGCGCCTTCGCCGCCGCTGCGGCGCTGGTGCGCGCCGGCGCACCGGTGGCGGCCGACGCCCTGCGCAACATCGACGGGCAAATCGCACCCGAACTCACGAGCGCCCTGCTGGCCAACGGCGCGGAGCCCAATGTGACGGCCATCGTCAAGTGCGCGGCGTGCGGCGCGCCCGCGAGCGCGCACCTGATCGCGGATGCCTGCGCGCAGGCCGGCATCGATGTGGCGCCCGCGTTCGTTGCCGAGCGCGACGCGATGCTGCTCGAACTGGAGACCACGCTCGCGAAGATGCAGGACGGCAAGCACGGCCACTACCTCGGGCAGGAAGGGCTCGCGGAACGCATCGAGCACCTGCAGACGTTCCGGCTCTGAAGGGCGCTGGCGCGTCGTTCGCTCAGCCGCCGTACAGCCAGGGCTGGTCGAGCAGCCTCGCGCCCAGCAGGCGCATCGCCATGTCGCGGCCCAGGCGCACGGCCCCCGTGGCATGGAAGATCTCGCCGTTGCGGCGCGCGCGCGCCTGCACCTGCGCATTGCGCGACCAGCGTGCCTCGGCGTAGCGCGCGAAGGCGGCGGGCACGCCAGCCGCGCTGCTGTCGCCGAGCGCATCGGCCAGCGCCACCGCGTCCTCGATGGCCATGCCAGCACCCTGCGCGAGGTACGGCACCATCGGATGCGCCGCATCGCCCACCAGCGCGACCCGCTCATGCGCCATCTCGGCCGGGCCGGTCAAGGGGTCGCGATCGCCGAGCGACCATGCACGCCAGCCGGGCATCGCGTCGAGCAACGACTGTAGGCCGGCGCAGCTGCGGCCCATGGCCTGCTTCAGGGCGGCGATGCTGCTGGACTGGTCCCAGTCGCGCGCGTCGCCGGCCGGGGCTGACTCAGCGATCACCACCACGTTGAGCCAGTCGCCGCCCCGCACCGGATACGCCACCGCATGCAGGCGCGGGCCGAGCCACACATCGACCTGCTTGCGGCGCAATGCGGCGGGCAGGCTCGATTGCTCGATCAACGCGCGCCAGGCCGTGTGGCCGGTAACTCGCGGCGGCTGCGCGGCAGACGCGCAGTCGAGCCGCTGCCGCACCAGGCTCCAGAGGCCATCGGCCCCGACGATGGCTTCGCCCTCCCAGGCACGTGCGTCGGTGCTCGACAGGCAGACGAGGTCGTCGCTGGTTTCCACCTGCCTGATGTGGGCGCCGGTCACGAGCGCGCCGGTGCCGCGCGCGCGCACGGCATCGAGCAGCAGGCCGTGCAGGTCGGCGCGATGAACGCAGAAATAGGGAGCGCCGTAGCGCTGCTGCATGGCATCGGCGAGCGGCATGCGGGCGAGTTCGGAGCCGCTTTCGGCGCTGTGCACCACCAGCGCATCGGGCCGCGCCGCAATGGCTGCGAGCGCGGGGCCCAGGTCGAGTTGCTGAAGACGCCGCGTGGCATTGGGCCCGAGCTGCACGCCGGCGCCGATTTCGCCGAAGACGGCCGCCTGCTCGAAAACATCGACCCGATGCCGGCCTTTGGAAAGCGCCAGCGCAGTGGCCAGCCCCCCGATGCCGCCCCCGGCGACGAGGATGTGCGCGGGCATCGATCTCAGCGGCCGTGCATGGACGGGCTGGTGGTGGCCTGGTCGGCTTCCGGTTGCTTCAGAGGTGTCTTGGGAGCGCAGCTGCCGCAGCTGTCGCACGAGCCGCAGCCCGAGGTCTTGGCGAGCGATGCGGCCAGTTCCTTGGCGCGTTCTTCGTCGACCCAACCCGCGCGGTGCGTGCCGACCGCGAGCTTCTGTGCAGCACCGCGGCGCCAGCCTGCGGGCATCCAGCGCCAGACTGCATAGAACGCGGCGGCCGCGACGATCAATCCGACGATCAGTTGCTGTGCCATTTCTTCTCCAAACCTTTCATGGCGGGTTTTACCCCGCTCCGAGTGCCACCGCAACGCGATAGGTGATGAAACAAGCGGCGTAGGCCAGCGCGAAGAGGTAGCCAGCCATGATCCAGACGTACTTCCATGAACCGGTTTCGCGCTTCACCGCGGCCAGCGTCGAGATGCACTGCGGCGCAAACACGTACCAGACCAGCAGCGACAGCGCGGTGGCCAGCGACCAGCTGCCGGCGATGAGCGGCTCCAGTTGGCCTGCCACGTCGTCGCCCGTGGCCGACAGCGCGTACACCGTACCGAGCGCACCCACGGCCACTTCGCGCGCCGCCATGCCGGGCACCAGCGCGATCGAAATCTGCCAGTTGAAGCCGATGGGCGCGAAGATGTGCTCAAGCCCGCGGCCGATCGTGCCGGCCAGGCTGTACTGAATGGCCGGGCCGGTCGCGCCTTCGGGCGGCGACGGGAAGGTCGACAGGAACCACAGCAGGATCGTCAGCGTCAGGATGATCGTGCCCACGCGCTGGATGAAGATCCATGCGCGCTCGTACAGGCCCAGCGCCAGGTTGCGCGGGTTCGGCCAGCGGTAGGCCGGCAGTTCCATCAGCAGCGGCGAATGCTGCGTGTTGTCGCGGAAGCGCTTCATCACCCAGGCCACGGCCATGGCCGAGACGATGCCGAACACATACAGCGCAAACAGCACCACGCCCTGCAGGTTGAACACGCCGCCCACGGTGCGCGCCGGAATGAAAGCCGCGATGAGCAGCGCATACACCGGCAGCCGCGCCGAGCAGGTCATGAGCGGCGCGATCATGATGGTCGTGATGCGGTCGCGCCAGTTGCTGATGGTGCGCGTGGCCATCACGCCCGGAATGGCGCAGGCAAAGCTCGACAGCAGCGGAATGAACGAGCGGCCCGACAGGCCCACGGTGCCCATCACGCGGTCAAGCAGGAAGGCCGCGCGCGGCAGGTAGCCCGAGTCTTCCAGCGCGAGGATGAAGAGAAAAAGAATCAGGATCTGCGGCAGGAAGACGATCACGCCGCCCACGCCGGCGATAACCCCATCGACCAACAGGCTCTGCAGCATGCCTTCCGGCATGGCCGTCTTGAGCAGGTTGCCCAGCCCTTCGGTGCCGGCCTTGATGGCGTCCATCGGCACGTTGGCCCAGCTGAACACGGCCTGGAACATCAGGAACATGGTGACGGCCAGCACCAGCATGCCCCACACGGGGTGCAGCACCACGCGGTCGATGCGGTCGCTGGTGGCAAGGCTGCCGACCGGCTCCTTCACCGTAAGGCCGAGGATGCGGCGCACTTCGCGCTGCGTGGCCAGCACGTCGTCGAGGCCCGGCGCCTGCCAAGGCTGCGGCGTGGCGGCGGCCACGGGCGTGTCGAGCGCTGCGAGCAGGCCTTGCGCGCCGCCGGTGTGCACGCCGACGGTCTCGATGACCGGCACGCCCAACTCGCGCGAGAGCACGGCCGTGTCGACCACGATGCCCTGCTTCTTCGCCATGTCGGTCATGTTGAGCGCCACCACCATCGGCAGGCCGAGCCGCTTGGCTTCGATCACCAGCCGCAGGTTCAGGCGCAGGTTGGTGGCGTCGGTGACGCACACCAGCAGGTCGGGCAGGGCTTCCTTGCTATGGCCGGTGACGATGTCGCGGGTGACGGCCTCGTCGGCGCTCAGCGCATTCAGGCTGTAGGCGCCCGGCAGATCGAGCACGAACACGCGGCGGCCCGACGGCGTACGCAACGTGCCTTCTTTGCGCTCGACGGTCACGCCGGCGTAGTTGGCCACCTTCTGGCGGCTGCCGGTGAGCAGGTTGAACAGCGCGGTCTTGCCGCAGTTGGGGTTGCCCAGCAGGGCGATGCGGCCCGGCTGCGCGGTGGCCGCGAGGCGGCCGGGGCCCTGGATGACGGCTTCAACCATGGTTTGTGGCTCCCGGCGTGACGTGGATCAGCGCGGCCTCGTGGCGGCGCAGTGCGAAGGTGGTGTGGCCGAGGCGCACCGCCAGCGGCTCGCGGCCCGGAATGCCGCTGGCGACGATGCGCACGGCCTCGCCCGGCACGAAGCCGATTTCGGTCAGGCGCAGGACGAGTTCCCGGTCGTCGGCGTTGTCGGGGCGTGCCACGTCGAGCACGGTGGCCCACTGGTTGTTCGGAAGCTGGTCGAGGCGCAGGGCGACGGCGGTGGTCGGCGCTGCGCCGAAATCGTTGGTTCGCACGGTGAGAGGACGCCCGGGATATCGGGCGCGCCGGTAAGCAAAACCTAGATGCTAGCAATTCTCACTCACAAATACCTGACCAACCCCTCAAAATCAGGCTCTATCGGCCCAGAAACACCAAGAAACCGGCTCAAGGCCGGGCCTCAGGTGTTGCCCCCGGTAGAGAGAAGACCACCCTGCGGATCGATCGAGACGACGCGCGCAGTCACTGACGCACCGTCGATAACGAGTTCGGCGACGGAAATCGGCAGCTTGAACCGTCGCGGGCCCGCACTGCCCGGATTGACGTAGAGCACGCCGTCGCGCTCTTCGACTTTCGGCTTGTGCGAATGGCCCGAGACGACCACGCGCACGCCGGCCGCGAGTGGGTCGATGTCGAGCTGCGCAAGGTCGTGAATGGCATAGAGGTGCACGCCGCCGAACTTCACGAGTTCGGTTTCCGCGATGGCATCGGCCCACGGCTCGCGGTCGTTATTGCCTCGCACGACCGTCAACGGCGCGATGGCCGCAAGCGCTTCGAGGATGCCGGCGGTGCCGATGTCGCCGCCATGCACGATGAAGTCGCTGCCCTTCAGGAAGGCGATGGCCTCGGGCCGCAGGAGCCCGTGCGTGTCGGAGATGAGACCGATGCGAAGCATGGGAAGAAGAAAGTTGTTCAGGCAAACCCGGAGCGGCGGCGAGGCTGGCAAAAAAGCATGGCCCGCAAAGGCATGATCGACGGCATGCCCGAAGACATCATCGCACCGCAACAGCCTCCCGAGAACACCGAGGCATCCCCCGCTTCGCCACCGCCCACGACAGAAACCACGCCGCGCGCGAGCCTGTTGCGCTGGCTGGTCGGCGGCCTGCGCGCCTCGCTCCTGCTGGAGCCGCGCGTCGATGCAAGGCCCACGCCCTGGCAGTTGCTGCTGCTCGTGCTGCTGCCCGAACTCGTATGGGCCGTATTGGCGCGCCTCGAAATCGCCGGCCCCGCCCGGCTCTACGAAACCGTCGGCCTCAACACGCTCTGGGTACTGGGTGTGCTCGCGTGGATGGGCTGGTTCGCGCTGTCCGGGCGGGCCCGCAGCGATGGACTGGCGCGCTGGTTCGTGCTCGCCACCTGGACGATGTTCCCGGCCAACCTGGCGCTCTCGGTGCTGGCCCTGGGCTATACGCGCGGCTGGTTGCCGTCGGCGATCGCCACCTCGCCCGGCTATTGGGTCGTCTTCGGCCTGGGATGCGTGTGGATGGTGCTGGCGCTGGTTCGGTTCACCGCGCGCGAAGCCGGCGCGCGCTGGCGGCTTGCGATCTTCACGCCCGCGTTCGTGGCCTTGCTGACGCTGACTTTCTGGCAATCGCTCAACACGCAAGACCGCATGTGGCAGCCCGATGCCAGCAGCGCATCCACCGAGCCCGAGCGTCCGCGCATGCAGCTGACGCAGGAACTCTTCGAGGAACAGCAGGCGCTGTGGGAGCGCACGGTCGCGGCGCTGCCCGCCGGCAAGCCCGGGCAGGCCAATGTCTACGGGCTGGTGTTTGCACCCTACGCGTCTGAAGACGTATTCCTGCGCGAAAGCAACATGGTCACCCAACTGCTGGAGGAGCGCTTCGATGCCAAGGGCCGCGTGATCCACCTGATGAACCACGCGACGACCGCCGAGACGCTGCCCTGGGCCACCCCGCTCAACCTGGAGCGCGCCATCGCCGCGCTGGCCGCGCGCATGGACCGCGAGAACGACGTGCTGATCGTCTACCTCACCTCGCATGGCGCGCGCGACCACCAGTTGGCCGCCGCGCACTGGCCGCTGGCCGTGCCCTGGCTCACGCCGGAAGAACTGCGCGAAGCGCTCGACGAAGCCGGCATTCGCCACCGGGTGGTGGCGGTGTCGGCCTGCTATTCAGGGGGCTGGATCGAACCGCTGGCCAACGAAAACACGCTGGTGATGACCGCCGCCGACGCCACGCACACCTCGTACGGATGCGGCCGGCTGTCGGAGCTGACCTTCTTCGGCCGCGCGATGTTCAACGAGGAACTGCGCAAGACCCGCTCCTTCGAAACCGCCTTCGCGGCGGCCGTGCCGCTGATCAAGCAGCGCGAGATCGAGGCCGGCAAGGAAGACGGCTTCTCGAACCCGCAGATCAGCGTTGGCGAAAAGATCCGCCCTCTGCTCGACCAGCTTGCGCAGCGCCTCGACGCCGCCTCGAAGTAGCGGCGCCGACGCCCTGGGGGTTATTCGAGGAGCTGTCGCAGCACAAAGGGCAGGATGCCGCCGTGCTTGTAGTAGTCGACCTCGATAGGCGTGTCGATGCGCAGACGCACCGTCACTTCCTGGTGCGTGCCGTCGGGGCGGTGCACCACCAGCTTCACGTCCATCTGCGGCTTCAGCTCGCTGCCGATCACCACGTCGATCTGTTCGTCGCCCGTGAGGCCCAGCGTCTGCCATGAATCGGCGCCGCGGAACTGCAGCGGCAGCACGCCCATGCCGACCAGGTTGGCGCGGTGGATGCGCTCGAAGCTGCGCGCCACCACGGCCTTGATGCCCAGCAGCTGCGTGCCCTTGGCCGCCCAGTCGCGCGAGGAGCCGGTGCCGTACTCTTCGCCGCCGAACACCACCGTGGGCACGCCCTGCTCCATGTACTTCATGGCGGCGTCGTAGATGAACATCTTCTGGTTGCCCGGCTGGAACAGCGTGACGCCGCCCTCTTCCTGCGTGCCGTTGGCATCCGGCGGAATCATCAGGTTCTTGATACGCACGTTGGCAAAGGTGCCGCGCATCATCACGTCGTGGTTGCCGCGGCGCGAGCCGTAGCTGTTGAAGTCGGCCTTGGGCACGCCGTGCGCCTTGAGCCAGATGCCCGCGGGCGAGCTTTCCTTGATGGAGCCGGCCGGCGAGATGTGGTCGGTGGTGATCGAGTCGCCGAACAGCGCCATCACGCGCGCGCCCTTGAAGCCTGCGTCGGACGCATGCGGCTTCATCTTGAAGCCCTCGAAGAACGGCGGCTCGGCGATGTAGGTCGACTTGGGCCAGTCGTAGACTTGGCCGTTGGTGCCCTTGATGCTGCTCCAGAACTTGCCCGGGTCGGTCTTGACCTTGTCGTAGTTCGCGCGGAACGACTTGGCGTTCATCGCATAGCGCAGGTTGTCGTCGATTTCCTTCGGCGTGGGCCAGATGTCGCCGAGGTACACGTCCTTGCCCTTCTTGCCCTTGCCCACGGGCTCGGTCATCAGGTCGGTCATCACGTTGCCGGCGATGGCAAAGGCAACCACCAGCGGCGGCGAGGCCAGGAAGTTGGCCTTCAGGTTCGGGTGGATGCGCGCCTCGAAGTTGCGGTTGCCCGACAGCACGGCCGCGCCGATCAGGTCGTTCTTGGTGATCGCCTCGTTGATCTCGGGCGTGAGGTCGCCGGCGTTGCCGATGCAGGTGGTGCAGCCATAGCCCGCAAGGTAGAAGCCGAGCTTTTCAAGGTACGGCAACAGGCCGGCCTTCTCGAGATATTCGGTCACGATGCGCGAGCCGGGCGCCAGCGAGGTCTTGATGTGCGGCTTGACCGTGAGGCCGGCTTCGACGGCCTTCTTGGCCAGCAGGCCGGCGGCCAGCATCACGCTCGGGTTCGAGGTGTTGGTGCACGAGGTGATGGCCGCGATCAGCACGTCGCCGTTGCCGATGGTGACTGCGCCCTTGGGCGCCGAAGGCGCGGTGGCGCTCACGTGCGCGGCGGCGTTGGTCGAGCGGTTTGCAACCATCTCGACCACGTCGAGCGGCGCGCCTGCTGCCGGCGGGGCGGCTTCTTCGTCACCGCCCTTGCCGGCCGCAACCAACGGATAGCGCAGCTTGAGCTTGTCGGCCGGCTGGTTGAAGCCGTTGGCGTCGTTGGGCTTGCTGTAGAGCTCCGAGAACTTGGTGGAGAGGTGGCCGAGGTCGATGCGGTCCTGCGGGCGCTTCGGGCCGGCCAGGCTGGGCGAGACGGTACCGAGGTCGAGCTTGACGATCTTCGTGTAGTCGATGTCGCCCGGGTTGGGCATGCCGTAGAGGCCCTGCGCCTTGTAATAGGCGGCGAAACGCTCGACTTCTTCCTTGGTGCGGCCGGTGCCTTCGAAATACGCCACGGTCATGTCGTCGACCGGGAAGAAGCCCATGGTCGCGCCGTATTCGGGCGCCATGTTGCCGATGGTCGCGCGGTCGGGCACGGCAATGGATGCGGCGCCGGGGCCGAAGAATTCGACGAACTTGCCGACCACCTTTTCAGCCCGCAGGATCGCGGTGACGTACAGCACAAGGTCGGTCGCCGTGACGCCTTCGCGCAGCTTGCCGGTGAGCTCGAAGCCCACCACGTCGGGCGTGAGCATGTAGACCGGCTGGCCCAGCATGGCCGCCTCGGCCTCGATGCCGCCAACACCCCAGCCGACCACGCCGATGCCATTGATCATGGTGGTATGGCTGTCGGTGCCGACCAGCGAATCGGGGTAGTACGTTGGTTTGTCGCCCTTGTCGCCCGGGCTCTTGTAGACGCCGCGCGCAAAGTATTCGAGGTTGACCTGGTGCACGATGCCGAAGCCCGGCGGCACAACGCGGAAGGTGTCGAAGGCCTGCATGCCCCACTTCATGAACTGGTAGCGCTCGTTGTTGCGCTGGAATTCCAGCTTCATGTTCAGGTCGAGCGCCTTGGACGTGCCGTAGTAGTCGACCATCACCGAGTGGTCGACCACGAGGTCGACGGGCACCAGTGGCTCGATGGTCTTGGGCGATTTGCCCAGCTTGGCGGCCACGCTGCGCATGGCGGCAAGGTCTGCCAGCAGCGGCACGCCGGTGAAGTCCTGCAGCACCACGCGGGTGACGACAAAGGGAATTTCGTCTACGCGCTCGGCGTTCGGAGCCCAGTGGGCCAGTTCTTCGACATGCTTGGCCGAAACCTTCTGCCCATCGCAATTGCGCAGCACCGATTCGAGCACGATGCGGATGGATACGGGCAGGCGGTCGATGGTGGGGAATTGCTTGGCCAGTTCCTTCAGGGACCAGTATTTGCCGGACTTGCCGGATGGGGTCTTGAAGGTCTTGAGGGTGGACGCAAACGCATGCGCCGGGGCTTTGGCCATGGAGAGACTCCTGTTTGTTCGTGGAAGCCTCTCAAAGATATCAGGGAACAATGTCAGCCGTTGTAGTCGGTCTTCTCCGATCTCGCCTTCTGCCACCCTGTTCCTCATTGCGAAAAATGCCGGGTAAAGGGGCGTCGCCGGCATTCCTCGCAACTACCTTCAGGCAAGGGCCATGCGCGCGCCGCCACGGGTGCGGCGCAGCCCGGTCCACTGCAGCTCGGCCAGCACCACCACGCACACCGCTTGCGCCAGCACCCAGGCCATGCCCAGCGCAGTGACCGCAAACATGCCGCTCACCAGCAGCGCGATGCAGGCCACGGCCCAGCCGAAGTTGCCGGCAACGACAAGGCCGATCAGCGTGCGCGGCGGCGTGCTGCGGCTGGCCATGAAGGCCGCGGCGGCGGCATAGACCAGCAGGAACACGCCCGTGCCCATGAGCAGAGGCGCCGGCAGTCCAGTCAACCCGGCCAGTGCACCGGTGAACGCCACCTGCAGCGCGCCGGTCGCGGCGCAGGAGGCAGCGTCGGCCCACATCACGGTGGGCAGAAAGCGGGGGGATGCGAAGACGGACATGTGAATCTCCTTGGGTCTGGGTGGTTACGCCGCAAGCCAGTCCTGCCGCGTTGGAGCCAATGATTCCGGCCGGCGGGCATGGCGTCGATGACCTGGGAGGTCATGGCGCCGCGCCGCCGCCACGCCAGAATCGGCACATGAACACCACCCACTCCCACCCGACCAAGGCCAGCCAGCCCGGCGCGCGCGACCCGTTCGGCGCCCACCTGCGGCATTGGCGCACCCACCGCCGCCTGAGCCAGCTCGATCTGGCGCAGGAGGCCGAGGTCTCGACCCGCCACCTGAGCTACGTGGAAACCGGCCGCGCCGCGCCCAGCCGCGAAATGGTGCTGCGCCTGGCCGAGCGGCTCGAGGTGCCGCTGCGCGAGCGCAATGCGCTGCTGGTGGCCGCCGGCTTCGCGCCGATGTACCGGCAGCGCTCGCTCGACGACCCGGCAATGGCCGCCGCGCGCCGCGCCGTCGACCTGGTGCTGAAGGGCCACGAGCCCTTTCCCGCGCTGGCCGTGGACCGCCACTGGAACCTGGTGGCGCACAACGCGCTGGTGCCGCTGCTGATGGAAGGTGCCTCGCCCGAGCTGCTGAAGCCGCCCATCAACGTGCTGCGCCTGAGCCTGCACCCCGACGGCGTGGCACCGCGCATTGCCAATCTCGCGCAGTGGCGCACTCATCTGCTCGAACGGCTGCAACAGCAGATCGCCGCCACCGGCGACGCGGTGCTGCAAGCGCTGCACGACGAACTCGCGGCCTATCCCCCGCCCGCCGTGAGCCATGACGCGCCCGTCATCGACACCGCGCTGTCTGCAGTGGCCGTGCCCTTCCAGGTGGTCATGCCCAGCGGCGTGCTGAGCTTCATCAGCACCATCACGATCTTCGGCACGCCGGTCGACGTCACATTGCAGGAACTCGCGGTGGAGTCGTTCTTTCCGGCGGACGAGCAGACGGCTGCAGCGCTGATGGCACTGGCTGCGCAGCAGCAACAGGCGGGCTGAGGTCGGCCCTGCCGTTTGCATCGCGCGGCGGGCCTTCGAAGTCGTCCACCTGGATGACCTTGTCGGCCGCCTTCAGGTAGGCGAGCGCCAGTTCGGGGTCGGGCGCCGAGCGGGCCGCTTCTTCGAGCGAGTTCGTGCGGCGCAGCGCCTTGTTGAGCGCGGCCGTGGCGTCGCCTAGCTGCGCGCCCAGTTCCATCGCGTACATCAGGTCGCGCAGGCCGCCCGCGGCAGGCTCACTCAGGTCGGGCGCCAGGCGTTCGATGATGCGCGGGTCCTTGCGCAGCAGGTCGGCCAGTTCGAGCAGTTGCACGTCGCGCAGCGGCGCCAGGTGCGCAGTGCGGAGCAGCACCAGCGCACCGATCACGCGCCGGCCCGCAGTCGGCAGGTTGGCGTAGAGATCGCGCAGGATCTTGCCGGCCTCGTCGATCTGCAGGCGGATCGCAGCCCGCGCGAAGGGCAGCAGCTCGGGCGCCGCATCGACGCGGTAGCGCCAGATGCACGAACTGGCCAGGTACAGGTGCGCAAGCACGTCGCCCAGGCGCGCCGACAGCAGCTCCATGCGCTTGAGCTTGCCGCCGAGCATGCCCATCGCGAGATCGGCCGTGAGCGCGTACTTGGCGCTCATGCGCGCGACGAGCCGCGCTTCGCGCATCAGGTCATCGGGCGGCGCGCCGAGCACCGGCGCGCCGAAGAGGCTGTGCCACAGGTTCACCGCCACATGCCTGCCGTGCGCCATCAGCGCCTTGCCGAGCGCGGTCTCGTCCTTCGCCTGCACAGCCGCCATTTCGTCGAGCACATGCGGATGGCATCGCACCGCGCCCTGCCCGAACACGATGAGCGCGCGCGTGAGGATGTTCGCGCCCTCCACCGTGATCGCGATCGGCGCCTGCCGGTAGGACACGCCGAGCAGGTTCGACGGGCCGGAGATGATGCCCTTGCCGCCGAGGATGTCCATGCCGTGGTTGACCGCGCGCCGCCCGGCCTCGGTCAGCTGCACCTTGAGGATGGCGCTCGCCACGCTGGGCCGCTCGCCCTTGTCGAGCGCGGCCGCGGTGAAGCGCCGCGCGGCGTCGGTCGCATACAGCTCGGCCGACATCTGCGCCACCAGTCCTGCAACCGCGTGGAACTTGCCGACCGGCATGCCGAACTGCTCGCGAATCTGGCCATAGCCATTGCTCACGTAGAGCGCGGTCTGCTGCATGGCCGAGCCCAGCGCCGGCAGCGAGATCGCGCGGCCCGCGGCCAGGCATTCCATCAGCATGCGCCAGCCCTGGCCGACCTGCTGCTCGCCGCCGATGATCCAGTCCATCGGTACGAACACCTGCCGGCCGTGGATCGGCCCGTTCATGAAGGCACTGTCCATCGGGCGGTGGCGGCGGCCGATGTCCATGCCCTCGTGCGGCACGGGAATCAGCGCGCAGGTGATGCCTAGTTCGCGCTCGCCCTCGGGCCTGCTTTCGTCGACGGCGTGGAAGGCCAGCCCGACCACGGTGGCGACCGGCGCGAGCGTGATGTAGCGCTTGTCGAAATCGACAAGAAAGCCGCGCGTCATGCGGCCGTTGAATTCGCGCTCGACCACCACGCCACGGTCAGGGATCGATGCCGCGTCGGAGCCCGCATACGGCGATGTCAGGCCGAAGCACGGCAGCTCGCGGCCGTCGGCAAGGCGCGGCAGGTAATGCCCTTTCTGCGCATCGGTGCCGTAGCGCAGCAGCAGTTCGGCCGGCCCCAGCGAGTTGGGCACCATCACCGTGACGGCCGTGGCCACGTTGACTGTGGCGATGCGCGCCACCACCGTGGCGTGCGCGTAGTGACCGAAGCCGAGGCCGCCGAACTCCTCGGGAATGATCATTCCGAAGAAGCGCTTCTCGCGCAGGTAGCGCCACACCTCGGGCGGCAGGTCGTGCGCCTGGTCGATGGCGTGGTCGTCGAGCATGTGGCACAGCTCGCGCACTTCGTTGTGGAGAAAGCTCTGCTCGCGCTCGGTGAGCTGGTTCGGGCCCATGGCCGTCAGTGCATCGAAGTCCGGGCGGCCTGCGAAGAGCTGGCCCTCGAAGCCGACGGTGCCCGCCTCGAGCGCGGCGCGCTCGGTGTCGCCCAGCGGCGGCAGCGCCTTCGAGAATGGCTGCATGGCCCATCGGCCGATCAGTGTCGCCAGAGGCATGGTGCGTCTCCTTCCGCGACGAATGCGCGCGGATTGGCACCATTCTTGAGGCTTGTGACTGGCCCCGAGGGCCGGTCAAGGGCTCCCCGGCCTGTCGGAGACGGACGCGCCTATCGCTTCTTCGGAGGCTGGGCCGTGGCAGCAGCCGGTTCCCGCCAGCCATATTCGACATAGCGCCGGATGACCAGGCAGCCCGGCGGCGAATCGATCAGCGAGACCGACGAGGTCGGCTCCTTCTCGTCGGTGTAGACCGCGTAGTTGGGCAGCAGCCGCGTCATCTTGTAGTTCGCCAGCTCCTGCTGGCCGACGCTCGCGCAGGTGAAGGGCGCCACCGAGATGCGTTCGGCCGACACGGTGCAGGCGCCGCTGTCGTCAGGAATGGCGGTGATCGACGCGGCCACGCCGGCGTTCGGAAACTCCATGCCGATCAGCGAGAACATCGGCCCTGCGTCGGGGCGCTTGCGGTCCCAGTCGAGCAGCACGTCGTGGCTGCGAGCACCCTGCACGGCGAGCGTGGAAAGCCGCGTGATGGCCGGCAGGCAGCGCTTGATGCCCACGCTGGTGGCAGCGCGCGTGAGCGTGTCCTGCGGCGTCGCGGGCGGGGCCTGGGGCACCAGCACGCCCTGGGCAAGCGCGGTGCCGGCGGCAGCCAATGCAAGGGCAGCGAGCAGCAGGCGGGGAAATCGTTGGGTCGGCTTCATCCCGGTCCTCATGCGTAAAGGTTTTCGATGGCGGCGGTGTAGGCACGCACGTTGTCCTCGCCCTCGGGGTCGAGCGTGGCGATGAAGCGGCGCGCGCGCTCGCGGTAGGCCGGCAGGTCGGCGTCGTGCTCGGCAAAGGCGCGCTGCAAGGCTCGGCCGCCCTCCTCGCAGTCGAAGCCGTGGTAGCGGTAGCCGCAGTCGCCGATAAGGTGCGAGTTGTGGACGAGCGGGTAGCCGCCGTACAGCGCCTCATAGTAGAGGTAGTTCTGCGCGTTCTCCCAGTGGTGAGCGAACACGGCGTCGATCTTGCCCGGCATCACGTGGTACATCGGAAAGCGCCCCTCGAAGGTGGCCAGCCCGTGCTGCACGATGTCCAGGCTCTGCGCGAAGCCGATGAACAGCGGCTTGTCCTTCAGGTGAAAGCTGTTGTAGACCCACATCTTCTCGATCAGCCGCGGCTGCGCGCGATGCGCCGCCTCGCAGCTGAGCATCGGGATGAAGCTGGTCTTCACCATGCAGATGTTGGGCTCGAAGATGGCCACGCGCCACTGCTTGCGCCCGGGCTCGTAGGCAAAGGGCGGGCTCTGCGGCGCGCGGGTCATGGCGCGCTCCAGCACCATCGGGCTCCAGAGGTGCGGCATGAGCCGCACGGGCGCGCGGAAGGTGCTCTCGAAGTAAGGCTTGCACGACACCTCGTACTCGGGAATCGTCCAGACCTCGTCGTAGGGCGCGCCCGAGATCAGCAGGCCGTGCGGCTTGTTGAAGATCATGCGCTCGATGTCGATCACGTAGTCGTTGCCCACGCGCATCGAGACGATCTTTCCGCCGCGCTCGCGGAACGCCACCGACCACGGCATGGCCAACTGGGCGCTCATCTCGATCATGAGGTCGAGCTCCTGCCCGGCCGTGGCCATGTCGATGATGGGCACCGGCGAATCGGCGAGGAAGTTGGTGGCGTCCGCCGGGCCGCCGTCGCCGCCCCCGGCCACCAGCACGGCGCTTTCCACGCGCGGCGAGCGCAGCAGCAGCATCACGAGGAACAGGCAGTTCTGGTAGACGCCGTTTTCCCACAGGCTCTGCTCGCCCTTGCGGATGAAGATGGAAACGCCGACTTTCAGCTTCGCCGGCATCATGCGGCGGCCCTCACGCCGTCGGCACGGAATGCGGCATTGCCGCCCACCAGGTGCAGCAGGCGCTGCGCATAGCCGTCGACATTCGCGGGGTTGAGCGGATCGACCGCGTCGAAGACGCGTTGCGAGCGGGCGCGGTAGTCGTCCAGCTGCCGGTCGTGATTACGTACGGCCTGCAGCAGTTGCGCTGCACCGGCAGCGATGTCGAAGTCGGGGTAGTAGTAGCCCGCATCGCGCAGCCAGGGCGAGTTGTGCACCAGCGGGTAGTTGCCGAAGAGCGCGTCGAGGTAGCTGTAGTTCTGGTCGTTCTGCCACTGGTGCGACACCACCGCGTCGGCGAACTGCACCATGAAGCCCGCGAAGTCGTGCCGGCCGTGGAAGACCGCCTTGTGCTGGCGCACGATGTCGAGCGAGTTCGCCAGGTACAGCATGGTCGGGTGGTCCTTGATGTGCAGGGTGTTGAGCACCTGCATCGAGGTCACGGCTGCCGGGTCGGCGCGGTAGGCCCCGTCGCAGATCAGCATCGGCACGCTGCTGGACTTCACCACCGAGATGTTGGGCTCGAAGATCGCCACCCGAAAGCCCGGCTGCTCCACCGTGCGCGGCGTGTAGCCGAAACGATGGCCCGCGGTCTCGACCTCCGCGACGCGCTGGGCCACGAACTGCGGCGACCAGAGGTACGGCACCTCGAACACCGGGCAGCGGTGCATGGTGCGCATCATGGGCGTGAACACCGCGTCCTTGGGCAGCAGCCACACCTCGTCGCAGCGGTCGGGCTTGCTGAAGTGGCCCTTGTCGGTGAACACGATCGGCTCGGCCAGCGCCGCGAAAGGCTGGCCCACGCAATGGAACACCACTCGGCCGCCGCACGCGCGAAAGTAGGAAAGCCATTGCACGTCGAGCGCGCCGGCCATCTCGATGACCACGTCCAGTGCATCGGTCAGCTCGCGCGCCCGCCCGAAGGACAGGCCCATCGCGGCCAGGTCGACCTGGGGCGGCATGTTCGGCTGGTCGCCGGCATCGATCAGGGTGACGGATTCGACGAACCCGATGCGTTGCAGCAGCCGGGCAAGAAACAGGACGTTCTGCCCCATCCCGTTCTCCCAGATGTTCTGCCCCGCGTGGGTGAGGACTGAAATACCTATGCGCATGGAGGCCGAGTGTGTACCAAAAAAAACGGCTCCCGCACCATCAGCGCGGGAGCCGCCCGGTCGTGCGGGCCGATTCAGTGGCTTATTGCTTTACTTCCACTTCCAGCCGATGCCGGCGTTGACGCCCCACTCCTTGCCCGTGGTCGTCAGGCCCGCGCCCCAGGACATCTTGCCGTCGTCGGACAGCGCCTTGAAGGTCAGCGCCACCGCGCTGTAGCCCTTGTAGCTGCCGAAGCCCACGCCCACCGTCTTCTCGCCGGGGTACAGCGTCGGCAGGTAGGTGCCCGACATCGCGAAGGCCATGGCCGTGCCCGAGTAGGCAATGCGGGCCACGTCGCCGACCTGGCTCTGCACCTGGTTCAGCTGCTGCACGTTGACCGCATCGCCCGGCAGGATGCCCGGTGCCACGTTGCTGATGCGCGTGCCGCCCGGCGCCAGCGTGATCTGGTTGGTGTTGACCGAGCCGTCCGGGTTGGTCGCGTACTGCACGCTGCCGGCCTTCGCAGCGGCTGCCGATGCCTTGAGTTGCGCCACGTTGGTCGCGTCGCTGTCGGCCGAGCCCGCTGCCACGCCCGTGATCTGGCGGTACTGGCCGTTGGCTGCATCGCCCACCGACACCGCAGCCTGCGTGCTGGTGGTCGCCTGAATGGCGGCCTGCTGCTGCGCCGTGGCACCGCCCGGCACGTAGCCGGCCACGCCCGCCGCAGTGGAAGCTACCGAGCCCGAGCCCAGTGCCACGCCGCCGCTTTGCGTCACGATTGCGCCGAAGCCGATGGCCGTGCCCTGCGAGATGTTCTGCGCCTTGCTCAGCTGTGTGCCGCCGGCATCCGCGTTGTCGCCCAGCGCCACACCGCCACCGCCCGCGCGGGAGTTCGCGCCGATGGCCTGCGAGCCCGTGGCCAGTGCACCCGTGCCGATGGCGATCGCGTTCGCACCCGTGGCCTGCGCACCGAAGCCCACCGCCACCGCACCGTCGGCCGTGGCCTTCGCACCGTTGCCGGCCGCGAAGGAGTTGGCGCCGCTGGCCACCGACTGCGGGCCGATCGCCACGGCTTCCTGGCCGCTGGCATCTGCGTCTGCCGCCGTCGAGTTGGCGTGGAAGTACTTGGTGCCGGTGTTGTAGATCTGGTTGACCGACGTGCTCAGGCTGTTGACGTTGACGTTGGTCGTGCTCAGGCTGGTCGACAGGCTGCCGACACCGGTCGAGAGACTGGCGATGTTGCTGGTCGCGGTGCTCAGGCCCGACGAGGTCGACGTGGAAAGGCTTGCGACACTGCTGTTCGTCGTGCTCAAGCCGGTCGACAGGCTTCCGATGCTGCTTGTCGCAGTGCTCAGGCCCGTCGAAGTCGACGTGGACAAACTGTCGATGCTGCTCGTGGCAGTGCTCAGCCCCGTGGAGGTCGAGGTCGACAGGCTCGCAACGCTGCTGTTTGTCGTGCTCAGGCCAGTCGACGTCGAAGTCGACAGGCTGGCAATGGCGCTTGTCGAACCGCTCAGGCTCGTCGACAGACTCGCCACATTGCTGTTCGTCGTGCTCAGGCCGGTCGACAGGCTGCTGATGCTGCTGGTCGCCGTGCTCAGGCCCGTCGAGGTCGAAGTCGACAGGCTGTCGATGCTGCTCGTGGCAGTGCTCAGGCCCGTGGAGACCGAGGTCGAGAGACTGGTCACATTGCTGTTCGTCGTGCTCAGGCCGGTCGACAAGCTGCTGATGCTGCTGGTCGCCGTGCTCAAGCCCGTTGAAGTCGACGTGGACAGGCTGTCGATGCTGCTCGTGGCAGTGCTCAGGCCCGTGGAGGTCGAAGTCGACAGGCTGGAGACGTTGCTGTTGGTCGTGCTCAGGCTGGTCGACAGGCTGCTGATGCCCGTCGAAGTCGACGTGGACAAACTGCCGATACTGCTTGTGGCGGTGCTCAGACCTGTCGACGTCGAGGTCGACAGACTGGTCACATTGCTGTTCGTCGTGCTCAGGCCCGTGGACAGGCTGCCGATACTGCTGGTCGCCGTGCTCAGGCCCGTCGATGTCGACGTAGACAGGCTGCCGATGCTGCTTGTGGCAGTGCTCAGGCCTGTGGAGGTCGAGGTCGACAAGCTCGCAACGTTGCTGTTCGTCGTGCTCAGGCCGGTGGACAGACTGCCGATGCTGCTCGTCGCAGTGCTCAAGCCAGTCGAAGTGGAAGTCGACAGGCTGGCAATACCGCTGGAAACCGAGGTCGACAGCGAAGTCAGCTGGCCGAAGTTCACCGCATCGGTGGGGTTCACACCCGCGGCAACGTTGGTCAGGATGACCGGCGATGTCGCACCAGCGCCGCCCAGCGTGACCTTGGTGTGAGTTGCATCGTCGTACTGGACCGAGTTCGCGACGCCTGTGGACAGGCTGCCGATGCTGCTGTTGGCGGTGCTGAGGCCGGTGGACAGGCTGCCGATGCTGCTTGTGGCGGTGCTCAGACCCGTCGACGTCGAGGTCGACAGACTGGTCACGTTGCTGTTGGTCGTGCTCAAGCCCGTGGACAAGCTGTCGATGCTGCTCGTCGCCGTGCTCAGACCCGTCGACGTCGAGGTCGACAGACTGGTCACGTTGCTGTTGGTCGTGCTCAAGCCCGTGGACAAGCTGTCGATGCTGCTCGTCGCCGTGCTCAGACCCGTCGACGTCGAGGTCGACAGGCTGGTCACATTGCTGTTGGTCGTGCTCAAGCCAGTTGACAGGCTACCGATGCTGCTGGTCGCAGTACTCAGACCGGTCGACGTCGAGGTCGACAGACTGGTCACGTTGCTGTTTGTCGTGCTCAAGCCCGTGGACAGACTGCCGATGCTGCTGGTCGCCGTGCTCAGACCCGTCGACGTCGAGGTCGACAGACTGGTCACGTTGCTGTTTGTCGTGCTCAAGCCCGTGGACAGACTGCCGATGCTGCTGGTCGCCGTGCTCAGACCCGTCGACGTCGAGGTCGACAGGCTGGTCACGTTGCTGTTGGTCGTGCTCAAGCCAGTCGACAAGCTGCCGATGCTGCTCGTCGCGGTGCTCAGACCGGTCGATGTCGAGGTCGACAGACTGGTCACATTGCTGTTGGTCGTGCTCAAGCCCGTGGACAGGCTACCGATGCTGCTCGTGGCAGTGCTCAGCCCCGTCGAGGTCGAGGTCGACAGGCTGGCAACGCTGCTGTTCGTGGTGCTCAAGCCAGTCGACAGGCTACCGATGCTGCTGGTCGCCGTGCTCAGACCGGTCGACGTCGAAGTCGACAGGCTGGTCACGTTGCTGTTCGTGGTGCTAAGGCCCGTCGACAGACTACCGATGCTGCTCGTCGCCGTGCTCAGCCCCGTCGAAAGGCTGGCAATGCTGCTCGTCGCGGTACCGATGCTGCTCGACAACGAAGCAGTGATGGTCTTGACTTGCAGGACGTTGACGGCGTCCTGGTCCGCGCTGCCCGGCGCCACGCCCGTGATCTGACGGTTGCCCACGTTCACTTCACCTGACGAGCTTTGTTTGCTCGTCAGACCGAACGCGTCGTAGTTGGCCAACGCACCCACGCTGGCAACCGAGTTCGCACCCAGCGCCACGCTGTCGGGCTTGGTGGTCTGCGCGTTCTTGCCGACCGCCACGCTGTTGTCGCCGTTGGAGATCGCGTTCTGGCCGATGGCCACGCTGTCGGCCCCGTTGGCCTGGCTGTCCGCGCCAGTGCTGTTGGCGTGGAAGTACTTCGTGCCCGTGTTGTAGATCGAGCTGACCGACGAGCTCAGGGTGCCGAGGTTGCTGTTGGTCGTGCTCAGGCCGGTCGACAGGCTACCGATGCCGCTTGTTGCGGTGCTCAGGCCAGTGGACAGGCTGGAGACGTTGCTGTTGGTCGTGCTCAGGCCGGTCGACAGGCTGCCGATGCTGCTCGTCGCGGTGCTCAGGCCAGTCGACGTCGAAGTCGACAGGCTGGACACATTGCTGTTGGTCGTGCTGAGACCAGTCGACAGGCTGCCAATGCTGCTGGTCGCTGTGCTCAGGCCTGTCGAGGTCGAGGTCGACAGGCTCGCAACGGCGCTGTTGGTCGTGCTCAGGCCCGTAGACAGACTGCCGATGCTGCTCGTCGCAGTACTCAGCCCCGTCGACGTCGAAGTGGACAGACTCGCAACGGCGCTGTTCGTCGTGCTCAGACCAGTCGACAGGCTACCAATGCTGCTGGTCGCCGTGCTCAGACCCGTCGAGGTCGAAGTCGACAGGCTGGTCACATTGCTGTTTGTCGTGCTCAAGCCCGTGGACAAGCTGCCGATGCTGCTGGTCGCGGTGCTCAGGCCCGTCGAGGTCGAAGTCGACAGGCTGGCGACAGCGCTGTTCGTGGTGCTCAGCCCTGTGGACAGGCTGGAGACGTTGCTGTTGGTTGTGCTCAGGCCAGTCGACAGGCTGGTAACCCTGCTGTTGGTCGTGCTGAGACCCGTAGACAGGCTACCGATACTGCTCGTCGCCGTGCTCAGGCCCGTGGAGGTCGAGGTCGACAGGCTCGCAACGGCGCTGTTCGTGGTGCTCAGGCCGGTGGACAGGCTGGAGACGTTGCTGTTGGTCGTGCTCAGGCCAGTCGAAAGGCTACCGATGCTGCTCGTTGCAGTGCTCAAGCCCGTGGAGGTAGAGGTCGACAGGCTCGCAACAGCGCTGTTCGTCGTGCTCAGGCCCGTGGACAGGCTAGAGACCCGACTATTGGTCGTGCTCAGGCCTGTCGACAAGCTGCCGATGCTGCTCGTAGTAGTGCTCATGCCGGTGCTCAGTTGAGCCACCGTCACGGCGTCCTGCGGCGCTGCACCATCGGCCACGTTCGTGATTCGACGCAGGGCGGAAGACGAACCCACCGAAACCTCGGACGCAGGTCCGTTGCTGTTGGTGAGGTACCCCTTGCCTGCAGGCGCCGCAGCGCCGGTCACGCTGCCCGCGCCGATCGCGACGCTGTTTGCATACGCTGCATTGGCGCTGTCGCCGACGGCAACACCGGATGCGCCGTTGACGACTGAACCACGTCCAACGGCAACGCCGGAGGTTGCCGCCGCAGCGACGTTGGATTGCCCACCGATCGCGATGCCGTCGGTGGCCGCCGACTGGGCCACCCCACTCGTATTGCTGCCGATCGCGATCGAGCCCGTATTCGAGGCCACGGAGCCATTGCCTGCCGCGAGCGAGTTCTGGCCGGAGGCGGTCGCGCTCACGCCGAAGGCGGTCGCGCCATCCGCGGATGCTGTCGTGCCGTTGTTGCCGATCGCCAGCGTGTTCCTGCCGCTGGCGGTGGTCTGGCCGCCGACCGCGGTCGAGTCCTGGCCGGTAGCCTTGGCACTCGTACCAAGGGCGGTGGAATCACCCAGCGACGCGGCCGTACCCGTCGCCACAGCACCCCAGCCGATCGCAAGATTCGAGGCGCCGGTCGCCGTCGCATTGGCATTTGTGCCGATGGCGATGGTATTGCCACCTCGCGCGTTCGCGCCGTCGCCCATCGCTACCGCGCTGGAACCCGCAACGTTAGCGCCGCGACCGATGGCCACGCCCGAGGTCGCCCCGGAGCTGACGAAGGCCTGGCCGCCGATGGCGATGGAATCCGTCGCGGTCGCCTGCGCGCCCTTGGTCGCATTGCTGCCGATGGCCACCGATCCGGTGCCCGAGGCGGTGGTCGAGTTGGCAACGGTCAGCGCGGTGGTGCCGTCCCCGCCCGCGCCGCCGATGGCGACGGAATTGAGCGCGGCAGCGTTGCTGCCGAAGCCCATTGCGATGCTGGAAATGCCGCCTGCGCTCGACTCGAGCCCGTAGGCGCTGCTCCACTTGCCGCTTGCGTTGCTGAGAAAGCCGAAAGCGGAAGCACCGGTCGCCCGGCCTTGCGCGAATGCCCCGTACACGGTCACCGCGGTCGCGCCCGTACCGGTCGCGTTACATCCCGCCACCACAGAGTAAGTGCCCGAACCGTCCTGCGTCGGTGAGCCGCTCGGTGCGCCAATCGATCCGTTGCCGTTGGTAGTGCTTCCGGGGTTCACGCGGCCGACAACTTGACTCGATCCCGTCACGCACGTGCTGTCCGTGTAGATGAGGTTGGCGTATGCCACCCCAGACCCGCCCTGCATCGCCCCATAGATGGCCGCCACGGCCAGGAGACGGAAGGTCGACCGCTTCGTGCTGCCGCTTCTCTTGCCTCTTGCCGATGTGATTTCGGACGCCGCTACCCATGCTCCCAGGGCTTCGTTCCAGATGCTTCTGTAGGACTTATTCATTTTCTATTCAGGCTCGCGGTGATGGATGGACAGATTCGTATCGACAGAAATGCGATGCGCCCTGCGTCAGGTTCCATCGCTGAAAGCGCACGTTTCGGCTGCGCTTGATTACAAGAATGCTGGAATGTACGGAGTTGTTTACATTTCAGGTGCGCTGCAGCAAACTCGAAAATCGCCTCTGATGATTTAGTTCACAAAAATTTCATAAAGTCTCTTGTCTTATGCAGCTCGGAGTCACTGGCAATCCACGGAAAACGGAGTCGATTAAGATTTGGACAGGCTTCGACTCAGCCCATTTGCAGTGAACTTCGCTCATCGAAGCGTCTTTTCAAGGACTTCTGACTCGTACCCCGGAGTCATTCACTTTTTCCTTTTGCAAGACCACCAAATCACCCGAGAATTGAAAAACGTGAAATTAATCACAAGACAGCAAATCAAATGCCTGTGATTTTTGTCACACCAATAGCTCGCGCCGGAATTAACATCTAAGAAACAATTCAATGCCCCACGCCTCCAGGCTCCGAATTGGAATCACCATCGGCCTCCATCACGAGGCCGAAACCCTCTGGAATAACGGCATCAAGCAGAACGCCGTGTTTCTGGCGGAAGCCCTGAAACACTGTCCCGGCGTCGCCTCGGTGGTGCTGGTCAACACCACGGCCATTCCCATCACCGCCGCCCTGCCCTGGGACCAGGCACGCTGGCCTACCGTGACCTTCGAGACAGCCAAGGACAACGTGGATGTGCTGATCGAGCTCGGCGGCCAGATCGACGCGGCGCAGACCGACTACCTGAAGCAGCGCGGCGCGCGGCTGGTGTCTTATTGCTGCGGCTTCGAATACGTGCACGCCATGGAGTCGATGCTGTTCAACAAGCCGCTCTGGGGGCAGAACCTGTTCGTGAACCGGCGTTACGACGACATCTGGATGGTTCCGCAGGTGGCGAACATCAGCCAGCCGTACTTCGAGGTGCTGCGCCGGGCCGAGGCGCGCGCCGTGCCCTTCGTCTGGAGCCCGGTGTTCCTGGACGAGCGCACGCGCGCCCTGCCCGATGCCGGCGTCTACCAGCCGCACGCCGGGCCGCGCCGGCTCAGCGTGATGGAGCCAAACATCAACGTGGTGAAGTTCTGCCTCTACCCGGTACTGATCGCCGAGCTGGCCTATCGCGCCCGGCCTGAAGCCATCGCACTGCTGCAAGTCACCAATGCCGAACGGCTGGCCAAGGAAAACATGGAGTTCATCACGCTGATGAACCAGCTCGACCTGGTCCGCGAGCACAAGGCGGTCTTCCTGGGCCGGCACGAAACGCCTGTGTTCCTCGCGCAGAACACCGACATCGTGGTCTCGCACCAGTGGGAGAACCCGCTCAACTATTTCTACCTGGAAACCTGCTGGCAGGGCTATCCGCTGGTGCACAACGCGCACCTGTGCGCGGATCTCGGCTACTACTACCAGGGCAACGACGTGGCCGGTGGCAGCGCCCGCGTGCTCGAAGCCATCGACACGCATGATGCGCAGGCAGCCGCCTACCGCGAGCGCCAGCGCAGCCTGATCGACCGCCACCTCCCCGGCAACGCCGCGGCCACCGAGGTCTACAACAACCTGCTGCTCGGCCTGATGCAGCGCCCCGCCCGATAGGCACACGGAGCCCCGACATGCTTGACCCGTCCGAACTCCGGCAGTTCTTTCCCGTGGTCGTGACGCCGAGTCACGACGGCAAGTTCTTCCAGAACTACGTCGCCTCGATGCTGAACTTCACCGTCCAGGCCGAGCGCGCCGGCATGCGGATGCAGGTGCTGATGCACCAGGGCGAGAGCCTGGTGACGCGCGCGCGGAACAACTGCGTGGCCCAGTTCCTCGCCAATCCGCAATGGACCCACCTGTTCTGGATTGACGCCGACATCGGCTTCTCGGCGCAGGCGGCCTTCCGGCTGCTGCTGTCGGGCTACGACATCGCGGCCGGCGTCTATCCACTGAAGCGGGAGAACTGGCCTGACGGCGGCGTGGCCGCGGGCACGACGCAGCAGCAGTTCGAGGCCACCTTCACGCGCTACACGGTCAACGCCAAGGCTTCGGAGGCCACTTCGCAGGTCGAGCTCAAGATCCAGCCCGACGGCTTCATGGAGATGACAGAGGCGCCGACCGGCTTCATGGTGATCAAGCGCACCGTGTTCGAGCGGCTCATGGCGAGCTACCCCGATCTCGCCTATGTGCCCGACAGCATCGGCGAGGCCGACCTCGGCCTGCACTACCGCTTCTTCGATGTCATGGTCGACCCGCAGACGCGCCGCTATCTCTCGGAGGACTACGGCTTCTGCCGCCTGTGGTCGGGGCTGGGCGAGTCGATCTACATCGACGCCAACTCCAACCTGACGCACCAGGGCGCCAAGCTGTACCGCGGCGACTTCGCCAACTCGCTGCTGACCTCCCTGCCCCATGCGGTGGGCGGCCCGGTCGGAGCAAAGATGGTGCTCACGGGCCAGGAGTATCTGAAGCCCAACGCGCCGTCGCTCTGAACTGAACGAACGCGCCCCGCCAATAAAAAAGCCCCGCCGAAGCGGGGCTTTGTCGTTGGGGCAACCCGAACGAAGGAGATCAGGCCGCGACCGTGTCCGCCACGCCCTTGTAGTCCTCGATCTTGTCGAAGTTCAGGTACTGGTAGATCTGCGCGCTGGACGCATCGAGCACGCCCGTGGCGGCCATGTACTCCTCGCGGGTCGGGATGCGACCCAGGCGCGAGCAGATGGCGGCCAGTTCGGCCGAGCCGAGGTACACGTTGGTGTTCTTGCCCAGGCGGTTGGGGAAGTTTCGCGTGCTGGTCGACATCACCGTCGCGCCTTCGCGCACTTGTGCCTGGTTGCCCATGCACAGCGAGCAGCCCGGCATTTCGGTGCGGGCACCGGCATTGCCGAACACGCCGTAGTGGCCTTCTTCGGTGAGTTGCTGCGCGTCCATCTTGGTGGGCGGCGCGATCCACAGCTTGACCGGAATGTCGCGCTTGCCTTCGAGCAGCTTCGACGCGGCGCGGAAGTGGCCGATGTTGGTCATGCACGAGCCGATGAACACTTCGTCGATCACGGCGCCGGAGACGTCGCTGAGCGTCTTCACGTCATCGGGGTCGTTCGGGCAGGCCACGATGGGTTCGTGGATTTCGGCCAGGTCGATCTCGATCACGGCGGCGTAGTCAGCGTCGGCATCGCCCTTGAGCAGTTGCGGGTCCGCAAGCCAAGCTTCCTGCGCGGCGATGCGACGTGCCAGCGTGCGGGCATCTGCATAGCCTTCGGCAATCATCCACTTCATCAGCGTGATGTTGCTGTTGATGTACTCGATGATCGGTTCCTTGTTCAGGTGCACCGTGCAGCCGGCGGCCGAGCGTTCGGCCGAGGCGTCGCTCAATTCGAAGGCTTGCTCCACCTTCAGGTCGGGCAGGCCTTCGATTTCGAGGATGCGGCCCGAGAAGATGTTCTTCTTGCCCTTCTTCTCGACCGTCAGCAGGCCGGACTTGATGGCGTACAGCGGAATCGCGTTGACCAGGTCACGCAGCGTCACGCCGGGTTGCATCTTGCCCTTGAAGCGCACGAGCACCGATTCGGGCATGTCCAGCGGCATCACGCCGGTGGCAGCAGCGAAGGCCACGAGGCCCGAGCCCGCCGGGAAGCTGATGCCGATGGGGAAGCGGGTGTGGCTGTCGCCGCCCGTGCCCACGGTGTCGGGCGTCAGCAGGCGATTGAGCCAGGAATGGATCACGCCGTCGCCGGGGCGCAGCGACACGCCGCCGCGGTTGGCCATGAACTCGGGCAGCTCGTGGTGCATCTTGACGTCGACCTTCTTCGGGTACGCCGCCGTGTGGCAGAACGACTGCATCACGAGGTCGGCCGAGAAGCCCAGGCAAGCCAGGTCCTTCAGCTCGTCGCGCGTCATCGGGCCGGTGGTGTCCTGCGAGCCGACCGAGGTCATCTTCGGTTCGCAGTACGTGCCCGGGCGAACGCCCTGGCCTTCGGGCAGGCCGCAGGCGCGGCCGACCATCTTCTGTGCGAGCGAGAAGCCCTTCTTGGTGTCGACCGGGCTTTGCGGCAGGCGGAACAGCGTCGAGACCGGCAGGCCCAGCGCCTCGCGCGCCTTGGCCGTCAGGCCGCGGCCAATGATCAGCGGAATGCGGCCGCCGGCGCGCACTTCGTCGAACAGCACGTCGCTCTTGACCTGGAACTCGGCGATGACCTTGCCGTCCTTCAGCGCCTTGCCTTCGTAGGGACGCAGCTCGACCACGTCGCCCATGTTCATCTGCGCCACGTCGAGCTCGATGGGCAGCGCGCCCGAGTCTTCCATGGTGTTGTAGAAGATGGGAGCGATCTTGCCGCCGAGGCAGACGCCGCCGAAACGCTTGTTCGGCACGAAGGGAATGTCTTCGCCGGTGAACCAGAGCACCGAGTTGGTCGCGCTCTTGCGCGAAGAACCCGTGCCGACCACGTCGCCGGCATAGGCCACGAGATGGCCGCGCGCGCGCAGGTCTTCGATGAACTTCACCGGGCCGCGCTTGCCGTCTTCCTCGGGCACGATGCCCGGGCGCGCGTTCTTGTGCATCGCCAGCGCGTGCATCGGAATGTCGGGACGGGTCGTCGCGTCGGGTGCGGGCGACAGGTCGTCGGTGTTGATTTCGCCAGCCACCTTGAAGATGCTGACGGTGATGCTTTCGGGCACTTCGGGGCGGCTGGTGAACCACTCGGCGTCGGCCCAGCTTTGCAGCACGCCCTTGGCGTTGGCGTTGCCCTTGTCGGCCTTTTCCTTGACGTCGTGGAACTGGTCGAACATCAGCAGGGTTTTCTTCAGGCCTTCGGCCGCCACGGCGCCGACTTCAGCGTCGTCGAGCAGATCGATCATGGGGCTGATGTTGTAGCCGCCGAGCATGGTGCCGAGCAGTTCGGTCGCGCGGGCGCGCGAAATGAACTCGCTCTTCTCGGTGCCGTGGGCCACGGCCGCGAGGTAGCTCGCCTTGACCTTGGCGGCGTCGTCGACACCGGCGGGCACGCGATAGGTGAGCAGGTCGAGCAGGAAGGCGCCGTCTTTGGCGTTCGCGCTCTTGAGGAGCTCGATTGCTTCAGAGGTCTGCTTCGCGCTCAAGGGCAGCGGCGGAATACCGAGCGCGGCGCGTTCGGCAACATGGTCAACGTAGGCTTGCAACATCTTCTTTTCTCCGGAAACTGAGCTGGCTGGCGTGCAATGCGGCAAGCAAGAGCCGCGCCGCACGCCGTTTCGTTACTTACTTCTTTTCGCCGTCGGCGCCTTCGAACAGGGCCTTCGGCGGGTTCTTCTTCATTTCTGCGGCAAATGCGACCTGGGCGTCGGTCTGGCATTCATCGGCAATGCGCAGGCCGGCCTTCTGGTTCATCAGCATCGACTTGTTGCCGAGCTGGAGCCACATGGCGCCGGCACGCGGGTCTTCGAGACGGATGGCACCGGTGCGGCTTTCGACCGGGTGCATGCGGTACTTCAGGCCCTTGGTGGTCACGGTGAAGAAGCCGGGCTTCTTTTCGTCGGGCGTGACGGTCACGTCGGCGCCGAGTTCGCACTGGGCGCGGCCGATCGACACGCGCTGGGCGACGGCCAGGTCGGCGTCGTTGAGCACCACGTCGGTGTCGGTGTTGATCGGCGTGACTTCCTCGACAGCCTTGGCCGCCTTGCGGGTGACCTGGCGCTTGGGAGGCGTCTTCTTGGCTTCGGCCTTGGCGGCAGGCTTGGCCGCGGGCTTGGCGTCCTGCGCGATGGCTGCAAACGGCAGGGCCAGTGCAACGGCGGCGATCAGGGCAATTTTCTTCATGTGTGGGTTTCCTTGAGGCTGGATTCAGGGGAAGTTTCAGGAGGCCGCGAGCGCAAACCAGGCTTTCGCCTCGGGGGGCAACGCGCGCCCTGTTGCATGGGCGCGCGTCAGAACCTGCCAAAAGTGGCGGTAGCTCGCGCGGTCGTGCAATGTGCCATCAATTTGTGTCGGAGCCCAATCAGCAAGCGCCGCTTTTGCAATGATTTGTGTGGCAACTTGAATCTGCGCCTCGTCGGGCGCAAAGGCCTCGAGGATGGGGCGGATCTGGTTCGGATGGATGCTCCACATGCGCGTGTAACCGAATTCGGCGGCCGCCTTGCGAGCGGCCGTGCGCATGGCATCGGTGTTGCTGAACTCGGTGACCACGCAGTGCGAAGGCACCTTGCCGTAGGCATGCGCGGCCGATGCGATGGCCAGCTTGGCACGCACCACCAGCGGGTGGCTGAACTGCCCTGCCGCGCCCATGCCGTCGGCTGGAATGGCGCCGGCATGCGCCGAGACGAAATCCATCAGGCCGAAGCTCAGCGACTGCACGCGCGGATGGGCTGCAATCTCGAAGGCGTTGTGCACGGCGAGCGGCGACTCGATCAGCACGTGCAGCGGCAATGCATCGGCATCCGCCGCCTCGAGCGCCGCAACGGCCTGCAACACATCGGCCACCGATTCGACCTTCGGCACCATCAAATGGCTCAGGCGCTGGGCGGCACGGCCGGCGATGGTGATCACGTCGCCGGCAAAGGCGGGATGGTCGACGGGGTGCACGCGCACGCCGACGCGCATGCCAGGCTTGGCGGCCAGCGCCAGTTCGGTGACGAGCGCGGCGTGCTCGGCTTCGCCGCCCACCGGGGCGCCGTCTTCGCAATCGAGGGTGACGTCGAACACGCAGGCACCGAACTCCTCGGCCATCTCGGCCTGGAGCGCGAGGCTCTTCTTCATGCGCGCCTCGACGCCGCTGTAGTGGTCGCACACAGGCAGCGTCACGGCGCCGGCTTGTGCGCCAAGCAGTACTTCAGCAGGGTGCGCCGTCTTCGTCATGCCTTTTTCTGCGCCACGATGAACATGCGCGGGAAGGCGAGCAGCCGCTTGCCGTCGGTGCGCGCCGGATAGGCCTCGTTCACGCGACGTTCGTACTCGGCGAGGTAGCTCGCCTGCAGGTCCGGCGGCAGCCGGTCAACGAAAGGCTTCAGCCCCGTGCCGCGCACCCATTCGACGATGGCGGCGGCATCGGCCATGCGGTGCTGGTAGATCGTGTGCCAGACATCGACGTGCACCGCGCGCGGCGCCAGCAGGTCGTAGTAGCCACCGAGGTCGAGCAGCAGGGTGCGCAGCTTGTCGGCATCGCCGATGCGTTCGGCCCACGGTGCTTCGGCGCCCACCGCACGCATCAGGCGGTGCGTGGGCTCCTGGCGGTTGTCGGGCATCTGGATGGCGAGCACGCCACCCGGGGCCAGCGCGTCGAACAGGCGCGGGATCAGCTTTTCGTGATCGGGCACCCACTGCAGGGACGCGTTGGCATAAATGAGGTCGGGCGCTTCTTCTTTGGATTGCGGCGCCCAGGTCGCAATGTCGCTCAACTCGAAGCGCGCCTGCGGCAGGCGCTCGCGCGCACTGACCAGCATGGCTTCGGAGTTGTCGGTTCCGAGGACTCGCGCCTTCGGGAACCGGTTGACCAGCAGCTCGGTGGAGTTGCCCGGTCCGCACCCGAGGTCGACCACGCGGGCGGCCTCGGACAGTGGCACCCGCGCCAGGAGCTCCTGTGCGGGTCGGGTGCGCTCGTCCTCGTAGCGACGGTAGAGCGCGGGGTTCCAGTCGAGCATGCTGGCTGGCCGTGCTTAGAGCAGGTGAGCGACGCCGGCGCGTTCGCCTTCCAGTTCTTCCAGGGTCTTGTTGATGCGTTCCTGGCTGAATGCATCGATCTCGAGGCCTTCGACCAGCTTGTATTCACCGTTTTCGCAGGTGACCGGGAAGCCGAACATCACGTCCTTCGGAATGCCGTACTGGCCGTCCGACGGGATGCCCATGGTGACCCACTTGCCGTTGGTGCCCAGGGCCCAGTCGCGCATGTGGTCGATGGCGGCGTTGGCAGCCGAGGCAGCCGACGACAGGCCGCGTGCTTCGATGATGGCCGCGCCGCGCTTGCCGACGGTCGGCAGGAAGGTGTTGGCGTTCCATTCCTGGTCGTTGATCATCTTGGCGACGCTTTCGCCGTTGATGGTGGCGAAGCGGTAGTCGGCGTACATCGTGGGCGAGTGGTTGCCCCAGACGGTGAGCTTTTCGATGTCGGCCACGGCCTTGCCAGTCTTGGCAGCGATCTGGCTGGCAGCGCGGTTGTGGTCCAGGCGCAGCATGGCGGTGAAGTTCTTGCGCGGCAGGTCGGGAGCGCTCTTCATGGCAATGTAGGCGTTGGTGTTGGCCGGGTTGCCGACCACCAGCACCTTGACGTTGCGGCTGGCGACGGCGTTGAGGGCCTTGCCTTGCGCGGTGAAGATGGCGCCGTTGACGGCCAGCAGTTCGGCACGCTCCATGCCGGGGCCGCGGGGACGCGAACCGACAAGCAGTGCGTAGTCGGCGTCCTTGAAGGCGGTCATCGGGTCGCCGTGGGCTTCCATGCCGGCCAGCAGCGGGAAGGCGCAGTCGTCGAGCTCCATCATCACGCCCTTGAGCGCCTTCTGGGCCTTCTCGTCGGGGATTTCGAGCAGTTGCAAGATGACCGGCTGGTCTTTGCCGAGCATTTCACCAGAGGCGATACGGAACAACAGGGCGTAACCGATTTGACCGGCGGCACCGGTGACGGCAACGCGGACGGGCTTTTTGCTCATGGGAAGACTCCAGAAGGTAATGAAACGGTGTCGGCGCTCTCGTGGGGCGCCAGGGGTTCTGCGGGCTGGGAATACTTCCCGCAGCGCGAGACCGGCCGCATTTTAAGCCGATTCAATGAGCCTCGTCTTATGTCTTATATAAGATATCCTCCGGGGGTCCGCCAAGGCGCACCCCACCGCTGCCATGAACACGCCCACCACATTCGACGAGCCCGCGACGCCGTCCTTCAGTCCGCTCTACCAGCAGATCAAGACCCTGATCCTGCAGAGCCTGCAGGCGGGCGAGTGGAAGCCTGGCGAACCCATTCCGAGCGAGATGGACCTGGCCGTGCGCTATCGCGTGAGCCAGGGCACGGTGCGCAAGGCCATCGACGAACTCTCTGCCGAAAACCTCGTGGTGCGCCGCCAGGGCAAGGGCACTTTCGTCGCCACGCATGCCGAGCAGCATGTGCAGTACCGCTTCCTCAAGCTCGTGCCCGATACGGGCGACCTGAACACCGAGGGCCCGGCGGTGCGCACCATCGTCGACTGCAAGCGCCAGCGCGCATCGGCCGATGTGGCGCGTGCGCTCGGCCTGCGCACGGGCGACGCGGTGCTGCAGGTGCGGCGCGTGCTCGCCTACGGCGGCGTGCCCACCATCCTCGAAGACCTCTGGCTGCCCGGCGCGCCCTTCAAGGGGCTCACCGCCGAGCGGCTGCGCGCGTGGCCCGGCCCGATGTACGCGCTGTTCGAAACCGAGTTCGGCGTGCGCATGGTGCGCGCCGAAGAAAAAATCCGCGCCGTGCTGCCCGATGCCGAACAGGCCGCGCTGCTCGACGTGACGCTGCAGATGCCCCTGTTGAGCGTGGAACGCGTGGCGCACACCTACCATGACATGCCGATGGAGCTGCGCCGCGGGCTCTATCGCACCGACACGCACCACTACAGGAACCAGCTGGGCTGATCCGATGCAGACGAAGGCAGAACACCGCCGCGCCAACGTGCGCATACAAGCTGCGCATTGCGCTACGAAGTCAATAGCATCCGACTGCAACGGTGCGCCGACTCGTGCATGTCCGCTGCCCGATGGTGCATTGCAATAGAATTTTGCGTTGTTTGCATTTCCGCAGAAGAAACAAAAGCGTTCGCTCTCAGAACAAGCCAACAAGTCACAAAAGCCACGAAAGCACTTCCCCCAATGACAGAGCTTGCAACTCCCCCCCGGCCTCCGCGTCGCGAATTCCGCAACATCAATGCCTTCACCGACCTCACGACCTACCGGCTGCCGCCGGCCGGCATCGTGTCGATCCTGCATCGCGTCAGCGGCGTGCTGATGTTCCTGCTGCTGCCGTTCATCATCTGGATGTTCGACACCTCGCTGTCTTCCGACTATTCGTTCGCCAAGTTCAAGGCCGCCTTCAACAGCGGCCTTGGTTTCGTTCCGGGGTGGTTCTTCAAGCTGGTCGCTCTCGCGCTCATCTGGGCCTACCTGCACCACTTCATCGCCGGCCTGCGCCATCTGTGGATGGACGTGAGCCACGCCGCAGTGACCAAGGAATTCGGCCACAGCTCGGCCATCGTCACGCTGGCACTGAGCATCCTGCTCACCGTGGTGCTCGGCGCCAAGCTGTTCGGCCTGTACTGAGAGGGAGCCAACCATGTCTGTGAACTACGGCTCCAAGCGCATCGTCGTCGGCGCGCACTACGGTCTGCGCGACTGGCTCAGCCAGCGCATCACGGGCGGCCTGATGGCGCTCTTCACGATCGTGCTGCTCGCGCAACTGATCTTCACCCGCGGCCCCATCGGCTACGACCTCTGGGCCGGCATCTTTGCCGCGCAGTGGATGAAGGTGCTGACGTTCTCCGTGATCATCGCCCTGCTCTACCACGTGTGGGTCGGCATGCGCGACGTCTGGATGGACTACGTCCAGCCCGTCGGCATCCGTCTCGTGCTGCAAATTTTCACCATCGTCTGGCTTGTCGGTTGTGCGGGTTGGGCCATTCAAGTGCTTTGGAAGATCTGACCCCACCATGACCTACACAAAAGAAAAAATCACCAAGCGCAAGTTCGACGTCGTGATCGTCGGTGCCGGCGGCTCCGGCATGCGCGCCTCGCTGCAACTCGCCCGTGCCGGCCTCAACGTGGCCGTGCTCTCCAAGGTGTTCCCGACCCGTTCGCACACCGTCGCCGCGCAAGGCGGCGTGGGTGCATCGCTCGGCAACATGAGCGAAGACAACTGGCACTACCACTTCTACGACACGATCAAGGGTTCCGACTGGCTCGGCGACCAGGACGCGATCGAGTTCATGTGCCGCGAAGCCCCGAAGGTCGTGTACGAGCTCGAACACTTCGGCATGCCCTTCGACCGCAACCCCGACGGCACGATCTACCAGCGTCCGTTCGGCGGCCACACGGCCAACTACGGCGAGAAGCCCGTGCAGCGCGCCTGCGCCGCGGCCGACCGTACCGGCCACGCGATGCTGCACACGCTCTATCAGAAGAACGTCGAAGCTCGCACCCAATTCTTCGTCGAATGGATGGCGCTCGACCTCATCCGTGACGACGAAGGCGACGTGGTCGGCGTGACCGCGCTCGAAATGGAAACCGGCGACCTGCACATCCTGCAGGCCAAGACCGTGCTGCTGGCCACTGGCGGCGCGGGCCGCATCTTCCAGGCCTCGACCAATGCCTTTATCAACACCGGCGACGGCCTCGGCATGGCCGCCCGCTCGGGCATCCCGCTGCAGGACATGGAGTTCTGGCAGTTCCACCCGACCGGCGTGGCCGGCGCGGGCGTGCTGCTGACCGAAGGCTGCCGCGGCGAAGGCGCGATCCTGCTGAACAGCAACGGCGAACGCTTCATGGAGCGCTATGCGCCCACCCTGAAGGACTTGGCGCCGCGCGACTTCGTGTCGCGCTCGATGGACCAGGAAATCAAGGAAGGCCGAGGCTGCGGTCCCAACAAGGATTACGTGCTGCTCAAGCTCGACCACCTGGGCGCCGAAACCATCCACAAGCGCCTGCCCTCGGTGTACGAAATCGGCGTCAACTTCGCCAACGTCGACATCACGAAGGAACCGATTCCGGTCGTGCCCACCATCCACTACCAGATGGGCGGCATTCCCACCAACATCAACGGCCAGGTCGTCATCCAGAAGGGTGAAGAGAACAGCGCGGTGGTGAACGGCCTCTACGCCGTGGGCGAATGCTCCTGCGTGAGCGTGCACGGCGCCAACCGCCTGGGCACGAACTCGCTGCTCGACCTGCTGGTGTTCGGCCGCGCGGCCGGCAACCACATCGTCGAGTTCAACGACAAGCTCAAGGAACACAAGCCCCTGCCCAACGACGCGGCCGACCGCACGCTGGAGCGCCTGAACCGCCTCGAGTCGACCACCACCGGCGAATACGCGCAAGACGTGGCTGGCGAGATCCGCGCCGTCATGCAGCAGCACGCCGCCGTGTTCCGCAAGCAGGCCTCGATGGACGAAGGCGTGACCAAGATCGCCGCCGTGCGCGAGCGCGTCAAGGCCATCGGCCTGAAGGACAAGTCGAAGGTGTTCAACACCGCCCGCATCGAAGCGCTGGAAGTCGACAACCTGATCGAAGTGGCACAGGCCACGATGGTCTCGGCCGCCGCCCGCCGCGAATGCCGCGGCGCCCACACGGTCGAAGACTACGAACGCCCGGCGGACGACCCTGTCGCACCGCTCGGCCGCGACGACGTCAACTGGATGAAGCACACGCTCTGGTACAGCCAGGACAACCGCCTCTCGTACAAGCCGGTCAAGCTGCAGCCGCTCACCGTGGCCTCGGTTCCACCCAAGGTCCGCACGTTCTAACCAAGTAAGAGAACGCGGCTCACAGTCAGCTCATACAAAGCATTCACAAGGTCACTACGATGAAGCGCACATTCCAGATTTACCGCTACGACCCGGACAAGGACGCCAAGCCCTACATGCAGACGGTCGAGATCGAACTCGACGGCCACGAGCGCATGCTGCTCGACGCCCTCATGAAGCTCAAGGCGCAAGACCCGACGCTGTCGTTCCGCCGCTCGTGCCGCGAAGGCGTCTGCGGCTCCGACGCGATGAACATCAACGGCAAGAACGGTCTGGCCTGCCTGACCAACATGAACACGCTCAAGGGCACCGTCGTGCTCAAGCCGCTGCCGGGCCTGCCCGTCATCCGCGACCTGATCGTGGACATGACGCAGTTCTTCAAGCAGTACAACTCGATCAAGCCGTACCTGCAGAACGACACCGTGCCGCCCGAGAAGGAACGGCTGCAGTCGCCCGAAGAGCGCGAAGAGCTCAACGGCCTGTACGAGTGCATCCTGTGCGCGAGCTGCTCCACGAGCTGCCCGAGCTTCTGGTGGAACCCCGACAAGTTCGTGGGCCCCGCCGGCCTGCTGCAGGCCTACCGCTTCATCGCCGACAGCCGCGACGAAGCCACTGCCGAGCGCCTGGACAACCTGGAAGACCCGTACCGCCTGTTCCGCTGCCACACGATCATGAATTGCGTGGACGTGTGCCCGAAGAGCCTGAACCCGACCAAGGCCATCGGCAAGATCAAGGAATTGATGGTGCGCCGCGCCATCTGACCCTGATCCATTTGTTCGAGAAGCCACCATGCAACCCGCCGCCGACTCCGCCGACCTGCTCAGTGAACGTGCGCTGAGCAAGCTCAAATGGCGCTGCCGGCGCGGACTGCTCGAGAACGACCTGTTCATCGCCCGCTTCTTCGAGCGGCACGAATTCCGCATGACCGTGGGTCAAGCGGGAGCGATGGAGACACTGATGGACCTGTCGGACAACGACCTCCTTGACCTCCTTCTGCGCAGGAAGGAGCCCGAGCCCGAATGGGCCGGGGCCGAGGTGGTCGCATTGCTGCAGCTGATGCGTACCGACGGCGCGCAGCGTCCCGCAATCTCTCCTTCGTCCTGAATCCACCTCTGAAAGTAAACCGAAATGAAAGCATCCGATACCAAGGCCACGCTGTCGTTCAGCAACGGCGGCGACAGCGTCGAACTGCCGATCTACAAGGGCACCGTGGGCCCCGACGTGATCGACATCCGCAAGCTGTACGCACAGACCGGCATGTTCACGTACGACCCGGGATTCATGTCGACCGCCGCCTGCCAGTCGGCCATCACGTACATCGATGGCGACAAGGGCGAGCTGCTGTATCGCGGCTACCCCATCGAGCAGCTCGCGACCAACTGCGACTTCATGGAGACCTGCCACCTGCTGCTGTACGGTGAACTGCCGGACACGGCCAAGAAGGCCAACTTCACCAAGCTCGTGACCAACCACACGATGGTGAACGAGCAGATGCAGTTCTTCCTGCGGGGCTTTCGCCGCGACGCGCATCCGATGGCCATCATGACCGGCCTCGTGGGCGCCCTGTCGGCCTTCTATCACGACAGCACGGACATCAACAATCCCGAGCACCGCGAGATCGCCGCGATCCGCCTGATCGCGAAGATGCCCACGCTCGTGGCCATGGCCTACAAGTACACGATCGGCCAGCCGTACATGTACCCGAAGAACGACCTGAGCTACGCCGGCAACTTCCTGCACATGATGTTCGCCACGCCGTGCGAAGAGTACAAGGTGAACCCGGTGCTCGAGCGCGCGCTCGACCGCATCTTCATCCTGCACGCAGACCACGAGCAGAACGCCTCGACCTCGACGGTTCGCCTGTGCGGCTCGTCGGGCACGAACCCCTTCGCGGCCATCGCGGCCGGCGTGGCCTGCCTCTGGGGCCCTGCCCACGGCGGCGCCAACGAAGCGGCGCTCAACATGCTCTACGACATCCAGAAGGAAGGTGGCGTGGAGAAGATCGGCGAGTTCATCAAGAAGGTCAAGGACAAGAACTCGAACGTCAAGCTGATGGGCTTCGGCCACCGCGTGTACAAGAACTACGACCCGCGCGCCAAGCTGATGCAGGAAACCTGCAACGAAGTGCTGACCGAGCTGGGCCTGGAACAAGACCCGCTGTTCAAGCTCGCCAAGGAACTGGAAAAGATCGCCCTGGAAGACGAGTACTTCGTGTCGCGCAAGCTGTACCCGAACGTCGACTTCTACTCGGGCATCGTGCAGCGCGCCATCGGCATCCCGGTGCCGCTGTTCACCGCGATCTTCGCGCTGGCCCGCACGGTCGGCTGGATCGCCCAGCTGAACGAAATGATCGGCGACCCCGAGTACAAGATCGGCCGCCCGCGCCAGCTGTTCGAAGGTTCGCCGAAGCGCGACGTGAAGCCGATCACGGCTCGCTGAGCTTCCGTCGAATCTCGATGATCAAAAAAGCTGCCTTCGGGCAGCTTTTTTTTGGCCTGTAAATTGCGATCTCTTTGGGTCCATGAAGGAGAAGGCGAATGTCAGTTTTTCAACGCATGACCTGGTTTGGCGCACGGGCGGCATTCATTGCCTTCGCGGCCACGCTGCTGTTCGGCTGCGCTACCGATGCACCCGGCACGAAGCCGCCGCCGCAGATTGCGGTGAAAGTTCTCATCATCAGCATGTTCAAGCCCGAGGCACAGGTGTGGTTCGAGCCGCTGAAGCTGACCCGGGAGATCAAAGTGCCGGGCCTGTCCGCCGACGATCCGCTGGTCAGGTGCAACGCCGATTCGGTGTGCCAGGTCACGACCGGCATGGGCCATACCAACGCGGCGGCCTCCATCACGGCCCTGGTATTCAGCGGGAAGTTCGACCTCTCAAAGACCTACTTCCTGGTGGCCGGCATCGCGGGCGTCGACCCGAATGTCTCGACCATCGGCTCTGCCACCTGGGCCCGGTTCCTGGTCGACTTCGGCATCGCGCACGAGATCGATGCGCGTGAAATGCCATCGACCTGGCGCTCAGGTTATTTCGGCATTGGCGCCAAGGACCCGGACTCGAAGCCCAAGTTCGAATACCGGACCGAGGTCTTCCGCCTCAACGAGAAGCTGCTGCAGAAGGCGCTGAAGCTGTCCGCCAATGCCGCACTGGCCGACAACGACAAGGCACGCGCCTACCGCGCCAGGTATTCGCAGCCAACTGCCAAGGCCCGCCCATCGGTCCTGCAATGCGACACCGCGGCCGGCGACACCTACTGGCACGGCAAGCTCCTGGGCAAAACAGCCACGCGATGGGTTTCGCTCGTGACCGACGGACAGGGCAAGTACTGCACCACGCAACAGGAAGACAACGCCACCTACGAGGCACTGAAGCGAGGCGCCAGCGCCGGGTTGCTCGACCTGCAGCGAGTGGCGGTTCTTCGCACGGCCTCCAATTTCGATCGTCCCTATCAAGGGCAGACCGCTTACGCCTCGTTGAACGCCGAGTCGGGCGGGTTCCCGATCGCTACCGGCAATCTCCTGATCGCCGGCCGTCCTCTGGTCGACGCGATCACGGGCAACTGGTCGGCCTGGAGTGCAGGGGTTCCCGCAGACTGACCCGGCAACACCTGCTCGTCGCGGGACGGCAGCAAGGCCATCGCATACCGCGATGGCAATACCCAAAAAACAAGGAGAAAATAGCAAACTCATCGCAAGACGCGATGCCCATAGCCCCATGAGCACGTCAGAACGCAACTTCGCCCGCCGCATCGACCTCACGTCGCTGCAGCTGTTCGTGGCCGTGTGCGAACTGGGCAGCATCGGCCGCGCTGCTGAGCGCGAATTCATCGCGGCCTCGGCCATCAGCAAGCGGCTGTCCGACCTCGAAGCCACGCTTGGCACCACCCTGCTCTACCGCCACGCGCGCGGCGTCGACCTCACGCCCGCCGGCGAAAGCCTGCTGCACCACGCCCGCTCGGTGCTCTACAGCCTGGAGAAGATGCAGGGCGAGCTCAGCGAATATGCCGACGGCGTGCGCGGCCACGTGCGGGTGCACGCCAACATCTCGGCCATCGTGCAATTTCTGCCCGAAGACCTGGGCGTGTTCACACGCGCCCACGAGGCCATCAAGATCGACCTCGAGGAGCACCTGAGCAGCGAAGTGATTCGCGCGGTGCAGGAAGGCGCGGCCGACCTCGGCGTGTGCCACGTGGCCGGCGGTGCGGGCGAGTTACAAAGCCTTTCTTACCGGCACGACCGCCTCGCGCTGATCGTGCCCACGGGGCATGCGCTGGCGGCGCAGGGCGCCATCGACTTCGTCGACTCGCTCGACTTCGACCACGTCGGCCTGCACACCAACAGCTCGATCTACGTCGCGATGCACGAGGCCGCGCTCAATGCCAGCCGCAGCATCAAGCTGCGCATCCACGTGACGGGCCTGGACGCCATGTGCCGGATGATCGAGAACGGCCTGGGCATCGGCGTGATGCCGCAGCGCGCCTTCGAGCTCATGCAGAACGGCATCGGCCGCGGCCTCGTGAGCGTGGCGCTCAACGACGCCTGGGCGGCGCGAGAGATCCGGCTGGTGGCGCGCGATTTCTCCACCCTGCCCGTGGCGGCGCGCTCGCTGGTGAATCACCTGCACGCGGCTGCGGACGCCGCAGAACAGATCGCGGCCTGAACCCCGAATTCACAGCCGCAACGACAGACAATCCATTTCCCCACGAAAGACAAGAGACCGACATGGCACGCACGCTCTACGACAAGATCTGGGACGAACACGTCGTCCACACCGAGGAAGACGGCACCGCGATCCTCTACATCGACCGCCATCTGGTGCATGAAGTCACCAGCCCGCAAGCCTTCGAAGGCCTGCGCGAAGCCGGCCGCAAGCTGTGGCGCATCAGCTCGGTGGTGGCCACCGCCGACCACAACACGCCCACCACGGGCTGGGAGCGCGGCTACGAAGGCATTGCCGACCCGACCAGCAAGGAACAGGTCACCACGCTCGACCACAACATCGCCGAATTCGGCGCGGCCGCATTCTTCCCGTTCCTGAGCAAGCGCCAGGGCATCGTGCACGTGATCGGCCCCGAGTCGGGCGCGACGCTGCCGGGCATGACTGTCGTCTGCGGCGACTCGCACACCTCCACGCACGGCGCGTTCGGCGCGCTCGCGCACGGCATCGGCACCAGCGAGGTCGAGCACGTGATGGCCACGCAGACGCTGCTCGGCAAGAAGGCGAAGAACATGCTCGTGAAGGTCGAGGGCAAGCTGCCGCTCGGCTGCACCGCCAAGGACATCGTGCTGGCCATCATCGGCAAGATCGGCACGGCCGGCGGCACGGGCTACACCATCGAGTTCGCGGGCTCGGCCATTCGCGACCTGAGCATGGAAGGCCGCATGACGGTCTGCAACATGGCCATCGAGGCCGGCGCGCGCGCCGGGCTGGTGGCGGTCGACGAGAAGACCATCGGCTATGTGAAGGGTCGTCCGCTCGCGCCCACGGGCGTGGAGTGGGAACAGGCGGTGGCCTACTGGCGCACGCTGCAGTCCGACCCGGGCGCGACCTTCGACGCCGTGGTCGAGCTCGACGCCACGCAGATCCAGCCGCAGGTGACCTGGGGCACCTCGCCCGAGATGGTGGTCGAGATCAACGGCCGCGTGCCCGATCCCGACAAGGAAAAAGATGCGAACAAGCGCGGCGCCATCGAGCGCGCGCTGGTCTACATGGGTCTGGAACCGAACAAGGCCATGAACGACATCTTCATCGACAAGGTGTTCATCGGCTCTTGCACCAACAGCCGCATCGAAGACATGCGCGAAGCCGCCGCCGTGGTGAAGAAGCTGGGCCAGAAGGTCGCGAAGAACGTGAAGCTCGCGATGGTCGTGCCCGGCTCGGGCGTGGTGAAGGAACAGGCCGAGCGCGAAGGGCTCGACCTGATCTTCAAGGCCGCAGGCTTCGAATGGCGCGAGCCGGGTTGCTCGATGTGCTTGGCAATGAACGCCGACCGGCTCGAGCCGGGCGAGCGCTGCGCATCCACCAGCAACCGCAACTTCGAAGGCCGCCAGGGCGCCGGCGGCCGCACCCACCTCGTGAGCCCGGCCATGGCCGCCGCCGCCGCGGTGCACGGCCACTTCGTCGACGTGCGCACCTTCGCCTGATCTGGAGACAACACATGCAGAAATTCACCGTGCACAAGGGCCTCGTGGCCCCGATGGACCGCGAGAACGTCGACACCGACGCGATCATCCCGAAGCAGTTCCTGAAGTCGATCAAGAAGACCGGCTTTGGCGTGAACCTGTTCGACGAGTGGCGCTACCTCGACGCCGGCTTTCCGGGCCAGGACCCGGCCAGCCGCAAGCCGAACCCCGACTTCGTGCTCAACCAGCCGCGCTACGCCGGCGCCTCGGTGCTGCTGGCGCGCAGGAACTTCGGCTGCGGCTCGTCGCGCGAACATGCGCCGTGGGCGCTCGACCAGTACGGTTTTCGCGCAATCATTGCGCCGAGCTACGCCGACATCTTCTTCAACAACAGCTTCAAGAACGGCCTGCTGCCGATCGTGCTGCCCGAAGCGCAAGTGGTCCAGTTGTTCGACGAGACCTTCGCGTTCCCAGGCTACCAGCTGACCATCGACCTGGAGCGCCAGGTGGTCGTGAAGCCCGATGGGCAGGAGTTCGCGTTCGACGTGCAGGCCTTCCGCAAGTACTGCCTGATCAACGGGCTGGACGACATCGGCCTCACGCTGCGCCACCAGGACAAGATCAAGGCCTTCGAGGCCGAGCGCCTGGCGCAGAAGCCGTGGCTCGCGCACACGATGATTTCCTGATCGCGCGCATTTCCGTTTTCAAAAAACCTCAGACCAATTTATGAAAATCGCAGTTCTCCCGGGTGACGGCATCGGCACCGAAATCGTGGCGGAAGCCGTCAAGGTGCTCGACGTGCTCGACCTGAAGTTCGAGATGGAGTCGGCACTGGTCGGCGGCGCGGCCTACGAGGCGCACGGCCACCCGCTGCCCGAATCGACGCTCAAGCTGGCGAAGGAAGCCGACGCGGTGCTGTTCGGCGCCGTCGGCGACTGGAAATACGACAAGCTCGACCGCCCGCTGCGGCCCGAGCAGGCCATCCTGGGGCTGCGCAAGAACCTGGGCCTGTTCGCCAACTTCCGCCCTGCAATCTGCTACGAGCAGCTGGTGGGCGCGTCGAGCCTGAAGCCCGAGCTGATCGCCGGCCTGGACATCCTGATCATTCGCGAGCTGACCGGCGACATCTACTTCGGCCAGCCGCGCGGTCGCCGCACTGCGGTGGACGGGCACTTCCCGGGCGCCGAGGAAGCCTTCGACACGATGCGCTATTCGCGCCCCGAGATCGAGCGCATCGCCCGCGTGGCCTTCGAGGCGGCCCGCAAGCGCAGCAAGCGCGTGACCAGCGTCGACAAGGCCAACGTGCTGGAGACTTTCCAGTTCTGGAAGGACGTCGTGACCGAGGTGCACAAGGACTATCCGGACGTCGAACTCGACCACATGTACGTCGACAACGCGGCCATGCAGCTCGTGAAGGCGCCCAAGAAGTTCGACGTGGTGGTCACCGGCAACATGTTCGGCGACATCCTCTCGGACGAGGCCGCGATGCTCACCGGCTCCATCGGCATGCTGCCTTCGGCGTCGCTCAATTCGAGCAACCAGGGCCTGTACGAGCCCAGCCACGGCAGCGCTCCCGACATTGCCGGCAAAGGGGTTGCCAATCCTTTGGCTACAATCCTGTCCGCTGCCATGATGCTCCGCTTCTCACTCAACCAAGCCGAAGCTGCCGACCGTATCGAGTCGGCGGTCAAGGATGTGCTCGCCTCCGGGCTGCGCACGGGCGACATCTGGTCAGAAGGTACGAAGCGCGTCGGCACCCGCGAGATGGGCGACGCGGTCGTTGCAGCAATCACCAAAAAGACGATTACCGGCTAACCGCAGCCCGCTTCGTCACGCCCCTCCCCGGCTCGACGAGTCGGGGGCAAGAAAAGACAACTTTTTCTTTTTTCATAAGGGCAAACTGAAATGGCGAACGCATCTCAACCTCTGGTCGGCCTCGTGGGCTGGCGTGGCATGGTCGGCTCGGTCCTGATGGACCGCATGCAGGCCGAAGGCGACTTCGGTCTCATCGAGCCGGTCTTCTTCTCGACCTCCAACGCCGGCGGCAAGGCCCCGGCAATGGCCAAGAACGAAACCACGCTGAAGGATGCGAACGACATCGAGGCACTGAAGAAGTGCGACATCGTCATCACCTGCCAGGGCGGCGACTACACCAGCGAGGTGTTTCCCAAGCTGCGCGCCGCCGGCTGGAACGGCCACTGGATCGATGCCGCCTCCACCCTGCGCATGCAGGACGACGCGATCATCGTGCTCGACCCGGTCAACCTGCCGGTCATCGAGAACGCGCTCGCCAAGGGCGGCAAGAACTGGATCGGCGGCAACTGCACCGTGAGCTGCATGCTCATGGGCGTGGGCGCCCTCTACAAGGCCGGCCTGGTCGAGTGGATGACCAGCATGACCTACCAGGCAGCCTCGGGCGGCGGCGCGCAGCACATGCGCGAGTTGCTGACCCAGTTCGGCACCCTCAACGCCGAAGTGCGCGCCCTGCTGGACGACCCGAAGTCGGCCATCCTCGAAATCGATCGCAAGGTGCTGCACAAGCAGCAGACCCTCAGCGCCACCGAAACGGCCAATTTCGGCGCGCCGCTGGGCGGCTCGCTGATCCCCTGGATCGACAAGGACTTGGGCGACGGCATGTCCAAGGAAGAGTGGAAGGGCGGCGCCGAGACCAACAAGATCCTCGGCCAAGGCGCGGGCTTCGGCACCGCCGTCACGCCGGTCGATGGCTTCTGCGTGCGCATCGGCGCGATGCGCTGCCACAGCCAGGCCCTGACCTTCAAGCTCAAGAAGGACGTGCCGGTCGCCGACATCGAAGCGATGATCGCCGCCGACAACCCCTGGGCGAAGGTCGTGCCGAACACGCGCGAAGCTACCCTGAAGGACCTGACGCCGGTGGCCGTGACGGGCACCATGGACATCCCGGTCGGCCGCATCCGCAAGCTTGCGATGGGCCCGGAATACGTCGGCGCCTTCACCATCGGCGACCAGCTGCTGTGGGGCGCCGCGGAACCGCTGCGCCGCATGCTGCGCATCCTGCTCGAAGCCTGATGCGGGCTGCTCAGCGCCTTTTGAAACACGAAATGTTGCCATCTGGCAACATCAAATGTGTGCGTAAGTATGCGCGCACTGGGTAGAACAAGCGCATTGCCTTGTCAGTGCCCGGTGATGGTGCTAACGTCCTCTTACAAATTCTGGGCCTGAGCCGCCCCCTATCAGCATGACAAGACATCTGTTGCCTGCGGCCAGCCCATCGGCCGCTCGCCCGCCTCTGCCATCGAACGGCTGGCGCCTTTCCATCCTTGGTGCGGCGGCAGCCGTGGCACTGGGCATCGCCAGCACCGACGCCAGCGCATTCGCGCTGGGTCAGCTGAAGGTGCAATCGGCGCTGGGCGAACCCTTGCGCGCCGAGATCGACGTGACCGAAATCGCCGCCAACGAGGCGGACGGTCTGAAGATCAACATCGCCACGGCTGAAGCCTTCAAGAACGCGGGCGTTCCGTACAACTCGGCCCTGAGCGACGTCAAGGCGACGCTGCAGCGCCGTGCTGGCGGCCAGTACGTGGTGCGCCTGAGCGGCAACCGCCCGCTGAACGACCCGTTCATCGACCTGTTGCTTGAGGCCAACGGTTCGTCAGGCCGCATCGTGCGCGACTACACCGTGCTGCTCGATCCGCCAGCCACGCGCCAGGCGGCGGCACCGGCCACGCCCATTTCTCCCCAGATCGCCACGCCGACCGAACGCGCTGCCCCGGCAGCCCGTGCGCGCCGCGAGCGCCCGCCCGTGGTAGCGGCCGCGCCTTCGGCAGCACCCTCTGCACCTGCGGCAGCCGCACCGGCGCCTGCGCCCGCTGCGGCAGCCCCCGCCCCCGTCACTGCAGCCGCTCCGGCGGTTCGCAGTGGTGGCGGCGAACAGGTCACCGTGCAGCGCGGCGACACCGCCAGCAAGATCGCCGGCGCCTACAAGCCGGCCGATGTGTCGCTGGACCAGATGCTGGTGGCGCTGCTGCTCGCCAACCCCGACGCATTCGTTGGCGGCAACGTCAACCGCATGCGCGCCGGCGCCGTGCTCGATCTGCCTGGCTCTGCAGAAGCCTCCGCCATTCCGCCGGCCGAAGCCCGCCGCACGGTCACGGCGCAAAGCCGCGACTTCGGCGCCTATCGCCAGCGCCTGGCCGACAACGCGCCAACCTCAAATGTGGCCGCCGCCAGCCGCAAGGCATCGGGCAAGCTGCAAGCCAATGTCGAAGACCGCAACGCGGCGGCCAGTGCACCCGACAAGCTCACGATCTCGCAAGGCAACGCGGCCACCCGCGCCGCCGACGAGAAGGTCGCCCAAACCCGCCAGGCGCAGGACAGCAACAACCGCGTCGCGGAACTGTCGAAGAACATCAACGAGCTGAACAAGCTCAAGACTGCAACGGGCACCGGTTCGTCGGCACCTGCCGCCGCTGCACCAGCAGCACCGTCGACGCCGGGCATCCCGGTTCCGGCCCCCAACACCAGTGCCACGACCGCTCCCCCGGTCGCAAGCCCTGCACCGGCACCTGTTGCTGCACCAGTTCCGGCTCCCGCCCCCGTTGCGGCAGCCGCGCCAGCCGCTCCCGCCGCAGCAGCACCGAGCCCCGCGCCTACGCCCGAGGCAACGGCTGCAGCCCCTGCTGCTGCACCGGCTCCGACGGCCGAGGCCGCAGCCGCTGCGCCGGCTGCAGCTGACGCCGGCGCCGCTCCCGCAACGGCGGCGGCGAGCGCCGCAGTGGCCGCTGCCGCACCGAAACCTGCCGTGAAGAAACCGGCACCTCCGCCCCCGCCGGAGCCCACCTTCCTCGAAGAGCTGCTGGACAACCCGCTGATGCTGGCCGGCGCGGCGCTGATCGCGCTGCTGATCGGCTTCCTGCTGTACCGCGTGCTGGGCCGCCGGCGCGAGGAAATGAGCGAAAGCGTGTTCCTCGAAAGCCGCATCCCGAAGGATTCGTTCTTCGGCGCCAGCGGCGGCGAATCGGTCGACACCAAGCATCGCGGCGACTCCACCGTCTCGTCGCTGTCGTACTCGCCGAGCCAGCTCGACGCGGGCGATGTCGACCCCGTGGCCGAAGCCGACGTGTACCTGGCCTACGGCCGCGACCTGCAGGCCGAGGAAATCCTGCGTGAAGCGCTGCGCCTGAACCCGGACCGCACCGCCATCCACCTGAAGCTGCTCGAAATCCACGCCAAGCGCCGCGACGTGCGCGCCTACGAAGGCCTGGCCACCGAAGTGCACAAGCTGACCGGCGGTCTCGGCTCCGACTGGACCCGCGTGGTCGACATGGGCAAGGATCTCGATCCGGGCAACCCGCTGTACGAATCGGGCGCACCCCGCAGTGGCAGTGGTGGCGGCGCCAGCGCTGCCGAGACGGCCGCCTTTGCGGGCGCCCTCGCCTCGGCTGCCAAGCCGGCAGCAGTTCCGCCTCCCGCCGCACCGCCGGTGGCCGCTGCACCGCCCGCCTTCGTGCCCTCGGTGGCACCGCTGGACTTCGACCTCGACCTGACCACGCCGCCGGCACCCGCCCCTGCGCCGGTCCAGCACGCACCGGTCGGCGCCAGCCTGCCGAAGTCGGTCTACGCACCCGCTCCGACGACCGCGCGCCCTGCGCCGCCCCTGTCGAACGGCCACGCCGCAACGCCTGTCGATCTCGAAAATGATTTCGACACAGCCCCCGGCGCGCTGACGGCCGACACGCTGCCCAGCTCGCTGAGCGATGCGGAACACAACACCCGCCCCGCCGCGCTGCGCAATGCGCTGCCGGCCGATTCGGGCTTCATCGAGTTCGACATGAGCGCACTGGCAGGCCTGCCGGCTGCCCGCTCGGCCGAAACCGCAAGGCCTGCGGCTACCGCGCCCGACGATGAAGGCGACGACAGCCCGCACGCCGTCAAGCTGTCGCTCGCTCGCGAACTGCAAGCCATCGGCGACGTCGAAGGCGCCCGCTCGCTGGTCGAGGAAGTCGAAGCCGAAAGCGCTGGCGACCTCAAGTCGCAAGCCCGTCAACTGCTCGCAGAACTGCGCTGAGCGGTTGCTCCTGTCGTTCTTCCTGAATTCGTGAGGCTGGCGCTCGGTATCCGGTACAACGGCCAAGCGTACGAGGGCTGGCAAAGCCAGCGCTCGGGCCGCACGGTGCAGGACAAGCTCGAAGCGGCCCTCACGAAGTTCGCCGCGCAGCCATCCGGCACGATAGGCACGCTGTGCGCCGGTCGCACCGACGCTGGCGTGCACGCCCTGATGCAGGTGGTGCACTTCGACACCACCGTCGAGCGCGAACCCTTCTCCTGGATGCGCGGCACCAACCGCTTCCTGCCCGACGACATCGCGGTGCAGTGGGCGCATCCGGTGCCCGACGAATTCCATTGCCGCGCCAGCGCCCTGGCGCGCCGCTATCTCTACGTGCTTTCTCAATCGCCGGTGCGGCCCAGCCTCGATTCGGGCCGGGTCGGCTGGTCGATGCATGCGCTAGACGGCGATGCGATGCGCGCTGCTGCGGCGCTGCTGATCGGACAGCACGATTTCAGCTCGTTCCGCGCCTCGGCCTGCCAGGCTCGTTCGCCGGTCAAGGACCTGCGGCGCATCGAGATCACGCGCGTGGGCGACGGCGAGCGCTGCCGCTGGCATTTCGAATTCGAGGCCGACGCGTTCCTGCACCACATGATCCGCAACCTGATGGGTTGCCTGGTGCGCATCGGCCGCGGCGACGAGCGGCCCGCGTGGATTTCTGAAGTGCTCGAGGCGCGCAGCCGCAAGGTGGCGGCACCCACCTTCTCCGCGGACGGCCTGTACTTCCTGGGCCCGTTGTACGACGCCAAGTGGGGTCTGCCGGCGGAAGCCACGCTGCAGGCCGGCGGGGCTCCGTATGATGGCCCGCCATGACCGCGCTTTCCGTTCCCCGCACACGCATCAAGATCTGTGGCCTGACACGTGAGGCCGACGTGGATGCGGCAATCGAAGCCGGTGCCGATGCCATCGGCTTCGTGCTCTACGCGAAGAGCCCCCGCGCCGTGACGCCCGAGCGCGCCGCCGAACTGGCCTCGCGCCTGCCCCCGTTCATCACGCCGGTGCTGCTGTTCGTGAACGAGGATGCTCCGAAAGTCATAGCAGCACTCACACATATGAAGGGCGCCATCGCCCAATTCCACGGCGAGGAAACGCCCGAACAGTGCGAAGAAGCCAGCGGCCCGGGCCGCTTTCGCTACATGCGCGCCGCCCGAATCCCGCTGGGGGCTGCCGGGGCCGGCTTCGACCTCGTAAAATACGCGTCCGATTACTCCCACGCCCAGGCCATCCTGCTCGACGCCCATGTCGAAGGTTATGGCGGTGGCGGCAAGGCATTCGATTGGTCACTTCTTCCACCCGCCGTCGACGCTCACCTCGTCTTGAGTGGTGGGCTCACACCTGCAAACGTGAGCGATGGCATTCGCATCCTGCGGACGCGCTGCAAGACGCTGTCCGTTGATGTGAGCTCGGGCGTCGAAATCGACGGCCCCGGGAACAAGGGCCTCAAGGACGCCGGAAAGATCCGGCAATTCGTCGCAGCCGTCAGGGCTGCCGACGCGTCCTTCTCCAGTTAGCCGCCGCAGCCGATCGTTGTCGGGCTGCGGCTCACCGATCGAGAACCATGCAAAGCCAATTCCAGGACTACCAGCAACCCGACGCCACCGGCCACTTCGGCAACTACGGCGGCACCTTCGCGAGCGAAACGCTCACCCACGCGATCAACGAACTGCGCGACGCGTACGCTAGGTTCAAGGACGATCCGGCGTTTCTTGCCGAATTTCACTACGAGCTGAAGCACTTCGTCGGCCGCCCTTCGCCGATCTACCACGCCGCGCGCACCAGCCGTGAAATGGGCGGCGCACAGATCTACCTGAAGCGCGAAGACCTGAATCACACCGGCGCGCACAAGATCAACAACGTGATCGGCCAGGCGATGCTCGCGCGCCGCATGGGCAAGCCCCGCGTCATTGCCGAAACCGGCGCCGGCCAGCACGGCGTGGCCACCGCCACCATCTGCGCGCGCTACGGCCTCGAATGCGTGGTCTACATGGGCAGCCAGGACGTGAAGCGCCAGAGCCCCAACGTCTACCGCATGAACCTGCTTGGCGCGACCGTGGTGCCCGTTGAATCGGGCAGCAAGACACTGAAGGACGCGCTCAACGAGGCGATGCGCGACTGGGTCACCAACGTGGAAAACACCTTCTACATCATCGGCACCGTCGCCGGTCCGCACCCTTACCCGACCATGGTGCGCGACTTCCAGAGCGTGATCGGCACCGAGTGCATCGAGCAGATGCCCGTCATGCTCGCGGCCGATGGCATCACCGGCGAGGCCGAAGGCAAGCAGCCCGACGTGGTGGTCGCCTGCGTGGGCGGCGGCAGCAACGCCATGGGCATCTTCCACCCCTACATCCCGTTCGCGGGCACGCGCCTGATCGGAGTGGAAGCGGCTGGCGAAGGGCTCGACAGCGGCAAGCACTCGGCCTCCATCCTGCGCGGCAGCCCCGGCGTGCTGCACGGCAATCGCACCTACCTGCTGCAGAACGAGGACGGCCAGATCACCGAGACCCACAGCATCAGCGCGGGCCTCGACTACCCCGGCGTGGGCCCCGAGCACGCGTACCTGGCCGACATTGGCCGCGCCGAATACGTGGGCATCACCGACACCGAGGCGCTCGAAGCCTTCCACTACCTGTGCCGAACGGAGGGCATCATCCCCGCGCTCGAATCCAGCCATGCCTTGGCCCATGCAATGAAGCTCGCCAAGACCATGCGCCCCGACCAGTCGATCCTGGTGAACCTCTCGGGCCGCGGCGACAAGGACATCGGCACCGTCGCCGACCTGTCGGGCGTCGACTTCTACGACCGGCCCTCGATGCGCGGTCTGAGCGTGAAAGGAGGCAAGTGATGAGCCGCATTGCAGCCACCTTCGACGCGCTGAAGAAAGACGGCCGACGCGCGCTGATTCCGTACGTGACCGCCGGCTTCCCCTTCGCCGACATCACGCCCGAGTTGATGCACGGCATGGTCGAGGCCGGCGCCGACGTGATCGAGCTGGGCGTGCCCTTCTCCGATCCGATGGCCGACGGACCCGTGATCCAGAAGGCCGGCGAAGCCGCGCTGGCATTGGGCATCGGCATGAAGCAGGTGCTCGCCATCGTGGCCGCCTTTCGCCAGAAGGACACGACCACGCCCGTGGTGCTGATGGGCTATGCGAACCCGGTCGAGCGCTACGACCTCGTGCACGGCAAAAAGGCTTTCATCCGCGATGCGGTCGCCGCCGGCGTCGATGGCCTCCTGGTGGTCGACTACCCGCCCGAGGAATGCGAAGACTTCGCCGCCGAGCTGAAAGCCGCCGGCATCGACCTGATCTTCCTGCTGGCCCCCACCAGCACCGACGAACGCATGGCGCAGGTCGCGCGCATTGCCAGCGGCTACGTCTACTACGTGTCGCTCAAGGGCGTGACGGGCGCCGGCCACCTCGACACCGAGGCGGTCGGCCAGATGGTCCCGCGCATCCGCCAGCACGTGAGCATCCCGGTCGGCGTGGGCTTCGGCATCCGCGACGCGCGCACCGCGCAGGCGGTCGGTTCGGCCGCCGATGCGGTCGTGATCGGCACAAAGATCATTCAACTCATCGAAGACCAGCCGCGCGACAAGGTCGTGCCGGTGGTGCGCGAATTCCTGGCGGGCATCCGCGAGGCGCTCGACGCCCTGCCGGCGGCTACCCCCAAGAACGCGGCTGGCCGATAATCGCTGCTGCCCTCACCCAGCCCCTCTTCCGCATTGCGGGAGAGGGGAGTTAATTCGGAGTCCTATGAGCTGGCTTGAAAAACTGCTACCCGCCAAGATCGCACAAACCGACCCATCCGAGCGCCGCCAGGTGCCCGAAGGCCTGTGGATCAAGTGCCCCGCCTGCGAGACCGTCCTCTACAAGACCGATCTCGAACACAACCAGAACGTCTGCCCGAGCTGCAGCCACCATCACCGCATCGGCGCCCGCGCGCGGCTCGACGCATTCCTCGACGCCGAGGGCCGCTATGAAGTCGGCCAGGAAGTGCTGCCGGTCGACGCGCTGAAGTTCAAGGACAGCCGTAAGTACCCCGAGCGCCTGAAGGAAGCCCTGGAAAACACCGGCGAAACCGATGCGCTGGTCGTCATGGGTGGCTCGGTGCACAGCATCAGCGTGGTCGTGGCCTGCTTCGAGTTCGAATTCATGGGCGGCTCCATGGGCAGCGTGGTCGGCGAGCGCTTCGTGCGCGGCGTCGAGACCGCCATTGAGCAGAAGGTGCCCTTCATCTGCTTCACCGCCACCGGCGGCGCGCGCATGCAGGAAGGCCTGCTCTCGCTGATGCAGATGGCCAAGACCAATGCCGCGCTCACGCGCCTGGCGAAGAAGGGCCTGCCCTACATCAGCGTGCTGACCGATCCGACCATGGGTGGCGTGTCGGCAGGCTTCGCCTTCGTGGGCGACGTGGTGATCGCCGAGCCCAAGGCGCTGATCGGCTTTGCCGGCCCGCGCGTGATCGAATCGACCGTGCGCGTGACGCTGCCCGAAGGCTTCCAGCGTGCCGAGTTCCTGCAGACCAAGGGCGCCATCGACTTCATCAGCGACCGCCGCGAACTGCGCAAGACCATCGCCAGCACGCTGGCCATGCTGCTGCGCCAGCCGGCCGACGCAGTCAGCTGAGCGAAACGGGGCAAAAGCAAAAGGGCCCGGGTGCGATGCATCCGGGCCCTTTTTTCTTGCCGCTTCAGAAAGTCAGTTGGTAAGCAAACACCAGCAGGTTGCCCAGCACGATCGCGATCACCTGCAGCACCACGATGGCTGCGAGCGGCGACAGATCGACCCCGCCAATCAGCGGGATGAAGCGGCGAAACGGCCGCACCAGCGGTTCGGCCAGGCGCGAGATCAGGTCGAGCAGCATCGGCGAAGCGTTTGGAATCCACGACAGCACCGCATAGACCACCAGCAGTGCGGTCAGGCCGGATACCGCCAACTGCATCAGCCCGACCAGCGACACCAGCGGCAAGGTCGCGATGCGCCCAAGGTTGCCGACCAGCAGCCAGAGCAGCAGGAACTTCAGCATCACCAGCAGCCAGGCCGCGATCAGGCTCGCCAGGTCCCAGCGCTTCACCGCGGGCACGATGCGCCGCAGCGGCAGCACGATCCAGTCGGTAATGGCGAACACGAAGCGCCCGAGCGGATTGCCGAACGGCACGCGGTGGTATTGCATGTAGAGCCGCAGCAGGCAGGCGCCGCCGAGGAGGCCGACGATCACGTCGAGAAGGAACGAGGGAATCTGATAGAGCATGGGACGCGGCCGTGAGGGGAATGCGATGATAGCCACGCAAGGCTCTTCGATGACGACACAACCCTTTTTGCATTCACTGCCATTGTTCCCGCTCGGTACGGTCCTGTTTCCGGGAGGTCTTCTTCCACTGCGCATCTTCGAGGTTCGTTATCTCGACATGATCGGCAAGTGCCGCAAGGCCGACGCACCCTTCGGTGTGGTGAGCCTCACCAGCGGCAGCGAAGTGCGCAAGGCCGGTGCGGATGCGGAGAGCTTCGCCGCCATCGGCACGCTGGCCATGATCCGCGAGTTCGAATCGCCGCAGAGCGGCCTGCTGCAGATCGAATGCGTGGGCACACAACGCTTTCGGGTTCGCAGCAATGAGCTGCAGAAGCATGGCCTGTGGGTCGCCGAGGTTGAGGCCGTGAACGACGACGTCGCGCTCGAAATTCCCGACGACCTGCGCCATACCGCCACCGCGCTGCAGCGTTTGATCGACACGCTGAAAGAACGCCGGCGTGCGCAAGGCGAAGCGGTGCGGCTACCCATCGGCGCGCCCTACCAGCTCAACGATTGCGGCTGGGTGGCCAACCGCTGGTGCGAGCTGGTGCCAATGCAACTCGAACTGCGCCAGCGCCTGATGGAGCTCGACAGCCCATTGATGCGGCTGGAGCTGGTCAGCGATCTGCTCGCACGCACGGGCATCACTGAATAGATCGCTACTTTTTTTGTAGCGCATTGCGCAGGATTGACGGGCGCTGGGCACAGGTTTTATTCAAACCCGATGGGCTAAAATGCCAGCCCCGCGCACGCTCCCGGATGCGCGCCACCCGCCTCCCATGTCCGATCAAAAGACCCCCTCGCCTCCTCCGCCCCCCGTCGACGAAAACCAGCTCATCGCAGAACGCCGCGAAAAGCTCAAGCTGCTGCGCACGGCACAGGCCGAGGGCAAAGGCGTTGCGTTCCCCAACGACTTCAAGCCGAGCCATCGTGCAGCGGCACTCGCCGAAGCGCATGACGCCACCGAGGCCGAAGCCCTCGAGGCGCAAGCCGTTGCAGTGAGCGTGGCCGGCCGGATGATGCTCAAGCGCGTGATGGGCAAGGCCAGCTTCGCCACCCTGCAAGATGCCACCAGCCGCATCCAGCTCTACGTGACGCGCGACGCGGTCGGCGAAGACATCTACGCCGACTTCAAGCGCTGGGACCTGGGCGACATCGTTGCCGCCGAAGGCACGCTGATGAAGACCAAGACCGGCGAGCTGTCGGTCAAGGTAACCAGGCTGCGCCTGCTCACCAAGAGCCTGCGCCCGCTGCCCGACAAGTTCCACGGCATGGCCGACCAGGAACAGAAGTACCGCCAGCGCTACGTCGACCTGATCACCGACGAATCGGCGCGCGTGCGCTTCACCGCGCGCAGCAAGGCCGTGAGCGCCCTGCGCGAGTTCATGGTGGCCAACGACTTCCTCGAAGTCGAGACGCCCATGCTGCACCCGATTCCGGGCGGCGCGAACGCCAAGCCCTTCAAGACGCACCACAACGCGCTCGACCAGGAGATGTTCCTGCGCATCGCGCCCGAGCTGTATCTCAAGCGCCTGATCGTCGGCGGCTTCGAGCGCGTGTTCGAAATCAACCGGAGCTACCGCAACGAGGGCATCTCGGTGCGGCACAACCCCGAGTTCACGATGATGGAGTTCTACGCGGCCTACTGGAACTATCGCGACCTGATGGACTTCACCGAGACGCTGATCCGCACCATCGCCGACAAGGCCGTGGGCACGCAGCAACTCACCTACCAGGGCAAGCCAGTCGATCTGACCCAGCCCTTCGAGCGCCTGACGATCCGTGAAGCGATCCTGAAGTACACCGACGCCGAGGGCGTGGCTCAGGGCGTCGACGACAGCGCCTGGCTCATCAACGCCCTGCGCAAGATCGGCCTCAGCGAAGAAAAAGACAAGCTCTCGCAGCGCAGCCTCGCCAGCCTGCAGGTGATGTACTTCGAGGAGACCGTGGAAGAGAAGCTCTGGCAGCCGACCTTCATCATGGAGCACCCGACCGAGATCTCGCCGCTGGCGCGCGCCAACGACGAGCGCCCCGAGGTCACCGAGCGCTTCGAGCTGTACATCACCGGCCGCGAGTTCGGCAACGGCTTCAGCGAGCTGAACGACGCCGAAGACCAGGCCGCGCGCTTCAACGCACAGGTGGCCGCCAAAGACAGCGGCGACGACGAAGCCATGTACTACGACCACGACTTCGTGCGTGCGCTCGAATACGGCATGCCGCCTACCGGCGGCTGTGGCATCGGCATCGACCGGCTGATGATGCTGCTGACCGATTCGCCGAGCATCCGCGACGTGATCCTGTTCCCGGCGCTGCGCAGGGAGTCTTGAGCGTGTTGTCACCGTCGTCGCTGCCGACGATCGGCATCGACTTCGGCACCTCCAATTCCGCCGTGGCCTGCCGGGTCGACGGCGAGGCCCGCCTGCTGCCCATCGAAGGCGCGGCCACCACCCTGCCCACCGCGATCTTCTTCAATGCCGAAGACCGCACGACCCACTTCGGCCGGGACGCGATCGGCCAGTACCTCTCGGGCACCGAAGGCCGCCTGATGCGCTCGCTGAAGAGCCTGCTCGGCAGCGCGCTGATGCAGGAGAAGACCGCCATCTACGACGGCCTCGTGAGCTTCGAGGACATCATCGCGCGCTTTCTGCGCGAGTTGGCCGTGCGCGCCAGCCGCGAGCTCGGCCGGATGCCCGAGCGCGTGGTGATCGGGCGGCCCGTGCATTTCGTGGACGACGATGCCAAGCGCGACGAGCGTGCCGAGGAAAGCCTGCGCCACGCGGCGCGCGCGGCGGGGTTCCGCGAGATTGCCTTCCAGCTCGAACCGATCGCGGCCGCGTTCGACTACGAGCAGCGCATCGTCAAAGAGTCGATCGTGCTCATCGTCGACATCGGCGGCGGCACTTCGGACTTCACCGTTGTGCGCGTCGGCCCCGAGCGTGCCGCGCGCGAGGACCGCAGCGACGACGTACTGGCCACCAGCGGCGTGCACATCGGCGGTACCGACTTCGACCAGCGCCTGAACCTCGAGCGCGTGATGCCGCAGTTCGGCTTTCGCCACCACGGCCCGCAGGGGCGCGAGGTGCCGAGCAAGGTGTTCTTCGAACTCTCGTCCTGGCACCTGATCAACTGGCTCTACGCGGCCAAGGCAGTGCGCCAGGCGAAGGATCTGCGCACGAGCTACAGCGACACGCGGCTGCACGACCGGCTGATGACCGTGCTCGAAGAACGGCACGGGCACCGCATCGCGAGCGCGGTGGAAGCGGCCAAGATCGATGCCTCGGTGACCGATGCAGCGACGGCAATCGACCTCTCCTGCGCAGAGCACGGACTGATGGCCTCGCTCACGCCGGCCGACATGGCACAGCAGCTGGCCGGACCGCTCGAAAACGTGATTGCGTGCGCACACGCCTGCGTCAAGCGCGCGGGCCTGCGCAGCGGCGACCTCGATGCGATCTACCTCACCGGCGGCTCTTCTGCGCTGCGGCCGTTCCAGCACGCCCTGCGCAAGAGCTTCGCGGGCGTGAACCTGGTCGAGGGCGACCTGTTCGGTGGCGTGGCCACAGGGCTGGCCTGCGCGGCGCGCACGGAGCGCCGTCGCGCATGAAATACCTGGCGGGCTATCCGGCGCCCCTGCTGGACCAGGTCCGCCAGCTGATCGCCGAGGACAAGCTCGCCGCGCTGCTCGGCAAGCGCTACCCTGACGGGGTGCACAACGTGCAGACCGACCGCGCGCTTTATGAGTACGTGAACGAGCTCAAGAGCGAGTTCATGCGCAAGGCAGAACCGCTCTCAAAGGTGATGTTCGACAACAAGCTGCACGTGATCCGCAACGCGCTGGGCACGCACACCACGGTGTCGCGCGTGCAGGGCGGCAAGCTCAAGGCCAAGCGGGAGATCCGCGTGGCAAGCCTGTTCAAGGGCGTGCCGCTGGCCTGGTTGCGGATGATCGTCGTGCACGAACTTGCCCACATGAAGGAGCGGGAGCACGACAAGGCTTTTTATGCGTTGTGCATGCACATGGAGCCGGACTACCAGCAGCTCGAATTCGACCTGCGGCTGTATCTGACGCATCTGGACATGAACGGCCATCGGCTCTGGGACGCCAGCGCCCGGCCCTGATCAGTCGGACGCGAAGAACGCGGACAACTCGCGCGCCAGCACCTCAACCTCTTCCTGGGACATGGTCTCGATGGCATGCGACGCACGCAGGTTCTCGGTGCCATGAAGGCTCTCGATCAATTCATTGCGCGAGCCCGAATCATGGTGCAAGTGAAAAAGGGGCACGTGCATCGAGTGCCAGCGCAGACCCAACCGCCCTGCCCTGCGCAGCAGTTCGTCGTCCTCGCCGCCCCATCCTTCCAGGCGTGCGTTGTACCCGCCGACACGGATGTACTCGCTGCGCTTGAACAGCACGATGCCCCCATTGGCATTCGAGTACAGCACGCCGGCATCTGGAGGCAGTTGCTCCACGTTGATCGATGCGAATCGGGCGTAGTCGGGCAACTGCATGAAATCGCGCTTGAGTTCACCCGTCACGTTGATGACGCTCCAGTAGGGGCATAGCACCTCGCTGCTGTCCCGGTCCAGCAGCACATCGACACAGCCACGCAGCGTTGAAGGCTGGGCAATGGAATCGGCGTCGTGGAAGCAGATCACAGGGCTGCGGGCCAGTCGGACGCCTGTGTTGTAGAGCATCGACTTGGGAAACGGCCCATCGTGATGGATGAAGACATGCCGGATCTTCGGATCGCGCAGCCGCTGCCAGTCGAAGCGCGGCGTCGTCGCCGCCTCCATCAACCACAGCCGGTAGTCGGTATAGGTAAAGGCCAGATGCGCCAGCACGGCATAGAGGTTCTCGCGCCGCTCTTCGGTCGCCTCCCTGTACGAAACGATGATGTCTATATCGCGAAGGGAGATCTTGTCGGTTGCCGTCATGAAACAACGTCCGTCAGAAAGGGCGGTAGAGCACAACATTGTGCTCGTCGGTCGGTTCCTTGTAGCGCGTGTCGCGAATCGTCAGGTTGACGGGCTCTTTCCGGTCACTGGAATGTTCATTGAAAATTCCGGCGCCGTTTACCGCGCTCACCACCTCCGCCAAACCGGGCCCGGCCCAGTTGTCGTGCCCTCTGAGTAAATAGAAGTGCATCACGCCGCATTGCTGGTGCGCCCAGTAGTCGTGCCAGCCGAACGAATCGGGACGCCACAGCGAGTTGTGGCCTTCGAAGAAGATGGGACGGCTCATCGGCATGCATTCCGGCGTGGAAACGATGAGATAGCGGGAGCGGTAGTTGAGAAATTCCAGCAGGTCGCGGCCTTGCGAGTGGAGCATGTGCTCGATGACATCGCCCAGGATCACCACGTCGTAGAGATCGCCGCTGCGCTCATAGAGTTTGTCGGCCGTGATCGGAAGAATCTGGTGATAGCCGACCTCGCGCAGTTGAGGGAATGCCACTTCGTCGCACTCCAGCGCGGTCAGCTCGCATTCGGGCACGATGTTCTTGAGCAAGGCTCCATATTTGCCGCCCCCGGCACCAATGTCCAGGATGCGCTTGGGATTGATCGTCTTGATGACGTGCTGCGTCAAGCTGTCGAAAGTTCGCCAGGATTCGCCGATATGCGCCATGAGAAATGCCCCCCGAAACTGCCTGATTCAGAACATTTGACTCTATAGGACGGCGCGGCCGACTTATCTAGCGTATTTGCCAGCTTGTGCACAAATGCGCCAATTCCGGATCGGCTGAGCAGCCTTCAAACGTCCGTCAACCGCCTCGCATCGCGGTATCCGCGTGAAGCGACGAGCGTCGGCCAATCGGGTGCGGCGGCCTGCGGCAACAGCGCCTGGCGGCGCGCTTCGCTGCTCGCGTCCGGCTGCCATCGGCCCGCAAGCGCAGCAGCCTCGAAGCCTTCGAGGAAGTCGTCGAGCAGGCGCCCCTCCCCGATGCTCTGGTTGCACAGCAGCGCCATGTCGCAGCCAGCTTCGAGCGCAGCCAGCGCCGCATCGGTATAGCTGAGCAGCCGACCATCGATGTAGCGGCCCGCCTCCATGCTCAGGTCGTCGCTGAACACTGCACCGTCGAAGGCAAAGCGTTGCCTCAGGATCGCCTTGAGCCATTTCGACGAGAAACCCGCCGGCCGCTTGTCGACCTTCGGATAGATCACGTGCGCCGGCATCACCGCGCCGAGCGTGCCCGACAGCCAGTCGTAGGGCCGCGCATCGTCGTCCAGGATGGCCTTGAGGCTGCGCTTGTCCACCGGGATCTCGACGTGCGAATCGGCCTGCACGAAGCCATGCCCCGGAAAATGCTTGCCGCAGTTGCGCATGCCCATCTGCAGCATGCCGTGCATCACGCTCTTGGCCAGCAGCGCCACCACTCGCGGATCGCGATGAAAGCTGCGGCTGCCGATGACGCTGCTGCCGCCGTAGTCCAGGTCGAGCACCGGCGCAAAGCTGAAATCGACGCCACAGGCGCGCAGCTCGCCCGCCAGCACCTGTCCGACCGCCGTCGCAGCCTGGGTGGCGCGCATGGCGTCGCGCATCCACAGCTCACCGAGTGCGCGCATCGACGGCAAGTGGGTGAAGCCGTCGGTGCGAAAGCGCTGCACGCGGCCGCCCTCGTGGTCGACGCAGATCAGCAAGTCGGGGCGGATCGACTTGATCTCGGCATTGAGCGCGGTCATCTGCGCGCGGTCCTGCCAGTTGCGGGCGAAATGGATCACGCCACCGACCAGCGGATTGGCGAGGCGGCGGCGGTCGGCGTCGTTGAGCTCGGTAGCCGCCACATCGATGATCAGCGGCGCATGGGGGCGAGCGGCGGGCCCGGCAGTCATAGCTTCTCCACCACCACGAAGCTCGCGGCGTATTCGGTTTCGTCAGTCACGGTCACGTGGGCTGTGAGGCCCTGTGCTTCGAACCAGTCCTTCAGGCCACCATGCAGCACGATGACGGGCTTGCCGCTGCGCAGGTTCGCGATTTCGCACAAGCGCCAGCTCATGGGCATGCGCATGCCCAGGCCGATGGCCTTGCTGAAGGCCTCCTTGGCCGAGAAGCGCGTGGCGAGGTAGCTGAGGCCGCGCTTGGGCCAACGTTCGCTGCGGGCTTTCCAGACCGCAAATTCGGCGTCGCTAAGCACCTTGCGGGCAAAGCGTTCGCCCTGGCGCTCGAAGGTCGCGGCGATGCGACGCAGGTCGCAGATGTCGGTGCCAATGCCGTAGATCATGCGGCGCCGGCGCTCATTGCGCCTCGTTGATGCAGCGCAGGTAGTCGCGCGTGGCGGCTGTGTAGCCGAGCTCCAGCGCGTCGGCCACGAAGGCATGGCCGATAGAAACCTCTTGCACGCCGGGCACTGCCCGCAGAAAAGCCGTCAGGTTGTCGCGGCTCAGGTCGTGGCCGGCGTTGATGCCCAGGCCCGCAGCATGGGCCGCGCGCGCCGTGTCGGCATAGCGCTGGAGCACGGCCTGCTCGTCGGGCGTTCCACGCGATGCGGCATAGCCTTCGGTGTAGAGCTCGACGCGGTCGGCGCCCACGGCCTTGACCGCAGCCATCATTTCGGGAATCGGGTCCATGAAGAGGCTGACGCGCACGCCCAGCGCCTTGGCTTCTGCGATCAGGGGGCGCAGGCGCTCGGCGTCGTCAGGGAAGGTCCAGCCGTGGTCGCTGGTCGACTGAGTTTCGCTGTCGGGCACGAAAGTGGCCTGGTGCGGCTTCAGCGTGCGCACGAAATCCATCAGGTTCTGGAAGGGGTTGCCTTCGATGTTGAACTCGATGGCAGGCCAGTCCTTGGCGAGCAGCGCCGAGAGGTCGCTCACGTCGTGTGCGCGAATGTGGCGGGCATCGGGCCGCGGATGCACGGTGATGCCCTGCGCACCGGCCGCCAGGCAGGCCTGCGCGGCTTTCACCACGCTCGGAATGCCCAGGTGGCGCGTGTTGCGGACCAGGGCGACCTTGTTGAGGTTGACGGACAGCGAGGTGGCGGTGCCGGTGGTGCCTGAAGTGCTCATAGTGCTTGCAGATCTCTCATCATTTGCCGCGTGCGCAGCGTGGACACGCCGCAATGGTAGTTGAGCAAGGCGCGCAACTGGTTTCGCAGGGCGCTGTTGCTGCCTGCGTTCATGGTGGCAATTTCACGCAACGTGGCGGTAAAAGGGGCGCGGTCGTCGAGAACCGCCTGCAGAGCCTGCCAGTCGGCGCCGGTCAGTGCGGCCTCGTCGTCGGCGGCCTGGCGCAGGCCGGCTTCCGGTACGAGGCTGTAGCGCTGCTCGGCGGCAAGCGGCTCCAGTGTGAGGGTCTGCGCGTCGAGCGACGGCAGCAGGCCGACTTCGCGCAGCAGCAGCAACTCAAAAGCACGCAGCGCGGCAGCCTGGGTCGCGGCCTGCGCGCCGACGTGGTCGCCCGCCAGCACCTGAACGACTCCGGCGTAGGCGTCGAACAGCGCTTCATGGGCATCGTCGCGCGCCAGCAGGCGCAGCAGCAGTTCGTTGACGTAGTAGCCCGACAGCAGCGCCTCGCCGGTCGGCATCACATGGCCGCCCATCCATTCGGCGCCCTTGAGCGTGCGGATCTCGGCGTCGCCGCCGTAATTGAGCTGCAGGGGCTGCAGCGGCAGCAGCACCGGCCGGAAGTTGGAACTCGGCCGCTTCGCCCCCTTGGCCACAAGCGCGATGCGCCCGTGGTGGCGGGTGAAGACTTCGAGAATCAGGCTCGACTCGCTCCAGTCGTAGCGGTGGAGCACATAGGCCGGTTCGTGCGAAACGCGGTGGGCAGCGGCCACTTCATTCGTAGCCGAAGGAGCGCACGCGGGCTTCGTCGTCGGCCCAACCCGAGCGCACTTTCACCCACAGTTCGAGAAACACCTTGGCGTCGGCCAGCTTCTCGAGCTCGACACGGGTTTCCATGCCGATGCGCTTGATGCGCTCGCCCTTGTCACCGATCACCATGGCCTTGTGGCCGTCGCGTTCGACCACGATGGTGGCGGCGATACGCAACAGGCGCTTCTGGCCTTTTTTCTGAGGCGGCTCTTCCTCAAACTTGTCGATGATGACGGTTGAGGTATAGGGCAGCTCGTCGCCGGTGAGGCGGAACAGCTTCTCGCGCACCAGTTCGCCGGCAAGGAATTTCTCGCTACGGTCGGTCAGCTCGTCCTCGTCGTAGAACCAGGGCTGCTCGGGCAGGTACTTCTCGCAGATGCCGAACAGGCGCTCGACGTCCTTGGCGTTTTTCGCCGACATGGGCACAAACTCGGCGAAGCTGTGTTTCTCCTGCATGGTCTTCAGCCAGGGCGCGATGTCGCCGCGGCGGTGCACGTTGTCGAGCTTGTTGGCCAGCAGCACGGTCGGGATGCCCTTGCCGAGCAGCTTGAGCACGCGCTCGTCGGCCGGCGTGAAGCTGCCGGCCTCGACCACGAAAAGAATCAGGTCCACATCGCCGACCGCGCCCTGCACGGTCTTGTTGAGCGACTTGTTCAGCGCGTTGGCGTGCAGGGTCTGGAAGCCCGGCGTGTCGACGAACACGAACTGCGTGGCGCCCAGCGTGCGCATGCCGGTGATGCGGTGGCGCGTGGTCTGCGCCTTGCGCGAGGTGATGCTGATCTTCTGGCCGACCAGTGCATTGAGCAGCGTCGACTTGCCCACATTGGGCTTGCCGACGATGGCGATGAGGCCGCAGTGTTGAGGTCCGACAGCACCCGCCGCGCCTTCTGCGTCTTCGGGTTCCGCTACGGGATTGATAGCATCGTTCATAGTGATTTCACGCGGCGCCGCGTGCCTTGAGCCGGATCAACATGGCGGCCGCGGCCGCCTGCTCGCCGGCGCGGCGCGAGCCGCCGATGCCGCGTTCGCGAAGCCCCAACTCGGACACCTCGCACTCGACATCAAAAGTCTGCTTGTGCGCTGCGCCCAGTGTGGCGGCCACGCGATACACCGGCAGCTTCATTTTGTGACCCTGCAGCCATTCCTGCAATTCGGTCTTCGGGTCCTTGGCCGCAGCTTCCATGCGCGGATTGATTTCGACCGCCTCGTAGAGCCGGTGCACCAGCGACTGGGCGGCCGCAAAGCCGGCATCGAGATAGACGGCGCCGATCAACGCTTCGAGCGCATCGGCCAGGATCGACGGCCGGTTGGGCCCACCCGAGCGCGCCTCGCCTTCGCCGAGACGCAGCAGCGGCGACAGCGCCAGCCCCACCGCCAGGCGGTGCAGGGTGTCCTGCTTGACCAGGTTGGCCCGCACGCGCGACAGGTCGCCTTCGGGCAGGGCCGACAGGCGCATGTAGAGCAGGTGCGAGACCGCCAGGTTCAGCACCGAGTCGCCAAGAAACTCGAGGCGCTCGTTGTGGTCGGCCGAGAAGCTGCGGTGCGTGAGCGCGAGCTGGAGCAGCCGCGGATCGGAGAAGGTGTGCTGGAGGCGCGCCTGCAGCGCGGCGAGGCTGCCCTCCACCTTTTTGGGCGCCGTGTTCAGCGGGATTCGCCCTTGTACTTGAGCGTCAGGTAAGCCGGGCCGAACAAGGGAATCTCGCGCTCGTACGAATACGACACGACCACCTTGTCGCCGACCTTCTTGATGTCGAGATCCTTGCCGCTGACCGACTTGAAGTCGTCGATGGCCTGGGCGCGATCGAAGATGGCGCGCACTTCAGGCACGGTTGCGCCTTCCTTGGCCTTGTTGGCAGCCTTGTCGATGGCCTGCCATTCGATCAGCGTCGGAATGACCTGCGCGACGACCACGCCCAGGCACCCGAGCACGACCGCGACGAACACCAAGCCGATGAACGAAATGCCGCGTTGTTGCGCAGCCCTGCTGCGAACGAACCGATGTGTTCTCATGCCCTCATACCCCTCGAACTGAACTATTCAGATGAATGCTTATTGAAACGGACCGATGCGACCCAGATCGCCGAAGTTCATCCAGACGAAGAACGCCCTGCCCACGATGTTCTTGTCCGGCACGAAGCCCCAGAAACGCGAGTCCGCCGAATTATCGCGGTTGTCGCCCATCATGAAATAGTTGCCGGCCGGCACCTTGCAGACTACGCCCTCGACCGAGTAGCGGCAGTTTTCGATGCCCGGGAAGTTGAAACCACTGGCACCGGGAATGTAGGACGGTGTGGTTTCGTCGTTGAGGATCTTGTGTTGCTTGCTGCCGAGGTTCTCGGTGTACTGCTTGAGCAGACGCATCGATTCGCCGTCGAGGTAGTCGGCATCCGCCTCCTTGGAGACCGGCTGGCCGTTGACGGTGAGCTTCTTGTTCAGGTAGGCCACCTCGTCACCCGGGACGCCGACGACGCGCTTGATGTAGTCCATGCTCGGCTTGGGCGGGTAGCGGAACACCACCACGTCGCCACGCGCCAGTGGCGTGCCGTCGGTGATCTTGGTGTTGATCACGGGCAGGCGCAGGCCGTAGGTGAACTTGTTGACCAGGATCAGGTCGCCGGTCAGCAGCGTGGGCATCATCGAGCCCGACGGAATCTTGAAGGGCTCGTAGAGGAACGAGCGCAGCAGGAACACCACCAGGATCACGGGGAACAGGCCGGCGGTCCAGTCGAGCCACCAGGGCTGCATCAGCAAACGTTCGCTCGCCTTTGCGTCGGCCGTGTCGACCTGCTTGATGCCCTGCTCGGCCAGGCGCGCATTGCGCTCGGCCAGCGAGGCTTCAAGCTTGGCGGCGGCCTGTTCGCGCCGGGGCAGGAAATAGAAGCGCTCGGCCAGCCAGTAGAGGCCGGTGACCACCGTCGCCAGGAACAGCAGCAAGGCAAAGTTGCCTTCGATCGCGTTGAAATACCAGGCGCCGACATAGGCAGCGAAGGCCGCGAGGACCAGGGTGGTGATGAATGCCATTTTTTTGATCAGTCTTCGACTTGCAGAATGGCGAGGAAGGCCTCTTGCGGGACCTCGACGGAGCCGATCTGCTTCATTCTTTTCTTGCCCGCCTTCTGCTTCTCGAGCAGCTTCTTCTTGCGGGTGATGTCGCCGCCATAGCACTTGGCCAGCACGTTCTTGCGAAGCGCCTTGATTGTCTCACGCGCAATGATGGTGACGCCGATGGCCGCCTGGATCGCCACGTCGTACATCTGGCGCGAAATGATCTCACGCATCTTCGACACCACGGCCCGGCCACGGTACTGCGACTGGCTGCGGTGCACGATGATCGACAGCGCGTCGACCTTGTCGCCGTTCAGCAGGATGTCGACCTTCACCACGTCGGACGCGCGGTACTCCTTGAACTCGTAGTCCATCGAGGCGTAGCCGCGGCTCACCGATTTCAGCTTGTCGAAGAAGTCGAGAACGATCTCGCCGAGCGGCATCTCGTAGGTCAGCATGACCTGGCGGCCGTGGTAGGCCATGTTCATCTGCACGCCACGCTTCTGGTTCGCCAGCGTCATGACGGAGCCGACGTATTCCTGCGGCATGTAGAGATGGACGGTGACGATCGGTTCGCGGATCTCCGCCATCCTGCCGACGTCGGGCATCTTGGACGGGTTCTCGACCATGATCACTTCGCCGTCGTTCTTGACCACCTGGTAGACCACGCTCGGCGCGGTCGTGATCAGGTCCTGGTCGAACTCGCGCTCCAGGCGCTCCTGCACGATTTCCATGTGCAGCAGGCCGAGGAAGCCGCAGCGGAAGCCGAAGCCAAGCGCCTGGCTCACCTCAGGCTCGTAGCGCAGCGAGGAATCGTTGAGCTTGAGCTTTTCGAGTGCGTCGCGCAGCGAGTCGTACTCGCTCGCCTCGGTGGGGTACAAGCCCGCGAACACCTGCGGCTGGATTTCCTTGAAGCCGGGCAGCGCCTCGGTCGCCGTTGCCGCGGCGCCACCGGTGCCGGCCTTGATCAGCGTGACTGTGTCGCCGACCTTTGCAGCCTGCAGTTCCTTGATGCCCGCGATGATGTAGCCCACCTCGCCCGCTTCGAGCGAGTTGCGGGGTTCGTTGGCGGGCGTGAAGACGCCGACGCTGTCGGCGTTGTACATCGCACCCGACGCCATCATCTTGATGCGATCGCCCTTGGCGAGCCGGCCGTCGACCACGCGCACCAGCATGACGACGCCGACGTAGGCGTCGAACCAGCTGTCGACGATCATCGCGCGCAGCGGGCCGTCGGGGTTGCCGCGCGGCGCGGGCATCCTGGCAACGATGGCTTCGAGAATGTCGTCGATGCCCACACCGGTCTTTGCCGAGCACGGGATCGCATTGGTCGCGTCGATGCCGATCACGTCTTCGATTTCGGTGCGCGCGTTGTCGAGGTCCGCGTTGGGCAGATCGATCTTGTTGAGCACAGGCACCACTTCGACTCCGAGGTCGAGCGCCGTGTAGCAGTTGGCCACCGTCTGTGCTTCGACACCTTGCGATGCATCGACGACAAGCAGCGCGCCTTCGCATGCCGACAGCGAGCGGCTCACTTCATACGAGAAGTCGACGTGACCCGGCGTGTCGATCAGATTGAGGTTGTAGACCTGTCCATCGAGTGCCTTGTAGTGCAGCGCAGCGGTCTGCGCCTTGATGGTTATCCCACGCTCTTTTTCGATGTCCATCGAGTCGAGCACCTGCGCTTCCATCTCTCGGTCTGCGAGGCCGCCGCAACGCTGGATCAAACGGTCTGCGAGCGTCGACTTGCCATGGTCGATGTGCGCAATGATCGAAAAATTTCTGATGTGATTCATCAACGGGAACGCTTAAGTACTTGAATTGGCTCGTGCGCAGAGTGCGACAGGCAAGAAAAAAGGGCGCGTCTTCTGGAGACGCGCCCTGAACCAACAAGCAATGGCAACTGCAGTAGTTGGAACTTCATTGTAGGCAAAAAGGGAAGCACGTACATCCGGGAACGGGGTCCAAAGGGGTCGTTGCAGGTCCACAACATCAAAGATATGAACAGGTTATCAACAGGATCGGTGGAGCAGTGACTGAACAACTTGTGGGCGATCTGTGGAGCACCGGTGGACTGCTGTCTGACATCTCGCATGGTGAAGGTCAGGGCACTCCTTATGCGCCGACCGACCGCCGAGAGTGCCCTATTCTACCGAAATCCGTCCTTAGCCTCTTTAAAAGTTAGTGAGCACAAACAAAAATCGGCATTTCCGAGCCCTCAGATTTTTTTAGGGGCCAGCGCCTGAACGTCGTAAACACCTCAAAAAAATGGCCCCAAACCCGACTACCGGGTGGGGCCACTTGACGCCAGCGCCAGATCAGCGTGCGGGACGAATCAGGGCGTACTGCGCCCAATCGCCACGGCGGAACAGCACGCTGAGCGCCTTGCTCTTGTCGGCCTTGCCGATGGCGGACTCGAATTCGCGCGCATTCGACACCTCGACATTGCCCACCGACAGGATGATGTCGCCTTCGCGCAGGCCTGCACGGGCTGCGGCGTCATTGGCGGCATCGACCTTCACGCCGCCCTTCAGCTTGAGCTCTTTCTTCTGCGCGTCGGTGAGATCGCTCACAGCCAGACCGAGCGATTTGGCGGCGGCAGATGCCGGCGGCTTCGCTGCCGGTTCGTCACGGTCGCTCGCGCGCTTGCCAGGCTTGTCGGGCTCGACCTCGGCAATGGTCACGCTGAGGTCGCGCGAAGCGCCACGGCGGAACACGGTGAGCGTGCTCTTGGTGCCCGGCTTGGTGTTGCCTACCAGGCGCGGCAGGTCGCTCGGCTTCTCGATGGGCTTGCCGTCGAACTTGGTGATGACGTCGCCCGGCTCGACACCGGCCTTCTCGCCCGGCGAGCCGGCTTCGACGCCGCGCACCAGCGCACCCTGCGCCTTGCCCAGGCCGATGGCCTCGGCCACGTCCTTCGTGACCTGGTCGATCTGCACGCCGATGCGGCCCCGCGAGACACGGCCCGAGGTGCGCAGCTGATCGCTCACGCGGATCGCCTCGTCGATCGGGATCGAGAACGAGATGCCCATGAAGCCGCCCGAGCGCGAGTAGATCTGGCTGTTGATGCCGACCACTTCGCCGCGCATGTTGATCAGCGGGCCGCCCGAGTTGCCGGGATTGATGGCCACGTCGGTCTGGATGAACGGCAGGTACTCGCCGGTGTCACGCTGCTTGGCGCTCACGATACCGGCAGTGACGGTGTTCTCGAGACCGAAGGGCGAGCCGATGGCCATTACCCATTCGCCGACGCGCAGCTTGGAGATGTCGCCAACCTTCACCGCAGGCAGGCCGGTGGCCTCGATCTTGACGACCGCGACGTCGGTGCGCTTGTCGGCGCCGACGATCTTGGCCTTGAACTCGCGCTTGTCGGGCAGCGTGACCAGCACTTCGGAGGCGTCTTCGACCACGTGCGCATTGGTCATCACGTAGCCGTCGGCCGTCAGGATGAAGCCGGATCCGACGCCGCGCGGACGCTCCTCTTCTTGCGGCGGCTGCGGTCGATTGGGACGCGGGCCCTGGCGCGGTTGGCCTGGCAGAGGCTGGCCGAAGAAACGGCGGAAGAACTCCTGCATCTCCTCGTCCATCTCACCGTTGCCGCCTCGTTGGGCGACCTTCTCGACGGTGCGAATGTTGACGACGGAGGGGCCGACCTGATCAACCAGGTCGGTGAAATCGGGCAGCGTGCGCGTTTGCGCATGGACCGGCTCGACCGGAAGGAATGTGGCGCTTGCAGTCAGTGCGAGCACGCAAGCCAGCAGACCGGAACGAAACTTGTGTCCCTCGACTTTGAAGATCATCGGTTTTCTTTCAAAAGAACAGAGCGGCTGAAAACAAGTGCTATGAGTTTGCGCTGCGTGCTTGGTTCAGCGCAATTGGCGCTTATTCGACCTGTCAGCGCGTGCGCGCGAGGCTTTGAGCGAATGCATTGAGCGTTTGCTGCGGCACCTCGCCGACTGCGGTCAGCCACCAGTCGCTGGCCGGCTCGGGCAGACGCCGGCGGATGGCGTTGGTGGCGCCGATGGTCAGCACGCCGTCGCGGGGCGCGCGCGCCGCGTCGTAGCGCTCGATGAAAAGCGACACCGAGGCCAGGCCATCGGAGAAGGTCCACTGGACCGTGGCCGCGTCCTGCTTCGACTTGCCGCTGTCGTCGCCCGCTGTCGGGCGGCGGAAGAAGCTTCGGGGCTTAAATCCGGCCACGGGCGTGCGCAGCGTCCAGCCTTCGTCCTGCGCGTTGCTGCGCTCGAGCTCCAGCTTCTCGATGCGGTAGCCCGAGGTGTTGGACATCATCTGCGAGAGCGCCTGCGCCTTCACCGGCGCGTCGAGTTGCAGTTCGGAGAACGCCGATTGCTCCACCACGCGGGAGTCGCTGTCGATGGTCTGCAGCTTCACCACCAGGCCCGAACGGCGTTCGCTCCAGATGCGATAGCCGAAACGCAGCGCGTCATGCGGCACCAGCTGCACCACGTCGGCGTCGAAGCCGGCAACGCGGTCCTTGCCGATCGCACGCACATCGTAGAAATCGCCGATCGACGAATCGGGTTTGTCCGGCAGGTTCGGGAAGAGATCGAGGTTCTCGCGCTTCTCGACCTTCACCACCTTCGCCTCCGGCAGGAAGGTCATGACATTGCGGTTGCGCCGGAAAGTCGAGCGCGGCGGCCCCGAGAGAGCTTCGATGCGTTCGATCTGATGCTCGCCGTCGCGCACATGCCAGATGCGTGCGCTCGACAGGTCGCCGCCTGGCGCCGACACCACGAAAGTGCCCACGTAATTGCGCTGCCGGGCGCCCGCATGCATGCGCTGCAGCCACTCGGTCACGCTCATGGCCGGTGGTTCGTCCGTCTGCGCAGTCGCCGCGCTCTTTGTATTCGCAGCGCCCGAGCGGGTCTGCGCGGTGGCAGTCTGCGCAAGGCAAAAAGCGGCAAACACAAGCACGAAGGCGCGTGCGGAGATCGGCATCGGAACGGTCATTACGGGCAGCTAGGGGTGCGCGCACTCAGCGCGTCGGACCCTCGAAAGTGGCATTGCGCAGGAAGCCTGAAGGCATTTGCGAAGCGCCGCCAGCTTGCTGGTGCGCTTCGAGCAGCTGATCGAGCCGCGGATCGCGCAGCATGACCTGCGGATTGCCGTTGCCCACGATCACACGGGTCGGGGTCAGCGCATTGCTCGCGGGTTGCGGACTGTTGACCGCAGCTGCCGCCAGCACCGAATTGACCGCCGGCTGCTGTTGCTGCTGGACCGAAGCCAGCTGCGCACCACCTTGCGGCACCGCCGTGCCATTGCCGACCAGGGTCCAGCTGATGGCAGCCACGGCCATCAGCGACGCAGCACCGGCCACAAGCTTCCAGCGGAACACGGGCTCGTTGGCCGCTTCCGCCCTGCGCTGCACGGGCAGTGCCACCGGTGCGGCGACTGGCGCCGGCATGGGGGCGACCATTACAGGCTCCGCCGCCAATCGCTGCTGGAAGCGCGCGAGGAATGCCGAGGTGTCGCTGCACGGCGAATGAGAGCCCGAACGCAGCACATCGCCCACCACGTGGTAGGCCTGCCATGCCTCGCGCGACTCGCCTTCGGCGCAGACCACTTCGATCGCCTGCGCGAACGCCTCGCCCTGCAAATGACCATCCGCAAGTGCGGACACCTGTTCCCGAACCGTCATCGTCTGATTCATTTCATTCACCTGCTTACTTACCAACGCTTGCCGGACTGGTTGTCCAGCAGCGGTTTGACCCTGGCCGAAATGGCCTCGCGCGCCCGGAAAATACGCGAACGCACCGTGCCGATAGGGCAATCCATGACCTCGGCAATCTCTTCGTAACTCATGCCCTCGATTTCGCGCAGCGTGACCGCCTGGCGCAACTCGGCAGGGAGTGCTTCCATGGCCGCCTCGACGGCACTGGCGATTTCATTCGCCGCCATGACCGATTCGGGGGTTTCGTCGGTGGTTGGTTCGTTTCCGGGACGGTAAGTTTCATCGTCGTCCTCAGAAGAAGGCCTGAGAGCGGCCTCGGAGACAGTCGGATCGCGCTTCATGTCCACCAGCGCCTTCTTGGCGGTGTTGACGGCGATCCGGTAGAGCCAGGTGTAGAACTGCGCCTCACCGCGAAACTGGTGCAGCGCGCGGTACGCGCGAATGAAGGTTTCCTGCGCAATGTCCTCGACCAGGTCGACATCGCGCACCATCCGCCCGATCAGGCGCTCGATGCGGCGCTGGTACTTGATGACCAGCAGCTCGAACGCCTTCTGGTCGCCCGCGACGGTGCGCTGGACCAGCTGGAAATCGACCTCGCCCGGACGCACCACGGCAGGCGCATCGGTCAGGCCGGAATCCGGCGGCACTGGCGGAGAAGTGGTCATTGACGGAGGATCAGGGCGCGTCGGCGGGAGCCGTCGCGCGCCAGGGGTCGCCCGCAGGTGCTGCGGACGGGGGGCGCGAATATACCGCACGGCGCACGTCGCGCCAGCGCTCAGGCATGGCCCGCTGCTCGATCCAGACCCAGCGGCGGGCGCGGCCCGGCTCGCTGAGCCGCACCAGCATCAGCGACTGGAAATCGAGCGCCACGAACGCCCTGGCAGCATGCACGGCCCGGGAGGCATGGCCTCCCGTCAACGACCAGTAGAGGCCGTCGAAATGCAGAACGCCCGCGCCATCGCGTCGCAAGCCGAAGCCCGCGGCGACGCCCGCAAACACGACACTGAGAACCAGCAACAGCTGGCGCCATCCAGCGCTATCGAAGAGATAGCAAGACGCGCCTGCGCAGCAAGCACCCAGGGCCCAGAGGACAACAAGAATCCGGGTTGCGCCACGCGAGCGCCCCACCGGATAGGTCACCGACGGTGCGCTGTGCATGAAAGAGCAGTGCTCAAGCGCGCTTGAACACCAGCGTGCCGTTGGTGCCGCCGAAGCCGAAGTTGTTCTTGACCGCGACGTCGATCTTCAGATCGCGCGCCTCGTTGGCGCAGTAGTCGAGATCGCATTCCGGATCCTGATTGAAGATGTTGATGGTCGGCGGGCTCTTCTGCTCGTGCAGCGCCAGCACCGTGAACACCGATTCGATGCCGCCCGCGCCGCCCAGCAGGTGGCCGGTCATGGACTTGGTCGAATTGACGACGAGCTTCTTCGCGTGATCGCCGAATGCCAGCTTGACCGCATTGGTCTCGTTGACGTCGCCGATCTGCGTCGAGGTGCCGTGCGCGTTGAGGTACTGCACCTGGTCGGCGTTGACGCCGGCATTGGCCAGCGCCATGGCCATCGAGCGGCGCGGACCGTCGACGTCGGGCGCGGTCATGTGGTACGCGTCGCCCGTCAGGCCAAAGCCCGCGACTTCCGCGTAGATCTTGGCGCCACGTGCCTTGGCGTGTTCGTACTCTTCGAGCACCAGCACTCCGGCACCCTCGCCCAGCACGAAGCCGTCGCGGTCCTTGTCCCACGGACGCGAGGCCGTGGCGGGATCGTCGTTGCGGGTGCTCAGCGCGCGAGGCGCAGTGAAGCCGCCGATGCCGAGCGGAGAAATGGTCGACTCCGCGCCGCCCGCGATCATCACGTCAGCATCGCCGTACTCGATCATGCGTGCCGACGTGCCGATGGCATGCAGGCCGGTGGTGCAGGCGGTCACGACCGCGATGTTCGGGCCCTTGAAGCCGTACTTGATCGAGACGTGGCCCGAGATCATGTTGATGATCGATGCCGGCACGAAGAACGGCGACACGCGGCGCGGGCCGCGGCTCATCAGTTCGCCGTGCGTCTCTTCGATCATCGGCAGACCGCCGATGCCCGAGCCGATGTTGCATCCGATGCGCACGGCTTTTTCATAGGACAGCGCTTCGCCAGTCGGCAGTCCGCTGTCCTGCACCGCCTGGATGGCGGCGGCGAGACCCAGATGAATGAAGCGGTCCATGTGGCGCGCTTCTTTCTCCGAGATGTATTGGGTGATGTCGAAACCCTTGACCTCACCGGCGAACTTGCAGGCGAAGGCGCTTGCATCGAACGCGGTGATGTTCGCAATACCTGACTTCCCGGCCAACAGGTTGGCCCAGGATTCGGTTGCGGTGTTTCCGACAGGAGCGATGCAACCGAGTCCGGTCACGACGACGCGGCGTTTGGTCATGCCGGCAAACCTTTCTGGAAGCGCTGAACAGTTGCCTGTCGGCGCGTGCGGTTTTTGAAGGAAAAGCCGCCGGCCGCAGTTGCAATCTTGTCAGCTGGCCAATCAGGCCTTTTGATTCTTGGTGGCGTAGTCGACGGCGTTTTGCACCGTGGTGATCTTCTCGGCATCTTCGTCGGGAATTTCGATGCCGAATTCGTCTTCGAGTGCCATCACGAGTTCGACCGTGTCGAGCGAGTCAGCGCCGAGGTCGGCCACGAAAGCCTTTTCGTTCGTCACTTGGGACTCTTCCACGCCGAGCTGCTCGGCGATGATTTTCTTGACACGTGCTTCGATATCGCTCATTTGGTTCCCTCTGAGGGTTGTAGGTAATCGGTGGATTTTAGCCGGGCGCATTGTGGCATTTGCCGCGCGTCCGGTACGGGAAAAACTTGCGCCTTGCGGCTACATGTGCATGCCGCCGTTGACGTGCAGCTCTTGCCCCGTGACGTAGGACGCCTGGGGCGATGCGAGGTAAGCCACCGCGTGCGCGATGTCGGCCGGCTTGCCCAGATGGCCCAGCGGGATCTGCTGGAGCAGCGCCTGTTGCTGGGCTTCGGGGAGGCTGGCTGTCATGTCGGTTTCGATGAACCCGGGTGCGACGCAGTTGACAGTGATGTTGCGGCTGCCCAGTTCGCGGGCCAGTGCGCGGGTCATGCCCGCGACGCCTGCCTTGGCAGCGGCGTAGTTGGCCTGGCCGGCATTGCCGGAGGCGCCGACCACGCTGGTGATGCTGATGATGCGGCCGTAGCGCTGCTTCATCATCGGGCGGATCACCGCGCGCGAGAGGGAGAAGACGGCCTTGAGATTGGTGTCGAGCACCGCGTCCCAGTCGCCGTCCTTCATGCGCATGGCGAGCGTGTCGCGCGTGATGCCGGCGTTGTTCACCAGCACGTGGATGGCGCCGTAGGCCTGCACGATCTCGTCGATCAGGGCCTCGACGGCAGCGCCGTCGTTCACGTCGAGCGCACGGCCGCGGCCGTCATAGGCGCTCAGGGCCGACGTGATCTTGGCCGCGCCATCGTCGGTGGTGCCGGTGCCCACGACCTTGAGGCCGCGCTGGGCCAGCTCCAGCGCGATCGCCGCGCCGATGCCGCGCGTTGCGCCGGTGACCAGGGCAATTTGCCCTTCGAATTTGGGAATGCTCATAAGAAAAAGTGTCGGAGCCTTGCGCCGGTCAGCCGGCGAGCGATTGTCGGGTGTCCGCGAGCGTGGCCGGGTCGTACACCGACGCGGCTTCCAGATCGGGGGCGATGCGCTTCACCATGCCGGCCAGCACCTTGCCGGGACCGCACTCGATGATGGCGGCTACACCGCGCAGTTTCAAGGCCTGCACGCTCTCGACCCAGCGCACCGGGCCCGCAGCCTGGCGCACCAGGGCGTCGCGGATGCGGTCGGCATCGGTCTCGATGGCGACGTCGATGTTGTTCAGCACCGGAATCTGCGGCGCGGCCAGCGTGATGGAAGCCAGCTTCTCGCGCAGCGCTTCCGCAGCAGGCTTCATGAGGCTCGAATGGAAAGGCGCCGAAACCGGCAGCAGCAGAGCGCGCTTGGCACCGTTGGCCTTGAGCAGTTCGCAGGCCTTGTCGACCGCGGCCTTGCTGCCGGCGATCACAGTCTGCATGGGGTCGTTGAAATTCACCGCCTCGACGATTTCCGCGCTGCCGGAGCCAAAGCTGGCAGTGGCTTCCGCGCAGCCTGCGACTACCTTGCCCGACTCCATGCCAAGCACCGCAGCCATCGCGCCGACACCAACGGGCACCGCCTGTTGCATCGCTTGCGCACGGAAACGCACGAGCGGCGCGGCTTGCGCGAGCGTCAGCACGCTCGAAGCCACCAGCGCCGAATACTCGCCAAGCGAATGGCCAGCCACGACGGAAGGCGTGGCGCCACCCTCGGCCAACCAGGCGCGCCATGCGGCAACACCGGCCACCAGCATCACGGGCTGAGTGTTGGTGGTGAGCGCCAGCTCTTCCTTGGGACCGTTCTTGATCAGCGCGCCGACGTCTTCGCCGAGCGCTTCGGAAGCTTCGCGCAGCGTTTCGGCCACAGCCGGGTGATCGCCCCAGGCGTCGAGCATGCCGACCGCCTGCGAGCCCTGACCCGGAAAGACAAAAGCAAAGGATTTCATTGTTGTATGCGCCATCTCGCATTGCGGCCGCCCTCTTCCAGGGCGACGCAACGCACTACAGATTCAATAGCACCGCGCCCCAGGTGAAGCCGCCGCCCACGCCTTCGAGCATGAGCGTTTCGCCTTTCTTCACCTTGCCGGAGCGCACGGCCTCGTCGAGCGCCAGCGGAATCGAGGCGGCGGAAGTGTTGCCGTGCTCATTCACCGTGACGATCAGCTTCTCGCGCGGAAGCTTCAGCTTCTTCGCCGTGCCTTCCATGATGCGGATGTTGGCCTGATGTGGAATGAGCCAGTCGATGTCGGTGTCGACCTTGCCGGCCTTGGCCAGCGTGGCGCGCGCAGCTTCTTCGAGCACGCGAACCGCGAGCTTGAAGACAGCCTGGCCGTCCATGTGCAGCAGCGGCGTGCCCAGCACATTGCCGCCCGAAACGTGGCCCGGCACGCAAAGAATGCCGACGTGCTTGCCATCCGCATGCAGGTCGCTGGCCAGGATGCCGGGCTCTTCGCTGGCTTCGAGCACCACTGCGCCCGCGCCGTCACCGAACAGCACACAGGTGGTGCGGTCGTTGAAGTCGAGGATGCGAGAGAAAACTTCGGCGCCCACCACCAGCGCGCAACGCGCGGTGCCCGTGCGGATCATCGCGTCGGCGACGGTCAGCGCGTAGACGAAACCGCTGCAAACCGCCTGGACGTCGAACGCCGGGCAGCCGGCAATGCCGAGCTTGTTCTGAAGAATGGCGGCCGACGACGGAAACACCATATCGGGCGTCGAGGTCGCGACGATGATCAGGTCGATGTCGCTGGCTTTACGGCCGGCAGCCTCCAGGGCGTGCCGGGCAGCTTCAAGACCAAGGTCACTGCTCGTGACATCCGGCGCGGCGAAATGCCGCGCGTGGATGCCGGTGCGCTCGACGATCCACTGGTCGGAGGTTTCGATGCCTCGCGTCGCCAGATCTTTGGCGAGATCGTCATTGGTCACGCGGCGTGGGGGCAGATAGCTGCCGGTGCCGGTAATGCGTGAATAAGAAGGGGTCATCAAACGTGAAGGGCCGTCGCGTCGACCGGCGCCGCCGGTTCCTGTCGCGCTAGCAAAGGCGCGGCGTGGGCGATGCGGGCCCGCACGCGATCGAGCAGGTTGTTGCGAGCGGCATCATAAGCGCGATCCAGCGCATGGCCGAAAGCCACTTCGTCAGCCGAGCCATGGCTCTTGAAAACCAGGCCGCGTAGCCCCAGCAAGGCTGCGCCGTTGTACCGACGGTGATCCAGGCGACTTTTGAACGCTTTTAGAACCGGATAGGCAACAATTGCCGCCATCTTGGTAAAAATGCTCCTGGAGAATTCGACGCGGATGAATTCGCCGATCATTGAAGCCACGCCCTCGCTGGCCTTCAGAGCCACATTTCCGACGAAGCCGTCACAGACGACGATGTCGGTCGTGCCTTTGAAGATATCGTTGCCTTCTACGTTGCCGTAGAAATTCAGATCCTTGGAGTTGGCAGCCGTACGCAGCAGTTGGCTCGCTTTTTTGATCGTTTCGCTGCCCTTGATGGCTTCCTCACCGATATTGAGCAGGCCGACCGAAGGCGCCTCATTGCCGGTCAGCGCCGACACCAGAGCTGAGCCGAGCACGGCGAACTGGAGCAGGTCTTCGGCATCGCAATCGACGTTTGCACCCAAATCGAGCACGGTCGTTGCCCCGCCTTTGGCGTTGGGAAGCTGCGGCGCGATCGCAGGGCGGTCGATGCCGTCAAGCGTCTTGAGCAGGTAGCGCGCGATCGCCATGAGGGCGCCGGTGTTGCCGGCAGAGATAGCCGCCTGGGCGGCGCCGTCCTTGACCTGCTGGATCGCGACGCGCATCGAAGAGTCTTTCTTCTTGCGCAGGGCGATTTCAACCGGGTCGTCCATACCCACCACTTCGCTCGCAGCGACGATGCGGGCACGCGGATGCGCGGCAAATCCCGCCAGTGCGGCCGGCGCGCCGACCAGCAACAACGAGGCTTCGCTGTGCCGCTCAAGAAATGCGCGGCAGGCCGCGAGAGTGACGCGCGGCCCATGATCGCCTCCCATGCAATCCACGGCGAGCGTGATTGCAGAAGGCGCAGCAGTGATTTCGGGGGAAGAAGGCGTAGCCATCAAAACAAAGGCCCGACGCTACAGCAGAAGTAGCTTCGGGCCTTGGCCTTGGAATGCGAGATCAGGCTTCGGACTTGTTCTTGAGCACCTGACGGCCACGGTAGAAACCGTTGGGGCTGATGTGGTGGCGCAGGTGCGTTTCGCCGGTGGTCGGTTCCACGGCGATGCCGGGCACGACCAGCGCATTGTGGGAACGGTGCATGCCGCGCTTGGAAGGCGACTTCTTGTTTTGCTGGACGGCCATGATGGCTCCTGGACTGTTAGGTGAGTGATTGGATGCGGGCTCAAGCGGTGGCAATACAAAAACTTTAGCGGCATGTATGGAATGCCCGTATCTGTATTGCTGCTCACGGCGGCGCGCGCGAAGCCCATGATTATAGCCCAGCCTGCGGGAAAGGGCTACTTTCCCTCTTCGGGCTTGCGCGAACGCAACGCGCCGAGCACTGCGAAGGGGTTCGGCTTGGCCTCTTCGGCCGCCTTGAAGTCCTCATCGCTGGAGGAAAGCTGCACCGGCGTGGGGCAGACATCGTGGACGGGCATGACGGGGATTTCCATCAGCAGTTCGTCCTCGATCAGGGCGTGCAGGTCGAAATCCCGGCTTATAACGAGCAGGTCTTCCTCGGATTCCTCGTCTTCCGCCTCGGCAGTGGCCTCGTCGGCCACGAAACGGAACCAGCGATCCACGGAAAGCAGCGTGTCGACCGGCGACAGGCAACGCTGGCAGACCAATGGCACGGTGGCGTCAGCCTCCAGGTGCAGCCAGAGCGTGGCCTTGCCATCCGCACCGGGACGCTCTTCCCCGTGGGCCTCCCATCGGACCACCGCGTCGGGCGCCGGGATGGCCAGTTCGGCGACCAAGCGTACATAGTTCGGAACCGGATCGGCGGCTTCCAGGGTGGCGGCAGCGGCGGTAAAGCCGGGCACATTGAGCCGTTCGGGGGCAAATTCTCTCTTCATCCGCGCCAGTCTAGCGTGCCGGCCATTTCACCGGCTTGGGGCATACCTGAGAGTTTTGGGCGGCTCACGCACAATCGTCACCATGCAACGCACCGTGATCCTCGCCTCGACCTCGCGCTACCGCCGCGAACTGCTCACCCGCCTGCGCCTGCCCTTCGATGTGCATTCGCCGGAAGTCGACGAAACGCCCCTGCCCGGCGAAACGCCGCACGACCTGGCCGTACGCCTCGCGCTTGAAAAGGCCAACGCCGTCGCCGCCCGCTTCCCCGAGGCCGTCGTCATCGGCTCGGACCAGGTGGCCGACCTTGCCGGCGAGGCGCTGGGCAAGCCCGGCGACCATGCCCGCGCCACCGCCCAATTGCGCCGCATGCGCGGCCAGACGCTGATCTTCCAGACGGCCGTGGCCGTCGTCTGCAAGGCGACAGGCTTCGTCCAGCGCGACATCGCGCCCGTGCGCGTGGTGTTCCGCGACCTCAGCGACGCCGCCATCGAACATTATCTGCAGGCCGAGCAACCCTACGACTGCGCCGGCAGCGCCAAGAGCGAAGGCCTCGGCATCGCGCTGCTGAGCGCCATCGACAGCGACGACCCGACCGCACTGGTCGGCCTGCCGCTGATCCGCACCTGCCAGATGCTGCGCGCAGCAGGAGTCGATCTGCTGTGACACAACAAAAAGGCAAGCTCTACCTAGTTCCCGCGCCGCTCGACTTCGGCTGCGACGTGCAGGCCCCGCTACAAGACGCCCTGCCACTGGGCACACTGCAGACAGCCGCCGGCATCACCCACTGGATCTGCGAGAACGCGAAGTCCGCGCGCACCTACCTGAAGCGCATCGACGAAGTGGCGCCACTGGCCGCCCCCCTGCAGGCGCAGAACATCCAGGAACTGCCGCGCGAAGTGCACAAGAAAGGCGATCACGCAGGCCAGTTCGACGCCCGCCCCCTGCTGGCCGCCGCGCTCGAAGGCCACGACATCGGCCTGCTGAGCGAGGCAGGCATGCCGGCGGTGGCCGACCCGGGCTCCTCGGTGGCGCGCGCCGCGCACGACCTGGGCGTCACCGTGGTGCCGCTGACCGGCCCGGTCTCGCTACTGCTGGCACTGGCCGCGAGCGGACTCAACGGCCAGAACTTCGCCTTCGTCGGCTACCTGCCGCAGGACGCCGGCGAACGCCAGACCCGCATCCGCGAGCTCGAAGCGCTCGCGCTCAAGTCGGGCCAGACGCAGCTGTTCATCGAAACGCCCTACCGCAACGCCGCGCTGCTGCAGGCTCTTGTGCAGACCCTGCAACACAACACCCGGCTCGCCGTGGCGCGCGGCCTGACGCTCGCCTCCGCCCACGTGCGCAGCGAGACGGTCAAATCCTGGCGCGCCAAGCCACAAGCCACCACAGACGAACGCCTGCCCGCCGTGTTCGCGATCGGCCGCTGAGGATGGTGGGCGTTACCGCAGCCACGCGCTGGGCATCGCGCGCGCAATTCTTCGCCGCCGGCTTCATCTTCGCGACCTGGGGCGTGCATGTGCCCACGGTCAAGGCGCACTACGGCATCGACGAAGCGCAGCTCGGGCTGGCGATGCTCGCGGCCGGCGCCGGCGCGATGTTCGGTCTGACCAGCGCGGGCCGCTGGATCGGCCGACACGGCCCGCGCCGCGTGGCCGGCATTTGCGGCTGCATCTACGCGCTGCTGCTGGCCGGCCTGATCGCGATGCCCGGCTATGCCGCGCTGCTGGTTCTGCTGGCGGCTTTCGGCCTCGTGACCAGCGTGTTCGACGTGTCGATCAACACCGAGGCGGCCCAACTCGAACTGCACGGCGACACGCCCCTGATGAGCGGCATGCACGGCATGTTCAGCCTGGGCGGAATGGCCGGTGCCGCGAGCGGCAGCGCCGCGCTGGCGGCAGGGCTTGGCGCGCAGGCGCACCTGCTGCTGGTCGCGGCCGCGATGGTGCTGCTCGTCGCCGTGGCCTCGACACGCATGCTGCCCAGGCCCGCTACCAGCGGTGCCACCGAGGCCGACCACGGCTTCCTGCTGCCCCGCGGCACGCTCGCGGTGCTGGGCGTGCTGGCCGCGCTGGGCCTGATCGCCGAAGGCGCGATCTACGACTGGAGCGTGCTCTATATGCAGCAGGAAATCGGCAGCCCTCAGCAACAGGCCGCCCTGGCCTATGCAAGCTTCTCAGCCGCGATGGCAGCGGCGCGCTTCGGCGGCGACGCGCTGCGCGCCCGCTTCTCGCCGAGCACGCTGCTGCTCGGCAGCGGCCTGCTGGCCGCGGCGTCCATGGCGCTGGTGCTCATCACCGACCTGCCCTGGCTGGCGCTGGTCGGCTTCGCGGGAGTGGGTGTCGGCTTTGCGAACGTGGTGCCGATCCTGTTCTCGGCCTCGGCGAGAGTGCCGGGCGTCGAGCCCGCACGCGGCATTGCGTCGGTCTCGGCCCTGGCCTATCTGGGGTTCATGGCAGGCCCGGCAGTGATCGGGCTGCTGGCGCGTGCGACCTCGCTGACCGCCGCGCTCTATGTGGTCGTGGTCTTCGCCGCGGCGCTGGCAGCGTCGGCGCGCTACACCGCCGGCAGCGAAGCCAAATAAGAAAATCAGCGCAGTGCCGGCGCGGTGTGCATCAGGCGCACCGTGGTTTCGGCCATCGCCGCGCCGAACTTCTTGGCCAGCTTCTCGGCCACGTTGTCGCGCCGCGTGTAGTCGATCACCTCTTCGGCCTTGATCACTTCGCGGGCCACGTAGTCGACATTGCCCAGCTGGTCTGCCAGGCCGTATTCGACGGCCTGCTCGCCGCTCCAGAACAGGCCGCTGAACAAGCCAGGGGTGTCAAGCTTCAGGCGGTCGCCGCGACCGGCCTTCACCACATTGATGAACTGTGTGTGGATCTGGTTGAGCATCGTCTGCGCGTGCGCGCGCTGCGCATCGCTCATCGGGCTGAACGGATCGAGGAAACCCTTGTTCTCGCCGGCCGTCAGCAGACGGCGCTCGACGCCGACCTTCTCCATCACGCCGGTGAAACCGAAGCCGTCCATCAGCACGCCGATGCTGCCCACGATGCTGGCCTTGTCGACGTAGATCTTGTCTGCCGCGGCGGCAATGTAATAGGCAGCCGAGGCGCAGGTCTCCTCGACCACGGCATAGACCGGCTTCTTGTACTTGGCCTTCAGGCGCTTGATCTCGTCGTTGATGATGCCGGCCTGCACCGGGCTGCCGCCGGGCGAGTTGATCAGCAGGACCACGCCCTTGGCGCCTTCATCCTCGAAGGCCGTCTTCATCGCGGCGACCACGAACTCTGCGCTCGCATCCCCGCCATTGGCGATTTCGCCCTTGATCTCGACGACGGCGGTGTGCGCCGTCGTCTTGGCCGTGCTCGGCGCGCTGCGCGAGAGTGCGAACCACGCCAGGAAGATGAAGAAAGCAAGCCAGGACAGACGCACGAAGGTCTTCCAGCGGCGCGTGGCCTTCTGTTCGTTCAACGAAGCGAAGGCGAGCTTTTCGAGGGTGGCGCGCTCCCAACCGGGGCGCTGTGTGGGATCTTTGGCCATGTTCGTGGGAGGGGCCGGCTCAAATGGTTCGAACCCGGCGGGTTCCGTTCGGTTCGGGTCGGTCATGTCAGAAGGTCAGGGGGTGGAGGTTCCAGCCAGTATGCCAGTGCACTACGCCGTCATGCTCGCTCAAGGCGATCTTCACGAGGCCGCCGCGGCACGGCCCGCCCGCGCATTCGCCGGTGTCGGGCTTGTAGACCGCACCGTGCGTCGCGCACAGGAGCCACTGGCCGGTGTCGTCGAAGAAGCGGTCGGGCTGGAAGTCGAGTTCCATCGCAACGTGGCTGCACCGGTTGAGAAACGCATGCGGCTGCCCCTCGAAACGCACCGCAAAGGCGCGACACGTTTCTCCGCCGTAGATCACGTCGAAGGGCACGGCCAGGCCACCTTCGACCAAGTCCGCGGCGTTGCACAGCGGGATGCGTTCTTCGTCGCTCATGGCGGGATTTTTCTCAGGCGTTGCCGAGGAGCCACGCCTCGAGGTCGGCCACCGAATGCGCGATGTGCAACGGCTTGAATTCATCGAAGCTGGCGAATTCGTGTGCGCCGTAGCTCACGCCCACGTTGGCGCAGCCGGCGTTCTGGGCGAGTTGCAGGTCGTGCGTGGTGTCGCCAATCATCAGGGTACGTTCCGGCGGCACGTCGAGTTCTTCCATCAGTTCCAGCAGCATGCGCGGATGCGGCTTGCCGAAGGTTTCGTCGGCGGTGCGCGAGGCGTCGAAGCGATCGCGCAGCGCGACCGACTTGAGCGCTTCGTTGAGGCCGCGGCGCGACTTGCCGGTGGCCACGGCCAGCTTATGGCCGCGTGCGCGCAGCGCATCGAGCATCTGCAGCACGCCATCGAACAGCACGAGGTCGTCCTGGTGCTGAAGATAGTGGTAGCGGTAACGGGCGCCGAGCTCTGGGTATTTTTCTTTCGGCACGTCGGGCGCCGCGCGCGCCAGCGCTTCGGCCAGGCCGAGGCCGATGACCCAGGCGGCGTCGTTCTCGCTCGGCTTGGCGCCGCCAACGTCGATCACCGCAGCCTGGATGCAGCGCACGATCAGGCGCGTGGAGTCATAGAGCGTGCCGTCCCAGTCGAAGGCGATCAGGTCGAAGCGAAGAGGTCTGGAAGAATCAGTCATGGGCCGTGGGAGTGGGGTGTTGGGCCAGTGCCTCGAGGGCGGCGGGCGGCATCAGCGCGTGCAGTTCGGGCGGCAGGTCGGCCTGCAGCGCCACGCGGTCGCCGCTGGCCGGATGGTTGAATTGCAGCCGCCACGCGTGAAGAAACATGCGCTTGAGGCCGAGTTTCTGAAATGCGCGCTGGCGGTCGGACTCGCCGTACTTGTCGTCGCCGGCAATCGGATGGCCGGCCGACGCGAGGTGAACGCGAATCTGATGCGTGCGCCCGGTCTTGATCGTCACTGCCAGCAGTGACAGCGGCGCGGCATCGCCAGGCAGCGAAAGCCGCGCCAGTACCCGTACCAGCGTGACGGCGCGCATGGCGTCCGGATGATCCTTGGCGACCACGCGCACGCGGCGCTCGCCGGCGCCAGCGCCGGAACCGTCGGGCAGCAAATACTTGGCCAGCGGCGCGTCGAGCACCTTCTTGTTGGCGGGCCAGGCACCCTCGACCAGCGCCAGGTAGGTCTTGCCGGTTTCGCGTTCGCGGAACTGGTCCTGCAGCGCAACCAGCGCGCTGCGCTTCTTGGCGACGAGCAGGATGCCGGAGGTTTCGCGGTCCAGCCGATGCACCAGTTCCAGAAATTTCGCCCCGGGGCGCGCCGTACGCAATTGCTCGATCACGCCAAAGCTCACGCCGCTGCCGCCATGGACGGCCACGCCGGCCGGCTTGTCGATGGCCAGCACGGCTTCGTCTTCGAGCAGTACCGGAAATTCGCGCGCCGGCGCCGGCGGGGTGCCGCCCTCTTCAGCGCGCGGCGAGATGCGGATAGGTGGCAGGCGCAGCACATCGCCCGCCTCGATGCGGGTTTCGGCCTGCACCCGGCCCTTGTTGATGCGCACCTCGCCCGACCGGATGATCCGGTAGACGTGCGTCTTCGGAACGCCTTTCAGATGGCGGAAAAGGAAGTTGTCGAGCCGCTGCCCGGCAGATTCGGCGTCGACCGTGAGGAATGTGATGGCCGAATGCGGCGCCCCGGCTTCGCCTGGGGCTTTTTGGCCTGCGGGATTTGGAGCAGCCGCGGGGCCTTGCTTCGCACCTATAATGTTTTTCACCAGCGCGGTCATGTAAGTGCTTGATTAGACAGAAGTTTAGTCCACTGCCATCAAATACCCAGGACGGCGCTGTGAGGTCGATGCCGCTTTGGCGCCGAGCTGCAAACCCCGCGCAATTGCGCAAAGTGGCAGACCAGGCACCCAAGTCAAGCCGACACCCACGAAACACCGATACGGAATACCCAGCCTGCAGCTTCCAAGCTGCCGGCGGATCGAAGCGAGTCCCTTGTTGTGTTGATGCTGCTGATTCAAATGTGCCTGCGCTGGTCAACCTGGTTTCGACCAGCGGCCTCAGGCATTGAATCGTTGGCAGCGTGCGCCACTCTTGCGCAACCAGCTATCAAAAAGATAGCTGGCCAACACCGAATCTGGCTCGCGCCCATCCACGCGCCCCCACCCCGGCTGTCTTCTTGAGCTAACGCTCGAGAGGCCTGCTCGCGCCTGGCGCGGCAGTGAACAGCATCCGGGGCCCAAGCGGCAATTCCCTGGTTTCGCGGGCGTCGTCCGTGCATCGTTGGCCCATCAAGGGCCGGTAGAACGATACATATAAGGACAACGCATCATGAAGCGGATGCTGATCAATGCCACGCAGGCCGAAGAACGCCGCCTGGCCATCGTCGACGGGCAGAAACTGCTCGACTACGAAATCGAAATCGAAGGGCGCGAACAGCGCAAGGGCAACATCTACAAAGCCGTCGTGACGCGCGTCGAGCCTTCGCTCGAAGCCTGTTTCGTCGACTACGGCGAAGACCGCCACGGCTTCCTGCCGTTCAAGGAAATCTCCAAGCAATATTTCGCCGAAGGCGTGTCTGCCAGCCAGGCCCGCATCCAGGACGCGATCCGCGAAGGCCAGGAACTCACCGTCCAGGTCGAAAAAGAAGAACGCGGCAACAAGGGCGCGGCCCTCACCACCTTCATCTCGCTGGCCGGCCGCTATGTCGTGCTGATGCCGAACAACCCCCGTGGCGGTGGCGTTTCGCGCCGCATCGAGGGCGACGACCGCGCCGAACTCAAGGAGGCGATGGACCAGCTCGAGTACCCGAAGGGCATGAGCATCATCGCGCGCACCGCCGGCATCGGCCGCATCGCGTCCGAACTCCAGTGGGACCTGAACTACCTGCTCAAGCTCTGGACCGCCATCGACGGCGCGGCCAAGGGCGGCAAGGGCGCCTTCCTGATCTACCAGGAATCCTCGCTCGTCATCCGCGCCATCCGTGATTACTTCAATCACGACATCGGCGACATCCTGATCGACACCGACGACATCTACGACCAGGCGCAGCAATTCATGGCGCACGTCATGCCCGAGCATGCCGCCCGCGTGAAGCGCTACCGCGACGACGCCGCCCTGTTCAGCCGCTTCCAGATCGAGCACCAGATCGAATCGGCCTATGCCCGCACCGTGCAGCTGCCTTCGGGCGGCGCCATCGTGATCGACCACACCGAAGCACTGGTCTCGGTCGACGTGAACTCGGCCCGCGCCATCAAGGGCGGCGACATCGAAGAAACCGCCACCCGTACCAACCTCGAAGCCGCTGACGAAGTGGCCCGCCAGATGCGCCTGCGCGACCTGGGCGGCCTGATCGTCATCGACTTCATCGACATGGACGAGTCGAAGAACCGCCGCGAAGTCGAAAGCCGCCTGCGCGACGCGCTGCGCCAGGACCGCGCCCGCGTGCAGTTCGGCTCGATCAGCAAGTTCGGCCTGATGGAAATGAGCCGCCAGCGCCTGAAGCCGGCGCTCTCCGAAGGTTCGTCGATCCCCTGCCCCCGCTGCGGCGGCTCGGGCCACATCCGCGACACCGAATCGAGCGCGCTGCAGATCCTGCGCATCATTCAGGAAGAGTCCATGAAGGACAACACGGCCGCCGTGCATGTGCAGGTGCCTGTGGAAGTCGCCTCGTTCCTGTTGAACGAAAAGCGCCCCGAAATCGCGAAGATCGAGCTCAAGCAGCGCGTCACCGTGCTGATGGTGCCCAACAAGACGCTCGAAACGCCGAACTACAAGCTCGAGCGCCTGAAGCACGACGATCCGCGCCTCGACCACATCGAAGCCAGCTACAAGATGGCCGACGAGATCGAAGACCCGACCTCGGTCACGCGCCGTTCGCAAGAGCCCACCAACAAGCAGACGCCGGTCATCAAGGGCGTGCTGCCCGATGCGCCCGCGCCCGTGGTGCCGCCCAAGCCCGAAGCAGTGCGCGCGCCTGTCGCAGCACCCGCACCGGTCGCACCGCCCGTGGTGAGCGCGCCGGTTCCGGCACAGACCGGCTTCTTCGCCTGGATCAAGAACCTGTTCGGCGGCACGCCGGCCCCCGCTGCGGCGCCTGCGCCGTCCGCGATCCCGGTCGAAGCACCGAAGCCCCGTCGCGACGGCCGCCCAGGCCGCGACGGCGAAGCACGCGGCGGCGCACGTGACGGCGAACAGCGCCGTGGCGGCCGCGGCGGCGAAGGCCGCAGCGAGAACGGCGGACGCTCCGGCGGTCGCGACGGCGAACGCCGTGGCGGCCGTGGCGGCGAACGCCGTGAAGGTCGCGAAGGCCGTGAAGGCCGCAGCAGCGAACTGCGCAACGACGCCGCCAACCAGCCGCGTGAACAACGCGAACCGCGCGAGCAGCGTGAGCCCCGCGAGCCGCGTGAAGCGCGCGCACCGCGCGACGGCGAACAACGCCGCAACGGTCGTGGCGAGCGCCGCGAAGGCGAAGGCCGCGAAGGTCGCAACAACGCGCCGGCCGAAGCACTCGACGGCAACGTCAACCTCGAAGCCCAGCAACTGGCGACCGGCGCCGTTGCAGGCGACGAAGGCAACGCAGCAGAACGCGCGCCCCGCGCCCGCGGCGAACGCCGTGAACGTGGCGAGCGCGGTGAACGTGGTGGCGAGCGCAATGGCGCCGACAACAACGGCGCCCGCGAACGCAACGCCGAAACCGGCGAAGGCGCCGCGCAAGGCGAGCAACGCCAGCCCCGCAACGGCCGCGACGAGCAGCGCGCACCGCGTGGCGAACGCAGCGACCGCAACGACGGCCGCCGCGAACGCCGCAACGACGCGCCTCAAGCCGAAGCGGATGCACGCGGCGCCGAAGCCGCAGCAGCCGATGTCGATCAAGGCAGCGAAGCCAGCATCAACGGCAACAACGAGCAGGCACCGCGCCGCGAAGGCGACGAGCGCCGCGGCCGTTCGCGTGACCGCTACGGCCGTGACCGCCGCGAACGCGGCCCGCGCGATGAAGCCGAAGCCACCGCCGAAGGCGCCGCAACGGAAGCCACGGGCGACGCGCAGCAGCAAGCCCCGCAGCAGCAACTGCCGCTGGCGTCGGAACGCTTCGAAGCAGTCGAAGCCGCTGCGGCACCGGAAGTCCGAGAGCCCGTGGCAGCACCGCAGCAGGTCCGCACCGAGCGCCCCGCGCCGGCACCGGCTGTCGTGGCAGCAGCCGCGCCGATCGTCGTCGAAAGCGTCAAGGCGCCTGTTGCTGCCAACGGCCGCGCGCTGCCCAAGGTCCAGCCTTTCGAACTGCCGCTGAACGAGCTCGCGCAGATCGCCGAGAGCTCGGGCCTGCAGTGGGTCAACTCGGATGCCGAGCGCATCGCGCAAGCGCGCGCCGCCATCGAAGCCGAGCCAAAGCCGGTGCACGTGCCGCGCGAACGCCCGCCGGTGGTCGTGCTCGACGAAGGTCCGCTGGTGCTGGTCGAAACCCGCCGCGACCTCGGTTCGATGTCGCTGCCGTTCGAGCAAGAGCAGCAACGCAGCCTCTGAGCGACACACACTCCCAAGTAAAAACGGCGCCAATGGCGCCGTTTTTTTTATGCCTTGTCGTGCGCCGGCAGTTCCGGCATCTCCAGAATCAGCTGACCGAACCGGCAGGCACATTCCGTCTTGCCGCCCTCGCTCCAGATCAGCGAAAAATCCACGTTCGGCAAAGGCGGCAGGCCATAGCGGCCGTCGACGATCTTCATGCCCGGTTCCACGTCCTCGCGCGTGAGCACCGTCACGGCCAGCCCCGCCAGCACGGCCGCGCGAATGCCATGCTGGCTCGCCGAGGTGAAAACCACGTGCCAGTCGACCGGCGTCGCATCCAGCGCTGCACCAGCCAGTTCGCGATTGACGCAAGGCTTCGGGAAGTACGCCAGCGGCAGCGATGCGCCAACGGGCGCTTCGAAAGTCTCCGCCGCCACCCACACCAGCTGCGTGCGCCGCAGCCGCGTGCCCTCCTCGCAATCGGCCGGCGACATCACCACCGCAAGATCAAGCTCGCCCGCTTTGATCATTGCGCGAAAGTCGAGGTGCATGCTCACGCTGACCTCCATGCGCGTGGCAGGAAACGAGCGCGCGAACTGCGAGAGCAGCGGCGGCAGCCGGTCACCCATGAAGGTGTCCGGTGCGCCGAAGCGCACCACGCCCGAGATCAGCGAGGGTTGAAAGCGCCGCGTCATCGCGTCGAGCGTGTCGAGGATCTGCTGCGCATAGCGAAGGAAGTCTTCGCCGTCTTCCGTCACCGTGAGGCGGCGTGTCGTGCGATGCAGCAGCGGCCGGCCCACCTGCTCTTCGAGCCGCCGGATCTGGTGGCTGATGGCCGACTGCGTCAGGTGCAGCCGCTGAGCGGCGCGCGTGAAGCCGCCGGTTTCCTTGACGGCCACGAAGGCTCGCAGCAGCGCGGGGTCGAAATCCATGGCAGCCAACCAATCAATGATGAATCGTCATGGATTCTAGGAAATTAAATCATTTCCATCATGAGGAGGCCTTCCCCAGAATCGCCCGGACCTCTTTGCCAAAGACTCCCGAAAGACTTCCGATGCCTCTCTCCCCCACCGGCAAGAACCGGGTCGCGCTGGCCGCGATCTGCCTCATTGCCCTGATGTTCGGCCTGGAAATCTCCAGCGTGCCGGTCATTCTTCCCACGCTCGAACAGGCATTGCACGCCGACTTCAGCGACATGCAGTGGATCATGAACGCCTACACCATCGCCTGCACCACCGTATTGATGGCCGCGGGCACGCTGGCCGACCGCTACGGCCGCAAACGCATCCTCGTCGTCGGCGTGGTGCTCTTCGGCCTCACCTCGCTGGCCTGCGGGCTCGCGCAGAGCGCGCCGGTGCTGATCGTCAGCCGCTTCCTGCAGGGCTTGAGCGGCGGCGCAATGCTGATCTGCCAGCTCGCCGTGCTCTCGCATCAGTTTCAGGAAGGCAAAGAACGCAGCAAGGCCTTCGCCATCTGGGGCGTTGTCTTCGGCATGGGCCTGGGGTTCGGGCCGATCATCGGCGGAGCGATCGTGGCGCTGTCGAGCTGGCAATGGGTGTTCCTGATCCATGTGCTGCTGGCGGCGGTGGCCGTTGCCCTGGTGCTCGGCAGCGTGGAAGAGTCGAGCGACCCCGACGCGCAAAGGCTCGACCTGCCGGGCATCGTCACGCTGTCGCTTGCGGTGCTGGGCCTAACGTACTTCATCACGCAGGGGCCGGGCCTCGGCTTTGCGAGCCCGCTGGCCATCGGCATCATCGTGGCGTCGGCCGCGAGCTTCGTGCTCTTCCTGTGGGTGGAGAAGATCAACCCGCATCCGATGTTCGATTTCTCGGTCTTCAGAATCCGCAACTTCTCGGGCTCGATCATCGGCTCCATCGGCATGAACTTCAGCTTCTGGCCGTTCATGATCTACCTGCCGATCTACTTCCAGGGCGCGCTGGGCTACGACGCGGTCATGGCCGGCTCGGCGCTGCTGGCCTACACGCTGCCCACGCTCGTGCTGCCGCCGCTGGCGGAGCGGCTGGCGCTGCGCTACCGGCCGGGCGTGGTCATTCCCGCGGGCCTGTTCGTCATCGGGCTCGGCTTCATGGCCATGCGCTACGGCAGCGGCATGGCCCACGCAGGCTGGATGACGATGCTGCCCGGCTGCCTGCTGGCCGGCATCGGGCTGGGCCTGACCAACACGCCCGTGACCAACACCACCACCGGCTCGGTGCCGAGCACGCGTGCGGGCATGGCCTCGGGCATGGACATGAGCGCGCGACTGATCACGCTGGCTATCAACATCGCGCTGATGGGGTTCATCTTGCTCGAAGGCATTCATGCGCATCTGCGCGGCGCGTTGTCGGCATCGCTCGACGCAACGCAATTGCGCGCGCTGGCGGAGAAGGTCGCGGCCGGCAACTTCGCGTCGCTTGCCGAAGGCTTTCCGGCGCTGTCGCAGGCGGACCCGTCCGGCGCCGTCGTGCATGCGGCGCTGGTGAGCAGCTTCGGGCTGGTGATGCTCTACGGGGGAGTCGGCGTCTGGGTGCTGGCCGGCGTCAGCCTGCTGATCTTCGGCAGCGGCAAGCCGATGGCGCGGCAGTCATCGAGCCTGAAGGCCGAAGGGTCCTGCCCCTGAAACGCTCAGGTGTTCTCGATCTGCGCCGCGCGCTTCCACGCCTCGGCGGCTTGCTCGGCATCGTCGCGGTCTTCGGCCAGCTGGGCCAACGCGAGCCAGGCACGGCGGTACAGATCGGTGTCCTGCAGCCCCAGGCCAGCCTGCGTCAGCAGCTGCTGGGCCTTGCCCCACAGCTGGCGCTTCATGCAGGCCATGCCCGCGAGGTACTGAAGGTTCGGGTCGCGCGGGTTGTTGCGCTGCGCGCTTTCGATGCGCGCCAGCCAATCGGCATCGACCGAGTCGAGCCCCGCTTCGAGCGCACGCGCCAGCTTGACGCGCAGCGCGTCGCCCAGCGCGCGCGGGTTGGCCACCATGCGCTCCCAGGCCGGCAGCAGCCAGCCGCGCGCCAGCGCGAGATCGCCACGCAGCGCGACCATGCGTTGGGCCGCGTGAATCGCCACTTCGGGCATGTCGCGCTCGTTGGCATCGAGTTCGGTCCACGCGCGAAGCAGCTGTGCCGAATCGTGCGCGCCCGTCAGCAGTTCGGTCGCCAGCCCGCGCACGATGCTCTGCGCCGCGGCGTCAGAGAAGGCGCGGTGCTTGGCCAGCAGGCGCGCGGTTTCGAGCGCTTCGAGCGTGCGGCGATCCTGCCGTGCCGCCTTGAGCCGCAGGCGCAGTGCGAGCGTGCGGCGCTGCGCGCCTTGCGGTAGCTCTTCGAGCCGCGCGAGCGCCGCGGCTGCATCGCGGTCTTCGAGCGCCCAACGCGCCGCGCGCAGTTGCACGCCTTCGCGCGTCTCCGGGCTGGCGAGCACGGCGCGGTCGGCGCTTTCGTTGAGGGCCTGCTGCAGATGCGCGTCGCGCGCTGGCCTGTCTTGCAAGGCCTGCGCACTCTCGGCCGCCAGCAGGTGCGACAGCACGCGCACCTGCTGCGCCTGCGGCAGGCTGGCGCCGAGCGCCGACAGCGTTTTCTCCTGCGTGAGCGCAGCCTGTGCGGCCTTGCGTGCACGCGAGAAGCGACCCGAGATCAGCTGCACCATCGCGTCGAGCAGGGCCGCATGCAGCGTGCGCTCCTTCTGCTGCAGCCGCCACTGGCGCGCCTGCGTCGGCAGCGAGAACAACGCTGCCAGCGCCCGCAGCGCCACGTGCAGCAGCACGAAGGCCACAAGCAGGATCACGAGCACGAGATTCAGCGACAGGTCGACACGCCAGGGCGGCCAGAACACGGTGATCGTGCCCTGGTTGTTGCCTGCGAAAAGGGCGACTGCTGCTGCAACAGCGAACAGTGCGAGGAGCCAGATTGCGGCGCGCATGTCCGATCAGCGTCCTGCCGCCGCGGTGGCGAGTGCGGCCAGCGTGTCGTCGATGCGGACCGGCTCGGCCGTCTTCACCAGCGCCTGCAGCTGCTGCAGCTGCGTGGCAGCGGCCTGGGTGCGGCGCGATGCGGGGTCGAAGTAGCGGTTGAGCGAGGCGGTTACCTGCGACAGCTCGCTGCGTGTGGCTTCCATTTGCCGCGACAGCAGCGACAGGCGCGCATTGAGCAGCTTGAGCTTCAGGTTCTCGCGCAGGAAGTAAGACTGCTCGGGCGCCAGCAGGATCGCTTCCGGGCTCTGGATGCGGCCGACACGCACCAGCGAGCGGGCCTCGCCTTGCACCGTGAGCAGCACGCGGCGCCACCACGGCGCGTCGGCGGGAATTGGCTCGGCCTGCCAGGCGTTGGTGCCGGTGCCGCGCACGGCAACCGCGTTGAGCGTGGGCAGGTCGTCCACGCCGCGCATCAGTTCGTCGAGCTTCTGCAGTGCTTCGACGCTGTCGGTGCTGGCGGTGCTGCGCAGGCGGTCGGCATCGCGCTGCATGGCCCTCTGCAGTGGCGTCAGCCGTGGCTGCGCGGCACGCGCGATGCGCACGTCGCCGGCCTTCAGCGCGGCCAGCAACGGCTCGACGCTGCCGGTGACCTGTGCCTGCTGCAGGGCAAGGCGCACGGCCGACTCGATGTCGACCACGAGGTTCTCGTCGCGCGAACGCGAGAGGCTTTGAATGAGTTCTTCGAGTTGCGAGCGCTGCAGCGCGACTTCGGCCACGCGGGTTTCGACCAGGGCCACGCGGGCCGAGGCTTCGCGCACGGTGTCGCTTGCCTGGCGGGCCAGCGTGCGCGCCTCCATCGATTGCGCGATGGCATCGGCACTCTGGCGTGCCAGCTGCTCCTTCATGCCGCCGACCTTCTGCCACAGCGCGATCGTCATCAGCAATGCGGCCAGCGCCACGAGGGCCACGAGGCCGAGTGCGATGCGAGAGAGGAGCAGCGCGCCTGCGGCCTGCGCGGCCGGCGTCTGGTGCGGTGCCAGCGTGGCGGGCACCGGCGCCGTGGCAGCAGCGGTTGGGGAAGGAGAGGAAAAATCGTCTGACGGGGACGCGGCGCTCATGCCAAGGATTCTATAGACGCGATCAGTGCATCCCGCAGTGGTGTGCATACACGCAACGCCCCGAAACCCGCGGCCCGCGCGGCTTCGCCGATTCGTGCATGCGTGGCGACCGCGCTCGCGGCATGCCATTGCACACCGGGCATTGCGCGCTGCAGATTGCCGATGGCTTCTGAGCTGCTGAAGAGCCAGATCGCGCGGCCTTCGGCGCCGTCGATGGCGAGCTGATGTTGTACGACGTCCAGCGATGGCGGCAGCCGGCGATAGGCCACTACGGTGTCGCGATGGCCGCCGGCGGCATCGATTTCATTGGCGAGCCAGTCGCGTCCTGCGGGGCGTCCGGCTTCATCGCCACCGCGCACGATCAGCACGCGCACGCCGGCAGACACCTGGACCTGCACGCGCTCCCACAGCGCTTCGGAGTCGAAGCGCGTGGCCTCGGGAGGTGGTGCGTCGATGCACTCCGGCGGCACGCCGGCGCGAAGCAAGGCGCGCGTGGTGCCAGGGCCCGTGGCCCAGAAGCGGCACCCTGCCGGCGCACCGGCAGCGTTCTTGTGCTGGAAGAAATGTTCGACGGCCGTGGCGCTCACGAACATCAGCGCCGCGTAGTCCGCGAGTTGCCGCCACGCCATGCGCAGGGGTTCGGCATCGGCCACCGGTTCGATCACGATGAGCGGCAGCGCCACCGCATCGAGCCCTGCGGCGCGCAGATCGCTCACCCATTGCGCCGCTTCGCGCGCTGGCCGCGTGACGATGACGGGGCGGGCGGTCATACGATGACCACCGGTATCAGTGGGCCCCGGCGTCGCGCAGCAGCGCCGCGGCGTGCTCGCCGAGCGCGTCGGCTTGCGCGAAATCGCCGGCCTGCGCCAGCGCATGCACCTTCACCAGCGGCGCGTTGCCTTCCGGGTCGCCCCACGCGGCATCGATGCGCAGCGCGCCGTCGGCCTGCCAGCGTGCATGGGCCGCCAGCGGCATGGAGCAGCTGCCGCCCATCGCGCGGCTCACTGCACGCTCGGCGGCGGTGGAAAGCCAGTCGCTCTGGTGGGCCAGCGAGCGCAGCAGTTCGATGAGTTCGGTGCGGTCCGCGCGCACCTCGATGCCCAATGCGCCCTGCCCCGCGGCCGGCAGCATGGTGTCGGGATCGAAGGCCACGCGGATGCGGCTTTCCAGCCCCAGCCGCTTGAGCCCGGCCGCCGCCAGCACGATGGCGTCGTATTGCCCTTCGTCGAGCTTGCGCAGGCGGGTGTCGAGGTTGCCGCGCAGCGGTTCGATGCGCAGGTCGGGCCGCAGCGCGCGCAGCAGCACCACGCGGCGCAGGCTCGAAGTGCCGACCACCGCACCCTGCGGCAGTGCGTCGAGCGATTCATAGCGGGGGGAGACGAGCGCATCGCGCGGGTCTTCGCGCTCCAGCACGCAGGCCAGCGCAAAGCCTTCTGGCAGGTCCATCGGCACGTCTTTGAGCGAATGGACCGCGATGTCGGCGCGCCCTTCTTCGAGCGCGAGTTCGAGCTCTTTCACGAAGAGCCCCTTGCCGCCCACCTTGCTGAGCGTGCGGTCGAGGATCTGGTCGCCGGTGGTCGTCAGACCGAGCAGGCTGACCGTATGGCCCTTTTCTTGCAAAAGCGCCCGCACGTGTTCGGCTTGCCACAGTGCCAGGCGGCTTTCGCGCGTGGCGATCACGATATTGCTCAAGACCTGTTCCAAAAGTACGTATTCCAAACCGCCGGAATGCTAGCATGTTGCGCCGCAACAACGCAGGCGGCGCATCCATTCAAGAAGTCAAAAAGTCCAGGACAAACATCGAATGAAAGCCAGCAAGACCCCTGCTCCCCCCAAGCGCCGCCAGACCGAAGACCAGCCACTGATCGACGACATCCGGCTGTTGGGCCGGATCCTCGGCGATGTGATCCGGGAGCAGGAAGGAGACGAGACCTACGCGCTGGTCGAAAAGATCCGCACCTTGTCCGTGGCTTTCCGCCGCGATGCCGATCACGCCGCCGACCGCGCGCTGAAGAACCTGCTCAAGGGCCTGAGCGCGGTCGAGACGGTGCGCGTGATTCGCGCCTTCACCTACTTCAGCCACCTGGCCAATCTCGCGGAAGACCGCCACCAGATCCGCCGCCGCACGGAAACGGAACGCGCGGGCGAAAGCGTCGAAGGCGATCTGCAAACCGCGCTCGCCCGCATCCGCAAGGCCGGCGTAAAGCCCGACGACATCGTCGCCTCGCTGGCCCACAGCTACGTGTCGCCGGTGCTCACCGCGCACCCGACCGAAGTGCAGCGCAAGAGCATCCTCGACGCCGAGCGCGCCATTGCGCAGCTGCTCACCGTGCGCGACGAGATCAGGCTGCGCCAGAGCGCCTATGCGGGCGGCAAAGATGCGCTATCGCCGCTCGAATTTGCCGAGAACGAAACGCAGATGCGCACCCGCGTCACGCAGATCTGGCAGACGCGCATCCTGCGCTTCTCCAAGCTCACCGTGGCCGACGAAATCGAGAACTCGCTGAGCTATTACGAAGCCACCTTCCTGCGCGAGATTCCGCGCGTGTACGCCGACCTCGAAAAGGCCCTCGCCCAAGGCGGCCACACGCCATCGGTCGCGCCTTTCCTGCGCATGGGCCAGTGGATCGGCGGTGACCGCGACGGCAACCCCAACGTCACCGCCCAGACGCTCGAATACGCCCTGAGCCGCCAGTGCGAACTGGCGCTGCGCCACTACCTCACCGAAGTGCACTACCTGGGCGGCGAACTGTCGCTGTCGGCCACGCTGGTCGATGTATCGGTCGAGATGCAGGGGCTGGCCGAACGCTCGCCCGACACCAACGAGCATCGCAAGGACGAGCCCTACCGCCGCGCCCTCACCGGCGTGTATGCGCGCCTGGCGGCCACGCTGCGCGAGCTCACCGGCGGCGAGGCTGCGCGCCATGCCGTCGCACCGCAGAACCCGTACGCCACGGCCGAAGAGTTCCTGGCCGACCTGCGCACCGTGGCCGAATCGCTCGAGGAAAAGCACGGCAACGTGCTCGCCGCGCCGCGCCTGCTGCCGCTGATTCGCGCGGTAGAAGTGTTCGGCTTCCACCTGGCCACGGTCGACCTGCGCCAGAGCTCCGACAAGCACGAAGCGGTGATCGCCGAGCTGCTGGCCACCGCGCGCATCGAGCCCTCGTATGCCTCGCTCGCCGAAGAGGCCAAGCAGACGCTGCTGCTCAGGCTGCTCGACGACGCCCGCCCGCTGCGCGTGCCCGACGCCGACTATTCGCCGCTCGCAAAGAGCGAGCTGGCCATCTTCGCCGCCGCCCGCGTCTCGCGTGCGCGCTACGGCGCCGCGGCCATCCGCCACTACATCATCAGCCACACCGAAACGGTGAGCGACCTGCTCGAAGCACTGCTGCTGCAAAAAGAAGTGGGCCTGCTGCGCGGCGCAATGGACAGCAACGCGACCTGCGACCTGATCGTGGTGCCGCTGTTCGAAACCATCGAAGACCTGCGCAACGCCGCACCCATCGTGCGCGCCTTCTATGCGCTGCCGAACATCCAGGCGCTCATCGAACGCTCGGGCGCCGAGCAGGACGTGATGCTCGGCTACAGCGACAGCAACAAGGACGGCGGCATCTTCACCAGCAACTGGGAGCTGTACCGCGCGGGCATCGCGCTGGTGTCGCTGTTCGACGAGCTCAACAAGAAGAAGGCCAACCCGATTCGCCTGCGCATGTTCCACGGCCGCGGCGGCACGGTGGGGCGCGGCGGCGGCCCTAGCTACCAGGCCATCCTCGCGCAGCCGCCCGGCACGGTGCGCGGCCAGATCCGCCTGACCGAGCAGGGCGAAGTGATCGGCTCGAAGTACGCCAACCGCGAGATCGGCCGGCGCAACCTCGAAACGCTGGTGGCTGCCACGCTCGAAGCCACGCTGCTGCCGCAGGGCAAGTCGGCGCCCGCCACCTTCCTCTCGGCTGCGGGCGAACTTTCGACAGCCAGCATGGCCGCATACCGCAAGCTGGTCTACGAAACCCCGGGCTTCGGCGACTACTTCTTCGGCTCCACGCCGATCCGCGAGATCGCCGAACTCAACATCGGCTCGCGCCCCGCCTCACGCAACCCGAGCCACAAGATCGACGACCTGCGCGCGGTGCCGTGGAGCTTCAGCTGGGGCCAGTGCCGCCTGACCATTCCGGGCTGGTTCGGCTTCGGTTCGGGCGTGGAGCAGTTCCTGGCCGCCGCCAGCAATGCCGCGGGCAAGAAGGAACGACAGGCGCTGCTGCAGCGCATGTACGAGCAGTGGCCCTTCTTCCGCACGCTGCTGTCGAACATGGACATGGTGCTCGCCAAGAGCGACCTCGCGCTGGCCTCGCGCTACGCCGAGCTGGTCACCGACCGCAAGCTGCGCCAGAAGGTGTTCTCGATGATCGATGCCGAATGGCACCGCACCTCCGACGCGCTCACGCTCATCACCGGCGCGAAGCAGCGGCTCGAAGGCAATGCCGAAATGCAGCGCTCGGTGCGCCACCGCTTCCCGTACATCGATCCGCTGCACCACCTGCAGGTCGAACTGATGCGGCGCTACCGCGCAGGCGACGGCGGCGAGCGGCTGCAGCGCGGCATTCACATCTCGATCAACGGGGTGGCGGCGGGGCTGCGCAACACGGGCTGACGCGCCTCATTCCGGCCACTGCAAAGGGCGCTTCGGCGCCCTTTCCTACGTCCGGCGTCTGCAATCAGGCACCTGTAAGGTCATTTAAAAGCGTACGGTCGGACACGTTCACAGTTCTCGCAATCGCGCGGCAGCTCGAAGTCGTTACAAGGAGCCCGTTGCCATGCCAGTCCCGCAGTCCCTCACCCATTCGCCCATCGATTTCGTCGGCAACGACGCCAAGGCACTTGCCTCCCACATGCGCCACTGCGCGCGCGCCCACGGGCGCTGGTTCTCGCTGCGAAGCCACATGCAACGGGTGCGCGCGCTCGCTGCGGGCCGCATCGTCACGATCGCCTGCGTGGCCGTGGTGCTGGGTATTGGTCTCTTCGCCATCGCTTGAGCGCCGCAGCCGTCGTCGACCGTCTCCAGGGACTCAGTCCGTACGCCCGGGCGCTGCTGCTTGGCCCGCATGATCCGGTAGCCACACCGATCCGCGCCGAACTCTTCGGCATCCAGCGTTTCGAGCAGCATGGCCACAGCCTCGCCCGCGCCCAGGTGGTGGAAGAAGACCGCCGCCTCGCGCGCGAGGGTGCGCCCTTCTTTCCGCGCGTGGACGAAAACCTCGCGTCGCTGCGCAACGCGTTCGACTACATCGCGCTGATCTCGCTCAGCGGGCGCTACGTGTCGCCCGCGGCCGAGTGGCTGCTCGACAACTTCCACCTGGTCGAGGCGCAGCTCCAGCAGATTCACGACGGCGTGCCGCGCAGCTACTACGCGCGCCTGCCCAAGCTCGCCGCGCCGCCGCTGGCAGGCCTGCCGCGCGTGTACGGCATTGCCTGGGCCTACGTGGCGCACACCGACAGCGTGCTCAACAAGACGCTGTTCACCGCCTTCCTCAACGCCTACCAGGACATCGACGAGCTCACGCTCGGCGAGCTGTGGGCGCTGCCCACCACCCTGCGCGTGGTGCTGCTCGAAAACCTGCGCCGCGTGGCCGAGAGCATTGCCGAGAACAAGGTGGCGCGCGAGATCGCGCATGCCGCATGGGACGCCGCGCCGCATCTTTCGGTGCAAGACCTCGACGTGCTCTACCGCGCGCTGCAAAGCCACGGCCTGCAGGACAACTACCTCACGCAGCTGTGGCAGCGCCTGCCCGTCGAGCATGGCGAAGACATGCCCGCGCTGGTGCGCTGGACCGAACAGCACTGCCCCAACGGGCCGGCGCTGATCGGCGAAGCGCAGAACGCGCAGGCCGCCGCCAACCTCACGGTCGGCAACATCATCATCACGCTGCGCATGATCGGCCAGGTCGAGTGGAGCGACCTGATCGAACCCGTGAGCCGTTCGCTGCGCGTGCTGCGCGAACTGCCGAGCTTCGCCAACGAGAGCGAGCTCACGCGCCAGCAGATCACGCATGCGATGGAACAGGTGGCGCGCAGCAGCGAACAGCCCGAGCGCGCCGTCGCGCAAGCCGTGGTGCAACTGGCCGCGAGCGCGCCAGCCGACGATGCGGGCGCGGAGACCGACCGCGCCGACGGCACCGCCGGCTACTACCTCTTCGGCCAGGGCAGGCCCGCGCTGATCGCCGCGCTGCAATCGAACGGCCACGCGGGCCGTGCCGGGCGGGCGCCCGGCACGCGGCAGGCACGCGGCCACCGCGGCTGGCGATTGCCGGTCTACGTCGGCTCCGTGGCGCTGGGCACCGCGCTGCTGCTGTTCGCCGTGGTGCACAGCCTGCCGCACCGCGAAGACTGGACCACCGTGCTGGCGCTCGTGCTTCTGGCATGGCCGTTGTCGGAAGCGCTGCTCGCGCTTGCTCAACGCATCATGGCCGAGTCGGTGCGCGTGCAGGCCTTGCCGCGCCTGGACTTTGCGAACGGCATTCCCGAGCGGCACCGCGCGCTCGTCGTCATGCCCACGCTGCTGGGTTCGGTCGCGAACAACGCACAGCTCGCACACCGGCTCGAACTGCACTGGCTCGCCAACCGCGAAACACATGCGCAGTTCGCGCTGCTCACCGACTGGGCCGATGCACCGCTGGCCTCGCTACCTGAAGACGGGCCGCTGCTCGACGACGCCCTGCAACGCATTGCCGCGCTCAACACCAAATACCCCGTGGCGCCCGGTGAGGCGCCGCGCTTCCTGCTGCTGCATCGCCCGCGCAGTTGGAGCGACACCGAGCAGCGCTGGATGGGCTGGGAACGCAAGCGCGGCAAGCTCGAAATGCTGGTGCGCCTGCTCGCGGCTGGCGACGCCAGCGGCTTCCTGCCGCTCGCACCGGGCCTGCGGCTCGCCGCCGGCCGCACGCCGTATGTACTGACGCTCGACAGCGACACAGGCCTCCCGCCCGGCGCCCTGCGCGACCTGGTGTCGATTGCCGCGCACCCGCTCAACGCACCCGAAATCGACGTGCAAGGGCAGCGCGTGGTCGCCGGCTTCGGCATCCTGCAGCCGCGCATCGTCACGCCGTTTCCGCTGCGGCACGAGCGCTCCTTCTTCCACTGGGTGTTCGCCGGCCAGTGCGGGCTCGACCCCTACGGCAGCGGTGCCTCCGACATCTACCAGGACGTGTTCGGCAGCGGCTCCTTCACCGGCAAGGGCCTGCTGAACGTGCGCGCGCTGCACGCCACGCTCGATAGCCGCCTGCCCGACGGCGCGGTGCTTAGCCACGACCTGCTCGAAGGCACGGTCGCACGCTGCGCCATGGTGAGCGACGTAGTACTTGTCGAGGACCATCCGCACCATGCCGGAGTTGCGGCGTCGCGCGTGCACCGCTGGGTGCGCGGCGACTGGCAGCTGCTGCCGCTGATGTGGCGCGCGCGCCGCTTCGGCATCGACGCGCTGGGCCTCTGGAAGATGAGCGACAACCTGCGCCGCTCGCTGGTGGCGCCGGCTTCTTTCGCGCTGCTGGTGCTGGTGGTCTTCACGCAGGCCATGCCGCTGGGCTGGGCGCTGGCGGCCGTGGCGTCGGCGCTCACGCTGGGGCCGCTGCTCGGCGCGCTGGCCGGGCTGGTGCCCACGCGCCGCGCCATCGAGCTGCGCCACTTCTTCGACGTGGGTGCGGTCGAGCTGCTGCGCGCCATGGCCGGCGCGGCCTGGCAGTTCGTGCAACTCGCGGCGCAGACGCGGCTGCTGCTCGACGCATGGTTCCGCGCGACCTGGCGCCTCGTGGTCAGCCGCCGGCATCTGCTCGAATGGACCACGGCCGCGCAGGCGCAGGCGCAAGCTAGCGGCCGCCTCGCGCCCTTCCTGCGCAATGCCGCCGCGAGCAGCGTGGCATGCCTCGCGCTCGCCGTGGCGGCGCACTGGAGCGCGTACCCGGTGATCGGCGCGCTGCTGTTCGTGCTGTGGGCGCTGGCACCGGTCGCGGCCTGGTGGGGCAGCCGCACCGAGGCAAAGGCGCCAGACCCGCTCAACGCCGATCAGCGCACCTACCTCGAGAAGCTTGCGCACGACACCTGGCGCTTCTTCGAGCACGTGGTGGGCCCGGACGACAACCACCTGCCGCCCGACAACCTGCAGCTCGAGCCGCAGCCCACCATCGCGCACCGCACCTCGCCGACCAACATCGGCATGTACCTGCTGGCCACCTGTTGCGCGCGCGAGTTCGGGTGGATCGATACCGCCGCCCTGCTCGCCCGCATCGCCGCCACGCTCGACAGCGTGGACCGCATGCACAAGCACAACGGCCACCTGTTCAACTGGTATGACACGCAGACACTGAAGCCGCTGCCGCCCGACTACGTGTCGAGCGTGGACAGCGGCAACTTCGCGGGCCACCTGGTGGCCGTGGCGCAGGCCTGCCGCGCCTTCGCCGCCGAAGGCTGCCAGCCGCATGAAGCGCCCGCGCTCGAAGCACTGGCTGTGCGCTGCGACGCGCTGCAGGCCGGCATGGACTTCAGCGGCCTCTACGACCCCAAGCGCCATCTGTTCCACATCGGCCTGCGGGTCGAAGAGAACGTGCTCGACGCGAGCTACTACGACCTGCTGGCTTCCGAATCGCGGCTGCTGAGCTTCCTTGCAATTGCCAAGGGCGACGTGCCGCGCCGCCACTGGATGGCGCTGGGTCGGCCATTCCTGCTGGTGGGCTTCGAGCCCAGCCTGAAGTCGTGGTCGGGCTCGATGTTCGAGTACGTCATGCCCGCGCTCGTGATGACCGAGCCCACCGACGGCCTGCTGCAAGTGGCCAACGCCGCCGCCATCGCCGAGCAGCAGGCCTTCGGGCGGGCGCAGAACCTGCCGTGGGGCGTTTCCGAATCGGCCTACTTCGCACAAGACCACTCGCTGGCCTACCAGTACTCGCCCTTCGGCGTGCCGCGCCTCGCGCTGCGGCGCACGCCACCCACCGACCGCGTGGTGGCGCCCTATGCGAGCGCCATGGCCGCGCCGTTCGCGCCCGGGGCGGCGGTGATCAACCTGGAACTGCTCGAATCGCTGGGCGCTCGCGGCGAGTTCGGCTTTCACGACGCGATCGACTTCACCGTCTCGCGCCAGCCTGAGGGCCAGGACTTCACCGTGGTGCGCAACTTCATGGCACACCACCAGGGCATGTCGCTGGTGGCGCTGTGCAATGTGTTGTGCGCCGATGCGCCGCGCCGCTGGTTCGGCAGCGCCGCGCTGGTGCAGGCGCACGAGTCGCTGCTGCACGAGCGCACGCCGCGGCAGATCATCGGCAGCGCCGATCCGCGCACGCCGCCCGAACCCAGCCAGGCCGAGCTGGCGCCGCTGTTCCAGCCCCGCCTGGTCGACCCGATGGCGCCCGGCTTCCAGCCCACGCACCTGCTGTCGAACGGCCGCTACACCCTTGCCCTGCGTGCCAACGGCGCTGGTGTGAGCCGCTGGCATTCGTTCAACGTGACGCGCTGGCGCGACGACCCGCTGCGCGACAGCTACGGCACCTTCTTCTTCGTGCGCGACGAGGGCACTCAGGAGCTCACCTCGCTCACCGCCCTGCCCGCGCCGGGTGACGGCTGGCGCTACCGCACGCGCTTCCTGGCCGACCACGTGCAGTTCGACGCGACCGGCCCCGGCCTGCAGGTGCGCACCACGGTGCTCATCAGCCCCGAGGACGACACCGAGCTGCGCAACATCACGCTGCACAACTCGGGCGAGGAAACGCGCACGCTCGAACTGGTCTCGTACTTCGAGCCGGTGCTGTCGAACCCCAAGGCCGACGAGGCGCACCCGGCCTTCGCCAACCTGTTCGTCGAGTCGCGCTGGGAGCCCGCGTGGCGCGCGCTGCTGATGTTGCGCAAGCCGCGCCTGCACGGCGACGCGGTGATGGCCGCCGCGCACTTCCTGGCCTCGGCGGATGCCCACGTGCTCTCGGTCGACTGCATGACCGACCGGCGCGCCTTCATCGGGCGCAACCGCACGCTGGCCAACCCCGCGCTCGACGCGCAACCGCTCACGCCCAACGGCAAGCAGGTCAATGGGCTGGACCCCATCGCCTGCCTGCGCGTGCGGCTGTCGATTGCGCCCGGCGCCACCGCGCGCCTGAGCTTTGCCACTGCGGCCGACAAGAACATCGACGCGCTGATGCCTGGCATCGACCGCTACATGCAGCCGATGCACGTGGAGCGCGCCACCCGCATGGCCGCCACGCTGGCGCAGGTGCGGCTGCGCGACCTGAGCATTGCGCCCGCGCAGAACCTGGCGCTGCAAGACCTGACGACCATCCTCACCTACACCACGCCGCGCGTCATGCGCGACCGCGGGCTGATCGACCTGCGGCAAATCTGGCGCTTCGGCATCTCGGGCGACAAGCCCATCGTGCTGGTGCACATCCACTCGATGATCGGCATGGGGCTGATCAACACGCTGCTGCGCGCCCAGCCCTGGTGGGGCTTCGGCGGCGTGGCCTGCGACCTGGTGGTGCTCAACGGCGAGCCCAACTCGTACCTGATGCCGCTGCAGCGCGAAATAGAAAGCCTGCGCGCACGCGTCGCGCAGCAGACGCAGAACAGCTTTCCGCGCAACGACACGGCCGGCTTCTACCTGCTGCGCGACCAGGACGTGGTGCCCTCGGAAAAGGCCGCGCTCTCCAGCCTGGCGCGCGCGGTCTTCACGGCCGACGGGCGTCCGCTCGAAGTGCAGGTGGCTGCGCTGCACGAGGCCCGCAACGACACAGCGGCATCGACAGTCGACGCTGCCGCCGCGTTGCCGGGCGTGCCCCTGCTGCCGCACCCCGCCCCGACGCCATCGGCCACCGCCCCGACCGGCGACTTCGACGCCGGCACCGGCGAGTTCCGCTTCGAGGTCGGCCTCGACCGGCGCACGCCGCGGCCGTGGATCAACGTCATCGCCAACGCGGGCTTCGGCTTCCAGGTTTCCGAGTGGGGCACGGGCTTCACCTGGGCCGGCAACAGCCGCATGCATCAGGTGACACCGTGGTCGAACGACCCGGTGCAGGACCCGGCCTTCGAGCACTACCTGCTGCAGGATCTTGCTTCGCGCGAGATGCTGCCGCTGACACCTGCTGGTGGCAACACGGCCGGCGCACGCCACCGTGTGCGGCACGGCCAGGGCTACACCGTGTTCGAGCACAAAGCGAATGGTCTCGCGCTGGAAACCACCTTCTTCGCGGACCGCGACGAGGCCGTCAAGCTCGTGCACGTGCGCGTGCGAAACGGCGGCACCGGCACGCGCCGCCTGCGCGCACTGGCCATGGCCGAGTGGCAGCTCGGCGACGCGCGGGGCACGCGGCGCACCGTGCATTGCTGGAAGCCGGAAGACCAGCCGGCCGTGTTCGGCCAGCAGCGCGAATCGGGCGCGGGCTTCGGCGGCAGCACGGCCTTTCTGCTGCTGGCGGGGCTGCAAGGTGCCACGCAATGGACCTGCGACCGCAATGAATTCTTCGGTGATCGCGGCATGGTCGAAGTGCCCGACACGCTCGCACGGCGCGCCGGCAGCGGGCTTGACGCCTGCGCAGCCATCGGCGGCGAATTCGTGGTGGCGGCAGGCGACACCGCCAGCTTCACCTTCGTGCTGGGCCATGCGGACAGCGCTGACGCCGCACTCGAGCTCGCGCGCCGCTGGCGCCAGCGCGACGTGCCCGAAGCGCTGACGCAAGTGCGCGGCTTCTGGGACGAGCTGCTCGGCCGCCTGCAGGTGCGCACGCCCGATCCGCTGTTCGACGCGCTGGTCAACCGCTGGCTGATTTATCAGACGCTGGCCTGCCGGCTGTGGTCGAAGGCGGGCTTCTACCAGGCGGGCGGTGCCTTCGGCTTTCGCGACCAGCTGCAGGACGCAATGGCCTTCGCACTCACCGACCCGGCGCGGCTGCGCGAGCAGATCCTGGTCAACGCGGCACGACAGTTTCCTGAAGGCGACGTGCAGCACTGGTGGCACATGCCCGGCGGCGCCGGCGTGCGCACGCATTTCTCTGACGACCTGCTGTGGCTGCCGTATGCGTCAGCGCACTATGTCGAGGTAACGGGCGATGCATCTCTGCTCGACGAGATGGCCGGCTTCATCGAAGGCCCGGCCATTCCTGATGGCGCCGAAGACGCGTACTACGCCCCGCAGCGCAGCGGCCAGATGGCCAGCGTGTTCGAGCACGGCGCGCGCGCCATCGACCGCAGCCTGAAGACCGGCGTGCACGGCCTGCCGCTGATGGGCACCGGCGACTGGAACGACGGCATGAACCGCGTAGGCAACGAAGGCCGCGGCGAATCGGTGTGGCTCGCGTGGTTCCTGTGCAGCGTGGTCGCGCAGTTCGCGCCGCTGGCCCAGGCGCGCGGCGAGCACGAACGCGCCGCGCGCTGGACGGCGGCGCGCACCGGCTGGATCGCCGCGCTGCACGACGCCGGCTGGGACGGCGCCTGGTTCCGCCGCGCCTTTTTCGACAACGGCGCGCCGCTGGGCTCGTCGTCCAACGACGAGTGCCGCATCGACCTGATTGCACAGGCGTGGTCGGTGCTGTCGGGCGCCTCGGACGCGGCGCACACGGGGCCGGCCATGGAGTCCGTCAAGAAACTGCTGCACGACGAATCGGCCGGACTGCTGCGCCTGCTGACGCCGCCGTTCGCGCGTTCGGGCAACAACCCGGGCTACATCCAGGCCTACCCGCCCGGTGTGCGCGAGAACGGCGGGCAGTACTCGCACGGTGCGGTGTGGGCGCTGATGGCGCAGGCGCTGCAAGGCGACCACGAAGCGGCGTGGCGGAGTTTCGAGGGGCTGAGCCCTGCACATCGTGCTCAGCACCCCGAGCGCGGCCCGGCCTACGAACTGGAGCCCTACGTGATGGCGGGCGACGTCTACGGTGCCGCGCCCTACGTGGGCCGCGGCGGCTGGAGCTGGTACACCGGCTCGGCCGCGTGGCTGCACCGCGCGGCGGTCGAGACGCTGCTGGGCCTGAGCGTGAAGGGTCGCCAGCTCTCGCTGACGCCGCGCGTGCCCGCGCACTGGCCGGGCTTCGAGATCGCGCTGCGGCTCGGCGCGCGCAAGCTCACGCTGCAGTGGGGCGATGTGCAAGATGCCGCCGTGCCGACACACCACGTGGCGGTGGGCGAATGGATCGACTGGCAGGCGCTGCCGGCCGATGCGGTGCTGCGGGTGGGATAAGCCCGCCCTTGCGGTGGGCCTAGACTCGCAACCCCACTCACCCATCGCGACCGAAAAAAGGAAAAGCCATGAAAGGCTCCTGCCTGTGCGGCACCGTCCGGTACGAGGCCACCCGCCTCGCCGGCCCCATCGTCCACTGCCATTGCGCGACCTGCCGCAAGGCGCACAGCGCGGCCTTCACCACGACCGCGCGCGCCGACCGGTCGGACTTCCGCTGGACTGCGGGCGAGGACGCCATCGGCTCCTTCGAATCGACGCCCGGCAAGCTGCGCCACTTCTGCACCCGCTGCGGCACGCACCTGGTTGCCGAATGGGTGGCGCAGCCGCAGGTGATCCTGCGGGTGGGGTCGCTCGACGACGACCCGGGCCAGCGACCCACTGCGCACATCTGGACCTCGCATGAAGTGCCGTGGCTCGATCACACATCCGACATTCCATCGTTTCCCGAAGCGGCGCCACCCAAGGCATGAGCACCACGAAGATCCAGTTCCGCCGCAAGGTCATCGTCATCGTCCTGCTGTGCGTGGCCGTCGGTGGCGCCGTCGTCCGGCATTACGCGACACCGGGCACCACCACGCGCGACATCGCAACGCTGCTGATGGTGCTGTGGGTGCCGATCATCGGCAACGTGATTGCATGGCTCATCAGCAAGCGCCCGCGCCGTGCGCCGCGCGCGCCGGCCGTCGCGCCGCCGAGCTTCGACACGGCCGGCACCTTCACGCCGCATGCGCGCGTCGAGCTCACCTTCCGCAAGCCCGCGCTGCCCTCGCAGGACGTGCCAATTGCGCCGGGTGAATACCGCTGCGCACTGGTGATCGACAAGGAAGGCTTCTCGGCGCGCTGGGTCGTGCCGCCGGGGGATGCGCTGGAGCGCGGCAAGCCTGCGGCGCTGGACATCGAATTCCTCTCGCCGGCGGTGGCGCAACCGAAATTTGCGCAGGGTGCGGTCTTTCGTGTACTGATCGGCGACTCCTTTATCGCCGACGGCCGGGTGCTGTAGCTGCGGGCCACGCCAGCAAATACGGATACGCGGATGGCTACAGCCATCAAAAGGGTCGATTGTTCGCCCCAGGGAAACTGACTACTGCTCCCCGGCGTCTTTGTCGCGGAGGCGACGGCTCGCACACTCCAATGCCTCTTCACCAGCATTGGCCCACGCGTCGCCGATGCTTCCAAGGACCGCTTCCCATGATGAATTCCCCAAGCAGCAACCCGTGCATCGACGACCTCGCTGCACCGGCGCCGGTCTCCGCACCAGTGCCTGCGTCCCGCTCCGCATGGCTCGCCGTCAGCTCCATTGCCGTCGGCACCTTCGCGATGGTCTCGACCGAGTTCATGCCCATCGGCCTGCTGACCGACATCGCGCGCGGCCTCAACGTGTCCGACGGCACGGCCGGCCTGATGGTCACCATGCCCGGCGTGCTGGCCGCATTCGCCGGTCCGGCGTTGATCGTGGCGTCGGGCAAGCTCGACCGCCGCACCGTGCTGATCGCGCTCACCACGCTGCTGATTGCCTCCAACCTGCTCGCCGCCTTCGCGCCCAACTTCGGCACGATGCTGGTGGCGCGCCTGCTGCTCGGCCTGTGCGTCGGTGGCTTCTGGACTTTTGCGCCCGCTGCCGCCACGCAACTGGTGCCGCACGCTTCGCAGGCACGCGCGATGTCGCTGGTGCTGGCCGGCGTGTCGGCCGCTACGGTGCTCGGTGTACCCGCCGGCTCGTTCCTCGGCACGCTGTTCGGCTGGCGCGCCTCGTTCGCGGTGACCGGTGCGCTGGCGGCCGTTGTGCTGCTGGTGCAGTTGTGGCTGCTGCCCGCGATTCCGCCGGTGCGCGCCATCGGCGCACGCGACCTGCTGACGCCGCTCACGCGCCGCATGGCGCAGGTCGGCCTGCTCGCGGTGCTGTTCTTCATCGCCGGCCACTTCGCGGCCTACACCTACCTGAAGCCGCTGCTGCAACAGGTGTTCGGCCTGGCGCCCAACTCGGTCTCGACGCTGCTGCTGGTCTACGGCGCGGTGGGCTTCGTCGGCACCTTCGTCGGCGGCAGCCTGGTGGCGCGCAGTGTGCGCGGCACCACCCTGCTGGCGGCGCTGATGCTCGCCACTGCCCTGCTGCTGACCACGGTGATCGGCTCCGGCTTCGTGCCCGGCGCGGTGGTGGTCGTGATCTGGGGCGTGGCCTTCGGCCTGATTCCGGTGGCGCTCACGGGCTGGATGATGGAAGCGGTGCCCGACGCACCCGAAGCCGGCCAGGCCCTGCTGGTGAGCGGCTTTCAGGTGGCGATTGCCTCTGGCGCGCTGATCGGCGGCGTGACGGTCGACAGCTTCGGCATTTCCAGTGCGATGGTGCTCAGCGGCGTGCTGGTGCTGATCGCGGCGCTCATCGTCGGCACACTGGGCCGGGCGCGCGGCGGTGCGTCGCTGGCTGCGGTTCCGGAATGACGCGGCACTGAAGAAGATCGATCAGCGGCGGCCGGGCTTCTTTCCGGCCGCCACGATCGCATCGAGCACCACGCGCAAGGCCTTGTTGACGGGCTTGTCCCGCCGGATCACCACGGCCAGCGTGCGGTGCATTCGGGGATTCAGGCGGCTGGTCTTCAGCTCGGGGTGGGCGCCGCGGCCCACCATCGACATGCCGGGCACGATGGCATAGCCCAGCCCCGCGGCCACCATCTCCTTCATCGCTTCGACACTGCCCAGCTCCATCACGGGCTGCGGCTGCAGGCCACCGGCGGCAAACCAGCGGTCGACCAGCTTGCGCGTGTTGGCGGCGGGCTCGAACAGCACCAGCGGCAATGCGCCCAAGTCGCCCGGTGTAATCCTCGCCTTCAGCGGCGCGAGGTCTGCCCGGCCGATGGCAACGAACTCGTCGTCCAGCACCGGCATGACCGTCAACGAACGACCGGCCGCCGGCAGCGTGACCAGTGCGAGGTCGAGGCTGTTCTCTTCCACCTTGCGCGCCTGATCCTCAGTGTTGCCGGTGCTGACCACCACGCCCAGCTCCGGAAACTGTTCGCGCAGGCCACGCAGCACGGCCGGCAGAAAATGCAGGCAGGCCGTCGCGCCCGTGCCAAGCCGCACGCGGCCCGCGATGCCGCTGGCGTGGTCGACCAATGCATCGACGGCGTTCTCCACCGCGGTCTCGATGTGCTGCGCGTGGCGCAGCAGCTCCATGCCCGCTGGCGTGGCCTTCGCGCGCTTGCCGACCCGCTCGACGAGGCGCACCGCCAGCCGGCGCTCCAGCTGGCGGATCTGCAGGCTCACAGCCGGCTGCGAGACGCCCAGCCGGTCGGCCGCTGCCGAGAAGCTGCCCGTTTCGATCACCAGCCCGAAGGACTTGAGCTGGTCGAGGTTCAGTGATTTATCCAAAGTATTTCTTATGCCTTGCATAGGTCAACGAAGCTTCACTTATCGATGGTGGATCGTCAAGATCGGGCCATGTCATCGCAATGCACCACTTCCGCCACCGTTGAAATCCTCGACGCCGAGCCGCACCACATGGCCGCCGTGCAGGCCATCTACAGCCACTACGTGCTGCACGACCTCTGTTCCTTCGAAGAAGAAGTACCCACCGTCGACCAGATGCAGGCGCGCCGCGCCGATGTGCTCCGGCGCGGCCTTCCCTACCTCGTCGCGCTGAAGGACGGCGAGGTGGTCGGCTATGCCTATGCCACCGCCTACCGCGCCCGTTCCGCCTACCGGCACACGGTGGAAGACTCAATCTACGTCGCGCAAGACATGCACGGCCACGGCATCGGCAAGGCGCTGCTGCGCGAGGTGATCCGGCGCTGCACCGACAGCGGCTTCACGCAGATGGTGGCGGTGGTCGGCAACAGTGCGAACGCCGGCTCGCAAGGCCTGCACGAGCGCCTCGGGTTCGAGATGGTCGGCGTGCTGCGCAACGTCGGCTTCAAGTTCGGCCAATGGGTCGACACCGTGCTGATGCAACGCGAGCTGCGCTGAGCTCGCCCCGCATCGCGGCCGCTCACCGATCTTCGCCCTCGGACCACTCGGGACTGTAGCCGCCGAGTGTCGGGTGGTACATCTCGTCGCCCGAATGCTGGGTGAACTCAACGTTGAGCCGGTCTTCGCGCAAGCCCAGGATCTCGATGCAGTCGCGACACAGCGCCTTGGCCACTTCGAGCCGCAGTTCGGCCGACCGACCGCGCCGGATGTCGCACATGAGCACCGACACCTCGGCGGGCTCGCCGTCCACCATGCGCCACACGCCGCCCTCGCCCACTTCGCGGATCGCGATGCTGATGCGGCGGATGTCGACGCTCATCATCTGCGCGTAGGTTTCGCTGAGTTTTGCTGCGAGGCGCTTCTTGTCGGCCACGGGGTGGTGGCCGTTCACGTCGAGTTGGAGATAGGGCATGGTGGGGATTCCTCGAGGCCGATCCTAGTCATTGCAGTTTTACTCTGCAACCGACCGGCCATTGCGGTCTAAACTTGCACCCAGCCCAGGAAGAAAAGTCATGGCCCGTAGAAGAAGCCTCAAAACCGACGCATGCCCGATGGCACGTGCGCTCGAGATCGTCGGCGACCAGTGGTCGCTGCTCGTCATCCGCGACGCCTTCGACGGCATGAAGCGCTTCGGCGAGTTCCAGCAGAGCCTGGGCGTTGCGAAGAACATCCTGTCGGACCGGCTGAAACACCTGGTGCAGGAAGGCGTGCTCGACCTGGCGCCCGCCTCTGATGGATCGCTCTACCAGGAGTACGTGCTGACGGCCAAGGGCAAGGGCCTGTTCCCCGTGGTGGTGGGCCTGCGGCACTGGGGCGAGGCGCACCTGTACGCCAAGGGCGAGCGGCATTCCGTGCTGCTCGAGCGCGACAGCGGCAAGCCGGTGCCGAAGATCGAGTTGCGCACGCGCGATGGAAAGCAGCTCGACCCGGACGCGACCTTCGTGAAGAAGCTGCCGGCCAAGGCAGCACGCTGACGCACCGCCCGCCCGCTCTCCTCAGTTGCCTATCGGGTATTCCATGGCCACGCGGATCTGACGCGTGTTGAGTTCGGCCTGTGCCTTGTTGTTGCGGTGCTCGCCGTAGCGCAGCAAAAAGGCCAGTCCCTTGGCGCTGCCCTGCTGGACCGTGTAGCGCAGCCAGATGTCGCGCTCCCAGTGCCTGCCGCCCTGGCCATAGCCCAGCCAGGCATAGCCTCCACGCGCCGGCACGCGGCTGCCATCGATGCCGCTGCCGCGGATGTAGGCCGCTCCCAGAGTCAGGCCGGGTGCGCCCCAACTGGCGGCATCGGCTTCGTATCGAAGCTGCCACGACTGCTCGCGCGGCGCATTGAAATCCGAGAGCTGCGCCGCGTTGCCGAGCCAGATGGCGCCGCGCGTCACATAGTCGAACGGCGTGTCGCCCGCGACCTTCTGCCAGCCGAGGCCCACGCGGTGGGGGCCATGGCTGTAGGCAGTCATCAGGCTTGCGGTTGTGTTGTCGATGGCGCCCGCCAGCGCACGGCCCGTGTCCTTGCTGTGATAGACCTGCAGGTCGAAGGACAGCGCGCGCTTCTCCTGGAGCGGCACCGTGTAGTAAGCGCCCAGGTAACCGGTGCGCCAGGTGTCCTTCAGGCGCCCGAGGTAGGCCGTGAGCGCAAGTGAAGGAGTGCCCTTCCAGGTTCCACCGACGAAGTCGAACGCGTCGCCGCGCGGCGACTTCGGATCGAGATAGTTCACGACCAGCGGGTTGTCCGTGCTGCGTGCATTGCGATCGGTCGAGCCGGTGAAGCGGCCGGCCTGCAGCGTGAGTTTGTCGAACTCGTTGCTGGTCAGCAGCCAGCCGCGCATGGTTTCGGGCAGCAGGCGGGTGTCGGAAGAACTGAAGATCGGCGTCTTGACGCGCTGCTCGCCGACCTTCAGGACCGTGGAGGAGACGCGCGCCTTCAGCGCCACCCCGCCGCGCGCAATGCCGTCCTGCGCGTAGCCCGCGCTGTCCGCCGGCAGCATTCGGATCTTGCCGACGCGGAAATCGTCGCCGTCGAGATTGCGCGCGAGCGAAGCATGCGCATCCGCGCCGAAGCCGATCCAGCCCGGCGTGAATCCGGATTCCACGCTGCCCATGAGGCCGTAGCCCCACTCCTGCGCGTAATCACTGCGCTGCGCTCTTGGCAGCGTGGCATTGCGTCCGCCATTGCTGCGGTCGCCGCGCAGGTAGCTGCGGTTCTCGTACACGCTGCGCTGAAGCACGCTCCAGCGTGTGTCTTCGATGAAGCCGCCGCCTTCGACCGCCATGGCGGAGGTGCCCAGCATGGCGAGGGCTGCGCTACAGAACCGCCTCGCGGCCGGGTATGGGCGAACGACGGCACTCACAGGTACTTGAGCCAGGCGATATCACGGCGCCGCGCCTTCAGTGCGGCGAAGGCACGCACCGCGGGATACAGCGCAAAGGCCAACACGGCGGCGGCAAGCCACACCATCCAGACCGCATCGAAACCGAAGAGCTTGCCCTTGTTGGGCCCCCAGATAGCCTCCGCCCCCAGGTAGAGGAACTTGAGCACGTACAGATGCAGCACGTAGAAGAACATGGGCGCCGCGCCGAACACGGCCAGCGGCGCGAGCCAGGCCGCGCCTTGCCTGCGTTCGAATGCGCGCAGCAGCAGCAGGCCGACGCCCAGGGTCAACGCGATGAACAGCAAGGAAGGCGGGTACTTGGTGATGTTCAGAAAGCTCATCAGGGTGGTTACTGCGCTGTCGCCGACCGCCCATGGCCTGTCGCCGTAGACATCGAGTACCCGCAACAGCACGAAGCCCGCCAGCAGCGCAGCGCCCCATGCCAGCAGCCGCCGCTGGCGCTGCGCCGCATCGGCGCCGGGCAGGAACCACGGCCCGGCGGCGTAGCCCAGCGCGATCACTCCGATCCAGGGAAGCAGCGGATAAGACGTGCGCAGCTTCAGTGCGTCGAACACCTCGATCCAGCCCCGGTCGTGCAGGATGGCCCAGGGCACGTGCAGCACATGGCCCACGGGAAAGTGCAGGCCGTCGAGCAGGTTGTGCCCCGCGACCAGCACGAGGCCCAGCGCAATCAGCACCTTGCGCGGCAGCCACACGAGTGCCGCCAGCGCCAGCATTGACAGGCCGATCACCCAGATCACCTGCAGGAACACCTTGGCCGGCGGAAACTGGAAGGTCCACGCGAAGTTGATGACCGTGACCTCCAGCAGGACGAGGAACAGGCCCCGCTTCCAGAGGAACGACGATGCGGTAGCCCGGCCGTCGGCCTGCTTCGAGCCGTAGAGGAAGGCCGACAGCCCCGTGAGAAAGACGAACACCGGCGCGCACAAGTGGGCAAGCAGGCGACTGAAGAACAGCTCTGGCTGCGTCTCCGCGACGATCATCGGATCGGGCACCTGCCGGTGCAGATAGAAGGTTTCGCGCACGTGGTCCAGCAGCATGAACAGGATCACGAGGCCGCGCAGCGCGTCGATGGAAAGCAGCCGGGCCGGGTTGCTGGCCCGGGACGGCGAAAGGTTGGATGAAACTTCGGGCACGACGTTATTGGGAATTAGATCCCAATATCGTAGCCCACCGAAATGACACCCTCGCCGCCGTTCGCCACGGCGGCGGGTCGATTACCCGGCGGCCGCTGCAGCCTTCGCCTTGGCAGCCAGCGCCGCGAACTCTTCCTTGCCGAAGGCAGTGCCGAAGAGGCCCCAGCCGCCTTCCGCCGCCTCGGTGAGGATCACCCAGGTGCGCGCCGCCTGGCTCGGATCGCCCGAGAGTTTGGTGACGATCTCGGTCGCTTCCCTGGTGATCTGCTTCTGCCCTTCACGGTTCAGCGAGCCCGGCGGCGTGATGATCTGCACGCGCACCGTGCGGGCCTGCGCGCTGGTGGCCGTCTGCACGGCCGATGCCGGCAAGCGGTGGATGTAGGCGGCAGTGTTGTCGAGGTGGAAGGGGCCGGGGTTGGCCACGCCCTCGGCGCGCAGCACGGCGAGCGTGAGCGCCTCGCCAAGCTGGCGGTCGGCATCGGCGGGGAACATGTCTGCGGCGGCGTAGACGTCGATCATGGGCATGGGGAGGCTCCTCGGAGGGGGTTTGGGCACTTCTGAATGATGAACATCATCCAGACTGAGGATGATGATGAACATAATCCTCATCGTCAAGCACAAGGACCGAGCACTTTTTCACCGACATGGGCCATTCCAAAGCCAACAAGGAGCAAAGCCACGCGCGCATCGTGCAAACCGCCGCCGCGCGCTTCCGGGAGGCGGGCGTCGATGGCGTCGGCGTGGCCGATCTGATGAAGGAGGCCGGGCTCACGCACGGCGGCTTCTACCGGCACTTTGCCTCGCGCGACGCGCTGGTGGCCGAGGCCATCGAGTGCGCGCTGAGCGACGGCGGCCGCGCCGTCGAGGCCATCGCCGCTTCCAAGGCGAGCCGCCAGACGGTGGCGGCCACGCTGGTCGACGCCTACCTCAGCACCGCGCACCGCGACGCACTGGCCACGAGCTGCGCCGTGACCACGCTGGCTGGCGACGTGGCCCGCAGCAACGAGCAGGCGCGAGCGGCCTACACACGACAGGTGAACATGTACCTCGATCTGCTGGCCAACCTGGCGGCGGCGCAGCCATCGAAGGAGAAGCGCGCGAAGGCTATCTCGGCGCTGTCTTCATTGGTGGGTGCGGTGTCGCTGTCGCGTGCGGTCAACGACGAAGTGCTCTCGCAGGAAATCCTCAGCGCGGCTGCCGGCGAGTTGAAGGCCCTGCTGGGCTAGGCCTACTCCCCCAGCAGCTCCCCGATCGGCTGCAGGTCTTCCACCCGGTCGCAGATCGACTTGATCACCATCGTGATCGGAATGCCCAGCAGCAGGCCCCAGATGCCCCAGAGCCAGCCCCAGAAGATCACGCCCACGAACACCGCCACCGGGTTCATGCGGCTGGTGCGGCTGGTGAGCCAGGGCATCAGCAGGTTGCCGATGATCGTGTGAATCGCCAGCGACACGCCGCCCACCACGATCCCCATCTGCAGGCTGTTGAACTGCAGGAAGGCCACCAGCCCTGCGGCCGTCAGCACGATCACCGAGCCGATGTACGGAATGAGGTTGGTCACGGCCGCGATGATTCCCCACACCGCCGCGTTCTCCACGCCCAGCGCCCAGAACGCCAGGCCGGTCGCCACGCCCACCACGCCGCTCACCAATATCTGCACCAGCAGGTAGCGCTCGATGTTGCGCGTGATGTCGTCCAGCACGTGCACCGTGACCTTCTTCTTCTGCAGGCTCGACCCGGTGATCTTGATGAGCTTGCGGCGGAAGGTGTCGCCCGAGCACAGCGCGAAGTAAGTGAGGAAAGCCACCAGCGTGAGCTGCCCCATCGCGCTCAGCAGCCCGACTGTGCCGCTCAGCAGGTAATCGCGCACGTTGAAGCCCGGCCGTTCGATGACCACGCGCGCCACGCCCTTGCGCGCTGCGACGCGGGCTGAGTTTTCTTCGGCGGCCTTTTCGAGCTGCGCGGCGGCCTGCTGCACGCTTTCGAGCGGCGTGGCGCTGGCGCCCTTGTCGCGGCGCATGGCCTGGCCGAGCTTCTGTGCGGCCACCGGCAGCGAATCGAGCAGCTGCGAGGCGCTGCCCGAGAGCGAATAGCCGGTCCAGCCCAGCCCGCCGAACAGCCCCACGAGGATCAGCGCCGCGCCGATCCAGCGCGGCAGCTTCCAGCGATGGAGCAGGTCCACCAGCGGCGACAGTGCGTAGGTCAGCAGCAGGCTCAGCATCAGCGGAATGAAAACGGCCTGGCCCCACTGCAGCGCGAACACACTGGCCAGCACGGCGAGCACCACCAGCGAGGCGCTGCGCACGTCGACGGGCATGTGCAGCAGCAGGCGGTCGCGTGCGGGCATGGGCGGCTCTGGCTCCGGTTCAGGCTCGGTGACCGGTTCGGGCTCTTGCGCTTCGGGCGCAGGTGCGGGCTCGACCGCTGCGGCCTGCGGTGGCTCGGTGGCCGGTTCCGGCTTCGATTCGGGCGGCGGCGGCGCCTCGGCAGCCACGGGCTTGTCGTCGCTCATCGCGCTTCCTTGAGCACTTCTCGCACCGCGGCAAGCTGGCGGCGCGACACGGCCACGGGTTCGGGAATGGCGTCCAGCCGCAGGGCCCAGCCCTCGGCGTCCTCGCCGTCGTCGTATTTCTCCAGCGCGCGAATCGCCGAGCGCGCCACCAGCGCATTGCGGTGCACGCGCAGGAAGCGGTTCGGATAGCGCTCCTCGAACTCATTGAGCGAGCCATCGAGGATGTGGCTGCGCGTGGCCGTGCGCACTGTGAGGTACTTGTATTCGGACTTGAGGTAGAGCACTTCCGACAGCGGCACCCGCTCGGCCCGGCCGCGGTCCTGGATCAGCACCGTCTCGGGCACGGCCTCAGCCTGCAGCGCGCGGCGCTCCTTCAGGAAGCGCTCTGCCTTCTGCAGCGCCTGCTGCAGCCGCTCGGCGCGCACGGGCTTGGTGAGGTAGTCGACCGCGTCGAGGTCGAAGGCCGTCACCGCGTGGGTCGCATGCGCGGTCACGAACACCACGGCCGGCGCATCGGAGCGGCTGCGCAGCGCGCGCGCCACCTCGATGCCGTCGACGCCGGGCATGTGCACGTCGAGCAGCACCAGGTCGAGCGCCATCGTGGTCAGGTGCTGCAGCGCCTCGGCGCCCTGCGAGGCCTCGGCCACCACCTCGGCGGCGGGCGAGGTGCAGTCGCGCAGCAGCGTGCGAAGGCGCGATCGCGCCAGGGCTTCGTCGTCAACGATGAGTGTCTTGAGGGTCATGATTCGGCGGAGTCCGCAGGAATGGCGATGCGCACCCGGTAGCTCTTCTGGTCCATGCCGGCGCTGAACTGCATCTGCATGTCGTGCAGCAGCCGCAGGCGGTCGCGCACGTTGGCCAGCGCAATGCCGTGGCCGCGCGGCAGCGGCTCGTCGGCCCAGCGCAGCGGCGGCAGGCTGTTGACCACCTCGATCACCACCATGCCGCCGCGCCGCTCGGTGCGAATGCGCAGCTTGGCGCCCTCGGGGCTGGGCTCCACACCGTGCTTGATGGCGTTCTCGACCAACGGCTGCAGCAGCAGCGGCGGCAGGCGCGCGTTGCTGGCGGCGGCGTCCAGGTCCCAACGGATGCGCAGGCGGTCGCCGAAGCGCACCTGCTCGATGGCCAGGTAGCGCTCGGCTAGCGCGATCTCGTCGGCCAGCGTGCACGATTCGCCCGGGTCGGCCAGCGCCTGGCGGAACAGCTCGGCCAGGTCTTCGAGCATGGTCTCGGCCTTGGCCGGCTCCTCGCGCACCAGCGCGATGGCGCTGTTGAGCGTGTTGAACAGAAAGTGGGGGCGGATGCGCGACTGCAGCTCTTCGAGCCGGGCGGTGGTCGCCGCCGGCGTCTGGCCCCGGGCACGCAGCACCATCGCGGCCATTACCAGTCCCGCGAACAAGGCGCCGGTCAAAGCACTGGCCAGCCACGGCGCGCTGGCAAGAACACCCGTCAGCCGCAGCAGGCCGCAGCCATACAGCGCCGACACCGCGCCGAGCACGGCCCCAGCCGCGTACTGCCCCTGCTTCGGCAGGCGCCGCAGCGGCTTCTTGAGCCCGCAGGCGCTCACCAGCCACATCAGGGTGGCTGGCAGAGCCCCGCCCGTGACCGTGGCCGTCTGCACCAGCCATTCGCCGGGCGTGGAGGCCACAAACAGGGTGGCGATGGCCACCACAGCCTCGACGAACACCACGGTGCGCAGCACCACCCCGATCTGGCAGGCGTCGAAGATCGACGGGTCGCCGCGCAAGGGCGTTCGCGCCCTTTCCGACGATGACGGGGGCGTGGGGGTAGAGCTGGCCGATAAAATCGCCGGGTTGCGCATCGCAGACATCAGATCCATCGGGTGACCAACCCATTATTGCCTCCTGGACGGCTCCCATGACCCAAAACCAATTCGACAAGAAATCCAAAGCCTGGTCGGCCCTTTTCTCCGAACCGATGAGCGACCTGGTGAAGCGCTACACCTCCAGCGTCTTCTTCGACAAGCGCCTGTGGCAGGCCGACATCCAGGGCTCGCTGGCCCATGCCGGCATGCTGGCCGCGCAGGGGATCATCGGCGTGCAGGACCACGCCGCCATTGAACGCGGGATGGCGCAGATTCGCGCCGAAATCGAATCCGGCGCCTTCGAGTGGAAGCTCGACCTCGAAGACGTGCACCTGAACATCGAGGCCCGCCTGACCCAGCTGGTCGGCGACGCCGGCAAGCGCCTGCACACCGGTCGCAGCCGCAACGACCAGGTCGCCACCGACGTGCGCCTGTGGCTGCGTGGCGAAATCGACCTGATCGGCGACCTGCTGGTCGAGTTGCAGAAGGCGCTGGTGGACATCGCCGAGAAGAACGTCGACGTGATCCTGCCGGGCTTCACCCACCTGCAGGTGGCGCAGCCGGTGAGCTTCGGCCACCACATGCTGGCGTATGTCGAGATGTTCAGCCGCGATGCGGAACGCATGGGCGAGGTGCGCAGGCGCGTCAACCGCCTGCCGCTGGGCGCTGCCGCGCTGGCCGGCACCAGCTACCCGCTCGACCGCGAACTGGTCGCAAAGACGCTGAGCATGGACGGTGTGTGCCAGAACAGCCTGGACGCCGTGAGCGACCGCGACTTCGCCATCGAATTCACCGCCGCGGCCAGCCTTTGCATGGTGCACATCAGCCGCATGAGCGAAGAACTCATCCTGTGGATGAGCCAGAACTTCGGTTTCATCCAGATCGCCGACCGGTTCACCACGGGCTCGTCGATCATGCCGCAGAAGAAGAACCCCGACGTGCCCGAACTGGCGCGCGGCAAGACCGGCCGCGTGGTCGGCCACCTGATGGCGCTCATCACGCTCATGAAGGGCCAGCCGCTGGCCTACAACAAGGACAACCAGGAAGACAAGGAGCCGCTGTTCGACACCGTCGACACGCTCAAGGACACCCTGCGCATCTTTGCCGAGATGATCGGCGGCATCACCGTGAAGCCCGAGGCCATGGAAGCCGCCGCGCTGCGCGGCTACGCCACCGCCACCGACCTGGCCGACTACCTCGTGAAAAAGGGCCTGCCCTTCCGCGATGCGCACGAAACGGTGGCGCATGCCGTCAAGGCCGCCACCTCGCACAAGGTCGACCTGGCCGAGCTGCCGCTGTCCGTACTGCAGCAGTTCAACCCGAGCATCGAGAAGGACGTGTACGACGTGCTGAGCCTGCGCGGCTCGCTGAACGCACGCAACATCCTGGGCGGCACCGCCCCCGCGCAGGTGAAGGCGCAAGTCGCCCGCCACCGCGCGCGCCTCGGCTGATCGCGGCAACACCGGCGGCCGCACCGTGTTCTACGCCATACCGCTCGAGAACAAACCGAGCTGGCGCAACCCACCGTGGATGACGGTGCTGCTGATCCTCCTGAACATGCTCGTGTTCTGGGGGCCGCAGCGCAGTGAAGAGAACACGCGCGAGCGTGCCGCCAACTACTACACGAAGAGCGTGCTGCCCGAACTGGAGCTGCCGCCCTTCGTCGAATGGCTGGAAAAAACAGACCCCAAGCGCGGCAAGCTCGCACGGCGCATGCTGCCGCACGAGGAAACCTATCCGCAGCTGCTGGAAGGCCTGCAGAACGACAAGAAGTTCCTGGCGAAGCTGCGGGCCGATGAGGTCATCAAGCCAACGAACCCGCAATACGGTGAATGGAAGCGCGACCGCCAGCAGTACGAGGCGATGCTGCCCGCACCCTTCACCGAGCGCTGGTCGCAGGACTACAACAAGGACGCCGAGTTCAAGCCCTGGACCTGGATCACCGCCGCCTTCCTGCACGGCAGCACCGGTCACCTGCTGGGCAACATGCTGTTCCTTTTTCTGTTCGGCTTCTCGGTCGAACTGGCGCTGGGGCGCGGCACCTACCTGACGTTCTATCTGCTGGGCGCCGTCGGCTCCTCCCTGCTGGCCGGCTGGGCCTATGCCGGCAAGGAAGGCTACGGGCTCGGCGCCTCGGGCGCCATCTCGGCGCTGATGGGCATGTACGCGGTGATGTACCGGCTGCGGCGCATTCGCTTCTTCTACCAGCTGTTCTTCTATTTCAACTACGTCACCGCGCCGGCCCTGCTGCTGCTGCCGGCCTGGATCGTCAACGAGCTGATGCAGCACTGGCTGGGCGGCCAGGGCATCGCCTACATGGCCCACCTCGGCGGCCTGCTGACGGGCGCTGCGCTGATGACCGGCGCCATGCTGCTGGGCCGCGTGAAGACGCCCGAAACCGTCAAGTCGGAAATGAGGAACGACGACGACCACTTCGATGCGCACGTGGCCGCCGCACGCCGGCTGGCCGCCGCAATGAAATTCGAGCCCGCCTGTGCCGAATGGCGCGCCGCCGCCGCCCTGCGCCCCAACGACGCCGACACGCTGCGCGCCTGGTTCAACACCGCGCGGCTGCAGCCCGCGAGCGACGACTTCCATCAAGCCGCGCGCCGCATCTTCCGCCTGCCCGGCACCGACCCCGAGACGATCGCGCTGCAGCACACCAGCTACAAGACCTACCTCGACCAGGCCAAGCCGGGGCTGCGCCTGAAGCCCGACGACATGGCCCGGCTCGCGCGCCGCTTCGCCCGCATCAAGGAATTCGGCGATGCCGACATGCTGTGCCGCATCCTGCTGAAAACGGCGCCCGACCATCCGCAGCTGGCCGACACGCTCTCCGTGTGCGCTAACGGGCTGCTGCATGCCGGCGAACGCGAGAAGGCTTTGGGCCTGTTGCCGCACCTGCTGCGGCTGGCGCCGAACGACATGGTGACGCGCGCCCTGCAGCGCGCCTGACAAGCAGCTGAGCGGGCGTCAGCCGCCCGGCATCGGCTCTTCGAAGTTCGACAGCAGCCGCGCCCGGCCGGCCAGCACGTGGCGCTCAGCGGCAGAGCGCGCACGCGCGCGGTTTGACGCCACGATGGCCTCGAAGATCGCGCGGTGCTCGATGTTCGAGCGACGCATGTTGCCCGGCGCGTTGAAGTACTTGCGCCGCACCAGGTGCAGTTCCTTCACGTAGTCGTCGTAGGCCTGGTGGGCGCGACGGTTGTTCGACAGCGTGAGGATCAGCGCGTGGAACTGCAGGTTCAGTTCGTAGTAGAGCGTGCCGTCTTCCGCGTCGCAGGCGGCATCCATCGCCGACAGCAGCGACTCGAACTGCTTCTTGTGCTCTTCGGTCAGGTGCTCGCAGGCGCGGTCGGCCGCATAGCCGAACACCAGTGCGCGCATCTCGTAGATTTCCAGCATCTCGCGCAGCGAGAGCTGCCGCACGTACACGCCGCGGTTGGTTACCGCATTGACGATGCCCAGCCCCGCCAGCACCTTGATGGCCTCGCGGATCGGCCCGCGGCTGGTACCCATGCGCAGCGCCAGCGCCGCCTCGTTGAGCCGCTCTCCCGGCTTGAACTCCCCGGTGTAGATCAGCTGCTTGAGTTCATTGACGATGGCATCCGACAGGGCGGAACCACGGGTGCTGGAAGATGGCGGAGGCATGCGGCAATCCTAACTTCAGACCGATGGCGCCCCGCCCAGCGGGCGGGCTTCTAGTCGACCTTGACGTTCGCGCTCTTCACCAGCTTCACCCAGAACTTGCCGTCCTCCACCAGGAAGCTGTTGAACGCCTCGGGCGACGCGGAGACCGACACCTCGGTGCCGTCGCGCGCCAGCGAGGCCTTGACCGAAGGCTGCTGCATCGCGGTGACGGTCGCGTCGTAGATCTTCTTCACCACGGCCGGCGGCGTGCCGGCGGGCACGAACATGCCGTACCAGAACTCGAGGTGGTAGTCGGGCAGGCCCGCCTCCTTCATGCCCGGCAGCCCGGGCACCAGCGGCGAGCGCTCGCGAGTGCTGACGGCCAGCGCGAGCAGTTTGCCGCCGCTGGCCATGGGCAGCACCGAGGGCGAGGTGCCGAAGGTCAGCTGCGTGTCGCCCGCCATCACCGACTGGATTGCAAGGCTGCCGCCCCGGTAGGGAATGTGCGTCATTTCCGCACCGGTGATCTGGCCGAACAGCGCCGCGCCCAGGTGCGGCGCCGAGCCATTGCCCGAGGTCGAATAGTTGAGCTTGCCCGGGTCCTTCTTCGCTGCCGCGACAAGGTCGGCCACCGAGCGGATGCCGGTCGCGGGGTTGACGGCCAGCACCAGCGGCGAGGTCGTGATCTTGGTAACGGGCATGAGATCGCGTGCCGAGTACGACAGCTTCGGGTTGAGCGCCGGGTTCACCGAGATGCTGCTCGGGCTCGCGATCAGCAGCGTGTAGCCGTCGGGCGGCGCCTTGGCCACGATTTCCGCGGCAATGCTGGAGCCGTTGCCGGGCTTGTTGTCGATCACCACCGGCTGCCCGAGCGCCCTGGCGAAGGCATCGCCCATCGCGCGGGCCACGTAGTCGGCCGCGCCGCCCGGGGCGAAGCCGATCACGAGTCGCACCGGCTTGTTCGGGTAGTCCGCCGGCTGCGCCCAGCTGGCGCCCGCGAAGGCGCACAGCCCGAGGGCGAGCACGAGGTTCTTCGTTGTGTTCATGCGCTTGTCTCCTTCATTGTGTTTTTCGTCGCGCGCCTCGGAATCGATCGATCAGCCCGCAGGCGGCATTCGCAGCACGATCTTTCCGACATGGCCGCCGGCTTCCATCCGGTCCTTCGCTTCCTGCAATCGCGCGAAGTCAAAGACGCGGTCGATGTGCGGCTTGATCCGCCCCGCGGCAATGTGCGGCAGCACGTCGGCCACGAAGGCAGGCACCGCCGCCGCGCGCTGGGCCTTGCTGCGCAGCTTGTTGGACACGCCGAACACCGCCAGCCGCTTCGCATGCAGGGCCGCCAGGTCGAGCTCGGCCTTCACCACGCCGTCGACATAGCCCACGGTGGCGAGCCGGCCCTCGAAGGCCATCGCGCGGATGTTTTCCGCGAACACCGTGCCGCCGACGGTGTTGATGACGATGTCGGCGCCGTGGTCCTGGGTCACCTCCAGCACGGCGGCCGCGAAGTCGGGCGTTCGCGTGCAGATCGCAACATCGAGCCCCAGGCTCTGCAGCAGCGCCAGCTTGTCGGCCGAGCCCGAGGTGCCGATCACCCTGGCGCCGAGCGCCTTGGCGAGTTGAAGCGAAGCCACGCCCACGCCGGAAGACACGCCGTTGATCAGCACCCAGTCGCCAGCGCGCAAACGCCCCTGCAGCACGAGCATGTCGTACGACACCAGGAAGGTCAGCGCGACGCTGGCGCCCTCTTCCCACGACAGGTTGGACGGCATGGCCATCGCCTCGATGTCCTCCATCAGCGCGTATTCGGCAAAAGCTCCGGCGCAGCGGCCCATCACCCGGTCGCCCGCGCGAAAGCGCGTGACTTCCGCGCCGAAGGCAACGACCTCGCCGGCCCCTTCCCCGCCAATCGCCTTCCAGCTCCCGGCCTGACCGTGCAGGCCATGGCCCGACACGAACTCACCGCGGTTGAGCGACGCGGCCTGCATGCGCACCAGCAGTTGGTTCGCTGCCGGCTGCGGCACGGCCGTGTCGCGTATTTCGAGGACCGTGCCCTCGTCGCTCATCTGCATCCAGTACGACTGCATGGTGTTTGTCTCCTTGCTTCTTCTCAGCGTCCAGTGAAGACGGGCTTGCGCTTCTGCATGAAGGCGGTGCGGCCTTCGGTGTAGTCGGCGCTTTCGAAGCAGCCGCGAATCAGCGAGTTGCACAGCGCCAGGTCGAGCTCCGGCGAGGGCTTGAGGATCTCGCGCGTGATCGCCTTGCCCGCCGCGATGGTGAGCGGTGCGTTCTCCGCCATCGCGCCGGTGTATTCGGCGAGCAGCTTGTCCAGCGCGTCCGGCGCGCTCACGCGCGTTACCAGGCCTAGCGACTTGGCTTCGGCTGCGTCGATGCGGCGGGCCGTGAAGAACAGGTCTTTCGCCGCGCCGGGGCCGATCAGGTCGATCAGGTTCTTCATCGCGGAGTAGCGGTAGCCCAGGCCGAGGCGCGCTGCAGGAATGGAGAACACCGCGTCTTGGGCCGCGATGCGGATGTCGCAGCTGATCGCCACGTTCACGCCGCCGCCGATGCAGTAGCCGCGGATGCAGGCGAGCGTGGGCTTGGGAAAGTCGTGGATGCTCATCAGCGCGTCTTCGGCCATGGCCTCGTAGCGGGAGACTGCCTCGCGCGCGGCGCGCATGTCCTCGAACTGCGAGATGTCGGCGCCCGAGACGAAGGCCTTTTCGCCCGCGCCCGAGAAGACGACCAGGCGCACACGGTCGTCGTCCTGCGCCACGCGCAGCAGCTGCGGCACGGCCTCCCACATGTCGACCGACAGCGCGTTGTGCCGTGCGGGGTTGTTGAAGCGGATGTGCAGCGTGCTGGCGTCGAGCCAGGTCTGCACGCGTTCGGTGCTGGATGCGTAGGTGGGGTTGGTCATGCTCTTCTCTTCAATAGACTCCGGTCGCTTTCATTCGGGCAAGGTCGTCCGGGCCGAGGCCCAGTTCGCCGAGGACTTCTTCCGTGTGTTCACCGCGCCGCGGTGCGGCTCGGGCGATGGTGCTGGGCGTGCGTTCGAGCTGCATCGGTTGGCCGACCAGCCGCTGCGGGCCAAGCCGTGCCGAAACCACGTCCTTGACCATCCCGAGGTGCCGAACCTGCGGCTCCTCGAACACCTCGCGCATGTCGCTGATGAGGCCGCAGGCCACGCCGCCGGCGTTGAACTGCTCGATCCAGTGGCTGCGGTCCTGCGCGGCCAGCCGGTGGTTGATTTCGGCATTGAGCGCGTCTCGGTTGACGGAGCGCGAAGCCTTGTCGTGATAGCGCTGGTCTTCGATCCATTCGGGCGCGCCGAGGATCTGGCAGAAGCGCTCCCATATCTTGGAGCCGAACACGGCGATGTTGAGGTAGCCGTCGCGTGCCTTGTAGACGCCGGTCGGGATGCTGGTAGGGTGGAAGTTGCCCGCCTGCGTGCCGACTTCGCCGTCGATCAGGTAGCGCGAGGTCTGGAAATCCATCATGTAGACCATCGCCTCCAGCAGCGAGGTGTGCAGCCACTGGCCGCGGCCCGAGGCTTCGCGCTCCAGTAAGGCGACGAGGATGCCCTGCGCCGCGAAGATGCCCGCGCAAAGGTCGGCAATCGGGATGCCGACGCGCACCGGGCCGTCGCCCGGCAGGCCGGTCACCGACATCAGGCCGCCCATGCCCTGCGCGATCTGGTCGAAGCCCGGTCGCTTGGCGAGCGGGCCGCTCTGGCCGAAGCCCGAGATGCTGGCGTAGACCAGGCCCGGGTTGTCGGCCGAGAGCGTTTCGTAGTCGATGCCCAGGCGGAACTTCACGTCGGGCCTGAAGTTTTCGACCACCACGTCGGCACTGGCGATCAGGCGCTTCAGGGTGGCGACGCCCTCTTCTTCCTTCAGGTTGAGCGTGATCGAGCGCTTGTTTCGGTGGGTGTACTGGTAGTCGGAGCCGTCCTGCCCACCGAGCGTGTCGTCGCCGCGCATGTGCTCGGGCATCTGAACCTGGATCACGTCGGCGCCCCAGTCGGCGAGCTGCCTGCAGGCCGTGGGCCCGGCGCGCACCTGGGTCAGGTCGATGACGCGAAAGCGTTGCAGGGCGGAAGAGGCAGGCAGATGGGGCATGCGGGCTCGATGAAGAAGGACCTTGAACGGGCCAGATTGTTTTCATCTACAACCACAAGTGTCAACACTTTTATATAAACAGTGGACATTAAAGGCGGCAACCGTATACGATATTCCAGCAAACAAAGGATCTCCGCATGCTGCCCTGGCTCGCCGAACAGGCCTCCGACTCCCTATCGACCGTGCGCGACACACCGCTCGCGAAGCTGGTGCGAGACGACATGCTGGCGATGATCCTGCGGGGCGAGCTGAAGACCGGCCAGCGCATCAACGAGCCCGATGTCGCCGCCCGGCTCGGCGTCTCGCGGGTGCCGGTGCGCGAGGCCTTGCGCGAACTGGAGAGCACCGGACTCGTGGTCGCGCGCAAGCACGCCGGCGTCTTCGTGCGCGAGCCGACCAGCGACGAGGTGCACGACCTCTACGAGATGCGCGGCCTGCTCGACGGCTTTGCCGGGCGCCGCGCGGCACGGCTGGCCGAGCCGGAGCGCATCGCGCTGGCCGATGTGCTCGACGCCTCCATCGCCGCCATGAACGCGGCCTTTGCCGCCCACGACGTGCAGCGCTACTACCGCGAGAACCTCGCCTTCCACTGGGCCATCGTCGAGGCGGCGGGCAACCACGCGCTGGCCCAGACCTACCGGACGGTCGTGCAGAAGCTGCACCTGTCGCGCCTGAAGAACCTCTCGCAGGACATGGGCATGCGCGCATCGATCGCCGAGCACACGCGCATTGCCCGCGCGCTGCGCAAGGGGGACATCGCCCGCTGCGAAGACCTCATGGCGCGCCACGTGAGCGACGCCTACGACCGCCTGCAGAGCTGTCGCCGCTGAACTCGCGGCGCAGCCGCTCTTGCCCGAACAACTACCAGGAGACATTCATGCAACGCCGCGCCTTCACACTGGCCATTCCTACTTCCGCATTCCTCGGGATGCACGGTCTTGCGCGTGCGCAGGACTTTCCGAACAAGCCCATCCGCTACATCGTGCCGGTGGCGGCCGGCGGCGGCAGCGACATGGTGGGCCGCACCGTCACCGAGCGCTGGGGCAAGCTGCTCAACCAGACCTTCATCGTCGACAACCAGGGCGGCGGAGGCGGCGTGATCGCCTCGCAGAACACGGCCCGCGCGCCCGCCGACGGCTACACGCTGATGCAGGGCTACGTCGCCACGCACGGCACCAGCCCCGCGACGCGCCAGGTGCCCTACGACCCGGTCAAGGACTTCACGCCGATCGGCATGATCGGCGGCACGCCCAACGTGCTTGTGGTCAACGCCGACCTGCCGGCCAAGGACTTCAAGCAGTTCGTCGAGTACGCGAAGGCCAACGCGGGCAAGCTCAGCTATGGCTCGGCCGGTGCGGGCTCGCTGACGCACCTGACGATGGAGCTCTTCAAGCAGCAGACCGACCTGCAGATGACGCACGTGCCGTATCGCGGCGTGGCGCCCGCCTTCAACGACCTGATGGGCGGCCAGACGCAGGCCATGTTCCCCGGCCTGGCCGCGGCAATGCCGCATATCAAGTCGGGCCGCGTGCGTCCGCTGGCAGTGACCGGCAAGGCGCGCCATCCGCAGATCAAGGACGTGCCTACGCTCGAAGAACTGGGTCTCAAGGGCTTCGACGCGATGCAGTGGTACGGCGTGGTCGGCCCGGCCAACATGCCGCCCGCCGTCGTGAAACTGCTCAACGACACGCTCAACACCGTGCTCAAGGCGCCCGACCTCAGCGAGAAGCTAGCGGTCGAGGCCGTCGAGCCGATGCCCATGAGCGCGCAGCAGTTCGGCGACTACATCCGCGCCGACGTTGCGCGTTGGACCCAGCTCGCGCGCGATCGCAAGATCGAGCTCACGACCTGAAATCTTTTCCCCGCTATCCACCAAAGGCTTTCACACACATGGCCCGCAATACACAGGTCGCCGCAGACCACAACGCCCCTCCCATCACCCGCATCCTTGCCGAGTACGTCGCGGGCCATGCCTCGCGCGGCTGGAGCGACGCGGTCGACCACGAGGCGCACCGCACCTTCCTCAACTGGCTGGGCTGCGCCGTGGGCGCCGCGCGGCACGAAGCCGTCGAGGCCGCACTGGCTGCCGTGCAAGTGCTGCAACCCGCGCCGCAGGCCACCGTGCTCGGCCGCACTGAGAAGGTCGACATCGCGAACGCGGCGCTGCTCAACGGCATCAGCTCGCACACCTTCGATTTCGACGACACGCACCTGAAGACCATCATCCACCCCGCCGGCCCGGTGGCCTCCGCCGTGCTGGCGCTGGCCGAGCACACGGGCGCGAGCGGCCGCGCGGTGCTCGACGCGCTGGTGCTGGGCATCGACGTTGCCTGCCGGCTGGGCAACACCGTCTACCCGGAGCACTACGACCGCGGCTGGCACATCACCGGCACCACCGGCATGTTCGGCGCGGCGGCGGGTTGTGCGCGCCTGCTCGGCCTCGATGCGGACCGCACGGCGATGGCGCTCGGCATTGCCGCGTCGCAGCCGGTCGGCCTGCGCGAGCAGTTCGGCACCATGACCAAGCCCTTTCATCCCGGCGGTGCGGCGCGCGCCGGCCTGATGGCCGCGCTGATGGCGCGCCATGGCTACACCGCGAGCCCGAAGGCGATCGAGGCGCCGCGCGGCTGGGCGCAGGTGGTGTCCACCAAGTACGCGTGGAACGAGGTCACCGACGAGCTTGGCGAGCGCTTCGAGATTTCCTTCAACAGCTACAAGCCCTTTGCCTGCGGCATCGTGATCCACCCGAGCATCGACGCCTGCGTGCAGCTGCGCGAGCGCGGCATTGCGCCGGAGCAAATCGAACGCATCGAGCTCAAGGTGCATTCGCTGGTGCTCGAACTCACGGGCAAGAAGGAACCGGCCGACGGACTGCAAGGCAAGTTCAGCGTGTACCACGGGTGCGCGGCCGGCTTGCTGTTCGGCCGCGCGGCCGAGGAAGAATTCGCCGACGACATTGTGACGCGGCCCGACGTGGTCGCCCTGCGCCGCAAGGTGGTGGCCACGGTCGATGACAGCATCGACGAGGCCAGCGCCGACGTGACCGCAGTGCTCACCGACGGCCGCCGCGAGCACGTATTCATCGAGCACGCGATTGGCTCACTGCAACGCCCCATGAGCGACGCGGACCTGGAGCGCAAGTTCCATGGGCTGTCGGACGGCATCCTGGGTGCGCAGCGCACAAGCGAGCTTCTTGCGGCCTGCTGGTCGCTGGGCACTGCCGCCGATGTGCGCAGCCTTGTGGCGCTGGCCCGGCCCTAATACGGAGAACGGAGACACGCATGAAACCGTCTGACCTCTCCCGCGCCATCGACCGCCGCGCCTTCTGCGCCGCGGGCGGGCTCCTGCTTGCGGGCTGTGCCGGCACCACGGCCAGCTCACAAGCAGCCGCCGCGACGGAACTCGGCGGCACCGGCAAGCTGCGCGCCGCCATCAACTTCGGCAACCCGATCCTCGCCAGCCGTGGCGCGGGTGGCGTGCCGAGCGGCGTCTCGGTGGACCTTGCGCGCGAGGCTGCGCGCCGCCTCGGCTTGGCCGTCGAGCTGGTGCAGTTCAATTCCGCCGGCAACGTGGTCGAAGCCGTCAAGGCGCGGCAGGTCGACATGGCCTTCGTCGCCATCGACCCGGTGCGCGCGGCGGACATGGAATACACCGCGCCCTACGTGATCATCGAAGGCGCCTACCTGGTTCGCAACGGCTCGCCGCTGCAGCGCAACGCCGATGTCGACCGCGCGGGAACCCGCGTCGTGGTGGGCCGCGGCAGCGCCTACGACCTGTTCCTCACGCGCGAGCTGAAGGCCGCCACGCTGGTGCGCGCACCGACCTCGCCCGAGGTCACGAACCAGTTCCTGGCCCAGAACCTCGACGTGGCCGCCGGGGTGAAGCAGCAGCTGGAAGCAGATGCCGCGCGAGTGGGCGGCGTGCGCCTGCTGCCAGGCCGCTTCATGGTGATCGAGCAGGCCATGGGCGTGCCAAAGGGCCGGGTCGCCGCGCAGGCCTGGCTCAGCGATTTCGTCGAGGAGATGAAGGCGTCAGGCTTCGTTGCCGAGGCACTGAAACGGCACGGCATCGAGGGCGCCGCCGTGGTGCCCCGCCGCACCTCGTAGTACCGCGCGCTAGGCCGCCGGGGTCGGCCGCAGCAGCCAGCGCACTTCCTGCGTCTGCTCGCTGTCGGGGTAGCGCGACTCCATCGTGGTGAGGATGGGCTGCGCCATGTCGGCCCGGCCCAGGCCCTGCACCAGTGCGCGCGCCGCCAGTTCGTAGGCCTGCGGAATCGCCTCGTTGCCGCGAAAACGCTTGTCGAAGCCCGACAGCAGCGCCAGCGTGGCATGCGCATCGCCATTGCGCCATTCGGCACGCGCCATCGCGATGACCATGGCGGCATCGTCGAGCGCGAAGGCCTTGTCCTTTTCCTTGCAGACCTTGAAGACCTTGAGCGCTTCCGAGGCCAGGTCGCGCCGCATCAGCAGCGGGATGAAGCGCCGCGCCTGGTCGAGCATCGTGTCCTTCTTGTCGGGCATCAGCGCCAGCACGCGGTGGTAGCGGCGCTGCGCCGCGAGGTCGTCGGACGCGGCGGTGCGCTGCGCCTCGTAGGCCGAGCCCAATGCGGCCGCGAGGTCGCCCTCGGTGATCAGTTGCGCCACCTCGGCGTCCATGCGCTGCGCGGCAATCTGCTCGGGCGTGCGGCGGTCGACCGTGGCGCCGTCGCCCAGCTCACTGCCGGGCACGGCGTCGAAGCCGAATGCGTCGTGGTGCTGGAACATCACGTAGCCCAGCAGGCTCGCCATGACCCAGCCGAAGTAGATGAAGGCGAAGTTGACGACCGGCAGCGCGATGCGCCCATCGAACATCGGCAGCAGCATCGACAGCGCCACCTGCGCGCCTGTGCTCAGCAGGAACAGGAAGAAGCACAGCAGCGCATACGGCCAGCCGATGATGCGCATCGCATCCATCACGTGGCCGGGGTTCATCGCCTGGAAGAAGCTGGCCGACTGCACCAGCACGATCACCGCCGCCGGGAACGTGAACGACATGACGAACAGCCCCACCGTGCCGAGGATCGGCGCGTACCAGGCGAGCCAGCCGATGAGGAAGGCCTGCACCATCGTGATGGCGAACAGCTTCCACGGCAGGTAGGTCCAGTCGTCGCTGGACTCGCGGCCGAAGTCGGCCGAATCGCGGATGCCGCGCGCGCCCAGCGCAATGATCTTGAAGCCGTAGCGGCTGGCCGCCAGCATGATGCCGACCTCGATGACGAAGAGCGCCAGCGCGTCGGGCAGGAAGAAGATCGCGTCGAAGAACAGGCTGCAGAACGACAGCAGCAGCCCGTAGGCCAGCGGCCGCATCTGGAACGGGAAGGCGAAGAAGCTGTTCAGGCGATGCCAGAACGGCGGTGGCGGCGGAGCCGCATCCTTGACGACGATCATGGCAACGACCCCCTGTTTTTTTTGAATCTGCTTACTTGCGGAAGAAATCGCTCTGGCTCATGGCGCCGCGGCCGCCAAAGCGCACCACGGAAGCCTCCTCGGCGTGCACCAGGCGCATCTGGCCGAGTTCGCGCTCCAGGCGCTGGGTGAAGCTGGTCTTGACCTGGAGGACCGACTCGCCCATCAGCAGCACGTTGGTGCCCTTGACGATGGCGCTCTTGCGGTCGGGAGCCACTTCGACGGAATCGATGTGGTAGTCGTAGTCGAGGGTGAGGATGCCGCCCATCTGGTCGCCGACACGGCGCAGGATCTCGAAGGTCTTGCGCTGGGCCTCGCAGGCTTCTTCACGGTTGTGCGAGGTCTCCTCCGTGCGGCCCATCATGGTCGTCTTGCTGTCGACGACGGCCTTGCGGCTGAGCTGCTTGCACAGCTTGTCAGCGTCGCGGGCGGCAATGGCGCGCGCTTCCTTCTGGTAGTAGTCGCGCACCATCGGCTCGTCGAGCTTGCGGCCACCGATAAAGAAATACCACGCGCCCACGCAGAGCACGATCGCAATCGCAATTTGCTTCATTTCCCCGCTCGCGCGTGTGCGCGTCCCTCTAAATTTTGCGGGCAGTATACGTTGCCGAATGTTTCCTAAAGACTGCATTCGGCCTCAAATCGGGCCTGCGGCATGAATCCGGCCACCCGGGCGCCCCGTATATCTGGCATGTGCATCGATGCCCCACAATTCGCGGATGCCAGCTCCCAGCCCCGACGCCGAACTGATGGCGCTGATCGACCGGATCGGCCATCGCGACGAAGCCGCCCTGCGCCAGCTGTACGACCGCACCTCGCCCAGACTGATGGGCTTGGCGATGCGCGTCGTGCGGCAGCGCGAATGGGCCGAAGACGTGCTCCAGGAGGCCTTTTTGACTGTCTGGCGAGTCGCCGGCGACTATCGCGCCTCGCTCAGCCCGCCGCTCGCATGGCTGGGGCTGATCGTGCGCAGCCGGGCGCTCGACCTGCTGCGCCGCCGCACCGCCGACCGCGCCCAGCTCACGCAAGAATTCGACGAGCTCATGGCCGACCAGCTCGAATCGGACGCGCCCAACCCGGCCGACACCGCCGATGCGAGCGAGCAGGCCTGGGCGCTGCACCAGTGCCTGAGCCAGCTCGAGGGCCGCCAGCGCGAGGTGGTCAGCCTGGCCTACCTGCGCGACATGAGCCACGGCGAGCTGGCCGCGCAATTGAAGCTGCCGCTCGGCACGGTCAAGACGTGGATCCGGCGCGGGCTGGAAAAGCTGCGCGTCTGCATGGGGCGCTTTGCGTAAGAGCGACGACGAACAAGGCAGCCTCCCAATGAACCTCATCGCTCACCCCGAACTGCTCGAACTGCTGGCCGCGAGCCACGCGCTCGGCACGCTGCGCGGCGGCGCCCGCCGCCGCTTCGAAGCCCTGGCCCGCGAACAGGCGCCGGTGCGCGCCGCCGCGCTGGTCTGGCAAGGCCGGCTCGCGGGCATGACCGAACTGCAACCCTCGGTCGCGCCCGACCCGGCCGTGTGGACCCGCATCCGCAACATGATCGACGCCGAGCAGTCCGCGCTCGCCATCGAGCGCCAGCGCGATGCCGCCAATGCCAGGGCAGACAGCAAGCCGCAGCAGGGCGGCTGGCTGCGCAGCCTCGCGCTGTGGCGCGGCGCCACCGCCGCCGGCGCGCTGGCCACCGTGCTGGCCGTGGTGGTCGGCCTGAACCTGCGCGACCAGCTGCAGAACGCCCCGGCGGTGCAATACGTGGCCGTGCTGAACGACGACAAGGCCGCGGCCTCGATGCTCGTCACCTTCGACCCGAAGAAAAAGCAGCTGGTGCTGCAGCGCGTGGGCAACTTCAATGAAGGCAACGACAAGTCGCTGCAGCTCTGGGCCCTGCCCCCGGGCGGTGCGCCGCGTTCGCTCGGCGTGCTCGACAAGGCGCCCGCGCTGCGGCTGAGTGCGTCAGAATCCGACGTGCGCGTGCCGGCCCTGGCGATCAGTCTCGAACCGAAGGGCGGCGTGCCCAGCGAGGGCGGCCCGACGGGCCCGGTGCTCTTCCACGGCGCCCTCATTGAAAAAACCATCTGACCTGCTTGCTGTCTTTCTCCCGATGCCTTCGATGAAAACCGCGCTGGCCGCGGTCGCCTTGCTTGCCGCAGCGCTCACAGCGCATGCCCAGTCCGCCTTCTTCCCCCAGGAATCCGAGACGGCCGCCGCCGAGGCCGCGACCGCCCGCGACTACCTGGCCGCCAAGGACCGCTGGCACAACGAGCTCGCGGCCTTCGCGCGCGCCGACCAGGAACGCTTTCCAGCGCCCGGCGGCGTGGTGTTCGTCGGCAGCTCCACGGTGCGCATGTGGACCCGCCTGCAGCAAGATTTCGCACGCGTGCCCGGCGGCGTGATCAATCGCGGCTTCGGCGGCTCGACGCTGCAAGACTGCAGCCTCTTCGCGCGCGACCTCGTGGTGCGCTACAAGCCCCGGCAAGTAATGGTCTATGCCGGCGACAACGACCTGGCCGAGGGCCGCACGCCGCTGCAGGTGCTCGACAGCTTCGCGCGCTTTGCCAACACGGTGCGCGCCGAGTTGCCGGATGCGCGCATCAGCTTCATCTCGGTCAAGCCCAGCCCTTCGCGCGAGCAGCTGATGCCGCAGATCCGCGAGACCAACCACGTGATCTCGGCCTACCTGAACCTGCTACCCAACAGCGAGTTCATCGACATCTACACGCCGATGCTCGGCGCGGACGGCCGCCCGCGCATGGAGCTGTTCCGCGGCGACCGGCTGCACATGACGGACGAGGGCTATCGCCTGTGGCACTCGGTGATCGCGCCGCACCTGCCCGTTCCGCCAGCAGCGCCGACGGCCAGCCTGCCCTGAACCTCGGTGCTCAAGCCGGCGCGGGCTCCGACGGCACGTCGTCCGCCGGCGGCGGCACGTCCGCCCCACGCGTGAATCGCGCCACGAAATACATCCCCGAGAACACCGCCAGCAAAAGCAGGCCGTCGCCCCACCATGGCCGCGCCGTCTGGCTGTCGCCGTAAAAGGCCAGCACCAGCAGCACCGCCACCAGGTGCGCGCAGAACACCGGCAGCGAGGCCGAGCCCATCGCCTCCAGCCAGTGCAGCCGCGGAATCCGACGCATCAGCCAAGGGCCGAAGCGCACCGCCAAAATGCCCAGCGCCACCAGGTTCACCAACCGCAGCGGCCCGAGCTGCCACTTGTCGAACAGCAGATTCAGCTCGACATCGCCGCCGAACGGCGCCTGCCCGTTGATGCCGGTGTGGCGCCAGTAGACACCGTACAGCGCGATGCCCGCCGCCAACACCAGCAGCCACACCGGAAAGCGCAGCGGCCGGGCTTCCGGCCCATTGCGGGTGGCGCCGATGCACAGCCCCGCGAACCACAGGAACTGCCAGGCGTAGGTGTTGAACGCGCCCATCTCGTGGAATGGCACTGGCACGCCCAGGTAGCGTTCAGCCAGCCCGTAGACCCATTCGCTGAGCCCGAACTGCGCAGCCGCCCACACGGTCGCGCTCGCCACCATCACCCAGGTCCAGCCGTGGCGCATGGCGAAGGCCAGCACCCAGGGGCTCAGGAGCATGAAAAAGATGTACATCGGCAGGATGTCGAGCAGCGCCGGCTCGTAGATGAGCAGCAGCCCGAACAGAAAGCCCTCGCGCGGCTCCGCCAGGTAGTACGACACCAGGTTCTTCACGGCCGGCTGGTCGATGTGCAGCCCCAGCGCCGCGATCACCGTGAACAGGAACAGCAAAATCGCCGCCTGGCACAGGTAGACCTTCAGCACGCGCCGCCAGAAGGCCTGGCGCATCGAATCGACCCCGCGCAGGTAGCCGATGCGGCTGTACACCAGTCCGGCCACGAAGGCCGACAGCAGCACGAAGCCCTCGGCGGCAGAAACGAAACCAAAGGGCTGGCCCAGCGGATCGGTCAGCCGGGTGGGAAGGTGGGTGACGGTCATCAGCACGAGCATCAGCCCGCGCAAGGCGTCTATTTCCCAGTAGCGTTTCATCGGTCGGCGGCGAGGTCTTGGTGGCGGTCTGCGCGGCGCACGCACGACAGCGGCTGATTGTAAGAAGGCCGGTGTAAAGACGTTTTTGGGGCGCGTGCGAATGACACCGTCGGCGTGGGCGCGCCCCGAACAGCGCCGACGGCCTATGACCGTTGGCACTGCCGAAGCGTCGCGCAAATCGGCTACGCTGCGCGCTGCCTCAAGGTGGAGATACAAAAAAGTGAACCGTTTCCTTCCAACATTGCTCCTGGCCGGTGGCGCCCTCATGGCCGGCCCGGGCTTTGCCCTCCAGATCACCAGCCTCACGCCCCAGGGCGAGGTCGCGCGCGTACGGCAGGTCGTCGCCAAGTTCGACCAGGCCGCCGTCAACTTCGGCGACCCCAAGGCCCCAGCCCCGCTCACGGTGAGCTGCACCGACGCGCAAGCCGCCAAGGGCACAGGCCGCTGGACCGACGCCAAGGCCTGGGTCTACGACTTCGAGAACGACCTGCCGCCCGGCGTGCGCTGCACGGTCACCCGCATCCCCACCTTCAAGCCCGCCAGCGGCGAGCTGACCGGCCCCGAGCGCTACCAGTTCAACACCGGCGGCCCCTTCGTGCGCAACTACATGCCGGGCAGCTACGCCCGCATCGACGAACAGCAGATGTTCGTGCTCGAGCTCAACGGCGCGGCCACGCTCGACAGCGTGCGCCAGAACATCTGGTGCGCGGCCGACGGCGTGGGCGAGCGCATTCCCGTCAAGCTGCTCGACGGCGAGCAGCGCACCGGCCTGCTCAAGGCCTTCGGCCGCGACAAGGCCGCCGAGAAAGACCCGCTGCGCTTCGTCACGATGCAGTGCAACCGCACGCTGACGCCCGGCGCCAAGGTGCAGATCGTCTACGGCAAGGGCGTGGCCACGCCCTCGGGCGTGCCCAACAACGTGGAGCGCCGCCTCGACTTCCAGGTGCGCGAGCCCTTCGCTGTGTCGTTCACCTGCGAGCGCGAGAACGCGCAGGCTGCCTGCCTGCCGCTGCGCCCGATGCAGCTGACGTTCAATGCACCGGTCACGCGCAAGCTGGCCGCGCAGATCCAGCTCAAGGGCGACAAGACCATCAAGGCCAAGCTCGAGAACGAGGGCGGCACGCAGAGCGACGATGACGTGGTCAATGGCGTGAGCTTCGAGCCGCCGCTGGCCGAGAGCGCGCAATACAGCATCGAGCTGCCCTCGAAGTTCGAGGACGCCTCGGGCCGCCCGCTGGCCTCGCCCGGCACCTTCCCGCTGAAGGTGGCGACCGGCATGATGCCGCCGCTCGCCAAGTTCGCCGCCTCGCCCTTCGGCGTGGTCGAGCGACTGGCCGAGCCCGACACCCCGGCCATGATGCCGGTCACCGTGCGCCGCGTGGAGCCAAAGCTGTTGGTGAACGCCCTCACGCCCGGCAAGGTGAGCGACATGAACCCGAAGACCGACGCGGAAATCATCGCGTGGTTCCGCAAGGTGCGCCGCTACGACAGCTTCACCATCTCGCGCGAACAGGCCCGCAAGGACGTGAAGGGCCCGCTGCCTCCGGTCATCGACAAGGACGACCGCACCAGCCTGCAAACGCGCATGCTGTCGCTGCTGGCGGGCCAGTCGGGCGTGAAGGCGCTCGACATGCCCAAGTCGGACGCGGGCGATCCGCGCCCCTTCGAAGTCATCGGCATTCCGCTGACTCCCGGCTTCCACGTGCTTGAAATCGCCTCGCAGAAACTCGGCGAAGCGCTGCTCGACGAGCGCTACAACGCCGGCCGCACGATGTACGTGCGCACCACCGCGCTGGCCACCAACCTCGCGGTGCACTTCAAGCTGGGCCGCGAGAACTCGATGGCCTGGGTGACCACGCTCGACAAGGGCAAGGTCGTGGCCGGCGCCGAAGTGCGCGTGTCCGGCTGCGACGGCAAGGCCGTGGCCAGCGGCACCACCGACGCCAACGGCATCGTCATGCTCAATGGCGTGTCGCCGCAGCCGCCGTCGTGCAACGGCCCGAACGAATACGAGCAAGGCGCCTGGTTCGTCAGCGCCCGCGCCAAGGACGACAAGGGCGTGGAAGACCTCGCCTTCACCTGGAGCGATTGGCAGCGCGGCATCGAGCCCTGGCGCTTCAACGTGCCGACCAACATGCAGGCCGAACCCGACCGCATCGCCCACACCATCTTCGACCGCACGCTGCTGCGCGCCGGCGAAACGGTGTCGATGAAGAGCCTGATCCGCACGCAGACCAACAAGGGCTTCGGCCTGCCGGAGAACCGGCCCGACACCCTCGTCATCACCCACACGGGCAGCGGCCAGCGCTTCACCCAGCCGCTGAACTGGCGCAAGACGGCCACCGGCGGCCTGAGCGCGGAGAACACATTCCCCATTCCGCCCGCGGCCAAGCTCGGCGTGTATGAGGTGATGCTGCGCACCGGCAAGGGCAAGGACGCCAACGGAGAAGGCGAGTCCGACGGCGACGAAGACTACGCCCGCAGCTTCAGCACCGGCATGTTCCGCGTCGAGGAATTCCGCCTGCCCGTGCTCGAAGGCCGCATCTCGCCCACCGAGAAGAAGCCGCTGGTGGCCGCAACGAGCGTGCCCACCGACGTGCAGATCAACTACGTGGCCGGTGGCGGCGCAGCCAACCTGCCGGTGCGCGTGTCGGCCATGGTGCGCGGCAAGGCCCTGAGCTTCTCCGACTACGACGCCTTCAGCTTCAACCCGCCGCGCGCCACGCAGGGCGACGGCACCGAGGCCGCCACACCGGCCGCGGACACGAACGCCGGAGAGGAAGACCTCAACAGCGTGAACGACACCCGCGTGATCGCGGACAAGCTGCCGCTCACGCTGAACAAGGACGGCGGCGGCAAGGTCACGATCGACAAGGTGCCCAAGGTCAAGGCCGCGCGCGAGCTGCTGCTCGAAGCCACCTACGCCGACCCGAACGGCGAGGTGCAGACCATCCGCAGCACGCAGACGCTGTGGCCTGCATCCGTCATCGCCGGCATCAAGACCGAAGGCTGGGTTTCCACCGCCCAGAAGCTGAAGTTCCAGGCGCTCGCGCTCGACCTCACGGGCAAGCCCCAGGCCGGCGTAACGCTCAACGTGCGCGCCGTGGCGCGCATCACCACCACCAGCCGCAAGCGCATGGTGGGTGGCTTCTACACCTACGACAACAAGACCGAGACAAAAGACATCGGCACCGTCTGCAGCGGCAAGAGCGACGCGCGCGGCCTGCTGTTGTGCGAATCGGAGCTGAAGGAAGCCGGCGAGGTCGAACTCATCGCCAGCGCCACCGACAGCGAAGGCCGCGACGCCAAGGCCGTGAGCTCGGTCTATGTGACGAAGCAGGGCGAGCTCTGGTTCGGCGGCGAAGACAACGACCGCATCGACGTGCTGCCCGAGAAGAAGAGCTACCAGCCCGGCGAAGTCGCCAAGTTCCAGGTGCGCAGCCCATTCCGCTTTGCCACCGCACTGGTCGCGGTGGAACGCGAAGGCATCATCGAGACGCATGTGGTGCAGCTCGACGGCAAGGACCCGACCGTCACCCTGCAGGTCAAGCCCGAGTGGGGCCCCAACGCCTACGTGAGCGTGCTCGCCCTGCGCGGCCGCCTGCGCGAAGTGCCGTGGTACAGCTTCTTCACCTGGGGCTTCAAGTCGCCGCGCGAGTGGTGGACGGCCTTCTGGTACGAAGGCAAGGAATACGTGGCGCCGACCGCCATGGTCGACCTGAGCAAGCCCGCCTACCGCCTCGGCATGGCCGAGATTCGCGTCGGCACGCGCGCCCACCAGCTCGACGTGACCGTCACCAGCGACAAGCCCAGCTACCCGATCCGCAGCAAGGCGCAGGTCACCATCAGCGCCAAGCTGCCCGACGGCAAGCCGGCCGCAGGCGCCGAAGTAGCGCTGGCCGCGGTCGACCAGGCCCTGCTGGAGCTGATGCCCAACGACAGCTGGAACCTGCTGAACGCCATGCTGCAGCGGCGCAGCTGGGGCGTGAGCACCTCCACCGCGCAGATGGAAATCGTCGGCCGGCGCCACTACGGGCGCAAGGCCGTGCCCGCGGGCGGCGGCGGCGGCAAGGGCCAGACGCGCGAGTTGCTCGACACCCTGCTGGTGTGGAACCCGAAGGTGGTGCTCGATGCCAACGGCCAGGCCGTGGTGACGGTGCCACTGAACGACGCGCTCACCACCTTCAAGATCGTGGCCGTGGCCGATTCGGGCACCAACCTGTTCGGCACCGGCCAGGCCAGCATCCAGGCCACGCAAGACCTGCAGATCATCAGCGGCCTGCCGCCGCTGGTGCGCGAGGACGACCAGTTCCGCGCGCAGATCACGCTGCGCAACACCACGCAGAAGCCGATGAAGGTCGAGGCCACGCCGCGCGCCACCCTGCTCACGCTGGAGCCGCAGACCGTGGAAATCCCGGCCGGCGAGGCACGCGAAGTTGCATGGACCGTGACCGCCCCCGCGCAGCTCGCGCAGACGCGCGCCGAAGCCATCCTGTGGGAAATCGAAGCCAAGGACACCATCGGCGGCGCGCGCGACGCGCTCAAGGTGCGCCAGCGCATCGTGCCTTCGGTGCCGCTCACAGTGCAGCAGGCCACGCTGGTGCAGGTCGATGGGCCGTTCACGCTCGACGTGGCACCGCCCGCCGACGCCCTCCCCGGCCGCGGCGGCCTCAAGCTGTCTCTGCAGCCCAAGCTGGCCGAAGGCCTGCCAGGCGTGCGGGACTGGTTCGCGAACTACCCCTTCATCTGCCTCGAACAGAAGACCAGCAAGTCGGTCGGCCTGCGCGACGCGAAGATGTGGCAGGGCGTGCTGGCCCAGCTGCCGACCTACCTCGACAGCGACGGCCTGGCCAACTACTTCCCGCCGCGCGACGGCGAGGCCAATCGCGGCAGCGACATCCTCACCTCGTACCTGCTCGCGGCAACCAACGAGGCCGCCCAGCTCAACCCCGCCTTCGCGCTCGCCGACGACGTGCGCGCGCCGATGGAATCGGGCCTGATCGCCTTCGTCGAAGGCCGCATCACGCGCGAGTTCTGGAGCCCGCGCAAGGACCTCGACGTGCGCAAGCTCGCCGCGCTCGAAGCGCTCTCGCGCTACGGCAAGGCCAAGGGCAGCATGCTCGGCAGCATCACCATCGCGCCGAACCAGTGGCCCACCAGCGCGGTGATCGACTGGCTCAACATCCTCAAGCGCGTGAACGACGTGCCGCAGCGCCAGCAGCGCCTGGACGAAGCCAACAACGTGCTGAAGGCGCGCCTCTCATACCAGGGCACCAAGCTGATCTTCAGCACCGAGCAGGACGACTACTGGTGGTGGCTGATGACGAACGGCGACGTCAACACCGCCCGCCTGCTGCTCAGCGTGATGGACGACCCGAGCTGGAAGGACGACATCGGCAAGCTCGCCAACGGCTTCATCGGCCGCCAGCAGAACGGCGCATGGCACACCACCACCGCCAACCTGTGGGGCGGACTGGCGCTGGAGAAATTCAGCAAGGTGTTCGAAAGCACACCGGTGGCCGGCGTCACGGCTGCCACGCTCGGCGCAGTGAAGGCTCAGGTCAACTGGAGCCAGGTCGAACGCGTGAAGACCAGCGACCCGGCCGGCGCACCGAACCAGACCACCTTCTTCGGCGCGCCCGCATCGCCGGGCAACCTGAAGAACAACACGATGTTCCTGCCGTGGGCTGCATCGCCGTCGGGTGCCCCTGTGCGCGACACGCTGCTGGTAACGCAGCAAGGCACCGGCAAGCCGTGGCTCACGCTGCAGTCGATTGCCGCCGTGCAGCTGAAGGCGCCGTTCGCGGCCGGCTACGCCATCAAGAAGACCATCACGCCGGTCGAGCAGGCCACCGCCGGCAAGTACACGCGCGGCGACGTGCTGCGCGTGACTCTGGAGGTGAACGCCAGCGCCGACATGACCTGGGTCGTCATCAGCGACCCGATTCCCGGTGGCGCCACCATCCTCGGCGGCGGCCTCGGCCGCGACTCGCAGATCGCCACCCAGGGCGAGAAGAAGTCGGGCGCCGGCTGGGCGGCCTTCGAGGAACGCAGCTTCGAGGCCTTCCGCAGCTACTACGAGTACCTGCCCAAGGGCGTGGTGAAGATGGAATACACCGTGCGCCTGAACAACGTCGGCGACTTCGCGTTGCCGCCAAGCCGCGTCGAGGCGATGTACGCGCCGGAGATGTTCGGCGAGGCGCCGAATGCGCGGGTGAAGGTGGAGGCGGCGAAGTAACAATTTAGCGGTCATCGCTTCTTCACCGGCGGTCGTCACCATCGCGGCGAACCAACAACCTGGAGGAAAAGATCATGGGTCTGGCTGTCTGCGTCGGCATGCTCGCCAAATTGCTCGAGGACGATCCCGAAAGCGCCGAGGGCTTCGAGGAGGAACTGGCCGAAGTCAACCGCGTGCTGGCCGCCGCTGGGCTTCCCCAGCACACGGAGCCGCGCGAGCCGATGGAGCTCGACTCGCGCGCGTCGATCGACGGTTTTCCGTACTCCTTCATCCACTACCTGCGCCGCGCCTACGCCCATCGCCTGCTTGCACCCGACTGGGTGGCCACGCCGCTGCCGGACGACATCGACCCCACGGCGGACCCGAAGATCCAGGCTCTGCTCGACGGCTCGGCAAGCCATTTGCTGTGCCACTCGGATGCGGAAGGCTTCTACGTTCCCATCGATTTCAAGGACGTGCTGTTCGATGGGGATAGCTGCGAGGAGGATGACGAGGACGATGAAGACGAGGAGGAAGATGAAGAAGGGGAAGTCGGCCTCCCCGGCGGCATGCTCGGCTCGTCCTACCGCCTGCTCGAAGAACTCGTGTTCGTGGCCCCGGCTCTGGGCATCCACCTCGACAACGGCAAGCTCTCGGACGAGGAAGCGGAACGCATCGACGCGCTGATCGAGGAAGACGGCGGCCTGTACCGGGAATACGTGTCGTGGCTGCTGCTGTATGAATCTGCTCGGCTGAGCATTGCGCACAAGACGGCGATTGTTTTTTGCTGAGGCCGTCACCTACGGCAAGTCGGACCACGAGGAAGAGGCCTACCACCTCGTGCGCGCGCATGCGTTCGCTGAACCCCGGCTGACCGCGACACAGGCAGTGTTGAACGCCCGCTGACGCACCCATCGGCCTAAACTGCCTTCCCACCCACCCCTTCCTCAGGAGACAACTATGACCACGCTGGAAATCGCGAACAAGCTCGTCGCGCTATGCAGAGAAGGAAAGTTCCAGGACGCGAAATCGCTCTACGCCGATGACGCGGTGAGCGTCGAGGCAGGCGCCCCGCCCGGCCAGCAACGCGAGGCCGTCGGCCTGGCGGCCATCGAGGCCAAGGGCAAGTGGTGGAGCGACAACCACGAAGTGCATTCGTTCAAGATCACCGGCCCCTGGCCGCATGACGACCGCTTCATCGTCGGCTTCGATTTCGACGTGACCATGAAGCCCACAGGCCAGCGCTTCAAGATGGAAGAAGCGGGCCTCTACACCGTGAAGGACGGGGCCATCGTGCGCGAAGAGTTCTTCTATTCGATGGGTGGCTGAGGCGCCCCGGGGGCACGAACACCGGCAAAATGCCCGCAGGTGCCCTCATGAACACACGATTTGTAGAAGCCTTTCTCTGGGCCGCGCGGCTCGGCAGCTTCCGCGCGGCGAGCGACCGGCTCCACATCACGCAGGCGGCGGTGTCCAACCGCGTCGCCTCCCTCGAAGAAGACATCGGCGCGCGCCTGTTCGAGCGCGACGCGCGCGAACTGCGGCTCACGCCGGTGGGTGTGCGGCTGATGGACTACGGCGAGCGGCTGCTCGAGTTGCGCCGCGAGATCGTCTCGCTCGGCCGTCCGCGCGGCGACATCCTTGGCCTGGTGCGCATCGGCGCCATCGAGACCGTCGTCCACACCTGGCTGCTGGGCTTTCTCACCAACCTGCGCTCCACCTACCCGGGCATCGAGGTGCAGCTGACCTCCGAGACCACGCTGGCGCTGCACCGCGGCCTGCGCGAGGGCGCGCTCGACATCGCGCTGCAGACCGACCACATCGCCGGCGCGGGCATCGTGAGCACGCCCTGCCTGCCGATGCCCATGGGCTGGGTCGGGCCGCCGGGCGCCGAGCCCACGCAGACCGTCGAGCAGCTGCTGCGCCAGCCCGTGCTCACGATGAGCCCCGGCTCGCAGCCGCACGAGGCGCTGAAGAACCTGTTCCGCGCGGCAGGCATTCCGCTGGGCAAGGTGCACTGCGTGAGCTCGATCTCGGCGCTGGCGCGGCTGGTGAAGGCGGGCTTCGGCAACGCGCTGGTGCCGCTGCCGCCCTGTTATGAATACGTGGCCATCGGCGACGTGCGGATCATCGAGTGCGATGCGCTCATCTCGCCTCAGCGCATCGTGGTGAGCCATCTCGAAGCCGCAGACTCCGACGCCATCCGGCTCGTGGCCGAGCTGGCTTGCCGGGCTTCCGACCAGTTCACCACGTCGGCGATCGCACCAACCTGGAGCGCATCGGCAGAGGGTTAACCCTCAAAACAGCGCATTTCAGCCCCGAAAAGGGGCCAGTAATTCTTGTGGCTGTAGCCCAGAAAAACTCGTTTGTGACAGTTCGACCCCGCGACGGAAGATCGCGCCTTCATTTTTCGAAGGCCCGCCTCCTCTTCCGCCGCCATGAACACACCTGACTCTTCTTCCTCTGCAGCAACAGCAGCGAACCCGAACGGCCTGCTGTTCGTCGCGTCCGATGTCGAGCCGGCCGACGACGCCGACTTCAACCGCTGGTACGACCAGGAGCACGTGGAAGAGCGCGTGCGCATCCCCGGCTTTCTCTCGGGCGCGCGCTACTTCTCGCTCGAAGGCGGCCGCAAGTACCTCGGGCTGTACCGCACCGAATCGCTGGCGGTGTTCGACTCGCCAGGCTACCGCGCCGCTTTCGAGAAGCAGACGCCGTGGTCCATCGCCAACCTCGACCGCATGCGCCAGCCGGTTCGCCGCGTTTGCGCCGTGCGCGCCGTCACGGGCTTCGGCAGCGGCAGCCACGTGGTCGTGCTGCCCCTGCCTGTAGCCGCCGATGCTGAAGAAGCACAGGTGGCGAGCGCCGCCCGCATCGGCCTTCAGCTGAAGAAAGAGCAGGCAGGCTTCGTGCAGTCGTACCTGCTCGTACCCGACACCGCGCTGAGCACGCCGCTGCCGCGCGAATCCACCGAAGGCCGCGTGCTGCAGCCGATGCTGGTGATCGAAACCAGCAGCGCTGACGCCGCGCGCACCACGCGTGCCACAGCCGCCGCAGCCTTCGATGCCGACCCCGCCACCGGCTGGCTGCTCGCACTCGGCTGGAAGCTGAGCGCGGCCGAGCTGGGCTGACCCGATTTCCATCTCTTCCCTGAACAAAGGTATTCCAATGACCGAACATGTTCTCCCCGCTGCGGCTACCGCAGCCACGCCGCCCGCGCCGGGGTCCGCCAAGATGGGCCGCCTGGCCATGGCCAGCTCCATCGGCACCACGCTGGAGTGGTACGACTTCACCGTCTACAACATCATGGCCGCGCTGGTCTTCAACGCGGTGTTCTTCCCGTCGTTCGACCCGCTCACCGGCACCATCCTCGCGTTCTCGACCTACGCGGTGGGCTACATCTCGCGGCCGCTGGGTGGCGTGGTGTTCGGCCACCTCGGCGACCGGCTGGGCCGGCGCTTCGTGCTGGTGGCCACGCTGGTCATCATGGGTGTGTCCACGGGCCTGATGGGCCTGCTGCCCACCTACGCAACGTGGGGCATCTGGGCACCGGTGGCGCTGGTGGCGCTGCGCTTCGTACAGGGCGTGGCGCTCGGCGGCGAATGGGCTGGCGCTGTGCTGCTGTCGATGGAGCACGGCAAGCCCGACGAGCGCGGCCGCAACGCCTCGTTCACGCAGGTCGGCCCGTCGTGCGGCACGCTGATCGGCACCGGCTTCATCGCCATCGTGTCGGCCTGGCTGAGCCCGGAAGAATTCCAGGCCTGGGGCTGGCGCCTGCCGCTGATCTCCAGCGTCGCGCTGGTGCTGTTCGGCCTGTGGCTGCGCCGCGGCGTGGACGAGACTCCCGTGTTCCGCGAGATGGAAGAAAAGAAGGCCACCGCCAAGACCCCCATCAAGGAAGTGTTCACGCAGCACTGGCGCAGCCTGCTGGTGGCCGGCGGCTCGCGCATCGGCTCCGACGTGCTCTATGCGCTGGTGGTGGTGTTCACGCTGACCTACGTGACGACGGTGCTGCACCTGTCGCGGCCGCTGGCGCTCACCGCCACGATGATCGGCGCGGCCTGCAACGCGATTGCCGTGCCGTGGTTCGGCAGCCTGTCTGACCGCATCGGCCGCCGGCCGGTCTACATTGCCGGCGCGCTGCTGGGCATGGTGTGGGCCTTCGTGTTCTTCGTGCTGATGGACAGCGCGCAACCGGTCGCCATCTGCGCGGCGGTGGTGGTGGGCCTTTTGATCCACGCAATGATGTACGGCCCGCAGGCCGCCTTCGTGACCGAGCAGTTCCCCGGCCGTGTTCGCTATGCGGGCGCCTCGCTGGCCTACACGCTGGCTGGCATCGTGGGCGGTGGCTTTGCGCCGCTGATCATCGCGAGCCTGTTCAAGTCCTGGGGCAGCACGGTGGCCGTGTCGCTGTACGTGGTGGGCGCGCTGGGCCTGACGCTGATCGCCCTCGTGGTGGCCCGCGAAACCGCCAAGCGCCCGCTGGAGAACTGATGACGACGAACATGCATCATTCCCTGCGCTTCGCCTGCGAGAGCATTTCCGAAGACGGCACGCGCTCCACCGCCCTGCACAGCATCGCGCCCCGCGCGCTGGTGGTGGCAGGCTGGACCGGCCGCGACATCGCTGCCATCGAGCACCACATCGAAGAACTGGCGGAGCTCGGCGTGCCGCGCCCTTCGAGCGTGCCGCTGTACTACCGCGTGGCGGCCCAGCTGCTGACGCAATCGCCGGCCATCGAGGCGCTGGGCGACCAGAGCTCCGGCGAGGCCGAGCCCGTGTTCTTCTTCTCGCAGGGCGAGTGGTGGCTGAGCGTGGCCTCGGACCACACCGACCGGCATGTAGAGAGCTACTCGGTTGCCGTGTCGAAGCAGATGTGCGCAAAGCCCGTGGCCGAGACCGCATGGCGCTGGCGCGACGTGCAGGCGCATCAGGACACGCTCGAACTGCGCTCGCGCATCTTCGAGGACGGCCGCTGGACGGACTACCAGCGCGGCACGCTCGCATCGATCCGGCCGCTGGCTGCGCTGCGCGACGGCATGCCCGGCGCCGGCAGCGCGCCCGAAGGCCTGTTCATGACCTGCGGCACGCTGGGCGCGTTGCCCAACGCGAAGGGCGAAGGCATCCGCCCCGCCGGGCAGATGGAAATCGAACTGCACGACCCGAAGCTGCAGCGCCGCATCGTGCATCGCTATGCGGTGGAAGCACTGCCGGTGGTGGCGTGATGGCCAGCGGCTTCACCATTGCAGCCCTGCGCGAACGCATCGCGCGCGGCGAGCTTTCGCACGAGGCGCTGATCGAGCAGGTGCTCGAAGCGGCCACGCAACCCGCTGCCGAGCACGTCTTCACGCGGCTCTACGCCGATGCGGCTCGTGCTGCAGCGCGCCATGCCGATGCCGCGCGAAAGGCCGGCATCGAACTCGGTCCGCTCGCCGGCCTGCCCGTGTCGGTCAAGGATCTGTACGACGTGGCCGGCGAAACCACCATGGCCGGTTCCGCCGTCTGCGCGGGCGAACCGCCGGCTGCACGTGATGCGGTCGCGGTGACACGGCTGCGCACACAAGGTGCGGCCATCGTCGGCAAGACCAACATGACGGAGTTCGCGTTCTCCGGCGTAGGCATCAATCCGCACTACGGCACGCCACGCAACCCCGCCGATGCGACCACGGCGCGCATTCCGGGCGGTTCGTCGTCAGGCGCCGCGGTGTCTGTGGCACTCGGCCTCGCCGTCGCCGGCCTGGGTTCGGACACGGGCGGCTCCATCCGCATTCCCGCCGCGCTGTGCGGGCTCGTGGGCTTCAAGAGCACGCAGTCGCGCGTGCCGCGCACGGGCGCCTTCGAACTGGCGCGCTCGCTCGACACGGTCTGTGCCATGGCCCGCAGCGTGGAAGACTGCCTGATCGCCGATGCGGCCATTGCCGATGCACCGCTCACGGTGCGCCGCCGCCCGCTGCAGGGCATGCGCCTTGCCGTGCCGCGCACGCTGATGTTCGACGACATCGAGCCCGCCGTGGCGCACGCCTTCGACCGCGCGCTGCAAGCCCTCTCGGCCGCTGGCGCGCAGATCGTCGACATCACGCTGGCCGAGCTCGCCGAGATCGCAATCGTCAACGCGCCCGGCGGCTTCTCGCCGGTCGAGGCCTCGGCGGTGCATCGCGAGCGCTTCGCCGCAAAGCGCAGCGGCTTCGACTCGCGCGTGGCCGCCCGCATCGCGCTGGGCACCGAAGTGCGCGCCGCCGACTACATCGCCATGCAGGACCGCCGGCGTGACTGGATCGGCCGCGTCGAACGCGCCATCGAAGGCTTCGACGCCCTCGTGTGCCCGACCGTGCCGATCGTCGCGCCGCCCATTGCGGCGCTGGCGGAAGACGCGGCCTTCTTCAGGGCCAACGGCCTGCTGCTGCGCAACACCTTCGCGATCAACCTGCTCGACGGCTGCGCCTTCAGCCTGCCGTGCCATGCGCCGGGTGAACTGCCGGTGGGGTTGATGCTGGCCTCAGTGCGCGGCGACGACGCGCGGCTCGCGGCCGTGGCGCTGGCTGTGGAGGCTGCGCTGTAGAAGCCTGAAGCGAAAGTCAGGCGCTGATGAATCTCGGGTCGAGTTGCGCCACGGCGAACTTCCGCACGTGATCGACGAAGGCGCTCACCAGCAATGACGAGCTCCGCCGCACCGGCGTGAGCACGGAAAAATCCGTCACCATCACCGGCTCGAAGGGCAGGAAGCTCAGGCCCTGGCCGGCGTGCTCCAGCGCGGTGATCGGGTCCACCAGCGACACGCCGAGGCCGGCGGCCACCATGGCGCAAACGCCGGCCGACACCTGCGTCTCGACCTGCAGCTTGCGCTCGATGCCGTAGGACGCGAAGAGCGCGTCGACGTGCAGCCGCGATTCGATCACATGCGGATGCGAGACGAAGTGCTCGCCGGCCAGGTCCGGAGGGCGAATCACCTTTTTCTTCGCGAGCCGGTGATCGCTGCGCATCACGCAGACCATCCGGGTCGCGATCAGTTGCTCGCCGTGCGTGCTCGAGTGGCTTACCGGCAGGATGACGAATCCGACGTCGCAGCGCTCGCCCACCACCAAGTCCACCACCGTGCGCGACGAATGGTTGACGAGCGACACCCGGATGTCGTTGTGCTCGGCCAGGAAGCCCGCAATTGCGCGCGGCAGGAAAGACAGCGCCAGTGCCGGCGCAGCGGCAATGCGCAGCGCGCCGCGTTGCAGCGACCGGATCTCCTCGGCGGTTCGCGCAATGCGCTCCATGCCGAGCAGCGAGCGCTCGACTTCTTCATTCAGCGCCTCGGCCTCCGCGGTGGGTTGCAGGCGCCCCCGCACGCGCAGGAAGAGAGGGAAGCCCACGCTTTCCTCCAGGTCGGCCACCAGCCGCGTGACGGCGGGCTGCGACACGTGCAGCGACTCGGCCGCGCGTGTCACCGTTTGCCACAGCATCACGGCGCGAAAGGCCTCCAATTGACGAATCTTCATGTCGGGCACTCCATACGTGAATGTTATGGCCTTCCGAAAAAAAACGATTGTTCAGCGGTCGAGTGCGTCGCTAACCTGCGTTCTTCGAGTGAAACGAACTGCGAAACCCATTCTGGTGCGCCATAAGAGAAGCGCATCACGATAGGGAAAACCCGGACTTTTTGGTGCGCAACAAAGGAAATCCCATGATGCTTCGTCCCGTTTCCGCGGCCGTGAATGCGGCGCTGTCCACCGTGCTGGCCCTCTGCGCCCTGACCGCAGCAACCACCGCGTCAGCCCAGCAGCCGACCACGCTCTACGTCGGCTCCTACGGTGGTTCGACCGAGAAGGCTTTCAAGGAGAAGCTGATCCCCGCGTTCGAGGCCAAGCACAACGCCAAGATCGTCTACGTGTCGGGCAACTCGACCGACACGCTGGCCAAGCTGCAGGCGCAAAAGGGCAAGCAGGAACTCAACGTCGTGCTGCTCGACGACGGCCCGATGTACCAGGCCGTGCAGTTCGGCTTCTGCGACAAGCTGGGTAACCAGCCGGTGCTGAAAGACCTGTACCCCGTCGCACGCATGACCGACAGCGCGGTAGGCGTCGGCATCGTCGCCGCCGGCATCGCCTACAACACCGAAGCCTTCAAGAAGGCGAACCTGCCCCCGCCGGATTCGTGGGAGGTGCTCACCGACAAGCGCTTCAAGCAGAAGGTCGCGATCCCGCCGATCAGCAACACCTACGGGCTTCAGACGCTGCTGACCTTCGCCAAGCTGCGCAAGGGCGGCGACAAGAACATCGACCCGGGCTTCACGGCAATGGCGCGCGAAGTCGGGCCGAACGTGCTGGCGTGGGAACCGTCGCCGGGCAAGATGACGGAGCTGTTCCAGAACAACGACATCATGCTGGCCGTGTGGGGCAGCGGCCGCGTGCAGGCGCTGAAGGACACGGGCTTCCCGGTGCAGTTCGTGATTCCGAAGGAAGGCGCGCCGGCCCTGTTGATAGCCGCCTGCCCCGTGGCGCAGAACACCGCCCCGGCGCTCTCGCAGGCCTTCGTCAACTACCTGCTCACGCCTGAAGTACAGGCCATCCTCGCCGACACGCAGGGCTGGGGCCCGGCCAACGCCACCACCAAGCTGGCACCGGCAGTGGCGGCCAAGGTGCCGTACGGCAAGGAGCAGATGGACAAACTGCTGCCCACCGACTGGACGCTGGTCAACGAGAAGCGCGCCGAGTGGACCAACCGCTGGAACCGCACCGTCGAACGCTGAGCACGCATGACCTTCCTTCAACTCGATCAACTCGGCAAGACCTTCGGCGACTTCCGCGCCGTGGAGAGCCTGAGCCTGGACGTCGAGCGCGGCGAGTTCATCTCGCTGCTCGGCCCCTCGGGCTGCGGCAAGACCACCACCCTGCAGATGGTGGCGGGCTTCGTCGAGCCGACGCGCGGGCGCATCCGCCTGAACGGCGCCGACATCACGGCCATGCGGCCGGAGAAGCGCGGCATGGGCGTGGTGTTCCAGAGCTACGCGCTGTTTCCGCACATGACCGTGGCCGACAACATCGGCTTCGGCCTCGAGATGCGCGGCATGCGGGGCGCCGGGAAGCTCAAGCGCATCGACGAGACGCTCGAGCTCGTGCGGCTGCCGGGCCTGGGCAAGCGCTACCCGAAGGAACTCTCGGGCGGCCAGCGGCAACGCGTTGCCATCGCCCGTGCGCTGGCGGTGCGCCCCGAGGTGCTGCTGCTCGACGAACCGATGTCGAACCTCGACGCGAAGCTGCGCGAGGACATGCACGTCGAGCTGCGCGGCATCCAGCGGCACCTTGGCATCACCACGATCCTCGTCACGCACGACCAGGTCGAGGCCATGACCATGAGCGACCGCATCGCGGTCATGCACGGCGGGCGCATCGTGCAGCTCGCCACGCCGTACGAGGCGTACGAACGGCCTGAATCCGCGTTCGCCTCGTCTTTCCTCGGCAAGACGAACGTGCTGAAGGGCATCGTTGAAGCCCGCAACATGCGCTGCTGCGAAGTGCGTGTCGGCGATTCGCTGCTGCACGTGCCGCACCAGGAAAAGCCGCTCGCGCGCGAGGTCAACGTCTACGTGCGGCCCGAGAAGGTAAAGCTTGCGCCGGCCTCAGCCGCGAACGGCATTCCGGCCACCATCCGCACGCGGCTCTTCCTGGGCAACCACTGGCTGGTCGAGGTCGACAGCGCGCTCGGGCCGATGCGCGTGAGCCATCCCAACATCGGCGCGGTGCCGCCGGCCGAAGGCGAAGCCGTCGCACTGCACTGGCTGGACGACGACCTGCGCCTGCTCGACACGGAGGCCGCGCATGGCTGAGGCCACCTTCGGGCCGCGCGCGGGTTCTGCGCCCTGGTTCCTCAGCGCGCCTGCGCTGCTGCTGTTTCTCGGGCTGCTGGTGATTCCGCTCGCGCTCACCGCGGTGTTGTCTTTCCACTCGTTCGACGGCACGCGCGGCGTGCTGCCGGACTTCACCGCGCGCAACTACCTCGAGGTTTTCTCGGACCCGTACTACTACGAGATCTTCCTGCGCACGGCCGGCCTGGCGCTGGCGGTCACGCTGCTGTCGGTGCTGTTCGGCGTGCCGGAAACCATCATCCTGTCGCGCATGAAGGCGCCGTGGCGGGGCATCTTCCTGATCGTCATTCTTGGCCCGCTGCTGGTCTCGGTCGTGGTCCGCACGCTGGGCTGGGCCATCCTCATGGGCAACAACGGGCTCATCAATGCGGGCTTGAAGGCGCTCGGCCTCACAGACGAACCGGTGCGCCTGCTGTTCACGATGACCGGGGTGGTCATCGCGCTCACGCACGTGCTGATGCCGTTCATGGTGATCTCGGTGTGGGCCTCGCTGCAGAAGCTCGATCCGCAGGTCGAGAACGCGGGGCTCTCCTTCGGCGCGGCGCCTTTCACGGTGTTTCGCCGGGTCATCCTTCCGCAGATCCTGCCGGGCATTCTGTCGGGCGGGATCATCGTGTTCGCGCTGGCGGCCTCGGCCTTCGCCACGCCGGCCATTCTTGGCGGGCGCCGGCTCAAGGTGGTGGCGACGGCCGCGTACGACGAGTTCCTCAGCACGCTGAACTGGCCGCTGGGCGCGTCGATCGCGATCCTGCTCCTCATCGCCAACGTCATCGTCATCGCGGGCTTCAACCGCTGGCTCGAGCGGCGCTACGCGCAGGTCTTCGAAGGCTGAGAAAAAGAGGCACGACATGCGCAAGAACGGACTGCTCTCCCTCGTCTACCACGCGATCTTCATCGCCTTCATCCTGGCGCCGCTGGTGGTGGTGGTGCTGGTGTCGTTCACCGGCAAGGGCTACATCTCGCTGCCGACCGACGGCTTCTCGCTGCGCTGGTTCCGCGCCATCGGTGGCGCCACCGAACTGGTCAATGCGTTCTGGCTCTCGCTCTGGCTCGGCCTCGCGAGCGCGACTGTCGCCGTGGTGCTGGCGGTGCCGGCCGCGCTTGCGCTGGTGCGCTACCGCTTTCCGGGGCGCGGCGTGCTGGCGGCCTTTTTCATGTCGCCGCTGATGATTCCGCACGTGGTGCTGGGTGTGGCGTTCCTGCGCTTCTTCACCACGGTGGGCGTGTCGGGGTCGTTCGCATGGCTCGCGCTGACGCACGTGGTGGTGGTGATGCCCTACGCGCTGCGGCTGGTGCTGGCCTCGGCCACGGGCCTGGACCGCGATGCCGAGAAGGCCGCGCTCTCGCTCGGCGCGAACCGCATGACCGCGTTTCGCCGCATCGTGCTGCCGCTGATCCTGCCGGGCGTGGTCGGCGGCTGGATGCTCGCCTTCATCCAGAGCTTCGACGAGCTCACCATGACCGTGTTCGTTGCCACGCCGGGCACCACGACGCTGCCGGTCGCCATGTACAACCAGATCGCGCAAACCATCGATCCGCTGGTGGCGTCGGTGTCGACCGTGCTCATCGCCGGCACGGTGGTGCTGATGGTGCTGCTCGACCGCCTCGTCGGCCTCGACCGCGTGCTGATCGGCAAGGGCTGAACGCGCCCTGCCCGTCTCTGCCCATCTGCTCGCGTCCGGGCATTTCTTTTTCTGCATCCCATGAACACAAGTGATTTGATCGTCGTCGGCGGCGGCCTGGTCGGCACCGCGCTGGCCTACGGCGCGGCGCGCAACGGCATTCGCGTGACCGTCCTCGACGAGGGCGACGATGCGTTTCGTGCGTCGCGCGGCAACTTCGGGCTCGTATGGGTCCAGGGCAAGGGCTTCGGCATGACGCCGTATGCGCGCTGGACGATGAAATCGGCCGCGCAATGGCCACAGCTCGCCGAGGCACTGAACGCCGACACCGGCATCGACGTGCAACTGCGCCAGCCCGGCGGCTTTCATTTCTGCTTTTCCGACGACGAGCTGCAGGCACGCGAAGCGCGCATGCGCAGCATCAGCGACGCGCTCGACGGCAACTACGCCTTCGAGATGCTGGACCATGCATCGCTCAAGGCACGGCTGCCCGGCGTCGGGCCCGCGGTCGCGGGCGCGAGCTACACGCGGATGGATGGCCACGCCAATCCGCTGAAGCTGCTGCGTGCGCTGCACGCGGCCTGCCGCCATCACGGCGTGCACTTCGCGCAGGGCAGCCGGGTAACGCGGATCACGCCGCAGGCCGGCGGCTTCGAGATCGAGGCCGGCGCGGCCACATGGCACGCGCCGCGCGTGGTGCTCGCAGCCGGCCTCGGCAGCCGCGAGCTGGCACCGCAGGTCGGCCTGCACGCGCCGGTGCAGCCCAACCGGGGCCAGGTGCTGGTCGGCGAGCGCGTCGCCCGCTTTCTCGACCATCCGACCACCTACGTGCGCCAGACGGACGAAGGCACGATCCAGCTCGGCGATTCGCTCGAGGACGTCGGCCTCGACGACGGCACGACCGCCGACGTGCTCAGCACCATCGCGCGTCGCGGCGTGCGCAGCTTTCCGGTGCTGGAGAGCCTGCGGCTGGTGCGCGCCTGGGGCGCGCTGCGGGTGATGACGCCCGACGGCTTTCCCATCTACCAGGCATCGACGCAGTGCCCCGGCGCCTTCGTCGTGACCTGCCACAGCGGCGTGACGCTGGCCGCCAACCATGCGTTTTCCATCGCGCCGTGGATCGCCGGCAGCGCCGGAGACGGTGCGCCGGCCGGCATCGAGTCCTTCAGCGGCGACCGCTTCCTCAACGGTAACGAGACCTTCCAACATGCCCACTAACGTCCGCTTTCGCTCCCTGGTTCCGGTCGACTCTTCGCCGCGCGGCGAGCCGATGCTCACCCTGTTTTTCGACGGCCGCGCCTTGCAAGCGCCGGCCGGCTGCAGCGTGGCAGCGGCTCTGCTTGCCAACGGTGTCTCGACCTTCCGCACCACGCCCGTGAGCGGGGCACCGCGCGCGCCCTACTGCATGATGGGTGCGTGCTTCGATTGCCTGGTCGAGATCGACGGCCAGCCCAACCGCCAGAGCTGCCTCGTCGCAGTGGCCGAGGGCATGCAGGTGAAGACGCAGGCCGGCCTGCGTTCCTTCGACGGCGCCGATGCCGTGATTGCCGAAGAGGCCGCGCATGTCGAATGAGCGTTGCGACATCGCCATCGTTGGCGCCGGACCGGCCGGCATGTCGGCCGCCATCGCTGCCGCGCGGCTCGGCGCCAGCGTCGTGGTGCTCGACGAGCAGCGCGGTGCGGGCGGGCAGATCTATCGCGCCATCACCGATGCACCGGCGCGCCGGGTCGACCTGCTCGGGCCGGACTATGCCGCCGGCCGCTCGCTCGCCGAGGCCTTCGCCGCAAGCGGCGCCCGTCACCTCACCAATGCCGCCGTCTGGCAGGTCACGCCCGAAGGCGCTGTTCACTACCTGCGCAACGGCGCGACGGCGACGCTGCAGGCCGGACGCGTCGTGCTTTGCTCGGGCGCGATGGAGCGTCCGTTCCCGATCCCGGGCTGGACGCTGCCGGGCGTGCTCACCGCCGGCGCTGCGCAGATCCTGCTGAAGAGCGCCGACGTGGTGCCGGTCGAGCCCGTCGTGCTCGCGGGCTGCGGACCGCTGCTCTACCTGCTCGGCTGGCAGTACGTACGCGCCGGCGTGCCCATTCGCGCGCTGGTCGACACGACGTCGATGGAAGACTACCGCCGCGCGCTCTCGCACCTCGGCGGCGCGCTGGCCGGCTGGCGCTACCTGAAGAAGGGCCTGTCGCTCATGCGCGTGCTGAAGCACGCCGGTGTGCCCTTCCATACCGGTGCCGAGAACCTCGCGGCCGAAGGCGATGACGGCGTGGAGGCGCTGCGCTTCACGGCCGGCGGCAAGGCGCATCGCATCGAAACATCGACCCTGCTGCTGCATCACGGCGTGGTGCCGAACACGCAGTTCACCTGGTCGCTGCGGGCCGCGCACAAGTGGGACGATGCGCAACTGTGCTGGCGACCCGAGGCCGACACCTGGGGTGCCCTCGACGTGCCCGGCATCCACGTCGCCGGCGACGGCCTCGGCATCGGCGGCGCGCTGGCGGCGGCGCAGCAGGGCGAGCTTGCGGCGCTCGGTGCGATGCATGGGCTTGGCCGGATCACGACCGCCGAGCGCGACAGGCTCGCCGCGCCGCTTCGCGCATCGTTGCGCGAGCACCTGCGCATCCGCCCCTTCCTCGATGCGCTGTACCGGCCCAAGAAGGCCAACCGCATTCCGGCCGACGACGTGATCGTGTGCCGCTGCGAAGAAGTGGCCGCTGGCGACATCCGCCATTTCGTGGCGCTCGGCTGCGATGGGCCGAATCAGGCAAAGGCCTTCGGGCGCTGCGGCATGGGGCCGTGCCAGGGGCGCCAGTGCGGCCTGACCGTGACCGAGCTGATCGCGGACGCGCGCGGCGTGACGCCGGCCGAAGTGGGCTACTACCGCATCCGACCGCCGATCAAGCCGATCTCGCTCGGCGAGCTCGCGGGCGCGGAATGAAGCGATCGGCAGATGTGATCGTCGTTGGCGGCGGCCTGCACGGCCTGTCGAGCGCGCTGCATCTTGCGCGGCGCGGGCTGGCGGTCATCGTGCTCGAGGCCGAGTTCTGCGGCCGCCATGCTTCCGGCGTGAACGCGGGCGGCGTGCGAACGCTCGGGCGCCACGTCGCCGAAATTCCACTCGCGCTGGCGTCGCGGGCAATGTGGCACCGGCTGGCCGAGCTCGTCGGCGATGACGCGGGTTTCGCGCCCAGCGGCCAGCTGAAGGTTGCCGAGACCGACGACGAACTGCAGACGCTGCGCGACACCGTTGCGCATCTGCATTCGCTCGGTTTTGACCATGAAGAACTCGTCGACGCCCGACAGGTGCGCGAGCTCGTGCCCGCCATTGCGCCGCACGTCGTCGGCGGTATCTGGGTGCGCGACGACGGCCATGCCTTGCCGTACCGTGCCGTCACCGCGTTCCGGCTGGCATCTCAACGCGCCAGCGCAGAAGTGCACGAGGAGACGCGCGTCGAACGCATCGACCATCGCGCCGGCCGCTGGCATGTGGCAACCACGCGCGGCAACTTCGATGCAACCCATCTGGTCAACGCCGCGGGTGCCTGGGCCGGCACGCTGGCAGCGCAGGCCGGCGACGTGGTTCCGGTCGAAGGGGGCGGGCTGATGCTCATGATCACGCATCGCGCACCGCCCTTCGTCACGCCGGTGCTCGGCGCGACGGGCCGGCCACTGTCCTTCAAGCAGTTCGCGAACGGCACCGTGCTGATCGGCGGCGGGCTGCGCTGCACCGCGGACCTCGACGCGCGGCATGGCATCGTCGACATGCCGAAGCTCGCCCGCAGCGCACGAACGGTGACCGACTTGTTCCCGCATCTGAAGCCGCTGGGCGTCAACCGCGCCTGGGCCGGCGTCGAGGCGTTCATGCCCGACGGCATTCCGGTAATCGGCCCGAGCCGCGCGGCGCCGAACCTCGTGCATGCCTTCGGCTTTTCTGCGCACGGCTTCGAGCTCGGGCCGATCGGCGGGCAAATCGTTGCCGAGTTCGTGACCGAAGGCCGCAGCACGCTGCCGATCGAAGCCTTTGCCGTCGACCGCTTCGCGCGTCGAACGGCCGAAACTTTTCAACCACTCCAGCAAGGAAACCCATCATGAGCGACATCCAGCGCTACGACTCCAACGCACGCCTTTCCCGCATCGTCGTGCATAACTCGGTGGTGTATCTCGCGGGCGTTACCGCGAACGACCGCAGCGGCGATGCCCAGGCGCAGGCCGCGGACATCCTCGCCAAGATCGACGGCTACCTCGCGAGCGTCGGCACGAACAAGTCGCGCCTGTTGTCGGTGCAGATCTGGCTGCAGGACATCGACCGCGACTTCGTCGGCCTGAACGCCGCCTGGGCAGAGTGGATTCCCGCCGATGCCATGCCCACCCGCGCCACCTGCGAAGCCAGGCTGGCAGCGCCCGATCTGCGCGTCGAGATCATCGTGACGGCGGCGCTGTAGGGTGTCGGTGTCGGGTCAGGGCGCTTCGCACTCGTCGATGAAGTTCTCGAGCAGCTTCTTGAGCTGGCTGGTCTTGCGCGGCCCCAGCGCTTCTTCGATGACATCGTGGTGCGCGTCCACGCTTTTCTTCAGGCGCGAGACCGTTTCCAGGCCCAGGTCGCTGATGTAGACCAGCACCCTGCGGCTGTCGGTGGCGTCGGCTGCGCGCTGCACCAAGCCGCGGCTCACCAGCTTGTCGATGTTCTTGGTCAGCGCCGGGTGGTTCAGCAGCACGGTTTCCGCCAGGTCGCCCATGGAACGCCCCTGCTCGTCGGCGAGCACCTGCAGGATGCGCCAGTGCTCTTCCGTCACCTCTTCCGCGGCGATGGATTGGGCCAGGCCGATGCGCATGCGCCGGTTGGCGGAGGCCAGCAGGTAGGCCAGGTACTGGGAAATGTCTTGCTCGGGCATGGGCGGCGGGGCGGTCTGCGTCGGAATCGGATGCGGTCGAGTCTACGCAGAATCGTTTGCCTTGGAAAGTATTGGCGCGATTTTTGCAGCATGCTCACCCCCGCCGCCGTCCTGGTGCATTGCCAGGGCGCTTTCGATGTTTTCATCCTCCGCACCGGTCATCCGTCCCATGTCCGCCCTCTTATCGAACAGGATTGCGGCCCGCGCGCAACGGCCGCGGCCCCTGCTTGCGCGCCAGGAACTCAACATCGCGCTGTGCGTGCCGCTGGGCGGCACGGCCGGCATATGGGCGCCCTCTTCCCTCGCCTGCGCCAAGCTGGCGCAGGCCGAGCTCAACCGCGACGCGGGCATCGGGGGCCGCTCATGCCGGCTGCTGACCGTCAATGCCGCGGGCGATTCGGCAGACATAGAAGCCACGCTGACCGAACTGGTGCAGGCCGGCGACATCGACGCCATCATCGGCATGCACACCAGCGCCGTGCGCCATCGCATCCTGCGCGCCGTGGGGGGACAGATCCCGATCGTCTACACGCCGCTGTACGAAGGCGGGGAATCCACGCCAGGCGTCTTCGCGATCGGCGAGACCGCCGCACGCCAGCTGCAGCCGGCGATCGGCTGGCTGGGCCGGCACAAGCACCCGCGGCGCTGGTTCGCGGTTGGCAACGACTACATCTGGCCGCACGTCTCGCACCGGATGGCGCGCGGCTACATCGCGCAAGCCGGCGGCGAGCTGGTCGGCGAGATGTACGTTCCCTTCGGAACCACGGATTTCTCGCAGGTGCTGGACGCGCTGCACAAGGGCAGCGTCGACGCCGTCCTGCTCTCGCTCATCGGACAGGATGCCATCGAGTTCAACCGGGCCTTCGGCCGCACGAGCCTGTCGCGCGCCATGCTGCGGCTGTCCTGCGCCATCGGGGAGAACGAACTCCTGGGCATCGGCGCCGACAACGCGGAAGACCTCTACATGGCCTGCGGCTACTTCGCCACGCTCGACACGGAGGCCAACCTGGCCTTCAAGGAGCGCTACTACGCACATTTCGGCGAGCGCGCGCCGACCCTCAACACCTTCGGCCAGTCGACCTACGAGGGCATGCATTTCCTGGGCGCACTGTTCGCCGGGAGCAGGCAGCCCATGGCCTGCCTGGAGCACCTGGGCGGCACGCCGATCCACTACCGAAGCGCGCGGGAAGCCGACTACCAGGGCGGCGGAGTGAACCGCACGCCGATCTATCTGGCCCGGGCCGAAGGCAATGCGTTTCGCGTGATCACGCGACTTTGAGTGAGTGGGGAATTGTTGTGTTTTATTTTCCAAGGAAAACAAAATCATTGACTTGGAAAATATCGGCACACAGAATAAGGCCGTGACGAGCCTGTAGGCGCCCGCTGTTTCGCACGGTGCGGCAAGGCCGACGCAACGCCGATCCGGCCGCCTCTTCGGGGCTGCCGGCGCCCACTCAACGAAGAACGCGGAGTCCGCTCATGGCCATCAAGCGCCCCACCCTCGACCAGCTGCAGGACGTTGCCCTGGGCCTGGGCATCCATCTGTCCGAAGCGCAGGCCAGCAGCTACAACTCGCTGCTGCAGGCCAACTTCGACGCCTACGACGCGGTCGACGCGATGCCCGACTACCTGCCTGTCGTGAGCTATGCGCGCACGCCCGGCTACCGCCCCCTGGGCGAAGAAAACAAGTACGGCGCCTGGTACGTCAAGACCACGATCAAGGGCAAGGCCGAGGGCAAGCTCGCCGGCAAGACCGTGGTGCTCAAGGACAACGTCTGCCTCGCCGGCGTGCCGATGATGAACGGCGCCTCCACGCTCGAAGGCTATGTGCCCAACGTCGACGCCACCGTCGTCACCCGGCTGCTCGATGCCGGCGCCACGGTGGTGGGCAAGGCGGTCTGCGAATACTTCTGCTTCTCGGGCGGCTCGCACACCAGTGCCTCGGGGCCGGTCCACAACCCGCACCGCATGGGCTACTCGGCCGGCGGCTCCTCGTCGGGCAGCGCAGCGCTGGTGGCCGCGGGCGAGGTCGACCTGGCGATCGGCGGCGACCAGGGTGGCTCCATCCGCATGCCGGCGTCCTATTGCGGCATCTACGGCATGAAGGCCACCCACGGCCTGGTGCCCTACACCGGCGTGATGCCGATCGAACTCACCATCGACCACACCGGCCCGATGACGGCCAACGTGACCGACAACGCACTGATGCTCGAAGTGCTGGCCGGCCCCGACGGGCTCGATCCGCGCCAGCATGCGGGCCAAGCCGCCAAGCCCTACAGCGAGCTCATGAAGGACGGCGTGCGCGGCCTGCGCATCGGCATCGTCAAGGAAGGCTTCGGCTGGCCCCAGTCGGACCCCGCCGTCGGTGCCAAGGTGCGCAAGGCGGCCGAGGTGTTCACCCGGCTGGGCGCGATCGTCAGCGAGGTGTCGGTCCCCATGCACTCGGTCGGCCCGGCGATCTGGCTGCCGATCGCCGCCGAGGGCGCCACCCAGCAGATGATGAAAGACAACGGCCACGGCTTCAACTGGAAGGGGCTCTACGTCACCAGCATGGTCGACTTCCACGCCGGCTGGAAGCACCGCGCCGACGAGCTCTCCGAAACGCTCAAGCTCACCATGGTGCTGGGCGAGTATTTCATCAAGCACTACCGCGGCCACTACTACGCCAAGGCGCAGAACCTGGCCCGCCAGCTGACCGCGGCCTACGACAGCGCCCTGTCCGATGTCGATCTGCTGCTGATGCCCACGCTGCCGATCACGGCCACGCCATTGCCCGCGCCCGGCGCGAGCATCGAGGAAGTGGTCACGCGCGCCTTCGAAGTGCTGCCCAACACCTGCCCCTTCGACGTCACCGGCCATCCCTCGATGAGCGTGCCCTGCGGGCTGATCGACGGCCTGCCGGTCGGGATGATGCTCACCGGCCGCTGCTACGACGAGGCCACCATCTACCGCGCCGCCTACGCCTTCGAGCAGGCCGGCGACTGGAAAGCCATCTGACGCTTTCGCCCGCTTTCTTCCGCTTTCTTCCGTTCCTGCCTTTCTCAAACACACAGCGGCGGCTGCGCCCGCCAACCAACGAGGAGTTAGTTCCATGGATCGTCGTTCCTTCATCCAGTCTTCGGCCGCTGCCCTGGCGGGCACTGCGGTGCCGCTGTTTCCGATGGCAGCCATGGCCGCCGACGAGATCGTTGTCGGCAGCATCGTCGACATGTCGGGCGGGCTGGACATCTACGGCAAGCCGATGGCCGACTGCATGACGCTCGCGGTCGAGGAACAGAACGCCGCCGGTGGCCTGCTGGGCAAGAAGATCAGGCTGGCCACCTACGACCCGCAGTCGAACATGCAGCTCTATGCGCAGTTCGCGCAGCAGTCGGCGCTGAAGGACAAGTCGACGGTCGTGATGGGCGGCATCACCTCGGCCTCGCGCGAGGTGATCCGGCCGGTGCTCACGCGCAACAAGACGCTGTACTTCTACAACACGCAGTACGAAGGCGGCGTGTGCGACCGCAACACCTTCTGCACCGGCGTCACGCCCGGCCAGACCGTCGCCAAGCTCATTCCCTACGCAATGAAGAAGTGGGGCAAGAAGGTCTACGTGGTGGCGGCCGACTACAACTACGGCCAGATCACCTCGCAATGGGTCAAGAAGTTCGTGCAGGAGAACGGCGGCTCGGTCGCCTCCATCGACTTCTTTCCGCTCGATGTGACCAATTTCGGCCCGACCATCTCGAAGATCGAAGCGGCCAAGCCCGACATGATCGTCTCGGCGCTGGTCGGCGGCGCGCACATCTCCTTCTACCGCCAGTGGGCCGCCGCAGGCCTGACGAAGAAGATCCCGCTCGCGTCCACCACCTTCGCGGGCGGCAACGAGCACATCGTGCTGTCGCAGGCCGAGGCCGACGGCTTCCTCATCTCCTACAACTACTTCCAGAACCTCGACACGCCGCAGAACAAGGCCTTCAAGGAGCGCTTCTACAAGCGCTTCGGCGCCGACTATCCCAACATCACCGAGCTCGCGATGGGCACCTACCAGGGCTTCAAGCTCTGGGCCGAGGGCGTGAAGAAGGCCGGTTCGCTGGACCGCGAGAAGATGATCGCGGCCCTGGAGACCGGCATCAGCATCGAGGGCCCGAGCGGCAAGGTCTCGCTCGACCCGGCGACCCACCACTGCGTGCTGAACGTGAGCATCGCGGAAGTGCGCAACAAGCAGCTCAACATCGTCGAGACCTTCCAGCAGCAGCAGCCGGTGGACACCAGCGCGGTCTGCAACCTCGTGAAGAACCCGAAGGACAACCAGCAATACGTGATCAAGGTCTGAACGCAAGGCACCGGCATGGATCTCGCACTCGTCGTTCTCATCCAGGTGCTCTACGCGGTGGCGAGCCTGGTCATCGTCTCGGCCGGGCTGGCCGTCATCTTCGGGATGATGAAGGTCATCAACCTCGCGCACGGCGAGTTCATGATGCTCGGTGCCTATGCCGTCATCGCGGCGCTCAAGATCGGCATCAACCTGTGGATCGCGATGTTCATCGTCGCGCCGATCGCGGTGGGCCTGGTCGGCGTGGTGCTGGAGCGGCTGGTCATCCGCCGCCTCTACGGCCGCATGGTCGACACCATGCTGGCCACCTGGGGGCTGTCGCTGCTGCTGGTGGGCATCGTCACCTCGGTGGCGGGCAACACCACGGCCGGCGTCTCGGCACCGCTCGGCAGCTTCTCCGTCGGCGCCTACTCGGTCAGCGGCTACACGCTGGTGATCATCGCGGTTGCCGTGGCGCTGTCGCTCGCTATCCGCTTCGTTCTCACGCGCACGCAGCTCGGCCTGATCGCGCGCGGCACCATGCAGAAGCCCGACATGGCGAACGCCCTGGGCATCAGCCCGAGCCGCGTGTACTCGGTCACCTTCGCGGTGGGCGCCGCGCTGTCCGGCCTGGCCGGCGGGCTGCTCGCGCCGCTGACCGGCGTGGTGCCGACCATGGGCGCCGCCTTCGTGGCCAAGGCCTTCATCACCGTGATCGGCGGCGGGCCGGCCATCCTGGCAGGCCTGATCGGCGCATCGACGCTGTTCGGCGCCATCAACCAGCTCGCGACCTTCGTGACCACGCCGGTGCTCGGCGAGGTGGCGCTGCTCGTGGCCGCGATCGTGATGCTGCGGCTGCTGCCGCAAGGCATCACCGGACGTTTCTTCAAGGGGTCCCTGTGAACCGTTTTGCCAAGTCCTGGGCCAGTGCGGCAATCAGCCTGGCCGTGGGCGTCGCGCTGCTCTTCGGCCTGCCCGGCGTGATGGACGACTACACGCTGATCGAGGTCACGATCTACGCCGTCATGTCGATCCTCGGCGTGAGCCTGGCCTTCATCTGGGGCTTCGGCGGCATCCTGTGCTTCGGGCAGGCGGCCTTCTTCGGCCTCGGCTCGTACACCTATGCGATCGCGATGATGAACATGGGCGACAGCACCGTGCCCTTCCTGCTCGCGATCGTGGTCCCCGCGTTGTTCGCCGCGCTGCTGGGCTACGTGATCTTCTACGGCCGGCTGTCGGACGTGTACATGGGCGTGATCACGCTCACCGTCACGCTGATCCTGTTCAACCTGATCAACTCGACCGCCGGGCCGGAGTGGCGCATCGGCAGCGCGCCGCTGGGCGGCTTCAATGGCATCCCGGCGATACCGACGCTCAACTGGCCCGGGCAGCAGGACGAGGTGCTCACGCCGAAGGACCTGTTCTACGTCACCTTCAGCTGCCTGCTGCTGGTGTACCTGGGGCTGCGCGTGCTGATCAGCTCGAAGATCGGCCGCGTGATCGTCGCGGCCAAGGAGAACGAGCAGCGCGTGCTGCTGCTGGGCTACGACGCGCGCGCCTACAAGCTCTTCAGCTTCACGCTGGGCGGCGCCATCGCAGGCCTGGCGGGCTGCCTGTTCGCGAACTGGGGTGCGTTCACGAGCCCCACCATCTTCGGCCTCGGGCAGTCGGCGCAGATCATCATCTGGGTCATCGTCGGCGGCCTGGGCACGCTGGTCGGGCCGATCATCGGCTGCGTCGCTATCCAGTGGCTGACCTCGCAGATCGGCACGCAGCAGACCTTCAATTCCAACCTGGTGCTCGGCGGCATCCTGGTGGTCTTCGTGCTGCTGGTGCCGCGCGGCATCGTGCCGACCCTCGGCGACCTGATCGACATGGCGTGGCGGCGCCTGCGCAAGACGCCGGCCCATGCCCCGAAGGCGGCCTTGCCCGCTGCGGCCCCCAAAGCCCCGATCGAAGCGCAGCCGCACGCGCTGGCCGCAACGGAGACGGCCCCATGACGACGCCCCTGATCGAGACCCGCAACCTCAACGTGCGCTTCGGCGGCGTGCACGCCACGCGCGACGTGAACTTCACGCTGGCCGAGGCCGAGCTGCGCTGCGTGATCGGCCCGAACGGCGCCGGCAAGAGCACCTTCTTCAAGCTGCTGACCGGCCAGGTCAAGCCGACCTCGGGCCAGATCCTGTTCCGCGGCCAGGACATCTCGAAGATGCAGCCGCACGACCCGGGCCGCCTGGGCATCGGCATCAAGACCCAGGTGCCCAGCCTGTTCAACGGGCTGAGCGTGTGGGAGAACGTATGGCTCTCGGCGCGGCGCCTGAACGGCACCACGCAGGCCGACCGCATCACGCGCGAGACGCTCGAGCGCGTAGGCATGCATGCCTACCGTGACGTCACGGCCGGGTTGCTGTCGCACGGTATGCGGCAGTGGGTCGAGATCGGCGTGGTGATCGCGGCCGATCCGCCACTGATCCTGCTCGACGAACCGGCCGCCGGCATGAGCGACGGCGAGGTCGCGCGCACGGCCGAACTCATTCTGGAGATCAACCGCCAGCATGCGCTGGTGGTGGTGGAACACGACATGAACTTCATCCGCATGATCGCCAGGAAAGTCACCGTGCTGCACCAGGGCGCCGTGATCAAGGAGGACACGCCGGACCGCATCATGAGCGACCCGCTGATCCAGCAGATCTACCTCGGCAAGAAGCCGCACTGAACCCGAAGGCGCACCACAACATGCTGGACGTATCGGGTCTTCACGCAGGCTACGGGGCCATCCCCGTGCTGCACGACATCTCGCTGCAGATCGCGCAAGGCGAATCGGTCGGCATCCTCGGCCACAACGGCATGGGCAAGACCACCATGCTGCGCACGCTGATCGGCGCGCTGCGCGCCACGTCGGGCACCGTGCGCTTCGGCGATGCCGACGTCACGCGCCTCGCGCCGCATGCGCGAGCCCGCCTCGGCATGGCCTACGTGCCGCAGGGGCGCGAGATCTTTCCGACGCTGAGCGCGATGGACAACCTGCGCATGGGCCTGGTGAAGACCGGCGAGCGCACGCTGCACACCGTCGAGGCGCTGCTGGAGGACTTTCCGCGCCTCAAGCCGCTGCTGGAACGGCCCGGCGGTTCGCTCTCGGGCGGCGAGCAGCAGCTGCTGGCGCTGGCCCGCGCGCTGGCCGGCAAGCCCACGCTGCTGCTGCTCGACGAGCCCACCGAAGGCATCCAGCCTTCGATCATCGAGGAGATCGCCGAGACGCTGGCGGCGCTGCGCGACCGCATGAAGCTCACGATCGTGCTGGTGGAGCAGAACCTCGAATTCATCGCCGCCGTGTCGCAGCGGGTGCTCGTCATCAAGCGCGGCCAGATCGGCGGGGAGATCCCGCGCGAGCATCTCGGCGATTTCGAAATCATGAGTCAATACACAGGAGTCCATGGATGAGCAACGAACTGCATTACCTCGAGCTGGTGGACATCGGCCAGCGCATCCAGCGCAAGGAGCTCTCGCCGGTCGAGGTCACGCAAGCGCAACTCGACCGCATCGAAAAGGTCGACGGCGCGCTGAAGAGCTATGCGATCGTGATGGCCGAGCAGGCGCTGGCCGAAGCGCGCCGCGCCGAGGCCGAGATCGCGAAGGGCCAGATCCGCGGGCCGCTGCATGGCGTGCCGGTCGCGGTGAAGGATTTGTGCTGGACCGAGGGCGTGGCCACCGCCGCCGGCATGACGCTCTACCGGGACTTCGTGCCCACCGAGGACGGCACGGCCGTGCGCAAGCTGCGCGAGGCCGGCGCCGTGATCCTCGGCAAGCTGCAGCTCACCGAGAGCGCCTATGCCGACCACCACCCCACGGTCACGCCGCCGGTCAATCCGTGGAACGCGGCGCACTGGTCGGGCGCGTCGTCCAGCGGCTCGGGCGTCGCGACCGCGGCGGGGCTTTGCTACGGCTCGCTGGGCACCGACACGGGCGGCTCGATCCGCTTCCCCAGCGCCGCCAACGGGCTCACCGGCCTCAAGCCGACCTGGGGCCGCGTAAGCCGCCACGGCGCCTTCGAGCTGGCCGCGACACTCGACCACATCGGCCCGATGACGCGCAGCGCCGCCGATGCGGGCGCGATGCTCGGCGCCATCGCGGGCGCCGACCCCAAAGACCCGACCGCGAGCCTCGCGGCCGTGCCCAACTACCTGGCGGGCATGCAGCGGGGCCTGCGCGGCTTGCGCGTGGGCATCGATGCGCGCTGGAATGGCGAGGGCGTCGATGCGCAGACCCTGAAGGTGATGGAAGGCGCGCTCGCGGCCGTGCGCGAACTCGGCGCCGAGGTGCGCGAAGTTGCCTTCCCCGATCCGGCGCAGGTCATCGCCGACTGGTTTCCGCTCTGCGGCATCGAGGCGGCCGTGGTGCACGAGTCGACCTACCCCGCACGCAAGGACATGTACGGCCCGGCCCTCTCCGGCCTGCTCGACCTCGGCCGCGCACAAAGCGGCGTGGACTACCAGAAGATCGTGCTGAACCGCCATGCCTTCAGCGGCCGGGTGCGGGCGATGTTCGAGGGCATCGACCTGCTGCTGGTCCCGGCCCACGGCGTGGCCTCGCCTACGCTCGCGCGCATGGCCACCTTCGGTGAGGACGCCGGGCTGATGTCCGCCATGCTGCGCTACACCTGCCCCTTCGACATGAGCGGCAGCCCGACGATCACGCTGCCGGGCGGCTTCACCGAGGCCGGCACGCCGGTTGCCTTCCAGTTCGTCGCCCGGCATTTCGAGGAAGAGCTGCTTGTGCGCGCGGGCTGGGCCTTTCAGCAGGCGACCGACTGGCACCAGCGGCATCCGGCGCTTTGAACGCGCCGCCGCGGGACATGGCACCGGCGTACGACACGATCATCGTGGGTGCCGGCACCGCGGGCTGCGTGCTGGCGAACCGGCTCTCGGCCGATCCGGCCCGCAAGGTGCTGCTGCTCGAGGCGGGCCGGGCCGCGCCCCGGGCCTCCAGCATTCCGGCGCTGTGGTCGTCGATGTTGAACACCGAGGTGGACTGGAGCTTTCATACCGAGCCGCAGCCGGGTTGCAAGGGGCGGCGCCTGTACTGGCCCAGAGGCAGGATGGTCGGAGGATCGGGCGCCCTGAACGCGATGATCTACATGCGCGGCCTGCCCTCCGACTACGAACGCTGGGCAACGGCCGGATGCGCCGGGTGGAGCTGGAAAGAGGTACTGCCGTTCTTCAAACGGTCCGAGCAGAACCTTCGGCTCGGCGCTTCGCCCCTGCACGGCTGCGAAGGGGAACTGCTCGTCTCCGACATCACGCACGTCGACGCGGTGGAGCGCTTCTGGCTGCAGGCCGCGCAGGCAGCCGGCTTGCCGGCGAACGAAGATTTCAATGGCCCGGGCCAGGAAGGCGTCGGGCTGTTCCAGGCCACGGTGAAGGACGGCGCGCGCTTCGGCACCGGCAGTGCATTCCTGGCACCCGCACTGGCGCGCCCCAACCTGTCCCTGCACACCGGTGTGACGCTCCTGCGCCTGATCTTCGAAGGCACGCGGGCGACCGGCTTGGAGTTTCTTCACAACGGGACTCCCGGACGCGTCACCGCCTCCTCCGAGGTGGTGCTCTGCGCAGGCGCCGTGGGCTCGCCGCACCTGCTGCTGAACTCGGGCATCGGCGCGGCCGACGAGCTTTCCCGCGTTGGCATACGTCCGCTGATCGACCTGCCCGGCGTCGGCAAGAACCTGCAGGACCACGTCAACGCCTCCATCACCTGTGCCACGCATGAGCGGTTCGGTATCGCACAGGCTACGGACGAGGAGGCGGCGCTTCACATGAAGCTGTGGGAGCAGGGCCGCAGCGGACCGCTCGCCTCGAATTGGTCTTCATGCGGCGGCTTCGCGCGCGTCGGACCCGGCACCGGAGACCCCGATCTGCAGCTCTACTGCATCCCGAACGCCAACCGCGACCACAACCGCCATCTTTCGGCAGGCCCGGGCATCACGCTTTTTTCGGTTTTGCAGCGACCGCAGAGCCACGGCGAGCTGCGCTTGCGTTCAGCCGATCCGCTCGAGGCGCCGGCCATCGATCCCCGGTACTTCAGCGACGCGCAGGGCAGCGACCTGCAGCTTCTGGTGGAAGGCATCCGCCTCAACCGGGAGATCCTGCGCCAGGCGCCCATCGCCGAACACCTCGGCGACGAGATTTCGGCCAGTGCGGGCGCAGTCACCGATGCACAGCTGCGCGATTTCGTTCGCGGCCACGCATCCACCCTGTATCACCCGACCAGCACCTGCAAGATGGGCATCGACGATCTGGCAGTCGTGGACCCGACGCTGAAGGTTCATGGCATCGAAGGCCTGTATGTGGCCGATGCCTCGGTGTTCCCTTCGATGGTTTCGGGCAACACGAATGCGCCGACGGTGATGGTGGCGGAGCGTGCGGCTCACTTCATCGACCCCTGAGCCGCCATTCATTGCCGAATCACCGCCTTGGTCCTGTCGGGCGACGCGATCCGCTGACGCACCCGCGATTCGGCTATCGTCTTGCGAATGCCGCTTTCGCAACCCTCACTCACCGGCCCCCGCCTTCTCCTGCGCCCGCTGCTCGCTTCCGATGCGGCGGCGCTCGTCGAGGCAGCCTCCGACGGCGAACTCTGGAGCCTGCCGTTCACCGTCGTGCCCTCGGCCGAAACAGTCGATGCCTACATCGGCAACGCCCTCGCTGGCCGTGACGCCGGCACCGTGATGCCCTTTGCCACCGTGGTGCGCGAGACCGGCAAAGTCATCGGCTCCACGCGCTTCTGGAAGATCGACCGCATCAACCGCAAGCTGGAAATCGGCAGTACCTGGATCGCGGCCTCATGGCAGAAGACCTTCGTCAACACCGAGGCAAAGCTGCTGATGCTGCGCTACGCTTTCGAAGAGTTGCAATGCGTGCGCGTGCAGCTCACCACCGACGAGATCAATGCCAAGTCGCGCGCGGCCATCCTTCGGCTCGGCGCGAAGCAGGAAGGCATCGTGCGCAACGAACGCATCATGCCGGACGGCCGCAAGCGCAATTCGGTGCGCTTCAGCATCATCGATGACGAGTGGCCGGCGGTTAAGCAGCAACTGGAAGCGCGACTCCGTGCATGAATGTCGCGCATGAACGAAATGGAGAGCGCCCATGTGCCGCAGCATCAAGACCCTCTACAACTTCGAGCCGCCCGCCACCGAGCAGGAGATCCGCGCCGCCGCGCTGCAGTTCGTGCGCAAGCTCAGCGGCTTCAGCGTGCCGTCCAGGGCGAACGAAGAAGCCTTCGAACGCGCGATCGATGAAGTGGCCGCCACCGCGGCTCGGCTGATCGACTCGCTGGTCACCACGGCCGAGCCGCGCGATCGGGCCATCGAGGCTGAACGCGCCAAGGCCCGCGCCGCCGTGCGCTTCGGCAGCAGCCCTGCCGGATAACCTGCCGCCAGCACCGCAGCATCGCCTTTGATATGGTGCTCTCCAGCACCACCATGCGAATTCCGAGCGTATGAAAAAGACTTATACCGGCGGCTGCCACTGCGGCGCCGTGCGATTCGAGGCCAACATCGACCTGAGCCTGGGCACCCTGCGTTGCAACTGCTCGATCTGCACCAAGACCCGCTTCTGGCCCGCCATCGTCGCGACCGATGCCTTCCGGCTGATCGAAGGCGAATCCGAACTCAGCGAGCAGATGCTCGACACCCGCAACAGCCACTACATCGTCTGCAGGCATTGCAGCGTGCGCTCCTTCGGCGTGGGCCATTCGCCCGAGACCGGCGCGAGCGCCTATGGCGTGAACGTGACCTGCCTGGACGACGTGGACCTCGACGACCTCGCCAACTCGCCGATCAGCTACGTGGACGGACACCGCGGCACCTGGCACGTCGCGCGCACGGCCATCGGAATCTGACGAAGAGAATCGTTTCCCGCAAAAACCACCATCTGAAGATATACACATGCCCATCGAACTCTGGCTCGCCTTCGTCGCGGCCTCCGCCGTCATGCTGATCATTCCGGGGCCGACCATCCTCACGGTGATCAGCTATTCCATGTCCCACGGCCGCCGCGCCAACGTGCCGCTGGTGGCGGCCGTGGCGCTCGGCGACTCGACGGCGCTAGTGGTGTCGCTGCTGGGGCTGGGCGCTCTGCTGGCCACATCGGCCTTCTGGTTCACGGTGGTCAAGTGCGTGGGCGGGCTGTACCTGCTGTACCTCGGCATCAAGCTGCTGCGCGCGGGCATCTCGTCCACCGAAGTCGCCGCGCCGGCCGCGCCCGCCTCGCGGCTGCGGCTGTTCGCCAACACCTACCTGGTGACCGCGCTGAACCCGAAGGGCATCGTGTTCTTCGTGGCCTTCCTGCCGCAGTTCATCAGCCCGGCGGCCGACGTGACACGCCAGCTCTGGGTGCTGGCCGTCACTTTCGTCGTGCTGGCAGCGACCAATGCCACGCTCTATGCGGTGTTCGCAGGATCGGCGCGCAAGCTGCTGTCGTCACCGCGCGCGCAGCGACGCTTCAACTTCGCGGGTGGCTCGCTGCTGAGCGCTGCGGGCATCTGGGCTCTGATGGCTCGCCGGCCGGTGTAGCCGACCCGCGCAGCCCCATGAAAAAGGCCGCGAAGCGCCATGCTTCGCGGCCTTTTTTATGTCGATCATCAGATCAGTTGCGGTACGGATTGTTCGGATTGCGGTCGTAACGGTTGGGAACGCCGTCGTTGTCACGGTCCCTGTCATAGCGGTTCGGCACGCCGTCGCGATCACGGTCGCCGTAGTGCTGGCCACGCGGCGGCGGACCACCGTAGGGTGCGACCACACAGCCGGCCAGGATGGCCGATGCGGCCAGCAGGATCGCCAATGTCTTCGTCATGTGAGTTCTCCTTGGAGTGTTTGTGAAACCGGGGTTCGCCTCCTGCGAGCCGGTACTGCATTGAAGGCCACGCCGGTACGCGTTGGGTTTCTCGATTGAGGCCCTCGCGTGAAGTTCGTTACCGGATGTGGAACCTGCAGTGAACTCTGGGCCGGAGTTCTAGCTCCGGCAAGGCGGCGGCCCGCCCGTCCGGGAGTAGGCGCGGTTCCCGTGGTGCATCGCCGAGAATGTCGTGGCCTTCCGCCTTTCGGACACGAATCTTTTCGATGCAGCTCGCGCCCTTCATTCCCGCCCGCAAGACCCTCGCCGCTGCCCTGCTGGCAGCGGCCTGCGCGCACCCTGCCTGGGCCCTGGTCAGCTTCGAAGAGGTGAAGCGCGATTTCCGCTCGTCCGACACCGCGGTGCTCGACCGCAACGGCGAGCTGCTGCAGCGCGTGCGCACCGATCCCACCGTGCGGCGCGGCCAGTGGACCGCGCTGGCCGATGTGTCGCCCGCGCTGCGCACGGCCATGGTGCTGAGCGAGGACAAGCGCTTCTACGAGCACAGCGGCATCGACTGGCGTGCGGTCTCGTCCGCTGCCTGGGGCAACTTGTGGAACACGCGCACGCGCGGCGCCTCGACCATCACGATGCAGCTGTCGGGCCTGCTCGACGAAGACCTGCGCCGCAACTCGGGCGGGCGCAGCTTCACGCAGAAGATCGGGCAGACGGTGGCTGCCGCGCAGCTGGAACGCAATTGGCGCAAGGACCAGATCCTCGAGGCATATCTCAACACCGTGCCGTTCCGCGGCGAGATCGTGGGCATCGACGCGCTCTCGCGCACGCTGTTCGGCAAGGCGCCGAGCGGGCTCGATGCGCGCGAAGCAGCCGTCGCGTCGGCGCTGGTGCGTGCGCCGAATGCCAAGCCCGCCGTGGTGGCGCAGCGCGCCTGCGAAGTGCTGCGCGCGATGGAGCCGCAGCAGAAGACCGACTGCGAGGCGCTCGACATGTTCACCAGCGCGGCGGTGCAGCGCAAGGCCTTCGAGGCAAACGAAGGAATTGCGCCGCATGCGGCGCGGCGTGTGCTGCGGGAGTTGAGGGACGCGAATGCGGGGGCAGCCCCCACCCCGGCCCTCCCCCAGAGAGGGAAGGAGAAAGACAAGGAAGTCGGCGTGCGAACGACGCTGCGCGCACCGCTGCAGCGCTTTGCGCTCGACTCCCTGCAACGCCACCTGCGCGAACTGCGCGAGCGCCATGTGGAAGACGGCGCGCTCGTCGTGCTCGACAACGCAACGGGCGAAGTGCTCGCCTGGGTCGGCTCCTCCGGTCCATTGAGCCAGGCGGCCGAGGTCGATGGCGTCACCGCATTGCGCCAGCCGGGCTCCACGCTCAAGCCGCTGCTCTATGGGCAGGCGATTGCCGAGCGGCGCATCACCGCGGCCTCGCTGATCGAAGACTCGTCGGCGCAGATCAGCACCGCCAGCGGCCTCTACATTCCGCAGAACTACGACCGCCGGTTCAAGGGCCCGGTGTCGGCGCGCACCGCGCTGGCCGCCTCGCTCAACGTGCCGGCCGTGCGCACGCTGGTGATGGTGTCGCCCGAGGCCTTCGCGCGCGAGCTGCGCGCCGCCGGCCTGCCGCTGCGCGAGAGCGGCGACTACTACGGCTACAGCCTCGCGCTCGGCAGCGCCGAGGTGTCGCTGCTGTCGCTCACCAACGCCTACCGCATGCTGGCCAACGGCGGGCGCTACGGCACGACGACGCTGACGGCGCGGCCACAACCAGCGCTTGCGCCTGCGGACAAGACGAAGGCAACCGCCCCGCCGCTGCTCGACCCGCGCGCCGCCTTCATCGTCGGCGACATCCTCTCCGACCCGAACGCGCGCACGCGCACCTTCGGCCTCGACAGCATCCTCTCCACCCGCTTCTGGACGGCCGTGAAGACCGGCACCAGCAAGGACATGCGCGACAACTGGGCGGTGGGCTGGTCGCAGCGCTACACGGTGGGCGTGTGGGTCGGCAACGCCAGCGGCGAATCGATGTGGGACGTGAGCGGCACCAGCGGCGCCGCGCCGGTGTGGGCCGAGGTGATGCGCTTCCTGCACGCGCGCGAGCCGAGCCGCGCGCCCGCGCCGCCGTCAGGCCTCGTCGAGGCGCGCGTGAGCTTCGGCCCCGGCGCCGACGGCAACCCGCTCGAGGCGGCGCGCAGCGAATGGTTCTTGCAGGGCACCGAACAGCCGCTGTTCGCGCTCGACACCGGCATGGCAGCCGACACCGTCTCGGCGCGCATCACCGCGCCGACCGACGGCACCATCATCGCGCTCGACCCCGACATTCCGCCCCTGCGCCAGCGCGTGCGCTTCGACTCGGAAGGCCGCGGCGTTCAGTGGCGCGTCGACGGCAAGCCCCTTGCGCGCGGCAACAGCGTGCAGTGGTTTCCCTGGCCGGGCCGCCATGTGATCGAGCTGGTGGACGCCAGCGGCAAGGTGGTCGACCAGCGCCGGCTCGAAGTGCGCGGCGCGGGCGTGGTGACGAAGAGCGCGCGCCGGTGAAGACCCCGAAGCCCCAGGACTCGGAACTTCAAAGCGACCTGAAGACGTCCAGCAAGTAGTCGACGAAGGCCTTGATCTTCGGAGCGTTGCGGCGGGCGGGCAGGTAGACCAGGTGGATGTCCTGCGGCTTGAGCGCCAGCGACGGCAGCACCGGCGCCAGCATTCCACCTTCGATGTGCGGCCCGGCCAGCGACACCGGCAGCAGTGCAATGCCCCGGGCCGACAGCGCCAGTTGCAGGATCATTTCCGGGTCGTCCGACTGGAACACGCTTTCCACGCGCAGCCGGTGCGTCTTCTCGACGGCTGCGAGGCTGATTTCGCGCTTGCGCCCCTCGGCGTCGGTGGTCAGAAAGCAATGCGAGGCGAGGTCCGGCAGGCTCTCCACCGCAGGAAAGCGCGCGAGGTAGGCCGGCGCAGCGCACAGCATCATCGGCTCCTGCTTCAAGTGGCGGGCCACCAGTTCGTCGCAGTCCTCGCGCCCGCACCGGATGGCCACGTCGGCCTCATTGCGGAACAGGTCCGCGCGGTCCTTGCCGGTTTCGACCGTCACTTCGAGCCGCGGGTTGGCGGCCATGAAGGCGGGCAGGTGACTCATCAGCAACTCGCGGCCGTAGTAGTGCGGCACGGCGATGCGCAGCCGCCCCGTTGCTGCGCCGCCGCCCGACGACAGGTTGAGCATGACGTCGTCGAGGATGGTCAGCACATGCTGGGCCGCCACCAGGAATTCGCGCCCCTCCTCGGTCAACGCGAACCGGGCGGCGCCGCGATGCAGCAGCAGGTGCCCGACCGTGGCTTCCAGCCTCTGGAGCTGACGCGACGCGGAGGCCTTGGGCACGTTCAGCGCTTCGGCGGCCGGAGTGAGTCCCCCCAACTGAGCGGCCTTCGTGAAAAGCCGTACGTCCGACAAAGAAAAGTCCTTCATTTCGCCTCGACGGATCCGTTCCTTCTTGCTCTCCCGGGAAGGCAACCTACAGATTCACAAGCAACCTTTAGTTTCATTTTCAGACAGGATGAGAACGACGGGTAGTTCTTGCGAAGACGTCTCCTCAATGCCGGAACAAGTTCACTTTATTCAGGCAAATCTGTGAATCCGACTTGCGCGGTTCCTTCGAACAAGCTTGCGCCGATTCGTAAAAGACGCCACCCGGCCAGTCACCGGATGTACAGTCCGGGCTTTATTTCGCGGCAAAATTCGTCCAATCATTGAATGACCAGGCCTACCTGATGCTTGCCCAAGCCCCCCGCACCTCTCTGGCGGACACCGCCGCCAACAGCATCCGCGCCGAAATCTCCGCCGGCCGCTGGGCCGTCGGCTCCCGCATTCCCATCGAGCCGCAACTCGCGCAACTGCTGGGCGTGAGCCGCGGCACAGTGCGCGAGGCGGTCAAGACGCTGGTGTCGCGCGGGCTGCTCGAAGTGCGCCAGGGCTCGGGCACTTACGTTCGCTCGGGTTTCGACCCGTCGTCCAGCCTGCAGAAGATGCGCCTGGCCAGCCTGCGCGACCAGTTCGAAGTGCGCCGTGCGCTCGAAGTGGAGGCCGCGCGGCTCGCAGCCGTGCGCCACACAGCGCGCGACCTGCGCCGCCTGCACACCCTGCTCGACAAGCGCGGCGCGTTCGACCCCAGCGACAACGGCGCGGGCTTCATCGAACGCGACCTCGCCTTTCACCTCGCCATCGTCGACGTGTCGGGCAATCTCGCGCTGGCCGAAACCTGTCGCTTCATCACGGGCTACATCAAGGAAACCATCGCGAGCTCGCTGGGCAGCAGCAGCCTGCCCGAGCCCGACGAGGCCGCGCACCGCGCCATCATCGAGGGCATTGCCAGCCGCGACCCCGACGTGGCCGCTGCCGCGGTACGCACCTTCATGGCGCCGATGATCAACGCGCTGACGCTGGGCGCGTGATGATGAATTCAGCCACTCTCGCGCGAAGCAACGGCGCCGCCACGGCGCGCCACCAGAGCGACGACCTGCTGATCGACGCCGAAGCCGACAGCCTGCCCGTGCCACGCCCCACTCCCGCGCCCACCCTCACCCGCCGCATCCTGCTCGGCGCCAGCGTGGTGCTGATCGCCTTCAACCTGCGCCCGGTGTTCGCCAGCCTCTCGGTGGTGCTGCCGGAAATCATCAAGGCCACCGGGCTCTCGTCCACCGCCGCGAGCCTGCTGACCACGCTGCCGATCGTCTGCCTGGGCGTGTTCGCGCCGCTCGCGCCCGGCCTGGGTCGACGCTTCGGCACCGAGCGCACGCTGCTCGCGTGCATGGTGCTGATCCTGGTCGGCACGGTGCTGCGCGGCACCGGCAACATTCCGCTGCTGTTCCTGGCCTCGGCCATCGCGGGCAGCGGCATCGCGGTGTCGAACGTGCTGCTCTCGGGCCTGGTGAAGCGCGACTTCGCGAAGCAGGCGGCGCTGATGATGGGCCTTTACACCATGGCCGTGTGCGGCGGCGCGGCCAGCGCCGCCGGCCTCACGGTGCCCGTCGAGCATGCGCTGGGCGGCGGCTGGACCATGGCGCTCGCGATGTGGGCGCTGCCGGCCGCGCTGGTCACGCTGATCTGGGCGCCGCAGGCGCTGCCGCTGAAGCCGGTGGCGAGCGAATCGGGCTTTACCGTGCGCGGCCTGTGGCGCGACAGGCTGGCCTGGCAGGTCACCTTCTTCATGGGGCTGCAATCTGCCCTTGCCTACATCGTGATGGGCTGGCTCGCACCGATATTGCGCGAGCGCGGGCTCGGCAGCGAAACGGCCGGCTACGTGGTGTCGCTGTCGGTCATGACACAGGTGGTCACTTGCCTCGTGGTGCCGGCGCTGGCGGTGAAGCTGCGCAACCAGCGCGGGCTGGCCGTGGTGCTGGCGATGCTCACGGTGGGGGCCATGCTGGCGATGCTGTTCGCGCCGCTCGGTGGGCCGATCGGGGTATGGGCCTGGGCCGTGCTGCTGGGCATCGCGCAGGGCGGCACCTTCGCGCTGGCGCTCACGATGATCGTGCTGCGCTCGCCCGACTCGCACGTGGCCGCGCACCTGTCAGGCATGGCACAGGGCGTGGGTTACATGGTGGCGGCCTTCGGGCCGCTGGTGGCCGGGCTGCTGCACGGCTGGACGGGGAGCTTTCGCGCCTCGTCGTGGCTCTTCATCGGGCTGGGCATCGCGCTCGTCGTCGCAGGGCTGGGCGCGGGCCGCACGATGCATGTGGGCACGACGACCGTGCCCCGGCACTGAGCAGGCCTGCTTACTGCGGCCCGCCGCAGAAATCCGCGCGCTCGGTGGTCTTCGCGGTGAAGCGGATGCGCGTGGTGCTCGCGAAGCTCTTCGGCTCGTTCTGCGGCCACTCGCTCTGCAGCCAGGTGTATTGCCACTCATACGGCGCACCCGGCTTCGCGGCCTCGCCGTAGGCGATGCGCAGGCTGCCGTTGCTTTCGTCGTGGCAGTGCTTCGAGGTCTTGTATTCCTTCTCGCTGAAGCAGGCGCGGATCATCTTGAAGCACGAGAACGGAATGCCTTCGTTCACGGCCTTGCCGCCTTCGAGCGGGACGAAATCAGCGGTGTCGAACGACGCTCCACCGCCGGAATACCCCTCGAACACGGTCTGCAGCACGGCCACGGCCCACTTGCCTTCGGCCAGCGGATAGAGCGCGGGCGCAAGCGACAGGCGCGTGTCGGGCCGGTCGGCGTCCTTCTTCAGGGCCTGCGCGTAGTCCGAGAAGTCATGGAGGCGATCGAGCTGCCAGCTCTTCGCGTCGGCGCCTCGCTTGATGCGCGCCATGACCAACGGCTCGCCAGAGAGCACCACGTAGTCATTGGGCGAAGCGCCGCGCGGGCGGTACAGGCCGAGCTCCTGCACGTCGCAAGGCTTCGGCAGCAGGGCGCAGAGGTTCGCGCGCCATTGCGCATCGAGCGACTCGGGCTTCTTCACGGCATCGAACACCTGCGCGGACGGCGCGGCGAACACGGGGGCGGCGAACGGCAGGGCGAGCAGCAGCGGCAACAGCTTTTTCATGGAGCCGAATGGTAGCCACGGCCCGGGCATTGCGCGCGGGTCGCTTGCTAAAGTCGGCTCCGACCATGAATCTTGCTTCTCCTCCCCTCCTCCGGATCGACGCGCTGCGCTTTGCCTATCCCGACCAGCCTGCGCTGGTGTCGAACTGGAACGCATCCATCGGCCCGGGGGTCACGCTGCTCTATGGCGACACGGGCACCGGCAAGTCGGCGCTGCTCCAGGTGATCGCGGGCATGCTATCCGCCAGCGGGCGGCTGACGGTGGCGGGGGTGAGCCTCGATGCCGCGCCAGAGGCGTATCGCCGCCACGTGTTCTTCGTCGATCCGGTGACCGACCGCTTCGACCAGCTCACCGCGCGCGAATGCACGGCTTTGCTCGTCGAGGGCGACGCGGGCTTCAGCGAAGCGAAGTGGCAGGCCATCGCCGATGGCTTCGCGCTAGCCCCGCATCTGGACAAGAAGATGTTCATGCTGTCGACCGGTTCGAGGCGCAAGGTGTGGATGGCGGCCGGGCTTGCATCGGGCCGCCCGCTCATCCTGCTCGACGAGCCGACGGCCGGGCTCGATGCACCGTCGACCCGTTGCCTGTGGGCCACGCTCACCGGCTTTGCGGCGCAGTCGGGGCAGGCGGTCATCGTGGCCAGCGCGGCGCGCGTCGACACCGTGCCGCTCGCGGCCACTATCGAGCTGCCGCTGGGCTGAGGCCTCCCGATGCCACCGCCGCCTTGCACTGATCGTCGGCAGGCGCCCAAGCTGCGCGCCTTCGTCGACCTGGCGCGGGAAATGCTGAAGCCTTAAAACGCCCGCCAAAGGGGGACATCAGGCCCCATCCGGCCGAACCTGGCTCCAGCCGGGCGACAATCGGGGATTCCGGCGAAAACACCTCCGCCGGAAGTTCCAGCCAACCCGACAACCCAGGATCTACGGAAGCAAGCGCATGAGCTCGAAGCAACCCACCATCGTCTACACCCTCACCGACGAGGCGCCCCTGCTGGCGACCTACGCGTTTCTGCCCATCATCCGCGCCTTCACCAACCCGGCCGGCATCAACGTCGCCACCAGTGACATCTCGGTGGCGGCCCGCATCCTGGGCGAGTTCCCCGAGCTGCTGAGCGACGACCAGAAAGTGCCGGACAACCTGGCCGAACTGGGCAAGCTCACGCTCAAGCCCGAGGCCAACATCATCAAGCTGCCCAACATCAGCGCCTCGGTGTCGCAGCTGAAGTCGGCGATCAAGGAACTGCAGGGCAAGGGCTACAAGATCCCCGACTACCCCGAGAACCCGACCTCGGACGAGGACAAGGACATCCGCGCGCGCTACAACAAGTGCACCGGCAGCGCGGTGAACCCCGTGCTGCGCGAAGGCAACTCCGACCGCCGCGCACCCAAGGCCGTGAAGGAATACGCACGCAAGAACCCGCACAGCATGGCCGACTGGAGCCAGGCCTCGCGTTCGCACGTCTCGCACATGCACGGCGGCGACTTCTATCACGGCGAAAAGTCCATGACGCTGGACCGCGCGCGCAACGTCAAGATGGAGCTGATCACCAACAGCGGCAAGACCATCGTGCTCAAGCCCAAGGTCGCGCTGCTGGACCGCGAGGTCATCGATTCCATGTTCATGAGCAAGAAGGCACTGCTGGCCTTCTATGAACAGGAAATCGAGGACGCGCACAAGACCGGCGTCATGTTCTCGCTGCACGTCAAGGCGACCATGATGAAGGTCTCGCACCCCATCGTGTTCGGCCACTGCGTGAAGATCTTCTACAAGGAAGCCTTCGAGAAGCACGGCAAGCTGTTCGACGAGCTGGGCATCAACGTCAACAACGGCATGGTCGACCTCTACACCAAGATCGCCGCGCTGCCCCAGAGCACTCAGGACGAGATCAAGCGCGACCTGCACGCCTGCCACGAGAACCGCCCCGAGCTGGCCATGGTCGACTCGGCCAAGGGCATCACCAACTTCCATTCGCCCAACGACGTCATCGTCGACGCCTCCATGCCCGCGATGATCCGCAACGGCGGCAAGATGTGGGGCGCCGACGGCCGCCTGAAGGACGTCAAGGCCGTGATGCCCGAATCGACCTTCGCCCGCATCTACCAGGAGATCATCAACTTCTGCAAGTGGCACGGCGCCTTCGACCCCAAGACCATGGGCACGGTGCCCAACGTGGGCCTCATGGCCCAGAAGGCCGAGGAGTACGGCTCGCACGACAAGACCTTCGAGATCCCGGAGGACGGCGTCGCCAACATCACCGACCTGGACAGCGGCGAAGTGCTGATGAGCGAGAACGTGGAGCAAGGCGACATCTGGCGCATGTGCCAGGTCAAGGATGCCGCGATCCGCGACTGGGTCAAGCTGGCCGTTACCCGTGCGCGCAACTCGGGCATGCCGGTGGTGTTCTGGCTGGACGCCTACCGCCCGCACGAGGCGCAGCTGATCACCAAGGTCAAGATGTACCTGCACGAGCACAACACCTCGGGCCTGGACATCCAGATCATGAGCCAGGTGCGCGCCATGCGCTACACGCTGGAGCGCGTCGTGCGCGGCCTGGACACCATCAGCGCCACCGGCAACATCCTGCGCGACTACCTGACCGACCTGTTCCCCATCATGGAACTGGGCACCTCGGCCAAGATGCTGTCGATCGTGCCGCTGATGGCCGGCGGCGGCCTGTACGAGACCGGCGCGGGCGGCTCGGCCCCCAAGCACGTGCAGCAGCTGGTGGAAGAAAACCACCTGCGCTGGGACTCGCTGGGCGAATTCCTCGCGCTGGCCGTGAGCCTGGAAGACCTGGGCCTGAAGACCGGCAACAAGAAAGCCGCCATCCTGGCCAGGACGCTCGACACCGCCACCGGCAAGCTGCTCGACAACAACAAGAACCCGTCGCCCAAGACCGGCCAGCTCGACAACCGCGGCAGCCAGTTCTACCTGGCCATGTACTGGGCACAGGAACTCGCCGCGCAAACGGACGACAAGGAGCTGCAGGCCCAGTTCGTGAAGCTGGCCGGCACGCTCGCCAGCAACGAGCAGAAGATCGTCGACGAACTCTCGGCCGTGCAGGGCAAGCCGGTGGACATCGGCGGCTACTACCTGGCGGACCCCGCCAAGTTCGAAGCCGTGATGCGCCCGAGCGCCACGCTCAACGCGACACTGGCATCGGCCCAGGGCTGATGGGCATCGAGCGGGTGGCAGCCATGAAGCCTTGGCTCGCAATGCTTCCCGCCGCGCTGGCCCTGGCCGGCGCGGCGGGCACTGCGCATGGCGCCGAAGACTGCGAAGCCCTGCGCACCCGCATCGAAACGAAGATCGCCGCAGCCGGCGTGGCGCGGTTCACCGTCACCGTCGTCGATGCCAACGCATCGGCGAACGGCCAGGTGGTGGGCAGCTGCGAGCTCGGCACGAGGAAAGTCGTTTATCTGAAGGACGCAGGCACCGGACCGGGCTCGGCTCCGGCCGCCACGCCTGCCCCCACATCGGGTGAACCGATGCTCACCGAGTGCAAGGACGGCACCGTGTCCGTCGGCGGCGACTGCAGGAAGTAGCCGCCCGTCCGCCGACGGCTTTCCACTTCCTGGCGCATCGTCCGACGCGCCATCGCGCGGACCGCTCGTAATGTCCGCCGCATGGACGAAGACCTTGAAACCCTTTCGCGCGAGCAGTTGATCGCGGAAACGAAGAAGCTGCGCACGGCCATCCGCGAGCACCGGGACTCGAGCGGACACGACCTGTGCTGGCACCACCCCGCCCTCTGGGACCTGTTGCCCGAAAAGCTTGCGCCGGCCATCGCGGTTCCCGAGTGGCCGCAGTTCATGCGCGGCTGCATCAGGTACCGGCAGTCGCTCGACGAGCAGGCTGCCGGCGCCGAGCGAACGAAGCGCGAATCCGGCGAGTAGGCAGAAGAGCGCCGCGCTCAGTCCCTGCCGCGATTCACCACCCGCGCGATCCACGCGAGCAGCACCGCCTCGACTTCATCGCGATTGACTTCGTTCAGCGTTTCATGACGCGCGCCGCCGAACACGTGGCACGACACGTCGCGCAGCCCCGCCTCGCGGTAGCGCTGCACCAGCGGATAGAACCACTCAGCCTTGTTGCTGACCGGGTCCTCATCACCAATGAACAGATAAAGCGGCAGCTCGGGCCGAATGTGCTTCTGCATCGCAGCGGGCGTCAGGTCGGCAAGATTCGCGAACATCGAACCCAGCCCCTCGGCCGACACCGTGAAGCCGCACAGCGGATCGGCAATGTAGGCATCGACCTGCGCCGGATCGCGGCTGAGCCAGTCGAAAGGCGTGCGAACCTCGGGCAACGCCGCGTTCATGTCTTCCAGCTTGAAGCCGGACTGCAGCGCAGCACCCAGCAGGTCGAGCGCCGAAGTGCCCGAGAGCACCGCACCCGCCAGCAGAGCGCTGTGCTTGACGAGGTAGTACTGCGTGGCGAACGAGCCCATGCTGTGGCCCACAAGAATCAGCGGCAGGCCGGGATGCACCCCGCGCACGTGGTGGCTCAGCAGCGCCATGTCGTCCACCAGCCCGGCGAACGCGCGCGGTCCGAACTCGCCCAGCTCGCCGCGCGCCGAAGCACCCTTGCCATGACCGCGATGCTCGTTCGCATAGACCACGTAGCCGGCCTGCACCAGCGCATCCGCCAGATGCCGATAGCGCAGCGAATGCTCGCCCATGCCGTGCGCCAGCTGAATGACGGCCCGCTGCGTCGCGCCCTGCCAGCGATGGACCTCCACCGTGACGCCGTCGTTGGCGGTCAGTTCGAAGTGCGTCTCGGTGGTCGGCATGCGGTGCTCCGGTGAAAAGGGAGTGCCATCCTAGGACGTGCCGATTGCGCCCGGCATCAGGGCTTTCCTGCTCGTCAGGATCGGCGAACCCTGAACACCGCATTGGCGCCCCACGTCGCAACCATCAGGTGCCCGTCGGGCGCCTGCGTCAGTCCCACCGGGCTGGACAGCCCGTCGGCCACGATGCTGCGGCGCCCTTGGGTGTCGATTCGGCTAACGGTACTACCACCGTAGTCCACCACATATACCGCATCGTCGGCCGCACGCACGATGCCGGGGCCGGGGCTACGCAGGTCGGCGTTCACCGTGCGGGCCTGGCGATCCGAGCGCACGAGCGAGATGCCCCCGGCGATGTTGCTGACCATCAGATCGCCGCTGGGCAGTTCAACCGCACCCACCGGTGTTTGCAAGCCCTCGGCGGCGACCTCGATGCGTCCCTCCGGGCTTGCAGCCAAGATCTGGTTCGTACGCCGATTGGCGATCAGCAGGCGTCCACGTGCGTCGAAGGACAGACCGGCCGGAGTCGCAAGCCCACGCACGAAGACCGCCTTCTTGCCTTCAGGGGTAAATCGCCACACCAGATCCTCGTTGTACGACGCGACGAAGATGTCTCCAGCCCGAGAGATTGCCAGGCCTGAGGGGCCGCTGAGCCCACTGGCCAAGGTACTGCGCTCGCCCGACGGCGAGAAGCGCAGCACCGTACCAGCCGACCAGTTCGCCACGTACAGTTGGCCCGCGCGGTCATAACCTGTGCCCACCGGCGAACTCAAGCCATCGTGAATCGGCTGCGACTCCAGCCTCCAAGCCGCCGGACTTGCCAACTGAGCGCGGGCGATCGTCAAGGCGGCGGTTGCACATAGAACGGCAGGACCACCGAGCAACATGCGGCGCTTCATGCAGGTACTCCTTCGGCTTGCGTCTGCATGATGACCTCAACGATTTCCTCACGCGTGAAGCCCACGTTGAGCGCGGCGGTGACGGCAATCCCGCGCAGCTTCGCGAGCCCTTTGCGGCAGCGGTCCGATGGGAGATGAATGTTTGGCACGGGGTTTCCTTTCAGTTGGCGTGGATGCGGTCTGAAGGGAAGCCTCGATCGTTGCCTTCCCCTCACCGCGAAGCTCGGCGAAGGCCTGCATCTGCCCTATGGGCATGCAGTTCCCACGCAAGCGCGGCAGGAATCCGATCCAGTCCATGTCCGAGACCGCACAACGACGCTGACCACCAGGGGCCCTCGTCACCGGCGCTATCGGGCCCGTCCGCTCGCAGCAGGGCAGCGTGTGCGTACCCGGACCAGTTCGCTGCGTGACCTCGGCAATGGTTGGATGGGATGCCATGGAAACGATGCTAAAAGTTGGAGCGCGCTCTAAGTCAAGAGCGGGCAGCGAAATCGCGAAACCGGCTCTCTGGTTGGTCGAGGCGGCAGACGTTACGGATGCCTTGCTCGGAACAGCGCTACACCGTCATCGGGCAGTCAGCAGCTCAGCCATCTTCTTCAGCGCCGCTTCCGGCGTCGGCTCGATGCGGATCGAGCAGGCCAGCATCAGGTTCAGCGGCTGGCCGAAGTCTTCGACCGCGATGCCGGTGCCGCTTTCGCGCAGCACCTTGTTTGCGTCGACCTCGCACCGCAAAGCCACACGCGCGCGGTCTGCATAGCTGCCCTCGGGCACGCCGTAGGCCACCACCGGAATCCCCAGCGCGATCGCCGCGCCAACCTCGAACACCGTGCCGGAATCGGGCTCCATGCCTCTGAAGCACTGGAGGTTGGCGACGACGCCGTCTGCGCTGCGCAGGCGCTGCATGTTGGCTTGGTAAATCTGCTTTTCTGGTGCGTCGGGAGTTTGCTCCTCGTTGCCATCGGCCGGCAGCAGCGCCGCGAGATTCAACGCGTCACAAGCCGCCGCGAGCCGCACGAAATGGTCTCTTGCATTCGGGCGGAAGACATCGGGTCCCGCGAGATAGATGCGGGGACGCGTCGGAGCTTCGGGGGGCTTGTTCATTGAAAGAGCATCTTCGATTTTGAGGATCTACTCAATATAGGTGCACCCAATGCAAAGCACCTCAGAGCACTACCCTCTGACTCTGTAGTTAGTAGCTTTGTAGACGTTCACTTCGGATTCACTATCGCCTAGGTGTGTCCAGAAACTGGTTGTAGTTCAGTTCGTAGTAGCGCCTTACTCCTTCCAAGGTAGCAGGGTCTGCCGCTGCGTTTGCGCTTGCTCGCCGTCCTTCTGGCATCCATGTGCCATTGCCAGACAAATATGCGGTAAAGGTACCCAGCCGTTGTTCACTGCAGTTGGCGAGCATCCGGCCATGGCTCCTCGTGAGGAGATCCGAAGGCATCATGTCGACCAATATGTCCTCCGGAGTTGAGACTCTTCCACTGTCGGGATCCAAGACGATTACCTTGAGCATCTGACGCCAATGACTTTCAGGGCTCATATCCGAGACGATCAGGTGGCCCACCGCCGCGTACGGGAAACCGTGGGCCAAGAGAGCTGCCCCCTGAGAAAAGCCGAACTCATTTGGAGACTTGCCTTGTTTTGTGAATGTTGCACGAATCACCTTCAGTTCGACAGCAAGCGTCATTGAAAGAACCAGTTCGTCACCGTCATAGGGAATGATCAACAAGTCAATATCGCCGGGGAAATTCATCCTCGGTAGTACCGCAGCCGAAGGGACAAAAGGCGCGATGAAAACGCCGCTGTCAACGCTCATAGCATCGAAGTAGTCTGGAAGCAGTTCCCTATAGCAGTGACCAAACAACTGACGCTTACAGATGAAGTTGAGAGCCAAGGCCCTTTCGTCATTGGAAGCGACTAGTGATTTTTCGATTGCGAAGGCTGCGTCCCCATCATGAGTTTTTCTTGGACGGCAATGCAGTGGAATGCGAACTTGATTCATCGAAGACTCGAGATAAATTGCCTAGCGCTTGAAATCAGAAGACCGTTGACGGAAAGACCCATTAGAGCGTCGCGTCCTGAAACCTGCCGGCAGCATCGCAGGCCTAAATGCTGAGGGACGATGTGGGATTGAGACATGAAGCCCGACTCCGATGCAAGTGAGTTTGTCTCAGTGCGTTCAGTACTTCCTCTACAAATAGGCAAGAACTCGACACGAACCGGATACCACTTGCCCGTGCCCTTTCCAACAATCGTCTCACCAACGAAAGGCGCACACCATGACCACATCTATCCGAAGCGGCGCAATCACCGCGCTCTCGCTGTCCCTCGCCATGGCCTCCGGGCCGTCGCATGCCCAGTCGCAACGCCCCCGGCTGCTCGAAGACCCGAACCGCTACGTGGGCATGTGGGTGACACAAGACGGTCATATCCGCCACGAACTGCTACCAAACGGCCGCTACGACGAAGCCCGCGGCACCCGCCAAAGCGCCTACCAGGGCCGCTACACGCTCACAGGCAACCACATCGACTACGTCGACGACACCGGCTTCACGGCCGACGGCGAGTTCCGCGACGGCGTGCTGTACCACGCGGGCATGGTGCTCTACCGCGAAAGCAAAAGCACTACGCCGCGCTGAGCGGCAACCGGGTCGGACTCTCGTTTTGCAGGATCAGGCAAAAACCACGTTCGATTCGGATACCACCTCAGGCACCTCGGAAGCGAAACTTCTTTCCATGCCCGGCTCACGCTCTTTTCTGTGTGAGCCCCACGGCAACCAGACCAGCACGAGGAGTTCTCCATGACCGCAATCAATGAAAAAGTCGTTCTCATCACCGGCGCGAGCAGCGGCATCGGCGAAGCGACCGCGCGGCTGCTTGCGCGGCGCGGCGCCAAGGTGGTGCTCGGTGCGCGCCGCACCGACAGGCTCGCGGCACTCGTGGCCGAGATCGAGGCCACGGGCGGCACGGCGAGCTTCCAGCGGCTCGACGTGACGCACCGGCCCGACGTGGAAGCCTTTGCCGAATTCGCCCTCGAGACGCACGAGCAGATCGACGTGCTGGTCAACGCCGCGGGCGTGATGCCTATGTCGCCGCTGTGGAACCGCAAGATCGAGGAGTGGGAACTCATGATCGACGTGAACCTGCGCGGCGTGCTGCTCGGCATCGCGGCCGTGCTGCCGACGATGCAGGAGCAGGGCTGGGGCCACATCGTGAACGTGGCGCCTGTGGCGATGCAGGGCGTGTCGCCCTGCTCGGCCGTGTACCACGGCACGCAGTTCGCGGTGAACGCGATCTCCGAAGGGCTGCGGCAGGAGCATGCCGGCCGCCTGCACGTGACCGTGGTGAGCCCCGACGTGCACGGCCCGAGCGATCCGCTGGCCGAACGCATCGCGGCCAGCTATGCCCGCGAACGCATGCGCACGAACCGGCGCCTTGCAGTGCCGGTGGATGCGGTGGCCCGATCGATTGCCGGGGCCATCGAAGGCTACGGCATCACGGCCGGCACGATGCGGCCGCCCAGCAGGCAGAAGCCGCATCCCTCCGTGTACGTTCAGTAATTCAATAGGTCTTGTACGGCAGGAACTTGCCCGACAGCACCACGTTGACACGGTCGCCCTTCGGGTCGGCTTGGCGCTGAATGTCCATGCTGAAGTCGATGGCGCTCATGATGCCGTCGCCGAATTCTTCATGGATCAGTTCCTTGATGGTGGTGCCGTACACGCTCACCACCTCGTACCAGCGGTAGATGAGCGGATCGGTCGGCACGGGCGTGGGCAGCGAGCCCTTGTAGGGCACCACCTGCAGCCACTTCTGCTCCTCGACCGTGAGGCCGAAGATCTTGCCGATGACCTTGGCCTGCTTGTCGTCGAGCGTCATCTGGCCGAGGCAGGCGGCGGTGGTCCACTCTTTGGAGAGACCGACCTTCTTGGCCACGTCAGCCCACTGGATGCCCTTGCTCACCTTGACGGTGATGATCTTCTCGGTGACGTCGTTGCGGTTCATGCGGGTTTGCTCCTGATTGGATTGAAGAAAAGCGGAAGGGTCACGACGCCTTCGCGCGCGTGACGAGAAAGTCGACGATGTGGTTACGCAGCGCGTAGTAGCCGTCGAGATGATGAAGCGAGGCGCGCGTGCGTTCGCGCGGCAGTGGGTTGACCACCGTCTCGACGATGTTCCCCGCACGATAGCCGCCTTGCGGCAGGTCGGCGCCATTGGTCATCAGCAGGATGCGGTCGGCCAGCAGGATGGCCTCGTCCACGTCGTGCGTGATCATGAAGACGGTCTGCTGCGTCTGCCGCACGATGGCCATCAGCTCGTCTTGAATGGTGCCGCGCGTGAGCGCATCGAGCGCGCCGAAGGGCTCGTCTAGCAGCAGCATCTTGGGCTGGATGGCAAAGGCACGCGCAATGCCCACGCGCTGCTTCATGCCGCCCGAGAGTTGCGATGGCTTCTTGTCGATGGCCGCCTGCAAGCCGACCATGGCCACGAAGCGCTCCACCTGCGCATCGACCTGCGCGGTCGACCACTCAGGCCAGCGCGAGACCACGGCAAAGGCAATGTTCTTGCGCACGGTGAGCCACGGCATGAGTGCATGGCTCTGGAACACCACGCCCCGCTCCAGGCTGGGGCCCGCCACCTCGCGCCCGTCCATGAAGACGTGGCCCGCGCTGGCCTGGTCGAGGCCCGCCAGCACGTTGAGGATGGTGGTCTTGCCGCAGCCCGAGTGGCCGATGATGCAGACGAACTCGCCACGGTCTAGCGTGAACGACACGTCCGCGAACACGGGCCGTGTTGGCACGAAGGCCTTGGCAAGCCCTTCGATGCGCAGGAAGCCGCGGGCGCCCGGCGCCTCGGCGATGGCGGTGAGTGCAACGGTTTCGGTCATGACTTCGCCTTGGGTCGGAAGATCGGTGCGCTCACTCCACATAGGTCACCTTCCGCTGCAGGCCCGCGAAGGCCTGGTCGAGCAGCATGCCCACGACGCCGATCAGCAAAATCGCGAAGATCACGTTGGTGAGCGACAGGTTGTTCCACTCGTTCCACACGAAGTAGCCGATGCCCGTGCCGCCCACCAGCATCTCGGCCGCCACGATGACCAGCCACGCAATGCTCATGCTGATGCGCATGCCAGTGAGGATGGTCGGCGCCGCCGCCGGCAAGATCACGCGGAACGCGCGGCGTAGCGGCTTCACCTCGAGCGTGCTGGCCACGTTGAGCCACTCGCGCTTGACCGATGCCACGCCGAAGGCGGTGTTCAGCAACATCGGCCACACCGAGCAGATGAAGATCACGAAGATGCCGCTGACCGACGAGTCTTTGATGGTGTAGAGCGCCAGCGGCATCCACGCCAGCGGCGAGATCGGCTTGAGCACCTGGATGAACGGATCGAAGGCCTTGTGCAGCAGCGGCGACATGCCGATGACGAAGCCCAGCGGCACCGCAACGAGGCACGCCAGCGCAAAGCCCAGGCCCACGCGCGCCAGCGAATAGGCCAGCTGGATGGCAATGCCCTTGTCGTTGGGCCCGTTGTCGTAGAACGGGTTCGACAGGTGCTTCCACGCGGTGGCGCCCATCTCGGCCGGCGTGGGAAAGCCCGAACTCTTCACCTGGCCCTGCGTCGGGTCCTTGCCGAGCATCTTCTGGTATTCGATCTGCTCGGCTGTCATGCCCGCAGCGGTGGACGTGCCGGCGACTGGCGCCGTCGCCAGCTGCCACACGCCGACCAGCAGCAGGAACATCAACAGCGACACCAGTGCCGCCTTGAGCGAGAGGGCCTTCTTCGGCATGGCTCAGGCCATCTTCGCAATGGCGAAGCTCTTGACGTAGTCGTCGGGCTTCGCCGGGTCGAACACCTTGCCCATGATGGTGAACTTGGGATAGGCGCCATCGGGCACGGCCTGGCCCAAGTCTTTCATGCGCTTCTTTGCATCGGTGAGCAGGAAGACCTTTTCTGCGATCTGCTTGTAGTTGATATCGCCCTTCACGTAGCCCCAGCGTTTCATCTGCGTGAGCATCCACACGGCCATCGACTGCCAGGGAATGGGGTCGAAGTCGGCGCGGTCGGGCACGGTGCGGATGTTGCCCAGCCCGTCCGCAAACTTGCCGGTGAGCACCTGCATGAGCACGGTCTCGGGCTGATTCAGGTACTGCGCGGGCGCGATCACCTTGGCGATGAGCTCGCGGTTCTTCGGGTCGCGCGCCATGGCCGATGCGGTGAGCACCGAGCGCACCAACGCGGCGAAGGTGTTGGGGTTCTTCTCGATGAACTCGGTCGAAGAGCCGAAGGCGCAGCACGGGTGGCCGTTCCACAGCTCTTTGGTGAGCAGGTGGATGAATCCGATTTCCTCGAACACGGCGCGCTGGTTGAAGGGGTCGGGGCCGAGGTAGCCGTCGATGTTGCCGGCGCGCAGGTTGGCCACCATCTCGGGTGGCGGCACCACGCGGATCTGGATGTCGGTGTCGGGGTTCAGGCCCGCTTCCGCCACGTAGTAGCGCAGCAGGAAGTTGTGCATGCTGTACTCGAAGGGCACGGCGAACTTCAGGCCCTTCCAGGTCTTGGGGTCGCGCTTGTCCTTGTGCTTGTTGGCCAGGGTGATGGCCTGGCCGTTGGTGTTCTGGATGGTGGCGACGTTCATGGGCACGGCGTTGGAGCCCGCGCCCATCGAAATGGCCAGCGGCATGGGCGACAGGAAGTGCGTGGCGTCGTATTCCTTGTTGAGCATCTTGTCGCGGATGAGCGCCCAGCCCGCCGTCTTCACCACTTCCACGTCGAGGCCCTGCTTCTGATAGAAGCCCAGCGGGTGCGCCATGATGAGCGGCGTGGCGCAGGTAATGGGAATGAAGCCGATCTTGAGCTTGGCCTTCTCCAGCGGCGCTTTCTCCTGCGCCATGGCCTGTAGCGCGCCCAGCGGAAACACCGAGGCGATGGCGGCGCGCGCGGTGTTGGCGCCCACGGCGCGCAGGAAGCCGCGCCGCACGCTGTCGACGGGGAACAGCGCCTTCATGAGGCTGGCTTCGAGTTTGTCTTCAGGCAGCACACCCGCGCCGTGCACGCGCCCGCAGGCGCAGCGCATGTTCAGTGGCCGGTCGGCATCGTAGGGATCGCAGGCGGTCTGTTCGCGCGGGCTGGACATGGTGGTGCACCTCGTTGGAAAGATGCAGCAGCTGTTGCAAGCGCCGGGCCGGAAATGCACTGCAACGGCCATCCGGCGCGTTGCGGCTTCAGATCGTGCCGCCGATGTCGAGGCCTTGTAGGGCTGGCACTACAAGCCGGCCGTGTTTTCAGCCGGCCGAGTCCTGCTTGCCGTGGCGTTCGGCATACAGAGCCAGTTCCACATCGTTCTTGGTGCCGGTCTTTTCGAGGATGCGTGCGCGGTAGGTGCTCACGGTGTTGGGCGCCAGGCCCAATTGCGCACCGATTTCGCTCACGCTGTGCCCTGCGCTGAGCAGGCGGTACACCTGATGTTCGCGGTGCGAAAGCATCTCGGCGCCCTGCCCGGCGCCACGGCCCACGGCGGTGGCCAGCGCCTCGGCCGTGGCCGCCGACACATACAACCCGCCGGCCGCTACCTTGCGCACCGCACCGACCATGTCGTCGGCGTCGGCGCTCTTGTTGAGATAGCCCGAGGCGCCTAGCTTGATGCAGCGCACGGCGTACTGTTTCTCGGGGTAGGTGCTGAGCATCAGCACCGGGAGCGTCGGCCACTGCTTGCGCAGCGCCTGCAGCACGTCGAGGCCGTCACGGCCCGGGAGCGCGATGTCGAGCAGGACCACGTCTAGGCCTTCCTGACCGCCGAGCGCCTGTACCGTCTCCAGCACTTCGGGGCCGGTCTGGGCCTCGGCGCGCACGGTCATGGTGGGGAGGCCGTTGGAGAGGTCGCCCAGCATTTGCTTCAGGCCCTCGCGCACGATGCGGTGGTCGTCGGCTATTAGTACGCGGATGTCGGTCATCTCATTTGTCTATGTTTTGTGTTCTTGTTCGGGGTGCGTGCGAATGACACCGGGTACTCCCCTCCGCGAATGTCCCCCGCCTTCGGCTCCTCCTTTATTTCGCTGCGGGGAGCACCCGATGCCATTCGCACATGAGCGCTGCCGTTGTGCCGGAGGTTTAACCGCTGTGCTGAACGATCACGTCGATGGGGTGCCTTGCGCAGTGAAATAAAGGAGGAGGCCGCAGGCCGGGGGACATTCGCGGAGCAAGGTACCCCGTCGGCGAGAGCGCGCCCCGAACCGACGCTGCAAATCGAAAGACAAGGCTTCATGGCAGCGGCAGGTGCAAGCAGAAGGTGCTTCCTTCGCCCACACGACTTTCGATGTCGATGCGCCCGCCGAAGTGACGCGCGCGCTCTCGCATGCCGAGCACACCATAGGAAGTGGTGGCCTCGAAGGCCTGCACTGGCGCACCAACTCCGTCATCGCGCACGCTGATGCTCAGCTGCCCTTGTTCGACACCGATGCGGATATCAAGACTGCTCGCCTTCGCATGCCGACCGACGTTGCTCAGCATCTCCTGGAAGATGCGGAACACCGCGATGGCTGCAGGCTCCGGCAGCTCCACGCCGGGCGGCACGTCGAAACGCCAATCCAGTTCCAGCTCCGCCGCCTGCACGAACTCGTGCGCCTGCCATTCGAGTGCGGCCCAGAGGCCCTGATGGTCGAGGATGCTGGGGCGCAGGTCGGTGATGATGCGCCCCACGTTGTCTACCGCCCGCTCGATGAGCTGGCTCATGTTCGTGCACTTGCAGCGCATCTGGTCGCGCATGGCCTGTGCCGCATCGGGAGTGCGTTCCTGCTGTTCGCCCAGGCGCTTGCCGATCCAGTTGACGTCCATCTTCAGCGCCACCAGCAGGCTGCCCAGCTCGTCGTGCACCTCGCGCGCGATGCGGGTGCGCTCGTCTTCTCGTACCTTGTCGAGCCAGGCAGAGAGCTCGCGCAGTTGTACCAGCGCGTCGCTGAGTTCGCGGGTGCGCTCCTGCACGCGCAGGCCGAGTTCGTCCTTGGCCTGCTGCAAGGCCTCGGCCTGGCGGCGGCGTTCCGTGATGTCTACGAAGGTGATGACGGCACCGCGCACCTGCTCGCCGTCCATGATGGGGTGGCTCGAATACTCGACCGCAAAGGCGCTGCCGTCGCGGCGCCAGAACACCTCCGTGTCGATGCGGCACGGCAGGCCGCGGCGAAAGGCGTTGAAGATGGGGCAGTCGGTGTCGGCGTAGTGCGAGCCGTCGGGGTGCGAGTGGTGCGTGAGCTCATGCATGTTCGAGCCGAGCACGTCGCGCACCTCGTGGCCGAGCATCTGCGCGCCGGCCCGGTTGATGAACATGCAATGACCGTCAAGGTCGATGCCGAAGATGCCCTCGCCCGTCGACTCCAGCAGCAAGCCAAGCTGGTGCTGCCAGAGCGGGTGGCTGGCGGTGGGATTCAGTACGGGCGTCTCCATGCACCAAAAGCAAGCAACAGCCGTGCCCGGAGCGCCCGGCAGGGTCAGGTGCGCGCCCAGTGGAACTTGCGATCCGCCTCCTTGATAGGCTGGTCGTTGATGCTCGCAAAGCGCCTTTGCATCAGGCCGTTCTCAGCGAACTCCCAGTTTTCGTTGCCGTGGCTGCGATACCACTGGCCCGCGTCGTCGTGCCATTCGTACTCGAAGCGCACCGCGATGCGGTTGTCCATGAAGGCCCACAACTGCTTCTTCAGCCGGTAGTCGAGCTCGCGCACCCACTTGCGCGACAAGAACTCGACCACCTGCTCGCGGCCGTTGACGAACTCGGCGCGATTGCGCCATTCGGTGTCGGGCGTGTAGGCCAGGCTCACACGCACGGGGTCGCGCGAATTCCAGGCGTCTTCGGCAGCCTGGACTTTCTTTGTGGCCGATTCAAGGGTGAAGGGCGGCAGCGGCGGGCGGGATTCCATGAGGGGCTTTCCAGAAGGTAGTGAAGGGGAATGCGCCGCAATGTGCCACACGTAGACAGACCTGTCTACATGCCTACAATCGCGGCATGGACATCTCCGCCATCTCCGCGCTCCCCGCACGCGAACGCATCCTGCTCACCGCGCACGACCTCTTCTATGCCGACGGCATTCGCGCCACCGGCATAGATCGGGTCATTGCCGCGTCGGGCGTTACCAAGGTCACTTTCTACCGGCACTTTCCGTCGAAAGACGATCTGGTGCGTGCCTTTCTCGATCATCGGCACGGCCTGTGGATGTCGTGGTTCGTCGATGCGCTCGGCCGCCTCGGCGCGCAGCAGCGCATCGGCGACGCACAGGCGCTGCTGGTGCTGGCCGATGCGATGGCCGAGTGGTTCGCCAACCCGGTGTTCCGCGGCTGCGCGTTCATCAACTCGGTGGTGGAAGTGGGCTCGAGTGTGACCGGTGCCAGCGACATCGCGCGCGAGCACAAGCGCGAGATGGTCGAGGTGATTGCGGGCCTGTTGCCGGAATCGCTCGAGGGACCGCAGCGCATGGCCATTGCGCAGGCGGCCGCGCTGGGCGTCGATGGCGCCATCGTCAAGGCGCAGATGGGCAGCGCCGCGCTGGCGCGCGAAGCAGTCGACGACCTCCGCTGCTTGCTTCAGGCGCTGGCGGCCACGCTCGCTGCTACTTCACGACCATCAGCGTGAACGGCCACACATAGGCCTGCAAGGTCACGTAGAAGCCCACGAGGCAGGCCAGCGCGATGGAGTGGAAGAACACGTAGCGAAGGATCTCGCCTTCGTGGTTGAACCAGCGCGTGGCGGTGGAGGCCACCACGATCGACTGCGCATCGATCATCTTGCCCATCACGCCGCCCGAACTGTTGGCCGCGCCCATCAGGTTCGGGCTCAGGCCCAGCTGGTCTGCCGCCACTTTCTGCATGCCGCCGAAGAGCACGTTCGATGCGGTGTCAGAGCCCGTGAGCGCCACGCCCAGCCAGCCCATCAGCGTGCCGAAGAACGGGTAGAACACGCCGGTGTTGGCAAAGGCCAGCCCCAGCGTGGTGTCCAGCCCCGAGTAGCGCGTGAGCGTGCCCAGCGCGAGCATCAGCATGATGGTGAGCAGCGAGAACTTCACCAGCCACAGCGTGCGGCCATACGCGGCCACGAGCTGGATCGGGTTGTACTTCATCACCAGCCCACCCACGACGGCCGACAACAGGATGCCGGTGCCCGTGGCCGAGAGCAGCAGCAACTGGTACACAGCGCCCTCCTTCGTCGGCTTGGGCACCACGGGCGCCACCTTCTCGATCATGTTGTGCAGCCCGTCGATGGGGAAGTTGGGCGCGAAGATGCCGTTGAGCCATGTCTTCACCACAGGCAGGCCCCAGATGAACACGAACACGGTGAGGATGAGCCACGGCGTCCAGGCGCGGACCACGGCAGCGCTCGAATGCTTCGTGGGTGCAACGGCCGGGCCGGCTTCGCCACCGTCGGTTTCGTGCCCCTTGAGCGAGACCGAGGTCCAGATCTTCTTCGGCTTCCACACACGCAGGAACAGCACCAGGCACACCATCGACACAATGGCCGCGATGATGTCCACCAGCTCGGGCCCGATGTAGTTCGACACCAGGAACTGCGGAATCGCAAAGGACACGCCCGTCACCAGAATGGCCGGCCACACTTCCGCCATTCCCTTGCGCCCCGCAAAGGCCCAGATGAGCCAGAACGGCACCAGCAGCGAGAAGAACGGCAGTTGCCGCCCGATCATCGCGGTGACCGCCATCAGGTCGTAGCCGTGTACCTTGGCCAGCGTGATGACCGGCGTGCCCAGCGCACCGAAGGCCACCGGCGCGGTGTTGGCGATGAGCGAGAGCCCTGAGGCCGCGAGGGGCGAGAAGCCCAGCCCGATGAGGATGGCCGCCGTCACCGCCACCGGCGTGCCGAAGCCCGCCGCGCCCTCGAAGAAGGCGCCGAAGGCAAAGGCGATGAGCAGCAGCTGCAGGCGCCTGTCTTCGGTAATGCCGGCAATGGAGTCCTGCAGTACCTGGAAGCTGCCGTTCTGCTGCGTGAGCTGCTGCAGGAAGATGATGTTCAGCACGATCCAGCCGATGGGCAGCAGGCCGGTGATGCCGCCCAGAAAGGCCGCCTTGCCCGCCATGTCGGCCGGCATGCCGAACGCAAACACCGCGATGACCACCGCACTCAGCAGGCCGAGCCCCGCCGCGTAGTGCGCCTTGACGTGAAGCAACCCGAGAGACACCAGCATCACCACCACCGGTATCGCGGCCAGTGCCGTCGATACGATCATGTTGCCGAACGGGTTGTAAACCTGTTGCCAGACCATGCGCTTGTCCTCGTTGTTGGAATCTTTTTGAGTCGGCAACACGAGGCGGGAATGGTCCTGCCACAGGCGGCCGAAAGCGTTCGCTACCATCCTAACCCGCTCCCTTCGCCAGCAAAAGATGGTTTCTCCGCGTCTCCCCTCGACCCAAGGCCTGCAGGCCTTCGAGGCCGTTGCACGCCTGCGCAGCGTGAACCTCGCCGCCGAAGAGCTCAGCGTGACGCCCAGCGCGGTGAGCCATCGCATCCGCCAGCTCGAACTGCTGCTGGGGCTCAAGTTCTTCGTGGGCAGCGATTTCAGCCTCAGCGCCGACGGCATGGCCTATCTGGCGCGTGTGCGCGAGGCCATTGCGGCGCTGCAGCAGGTGCCGGGTCGTGAGCCCGAATCGCAGGTGCGACGGCTGCGCGTGGCGGTCACGCCGACCTTCTCGCGGCAGATGCTGTTGCCGAGGCTCGCGCGGTTTCGCGATGCGTACCCGAACATCGAGCTGATGCTGCAGGTGACCACGCCGGTGCGCAACATCACGGTCGAAGAGGCCGACATCGAGCTGCGCTTCGGCACAGGGCCCTTTCACGACCGCGAGTTCTTCCAGCTGCTGGCCGACGAGGTCTCGCCGGTGTGCAGCCCCGCCTACCTGAAGCGCCACGGCCCCTTCGACGGCTTTGCCACCGACGCCGAGGTGTCGCGCGCGCAACTGCTGCGCACGCCGCTGGAGTCGTGGCGCACCTGGTTCAAGGCCTGCGGCGTGGGCCTGCCGGAGCCGGCCACGGGGCACCAGTTCAACGACCTCGGGCTGGCGCTCGACGCTGCCGCCGAAGACTTCGGCGTGGTGCTGATGCACCTGCGGCTGGGCAGCGCCTGGCTGGACAACGGGCGGCTGGTGCGGCTGTCGCAGCGCAGCGTGCCCTCGCCCAACGCCTACTTCCTGTGCTGGCGGCCCGGCGCCATGGAGCGCTGGGAGTGCGCGACCTTCGTCGAGTGGCTGCGCGAGGCTCTGCGCGAGTGAGGCGACCGATCTGAATTTTTTTCAGACGGGAGTCCGGCTTTTTTCAGATGGCGCGCCGGAGCGCCTGCCGATAATGGCCGGTTCGCCTTCGTCAACCCACAAGAACCAGCCAGGAGACAGCCCGTGTCCGACCTTTCCAAGATCACCAGCATCGAAGACCTGCGGGTGATCGCCAAGCGGCGTGTGCCGAAGATGTTCTACGACTACGCCGACTCCGGCGCCTGGACCGAGGGCACCTACCGCTCCAACGAGAGCGACTTCCAGAAGATCAAGCTGCGCCAGCGCGTGGCCGTGAACATGGAAGGCCGCTCCACCCGCACCACCATGGTCGGCCAGGACACCGCCATGCCCGTGGCCATTGCGCCCACCGGCCTTACCGGCATGCAGCATGCCGACGGCGAGATCCTCGGCGCCCGTGCGGCCAAGGCCTTCGGCATTCCGTTCACGCTCTCGACCATGAGCATCTGCTCGCTCGAAGACATTGCCGAGGGCACCGACCGGCACCCCTTCTGGTTCCAGCTCTACGTGATGAAGGACCGCGATTTCATCGAACGCCTGATCGAGCGCGCCAAGGCCGCTAACGTCACGGCCCTGCAGCTCACGCTCGACCTGCAGATCCTCGGGCAGCGCCACAAGGACATCAAGAACGGCCTCACGGCTCCGCCCAAGCCCACCATCAAGAACCTGATCGACCTCGCGACCAAGCCGCGCTGGTGCATGGGCATGCTGGGCACCAAGCGCCGCACCTTCGGCAACATCGCGGGCCATGCCAAGGGCGTGAAAGACCTGTCGTCGCTGTCGTCGTGGACCGCCGAGCAGTTCGACCCCGCGCTGAGCTGGGCCGACGTGGAGTGGATCAAGAAGCTCTGGGGCGGCAAGCTCATCCTCAAGGGCATCATGGACGTGGAAGACGCGCGCCTTGCAGCTTCGAGCGGCGCCGATGCGCTCATCGTGTCGAACCACGGCGGCCGGCAGCTCGACGGCGCGCCCTCTTCCATCGCGGCGCTGCCCGCCATCGTGGACGCGGTGGGCACCGAGATCGAGGTGTGGATGGACGGCGGCATCCGCAGCGGACAAGACGTGCTCAAGGCCCGCGCGCTGGGCGCACGCGGCACCATGATCGGCCGCAGCTTCCTGTATGGCCTGGGCGCCTACGGGCAAGAGGGCGTAACGCGCGCACTGCAGCTCATTCACAAAGAACTCGACATCACGATGGCCTTCTGCGGCCGCACGAACATCGACGAGGTCGATTCGAGCATCCTGCTGCCGGGTACGTTCTAGGCTTGCTCGAAGGCCCCCGGAAGGCCACTCCGGGGGTAGGCCGATGCGGCGTTGGCCGACACGCCGCAGCCCCTTGCCGGCGCAAAATGTTTTGGCAACAACAACATTGCCAGCACGGCACAAGAAGGCACCATGAGCGCAGTCACGCCTGTTCCGGGAGGCCCAGCGGCCTCTGCTTCATCTCTCCCGCACTACACAGCCGAAGAAAAGCGCCACCGCGTCTTCGCGATCATGGCGGCCTCTTCCGGCAACCTCGTGGAGTGGTTCGACTTCTATGTGTATGCGTTCTCGGCGCTGTACTTCGCGCCGGCCTTCTTTCCCAAATCGGACCCCACCGCGCAGTTGCTGAACACCGCCGGTGTGTTCGCGGCCGGCTTCCTGATGCGGCCCATCGGCGGCTGGCTCTTCGGCCGCGTGGCCGACCGGCTCGGGCGCAAGACGTCGATGCTGATCTCGGTGACGATGATGTGCGCCGGCTCGCTCGTCATCGCGTGCCTGCCGACCTATGCGCAAATCGGTGCGTGGGCGCCCTTCCTGCTGCTGATCTGCCGCCTGTTCCAGGGGCTTTCGGTCGGCGGCGAATACGGCACCACCGCCACCTACATGAGCGAGGTGGCGCTGCGCGGCCAGCGCGGCTTCTTCTCGTCGTTCCAGTACGTCACGCTGATCGGCGGGCAACTGCTCGCGGTGCTGGTGATCGTGGTGCTCGAACAGCTGCTGACAGAGGCCGAACTCAAGGCCTGGGGCTGGCGCGTTCCGTTCGTCATCGGCGCCATTGCCGCGGTGGTGGCGCTGCTACTGCGCCGCACGCTGCATGAAACGCAGACCGACGAGGCCAAGAAGAACAAGGAGGCCGGCAGCATGGCCGGCCTGTTCAAACACCACACGCCCGCCTTTCTCACGGTGCTGGGCTACACGGCCGGCGGCTCGCTGATCTTCTATACCTTCACCACGTACATGCAGAAGTACCTGGTGAACACGGTGCATCTGCCGATCAAGACCGCCAGCTATGTGATGACCGGGGCGCTGTTCGTCTACATGTGCATGCAGCCGGTGTTCGGCGCGCTGTCGGACCGCATCGGGCGGCGCAACAACATGCTGCTGTTCGGCGGGCTCGGTGCGCTGACGACCGTGCCCATTCTCACTGCGCTGCAGCACACGACGAGCCCGGTGATGGCCTTCGTGCTCATCATCGTGGCGCTGGCCATCGTGAGCTTCTACACCTCGATCAGCGGGATCGTGAAGGCGGAGATGTTCCCGCCTGAAGTGCGGGCCCTGGGCGTGGGGCTGGCCTACGCCGTGGCCAACGCGATCTTCGGCGGCTCGGCGGAGTATGTGGCGCTGGGGCTCAAGTCACTGGGACATGAGTCGGCGTTCTTCTGGTACGTGAGCGCGATGATGGTGATCGCGTTTCTGGTGAGCTTGCGCCTGCCGAGGCAAGCGAGCTACCTGCATCACGATCACTGAGGGCTGACTACTCGGCTTCCAGTCGTTCAGCCACTTCGTGCTTGCTCAGCCCTCGCACTGAAGCAAGGCTTTCGAGCTGCGCTGCCCTGGGCCGGGCCTTGCCCTGTTCCCAGTGGTAGATCGTCTGGCCCGAGACACCCACCAGCTTTCCATAAGACGCGGCGGAAATACCCAGCTTCGTGCGATGTGCAGCCAGGCGCCCGGCACTGAACCGGCGCTTGGTTCCGCCTTCATCCGACTCGTCGGGTTCGCTGGCGCGTGCACTGCGGGCCGTGCCTTTGGCAACGTTGCGCAGTTCCTTCTCCAGCGAACTCACCTGGCGGCGCAATGCCGCTATGGCCGCGCGGTGATGAACCGATGCCTTCTTGAGGGTTTCCATTTCTGCGCGGACTTCCTTGCGGGCGACGCGCGAGATTTCAGATTTAAGGATGGATGCAATGTTTGGCATGCCGGCATTGTGCCCAGCAAATGTAAACACGGGACAAGAATGTCAAATCTTGGATCAAATTTGAATCTTTTGATTACAAAGCGAAGATCCGCGTCATTGCGACCCACTTCTCCCCTTCAGGCGTCCAGGGCGTCGGCGCCTGGAACTTCCACATCAGTTCTTCCCACTCCCTGATCTTTGGGTTGTTCTGCGTGGCAAGCGCCATTGCTTGGCCGTCGTAGCGCGCATCGTCCGTTTCCATCAGCATCACCATCCGCGTACCGAGCCGGTAGATCTCCATGCCCGTTACGCCGTGCGCATTCAGGTGCTCGCGCACCTCGGGCCAGATGTCGCGGTGATAAGCCTCGTATTCGGCGATCAACGCAGGGTTGTCTTTCAAATCGAGAGCCAGGAAATGGCGCATGGGTCGTTCCAATCAAGCCGGGTAATCGATCAGGTCAGCGCCCGGTCCAGGTGCGTATAGCCGCCGTCCACAAACACCCATTGCCCGGTGGTGTGCGCGGCACGCTCTGACAGCAGGAACACGACGTTGTCCGCAACTTCCTGCGGTGTCGTCATGCGGCGGCCGAGTGGAATCTTGTCGGTGATCTCCGCGAGCTTGCGGTCGGGCTCGTCGAACGCGGAAATCCAGCGCTGGTACAGCGGCGTCATCACCTCGGCCGGAATCACCGCGTTCACGCGAACGCCGTCTTCCAGCAGTGAAGCGGCCCACTCACGCGTCAGTGACAGTTGCCCGCCCTTGGCTGCGGTGTAGCCGCTAGTGTTGCCTTGCCCCGTTACCGCCGTCTTCGACGAGATGTTCACGATCGCGCCGCGGCTGGCCTTCAGATGCGGCAGGCAGTAATGCGCCATCACATAGCAGTGGATCAGGTTGCGTTCGAGTGAACGGACGAAGGCTTCGCGTCCTGCCTCCAGCCCCACGCTGTCGTTCACACCCGCGTTGTTGACCAGCCCATCGATGCGGCCGAACTCGGCGGCGGTATCGGCGATGGCCTTGGCACAAGCGGCTTCCTCCATCAGCTCGAACTGGAAGAACCGCGCACGCGGCTGCAATGCAAGCAATGCTTCTTCAAAAGGCGCTTCGAGCGGGTTCTTCCCGCAGATCACGGGCACCGCGCCCTCCTGTGCCAGCGTCATCGAAATGGCCGCACCAATGCCGCTGCCGCCGCCGGTAACGATCACCACCTTGTCTTTCAGATTCAGGTCCATGCTGTGCGATGCCTTTCCTAATCTCTTACCCGCGAAAGCGGTACTGCTCCAGCGACTCCGGCTTCATCGTGATCGAGAAGCCCGCGCCCTTCGGCGGCATGTAGGCCGCATTGCGAATCTCGCAGGGCTCGACGAAGTGCTCGTGCAGATGGTCCACATACTCGACCACGCGGCCTTCGCGCGTGCCCGAGATGCAGAGGTAGTCGATCATCGAAAGGTGCTGCACGTATTCGCACAACCCCACGCCCCCTGCATGCGGGCACACGGGCAGTTTGTACTTCGCAGCCATCAGCATCACCGCAAGAATCTCGTTCACGCCGCCTAGCCGGCACGCGTCGATCTGCACCACGTCGATGCCGCCGCGCATGATGAACTGCTTGAACATGATGCGGTTCTGGCACATCTCTCCCGTGGCCACTTTCACGGGTGCGACGCCTTCGCGGATCTTGCGGTGGCCTTCCACGTCGTCGGGGCTGGTGGGCTCCTCGATGAACCACGGCTTGACAAACGCCAGTTGGCGCACCCAGTCGATGGCCTGGCCGACCTCCCATACCTGATTGGCGTCGATCATGAGGTGCCGGTCGGGCCCGAGCACCTCGCGCGCCACGCGCAAGCGGCGAATGTCGTCCTGCAGGTCGCGCCCCACCTTCAGCTTGATGTGGTTGAAGCCCGCGTCTACTGCCTCTTGCGCGAGGCGCCGCAGCTTCTCGTCGGAGTAGCCCAGCCAGCCGGCCGACGTGGTGTAGCAGGGGTAGCCCTCGGCCTGCAGCGTGGCGATGCGTTCGGCCTTGCCGACGGCTGCCGCGCGCAGCAGGGCCAGCGCCTCGTCCGGTGCAATGCAGTCGGTGATGTAGCGAAAGTCAATGCATCGCACCAACTCTTCCGGGCTCATGTCGGCCACCAGCTGCCACACGGGCTTGCCTTCGGACTTGGCCCACAGGTCCCACATCGCGTTGACCACCGCGCCGGTCGCGAGATGGATCGCGCCCTTGTCGGGGCCTATCCAGCGCAGTTGGCTGTCAGAAGTCACGTGCCGCCAGAAGCGCCCCATGTCCTCGGCCACCCATGCCAGGTCGAGCCCCACGACCAGATGCCGCATCGCCTCGATGGCCGCACAGCAGATCTCGTTGCCACGGCCGATGGTGAAGGTGAGGCCGTGGCCTTCGAGCCCCGGCTGGTCGGTTTCGAGCACGACGTACGCCGCCGAATAGTCCGGGTCGGGGTTCATCGCATCGGAGCCGTCCAGATGCTGCGAGGTGGGAAAGCGCACGTCGAGCACGCGCATGGATCGGACGATGGTCATGGGACTTTGCAGGCGAGCGATCAGTCGTACAGCACCGAAGCGATCTTCGGATCGGCGATGTTTGTCTTGTCGTACCAGAAGAACCCGGTGTCGACCACCTTCGGCAGCTTCTCGCCCTTGATCGCCTTCACCGCCATCTCGACGGTCTTGTAGCCCATGCCCACCGGGTTCTGGGTGATGGCGCCGGCCATGCTGCCGTCCATGATGGCGTTCTTCTGCTGCTTGCCCGAGTCGTAGCCGATGATCACGACCTTGCCGTTGCGCTTCATCTCCTTCACGCCGTTGACCACGCCGATGGCGGAGCCTTCATTGGCGCCGAAGATGCCCTTGAGGTTGGGCGAGGCCTGCAATATCGACTTGGTGATCTCGGTCGACTTCAGCTGGTCGCCGCCACCGTACTGCACGCTCACGATCTTGATGTTCGGGTAGGTCGACTTGATGCGGTTCACGAAGCCGTCGCGCCGGTCGATGCCGGTGCGGCTGGTCTGGTCGTGCACCACCAGAGCGACTTCGCCGCTCTTGCCGATCAGCTCGGCCATCTTGTCGGCGGCGAGCGCGGCAGCGGCCTTGTTGTCGGTGGTTGTGGTGGTCACGGGAATGTCGCTGTCCACGCCCGAGTCGAAGGCCACCACCGGAATCTTTGCGGCCTGTGCCTTCTTCAGCAGCGGAATGGCGGCCTGGCTGTCGAGCGCGGCAAAGCCGATGGCCTGCGGCTTCTTGGCGAGCGCGGCCGAGAGCATGTCGATCTGCTTGTCGACCATGGCCTCGGTCTCGGGGCCTTCGAAAGTGACCTTGACCTTGTAGTCTTTCGCGGCCTGCTCTGCACCCGACTTCACGGCCTGCCAGAACTGATGCTGGAAACCCTTGGACACGAGCGGGATGTAGACCTCTTGCGTCTGCCCCTGCGCGATGCCTGCAAGGCCGATGAGCGCCGCGCCCAGCGTGCACGCAACGGCTGTTCTTCTCTGGATCATGCGAAGTCTCCTGTGGTTGTAGAGCGAAACGGAAACAGAAACGTGGGGAATCAGTGCGTCTTGCTGCCGCGGCGGCGCAGGATGTCGGCATACACGGCCAGGATGATGATCACGCCCGTGACCACCGTCTGCCACTCTTGCGCGACCGAGAGAATGCGCAAGCCGTTGGTGAGCACGCTCATGATGAAGGCGCCGATGATCGTGCCGACGATGGTGCCGGTGCCACCGCTGAGCGATGTGCCGCCGATGACCACGGCTGCAATGGCATCGAGCTCGTAGCCCTGCCCCAGCGCGGGCTGCGCCGAGTTCAGGCGCGAAGCAATCAGCAGGCCCGCAATGCCGCAGATGCCGCCGCTCACTGTGTAGACCACGATCTTCCAGAAATCGGTGTTCACGCCCGACAGGCGCACCGCCTCTTCGTTGCTGCCGAGTGCGAAGGTGTAGCGGCCCAGGATTGTCTTGTTGAGCACGATGCTCGCGGCCACCGCCACCAGGAACAGGATCAGCACCGCATTGGGAATCGGCAGCGCCGGAATGAAGTAGCCGATGAGCGAGTCTTGCGAGATCGCCGGAAAGTCCGGCGTGTCGTTGAAGTAGATCGGCTTGGTGCCCGAGATCACCAATGACAGGCCCTTGAGCAGCATCATCATGCCCAGCGTCGCGATGAAGGGCGGTATCTTGAGCTTGGCGATCAGCACGCCCGAGACGAAGCCGGCCAGCGCGCCGAAGAGAATCGCGGCCGCAATGCCGAGCGCGAGCGGCATGCCCATGTAGGTGAGCACCACGCCGGCCATGACGGCGCAGAAGGTCATCAGCGTGCCCACCGACAGGTCGATGCCGGCGGTGATGATGACGAAGGTGCAGGCAATGGCGAGCACGCCGTTCACCGCTGTCGACTGCAGGATGCTCACGAGATTGTCGGCCTGCAAAAACTGCGGCGACGCGAAGCTGAAGAACACCATCAGCGCGATGAGGCTGGCAAAGGCCAGCAGCTTCTGCCTGGTGGCGGGGCGGAAGAACCGGGCCTTCAGCGAGGAGAAGCCGGGGCTGACGGCGGTGGCGGTCGGGGTCGTCAAAGGGAGTCTCCAATCGTGGTCATGGGGCGACGGCAGCGGCAGCTTCACGCCGGGTGGCGAGCTGCATGATCTTTTCCTGCGAGGCTTCGCGCGCCGGCAGCTCGCCGGTGATGCGGCCTTCGCACATCACGAGCACGCGGTGGCTCATGCGCAATATCTCAGGCAGTTCCGAAGAGATGATCACGATGGCCTTGCCCTGCGCGGCAAGCTCGTTGAGCAGGCGGTAGATCTCGGCCTTGGCGCCCACGTCGATGCCGCGCGTGGGCTCGTCGAAGAAGAGCACGCCGCAGTCGCGCAGCAGCCACTTGGCGATGACGATCTTCTGCTGGTTGCCGCCCGACAGCAGCCGCACCTGCTGGCGCACCGAGGGCGTCTTGATGCTGAGCTGCTTCACATAGCGCTCGCCGGCCGCCTCGATGGCCGCCTGGTCGATGAACAGGCCCATCGACAGGAACTTCTTCATGCTCGGCAGCGCAATGTTGGCTTCCACGTCCATGCCGGTGGCCAGGCCGAAGTGCTTGCGGTCTTCCGACAGGTAGCCGATGCCGTGGGCCACTGCGTCTTCGGGCGACTTGATCGACACCTTCTTGCCATGCACGAAGACTTCGCCCGCGTCGATGCGGTCGGCGCCGAACACAGCGCGCGACAGCTCGGTGCGGCCCGCGCCCATGAGGCCCGCGAAGCCGAGGATCTCGCCACGGCGCAGCACGAAGCTCGCGTTGCGCACCATCGAGCCGCGGCAGATGCCCCTGGCTTCGAGCACGATCTCGTTGCCCGCGGTATCGGGCATGTCGGTCTCCACCTCCGCGAGCTGGCGGCCCACCATCATGGCAATGAGCGAGTCCATCGGCGTTGCCGCCATCGGCACGGTGGCGATGTACTGGCCGTCGCGCATCACCGTCACGCGGTCGGCGATGCGCTTGAGCTCGTCCATCTTGTGCGAGATGTAGACGATGGCCACGCCCTGCGATTTGAGCTGGCCGATGATGCGGAACAGGTCGGCCACTTCCTCGTTGTTGAGCGCGGCGGTGGGCTCGTCCATGATGAGCACGCGCGAGTCGAACGACAGCGCCTTGGCAATCTCCACCATCTGCTGCTTGGCCACCGTGAGCTCGCCGACCGGCGTGCGCGGGTCGAGCCGCAGGTTCATGCGCTCGAAGATGCGTTGCGTCTCGGCGCACATGGCTTCTTCGTCGATGAAGAGGCCGAAGCGCCCGCGCGGCTCGCGGCCGATGAAGATGTTCTGCGCGGCGCTCAGGTGGTTCATCAGGTTGAGCTCCTGATGGATGATGCCGATGCCCAGGGCCTGCGCGGCGCGCGGGCTCGCAATGTCCACCGGCTGGCCGTCGAGCAGCACCTCGCCCGAGTCCTTGCGGTACACGCCCGCCAGCACCTTCATCAGCGTGGACTTGCCGGCGCCGTTCTCGCCCATGAGCGCGTGCACCTCGCCGGGCAGCAGATCGAACTGCGCCTTGTCGAGCGCGCGCACGCCGGCGAAAGACTTGCTCAGGTCGCGAAGGGTGACGATGGGTTGCGTCATGGGCAATCGATCTCAGTGCAGTGACAGGTCGTAGAAGCGCTGCGCCGTGCCACGCCACACGCTGGCCTGCTCGCTCGGCGAAAGGCTGCCGATGCAGGCCTCGCTCACTGCGATCCAGCCTGCGTAGTCGCCGGCCAACGTGAGCACGGGCCAGTCGCTGCCCCACATCAGGCGATCGGGGCCGAACACGTCGAGCAGGTGCTCCCACACCGGGCGCACCACGCGCACTGCCGCATCGACGTTGCCGTGCGTGGACGGCGGCGCCTCGCCCCACAGGCCCGAGAACTTGCAGCACACGTGCGGCAGTGCCGCGATCGCTGCGATGCCGTTGCGCCATCGCTCGAACTCTTCGCTGCCGTGCGCGCCGACGAGCGGCTTGGCCCCGTGGTCGACCACCACCGGCAGTTCCGGCCATTGCTTCAGGAAGTGCAGCAGCGGCGGCAGGTGCCTCGGCTTCACCAGCGCGTCGAAGCGCAGGCCGAGCCGCAGCAAGGTGCGCAGCGCATCGGGGCGCGGGCGGCGCGCGATCCAGTCGTCGTCGGGCAGGTCTTGCAGCATCGGCCGCACGCCCTTGAACCTGGGGTGCCGCGCCATCCGCTCCAGCGAGGCGACGGCGCCGGGCCGGCTCAGGTCGACCCAGCCGACCACGCCGCCGATGACGTCGTGCGCCGTGGCCAGCTCGAGCATGAAGTCGGTTTCAGCCTTCGATTCGGCGGCCTGCACCAGCACGGTACGCCCCACGCCGTGCGCCTGCAGCAGCGGCGCCAGGTCTTCGGGCAGGAAGTCGCGCAGCAATGGCGCCAGCGCCGGCACGTCCGCACGCAACCACGTGTAGTCGCCGCGCGCGGGCCGCCAGAAATGCTGATGCGAGTCGATGCGCTGGATCATGTCGGGTCGCGGGCAGCGGATGTGCTGCCGAGCGGCTTGCCTCTCTAGTTCATAAGCGAACAGAGTATTTGCATGTGAATTTTCAACGTCAAGCTCGCTTCATGGGTGCTTACCCGTAGAACGAAACTTGCAAAAGGTATGGCTTGCTGTTGAAATTCATTGGTGAACAAACCTATTCAATCGGACATCCTGAGCAAGCCAGCAGAAGACCCGGAGCGCTACCGCGCGCCCGCGCTGGACAAGGGCCTGGACATCCTCGAACTGCTGGCCGACCAGCCCGAGGGCCTGACGCGCGGCGAGATCGTGAAGGCGCTGGACCGCGGCCCGAGCGAGATCTACCGCATGCTCGAACGGCTGGTGGCGCGGCAGTACGTGCTGCGCTCGCTCGCGGGCGACCGCTACAGCCTGAGCCTGAAGATGTTCGACCTGGCGCACCGCTATCCGCCGAACCACCGGCTGGTTACACAGGCGCTGCCGGTGATGGACCGCTACGTGAAAGAGGCCGAGCAGTCATGCCACCTGGGCGTGTACGACCGGGGCAACGTGCAGATCGTGGCGCAGGTCAGCAGCCCCGCCACCTGCGGCATGACGGTGCGGCCCGGCACCCGCGTGAACCTGCTCGATACCGGCTCGGGCCAGGTGCTGCTGGCCTGCGAATCGGACGAGCGGCGCAGGCAGATGGTGGCCGAGCACGTCGCGCTCGACGGCGAAGTGCAGATACCGCCCGACGAGCTGGAGCACATGCTCGAAGCCGTGCGCGCCACGGGCTACCGGCAGCGCGAGAGCATGCAGTACTTCGGCGTGATCGACATCTCGTGCCCCATCCTCGGCCCGCACGGGCATGCGCTGGCAGTGCTCACCACGCCGTACATCCGACGCATCGACCGCCATGCCATTCCGTCACTGGACCGCGCGCGCGAACTGATGCTGCAGGCCGCGCGCGACCTGTCGCTGCTGGCGAACGCCTAGTTCCCGGGCCTAGTTCCCGGGCGGCTTGGGCGCCTTCTTCTTTCGCCCACCGATGGCTCCGGACGCCGCAGCCCCGAGGATGCGGCGAAATGTGGGGCATTCCATGTGGCTTGGCGCGCGACACACGGCCGCGTGCCGCAAACCGTCGCGCATGGCGCTCAGGCTGCGGATCGTCCTGTCGAGTTCTTCCGCCTTGGCCGTGAGCATCAGCCGGTCGATGCGCGGCTGGCCGTTGGGCCCGAACATGCGCGCGATCTCGTCCAGCGAAAAGCCGGCGGCGCGCCCCAGCGCGATCAACGCGAGCCGCTCCAGCACGCCGGCATCGAACAGGCGGCGCAGGCCTTGCCGCCCGGTCGAGGCGATCAGCCCCTTCTCGTCGTAATAGCGCAGCGTCGAGGCGGGCACGCCGGAGCGTTGCGCCACCTCGCCAATATCCAGATGTTGTTTCACCCTCTTGACCTCAAGCCGACTTGAACTTGCATAGTGCGGTTTCCGCCTCATGAAGGCAAGCCAAAGGAAACGATCATGGACGACAGCACCCCGCAGACCGGCGACGAACAGGCAAGGCTCTGGAACGGTTCGGCCGGACGGGCCTGGGTCGACACCCAGGCAACGCTCGACCGCCTGTTCCAGCCCTTCGAAGACCTGCTCGTCGAGGCTGCGTCCGCCCGCCCGAGAGGCCGCGTGCTCGACGTGGGCTGCGGCACCGGCAGCACCACGCTCGCCTTCGCGCGGCTGCACGGCGCCGAATCAGGCTGCGTCGGCATCGACATCTCGGAGCCGATGATCGCCGTCGCCCGGAGCCGCGTCGAGCGCGAAGGCTCGCCGGCGAGCTTCATCTGCGCCAACGCGCAGAACCACGCCTTCGAGCCCGCGAGCTTCGACAGCATCATGTCGCGCTTCGGCGTGATGTTCTTCGACGACCCCGTGCGGGCCTTTGCCAACCTGCGGACTGCCGCGAGAGACAACGCCGAGCTGCGCTTCATCGCCTGGCGCAGCGCGGCGGAGAACCCGTTCATGACCACCGCCGAGCGCGCCGCCGCGCCGCTGCTGCCCAACCTCCCCGCCCGCCGGCCAGATGCGCCGGGCCAGTTCGCCTTCGCCGACAAACGCCGAGTCCACGCCATCCTCGATGAGAGCGGCTGGGCCGACATCGACATCCAGCCCATCGACGTGCCCTGCACCATGCTAGAGACAGAACTGCTCGGCTACCTGAGCCGGCTCGGCCCTGTCGGCAATGTGCTTCAGCAGGCAGACGAGCACGTGCGCTCGCAGGTCATCGCCACGGTGCGTGCTGCCTTCGAGCCTTTTGTGCATGGCAACGAAGTGCGCCTGACCGCGGCCTGCTGGATGGTCTCCTCGCGAGCACTCTGCTGATCGGCGTAGGCGCAACGGCAGTAATGAACCTCTCGGCCATCGCCCGCAAGCGGCTGCTCGGGTGGCCGTTTGCCGAAGCTACCGGCCAAAGGCAATCAGAGTCCAGACGATAGCCGCGAGCTGGGCGATGTTGATCAGGATTGCGATGATGTGCGTCCTGCGGAATCCCGGAATTGCATCCATGTAGTCCGATTGGATCTGCGCTCCGAGCGCATCCATCTTGGGAATGACATTTCTGCGCAAGACGACGGAAATCAACGCCAGCGCCGCCGCACCCGCTGCAATCCACAGGCGGCCCGCAGACGCAAAGCTGATCGCCGTTGCAGTGGCGGTAATAAAGGCGGCGACGTAGTAGATGTTGAAGAAGCCACGCACAAAGCGGGCGTCAAGCGGCGTGTCGTGCTTCAAAACCAGAAGCGGGATGGAGCCCATGATGAAGTAAGCCGTCGTGACGAGGAGTGCCACCGTAAAGAACAGAGCGGCAAACATGGCAGCAGACATCTTGATTCACCTCCATGCCGTTGGGTTTGGGATTTACAGCCCGGTAGCGGTGGCACAGCTTACAACGTCCATGTCTTGAACGGCTAGCGCCTATGGAGCAGGCGGCAAGCCTGCCCCATAGGCAAGTCCTTGAATGCAGCCCCTCAGTCCGCGTAAACCCCAGCCGCCTTGATGACAGGCGTCCACTTGGCGATCTCTTCGATCACGAACTTCTTGTGGCCCGCAGGTTCGATGCGCCCATCGGTTGCCACCACTGCGCCCAGCAGCTCTTCACGATGAATGAAGTCCGGGTCTTTCAGCGCGACCTTCAGAGCGTCGTTGAGCTTCTTCAGCACCGGCGCGGGCGTGCCCTTCGGCGCATAGAGGCCGTGCCAGATCGTGACCTGGAAGTTCTTCAGCCCGGCTTCGTCGAGCGTCGGCAAGTCTTTCAGCATCGGCAGTGCGAGCCGCTTCGGCGTGGTGACGGCAAAGGCCTTCACCTTGCCGGCCTGGATCTGCGGCGTGGTGTTGGTGGTCTGGTCGCACAGCAAGTCGATCTGGCCGCCGATCAGGTCGGTGATGGCCGGGGCGGTGCCCTTGTAGGGCACGGGCGTCATCTCGGTCTTGGTGGCGCTCTGGTACAGCAGGCCGCACAGGTGCGATGCCGAGCCCACGCCAGCGTTGCCGATGTTGATCTTGCCCTTGTTGGCGGCGATCCAGGCGCTCAGTTCCTTGTAGTTGCTGGCAGGAATGCCGGGCTTGGAGATGAGCGTCATCGGCACGTCGTTGACGATGCCCAGGTATTCGAAGTCGGTCTCGACCTTGAACGGCACGTTGCGCACCAGGCTCGGCACGGTGGCCATCGCGATGTGGTTCAGCAGCAGCGTGTAGCCGTCGGGCGCTGCGCGCGCCACCTTGGCCGCGCCGATGGAGCTGCCGGCGCCGGGCACGTTGTCGATGATGACGGTGTTGCCGCCGAGCGGCTTGCGCAGCGCCTCGGCCAAGTCGCGCGCCACGCGGTCGGTCGGGCCACCGGCCGCGAAAGGCACGACGATGGTGACGGGCTTGCTGCCCGGAAAGTCCTGCGCGTGGGCAGCGACGGCGGCAGCGGCGATCGCCGCGAGGGCGAACAGTTTCTTCATGGAATCTCCGAGACGTTGGAAAAAAAGAGGATGAAAAAAGTAGATCAAGGCGCGCGTTGCGGCACGCGGCTTTCGAGCGCGGGCGGCTGCCACGTGGGCTGGATGTGGCAGCCGTTCTTGCCGTCGGCATCGTAGCGTGGCATCAGCGATTTGCAGCGTTGCGCGAGGCCTTCGGGCGTTGGCTTCTCGCCCTTGTCGATCCAGTCGAGCAGCGCGGCAAAGAGCGCGGGGTATTCCGAATCGCTGAGGTAGCTGTGCTCGCGCTCGTTGCTGAAGCTCTGCACCAGCAGGTCGCCGGTGCCGGCCGCGTCGCGGATGCGGCGGTAGGAGTTCTCCAGCTCGACAAAAGCGGTTGGATCGTCGATGGCATGCAGGCCCACGGTGGGCAGCGCCGTGCGGCCGGTGGGCTGGCTGTCAGCCGCCAGCGCGCCCTTGGCTTGCGGGTCGGCCGCGTAGCGCGCCACGCCGGCATTGAGCGCCGCGTCGTCGGCCGCGCCGCTGTAGACCACGCCGATGTTGCCGAAGGGGTTGCGGCCGTTCAGGCGTTTCTGCACCAGGTCCTGGAACAGCCAAGTCGCCCATGTCAGGTGGCCCACCAACGAGCGTTCCTGGATCTTCACGACCGAAAGAATGGTCTTCAGTTTCGCCGCCTGCTCGGGCGTGCGCTGCGCGGCGGGCAGGCCGACGCCGGTGCACTCCTTCACGCGTTCTGCAAGTTCGGCGCGCGTGAGCTTCGAGTCCATCGGCAGGCCCATCCACAGTGGGTACTGCGGCTCGTCGGGGCGCGGATGGTTGCGGCAGACGTACTGGTACACCACGCGCAGGTCGAGCCGGAAGTCGTAGGCGCTGTTGCCGCCGCCGAGCACGCCGCTGGTGAGCAGCAGGCCGTCGTAGGGGCTCTTCGTGCCGCCGGCCGGCGCATACAGCTCGGCCGCCTTCGCCGCCACTCCCGCGCCGTAGCTCTGCCCGTGCAGCAGCGTGCGGCGCGGCTGGCCGAAATGGCGCACGAATATCTGGCGCAGGCGCTCGGTGTCTTCAGCCGACATGGTCACGCCGTAGCCACCGCGCCGGTAGGTGGAGCCGGCCCAGGCATAGCCGGCCTTCACGGTGACGGCCCAACGCTTCAAGTCTTCTTCGCTGCGCTCCAGCTTGGGTGGGCCGGTCTCGGGGCCGCCGTGGGCGTGCATGACGAGCACGCGGTTCCAGTCCTTCGGGATCGCTATCCAGTAGAGGGCGCCCGTGCCGTCCTCACCGGTGTAGCAGCGCGCGGCCTCGGGCACCGGCGCGGGACAGGTGGCGGCCTTGGGTGCAGTCGCCGCCGCGTGCGCGGACAGCATCGGCGCCGCGCCGATCAGTGCGAATGCCGCGAGGCTGGACAGTCGTTTTTTCAATGGCGTACTCCGAATTCGAGCGCCGCGTTCGCTCCCGGGTCGGAGACGAAGGCGAGAACGCCGCTGTTGAAGATGAAATTGCCCGGCCGACCCGCATCGGCCTGCACCACGCCCAGCACGGGCGCGTCGTAGCTCAGCACCGCGGCAGCACCCGCCAGATTGAAACCGTTGCCGGCCACCGTGGCATCGTGGTTCTCGCCCTTGACACTGACCAGCGCATAGCTCCCGTCGGCCGCACCGGGCATCAGGCTCTGCTGCAGGCCGAACACGCGCAGCCCCGCATTCGCGGCCGACTCGCGCACCAGGTGAACCGGCACGGCCACGCCGTTGACCAGGCCGATCACCATCGAGCCGGTGAGCGTGCCGCCAGTGGTCACGGCGCTGCCCGTGGGCGAGGTGGTGAACAGGTCGAACGATGCGCGCGTGGTGTTGTAGGCGACGTAGCCCTTCTCGGTCTGCGTGCAGTTGGCGTCGTAGATCATGAAGCCGCCCGACACCGGATCGCGGCAGTACTGGAAGGTGCCCGCATTGCGCAGGCGCACCGCCAGCGACTGCGCGCTGGTGCCGCCCGTGCCCTGCTGCACGCCCACCGCGTTGAAGATGTTCGCCACCGACTTGAAGTCGCCCGACACCGGCGCTGCCGCAAAGGTGTTCTGGAACGCCACCAGGGGCGCAAAGCCGCCGCCGCTGGGCGCGTTCACGCCGCCCGACACCACGCCGCCGGGCCCGAAGCTGAACACCGCGCCGCTCTCGGCGCTCGAATAGCTGCAGTTGCCCTCTGCAATGAGCGAGCCGGTGCGCTGCGTGCCCACGGTGCGCTGCAGGCTGGCGTCGATGGTTATGGTGTAGGTCATGGCGGCGGGGTCGATCTGCACGCGCAGCTCTTCGCCGAAGCTGTTGCCGCCCTTGTAGCTGGTGACGGAGGCGGGCAGGTTCGGGCAGGCCAGCGGGTCGCCGACCTCGGTCACGCAGCTGTAGTTGACGGCCGCGTCCAGGCTGCCGCTGCCGCGGTACTTGGGCCATGCCGGAAAGCGGCACAGCGGGCGCGTGCGGCCGTAGGTGCCGGCCACCGCGTCGACGGCGATGCCGGTGGCGGGCGCGAGGCCACCCTCCACCCAGCCTTCGAGCGCGGCGAGCGAATCCCAATTGGGAATGAAGCTGCCGGTGCCGTGGCCCATGCCGGGCACGGTGTAGAAGCGCATGCCCTGGTCGACCGCCGCCTGGCCCAGCGTGGCGACGACCTGCTTGTAGTAGTCGATGGTCGAGTTGTTGCTGATCACCTCGTCGGCCAGCCCGTGCAGCATGATGAGCCGGCCGCCATGGCCGAAGAACGGCGCCAGGTTGGGATTGGTCGCGTCCGTGAGGTTCGATACCCCGGTCACGCGCGCGGCGTAGGCGCCTGGGTCGAGCGGATCGAAGGTGAGCGAATCGAAGGTATCGATGCGCGTGACGAAGTACTTCACCCACTGGTCGCCGGTGACGTACATGTTGGCGTCCAGCGAGGTGGCCGGGTTGCCCGGCACGGCGCGCGTGCCGAGGTCGCGCGTGGTGTACGGGCCGGCCACCAGCGTGCCTTCGAGGATGTTGTAGCCGCCCGCGCGCTTCACGCCGTTGGCCAGCGAGTAGGTCGTGAAGTCCAGCGGGTTCTCGATGGCGCGCACGGTGTCGAGCTGCGCGTCCGACAGGCAGGTGTTGCCCGTGTCAGTACCGCCGGGGCAGCGCAGCGAGGCCAGGATCTGCGTGTTCAGCAGGCGGCAACTTTCCACGTTGCTGATGAGGTTGTCGGCCGCGCCGTCGAGCTTGTCGCAGGCGTTCATCACGGTCTTCTGCACCAGCAGCGTCTTGGTCACGTTCATCCAGCCCACGCCGCCGTTGCGGTACAGGGCGCGGCCCACGGCCACGTTCGACAGGCGCGTGCCGGTGTAGTTGAGCGCGGGTTCGTTGGCGATCACGCCGTCGTAGTCCAGCGGCCAGCGCTGGATGTAGCTCAGCGCGTCGCGCCCGCCAGTCGAAGTGCCGAGAAAGTAGGCGTGCTTGGGCGCTACGCCGTAGCGTGCGAGCACCAGCGCCTGCGCCACGTCGCGCGTCTTCTTGAGCGACAGGCCGCCGTAGTTGGCAAGCTGCTCGTCGTTGGCCGCGAACCGGCCGTCAGTGATGCTGCCCGACTGGTGGCCCGAGTCGTCGCCGTAGGTGGCGTAGCCCAGCGCGAGCGGCGCGGGCTTGTCGGCGGGGCCGAAGCGGATGACCTCGGTGCCGTCGATGAGCACACCGTCGAAGCCGCCGCCGCCGAAGTGGATGGTTTTCTGGTTCCACTTCTCGGGCAGGTTCACGGCGAAGTTGATGACCTGCGAAGCGGGGTCCACCGGCTGGATGGTGCCGCGCACGCGGCAGTAGTCGCCGAGCGTGTTGCCCACGTCGCCCGCGGCCACGGGCGTGGCGCTGGTGACGGTGGCGCCTTGCGTAGGCAGGCTGATGAGCGAGGCGGGCAGGCTCTTGCCCGACAGGTCGGCACAGGAGACAACCGGCTGCACGGGCGGGGGCGGCAGGTTGTCCGGCGGGTTGTCGGCGGGCGGGTTATTGCCGTCGCTGGCGGGCGGGGTTGTGGGCACGATCGGCAGGAAGCCGGCACCGCCGCCTCCCCCACCGCCGCCACCACAGGCGGCAAGGATCAGCGAAATACCGATCGCGCAAACGACGGCACGAAACATCGAGGCAGGGCGCGTTTTGCGCATGGATTTGTCTCCGGCATGCGGCCTCGGTGGGCCGCTTTTTGAATAGGCGGCCGGACGATAGGTTCAGGGTGACTTAGGGTCAAATAAAATAACAAGGCACTCTTCATACGAAAAAAATATGGATATACGGGCACTGCGCTACTTCGCCGCCGTCGCGGAGACCGGCCACATGACGCGCGCGGCCGAGCAACTGGGCATCCAGCAACCGCCGCTCAGCCAGCAGATCAAGACGCTCGAGCGCGAGCTGGGCGTGCTGCTGTTCCGCCGCCATCCGCGCGGCGTGGCGCTCACCGACGCGGGCCGCCTGTTCCAGACCGAGGCGCTGCGCATGCTGCAGGACATGGACGCCATGAAGCAGCGCATGGTGCGTGTAGCCAAGGGCCAGGCCGGCACGCTCGCAGTTGGCTTCACCAGCTCGGCCGCGGCGCACCGCTTCATGCCCGAGGCGCTGCGTGAGTTCCGCCGTGCGTACCCTGCGGTGGAGCTTCAGCTGCGCGAAGACAACGCCGCCGAACTCACCGAAGCGCTGGCCGCGGGCCGACTGCACTGCGGCCTGCTGCGCGTGCCGGTCGCGCGGCCCGAGGGGCTGGTGTTCGAGACGCTGCTGCGCGAGCCTGTGCTCGTGGCCATGCCCAGCGACCACCGCTTTGCCCTGGGCCGCAACAAGGCCTCGCGCCCGCTGCCGCTCGCGAAGCTGTGCGAGGAAGGCATCATCCTCGTGCGCCGCCCGGGCGCGCCCGGCCTCTATGCCGACCTGCTCGCGCTGTGCCACGCCAAGGGCCTGCGCCCGCGCGTGGTGGCCGAAGTCGATCGCATGATGACCAACCTGAACCTTGTTGCAGCCGGAGTCGGCCTGTCGGTGGTGCCGGCCTCGATGACCGGCGTGCACGCGCATGCCATCGCCTATGCGCGGCTGGCCGACGGCGGCCAGCTCGATGCGCCGCTCACGCTGGTGTCGCGCGTCGAGGAAGACAACCTGCCGGCGCAGCATTTCGCGGAGCTGCTGCGCAGGCTGGCTGTCGAGAATCCGGGATCATGAGCTTGCTGCGGCGCCGCCACTTCATGCAGCGCGCGGGCGGCGTGCTCGCGGCGATGTGCGCGCTGCCAGGGGTGTCGCATGCCGCGCCATGGCCAAGCCGCCCGGTGCGCCTGATCGTGGTCTACCCGCCCGGTGGCGTGAGCGACGGCATGGCACGCGTGCTGGCGGAGCCGCTGGCGCAGTCGCTCGGCGTGCCTGTGCTCATCGAAAACCGTCCCGGCGCGGGCGGCAGCCTCGGCATGGACGCACTCGCGCGCGCGACACCCGACGGCTGCACGCTGGCCTTCTCCGCCATCAGCCCGCTCACCCTGCACCCGCTGCTGGCGCGCGTGCCCTACGACCCGCAGCGCGCCTTCGTGCCCGTGGCCAGCGTGATGCGAACGCCGGTGCTGGTGGTGGGCACGCCGGCCTTCACGGGGCACGGCTTCGGCGAGCTGATCGCGCAGGCGCGCAGGCAGCCGGGCGAGGTGCGCTGGGCCACCTCGGGCGTGGCGACCATCGGCCATCTGGTGCTGGCGCAGGTGCGCGTGCAGAGCCGCACCGACATCACGCACATCCCCTACCAGGGCGGCGGACCGCAGCTCAACGATGCGCTGAGCGGGCAGTTCGAGGTGCTATCGACCAACGTCGCGGCGCAGCAGCTTCAGTACATCGAGGGCGGGCGCTTCCAGGCACTGGCTGTGGGCGCACCCGCGCGCATCGAGGCGCTGCCCGCGGTGCCCACGCTCGCGGAGCTGGGCTTCGAGAAGGCGAACCGCGATTCACTCTTCGGCATCTTCGCGCCGGCACGCACGCCGGTGGCGGTGGTGCAGCGGCTCAATGCGGAGATCAATCGCGTGCTGGACAGCAGCGTGGTGCGCGCGCGGTTGCGTGGGGCCTACAACCTGCCGGCCGGTGGCGGTACGGATGACTTCGCGCACGAGATAGCGCTCGACCGGCGGCGCAATCGCGAACTGGTGGCAGGCGACCGCTCGCAGTTCGACTGATTACTTCTCGGCGATCCAGAGCCGCGGATAGTCGCGCACGAAGCCGTCTTCCGTCACGCTCAACGTAGCCGCATAGTCGAAGCGCTTCGCCTCGTAGGCGTATTCGCTCTCGCTGCGCCGCTCGTAGCGCTGCGCCAGCTCGCTCAGCACGCCGCCACCGTCCAGATCGACCCAGGCCGCCGGTGCATCGGCGCCCTCGCCCTTCGCGAGGTTGAGGCGACGCAGCTGCAGCAGATTGGTGGCGGGCGTGAAGCCCAGGTCGAGATCGACGCAGTGCGACAGGTCGGACACGGCCTCGTCGTTGAGCTTCCAGTGGCCGCGCGCGTCGCGGGCAATCGACAGGTCGACGGCCGCGTCGCCTAGCCAGCCGCGCACGGTGCCCCATTGGGTGTGCCAGTGCAGGTCGCAGCGCACGCGGTAGTGCAGCTGGCCGATGCGGCCGTCTTCCAGCCGGAACACGGCCGCGCCATCGAGTTGCCAGGCCGAGGCATTGCGTTCTAGACGGCAGGCGTCGTGGCCCGGTACATCGAGCCTGCGCCAGAGGATGGAGGCGACGGTTTGCATGGCGCGGATGATGGCACCGGCATGCTGCACCGCGCAAGCAATGACCCGCCACGCCCGCAGGTGGTGGTCAGGTTCCGGGAAGACGATCGGCGTCGCATGACACCGCCACCGGCCGATCTTCCAGCCCCTCCCCCGCCGCCGGCGCCGCGCTGGCTCGACTGGATCGACCGCGCGGCGATGCCCTTTGCCATCGCCATCGCCCTGCTGCTGTTCGCCCAATGGCCGCTGCGCGACCTGGCCGGCTCGGGCAACGGCCCTACGCAGGCCAACGACCTCGCGCAGTGGCTGTTCGCGCTGTACGTGGCGGTGGCACTGCGGCACGCCGGGCGCCGCGGCGCACACCTCGTGGCGCGGCCCGACGTGGCTGCCGATACCGGCGGGCGCTTTGCGCGGGCACGCCGCATCGGCGCGGCGCTGTGCGTGCTGCCGTGGGCGCTGTTCCTGATCGTGACGGCCGCCGTGCCGGTATGGCGCTCGGTGGCCGCGTTCGAACTGTTCCCCGACACCTTCAACCCCGGCTATTTCATGGTCAAGGTGGCGCTGCTGCTGCTCGCGGTGTTGCTGGCGGTGCAAAGCGCGCTCGATCTCTGGCACGAACTTCACCCGCTCGGGCGCTGAATGGCCTGGCTCGGACTCGCCCTGCTCGCGCTGGCCCTGGCGCTGATGATGACCACCGGCTGGCCGACCTACGCCGTGCTGCTGGGCGTGTGCACGCTGGGCGCAGTGGTCGGGCTGGCACTCGGCGCCTTCGATCTGGCGCTGCTGCAGAACCTTCCGTGGCGCATCGTCGGCCTGCTGGAGCACGACCTGCTGCAGGCGCTGGCCCTCTATGCGCTGGTGGGCGCGCTGCTCAACCGGCTGGCGCTGGCCGAGCACCTGTACAACGGCCTGCGCAAGGCGCTGGCCTTTGTCGCGCCGCGCGCCGCATCGGAGCTGGCCGGCATGGTGCTGGGCCTGATGCTCGCGCCGATGAACGGCTCGGTCGGCGCCAGCCTGCTGACGCTGGCGCGCACGGCCGGCAAGGGCTGGGCAGCCGAAGGCCTGCCCGCCGCACAACGCACCGCGCTCGTGGCCGTGACCAGCACGCTGGGCGTGATCGTGCCGCCTTCGCTGGTGTTGCTGCTGCTCGGCGACGCGATGCTGCGCGCCCACACCGAGGGCGTGAACATGGCGCGCACGCTGGCCTTGCCCACGGGTGCCGCCAACCGTATCGTCAACACGCAGGACATCCTTCAGGCAGCGCTGGTGCCTGCGGCGGCGCTACTGCTCGGCTGGCTCGCGGTCGCGTGGTTCGGCGCACGGCGCAACAAGCCCGCCGCAACGGCAGCGCCGCGCGAACCGATGGCGCCGCGTGAACGCTGGACGCTGCTGCTCGTGCCCCTGCTGATCGGCGCCCTGCTCGTGCTGGTCACGCTGGGCAGGGTGCGCGCGGTCGAAGGCGCGGCCGCCGCCTGCGTGCTGCTGCTCGGCTGGGGCATCGCGTCGCGCCAGCTCACGCGGGCGGTGCTGTGGCAGGTGCTCGACGACGCGATGGCGCTCACCGGCGCGCTGTATGCGCTGCTGGTGGCGGCCACCACTTTCTCGCTGCTGCTGCGCGGCTTCGGCACCGACGGGCTGATCGCGCGGCTCATGCTGTCGCTGCAGGGCCACCCGATGGTCGGGCTCATGGCGGTGCTGGCCGTGCTGCTGGCCTGCGCCTTTGTGCTCGACGCCTTCGAGCTGATCTTCCTGATCGTGCCCATCGTCATGCCGCCGGTGCTCGCCCAGCTCGACGACGCCGCCTGGATCGCCACGCTGACCCTGCTGGTGCTGCAGGCCGGCTTCCTGCTGCCGCCTTTCGGCTATGCGCTGGTGCTGGCACGCGGGCAGGTCTCGCCGCGCCCGCCGGTGGCTGCCGTGGCGCGGGCGCTGGCGCCTTACCTGGCGGTGCTCGCCACCGTGACCGCGCTGGTGATGGCGCTGCCCGAGACCACGCGCTGGCTGCGCACCTCGCCCACCGCGCTCGCGCCCGCCGAGCCGATGAACGATGAAGCGGTGGACCTCCTGATGCGCGAGATGGCGCCGCCCGACACCGGCGACAGCACCACTCCACCTGAAGAGAAATAGCGCTTCGGCGTGCCGCACAATGCGCGGCGTATGACCTTCAAGCTCCCTGCCGCGCTCGCACTGGTCCTGTCCTTCGGCGCCAGCCACGCGGCGGCGGCGCTGAAAGACGGCGACATCATCTTCCACACCTCGCGCTCGGCCCAAAGCATCGCCGTGCAGCGCGCCACCGGCTCGCGCTACAGCCACATGGGCATCGTGCTGCTGCGGGGCGGCAAGCCTTATGTGTTCGAGGCGGTATCGACGGTGCGCTACACGCCACTCGCGCAATGGGCCGCGCGCGGCAACGGCGGGCACTACGTGGTGAAGCGGCTGCGCAATGCCGACACGCTGCTGACACCGGGCGCGGTGGCCAGGCTGCGCGCGGGCACCTCTGACTTCGAGGGCCGCCCCTACGACCTGACCTTCGAATGGTCGGACAAGCGCATCTACTGCTCCGAGCTGGTGTGGAAGCTCTACCAGCGCGCGCTGGGCGTGCGCATCGGCGAGCTGCAGAAGATCCGCGAATTCAACCTCACCGACCCCGCCGTGCGCGCCAAGATGCGCGAGCGCTATGGCGACAAGGTGCCGATGGACGAACCGGTGATCTCGCCGGTAGCGATGTTCGAATCGCCATTGCTCGTGACCGTCGAAACCCGCTGACCGAATCTCCCCCGCGCGGGCACGCGCCGCCCGACCGCGAGACAATCGTGGCCGTGAGTTCACAGACCCCGTCAACACCGCCGATCCGCCGCATCGCGCACCTCGACATGGACGCCTTCTACGCGTCGGTCGAACTGCTGCGCTATCCGCAGCTCAAGGGCCTGCCGGTGGTCATCGGCGGCGGGCGGCGGCGCGTGGACGAAGCCATCCGCAACCTGCCCGAAGGCGGCACGCTGGCCGACATTCCGGTCGAGTCGTTCCCGCTGCTGAAGGACTACACGGGCCGCGGCGTGATCACCACCGCAACCTACCCGGCGCGGCAGTTCGGCGTGGGCTCGGCCATGGGGCTCATGAAGGCTGCCAAGCTGTGCCCGCAGGCCATCATCCTGCCGGTGGACTTCGACGAATACCGGCGCTATTCGCGCGCCTTCAAAAGCATCATCCTGGAGGTCGCACCGCTCATGGAAGACCGCGGCGTGGACGAGGTGTACATCGACTTCACCGACGTACCCGGCGGCCAGCGCGACGGCGGGCGCTCGCTGGCGCGGCTGCTGCAGAAAGCCATCGTCGACGCCACAGGCCTCACCTGCTCCATCGGCGTGGCGCCCAACAAGCTCATCGCCAAGATGGCGAGCGAGTTCAACAAGCCCAATGGCATCTCCATCGTCTACGAGGACGATCTCGAATCGCGCATCTGGCCGCTGCCCTGCCGCAAGGTGAACGGCATCGGCCCCAAGGCCGACGAGAAGCTCAAGCGTTTCGGCATCGAGACCGTGGGCCAGCTCGCGGCGCGCGACCGTGACTGGCTTGTTGCCACCTTCGGCAAGGCCACCGGTGCATGGATGCACGAGGTGGCCTGGGGCCGCGACAACCGCCCGGTGGTGACCGAAAGCGAACCCGTGTCGATGAGCCGCGAGACCACCTTCGACCGCGACCTGCACGCGGTGCGCGACCGCGCCGAGCTGGGCGCGATCTTCACGCAGCTGTGCGAGCAGTTGGCCGCCGACCTGCAGCGCAAGGGCTACGTGGGCAAGACCATCGGCATCAAGCTGCGCTACGACGACTTCAAGATCGCCACGCGCGACCAGACCATCGACCGCTTCACGGACGACGCGAAGACCATCCGCCACACGGGCGGGCTGTGCCTGAAGCGCGTGCCGCTGGAGCGGCCGCTGCGCCTCCTGGGCGTGCGCGTGGGCGCGCTGGCGAAAGCAGGCAGCCCCGAAGCGCTGGCGCCCGCCGGGGCCGGTGCGCACCGCGCCGCCTCGGAACCGGCAGCGACCACCGCGTCGCTGTTCTGAACACGCCATGGCGCTGAAACGCTGGCTGTGGCGCATCGCCTTCACGCTGCTGGGCTTCGTCGCGCTGGTCAGCCTCTACGTGGCCACGGCCTGCGTGCTTGTGTTCTGGCCGGCCAATGCGAAACCATCGAACGATGCAGCAGCGAACGTGCAGGCTTGGGTGCTGAGCAACGGCGTGCACACCGACTACGTGTTCCCCATCCGATCAACCACCGTCGACTGGCTGCAGGTGTTTCCGCTGAAGGATTTCAAGGCGCCGCCGCCCGATGCCGAGTTCATCGCCATCGGCTGGGGCGACCGCGAGTTCTACCTGAACACGCCCACCTGGGGCGACCTGACGGTGGCGCGCGCCTTCGGGGCGCTGTCGGGCGGCAACCGCGCGCTGATGCACGTGAGCTACCTGCGGCGCAACCAGCTGGGGCGCGGCGCCTACAGCCTGCCGCTCTCGCAGGCGCAGTACGCGCAACTGGCTGGCTATGTGCGCGCCGCCCTGCCCTCGGGCCAGGCCACGCCCATCGCAGGCGCGCACTACGACAGCCAGGACGCCTTCTACGAAGCCGAAGGCGGCTACAACCTCTTCGAGACCTGCAACACCTGGACGGGGCGCGGACTGCGGCGCTCGGGCGTCACCGTCAGCCGCTGGACGCCCTTCGACTTCACGGTGACGTGGCACCTGAAGCCGGCGCGGCCCTGAGCAGCGAAGCTCAGGGCTTGGGCACGCCGGCCGACCACTGCGGCCAATTTGCGACGATGTGATCGACCACGCGGCTGCCCACCAGCTCGATGTTTTCCACCGTCTCGGCAAAGCCGCCGGCCGTTTCGCCCGGTGCCGGGTCCAGATGCTGCAGCGTGGTTTCCTTCGGGCTGCCCTGGTCGAAGTTGACGGCGCCGCGCAGGCTCATCACGCGGTCGGTGCCGTGGGTGCGCTTGATCACGAGGGTGATGGCGGCGGCTTCCATTTCGGTGATGACGTAGTCGTCGGCACCGTAGAGCTTGGCGATGTACTGCGCCTGCTTCGACATGCCGGGGCCGTGGAAGAAGGTGTCGCCGGTCATGTGCGTGCCGGTGCCCACGAAGGGCGCGCGACGGGCCGCGGCGTCGGGGTAGCGCAGGCGGTACTTGCGGGCCGAGTCGGCGTCTTTCAGCGGCGTGTCGGCCGAGAGCTTCATGGCCCAGCCCACGAGGTCGGAGTTGAGCTTGAAGCGACGGTATTCCTCATAGCCCTTGCGCGGCATGAAGGTCGGCTCGCCGGGCTTGTTCTCTTCGGGGGCCCAGCGGTGGCCCAGGTCGTAGTCGACCAGCCAGGTGGCCCAGCTCACTTCGCCGATGGTGCCGCGCGAGGGCGGCGTGCCGGCCACGCCCGAGATCACGTAGTAGCTCTGCGAAAAGTCGAACTGCGGGTTCAGCAAGATGGCCTGCATCGACGACGACGAGTTGACCTTGCCCATGCCGAGCACCGCGCCGCACACGCCATCGGTGTTGCAGTACACGGGTTGCAGCGCGCCGGGCACTGCCATGGGTTTGGCGCCCTTCCAGTAGCGCTCGTACCAGTGCTGGAACTCGCCGGCGCGGTCGCCTGTGTTCTGGCCGATCTCGAACATGGCAGCAACGAAAACCTTGACCTTCACGGGCGCGGACGGGACCGAGGCGGTCGGGGTGAAAGTGGAAGCACAGGCCGTGAACAGCAGCGCCGCGGCAGGTACAGCCAGCCAACGAGCGGTGAAAAGGGAGGACTTGGAAGAAGTCATTCTGGAACCCGGTAAGAGAGACAAAGACGGCAGGACAAGGACAACAAGCGCGCCCGGCGTCCTACAAGCGGCGATTGTCGGTGCTGGCAAAAGCGCGATGTAACGCCATCACGCAAACCCCATGCCGGACTCTTCCACTCCTGCAAAGCCCTCTTCGAAGCCTCCTTTGAAGCCGACGCCCATCGCCAATGGCCTCGTCTACGTGAACCCCGACATGCCCGGCATCCGCCGCCTGAAGCATGGCGAGCGCTTTCGCTACCGCGATGCCAAGGGGCAATGGCTGCGCGACGTGGACGAGATCTCGCGCATCCGCATGCTGGCCATTCCGCCGGCCTACACCCAGGTGTGGATCTGCCCGCTGCCCAACGGCCACCTGCAGGCCACCGGCATCGACGCGCGCGGGCGCAAGCAGTACCGCTACCACGCCGACTGGCGCTCGATGAAGGACGAGACCAAGTTCGACCGCCTCGAAGCCTTCGCGCTCGCGCTGCCGCGCATCCGCGCCCGTGTGGCGCGCGACCTGCAACTGCCGAAGGGCCAGAAGGCGCCGGGCCGCAGCCAGGTGCTCGCGGCGGTGGTGCGCCTGCTCGACACCACGCTGCTGCGCGTGGGCAACGAGGAATACGCGAGCAGCAACGGCTCCTACGGCCTCACCACGCTGCGCAACCGGCACGCGGCCGTGCAGGGCCAGGCCCTGCGGCTGCGCTTCAGGGGCAAGAGCGGCGTGATGCACGAGGCGAAGCTCGACGACCCACGCGTGGCCAGGGTGGTGCGGCAATGCCAGCAGTTGCCGGGGCAGGCGCTGTTCCAGTACGTGGACGAGGATGCAGACGGAGGCGGAAATGGCGAACTGCGCAGCGTCTCGTCCACCGACGTGAACGACTACCTGGCCGAAGCCACGCAGGGCGAGCGCTTCACCGCGAAGGACTTCCGCACCTGGCACGGCACCGTGCAGGCGCTGGAACTCACCCGGCTGGCCTGCGAGCCGGGCCGCGCCGCTGCCGACGGCAATCGCTACAGCGCAAAGGACATCCTGGCGGCCGTCGCCAGGCAGCTCGGCAACACGCCCGCTGTCTGCAAGAAGGCGTACGTGCACCCGGCCGTGCTGGCGCTGGGCAGTGCGCTCTCGGAGGGCGACGAAGCCACCGGTGCGCTGTTCGAGAGGATCGCCGGGCACGGCACGGCCAAGTCATCGCGCGGGCTGCATGCGGCCGAACGGCGGCTGCTGGCCTTCCTGCGAGCGCCACGGCGGAGGCAAGCGGTGCGCGGCACCAGCCGCAACAGCAAGACTCAGTTGCCGGTCGCGAGCACGAGGCGCACGCTGTCGCCATCCAGCGCCACGGCGTAGCCAAGGTCTTCGGCCAGGTTCTGCAGCGCGACGGCGTCGATGGCCAGCGCGCGCGGCGCGCGGTGCGCGTCGAGCACGGCAGGCGTACCGCCGGGTTCGCGCGGCAGGGCCGTGAGGCGCAGTGCGTTCGCACCATCCGCCTCGACACGGATCGCCCCCGCCTCCGCCGCGCCGTCGTGCAGGTAGCCCAGCGCCCCGAGGAACAGGTAGCGCAGCGCGGCCGCGGCGGGCCAGCGGTGCTCGTCTTCCTGCGGATCGAGCGAGGCATCGGCGTCGAGCGACACGCCGTGCAGGTCGAAGGCCGAACGCATCAGCGCCACGCATTGCGCTACCAGCGCGCTGCGGGTGATGCCGTCGTCGGTCGTGGCCAGTTCCCAGTCGCGCAGCGAGCGGATGGCTTCGATCAGCTCCGACACCTGGTTGTCGATCAGCGCCACCCGCTCCTCGCAGGCCGCGGCGTCGATGGTGGCCGCGCCGACCTGTCGCTTGAGCATCAGCAGCGCCATGCGGATCACCGAGACGGGCGCCGCCATGTCGTGCCGCAGGGCGGGCAACGCACGTGTGAGCAGTTCGTGGCGTACGCCGGCGGCGATCCAGCTGCGGGCACTGGGCGAGGACTTCATTGCGCGGGGCCCACGGGCTTCGGGTTCATCGGCGGGGTCAAGAAATGCTTCCTGAAACGAGGAATTAACAATTTACAAGTATCGTGCCCGCCCCCTGCCGCAGATGTAGGAGCGTGCCTACGATGCCGCGGCCGGTTGGAGATGTCCGGAACCGGCGCGCCGGCGCGCGGCGCAGCCCCTACCTTCGGGCTTCCGTCCACTCCCGCCGCCGACCCGCCCCATGACCCCAGAACAGAACAAGCGCGCCGTCACCGAAGCCTGGAAGGCCTTTGCGAGCCGCGACCCGCAACGCATCCAGGCCGTCTTCACCGAAGACGCCGAATGGCTGGCGCCCAAGGGCAACGCGACCGCGGTGGCGCTCGACGTGCCCGACCACATGATCGGACCGGCCGTGATCACGCATTTCCTGGTCGAGGCCTTTCCCAGACTCTTCGTCTCGGACGTCGAGGTGAGCTTTTCCCACCTGTATTGCGACGGCGACACCGTGATCCTCGAAGAGCGCATGCAGGCCACGCTGGCCAACGGCAGGCACTACGACAACGACTACTGCTTTGTCTTCGAGCTGCGCGAAGGCCGCATCGCCCGGGTGCGCGAGTACATGGACACGCAGAAGGGCCGGGCCGCGATCTTCGGCTGACCGGGTCAGCCCCCGGCCGTCGCGCAGCGCACCTGCAGCTCGCGCTTGAGCAGCTTGCCGTTGGCCGTGGTGGGCATTGCGTCGATCACCTCGATGCGGGCCGGGCGCTTGTAGGGCGACAGGTGCTCGACGAGATGCGCGCGCAGCGCCGCTTCGTCGAGTACGGCGCCGGGTTTCAGCTCGACGAAGGCGACGACCTGCTCGTTGCCATCGGCCTCGGGCACGCCGACCACCGCGCACAGGTGCACGCCATCGAAACGGCCGATGACCGCCTCGATTTCCGCCGGATACACGTTGAAGCCCGAGCGGATGATCATTTCCTTCAGCCTGCCGACCACGAACAGCGCGCCGTCGGGGCTGAAGCGCCCGAGATCGCCGGTGGCGTACCAGCCCCCGGGGCGCATCACCTGCGCCGTGGCGGCGGCATCGCGGAAGTAGCCGAGCATGAGACCGGGGCCGCGCAGCCAGATCTCGCCGGCGTCGCCGGGTGCGGCGTCGTTGCCGTCGAGAGTCACGATGCGGGCCTCGCCGCCTTCCACCGCATAGCCCGCCGAAGTGTCCGCGCGCGGCGACTCGGTGCGCGTGAGAAACACCGAGCCCGCGTACTCCGACAGCCCGTAGCCGTAGTGCAGCGGCTGGCCGAACAGTTGCTCCACGCGCTGCTTGAGCGCGGGGTCGAGCGGCGCGGAACCGGTGTACACGTAGCGCAGCTGCGGAAAGCGCGGTGCCACCCCCTCCGCCTCGATGTGGGCCAGCAGGCGCGCATACATCGTCGGCGGCCCGAGCAGGTTCGACACCTGCTCGTGAGCCAGCGCCTGCAGCATGTCGGCCGGCGAGAAGCTGCCGCGCAGCACCAGCGCGGCGCCGCCCGTGAGCGCGGCCATCAGCACCGTGCCGATGCCGAAGATGTGCGTCATCGGCAGGAAGGCATAGGCGCGGTCGCGCTCGCCCAGGGCACGCACCTGGGCCGACACGCGGCCGAAATGCAGCAGACCGCGATGCGAGACCATCACGCCCTTGGGCGTGCCCGAGGTGCCGGATGTGAAGATGATGGCGGCCGTGTCGGCCAACGCCGGGTCGGGCTCGGTGCGTGCTTCTTCACGCACAGCCGAACGCATCACGCCGGCAAGCGCGGAGGGCTTTGCGTCGGCCCTCTGCGCATGCCGTTCAGCGGCTTCGGACGCCCCGGTCGTGAAATAGCAAAGCCGCGCATCCGCACGCTCTGCAATGGCCGCGATCTCGCCCGGAGACATGCGCGCATTCACGCCGCACGACCACGCCCCGACGCGGCTGCAGGCCATGAGCAGCGCGATGTGCGCAGCGCAGTTTTCGGCCACCAGCACCACGCGGTCGGTCAGCCGCACGCCGGTGGCCAGCAGGTCCTGTGCTGCTGCATCGACCATCGTCTGCAGCGCCGCGTAAGTCGTCGTCCCGCCGGGTTCGAAAAGAAAGACAGCCTCCGGCGTGCGCGCTGCGCGCGCCTCCAACAGCTCGTGGATCTTCTGCATCGTCTATTCCGCCTCGATGCCCTTGGACGCCGTCGCCCAGAGCTGGCGGTCGGACTTGCCCTTTGTCGCCAGCAGGTCGGCTGCGCCCGACCACACGTCGTAGCCCTGCTCGCGCAGCCGGTTCGCGATGTCCTCGCGCGCCAGCATCTTCTGCGCCGCGGCGTTCATGCGCGCGACCAGCGCCGGGTCCATGCGCGCCGGGCCGTAGAGGCCGAACCAGCCGCCCACGTCGTAGCCGGGCACGCCCGACTCGATCATGGTCGGCACATCGGGCAGCATGCGGTTGCGCTGGCGCGAGGTAACGGCCAGCGCGCGCACCTTGCCCGTCTGGATGAAGGGCTTCGAGGTGGCGATGATGTCGAACATCATGGTCACGGTGCCGCCCATCACGTCGGCGAGCGCCGGCGCGCTGCCCTTGTAGGGCACGTGCGTCAGCTGCACGCCGGTCATCTTCTCGAGCAGCGCGCCGCTCAGGTGGTTAGACGCGCCCACGCCCGCCGAGCCGTAGAACACCTTGCCGGGCCGCGCCTTCGCGTAGGCCAGCAACTCGGCGAGGTTGCGCACCGGCACCTCGTTGTTGATGACGAGCACGTTGGTGTAGTCCACCAGCGGCGCGATGGGCGTCAGGTCCTTCATCGGGTCGAAGGCCATCTTGCGCTGCACGTTCGGGTTGATGGTGATGGTCGGGCTCGCGCCGAAGAACAGCATCGCGCCATCGGGCGCGGCCTTGGCGACCGCATCGCCGCCGAGCGAGCCGCTGGCGCCGGGACGGTTGTCGACGATGACCTGCGTGCCCAGCTCCTGGCTCAGCGCGGGCGCGAGCAGGCGCGCGGCGCCGTCGACCGGGCCGCCGGCGGAATAGCCGACCACCAGCTTGATGAGCGGCGGTAGGGGCTGCTGCGCGAAGGCGCGATGCGGCAGTGCAGCCAGCGCCGCGCTGCCTGCCATCGCGGCCATGAGGTGGCGGCGCGAGAAGTGAGTCGATGTCATGAGCGTTGTCTCCTGTTGTGTATTTCTTCGTCGGCTACATCGCTCAGGCCGGCAGGTCGAGCACCTGCCGCGCGAGGATGTTGCGCTGTATCTCGTTCGTGCCGCCGTAGATCATTGCGGCGGTGGAGCCGATGAGCGGCGAGAGCACGTTGAAGCTCTGCCCGTCGAGCACCTGGTCGCCGGCCACGGCGCCCTGCTCTTCGCCGGCCTCGACCAGCAGCGCGCCGATGCGGTGATAGGTCTCGCTCGCCCAGATCTTCAGCAGCGACACCGAAGCCGGCAGCGGCTTGCCGGCGCGCACGATGTTCGCGAAGCCCGTGTAGGCGGCCGACAGGTCGAGCACGTCGAGCCTCAGCGCCGCGAAGCGCTGCGCGAACACCGGGTCGGCAAACAGGCGCCGCGCCTGCGCCAGCCGCGCCAGTTGGCCCAGCGCGTACTGCGACTGCTTGGGGCTGCCGAGAAAGATGCGCTCGAAGCCCAGCAGCGCCTTCGCGATGGTCCAGCCGCCATGCAGCTTGCCGACAAGGTTTTCGGCCGGCACGCGCACGTTGTCGAAGAACACCTCGCAGAACTCGGGCTCGCCCGCGAGCGTATGAATCGGCCGGATGGTGATGCCCGGCGTGCGCAGGTCGCACAGCAGGAAGCTGATGCCCTCCTGCTTGCGTGCGTCCTTGTCGGTGCGCACGAGCATGAAGATATGGTTGGCGTCCTGCGCGAGCGTGGTCCAGATCTTCTGGCCGTTGACCACGAAGTGATCGCCCTGCGCATCGCGCGCGGGCAGTGCCTCGGTGCGCAGGCCCGCGAGGTCGGAGCCGGCATTGGGCTCGGAGTAGCCCTGGCACCAGACGTGCTCGCCGCTCAGGATGCGCGGCAGAAAGCGCTGCTGCTGCTCGGGCGTGCCGTGCTGGATGAGCAGCGGACCGATCATCACGATGCCCTGGTCGGGCGCGCGTGCCACGCCATGCTGCTCCAGCTCTTCGATCCACGCGATGAGCTTGTCCGCCGGCAGGCCCATGCCGCCATGCGCCTGCGGCCACGCGGGTGCGATCCAGCCTTGCGCCGACAGCGTGAGATACCACTCGCGCATCTCGCTCCAGCGCGCGCGGTGCGAGAGATAGCGCAGCTGTTGCGGATAGCGCTGCTGCAGGAAGGCGCGCACCATGCGGCGGAAGTCGGACTCGGTCATGGCGGACCAATCTGCTGTGCGCGGGAACTCGCCTTGCCACTCGGCCGCACCCGCCACAGCTTCCGCATCACCCGACAGCGACGCATGACGGCGCTGATGGGCGCTGACATTGCCCAGCCAGGCCGAGAGACACAGCACGCGCTTGTAGAACAGGCTCAGGTCGCACTCCTGCGTGTAGCCGATGGCGCCATGCAGCTGCACGGACGCACGGGAGGCCTGCAGCGCGGCGGCGGTGCAGCGCGCGTTGACGCGGCTTGCCTCGGCTTCGATCCGATCTGCCGTCAGACCCTGCGCCGCCAGGGCCAGCACCTCGTTCAGCGTGGCCTGCGCTACTTCGAGGTGAATGAACATGTCGACGCAGCGGTGCTGCAGTGCCTGAAAACTGCCGATGGGCTTGCCGAACTGCGAGCGCGTGCGCAGGTAGGCCAGCGTCTGCGCCAGCATGGCCTGCCCCGCGCCCAGCAGCTCGGCCGATTGCAGGATCTGGCCGGCCGCAAGGGCATGACGCAGGGTGTCCTGCGCGGCCGGGCCTTCGGCCAGCACCGCGCTACCCGGCAACGCCACCTGCTCGAAACGCAGGTTCGATGCCTGGCTGCCATCGACCAGCGGCACGAGCGTTTCAGTCACACCTTCGGTGCCGCGCGGCACCCACAGCAGCACCGCGTCGTCGTCGCCGCGCGCCGACACCAGCCAGCCGCTGGCGGCCGCGCCGGGCAGCACCATGAGTTTTTCGCCTTGCAGCAGCACGCCGCCCGTGTGTCCGGACCGAGCCTCGCAGCCGCAGGCCAACGGCACCGCGCTCAGATCGCCCGCGCTTTCCTGCCATGCCAGCGCGGGCAGGCTGCGGCCCGCGACCAGTTCGGCCAGCAGGGCATCCGCGCCCGGCGTGCCAAGCCTCGCCAGCAGCAGCGCACTGAGGCCGGCCACGGCCAGCAACGGCTCAGGCGCCACATGCTCGCCCGCGGCCCGCAAGATTTCCGCAGCGCCGTCGAGCCCCAGCGCGAGACCACCGGCCGATTCGGGCGCCAGCATGCCGGGCCAGCCCAGCGCGGCGATGTCGCGCCAGCCTTCGGCCTCGTCGGCACCGGGTTGTTCCATGCGCTCGCGCCGCCGTTGGATGGCCCGACTGCGAACGAAGTAGTCGAGCGCCGATTCGCGCACTGCCGAAAGTGATTCAAGGTCCATCGCCGCAGCGTGCCTGAAGACCCCGCCAGCGAGCATTTGCATTTGCCGAAGGGAGGGTTTCGCAATCAGAGAACCACCTCGCGCGAGGGCGGGCTAGATTCGCTGCCATGACCACCAAGATCAAGAAATCCCTGCACACCGAGCTGGGCCACAGCACGCCCGACAGGATCACCGTGCGCGGGCGCGACCTGCCTTCGGAAATCCTCGGCCACCTGAACCTCGGCGACATGGCCTTCCTGGAGCTGACGGGGCGCATCCCGACGCCGCAGGAATCGGTGACCTTCAACGCCATCGTCGTCACGCTGGTGGAGCACGGCATCACGCCCAGCGCGCTGGCCGCGCGCCTCACCTATGCAGGCGCGCCCGAAGCGCTGCAGGCCGCCGTGGCAGCCGGTCTTTGCGGCCTGGGCACGGTGTTCGTCGGCAGCACCGAAGGCGCCGCGAAGATGCTCTACGAAGCGATTCCCTTCGGCGAGAAGCCGACGCGCCCGCTCGCCGACATGGCAAAAGACATCGTGGCCGACCACCGCACACGCAAGCAGATCGTGCCGGGCCTCGGCCATCCGCTGCACAAGCCCATCGACCCGCGCACGCCGCGCCTGTTCCAGATTGCGGCGGAGAACGGGCTCTCCACGCACTATGTCGCGCTGATGCAGGCGGTGCAGGAAGAAGCCGAGCGCGTGTCGGGCAAGTCGCTGCCGATCAACGCGACCGGGGCCGTCGGCGCGATTGCGGCCGAGTTCGGCTTTCCGTGGAAGATCATTCGCGGCTTCGGCGTGATGGCGCGCGCCATCGGCCTCGTGGGCCACATCCTCGAGGAGATCGACGACCCGATGGCCATCGAGATCTGGCAACGCGTGGAGAAAGAAGCCGGCGGCCCCCGCCAGGATTGATTGAGCAGCAACGACCAATGAACAACGCCAACGACAAGAGTTTTCCGGACATCCGCGACGCCGTGCGCGACCTGTGCGCGCAGTTTCCCGATGCCTACTTCCGCAAGATCGACGAGGCGCGCGGCTACCCCGCCGATTTCGTCGATGCACTCACCAAGGCCGGCTGGATGGCCGCGCTGATCCCGCAGGAGTACGGCGGCTCTGGCCTGGGCCTGACCGAGGCCTCGGTCATCATGGAAGAAATCAACCGCTGCGGCGGCAACTCCGGCGCCTGCCACGGCCAGATGTACAACATGGGCACGCTGCTGCGACACGGCAGCGAGGCGCAGAAGCGCAACTACCTGCCGAAGATCGCCAACGGCGAGCTGCGCCTGCAATCGATGGGCGTGACCGAGCCCACCACCGGCACCGACACCACCAAGATCAAGACCACGGCGGTGAAGAAGGGCGACCGCTACGTCATCAACGGCCAGAAGGTGTGGATCTCGCGCATCCAGCATTCGGACCTGATGATTTTGCTGGCGCGCACCACGCCGCTGGCGGACGTGAAGAAGAAGTCCGAAGGCATGTCGATCTTCATCGTCGACCTGCGCGAAGCCATCGGCAAGGGGCTGACGGTGCAGCCCATCCTGAACATGGTGAACCACGAGACCAACGAGCTGTTCTTCGAGAACCTGGAGATTCCGGCCGAGAACCTGATCGGCGAGGAAGGCCAGGGCTTCAAGTACATCCTCGACGGGCTCAACGCCGAGCGCACGCTGATCGCGGCCGAATGCATCGGCGACGGCTACTGGTTCATCGACCGGGTAACGGCCTACACCAAGGAGCGCGTGGTGTTCGGCCGGCCCATCGGGCAGAACCAGGGCGTGCAGTTTCCGATTGCCGAGGCGTTCATCGAAGTGGAAGCAGCAAACCTGATGCGCTATGAAGCCTGCCGCCTGTTCGACGCGCACCAGCCCTGCGGCGCGCAGGCCAACATGGCGAAGTACCTTGCGGCCAAGGCGAGCTGGGAGGCGGCCAATGCTTGCCTGCAGTTCCATGGCGGCTTCGGCTTTGCGTGCGAATACGACATCGAGCGCAAATTCCGCGAGACACGGCTGTATCAAGTCGCGCCGATTTCGACCAACCTGATCCTGAGCTACGTGGCTGAGCACATGCTCGGCCTGCCTCGTTCGTTCTGAAGGACTTCATTGCCATGAACCCAGTCGACCATCCGAGCAAGGTGCTCGCGACCTTCGCCGCCGAGCTGCAGTTCGCAGACATCCCCAACCCCGTGCTGCGCCGCACCGAAGACCTGATGCTCGACTGGCTGGGCTCAGTGCTCGCGGCCCGCACGGCACGGCCGGTGCGCAGCATCGAACGCTTCGCGCAGATGATGGGCCCCGCCGACGGACCCAGCGAAATACTGACTTCGCGCCGCACCAGCTCGCCGGTGTTCGCGGCGCTGGTCAATGCGGCGGCCTCGCATTTTGTGGAGCAGGACGACGTGCACAACGGTTCGGTGTTTCACCCGGCTGCGGTCGTCATCGCACCTGCGCTGGCAGTGGCGCAGAGCATTGGCGCAAGCGGCGCACAACTGCTGACCGCTGTTGTCGCGGGCTACGAGGTGGGCATCCGCGTTGGCGAATTCCTCGGCCGCTCGCACTACAAGACCTTCCACACGACCGCGACTGCGGGCACGCTCGCAGCCGCCGCTGCGGTGGGCCGTTTGCTGAACCTCACGCCACAGCAGATGCTGCACGCCTTCGGTTCGGCCGGCACGCAATCGGCCGGCGTGTGGGAGTTTCTGCGTGACGCGGCCGACTCCAAGCAACTGCACTGCGCGCATGCCGCGGCAAGCGGGCTGATGTCGGCCTACCTCGCGCAGGACGGCTTCACCGGCGCGGCGAAGATCCTCGAAGGCGCGCAGGGCCTGGGCGTCGGCATGTCGAGCGATGCAGACCCTGCAAAGCTCACCGACGGCCTCGGCACGCGCTGGACGCTGGCCGAAACTTCCTTCAAATACCACGCCTCCTGCCGCCACACCCACCCCGCCGCCGACGCGCTGCTGCAGGTGATGACGCAGAACAAGCTGAAGCCCACCGATGTGTCGCACGTGACCACGCACGTGCACCAGGGCGCCATCGACGTGCTGGGCAACGTGACCGTGCCGGCCACCGTGCACCAGGGCAAGTTCTCAATGGGCACAGTACTGGGCCTGATAGCAGTGCATGGCCGCGCGGGCCTCGGCGAGTTCGACCGCGACTTTCTAGCGCCCGAAGTCTCGGCCTTCCGCGACAAGGTGGCAATGCAACTCGACGAAGAAGTCGACACCGCCTACCCCGCCCGCTGGATCGGCAAGGTCAGTGTGCAGACGACCGACGGCCGCACGCTGCAAGGCCGTGTGGACGAACCCAAGGGCGATCCCGGCAACAGCCTGAACCGCGCGGAGATCGAGGACAAGATGCAGCGCCTGGCGCACTACGGCGAAGGCGTAACGGCTGACGAAGCAAAGGCGCTCTGCCAGCGCATCTGGCAACTGGCCGATACGCCGCGCGTGGAACGCTGGTTGGCCTGAAAGGGCTCAGACGAGGCTCCAGGCGAAGAGCCGCCCCCAGCCCGGCGAACGCGCATCGAGCCCCGCGGTGCGCACCAGATCCCAGAAGCCAGCGGGCGAGCTGGACACGACGGGCACCTGCAGGCGGGCTTCGACCTCGCGAACAGCGTCGAGCGTTACGAGCCCGCCGCACGAGATGAGGATGCCGTCGGCGCCGGGCTGCGCCTCGAACACCTTGACGCACAGGTCGACCAGTTCCCGCGTCGGCACTTTGCCGACCGCCTGCACGTCGGAGATGGAAAGGCCTTCGAGCGCGAGCGGCTCGAAGTCGCTCTGCTCCAGGTACTTTCGCAAGTGCACGTTGACTTCATCGATATAGGCAGTGGCCACTGCCACGCGCCGCACCTTCATGTGGCGCAGGCCGTTGACGATGGCGTTGCTCATCGTGGTACAGGGCAAGCCGGTGGCGCGCGCCATTTCGGCTTCGAGCTGCCGGTTGAAGGCTGCGCCGCGAAAGAAGCTCAGCGATGTGCCCATGAGCGACACCGCGCTCGCGCCCTCCTCCTTGAGCGCCAACGCCTTCTCGACCACGGAGTCGATCACTTCCGTGTAGCCGCGCGTGGAGATTTCTCCGAGGCCGAGGCCGCGCGCGCTGAATCGGATGCGGTCGCCGTAGAGCAGCGGGCCGTCTACCGGAACCTCTCCGGCTGCTGGAGGGACGATCAGGCCCAAGTGGGGTTGCTTCATTTCTGTGGCTCCGTGGAGTGATGTGTTGCTTGTGTTCGGGGTGCGTGCGAATGACACCGGGTACTCCCCTCCGCGAATGTCCCCCGGCCTTCGGCCTCCTCCTTTATTTCGCTGCGGGGAGCACCCGATGCCATTCGCACATGGGCGCAGTCGTTGTGCCGCCGGATCAAACGCTGCGTCCATCGATCACGTCGATGGTGTGCTCTGCGCAGCGAAATAAAGGAGGAGGCCGCAGGCCGGGGGACATTCGCGGAGCAGAGCACGCCGTCGGCGTGAGCGCGCCCCGAAAAAACGCAGCGAATCGAAGGGCAAGGTTTCACCCTAGTTCCCTTCCGCCACGATGTGCTGCTCGGCAATGATGCGTTTCCAGCGCGCAGTCTCCTCGGCCATGTCCTTGCCAAGCTGGGCCGGCGTGACGTAAGCGCGCAGCGTGCCTTGTGCAGCGGCGGCAGCGACGGCCTCGGGCGTATCGAGCACCGCCTTCACAGCCGCCGAAAGCTTTTCGACAATCTCGTTCGGTGTCCCGGCCGGTGCAAGCACGAAGATGCGCGGCGCCACGTCGAAGCCCGGCACCGCATCGGCCAGCGGCGGAACGCTCTCCACACCTTCGAGCTTGGCGGTATTCATCAGCGCGAGCGCGCGCAGCTTGCCCGCCTTGGCCTGCGCCATGCCGGCCGTGGCACTCACCACGCCGATGGGAATCTGCCCGCCGATCACGTCGGGCACGATCTGCGCGGCGCCGCGGTACGGCACATGCACCGCCAGGCTGCCGGTGGACTGCTTGAGCATCTCGAAGCCCAGGTGCTGCACGGTGCCCACGCCCGAGGTGCCGAAAGAGAAGCGGCCTGGATTCGCCTTGAGCTGCGCGACCAGTTCGGCCGGCGTCTTCGCGGGAAAGTCGTTGCCAGTGACAATCATCAGCGGCGCGATGAACGCGCCCGCCACCGGCTTGAAGCTGGTCAGCGGATCGATCGGGATCTTCGGCTGCAGCAGCTTGGCGATCAGCAGCGCACTCTCGCCCATCATCAGCGTGTAGCCATCGGGCGCCGCCTTGGCGACGAAATCGGCGGCGATGATGCCTGTGGCGCCGGTGCGGTTCTCGACCATCACCTGCTGACCCAGTATTGCGGGAAGGCGCGCGCTCAGCAGCCGCGCTGCGGCATCGACGCCGCCGCCGGCCGAGTAGCCGACCACGAGGCGGATGGGCTTGTCGGGGTACTTCTGGGCCCAGGCCATGGGCGCTGCGAGCAGCGCGCCGGCAAGGCCCAGGGCCATTGCCGCGCGAATCGCTTGTCTGGCTTTCATCATGTCTCCGTTTTATTTTTTGATTCGCAGGGCGGCTCAGGCCTTGCCCTTGCCGTGCGAGGTCGGCAGCTTCGCCAACTCTCGCACGCGCTCGGCGTTGGGCGCGAAGCCCAGGCCCGGCGTCTCGGGCAGCGTGAGCCAGCCCTGCTCGGGCACTGGCAGGCCGTCGAATATCTGCTTGAGCATCTGCACCGCCACATAGTGGTACTCGACCAGCCCGCCATTCGACACACCCGCATGCAGATGCATGTTGTGGAAGGGCCAGGCGCCACCGTTGTCGATGGGCACGTTGAAGGCCTGCGCCATGCCCGCGATCTTCAGGCACTGCGAATAGCCGCCCGAGATGGTCACGTTGGGCTGCAGCACGTCGGCCGCTTGGTTCACCAGCAAGTCGCGGAAGCGAAAGGCCAGGCCCTCGTTCTGGCCGCAGGCGAGCGGAATGCGGGTGCGTGCACGCAGCTGGGCCATCTGGCGCACGTCGTTCTGCGTGAGCGGCTCCTCGAAGAAGCTGATGCCGTAGGGCTCGATGCGGTGCGCGAGTTCGGTGGCGTGGAACAGGTCGAGGCCGCAGTTGGCGTCGACATACAACTTCACGTCGGGGCCCACGGCCTCGCGCACAGCCGCCACTCGGCGCACGTCTTCGGCAATGACTTCGTCGAGCGGGCGCGGCTCGTCGCGGCGCGCAAGCGCATGGTTGCCGACGGTCATCTTCAGGCGCTGGAAGCCCTGCGAGACCCACAGCTTCGCGGCGGCCGCGAGCTGGTCACGCTCGAAGAAGCCGAAGCCGAAGGTGGCGTAGACCGGCACCTTGGCGCGCGCACCACCGAGCAGGCGCCACAGCGGCTGGCCCAGCGCGCGGGCCTTGATGTCCCACAGCGCGATGTCGAGCGCGGCGATGGTGTGGCTGGCGTAGCCGGTCTGGCCGCGCGGCGAGAGCAGCCAATAGAGCTTCTCCCACAGGCGCTCGGTGGCCATCGGGTCTTCGCCGATGAGTGCAGGGCCGGCCACTTCGCGCACGGCTGCGGCGACGATTTCTTCCTCTGTGATGGCTGTCATGCCGTGGCCGACGAGGCCGGTGTCGGTCTCGATCTCGATGAGGCACAGCGACAGCGAGGTCTGCTTGTTCAGGCCGACCACGTCGATGGTGACGGGGATGTTCAGCGGCGTGGCGCTGACGCGAACGATCTTCAAGGGTGTCTCCTTTGGTTTGCGCGATCTTTGCGCGCGGGCCGCGGGAGAACAATTCGTTTTTGGCGGGCGCGAGGCTTCGCGCGGCGCGAAGGCTCTTGCTCAGTCTGGCCGGCCGAGGTGCTCCAGCACCGAGCGCGCGGCCACGGTCAGGTCTTGCTGCCTGCGCACGCACAACAGGTGGCGGCGCATGGCCCAGGGCGCATCGAGCTTCAGGCAGCGCAGCTTCAGTATCTGCAGCTGCGGCAGGATGGCCGCATAGGGCAGCACGCCGATGCCCACGCCCTGCTCCACCATACGGCACACCATGTCGAAGCTGCCCACCTGCATGCGCACCTTGAGCGGCACCTGCGCCTCCAGCGCGGCGGCCAGCAGCACGCGGTGCAGGGCCGTGCCTTCGCGCACCACGATATGGTCGTGGCGCAGCACTTCGTCTACATCGATGCGCTTGCGCCGCGCCAGCGGGTGGTCGCGCGCGATCACCACGGCCAGCTCGTCGTTGCGGTAGGGCAGGCATTCGAGGCCGTCGGCGGGCGTGTTGCCCTCGATCACGCCGATGTCGGCCAGGCCGGCCTGCACGGCCTTCACCACTTCGGTGCTGGCGCGCTCCTGCAGGTCGATCTTCAGCACCGGGTGCAGGCGCAGGAAGGAGCCGATCTGCGCCGGCAGAAACTGCGCGATGGTCGATGCATTGGCCGTGATGCTGACCACGCCCGCCACGCCGTTCTGGAAATCGTCCAGTTCGGCGCCGAGCCGGTCCATCGCCGAGAGCACTGCGCGCGCATGCAGCAGCAGGCCATGCCCCGCCGACGTGAGCGTGACGCCGCGCGCATGGCGCACCAGTAGCGGCAGCCGGGCGCGGGCTTCGAGATCGGAGATGCGCTTGCTGGCCGCCGCGAGCGCGATGTGGCAACGCTTGGCGCCCTCGCTGATGCTGCCATGGTCGGCCACGGCCACGAACAGACGCAGCGACTTCAGGTCGGCGGACATGATGGCCGCGCCCTCAATGCGCAACGAGGTGGTCGAACAGTTCGCGCGCCGAGGCGGGCAACTGCTCGCGGTTGCGCGCGATCAGCTTCAGCTCGCGCTCGGCCCATGCATCGCTGAGCGCCACGGTCGAGATGCGCATCGCCATCGACAACCGCTGTGCGGAAGACGCCGGCAGCACGCCGACCCCCACGCCCGCTTCGATCATCAGGCAGATGGCCTCGAAGCTGCTGACCTGGATGCGCGGGTTGAAGCCCCGGCCCGCCAGCTCCGCGCGGCGCTGCAGGAAGCGGTGGATGGCGCTGCCGTGGTGCAGGCCTACGTGCTGCTCGTCGAGCGTGTCGGCAAAGGCCACCGAAGGCGCGCCAGCAAGATGGTGCGTGGTGGGCACGACCAGCACGAGCTGATTGCTGCCGAAGGGGCGCGCGTCGAAGTCGCCCGTGTGCACGTCGCCGGCCAGGATGCCGATGTCGGCCTCGCCATCGGCCACCGCACGCACGATCTCTTCGCTGAGGTACTCGCGCAGGTCGACCTGCACGGCGGGATGCTGCGTGAGAAAGCCGGCCAGCTTCTGCGGCAGGTATTCGGTGATCGAGGTGGTGTTGGCGAACACCCGCACGTGGCCCTTGATGCCCTTGCCGAAGTCCTGCATGTCGCAGCGCAGGTGCTCCATCTGCTGCATCACGCGCTTGGCGTGGTACAGCACCGCCTGCCCGGCGGCCGTGAGACTCACGCCCTGCGCACTGCGGTGCAACAGCTTGCCGCCCACGGCCTCTTCCATCTGCTTGATGCGGGTGGAGGCGGCAGCCAGCGAGATGCAGGCCTTCTCGGCGCCGCGCGTGAGGCTGCGCGCGTCCGCCACGTAGACGAACAGTTTCAGGTCGAACAGGTCGAAATGCAGGTTCACCGGGCGCGGGCATCAAAGAGGAAGGGAACGTGCATTGTCCGGCGAATGGCGCCGTACGTACCCTCTTGCGGGTTTGTCCTCAGACCGGGTCCCAGCTGAACACGTCGGCTGAGCGGTCCAGCGGGAAGAAGCTGGCGCGCATCGCGGGCATGGCGTGCTCGGCAATGCTCTGCGGCGTCCAGCCCTCGGAGCGGTGAATGGAGCGCACCGGGCGCGGCTGGCTGATGAGCGAGATCTCGTTGTTGCGCACCGAAAAGATTTGCCCGTTGACCGCCCCCGCCGCATCGCTCGCGAGATACACCGCGAGCGGCGCGACCTTGGCGGGCGTCATCTGCTTGATCTTGTCGACGCGGGCGCGCTGCTCGTCGGTGTCGGTGGGAATGGCGCCGATCATGCGGCTCCAGGCGAAGGGTGCGATGCAGTTGGAGCGCACGTTGAATTTCTGCATGTCGAGCGCAATCGACTTCGACAGCGCCACGATGCCGAGCTTGGCCGCCGAGTAGTTGGCCTGGCCGAAGTTGCCGATGAGGCCCGAGGTCGACGTCATGTGCACCAGCGCGCCCGCGTTCTGCTCCTTGAAATGCGTGGCGGCGGCGCGGCTCACGTAGTAGGAGCCGTACAGGTGCACCTTGAGCACCGAGTCCCACTCGTCGACCGACATCTTGTGGAAGAAGCGGTCGCGCAGGATGCCCGCGTTGTTGACCACCACATCGATGCGCCCGAAGCTGTCGACCGCGCACTGCACGATGCGCGCCGCGCTGGCGGCGTCGGCCACGTTGTCGGTGTTGGGCACGGCCTGCCCGCCGGCCGCGCGAATCTCGTCGACCACCTGCTGGGCCGGGCCAGCACTGCGGGTTGGGCCGCCGCCTTCGGCGTCGAGTGCACCATCGAGCGCGGCACCGATGTCGTTGACCACCACCTTCGCGCCATGGGCCGCCATGGCCAGCGCAATGTCGCGCCCGATGCCGCCGCCCGCGCCCGTGACGACGACCACTTTTCCTTCAACCATGTTTGTCTCTGCTCCGGATGTTCGCCCGCAGGGTTCGCGGGCGAATTTCAGAATGCCACAGGCGGGGCAGGAGCGGGTTTCGGGTTTCCGAAGAGGGGCTTAAGGGGAGCTTCGGCCTACTGCCGCGCCGTCCGGATATTCCCAGGCAGCGCCTGCGGCGAGCTCGTGCGGAACGGGTTGATGTCCAGCCCGCCACGCCGCGTGTAGCGCGCATACACCATGAGCTTGGTCGGCTTGCAGCGGCTCCAGATGTCCGTGAACATGCGCTCGGCGCAGGGCTCGTGGAATTCGTTGTGGTTGCGAAAGCTCACGATGTACGCGAGCAGCCCGGCCTGGTCAATAGGCGGGCCGCTGTAGCGGATCTGCACGCTGCCCCAGTCGGGCTGGCCGGTGACGAGGCAGTTGCTCTTGAGCAGGCGGCTGGTGAGGGTTTCGTTCACGTGCACCTGCGTGGTGTCGCTGCTCAGCAGTTCGGGCGCGGGCTGGTAGTGGGTGCACTCGATGTCGAGGCGGTCGAGGTCGAGGCCGTCGAGTTCGTGCACCGGCTCGCGGTCGAACATGTCGGGCGCCAGCAGCTTCACGCCGATGCCGGCCGACTGGTCACTGCCGCGCCATGCGGCCTCCGACAAGTCGGCGCGCAGGCGCTCGCGCACCTCGTCGATGCTCGCGAACTGGCTGTTGTTGAAGCTGTTGAGATAGAGCTTGAAGCTCTTGCTCTCGATGATGTTGGGCGTCTCGCACGGAATGGTGAAGTGCGCGATGGCCAGCTGCGGCTTGCCGCGCAGGTTGAGCCAGCTCACTTCGAAGGCGCTCCAGAGGTCGGCGCCGAAGAAAGGCAGCGCGCCGGTCTTGATGCCCATGGCCTCGCGCTGCGTGGCGCGCGCAATGGGAAAGAGCAGCGTGGGGTCGTAGTGGTCGGCATAGGCCGAGGCGCGGCCGAGCTGCGATTGCTCGGGCGTGTTGGGGTTCGTCGGATCGTGGCTCATGGTGTGACTTCTCTGGCTTCTCTGGCTTCGGCCGCGTGTGCGAACGGAGCAATGTGCTGGGCGAGGATGGTGCACACCTCGGGCGGCAGGTCATGGCCCATGCCGGGAACGGGGACGAATTTCGAGCCCGGAATGCGTTTGGCCGTGTCCTCGCCGCAGGCGATGGGCACGAGCGCATCGGCATCGCCATGCAGCACCAGCGTGGGCGACTGGATGCGCGGCAGCACCTGGGGGCGGTCGGCATCGGCGCCGATGGGCAGCATCTGCCGCATCAGGCCGGCCGGGTGGTACGAGCGCCGCATGCCGAAGGTGAGGCGCTCGGCCAGTTCTTCGTCGGTCTGCGGGTAGGCGGGGCTCTGGATGAGCCGCAGCAGCTTGATGCTGTGCGCGACCAGCTCGGCCTCACTGCTGCCCGACGGACGGCGCATGAGCATGGAGGTGACTTCGCGGCGCGGGCCGGGCAAGCCGCGCGCACCGCTCGAACTCATGATGCTCACGAGGCTGGTCGCGCGCTGCGGCGCGGTGGCGGCCAGGCGCTGGGCGATCATGCCGCCCATGGAGGCGCCGACGATGTGGGCCTTGTCGATGCCCAGCGCGTCGAGCACGCCGAGCGAATCGAGGGTCATGTCCTGCAGGGTGTAGGCCGAGCGCACCTTCAGGCCGAGGCGGTGGCGAATCGTTTCCCACACTAGGTTGCCGACGCCCGCGTGGTCGAAGCCCTGGCTCAGGCCGATGTCGCGGTTGTCGTGGCGCACCACGCGAAAACCCGCCTCCACCAGTTGCTGCACGAAGCCGGTGGGCCAGGCCACCAGCTGCATGCCCAGGCCCATGATGAGCAGGATGACGGGGCGTCCCTCGCCTCCGGTGTCGTCGACTTCGATCTGCAGCCCGTTGGCGGTGACTTTCATCGGTTCCTTGTCTACTTATCTACTTGAATTCGCGCTCGCGCAGCCACTTGGTGGCAACCCACTTCTCGCCCGCCAGCACCGGCGCGCCGCCGTGCAGGGTGCGGGTGACGGGGTCGGGCCGGTCGTAGCTGAAGAACACGCCGGTGCCGCGCACGGGCGCCACTTCGAGGCCCACGTCGGGGAAAGTGGTGGCGCCGCCGCCTTCGGGCTCCTGCAGGTACATCACGAGCGTGGCAACGCGCTGGCCGCCGCGCTTGAGGATGGTGGGCGTGCCCGGCTCGTTCGGGTCGAAGTAGTCGTAGTGCGGGCGGTACTGCGCGCCGGGGGCGTAGCGCAGGATCTGCAGGCCTTCGCCGAATTCGAGCGGCCAGCGCAGCAGCATCGCGATGCGCTGCTCCAGGCGCGCGACGATCTCGTTCTCGCCGCGCTCGAAGAACATGCCGTCGCTGGTGCGGTCGACGTTCAGCACCTCGCCGCCAGTGCGCGTCTCGACGGTGAGCGAGCGCGCGAGCCGCACGCGCGCGGCGGCGATCAAGCCTTCGCACTCCTCGGCCGACAGCAGGTTGCCGAAGACGATGACGCGCGGATGCCGCATGGTCTGCAGCACCTGCACGCGGCGGTCGCCGGCGTCGAGGTGCAGCGGCGCGCCGTCGAGGTCGGGGCCGGGCATTTCTGTGTGCACGGGCGGCAGGGCCACCTCCACGTTGGGGAAGCCGGCTTCGAGCTGGGCCAGCGCCGTGTCTGCGGCGGCATCGTGCCAGCCGGCCGCGCGCATGGACGCACGCAGCGCCGGCACCGAGTGCCCGGCCGCGAGCTGGGCCACCAGCCACTCGCGCAGTTCCGGACTGATTGGTTGGGACATCAGACTTTTCTCCTGAACACCAGCCTTTCGGCTGTCGATACCTGAGCGTCGAAACCATAACCCTCGAGGTCGAACTTTTCCAGTGCCTTGGGCGTGGCCGCCTTGTGCTGCACGGCCCAGCGCGCCAGCAGCCCGCGGGCGCGCTTGGCAAAGAAGCTCACGATCTTGTACTTGTCGCCCTTCCACTCCTCGAACACGCATTCGACCACACGGGCCTTGAGCACCTTTTTGTCGACCGACTTGAAGTACTCCTGCGAGGCGACGTTGACGACCACCGGGGTACGGTCGGCCGCGAGGCGCTCGTTCAGGTGCTCGGCAATGCGCGAGCCCCAGAAGGCGTACAGGTCCTTGCCGTGGCGGTTGGCCAGCGAGGTGCCCATTTCGAGGCGGTAGGGCTGCAGCAGGTCGAGCGGGCGCAGCAGGCCGTAGAGGCCGCTGAGGATGCAGACGTGGTCTTGTGCCCAGTCGAGCTGCGCCCTGGTGAGGGTGCGGGCGTCGAGGCCGCCGTAGACGTCGCCGTCGAAGGCGAAAGCGGCCTGGCGGGCGTTCTTCGCGCTGCTCTTGCTGGACCATGCCTCGTAGCGGGCCACGTTCAGGGCCGAGAGCTTGTCCGAAAGGTGCATGAGCTCGGAAATCTGCTGGGGCGACTTCTCGCGCAGCAGCTTGATCAGTTCGACCGAGGGGCCGCGCGGGGATTCGAAATGGGGTTGGGTGGCAGGGAGTTCGGAGGGGACCGGGGTGTCGTAATCGAGCGACTTTGCAGGGGAAAGCAGGAAGAGCATCCCGGAATTATCAGTGGCTGCCGTGACGCCAGGCGGCCCCGGTAAAATCGTGGGCTATCCCACCCTGCCCCCCAACGGCTCCCTGAAGGGCCGTTCTGCATTTCCCATGAGCGAACCCATCACCCCTTCCGCCCAGCCCGGCCTCGATAGCCTGTCGAAATCGTTCGAACCCGCCGCCATCGAGGCGCACTGGGGCCCGGAATGGGAAAAGCGCGGCTATGCCAAGGCGGGCTTCCGCGGCACGCAGCAACCCAAGGAAGGCGCCGAGTCGTTCGCGATCCAGCTGCCGCCGCCCAACGTGACGGGCACGCTGCATATGGGCCATGCGTTCAACCAGACGATCATGGACAGCCTCACGCGGTACCACCGCATGAAGGGCGACAACACGCTGTGGGTGCCGGGCACCGACCACGCCGGCATCGCAACGCAGATCGTGGTGGAGCGCCAGCTGCAGGAGCAGAAGGTCAGCCGCCACGACCTGGGCCGCAAGAACTTCGTCGCGCGCGTGTGGGAGTGGAAAGAAAAGTCGGGCAACACCATCACCGAGCAGATGCGCCGCATGGGCGACACGGTGGACTGGAGCCGCGAATACTTCACGATGGATGACGACCTCTCGGCGGTCGTGACGCAGACCTTCGTGAAGCTGTATGAAGAAGGCCTGATCTACCGCGGCAAGCGCCTGGGCAACTGGGACCCGGTGCTCAAGACCTCGGTGAGCGACCTCGAAGTCGAGAGCGAAGAAGAAGACGGCTCGCTCTGGCACATCGCCTACCCGCTGGAAGACGGCAGCGGCACGCTGACCGTGGCCACCACCCGGCCCGAAACCATGCTCGGCGACACGGCCGTGATGGTTCACCCGGAAGACGAACGCTACAAGCACCTGATCGGTCAGCGCGTGAAGCTGCCGCTGGTGGACCGGCTGATTCCGATCATTGCCGACGACTACGTCGACAAGGAGTTCGGCACGGGCGTGGTGAAGGTCACGCCCGCCCATGACTACAACGACTACGCCGTCGGCCAGCGCCACAAGCTCGAGATGATCGGCGTGCTCACGCTCGACGCGACCATCAACGACAACGCACCCGAAAAATACCGCGGCCTCGATCGCTTCGTGGCGCGCAAGGCCATCGTGGCCGACCTCGACGCGCTGGGCCTGCTCGTCGAGGTGAAGAAGCACAAGCTGATGGTGCCGCGCTGCGCGCGCTCGGGCGCCATCGTCGAGCCGATGCTCACCGACCAGTGGTACGTGGCCATGACGCGCCCCGGCGCCGACGGCCAGTCGATCGCGCAGAAGGCCATCGACGTGGTGAAGTCGGGCGAAGTGCGCTTCGTGCCCGAGAACTGGGTCAACACCTACAACCACTGGATGGAGAACATCCAGGACTGGACCATCTCCCGCCAGCTGTGGTGGGGCCACCAGATCCCGGCCTGGTACGACGAGGAAGGCAACGTGTACGTGGCCGAGAACGAGGCCGACGCACAGGCCAAGGCGCCGGGCAAGAAGCTCGTGCGCGACGAGGACGTGCTCGACACCTGGTACTCGGCGGCGCTGGTGCCCTTCTCTTCGCTGGGCTGGCCCGCGAAGACGCAGGACCTCGACCTGTACCTGCCCTCCACGGTGCTGGTGACGGGCTACGACATCATCTTCTTCTGGGTCGCCCGGATGATCATGATGACCAAGCACTTCATCGGCAAGGTGCCCTTCAAGCACGTGTACATCCACGGCCTGGTGCGCGACGCGCAGGGCAAGAAGATGAGCAAGTCGGAGGGCAACGTACTCGACCCGGTGGACCTGATCGATGGCATCGAGCTGCCTGAGCTGCTCGACAAGCGCGCGCAAGGCCTGCGCAAGCCCGAGACGGCGCCTGCGGTGCGCAAGAACACGCAGAAGGAGTTTCCGGATGGCATTCCGGCATTCGGTGCCGACGCGCTGCGCTTTACCTTCGCTTCGCTGGCCTCGCTGGGCCGCAACATCAATTTCGATTCGAAACGCTGCGAGGGTTATCGCAACTTCTGCAACAAGCTGTGGAACGCCACGCGCTTCGTGCTGATGAATTGCGAAGGCCAGGACTGCGGCCTGCTGGAACACACGAAGGAAGAGTGCAAGGTCGGCGGGCCTGCGCACGGCTACCTGAAGTTCAGCCGCGCCGACTACTGGATCGTGTCGCAGCTGCAGCGCGTGGAGGCCGAGGTGGCCAAGGGCTTCGAGGAGTACCGCCTCGACAACGTGGCCAATGCGATCTACCAGTTCGCCTGGGACGAGTTCTGCGACTGGTACCTGGAAATCGCCAAGGTGCAGATCCAGACCGGCGACGATTCGCAAAAACGCGCCACGCGCCGCACGCTGATCCGCGTGCTCGAGACGCTGCTGCGCCTTGCACACCCGGTGATTCCGTTCATCACGGAAGAGCTGTGGCAGAAGGTGTCGAAGGTTGCAGGACGTGAGGGCGAGTCGATCATGATCGCGGCCTATCCGAAGAGCCAGCCGGAGAAGATCGATGAAGCGGCCGAGGCGCATGTGGCGCGGCTGAAGGCGCTGGTCGATGCGTGCCGCACGCTGCGCGGCGAGATGAATGTTTCGCCCGCCACACGTCTGCCGCTCTACGCAGTGGCCGACGATGCCGAAGGCGCGGCCTTCCTGCGCGAATCGGCGCCGGTGCTGCAGGCGCTCGGCAAGCTGAAGGAAGTGAAGGTCTTCGACGACGAGGCCTCGTGGTCGGCCGCGGCCGAAGCGGCGCCGGTGGCGGTGGTGGGTGCTGCGCGCCTGTGCCTGCACATGGAGATCGACAAGGCTGCGGAGAAAGTTCGCATCGGCAAGGAAATCGCGCGCATCGAAGGCGAGATCGCCAAGGTGCACGGCAAGCTCGGCAACGAAGCCTTCGTCGCGAAGGCTCCGCCGGCCGTGATCGAGCAGGAACGTAAACGTCTGACTGACTTCACGGCCATGCTGGAGCGTTTGCGCGACCAGCTTGTGCGCCTCGGCTGACAGACGCAGGGCTTTGAAGGCGTTTAGGATTCCAAGAGCGGCTGCGCGCCGCTGCGCCTCCTAACTCCCCTCTTCAAGAAAGACGCTGAGCTGCCCATGTCCACTTCCTCGACCCGCATCCGCAAGGCCGTATTCCCCGTTGCAGGCTTTGGTACTCGCTTCTTGCCAGCCACCAAGGCACAGCCCAAGGAAATGCTGCCGGTGGTCGACAAGCCGCTGATCCAGTACGCCGTCGAAGAGGCGTATGCCGCGGGCATCCGCGACATGATCTTCGTGACCGGCCGTAACAAGCGCGCCATCGAGGATCACTACGACACCGCCTACGAACTCGAAAGCCAGCTCGAGGCCAGCGGCAAGACCGCCCTGCTGAACATCGCGCGTTCGGTCATGCCCGACGACATGACCTGCTCGTACGTGCGTCAGCCGCGCATGCTGGGCCTGGGCCATGCGGTGCTGTGCGCCGAACACCTGGTGGGCAACGAACCTTTTGCCGTGCTGCTGGCGGACGACCTGATGGTCGGCCCCGATGGCGGCGAGCCCGTGCTGGCGCAGATGACCGCTGCCTTCGCCCGCCTCGGCGGCTCGCTGCTGGCAGTGCAGGAAGTGCCGCTCGCGCACGTCAAGCGCTACGGCATCGTGGCCGGCGACGTGGTCGAAGAAGGCCTGATAAAGGTCAACCGCATGGTCGAGAAGCCGAAGCCCGAAGACGCGCCCTCGCGCCTGGGCGTGGCGGGCCGCTACATCCTCACGCCGGGCGTGTTCGACGAGATCCGCAACCAGCCCAAGGGCGCGGGCGGCGAGATCCAGCTGACCGACGGCATCGCGGCGCTGATGAAGAAGGAATCGGTCTACGCCTATTCGTACAAGGGCATCCGGTACGACTGCGGCAGCAAGGAAGGCTTTCTGCAGGCGTCGGTGGAACTGGCGCTGGCGCATCCCGAAGTGGGCGCGGAGTTCCGCGAATACCTCAAGAGCCTGAAGCTGTAATTGCGCAGGTGCCTCTGCTTCGAGGTTCCACCATCACGAACAAAGGGCCGCAACAGCGGCCCTTTTTCTTTTGTTTCTCTTGCTTCGTCAGCGGCGCTTCAACACGTGGATGAAGTCGCTGCCGACAGTTTCCTGCTCCATCAGCTCGTTGCCCGTCTGGCGCGCAAAGGCCTGGAAGTCGCGGATCGATCCCGGATCGGTCGACACCACCTTCAGCAGTTGCCCGCTCGCCATCTCGTTGAGCGATTTCTTCGCCTTGAGAATGGGCAGCGGGCAGTTCAGCCCTCGCGTGTCGAGCTCGCGGTCAACTTGCATTGCCTGGCTCCGGCGGCAGGTTGAGGCCGCGGCGGCGCTCTTCGTTTTCCGCGGCAGTGAAGAACACGGGCTCGTGCCCGCGCGTACGCAACCAGTCGGCCAGCGCATAGCCGGTGCCGGCGGGCCAGCACTTGAGATCGGGCAGGTCGTAGAGGCGATAGTCGACCAGTTCGGGCGAGAGCTTCACTTCGCCATCAGCCACCACGTGGTACGCGATGATGATCTGGTTCATGCGCTGGAAGTCGTATGCACCGACGAGCTTGGTGGCGCTGACGTCGAGGTTGGTTTCTTCTTTCACCTCGCGCGCAACGCCTTCCTCGGGCGTCTCGCCGGCTTCCATGAAGCCTGTGATCAGCGCATACATCTTGAACGGCCATGCCGCATTGCGCGCCAGCAGCACCTGGCCGCGGTACTCGACGATGGCCGCAAGCACCGGAGTCGGGTTGTTCCAGTGCGTGTGGCCGCAGTTGGGGCAGCGCAGGCGCTCCTTGGGGCCGCCGTCTTCCATCAACGCGATCCATTCGAGCGGCGTGGCACAGACCTGGCAGAACTTGGGATGGGGCATGGGGTCTCTTTTCTTTTTTGTGGCTGCCTGAGCGCCTTGAGCAGGCGCTGCTGCCGGTCGTTGCTTATGCGGGGAAGACGCCGGTCGAGAGGTAGCGGTCGCCCCGGTCGCAGACCACGAACACGATGGTGGCGTTGTCGACCGTCTTCGCCACTTCGAGCGCAGCCCACAACGCACCTGCGGCCGAGATGCCGCCGAAGATGCCCTCTTCGCGCGCGAGGCGCCGGCACATTTCTTCCGCGTCGTCCTGGCTCACGCTGATTTCTTCGTCGACCCGGCTCGGGTCGAAGATCTTCGGCATGTATTCGGCAGGCCATTTGCGAATGCCCGGAATGCGCGAGCCTTCGGCCGGCTGCGCGCCGATGATGCGCACTGCCGGGTTCTTTTCTTTGAGGAAGCGCGAGACGCCGGTGATGGTGCCGGTGGTGCCCATGGCGCTCACGAAGTGCGTGACCTTGCCCTTGGTGTCGGCCCAGATCTCGGGGCCGGTGGTCTCGTAGTGGATGCGCGGGTTGTCGGGGTTGGCGAACTGGTCGAGCACCCGACCCTTGCCCTGCGCGACCATCTGCTCGGCGAGGTCGCGCGCGTATTCCATGCCGCCGCTCTTGGGCGTGAGCACGAGTTCGGCGCCGAAAGCCTTCATGGTCTGGGCGCGCTCCACGGAGAGGTCCTCCGGCATGATGAGCACCATGCGGTAGCCCTTGATGGCCGCGGCCATGGCCAAGGCGATGCCGGTGTTGCCGGAGGTGGCTTCGATCAGGGTGTCGCCGGGCTTGATCTCGCCGCGCTCCTCGGCGCGCCTGATCATCGAGAGGGCCGGCCGGTCTTTCACCGAACCGGCGGGATTGTTGCCCTCGAGCTTGCCGAGAATCACGTTGCCGCGCTTGGCGTTTTCTGCGGCATTGATGCGTTGCAGTGCGACCAGGGGGGTCTTGCCAATGGCGTCTTCGATCGTCGGATAATTCATGGCAGCCACTGTGCCATAATTTTGGGCTTCGTTCAGAACCCTGCCCGGGTGGTGAAATTGGTAGACGCAGGGGACTCAAAATCCCCCACCGAAAGGTGTGCCGGTTCGATTCCGGCCCCGGGCACCACACTTTTGCTCGCCCCCAGGCTTCGCGCACTTCGTGTCGCTACGCCTACCCCCTACCGGGGGCGACACCGGCGGCCCGGCAAAGCCGGTTCCGCGGTGTCCCTGGAATGGGCCCTGCCTCAGTCCCTTTCTTATGCCGGCTCGCGCAGGCCGGTGTGTACCGTGGGGTGCGCCAGCCGCACCCGCAACTCGCGCTTCAGCCGGGTGTTGTCCAGCCGGCGCGATTCCCCCATGAAACTCAGCAGTTGCAGCGGCAGTTGCCGCTCGGCCTCGCCGCGGGCCACTCGCGGCGGGCGGGGCATGCCGTAGAGGTCGGCCGCCAGGTCTATGTAGTCGCCCATGCGCAGTTCAGTGTCGTCCGAGGCATGCACGATGCGCTGCGGCTTGCCGCGGAACAGCGCGGCCACGCAGGCGCGCGCGAGGTCGTCGGCGTGGATGTGGCTGGTGTAGACGTCGTCTTCGTGCCGCAGCACGGGCGTGCCGCGCTGCAGGCGGCCGCGCGGCGTGCCGTTTTCGCGGTCGGGGGCGTAGATGCCCGGAATGCGCAGGATGGTGGCACGCACGCCCGCGCTGCGGCCCAGCCAGCGCACGGCACGCTCGGCATCCACGCGGCGGTGGGAGCGTGGGGTGGCGGGGCGCACGCCGCGGGTTTCGTTCACGCGGGCGCCGCCGCAGTCGCCGTATACGCCGCTGGTCGAGCCGTAGACGAAGGCGGAAGGCACCGACCGCAGCCGCAGTGCCCGCGCCAGCGCGGTGGTGCGCTGGTCGCGCCACCAGGCGGCGGCGCCGTCGCGGGCGGGCGGCGCCAGGTGCAGCACCCGGGTAGCGATGCCCGCCAAGCGGCGCAGGGTGGCCGCGTCGTCCAAGTTGCCCATCAACGGGCGGATGCCAGCGGTGCGCAGGGTGCCCACGCGGTCGGCCGACGAAGTGAGCGCCACCAGTTGCATGCGGCCGCGCAGGTCGCGCGCCACGCGCTGGCCGACGTCGCCGCACCCGACGATCAGCAGGCGTTCGCGCCGGAAACGCGCTGGCAGAGCGCCGGAGGGGCTATTGATTGAAGGCAAAATCCTGTTCCTGTCCCAATTCAGTTGCTCACCGGGCTATGTACGACCCGGGCAGAGTTCACCCTCGAAGAATACCGATGACTGCTACAGCGCCGCACGAAGCGGGCTTTTCCATCCACGTCGAACCCAGCGGACGCCATTTCGTGGTCCACGGCGACGAAACCATCCTGGCGGCCGGCATCCGCCAGGGCATCGGCCTTCCCTATGGCTGCAAGGACGGCGCCTGCGGCTCGTGCAAGTGCAAGAAGCTCTCGGGCGAGGTCACCCTGGGCCCGCACCAGAGCAAGGCCCTGAGCGCCGAAGAACAGCTTGCAGGCTACGTGCTGACCTGCTGTGCCCACGCCAAGAGCGACGTGGTGCTCGAATCGCGCCAGGTCACAGAGGCCGGAGCGCTGCCGATCCGCAAGATGCCGGTGCGGGTGCTGGCCCTGACGCGCCAGTCGCACGACGTGATGATGGTGCGCCTGCAGCTGCCGGCTGGCGAGCCCTTGCAGTTCTACGCCGGCCAGTATGTGGAGTTCATCCTGCGCGACGGCGCGCGCCGCAGCTACTCGATGGCCAATGCACCGCACACGTTGGGCGAGCCTGGCACGGGCATCGAGCTGCACCTGCGGCACCTGCCCGGCGGCAAGTTCACCGACCACGTGTTCGGCACGATGAAGGAAAAGGAAATCCTGCGCATCGAAGGCCCCTTCGGTAGCTTCTTCCTGCGCGAGGACTCCGCCAAGCCGATGATCCTGCTGGCCTCGGGCACGGGCTTCGCGCCAATCAAGGCGCTGCTGGAGCACATGCAGTTCAAGGCCATCGACCGGCCCGCCACGCTCTACTGGGGCGGCCGCCGACCGGAAGACCTGTACATGGACGCCTGGGTGCGCGAGCAGATGACGCAAATGCCGAACCTGCGCTACGTGCCCGTCATCTCCAACGCCACGCCCGAAGACAACTGGACCGGTCGCACCGGCTTCGTCCACCAGGCCGTGCTCGAAGACTTCGCCGACCTGTCGGGCCACCAGGTCTATGCCTGCGGCGCACCGATCGTGGTCGACTCGGCCAAGCGCGACTACGTGGCGCTGGCGGGCCTGCCCGAAGAAGAATTTTTTGCCGACGCGTTCACCACAGAGGCCGACAAGGCCCTTCCCTGAGACAAACCCCAAAAAAGATCCCCAAGAAAAATGAAAACGAGACACTTCCTTCTCACCCTGATCGCAAGCGCCACGGCCCTGCTGGGCGCCGGCCAGGCCACAGCGCAGCAACAGCGCCCCATCCGCCTCGTCGTTCCCTACGCAGCCGGCGGCCCGATCGACAACACGGCGCGCATCCTTGCCGAACGCGTCAAGGACACGCTGGGCCCGGTCATCATCGACAACAAGCCCGGTGCGGGCGGCAACATCGGCGCCGACATCGTGGCGAAGGCACCTGCCGACGGCCTGACGATCGGCATCGCGGCCACCGCTACCAACGCGGTGAACCCGTGGCTCTACAACAAGATTCCGTTCAACGCCGCGACCGACTTCGCGCCGATCACGCAGATGGTCCGCGTGCCCAACGTGCTGGTGATGAATGCCGACACGGCCAAGCGCCTGAACATCAACAGCGTGGCCGACCTGATCCGCTACGCCAAGGCCAACCCGGCCAAGCTCAACTACGGCAGCGGTGGCAACGGCAGCGCCGGCCACCTCGCGGGCGAGCTGTTCAAGAAGGAAGCGGGCATCTTCGCGCTGCACATTCCGTACAACGGCGGCAGCCCGGCGCAGCTGGCGCTGATCTCGGGGCAGGTCGATTTCAACTTCGACAACCTCGCCACCGCCGCACCGAACATCCGCTCGGGCAAGCTGAAGGCGATTGCGGTGACGACGCTGCAGCGCAGCGCCTCGCTGCCCGACGTGCCGCCCATCGCCGACACGCTCAAGGGCTTCTCCATCGACACATGGTGGGGCCTGGTCGCGCCGGCGGGTACGCCGCACGACGTGGTCGTGAAGCTCAATCAGGCCTTCGTGGCAGCGCTGAATGCACCGGAAACGAAGACGCGCTTCGCCGGACTGCTGGCGGAGCCGGTGGCCAGCTCGCCGGAGCAGTTCGGCGCTTTCATGAAGACCGAACTCTCGAAGTACGAAGCGGTGGTGAAAGCCACCGGCGCGAAGGTCGACTGAGTTATTCGCCCAAGTAAGCGGCCCGCACGCGCGGGTCGCTCAGCAGCTCTTTCGCATCACCGTTCATGGTGATGAGCCCCGACTCCATCACGTAGCCACGGTCGGCCAACTGCAGCGCGCGGTTGGCGTTCTGCTCCACCAGCAGGATGGTCACGCCCTGCGAGGCCACGGTCTGCACCACCTCGAAGATCTTGTCGCACATGATCGGCGACAGGCCCATGGTGGGTTCGTCCAGCAGCAGCACCTTGGGGCGCGCCATCAGCGCGCGGCCCATGGCCAGCATCTGCTGCTCGCCGCCCGACATGGTGCCGGCCAGCTGGTCCTTGCGCTCGCGCAGGCGCGGGAAGGTGACGAACACGCGCTCCATGTCGCTCGCGATGGCGGCCTTGTCCTTGCGGATGTAGGCGCCGATCTGCAGGTTCTCGGTGATGGTCATGCGCGTGAACACGCCACGACCTTCGGGCACCATCACGAGGCCCTCTTCCACCAGGTCCCAGGCGCCGCGGCCCTTGATGCTGCGGCCCAGGAATTCGATGCTGCCGGCTCCGGCCGGCAGCGTGCCGGTGATGGCCTTCATGGTGGTGGTCTTGCCGGCGCCGTTGGAGCCGATCAGCGAGACCAGTTCGCCTTCGCGCACTTCGAAGTCCACGCCCTTGACGGCCTGGATGCCGCCATAGCCGACCTTCAGACCGTTGACCTTCAACAGCGTCTTGCCGGTGGTTTTGGCTTGTGCGGCAGTGGCTCGGGTTGCTTCTTCAGCACTTGTCATGGTTGCGGTGCTCATTTCAGTGGCCTCCCGTGCCGAGATAGGCCTCAATCACTTTTTCATTCTTCTGCACGTCGGCTGGCGTACCTTCGGCAATCTGCTTGCCGTAGTCCAGCACGGTGACGCGGTCGCACAGGCCCATGATGAGCTTGACGTCGTGTTCGATGATCAGGATGGTGCGGTCGTCCTTGCGGATGCGGTCGATCAGTTCGCGCAGCAGCACCTTCTCGGTCGAGTTCATGCCGGCGGCGGGTTCGTCCAGCGCGATGAGCTGCGGGTCGGTGGCCAGTGCGCGTGCAATTTCGAGGCGGCGCTGGTCGCCGTACGACAGCGTGCGCGCCTTGTAGTCGGCGAACTTGCCAATGCCCACGTAGTCGAGCAGTTCGTGCGCGCGGTCGGCAATGGCCTTCTCTTCGGCTTTGAAACTGCCGGTGCGCAGCATCGCGCCGAACACGCCCGAGTTCGTGCGGATGTGGCGACCGACCATCACGTTCTCGAGCGCCGTCATCTCGGCGAACAGGCGGATGTTCTGAAAGGTGCGCGCAATGCCGGCCTTGGCCACTTCGTGCACGGCCGTCGGCTGGTAGGGCTTGCCGGCCAGCTCGAAGCTGCCGCTGTCGGGCGTGTACAGGCCGGTGATCACGTTGAAGAAGGTGGTCTTGCCGGCGCCGTTGGGGCCGATCAGGCCGTAGACCTGGCCGCGCTTGATGGTGATGCCCACGTCGGACAGGGCTTGCAGCCCACCGAAGCGCTTGGAGATGCCACGAACGTCGAGGATGGTTTCTGTCGTCATGTTGATTCTTCCTTCGGCGTTCAGGGATTGATCGACATGGGACGCGAAGCAGCACCCGGCAGTTCGTCAGCGGGCGAGTCGATGCCCGGCGCATGCGTTTGCAGCGACCCGGGGGCCACGGCCGCATGAGTCGGATCGACGGGCACGCCGCCCTTCTTCGTCAGCGTCTTGCCATGCTCCGGAGAGGGCCAGAGGCCGCGCGGACGCACCAGCATGATGATGATCATGGCGAGCGCGATGAAGAGCTGGCGCAGGATCGACGCGTCGAGGCGGCCACCGGTCAGCGACTGCAGCGGACCGGCGACGTAGCGCAGCACTTCAGGCAACGCTGCCAGCAGCACGGCACCCAGGATCACGCCGGGCAGGTGGCCGATGCCGCCAAGCACGACCATGGCCACGATCATCACCGACTCCATCAGGCTGAAGGACTCGGGCGATACGAAGCCCTGGAAGGCCGCGAACATCGCACCCGACACGCCGCCGAAGCTCGCGCCCATGCCGAAAGCCAGCAGCTTCATGTTGCGGGTATTGATGCCCATGGCCTTGGCGGCGATTTCGTCTTCGCGGATGGCCATCCAGGCGCGGCCGATGCGCGAGGTCTGCAGGCGGTGCGAAATGATCACGGTCGCGACCACAAGCGCCAGGAACAGGTAGTAGTACAGCGACACCGAAGAGATCGTGAAGCCGTCGAACTTCCAGGCCTTGCCGAGGTCGAGGCCCCAGAACTTGATGGAGTCGATGGCGGTGATGCCCTTCGGTCCGTTGGTGATGTTCACCGGCTGGTCGAGGTTGTTCAGGAACACGCGGATGATTTCGCCGAAGCCGAGCGTGACGATGGCGAGGTAGTCGCCGCGCAGCTTGAGCGTGGGCGCGCCAAGCAGCACGCCGAGACAGCCGGCCACCACCAGCGCCAGCGGTATCACGATCAGCAGCGAGGTGTGCATGCCGTTCGGGAACATCTGGGCGAACCACGGGAAGGTTTCGGTCAGGTGCGACGAGCCCATGAGCGCGAAGAGGTAGGCCCCCACCGCGAAGAAGGCGACGTAGCCCAGGTCGAGCAGGCCGGCGTAGCCGACCACGATGTTCAGGCCCAGGGCCAGCAGCACGTAGAGCAGTGCGATGTCGGCGATGCGCACCCAGGCGTTGCCCTGCATCTGCAGCAGCAGGGGCAGCGCGAGCACGGCGATGATGCCGATGACGTAGAGGGCGAGGTTCTTGCTGTTCTTCATGTCTCGCTCCTTACGCACGGTCCGCCACGCGTTCGCCGAGCAGGCCGGACGGACGCAGCGTGAGCATGACGATCAGCACGATGAACGCGAAGATGTCGCTGTAGTTGCTGCCCAGCACACCGCCCGTGATGGTGCCGATATAGCCCGAGCCAATGGCTTCGATGAGACCGAGCAGGATGCCGCCGACCACCGCGCCAGCCAGGTTGCCGATGCCGCCGAACACAGCCGCGGTGAAAGCCTTCAGGCCGGGCAGGAAGCCCATCGCGTGCTGCGCGATGCCGTAGTTGGACGCATACATCACGCCGGCGATGGCCGCGAGCACGGCGCCGATGATGAAGGTGGCCGAGATGACCATGTCGGGGCGGATGCCCATCAGCGCGGCGACACGCGGGTTCTCGGCGGTGGCGCGCATTGCGCGGCCGAGCTTGGTGTAGTTGACCAGCCACATGAGCACCACGAGCGAGAACGCCGTGACGCTGAGGATCATCACCTGCGTGGGCGAGATCACCGCCCCGCCCACGTGGATGGGGTCGGTCGGCAGCAGGTTGGGATACGCCTTGTTGGTCGGTTTCCAGATGATCATTGCCAGCGTCTGCAGCAGGATCGACATGCCGATGGCGGTGATCAGCGGCGCGAGCTTGGGGCTGTTGCGCAGTGGCCGGTAGGCCACTTTTTCGATCACGAAGTTGAGAGTTGCCGCGACGACGCAGGCAATGATCAACGCGATGAGGAGGATCAGCCAGCCCGGTGTGTTGGGCATCCCGTCCTTCATGAGCCCGATGATGGTCCAGCTCGTGAGAGCCCCGACCATCAGCACTTCTCCGTGCGCAAAGTTGATCAGATTGATGATGCCGTACACCATGGTGTAGCCCAAGGCTATCAAGGCATACATGCTGCCGAGAACCAGACCGTTGATGATCTGCTGCAGCAAAATGTCCATATCGCGATTCCCTATGTGTTGCACCGTTGCGGGGTGCCATTCACCCACCAGGGCACCGGTTTGGCGCCCCTGAGCTGACAAGCAAAAAACCAGCCAACATGTGTCGCTGGCGGATTTGTGGGCGGGATTGTAAGCACGCACCAGCGCTGATTTGGTGCGCTCGGACCGGGGTTTACCCGCTCACGTCATGCTGTATGCGCGTGGGGTCATGCACGCTTTGCGCGCACGCTGCTGCAAGACGGTATCGATGCTGGTATCGACGATCTTGTCAGCCGTTGCCTTCGGCATTCCGGCGGCGCAGTTCGCGCAGCTTTTCCGCGATGCGGATCTCGAGTCCACGCTCTACGGGTTCGTAGAAAACCTGGCCTTCCAGCCCGTCGGGAAGGTAGCGCTCGCCGGCGGCGAAACCGCCCTCCTCGTCGTGCGCATAGCGATAACCCTTACCGTAGTCGAGCTCCTTCATGAGCTTGGTGGGTGCATTGCGCAGGTGCATGGGCACCGGGCGTGTGCTGTCCGCCTTCACGAGGGCGCGCACCGCGTTGTAGGCCTTGTAGACGGCGTTCGACTTGGGCGCGATCGCGAGGTAGACCACGCATTCGGCCAGCGCCAGTTCGCCCTCGGGCGTGCCGAGGCGCTCGTAGACCTCGGCCGCATCGAGCGCCAGGCGCAGCGCGCGCGGATCGGCCAGGCCGATGTCTTCGCTGGCCATGCGCACCAGCCGGCGCGCCATGTAGCGCGGATCGGCGCCGCCGTCGAGCATGCGCACGAACCAGTAGAGCGCGGCATCGGGGTCGCTGCCGCGCACGGATTTGTGCAGTGCGCTGATGGTGTCGTAGAACTGTTCGCCGCCCTTGTCGTAGCGCCGCATGCGCTCGCCGAGCACGCGCAGCAACCACTCGTCGGTGATGTGGTCGAGCTTTTCGGCACGGGCCGCTACCGCGAGTGTTTCGAGGGTGTTGAGGAGCCGACGCGCATCGCCGTCAGCGTAGGCCACGAGGCGGTCGACCGCCGCAGCGTCGATGGCGGGCACGGCCTGGATGGCCTGCGCACGCGCCACGATCTGCTTGAGGTCGTCTTCGCCTAGCGACTGCAGCACGTAGACGGCGGCGCGCGAGAGCAAGGCCGAGTTGACTTCGAACGAAGGGTTCTCGGTGGTCGCGCCGATGAAGGTGAAGAGCCCCGACTCCACGTGCGGCAGGAAGGCATCCTGCTGGCTCTTGTTGAAGCGGTGCACCTCGTCCACGAAGATGATGGTGCGTTGCTGTTCCAGCCCGTCGCGCGCGACGGTGGCGCGCTCGACGGCTTCGCGGATGTCCTTCACGCCGCCAAGCACCGCGCTGATACTCAGAAACTGCGCATCGAAGGCATCGGCCATGAGCCGCGCGATGGTGGTCTTGCCGGTGCCCGGCGGCCCCCAGAGGATGCAGGAATGCGGCTGGCCCGACTCGAAGGCAATACGCAGCGGCATGCCCGGGCCGAGCAGATGCTGCTGGCCGATCACCTCGCCCAGCGTCTTGGGACGCAGGCGCTCGGCAAGGGGTTGATGGGCGGTGTTGGCCAAGCCTGTGGGCTTATTGCTTGACGACGTCCGCGCCAGCCGGCGGCTTGAAGTCGAACACGCTGGCCGGCAGTGAGGGGTTGACCTCGACCTTGCTGAACTTGAGCACCGAGCGCTGGCCGAAGCTGTCGAGGATTTCAAGCGCCGCCAATGCCTCGCCCTGGAAGCCGACCTGCACGCTCTGCAACTGGCCGTCCTTGTTCTTCGGCGTGGCCTTGACCCACTGCAGGCCGTCGCGCTCCGGCGCGGCTTCGAGCGTGAAATCGGCCTGCAAGGCTCGCAGATCGGGCGCGGCGGCAATCAGCGCCGCGGGCGTGGAGCCCAGCGCCTGCGCTTGCGCGCGCTGCGTGACCTGGTTCAGGTCGGCGTCGTAGAGCCACAGCGTCTTGCCGTCGGCCACGATGTTCTGCGCAAAGGGCTTCTGGTAGTCGAACTTGAATTTGCCGGGGCGCTGGAATTCGAAGGTGCCGGTCGATGTCTTGGTGCGGCCCGGTTGCCCTTCGCGCGCCGGGGCGGTCACGGTCTGGGTGAAATCGGCGCGGCCGGATTTGACCGTCTTCACGAAGGTTTCAAGGCTTTCGAGCCCGCCGGCCCAGGCGTTGGCGGAACTCAGGAGGCCGATCAATAGCCAATGACGCAATTTCAATTTGGATTCCTCTGAATAGCTGTGGCACCGGGCTTCGACCCTACCCGCCGCGAATTGCGGCAGGTGTAGGCCTTGATGAAGATTTGCAATGCCGCAAGGCGCTTTTGCAAATTGCCTTTCAGCACGTAACCTGAATTACGAAAGCTCGCAGCGAATTACTCCGCTGCGCGTGCCGGCACCAGAATTTCGCGCTGGCCGCTGCCACTCATGGCGCTGACGAGGCCGGCCTTTTCCATGTCTTCGACAAGGCGCGCGGCGCGGTTGTAGCCGATCTTCAGGTGGCGCTGCACCAGCGAGATGCTGGCCTTGCGGTTCTTGAGCACGACCTCAACCGCCTGGTCGTACATCGGATCTTTCTCGCTGTCGCTGCCGCCCAGCAGGTCGCCTTCACCGTCGCCATCGACCGTACCGCCTTCGAGCACGCCCTCGATGTAGTCAGGCTCGCCCTGGCTCTTGAGGTAGGCCACCACGCGGTGCACTTCCTCGTCGCTGACGAAGGCGCCGTGCACGCGGATCGGCAGGCCTGTGCCGCTGGGCATGTAGAGCATGTCGCCCATACCGAGCAGCGCTTCGGCACCCATCTGGTCGAGGATGGTGCGGCTGTCGATCTTGCTCGACACCTGGAAGGCGATGCGGGTCGGGATGTTCGCCTTGATGAGGCCGGTGATCACGTCGACGCTGGGGCGCTGCGTGGCAAGAATGAGGTGAATGCCGGCGGCGCGCGCCTTCTGCGCGAGGCGGGCGATAAGCTCTTCGATCTTCTTGCCGACCACCATCATCAGGTCGGCCAGCTCGTCGATCACGACGACGATGTGCGGTTCGCGCTTGAGCGGCTCCGGATCGTCGGGCGTGAGGCTGAAGGGGTTGTAGATGAACTCCTCGCGCGCCTTGGCTTCGTCGATCTTGGTGTTGTAGCCAGCCAGGTTGCGCACGCCGAGCTTGCTCATGAGCTTGTAGCGGCGCTCCATCTCGGCCACGCACCAGTTCAGGCCGTGCGCAGCCTGCCGCATGTCGGTGACCACGGGCGCCAGCAGGTGCGGGATGCCTTCGTAGACCGACATTTCGAGCATCTTCGGGTCGATCATCAGCAGGCGAACGTCGCGTGCCTCGGCCTTGTAGAGCAGCGAAAGAATCATCGCGTTGATACCGACCGACTTGCCCGAACCGGTGGTGCCGGCCACCAGCACGTGCGGCATCTTCGCGAGGTCGGCCACCACGGGGTTGCCGATGATGTCCTTGCCGAGGCCCATGGTGAGCATCGACTTGCCTTCGTTGTAGATCTGCGAGCCCAGGATTTCGCTGAGCTTGATCGACTGGCGCTTGGCGTTCGGCAGTTCGAGCGCCATGTAGTTCTTGCCCGGAATGGTTTCGACCACGCGGATCGACACCAGCGAAAGCGAACGCGCCAGGTCCTTGGCCAGGCCAAGAATCTGCGAGCCCTTAACGCCAGTGGCAGGCTCGATCTCGTAGCGAGTGATCACCGGGCCGGGCGAGGCCAGTACCACGCGCACCTCGACGCCGAAGTCCTTGAGCTTCTTCTCGATCATGCGAGAGGTCATCTCGAGCGTGTCGGCCGACACCGTTTCCTGGCGCGTCTGCGCAGCATCGAGCAGGTCGACCTGCGGCAGCTTGCTGTCGGGCAGTTCCTTGAAGAGCGGCTTCTGGCGCTCCTTGACGACGCGGTCGCTCCTGGGCACTTCGGTCATCGCGGGCTCGATCTGCACCGGCGGCGAAGGGGGGCGGCGCTTCGGGCGTGGCTCGATACGGATTTCTTCCTCGTCGTCGGCGAAGGCGCCGGACGACGGCCCCAACGACGGCTCGGCCCGGCCCTGATCGCCACCGCGCGTGAACGCCGGTTCATCAGCCTCGGCACGCTCGCGAGCGGCCTGCTTGCCCATGGCGATGTCGGCGGCCAGTTCGCGCTTCTCGCGGCGCGACTCGAACAGCGAGTAGGCATGCGCGCCAATACGCTCGGCAATCAGGCTCCAGGAGAAGCGGAACACCAGCGCCGAGCCGATCACACCGCCGGCGATGGCCACCAGCGCCGAACCGGTGAAGCCCATCCAGCGCACGCTGGCCGGCCCCACGAGGTAGCCCAGTGCACCGCCGCCGGAGCCCGGCAGGTGGGCTTCGAGCCGGTACAGGCGAGACCATTCGAGCACGGTGCTCGCACACAGCAGCAGGATGAGGCCGAACCAGAAGGCGAGACGGCTGCGATTGAAGCGACCACGCGGCGCCGGTTGTTCGCCGGACGACGGCTCACCGCCGCGCAGCCAGTTGGCCAGCGACGACAGCCAGGCGCGCAGCCCGGCGAACAGGCACCACCAGACGGAATAGCCTGCGACGTAGTAGCTGCCATCGGCCAGCCAGGCGCCGATACGGCCACCCCAGTTCTTGATTTCGCCCCCGGTGCCAGAAGTCGACCAGGCGGCGTCGGAAGGCGTGAAGCTCAGCATTGCGAGCAGCCAGAACAACAGCGCGGCAAATCCTGCGATCAGCGTGATTTCGTGGGCGAAGCGCATCGCGCGCATGCGCACGGGTTGCCCCTCGGCAGCAGAAGAAGATTGAAGCGTATTGAGCGAATAGGTCATGAAAAACACGGCACCCGGCCCGGGAAATCGAGAGCCGGAGGCACGAACACTACAACAAAAGGCCGGGACCGCCGGCAACGGCGGGCCCGGCCCCGGAGGCTCAAGCCAGTGACAGGAGCCGTTCCTTGACGATCATCGATCCGTCGTCCATGGTCTGCACGAAGCCGCGCTCTTCGAGATCCTTCATCACGCGGCTCACCATTTCGCGTGAGGCACCGACCATCTTGGCCAGGTCCTGGCGGGAGATCTTGTCGCGCACCTTGAGATTGCCGGCACCGTCGTCGATGGCGAATTCGAGCAGCGAACGGGCCACGCGTCCGTAGACGTCCATCAGCGCCAGCGACTCGATCTTGCGGTCGGCATGGCGCAGGCGCTGCACCAGGCCGCGCATGATGTTGTAGGCCATCGAGGAGTTCTCGGGCAGGCAACGCGCGAAGGCGTCGCGGCCCAGCATGAGCACGTCGCACTGGATTTCGGTGCGCACGGTGGCTGAGTGCGGCTCGTCGTCGATCAGGCTCATCTCGCCCAGGTAGTCGCCGGGGTGCAGCGTGGCAAGGATGACCTCGCGCCCACGACTGTCGGCGCTGGTGACGCGTGCGCGCCCGGTCAGGATGATGTAGAGCGCATCGGACTTCTTGCCCTGCTCCACGACGACTTCTGCGCGCTTGAAGCGCTTCTTGATGATCGCGTCCGCGATGCTGGCGGACTGCGTGGCCGTCAGCGACGCGAACAAAGGAACGCGCCGAAGCAATTCGAGGTTGGACAGCATCGACATTTATCAATCCCTGAGACAGCGCACGGAGCGTTCCAGAAGGCAAGCCAATGGATTACTACAATCGCGCGCATTGAAAACACCGTTCACCCGGTGTTGAACCGGGCAGTGATACTCCATATATATCGCTACCACCCTGAAAATGTACACGCTGACGCAGCGCATATCCTAGGTTTTCTACCCATGTCCGCTTCCCAACACGCCAAGGTTTTGATTCTCGGCTCCGGTCCGGCCGGCTATACCGCCGCCGTCTACGCAGCCCGCGCAAACCTTCAGCCCCTGCTCATCACTGGTATCGCCCAGGGCGGGCAATTGATGACCACGACCGAAGTCGATAACTGGCCGGCCGACGTTCATGGCGTGCAGGGCCCCGACCTGATGCAGCGCTTTCTGGAGCACGCCGAACGCTTCAAGACGCAGATCGTGTTCGACCATATCAACAAGGTCGACCTGAGCAAGCGCCCCTTCACCCTCACCGGCGACAGCGGCACCTACACCTGCGACTCGCTGATCATCGCCACGGGTGCTTCTGCGAAGTATCTAGGCCTCGATTCCGAACAGAAGTTCATGGGACGCGGCGTCTCCGCATGCGCGACCTGCGACGGCTTCTTCTATCGCGAGCAGGAGGTCTGCGTGATCGGCGGCGGCAACACGGCCGTCGAAGAGGCACTCTATCTCGCCAACATCGCGAACAAGGTGACGCTGGTCCATCGCCGGGACAAGTTCCGCGCCGAGCCCATCCTGATCGACAAGGTCAAGGAGAAGGTCGCCGAAGGCAAGATCGTGCTGAAGCTGCACAACGAACTCGACCAGGTGCTGGGCGACGACTCAGGCGTGACGGGCATCCGGATCAAGAACACGCAAACCGGCGCCACCGAGCAGATCGACCTCAAGGGTTGCTTCATCGCCATCGGGCATCACCCCAACACCGACATCTTCCAGGGCCAGCTGGAGATGAAGGACAACTACATCCTGACCCGCTCGGGCCTGCAGGGTTTTGCCACGATGACCAGCATTCCGGGCGTCTTTGCCGCTGGCGATGTGCAGGACAACGTGTACCGCCAGGCCATCACGAGCGCTGGCACCGGCTGCATGGCAGCACTCGACGCCCAGCGCTTCCTGGAGCAGGACGGCACCCTGTAGACGATGCAGGCCCCAAAAGGGCTATAATCCAAGGCTTTGCCGAAACAAGGCTCTCTCACGAGTCGCGGCAAAGTCGGGGTACCGCCACCCGTTTCTGGCGAGGTCAAGCTGCAAAACACCCTGCAATCGCCCTGATTGCGCCGGTGCCAGCTGTTCAAGAAAGAGTGTCCTCATGGCACGCGTATGCGACGTAACGGGCAAAGGCCCGATGGTCGGAAACAACGTTTCCCACGCCAACAACAAAACCAAGCGCCGGTTCCTGCCGAACCTGCAATACCGCCGTTTCTGGGTCGAGACTGAAAACCGCTGGGTTCGCCTGCGTGTTTCGAGCGCTGCACTGCGCCTGATCGACAAGAACGGCATCGACGCCGTGCTCGCAGACCTGCGTGCACGCGGCCAAGCTTAAGGAGCTGAAACATGGCAACGAGCAAAGGCGGACGCGAAAAGATCAAGCTGGAATCCACCGCGGGTACCGGCCACTTCTACACGACCAGCAAGAACAAGAAGACGATGCCCGAAAAGATGTCGATCATGAAGTTCGACCCGAAGGCGCGTAAGCACGTCGAATACAAGGAAATCAAGCTGAAGTAATTCAGCACCGGTTTCCCCAATAAAAAACCCGCTGCTAACCCAGCGGGTTTTTTATTGCCTGTCATTCCCCCCGGAATACGACAGGCATAAAAAAGCCAGCCCTCAGGCCGGCTTTCGATGAGCGTAGCTCGCGTCAGGCGCGAGCAGCGCGCAGGCGGGTCGAGAAGTCGCGCAGACCGGCAATGCCGCTGGCTTCCGCCCGATGGCACCAAGCCGCCAGATCTGCAGCCAACTGCTCACGCGATTGCGAGGTGTTCAACCAAAGCTGACGCAGCTCTTCGCGCATCGTGACCATCTTGTCGAGCACCGGGTGGGCGGCTCGGGCCTGCACGACATGCGAGCGGGCCGAGGCAGGCACCTTGTCGTCGTCGCGGTGCAGCCAGCGCTTGGCGGCCTTGAGCACCGACAGGTCAGCACCCTTGGTCTTCAGCGCCTCCAACTCCTGGCTGGTGGCACGGCGCATTTCGCGCGCATAGCCTGCCATGACTTCGTAGCGATTGGCGATGACGGCCTCGAGCGTCTTCTCGTTGGCTACAGGCTGGATGTCGCCCATCAGCATCTTCGGCGGCACCTTCTTGACCTTGGCCCAGCCCAGCTTCTGGAACGCCTGGATGTAGATCCAGCCGATGTCGAACTCGTACTTCTTGACCGAGAACTTGGCCGAAGTCGGGTAGGTGTGGTGGTTGTTGTGCAGCTCTTCGCCGCCGATGATCAGGCCCCAGGGCATGATGTTGCGGCTGGCGTCGGGCGCCTCGAAGTTGCGATAACCCCAGTAGTGACCGATGCCGTTGATGACGCCGGCAGCGGTGATGGGGATCCAGAGCATCTGCACGGCCCACACGGCCATGCCGAGCGTGCCGAACAAAGCCAGGTTGATCACCAGCATCAGGCCCACGCCTTGCCAGCTGTAGCGCGTATACAGGTTGCGCTCGATCCAGTCATCGGGCGTGCCGTGACCGTAGCGCTCCATCGTTTCCTTGTTCTTCGACTCGGCGCGATACAGCTCGGCGCCGCGCCAGAGCACTTCGTCGATGCCCTTGACCTGCGGACTGTGCGGGTCGTCCTGCGTTTCGCACTTGGCGTGGTGCTTGCGGTGAATGGCAACCCATTCCTTCGTCACCATGCCGGTGCCGATCCACAGCCAGAAGCGGAAGAAATGCGACGGGATCGGGCCCAGATCCATGGCCCGGTGCGTTTGCGTGCGGTGCAGGAAAATCGTGACCGCGGCAATCGTGATGTGCGTGGTGACGAGCGTGTACAGCACGACTTGCCACCATGCGATGTCCCACAGGCCGTGTCCGAGCCATTCGATGGCCGCGTTCAAAACGGCGGAGTCAGGAAGCAACATTGAGTCAGGTACTCCATGGCCACACGAAGGTGCAGCCTTCAGATAACCCGCGATTTTAAAGCGGCAGGCCTAAAACAAAGCCTTTAAACCTTCAAGAAAAGCGCAGATTAACCCTAGTTTGGAGTCCCGCCCCTATTTGCGGTTCCACACAGCGGCAAAGAAACCGTCTGTCGAATGGCGGTGCGGCCACAGCCGCAGGTAGCGCTTTGCGCCCTCCCCGCCGGCGCAAAGCGCCTCGAAACCCTCGACTTTCAGGCCCTGCAGCAATTCCGCCACATCCACAGGCACGAAATCGGGATTGGCGGTGCTGAAAGCCTCCGCAATCGCCTCGTTTTCCTCCGGCAGCACGCTGCAAGTGGCGTAAACCAGACGGCCGCCCGACTTCACGAGCCGCGCCGCGCTTTGCAGGATGCCAGTCTGCTTGACCGTCAATTCCTCGACCGATTTGAGCGACTGGCGCCATTTCAGGTCGGGATTGCGCCGCAGCGTGCCCAGCCCCGAGCAGGGCGCGTCGACCAGCACGCGGTCGATCTTGCCCGCCAGGCGCTTGATGCGGTCGTCGCGCTCATGGGCAATGGCGGCCGGATGAACGTTCGAGAGCTTGCTGCGCGCCAGCCGTGGCTTGAGCGCATCGAGCCGGTGTGCCGACGTATCGAAGGCATACAGCCGGCCGGTATTGCGCATCGTCGCGCCAATGGCCAGCGTCTTGCCGCCCGCGCCGGCACAAAAATCGACCACCATCTCGCCGCGCTTGGCATCCAGCAGCAGCGCCAGCAGTTGCGATCCCTCGTCCTGCACCTCGATGGCGCCACGGACAAAGGCGTCCAGCTTGGTCAACGCCGGCTTGCTGTCGATGCGCAAGCCCCAGGGCGAGAACGGAGTCGCTTCCGATTTGATAGCAGCCTTGGCAAGCTCAGCCTTCACCTCGGCGCGCTTGTCCGTCAGCGCGTTGACGCGCAGGTCGAGCGGCGCGGGCTGCTGCAGGGCTTCGACCAGCGGCCAGAAACCGTCGCCCAGTTGCGCCTTCAGCGGGGCCACCAGCCACTCGGGCAGGTTGTGGCGATGGCGCTCCAGCAGGTCGTCCGGCTTGACGGCGTCGCAGTTGTCGAGCCAGCGCTTTTCGGTGTCGTTGAGTGCGCTCTTCAAGAAGTCGCGCGGGCCGTGAAAGCCCAGGATCGCCATGCGGCGCTCCTTCGAACCGCTGCCAGAGGGCGAGAGGTGGTCGAACAGCAGCTTCTTGCGAAGCACGGTGTAGACAGTTTCTGCAAGCGTCGCGCGCTCGCGCGGACCGAACTCGCGGTGGTCGCGGAAGAACCGCGAAACGACCTGGTCGGCCGGGTGATCGAATTTCAGGACAAGGCCGACCAGATCGGCGGTGGCCTCCAACAGGGCTTTGGGGTGCATCCCCCGATTGTCTCAGCCGCCGCCCCGTCCGCCCCGAAGGGCTATACGCCGCGCGTCCAGACCGCCCCGAAGGCTTCCCGCTCGATGTCTTCCAGCTTGGGCGAATGGCCAGCCCACAGCACCAGCGCAGCCCCGGGCAGGGTGAGGGTCTGCTCCAGCTGGCGGCACAGATTCCAGCGGTCTTCGTCGTCGAGCCCCGGCAGCTCGATAAACACGATGTAGGCACGGCGCCACGGGAATTCGCGCAAGTTCTTGCGCACCAGCCAGGCCCGCGAAGCGGGCAGGCAGCGCACGAGGTCGGCCCGCAGCTCGCCCAGTTCGTAGTCGTTGAGGTCGTGCCGCGAGATCTGGCTGAAGAACGGCGTGCCTGTGATCTCCTCCCAGGCGCGCTCCTCGGCCTCTTCCGCTTCCTTGAGGCGGCCGCGCCACAGCTTCAGCGCCTCTTCATCGTGCGGGCCCGCGTCTGGATCTTCGAGCGAGGCCACGGCGCTCCTGGCCGCCCACCACCGGCTGGCAGCACCGGAGCCGTGCAGCCGCTCGAGCACGGCAAGGCGCGCCTCGCGATCGCTTGCGGGCAGCATCTGGGCCAGTCCTCGCAGGGCGCCAGGATGCTCCGGCGCGATCTGCAGGGCGCTCTCATAGCGCAAGCGCACAGGGGCCGCCGGGTCGAGCCGCCGCTCGGAATCGGCCCATTCGACCATCTCGTCCGGCGTGTTGCGCTCACCGCGCGCGGCCAGCACCGCGATGCGCTCGCGGATGCGTGCCCGGTGCGCATGGTGCTGCTTCCAGTCGGCGGCATGGGCGCGGCGCCACTGGCTGTCGAAATACTCGATCCACTTCTTGCGGTCGGCCAGCAGTTCGAGTGCCGGACGCATCGACCACTCGGGCATGGCCGCCTTCTGGCCGAGGGCCTCCAGACGATCCCGCAAGACTGGATGGGTGTCCTCCAGGTCGCTGACGCGGCGCATCGCCTCGCGCAGCGCCTGGCGCGCGAAGTCGTCGCCAGGCGGCATGCGCACGCGCTTGCGCAGGGCTGCGAACGGGCCCGGCGGCTGCGGCTCGTGCTCGGCGCGGGCCCAGTGCCAGGGCCAGAACTCGTTGGCGTACCAGTTGCCCTTGATCGCGATCTCGGTCAACGCGGCCGCCGCCACGGAGGTGCCCAGCAGCCGGCCCGAGATGCGGTCGGCCTCGTACTCGTCCTGGCGAGCCAGCGCGAAAGTCTTGGCCGCGAAACGCGGGAAGTACCAGCGGAAGAAGGCCTGCGAGAACAGCGCCATCACGCCCTCGTTGCGCTGCAGATTGGCGTCGAGCTTGAGCCATGACAGCCGGGTGCGGTAGATCCACGCGCTCAGCTTGCCATGATTGCCACGCAGATGACCGTACTCGTGCGCCAGCACCGACAGCAGCCGCCGCCGGTCGAGCATCATCAAGAGCGGCAGGCCGATGCTCAGCGAGTTGACCGCACCGCCAAACAGCCCGAAGCGCGGCACTTGCCGGATGCTGGCGTTGAATTCGTCGTCGAGATAGACATGGTGGACCGGCGGCCCCTTGATCTTGCTGCGAATACGGTCCAGCGCCTCGAAAAGCGCCGGCGCATCTTCCCGATGGAGCTCCACGCCCGCGGGCTCGTCGAAGCGCACCCAGAGTGCGCGCAGCGTGGCCCACAGCAACCCCGCGGCAAACAGCAGCAGCCAGCCTCGCGTGAAGCCGAATCGCTCCTCCCCTATCGAGGAAATCACCCAGACGATGAGGCCCACCGAGAGTCCGAGGCAGCCCAGCACCCACAGGTAGCCGAGCGCGGCAAAGGCCGCGACGCTGCGTCGATAGCGCGCACTGTCGTCCGCACTGGCATGCTCGCTCAGTCGAACCAGGTGAACAAAATCAGCGCGATCCATCCGACTCCCGTCAAATCAAGCCCCGACAGTTTTTGAAGAAAGAAGCCCCGTTGAACGACGAAGACCTCCCACCCCTGATCGAAACGCCCCTTGGCCGCTACCGCCACTACAAGGGCGGCGAGTACGAAGTGCTCGGCACCGTACGCCATAGCGAAACACTGGAGCCGATGACGCTGTACCGCGCCCTGTATGGCGCCCATGGCCTCTGGGTCCGGCCAGCCGCCATGTTCGGCGAAACCGTCGAGATTGACGGCATGCCCCGGCGAAGATTTATTCCGATCTAGCCGGTCAAGCAGCGCACGCCCGTCCTGGCTCGATAGGTCGCTACATTTTCAGTAGCAACCACATTCCATCAACCGCAGCGGACTTCCGTCACGCGGCCGCGAGCGTCGACATCGAGATTGAGCCGTCCGCCATTGAGTTCCATCGTGGCCGCATCGCCAGGCTTCAGCACGCGCAAGATTCCGGCGCCCGAACGCACGCGGGCGGCGGCTTCGAGCTGGGGCGTCAGCGGCTGGCCTACGGCAAAGCGGGCGCCATCTGCGTTGCATTGGTAGACCGGTTCAGGCGGCGGCGCAGGTGCCGGCGCGGGCGCGGGCGCCGGAGCGGCACAGCCCGCCATCAGGGCAGCGCCGGCAACGGCCAACAGCAACGATTTGGTTTTCACTTTCTGGACTCCCGAAAACCCGCGAATATAAACAACTTTAAGGTTTGTGACTCGATGTATCTGACAGCCATCCAGCGATGGCACGCGGATACAACAGGTGTTCCTGCGCCAGAACCCGCCCGGCCAGGGTGGCGGCGGTGTCATCAGGCAACACGGGCACGACGGCCTGCGCCAGGATCGGCCCGTGGTCGAGTTCAGTGGTCACCTGGTGGACCGTCACTCCCGCCACCTTGCAGCCCGCCTCGATGGCGCGCTGATGCGTGTGGAGCCCCGGAAACGCCGGCAGCAGCGAGGGATGGATATTCACCAACCGACCGGCATAGCGGCCGACAAAACCCGGCGTCAGAATGCGCATGAACCCCGCCAGCACCACCAGCGCCGGCGCGTAGCCGTCAATCACCTTCGCCAGCGCCTCGTCGAAAGCCTCGCGGGAGGCGAAATCCTTGTGTGGAACCACCGCGGTGTCGATGCCGTGGGCCTTGGCAATCGCCAGCCCGCCGGCCTCGGTCTTGTTGCTCACTACCGCGGCAATGCGGGCGCCGAAACGCTCGGCCCAGCGGTCGCGCTCGGCGGCGCGCACGATGGCCGCCATGTTGGAGCCGCCGCCGGAGATCAGGATCACGATGTTCTTCATGGGAGGCGGGATTATCCGTGGCACGCCACTTGTCGCGGCGCGGACACCAGATCACAGCACGACCGTGCTAAAACTCACGATTCCGGAGACACACCGCGTCTGCGGTGAACCGATCAACACAGCGAGGCACGCATGGATTTGAGCTTCACACCCGAAGAACAGAAGTTCCGCGAAGAGGTTCGCGCCTGGGTCAAAGAAAACCTCCCCAAGGAGATTTCGCACAAGGTGCACAACGCGCTCGAACTGACGCGCGACGATCTGCAAGGCTGGGCCAAGATCCTCGGCAAAAAGGGCTGGCTGGGCTACGGCTGGCCCACCGAGTTCGGCGGCCCGGGCTGGACCGCCGTGCAGCGCCACCTGTTCGAAGAAGAAACCGCACTCGCCGGCGCACCGCGCATCGTCCCGTTCGGCCCCGTGATGGTCGCGCCGGTGATCATGGCCTTCGGCAATGCCGAACAGCAAAAGCGCTTCCTCCCCGGCATCGCCAGCGGCGAAGTCTGGTGGAGCCAGGGCTACAGCGAACCTGGTTCGGGCTCGGATCTGGCTTCCGTCAAGACCAAAGCCGAACGCAAGGGCGACAAGTACATCGTCAACGGCCAGAAGACCTGGACCACGCTCGGCCAATACGGCGACTGGATGTTCAACCTCGTGCGCACCAGCAACGAAGGCAAGCCCCAGACCGGCATCAGCTTTCTGCTGCTCGACATGAAGTCGCCCGGCGTCACCGTGCGCCCCATCAAGCTGCTCGACGGCGGCCATGAAGTGAACGAAGTGTTCTTCGACAACGTCGAAGTGCCCGCCGAGAACCTGATCGGCGAAGAGAACAAGGGCTGGACCTACGCCAAGCACCTGCTCTCCCACGAACGCACCAACATCGCCGACGTGAACCGCGCCAAGCGCGAGCTCGAGCGCCTCAAGCGCATCGCCAAGAGCGAAGGCGTCTACGAAGACCAGCGCTTCCGCGACGAGATCGCCAAACTCGAAGTCGACATCGTCGCGCTCGAGATGATGGTGCTGCGCGTGCTGTCGGCCGCCACCTCGGGCAAGAACTCGCTCGACGTGGCCGGCCTGCTCAAGATCCGCGGCAGCGAGATCCAGCAGCGCTACAGCGAACTGATGATGCTGGCCGGCGGCCCCTATTCGCTGCCGCTGGTCCGCGAAGCGATGGAAGCCGGCTGGCAAGGCAACTTCCCGGGCGGCAACCCGGCGCTCGCGCCGCTGACGTCGACCTTCTTCAACATGCGCAAGACCACCATCTACGGCGGCTCGAACGAAGTGCAACGCAACATCGTCGCGCAGACGGTTCTGGGCTGAGGAGACAAGAACATGGATTTCAATTTTTCCGACGATCAGGAACAGCTGCGCGACGCTGTTCGCAAGTGGGTCGACAAGGGCTATGACTTCGAGCGCCGCCGCGGCATCGAGGCCAAGGGCGGCTTCTCGCGCGAGGCCTGGGACGAACTGGCCGAACTCGGCCTGGGCGGCCTGTACATCAGCGAGGACGACGGCGGCCTGGGCATGGGCCCCGTGGCCGGCATGGTCGTGATGGAAGAGCTGGGCCGCGGCATCGTGCTGGAGCCCTTCGCGCAGACGCTGATCGCCGGCGCGGTGCTCAGCGGCTATGCCGGCACCGACACCAAGGACAGCTGGCTGCCGCGCATCGCCGGCGGCCAGGCCATCGTGGTGCTGGCGTACCAGGAACGCAAGGCACGTTACCGCCTCGACGTGTGCGACGCCCACGCAGCAAAGACCGGCACCGGCTGGTCGCTGAACGGCGCCAAGAGCGTCGTGCCCGTGGGCGATGAAGCCGATGCCTTCCTGGTGCCCGCCAAGGTCGACGGCAAGATCGCCCTCTTCCTGGTCGAGCGCAGCGCCAGCGGCGTGGAAGCGCGCGGCTACGGCACGCAGGACGGCGCCCGTGCAGCCGAGGTCGTTTTCGACAAGGCCGACGCCACGCTGGTAACGCTCGACGGCCTGGCCGCCCTCGAGTACGCCGTGGACGTCGGCATTGCCGCCACCTGCGCCGAAGCGGTCGGCGTGATGGACAAGACCGTGGCCGTCACCGTCGACTACATGAACCAGCGCAAGCAGTTCGGCGTGACGATCTCCACCTTCCAGGCGCTGCGCCACCGCATCGCCGACATGAAGATGCAGCTCGAACTCGCACGCTCGATGAGCTACTACGCAACGCTCAAGCTCAACGCCCCGGCCGACGAGCGCCGCCAGGCGCTGGCGCGCGCCAAGTACCAGCTCGGCGTGTCGATGCGCTATGTGGCTGCCAACTCAGTGCAGCTGCACGGCGGCATCGGGGTGACCGACGAATACATCGGCAGCCACTACTTCCGCAAGCTCACGCAGATGGAAATGACTTTCGGCGACACACTGCACCACCTGGGTGAAGTGTCGGCTCGCATGCAGGACACGGCCGGCGTCTTCGCCTGACGGACTTTTTCCCCTAGCATCCAACGCCCGCCCGCCTTCGCGCCGGCGGGCGTTTTCACTTGGAACCCAAAACTCCAGGAACCCAGGAACGAAACATGCAATCCCGCCGCACCCTTCTTCTTGCCATGGCCGTCACCGGGACAGCCGCAACCGCCATGCTGACCGCCTGCGCCACCTCCCCTACGCCTTCGTACACCGAGCGCCCGCCCATCGTGTTCATGCACGGCAACGGCGACTCGGCCGCGCTCTGGCAGACGACGATCTGGCGCTTCGAGTCGAACGGCTGGCCGCGCGACCGGCTCTTCACGGTCGACCAGCCGAACCCGGTCGCACGCGACGACGATGCCGTGGCCCAGGCCGGGCGCAGCTCGACCGGCGAGTCGGCGGTATTCCTCAAGGCGGAAGTCGACAAGGTGCTGAAGGCGACGGGCGCCAGCAAGGTCGTGCTGATTGGCAACTCGCGCGGCGGCAACACCATCCGCAACTACGTGCAGAACGGCGGCGGCTCGGCCGTGGTGAGCCACGTGGTGCTGGGCGGCAATCCGGCGCACGGCATCTGGGCGGTGAAGGGCTTTCGCGAGAACAACGAGTTCTCGGGCTTGTCGGGCTTCATGCAGCAGCTCAATGCGCCGAAGGGGCCGAACGGCGAGGAAGTCACGCCGGGCGTGAAATGGATGACCCTGCGTTCGGACAACAACGACAAGTACGCGCAGCCCGACGGCGTGTGGATCGGCGCGCCCGGCAAGCCGACGAACATCGGCTTCGACGGGCCGGCGCTCAAGGGCGCGACCAACATCGTGCTGCCGCGCGTCGATCACCGCGAGACCTCGTTCTCGCCCGCCGCATTCGCTGCAACGTGGCAGTTTCTGACCGGGCAGGCGCCGCGCAGCACGGATGTCGCTGCGGAGGCTGACGTGGTGCTCAACGGCCGTGCGATCGGCGCGGAAAACCTTTCGCTGAATGGCGCGAAGGTCACCGTCTATGCCGTCGACCCAGCCACCGGCGCGCGGCTCGGCGAAGCCGTCTTCACCAAGTCAGTCGGCGCCGATGGCCGGTGGGGCCCCTTCAAGGCGCGCGGCGACGCGGCCTACGAGTTCGTCCTGGCCACGCCCAGCTACGGCACCACGCACATCTACCGCAGCCCGTTCCCGCGCAGCAGCAGTGTCGTGAACCTGCGGCCGGAGCGCGTCATACCGGCCGACAACGGGGCCAGCGCCGTCGTCGTGTTCACGCGCCCGCGCGGCTACTTCGACGCGCAGCGCGACACCATGCGCTTCGACGGCAAGAGTCCGCCGGCAGGCGTGCCGCCGAAGGGGGCGGGCGTGTCGACATCGCGGCTGCGCATCGAGGGCGGTGGCGCCCCGCGCGCTGTGAGCGGTGAGTTCAACGGCGAGCGCATCACGGGCCTGACCTGGCCGGCCACGAGCGAACACACGACCGTGCTCGAGCTGACCTATTGAGGCACAGGCGGCCATGACCGACACGGACACCTCCTTCGTCCTGCAGGCGCGCGACGAGCGCGGCGTGGTCACGCTGACGCTGAACCGACCGGCCTCGTTCAACGCGCTCTCGGAAGGCATGCTGGGTGCGCTCGAACAGGCGCTCGGCGAGATCGCGGCTGACCAGACCGTGCGCGCCGTCATCATCGCGGCGGCGGGCAAGGCTTTCTGCGCGGGCCACGACCTGAAGGAAATGCGCGCCGAACCTTCGCTCGGCTACTACCAGCAGCTGTTCGAGCGCTGCGGCGCGATGATGTTGTCGATCCAGAAGCTGCCAGTGCCGGTGATCGCGCGCGTGCACGGCATCGCGACGGCGGCAGGCTGCCAGCTGGTTGCGGTCTGCGATCTGGCGGTGGCGTCGAGCGAGGCGCGCTTTGCGGTCAGCGGCGTGAATGTGGGGCTGTTCTGCGCCACGCCGAGCGTCACGCTCTCGCGCAACCTCGGTCGCAAGGAAGCCTTCGAGATGCTGGTGACGGGCGAATTCATCAGCGCGCAGGAAGCGCGCGAGAAAGGGCTGCTCAACCGTGTGGCGCCGCCCCAAGAACTCGACGCGGCCGTCGAGGCGCTGGTGGCCAGCATCGTCGCCAAGCCTCGACAGGCGCTCGCTCTGGGCAAGGCCCTGTTCTACCGCCAACTAGAAACCGGCATCGAGGCCGCTCTGGCCGACGCAAGCCAGACCATGGCCTGCAACATGATGGACGAGAGCGCGCTGGAAGGCGTTCAGGCCTTCATCGAGAAGCGCCCGCCCGACTGGAAGCGCTGAGGCTAGGTGTCGTGCAGCCGCGAGCTTTGCGGCAGATGCGCCATCAGGAATTCCATCTGGTCGGCCAGGATGCGCCTGTTTCGCAGAATGAAATCTTCCCAAAGGCTGGGCACGTAGGGCGCATACAGCAGCGGCATGTTCGCCTGCTCCGGCGTACGGCTGCTCTTGCGGTGGTTGCACGGCTTGCAGGCCGTGACCACATTCATCCAGGTGTCGATGCCCTTCTGGGCGAACGGAATGATGTGCTCGCGCGTGAGCTCGTCTTCGTGGAAGTGCCCGCCGCAATAAGCGCAGATGTTGCGGTCGCGCGAAAACAACTTGCTGTTGGTGAGCCCGGGCCGCTGCGCGAAGGGATTGATGCGTGGCACACCCTTGGTGCCGATGATGCTGTTGATCGCAATCTGCGACTGCTCGCCCGTGATCGCGTTATGGCCGCCACGGAACACCGCCACCTGCGCGCCCACTTCCCAGCGAACTTCGTCCGCCGCGTAGTGGATCACCGCCTGTTCAAGCGAAATCCATGACTGGGGCAGCCCTTGGGCCGACAGCTTCAAGACCTTCACACACGCCTCCTCGAAAAGTGAGAGAACACGGAAAGACCAGGGACACGGAGCGCATTGGAGGCCACGCCAATCAACGCACTACGTCACAATATACCGGCTTTGTGACAAATCGGCCTGATTCGCCCATTTGACGGGCGAAAGGCGCTATCAAAAAGATACTCACCGATGCAGGTTTTTCGCGGCTTCCGGCACCCGGGCGTAGCTCCTGCCTGCGCCCTCACCATTGGCAACTTCGACGGCGTGCACCGTGGCCACCAGGCCATGCTCGCGCTCTTGCAGACCGAAGCCCGCCAGCGCGGGTTGCCGAGCTGTGTGCTCACCTTCGAGCCCCATCCGCGCGACTATTTCGCCGCGATCACCAAGAAACCCGACCTGGCGCCGGCGCGCATCGGCACGCTGCGCGACAAGCTCAGCGAGCTGGCTGCCTGCGGCGTGGCGCAGACCATCGTGCTGCCATTCGATGGCCGGCTGGCCTCCCGGTCGCCCGAGGAATTCATCCAGAACGTGCTGATCGACGGCCTGGGCGCTCGCTACGTGCTGGTGGGCGACGACTTCCGTTTCGGTGCCAAGCGGGCCGGCGACTACGCCATGCTCGACGCAGCCGGCGACGCGCGCGGCTTCGACGTGGCGCGCATGAACAGCTACGAAGTGCACGGCCTGCGGGTTTCGAGTTCCGCCGTGCGCGAAGCGCTGGCCGAGGGCCGCATGGCCGACGCCCAGACGCTGCTGGGCCGGCCATACACCATCTCGGGCCACGTGGTCCACGGCCGCAAGCTCGGCCGGGCGCTGGGCGCCTCGGCACCGGGCAAGGACGACGGCTTCCGCACCCTCAACCTGCGCTTCAAGCATTGGAAACCGGCCGCCAGCGGCATCTTCGCGGTGCTGGTGCACGGCCTGGCCGACCAGCCGCTGCCGGGCGTGGCGAACCTCGGCGTACGCCCCTCGCTGGACGCCAACGACGTCAACGCCGGGCGGGTTTTGCTGGAGACTCATTGCCTGGAGTGGCCCTCCCATCTGGGCGCTGAAGGGGCCTACGGTAAAATCGTCCGCGTGGAACTTCTGCACAAACTGCACGACGAATTGCGCTACACCAGCCTCGAGGCCCTTACTGCGGGCATCGCGAAGGATGGCCGCGATGCGCGCGCGTTCTTTGCATCGACCCACGCCGAAACCCACCGCCAGACCACGCGCGACCGAATTTAGCCCTGCACGCACCGTGCTGCCGCCCTTCGACAAGCTCAGGGCGAACGGCTTTACCTTCCGCACCGACACGCTTCATGCAGTTCGGGCTGAGCCTGTCGAAGCCCCCTGTTTCGCACTCCAACATGTCTGACGCTGCTTCCCCCAAAGATTACCGTTCCACGCTGAACCTGCCCGACACCCCCTTCCCGATGCGCGGCGATCTGCCCAAGCGCGAACCGGGCTGGGTGAAGGAATGGAACGACGAAGGCCGCTACCACCGCCTGCGCGACGCCCGCCACGGCGCGCCCAAGTTCATCCTGCACGACGGCCCGCCGTACGCCAACGGCCAGATCCACATGGGCCATGCGGTGAACAAGATCCTGAAGGACATGATCACCAAGGCGCGCCAGCTCGAAGGCTTCGACGCGCTCTACGTGCCCGGCTGGGACTGCCATGGCCTGCCGATCGAGAACGCCATCGAAAAGCAGTACGGCCGCAACCTGAGCCGCGACGAGATGCAGGCCAAGAGCCGCGCCTTCGCCACCGAGCAGATCGCCCAGCAAATGGTCGATTTCCAGCGCCTGGGCGTGCTGGGCGAGTGGGACCATCCCTACAAGACGATGGACTTCGCCAACGAAGCCGGCGAGCTGCGCGCGTTCAAGCGCGTGATCGAGCGCGGTTTTGTCTACCGCGGCCTGAAGCCGGTGTACTGGTGCTTCGACTGCGGTTCCTCGCTGGCAGAGTTCGAAATCGAATATGCCGACAAGAAGAGCCAGACCGTCGACGTGGCCTTCAAGGCGCACGAGCGCGAGAAGGTGCTCAAGGCCTTCGGCACCGACCACACGATCCTCGGCGACATCTTCGCCGTGATCTGGACCACCACCGCTTGGACCATCCCGGCCAACCAGGCGATCAACCTGAACCCCGACCTTGAGTACTCGCTGGTCGACACCGAGCGCGGCCTGCTGATCCTGGCCAACTCGCTGGTCGAGATGTGCATGACGCGCTATGCGCTCGACGGCAAGGTGCTGGCCACGGTCAAGGGCGAGAAGCTCGGCGGCCTCGAATTCGAGCACCCGCTCTACGACGTGGACGCGGGCTACAAGCGCCTGTCGCCCGTGTACCTGGCCGACTACGCCACCGCCACCGACGGCACGGGCCTGGTCCATTCCTCGCCCGCCTACGGCCTGGACGACTTCAACTCCTGCATCGCCCACGGCGTGGCATACGACGACATCCTGAACCCGGTGCAGGGCAACGGCAGCTACGCGGCCGACTTCCCGCTGTTCGGCGGCCAGAACATCTGGAAGGCCGTGCCGGTCATCATCGCCGCGCTGCGCGACGCCAACCGCCTGCTGACCACCGAGACCATCACGCACAGCTACCCGCACTGCTGGCGCCACAAGACGCCGGTGATCTACCGCGCCGCGGCGCAGTGGTTCATTCGCATGGACGAAGGCGAAGGCGTGTTCACCAAGGACAAGGCGCCCAAGACGCTGCGCCAGACCGCGCTCGACGCGATCGAGCAGACCAGCTTCTATCCGGAGAACGGCAAGGCGCGCCTGCACGACATGATCGCCGGCCGGCCCGACTGGTGCATCAGCCGCCAGCGCAGCTGGGGCGTGCCGATCCCGTTCTTCCTGCACAAGGATTCTGGCGAACTGCATCCGCGCACGATGGAAATCATCGACCAGGCTGCCAACATCGTCGAAAAGGGCGGCATCGAGGCTTGGAGCCGCGCCACGGTCGAGGAAATCCTCGGCGCCGAAGACGCACCGCACTACACCAAGAGCACCGACATCCTCGAGGTGTGGTTCGACTCGGGCTCGACCTTCTCCCACGTGCTGCGCGGCACGCACCCCACCGTGCACCACGACACGGGGCCTGAAGCCGACCTGTACCTCGAAGGCCACGACCAGCACCGCGGGTGGTTCCACTCGTCGCTGCTGATCGCCTGCGCACTGGAAGACCGCGCGCCGTACCGGGGCCTGCTGACGCACGGCTTCACGGTCGATGCCAAGGGCATCAAGATGAGCAAGTCGCTCAAGAACGGCATCGATCCGCAGGAAATCAGCAACAAGCTGGGTTCGGAAATCATCCGCCTGTGGGTGGCCGCGAGCGACTACTCGGGCGACATCGCAGGCGACGACAAGATCCTGGCTCGCGTGGTCGATGCGTACCGCCGCATCCGCAACACGCTGCGCTTTCTGCTCGCGAACACGAGCGACTTCGACGCCACCAAAGATGCGGTGCCGCTCGACCAGCTGTTCGAGATCGACCGCTATGCGCTGTCGCGCGCTGCGCAGTTCCAGGCCGAAATACTCGCGCACTACAAGGTGTACGAGTTCCATCCGGTGGTGGCAAAGCTGCAGATCTACTGCTCGGAAGACTTGGGCGGCTTCTACCTCGACATCCTGAAGGACCGTCTCTACACGACGGCCCCGGGCTCGCTGGCGCGCCGCAGCGCGCAGACGGCGCTGTGGCACATCTCGCAAGCCATGCTGCGCTGGATGGCGCCGTTCCTGAGCTTCACGGCCGAGGAAGCCTGGAAGTTCGTGAGCACCGGCAAGCCGGGCGAATCGATCTTCGCGCAAACCTACAGCCAGTTCGCTGCGCCCGACGAAGCCCTGCTCGCCAAGTGGGGCCGCATCCGCGAGATCCGCGACGCGGTGAACAAGGACATCGAAACCGTGCGTGCCGAAGGCAAGGTCGGCTCGTCGCTGCAGGCCAATCTGCAGCTGACGGCGCCTGCCGACGACTTCGCGCTGCTGGGTTCGTTGGGCGATGACCTGAAGTTCGTCTTCATCACCTCGGCCATTGCGCTGGCCGCCGGCGAAGCGCTGTCGACGGTGGTAACGCCGAGCGCCGCGCAGAAGTGCGAGCGCTGCTGGCACTACCGCGACGACGTGGGCCACGATGCAGCCCATCCGACGATCTGCGGGCGCTGCACGAGCAATCTGTTCGGCGCCGGCGAATCGCGGAGCGTTGCCTGATGGCCGCCACCCGCTCCATGTCTTCTGCATCGCGTTCGCGCGGCGGCAGCATCTGGCCTTGGCTCGGGCTGGCGGTGATCATCGTGATCATCGACCAGTTCACCAAGACGCTGATCCTGGGCTACTACAAGCTCGGCGACGCGACCTACGTGACGAGCTTCTTCAACGTCGTGCGCGCGCACAACACGGGGGCGGCTTTTTCATTCCTCGCGGATCACTCGGGATGGCAGCGCTGGCTGTTCACGATCATCGGCGTGGCGGCCGCGGTATTCATCATTTGGATGCTGAAGTCGCACGCGGGGCAGAAGCTGTTTTCGTTCGCCATGGCCTGCATCCTGGGCGGGGCCATCGGGAACGTGGTCGACCGGATGATGCACGGCTACGTCGTCGACTTCCTGAGCTTTCATGCTGGGAACTGGTACTTCCCGGCCTTCAATGCTGCTGACAGTGCGATCACGCTCGGGGCCATCTGCCTGATCCTGGACGAGATCCGGCGGGTTCGCCGGGGCAAGTAAGTTTTCTCAAGGGGCCCGCGGGCCCCCTTCTTCTTTGGGTCCGCCCCACCCGCGCCAAAGCCCCTCGGGTTTCTCCCGCCTTCTAGCGATGTCATAACAAAGTCATACTGCCGCGGTTCAATGTAATCGATTACATGAAAACCGCACGATGAGCATTCAAGCCGTTGCAGCCAAAGCCGGGGTCTCCGTGGCCACCGTCTCGCGCGCCTTCAACTTCCCCGGCAAGGTGACGCCTGCCACGCGCGAGCTGGTGGAGCGTGTGGCGCGCGAACTCAATTACGTGCCGAACGCCAGCGCGCGCACCTTGCGCACCCAGCGCAGCCGCGTGCTCGGCGTGGTGCTGCCCACGCTCCTGAACCCGACCTTCGCCGAGTGCCTGCAAGGAATCGCGCGCGCGGCCGTCGCGGGTGGCTACGCGATCATTCCCGTCACCACGGGCTACAAGCTCGACGAAGAAGAGCGTGCCGTTCATCTGCTGCTGGCCGGCAATGTCGACGGGCTGATCCTCGTGGTGTCGAACCCTTCCACTTCGGCCGCCCTGCTCCGCCTCCAGGCAGCCGGCGTGCCTTATGTGCTCGCCTACAACCGGCACCCAGATCACCCTTGCGTGTCGGTCGACAGCGAAGGCGCGGTGGCCGACGCGGTCACGCGCCTCGTGCTGCTGGGCCACCGCCGCATCGCAATGGTCAGCGGCACGCTTGCCGCATCCGACCGCGCGCAGCAGCGCTACCGCGGCTACCTGAAGGGCATGGCCGAGGCCGGGCTCGCCGCGCCCGCGCTCATCGAAGTGCCCTTCGTCGAAACGGCCGTCGATGCGCTCTCCAGCCAGCTGCAGGCGCGCAACCGCCCCACCGCGCTGATCTGCTCCAACGACCTGCTGGCCATTCGAAGCATCCGCGCCGCGCATCTCAGCGGCCTGTCGGTGCCCGGCGACCTCAGCGTGGTCGGCTTCGACGGCATTGCGCTCGGTGAAGACCTCACGCCCGCGCTCACCACCATCGCCCAACCCAACAGCGACATCGGCCGGCACAGCGTCGAGCTGCTGATCCAGGCCATGGCCAGTGGCGCCACGCTGCAGGCCGATGCGAGCCTGCTGCTTCCCCATGCCTTCCGAGACGGCGAGTCGTGTGCTTCGGTGCACGAAGACGACAACAACGCCGCCATTTCCTGACCCTCGCTACCTCCCGTTCTTTGCCTACATCCATCCAAGGAGCTTCTTCATCATGTCTCTTCGCTTTCACCGCATGGCCCGCCTCGGCTTGCTTGCTGCCACGCTTGTCGCCGGCAGCGCCATGGCGCAGACCGCCATTTGCTACAACTGCCCGACCGAATGGGCCGACTGGGGCACGCAGCTGAAGGCCATCAAGGCCAAGACCGGCGTCACCGTGCCGCCCGACAACAAGAACTCGGGCCAGTCGCTCGCGCAGATGGCGGCCGAGAAGGCCAGCCCCGTGGCGGACGTCACCTACCTCGGCGTGACCTTCGCGGTGCAGGCCGCCAAGGACGGCCTGGTCGAGCCCTACAAGCCAGCCGCATGGAAAGACATTCCCGACGGCCTGAAGGACCCGGCCGGCAACTGGTTCACCATCCACTCGGGCACGCTCGGCTTCATGGTCAACGTCGATGCGCTCAAGGGCAAGCCGATTCCGAAGTCGTGGGCCGACCTGCTCAAGCCCGAATACAAGGGCCTCATCGGCTACCTCGACCCCGCCTCGGCCTTCGTCGGCTATGTCGGCGCGGTCGCGGTGAACGAAGCGCGCGGCGGCACGCTCGACAACTTCAAGCCGGCCATCGACTACTTCAAGGCGCTGCAGAAGAACGAGCCCATCGTGCCGAAGCAAACCTCCTACGCGCGCGTGCTGTCGGGCGAAATCGCGATCCTGCTCGACTACGACTTCAACGCCTACCGCGCCAAGTACAAGGACAAGGCCAACGTCGCCTTCGTGATCCCGAGCGAAGGCACACTCGCCGTGCCCTACGTGATGAGCCTGGTCGCCAAGGCCCCGCACGCGGCTGACGCGAAGAAGGTGCTCGACTTCACGCTGTCCGACGAAGGCCAGGCAATCTGGGCCAAGGCCTACCTGCGGCCGGTGCGCGCCAACGCGATGCCCAAGGACATCGAGGCGCAGTTCCTGCCCGCGAGCGAATACGCCCGCGCCAAGAGCGTGGATTACGGCCGCATGGCCGCCGCGCAGAAGGCTTTCTCCGACGAGTACCTGAAGGAAGTGCGCTGACCCGCGCGGCATGAGATGACGCAAGCCACCACCTCCAACGCCTGGAACCCGCGCTGGCGCCTGCTGGCCTGCGTCGCGCCCGCGGCCGCCTTCTTCGCGGCCTTCTGGCTGCTGCCGGTGGTGCGCCTGCTCACGCTGCCCGCCGACAAGGGCTGGGCCACCTACTTCGCCGTGCTGACCGATGCGCGCTATCTCACCAGCATGGCCAACACGGTCGCGCTCTCGGTGGCCGTGACGCTGGCCACGCTGGTGCTGGGCGCGGCGGTGGGCATCTACCTCGCACGCCATGCCTTCATCGGCAAGCGCGTGCTGCTGTCGCTGCTCACGCTGCCGCTGTCGTTTCCGGGCGTGATCATCGGCTTCTTCGTGATCCTGCTCGGCGGTCGGCAAGGCGTGGTGGCCGACATCGGCGACAGCCTGTTCGGCGAGCGCATCACCTTCGCCTACGGTTTGCTCGGGCTGTTCCTGGCGTACCTGTATTTCTCGCTGCCGCGCGCCATCGCTACCTACGCGGCGGCGGCCGAATCGATGAACACGCAGCTCGAAGAAGCGGCCCGCTCGCTCGGTGCCTCGCGACTGCGCGTGGCGCGCGACGTGTGGATGCCCGAACTCGCGCCCACCACCTTGGCCTGCGGCGCCATCCTGTTCGCCACGTCGATGGGCGCCTTCGGCACCGCCTTCACGCTGGCCAGCAAGTTCGAGGTGATCCCGATCACCATCTACAACGAGTTCACCAACTACGCCAACTTCGCGCTCGCCGCGTCGCTGTCGATCTCGCTGGGCATCGTGACCTGGCTGGTGCTGTTCGTGGCGCGCCGCTTCGGCGCGAACCCCGTCGCACGCTGAGGCCCACGCACATGCGCAAGAGCACACAACAGAAGGCCCCCTTCCTGCTCGCCGTCACGGTGATCGTGAGCCTTTTCATGATCGCGCCGATGCTGCTGTCGGTCATGGCGGGGCTCGTCAACAACTACAGCGCCGGGTTGAAAAGCGGCCTTACGCTGCGCTGGCTCGGCGAGGTGTGGGAGAACTATGGCGGCACCGTCGGCTGGTCGCTCGCGCTGGCGGTGGCCTGCGTGGTCGGCACCGTGCTGCTGGGCGTGCCCTGCGCCTACGCGCTGGCGCGCAGCCGCTCGCGCGCCGCGCGCATCTTCGAAGAGCTGCTGACGCTGCCGGTCGCGGTGCCGGGCCTTGCGACGGCGCTCGCGTTGATCCTCGCCTACGGCCAGCTCACGGCCTTCCGCCAGAGCTTCGCCTTCATCCTCGTCGGGCACATGATCTTCACGCTGCCCTTCATGGTGCGCACCGTGAGCTCGGCCTTCCAGCGCGACGACCTGCTCGCGCTGGAAGAGGCCGCGCGCTCGCTGGGCGCGAACTTCCGCCAGCGCTTCATGGGCATCCTCGTGCCGGCGGTGTTCCCGGCCATCGTGGCGGGCAGCCTGATGGTGTTCACGCTGTCGGTCGGCGAATTCAATCTCACGTGGATGCTGCACACGCCACTCACCCGCACGCTGCCCGTGGGGCTGGCCGACAGCTACGCCTCGATGCGCATCGAGATCGGATCGGCCTACACGCTGGTCTTCTTCGCCGTCATTCTTCCGGTGCTGTGGGGCCTGCAGTACCTTGCCAACCTGATGCAGAAACGCCATGGAACTTGAACGCATCCCCATCGACATCGCGAACTGCGCGAAGACTTACGCAGACGGCACGCGCGGCCTGCAACCCACCAACCTGCGCGTGGAGGCCGGCGAGGTGCTGGCGCTGCTCGGCCCCTCCGGCTGCGGCAAGACCACGCTGCTTCGGCTGATCGCCGGGCTCGAGGCGCCCGACGCGGGCAGCCGCATCGTGTTCGGCGGGCAAGACGTCACGCAGCGCCCGGTCGAGCACCGCGGCGTGGGCATGGTGTTCCAGAGCTACGCGCTCTTTCCGCAGATGACGGTGGCCGCCAACATCGGCTACGGCCTGCGCATTCGCGGCGTCTCGCCCGATGAGGAAAAGCGCAGCGTCGGCGAGCTGGTCGATCTGGTGCGCCTCGGCGGCCTGGAAAACAAACGCCCCGCCGAGCTCTCGGGCGGCCAGCGCCAGCGCGTGGCCCTGGCGCGCGCCGTGGCCGTGCGCCCGCGCGTGCTGCTGCTCGACGAACCACTGGCCGCGCTCGACGCCAAGCTCAAGGAATCGCTGCGCGACGAGCTGGCCGAGCTGCTGCGCCGCCTGCACATCACGGCCATCCACGTCACGCACGACCAGCAGGAGGCTCTGGCCATCGCCGACCGGCTCGCGGTGATGCGCGCCGGCCGCATCGTGCAGGTGGGCCGCGGCGAAGACCTGTACCGCGCGCCCGAGCATCCCTTCGTGGCCGAGTTCCTGGGCCGGGTCAACCGCCTGGAGCGCGAGGCCGATGCCATCGCGCAAGGCGTTGTCCGACTCGGCGGGTCAACAGTGCCCTGCCCGGGCGCGTGGCAAGGCCATGCGATGCTGCTCGTGCGGCCTGAAGACATCGAGGTCAGCGCACCGCAACCCGACTGGGGCACCGCCACCGTCGAGCGCCGCACCTTCCTCGGCGACCGCGTACAGCTGCACCTGCGCCTGCAAGACCAGCCCGTGCTTGTGGCCGATGTAGGGCGCGACAATCCCTTCGGACCGGGCGACGCGGTGGGTCTTCGCATTAACCCCGACCGGCTGATGACGTCGCAGGAAACCAGCGCATGACGACAACTCAGAGCAACAACACCTTCCTGGTCCAGCTCACCGACCTGCACATCCGCGAGCCGGGCCGGCTGGCCTACGGCCGCATCGATACGGCCCCGTACCTCGAACGCGCCGTGCAGTCGGTGCTGGCCTTGCGCCAGCAGCCCGACGCGGTGGTCGTCACCGGCGACCTCACCGATTTCGGCCGCGCCGCCGAGTACGAGCACCTCGCCCGCCTGCTGGCCCCACTGACCATGCCGGTCTACCTCATGCCCGGCAACCACGACGACCGCGACCAACTGCGCCGCAGCTTCCCCGGCCATGCCTACCTAGGCACGGGCGCCGACACCGATGGCTTCATCCAGTACTCGGTGCGCGTCGGCGACCTGCGGCTGCTCACGCTCGACACCTGCGTGCCTGGCGCCAGCCATGGCTCGCTCTGCGAGAAACGGCTGGGCTGGCTCGAAGCCCAACTGGACGCCTGCCGCGACGAGCCCATCGTCGTCGCCATGCACCACCCGCCCTTCGAAACGCTGATCGGCCACATGGACGAGATCGGCCTGCTGCAAGGCGACGACGCGCTCGAGGCCCTGCTTTCGCGCTACAGCAATGTCGAACGCGTGATCTGCGGCCACCTGCACCGCGCGATCGACGTGCGCTTCGGCGGCACCATCGCCTCGACCTCGCCGGCGCAAGCCCATCAGGTCTGCCTCGATCTGGCCCCGGACGCTGACTCGGCCTGGACGCTAGAGCCGCCTTCTTTCCGGGTGCACGCGTGGTCCCCGGCCGGCCGTCGGCTCGTCACCCATCTCGCGGCATCAGGCAGCTTCGAAGGCCCCTATCCTTTCCACGACAACGGAGCGCTGATCGACTGAAGCGCTCACTTGTGGAAAATGGGGTCGAAACGAACCAAAGCGAAAAGGATAGAACCCGACCCCCATGAAGCATCTCCTGAATCTGCTGGCGGCCGTAGCCCTGCTGGTGTGGGGCACGCACCTGGTCCGCACCGGCGTGCTGCGTGTGTTCGGCGCCAATCTGCGCAAGATCCTCGTCCAGAGCATGCGCAACCGCTTCACGGCCGCCCTCTCGGGCATCGGCGTGACGGCCCTGGTGCAGTCGAGCACCGCCACCTCGCTCATGACCTCGTCCTTCGTCGGGCAGGGCCTGGTCACGCTGCCAGCGGCGCTGGCGGTGATGCGGGGCGCAGACGTGGGCACGGCGCTGATCTCGGTGCTGTTCTCGGCCGACCTCTCGTGGCTTTCGCCGATGTTCATCTTCGTGGGCGTGGTGCTGTTCATCACGCGCTCGGCCACCGTGGCGGGGCGCGTCGGCCGGGTGCTGATCGGGCTCGGGCTGATGCTGCTGGCGCTGCAGCTCGTGGTGGAGGCGACCGAGCCGCTGTTCTCCTCGCCGGCAGTGCGCGCACTGCTCGCATCGATCAGCAGCGACGTGCTGCTCGAAATCACCATCGGCTCGGTGCTGGCCATCGTGGCCTATTCGAGCCTCGCGGTGGTGCTGCTGGTCGCGGCCATGGCCACGTCGAACGTGGTGCCGCTGGACGTGGCGCTCGGCCTGGTGCTCGGTGCCAACCTGGGCAGCGGCCTGCTCGCGGTGCTGACCACGGCCAAGTCGGCGGTAGCCGTGCGGCAAGTGACTGTGGGCAACCTGCTCTTCAAGGCGCTGGGCGTGGCCGTCGTCGCACCCTTCATCGGGCTGTGGATCCGCTATGTGCAGCCGCAACTGCCCAACCAGACGCACGGCGTGGTGTTGTTCCACCTGGCGTTCAACGTCGTAATCAGCGTGGGGTTCATCGGCCTCACGCAGTTGGTCGCCAGGCTGGTAACGCGCATGCTGCCGGTGCCGCAGCAGCCGGCCGGCACCTCACGGCCGCATCACCTCGATCCGTCAGCGCTGTCGACGCCCTCGCTCGCCATTTCGAATGCCGCGCGCGAGGCGCTGCACCAGGCCGACATCGTGGAAACCATGCTGATCGGCACGCTCGACGTGATCCGACACAACGACCTGAAGCTGGCGCAGGAGCTGAGGCAGCTCGACGACACGGTGGACGAGCTGTACTCGGCCATCAAGTACTACATGACCCGCATCTCGCGCGAGGCGCTGGGCGAAGAGGAAAGCCGGCGCTGGACCGACATCATCAGCTTCACGATCAACATGGAGCAGATCGGCGACATCATCGAGCGCGTGATCATCGACGTCGAAGACAAGAAGATCAAACCGCAGCGCAATTTCTCGGAAGCGGGCATGGCCGAGATCGTCGAGCTGCACGGGCGGCTGATAGCCAACCTGCGGCTGAGCATGAGCGTGTTCCTGAACGGCAACGTACGCGATGCGCAAAAGCTGCTCGAAGAAAAGGTTCGCTTCCGGAACCTGGAGCGGGCCTATGCCACGACCCACCTGGACCGGCTGTCGGACCGGACCACGCTGAGCATCGAGACCAGTTCGCTACACATCGACCTGATCAGCGACCTGAAGCGGATCAACTCGCACATCTGCTCGATTGCCTATCCGATCCTGGAGTCGGCCGGAGCCCTGGCGCCCAGCCGGCTGAGAGAGTCTCGACTGGGCAAGATCGAGGGATAGTGTTCTCGCGGGCAGCGTTCGACTGCCCCAGAGCTCCATCAGCCTGAGACGCATCGCGCTGAAAAGTGCCGGCTGCGTCGTTGCCGGCGCGAATGCCGGTCTCGTCATTTGCGCTTCGCTGCGTCCCGGGCAGGACGAGCGACGCCCCCCAATCCATTGCCTTGAACGACCCGACGTCTTGAGAAAAAGACGCGCGAACACCTGTCGTCCCGATGTCACGAAGGCTGCCTAGCATCTGAGGCGAAAGTTGTATTTGTGTGAATTTGTGCAATTACACGATTTGCATGAATGCGATTTATCGCGACCAGCTTCAGGTCATTTCACACTGCCCTTCGACTGCAAGGCGTTCTGCTCCGAACGCCTGCCTCAAGGGCATCCACTTTTTCAAGGGAGAGCCACATGATGAGTAGTCAACAGAAACAACGGATGGTGCGCGCCACATCAGGTGCGGCCCTGCTTGCCGCGCTCGCGGCTTGCGGCGGAGGCGGAGGCGGAGGAACGTCGTTCGTACCGCCGCCAACGCCGCCCGTCGCCGTCACGCCCGAGCCGCCCGTACCGGACACCGGTACCAAGGCCGTCTTCCACTGCGCGCCCTGACGGCGCACCCCATCCCTTCGCCGACACAACACAACATGACCGCCTCAAATCCCGGCCGCCGTCGTTTCCTGCGCAGCTCAGCCACCACTGCCGGTGCCGCCGCCGCACTCACGATGCTGCCGCCCTCTATCCAGCGAGCGCTGGCCATCCCACCGAACAACGCGAAAGGCACCATCGAGGATGTCGAACATGTGGTGATCCTGACGCAGGAGAACCGCTCCTTCGACCACTACTTCGGAACCCTGCAGGGTGTACGTGGATTCAACGACCCGCGCCCGCACGTCCTGCCGGATGGTCGGCCGGTCTGGTATCAACCCCCGCCCAATGAAAGTCCGGTCGACCCGAAGCGGATCTACAACGCGCGTGGATTGGCCAGCGACGCGACCTACGTGTTGCCGTTCTATATCGATCCACGCACGACAAGGGGACATGCGGGCACACAGCACGGATGGAGCGATGGTCACGGTGCCTTGAACAACGGCAAGAACAACCAGTGGGTGAACCAGAAGCAGGACGTGATGACGATGGGATACCTGCGTCGCAGAGATCTCGCATTTCACTATGCACTGGCCGATGCGTTCACCATCTGCGATGCGTACCATGCCTCGGTCCCCGCCGACACCGTGCCGAATCGCGTGCACCTGTGGACGGGAACCATAGACCCGCGCAATGCCATGGGCACTCAACCCAATGGCCCCGGATTGCAGGAACGAAACGGATCGAACGGCTATACATGGACGACCTATCCGGAGCGGCTGGAGGCCAAGGGGATTCGCTGGAAGGTCTACCAAGGTGGCTCGGAGGGCTATAACAGCCTGAGCAGAGAAGCCGACAACTTCACAGACAATTCGCTGGAGCACTTCGCGGCCTACCAGACAAGCGGTGTCCTTCGAGACAAAGGTGCATCCAGGCACACGTTGATGGAATTCGCCAGCGATGTCAGCAAGAACAATCTGCCGCAGGTCAGCTGGATCGTTGCACCGCAAAAATTCTGCGAACACTCGAGCGCAACGAGCGTCAATGGCGCGCTCTACATCGAGGCCATACTGAGCGCCCTGACATCGAACCCCGACGTCTGGAGCAAGACTGTCTTTCTGATCAACTACGACGAGAACGACGGCCTGTTCGACCATGTCGTCCCGCCGATGCCGCCGCTGCCGTCTCTGGCCAGCAAGAGCAACGACAGCGGCCTTGTCTCCAAGGGCCTGATCGACAGTCTCAAGAACGAGTTTCTCGACCTGGATCTCTACCCCTACGAAAAGGGGTCCCTGGTACCGAGTGGAGACCCCGGCGGACTGCAGCCTGTCGGTCTGGGTTCGCGCGTCCCCATGCTTGTTGTATCGCCGTGGAGTACTGGAGGATGGGTCTGTTCGCAGACCTTCGACCACACATCGGTCTTGCAATTCCTGGAGGCGCGGTTTGGCGTCTCCGAACCCAACATCTCGCAGTGGCGCCGGGCCGTTTGCGGAAACCTGATTTCGGCCTTCGATTTCTCAGGAAAACAGGACACGTCGATTCCAAGGATCGCACCGGTCGCACCGATCACCGTCGGCTCCAGGACCGACTACGTGCCGAATCCCCAGTTGATGCCCTCCCAGGAGCCGGGCACGCGCAAGGCACGGCCCTTGCCCTACGAGCACTTCGTGCACAGCCGTGTCGATACGCGCAACGTCCAACTCTGGCTCAACTTTGCCAACACGGGCGCCGTGGGCGCCGCGTTCTATGCGTACAACCGCCTGAAGCCCAACGACAACCCGCGCCGCTACACCGTCTCCCCCGGTGATGTGCTTTCGGATTACTGGCTCTTGTCGGACACGAAGGGCGCCTACGATTTCGCCGTCTACGGGCCGAATGGCTACCTGTGCCAGTACAAGGGCGATGCCTCCGCAGTCGCTCAAGGCACGGCCAGCCCCGAAGCGAAGGTCTGCTACGACGTCACCAACGGCAATGTCGCCCTGACGCTGACCAACAGCGGATCGGCAGCCTGCCTGGTGACGGTAAGCAATGCCTACAGCAAGGAGGCCGCGCGCACCCACAACCTGGCTGCCGGAGCGACGGTGCAGGACCTCTGGGTTCTGAATGCCAGTTCGGGCTGGTACGACCTGTCGATCACCTCGGGCGCCGGATCGTCGACAAGTGCGCCGTTCCTTCGCCGCTTCGCGGGACATGTCGAAACCGGCATGGCGAGTACCAGCGACCCTGGCCCGCTGAACAGCAACCGCTGAAACCACTGGGGCCAGCCAAGCGACGGCTCGCCAGGCCCCAGGAAGCCTACTTGGCCTTGACGAGCCCGCCGGCCCCGGCGGGCTCGATCTCCCTGCGCGCATAGCGCTGTGCCAGCACGGCACACACCATCAGCTGCATCTGATGGAACAGCATCAGCGGCAGCACGATCGCGCCCACCGCATGCGAAGCGAACAGCACCTTCGCCATAGGTATGCCACTGGCCAGGCTCTTCTTGGAGCCGCAGAACACGATCGTGATCTCGTCCTCGGTATCGAAGCCCAGCTTGCGCGCCAGCAGTGTGGTGAGGCTCAGCGCCAGCCCCAGTACCACCGCGCACACCACCAGCAGCCCGACCAGCGCATGCGCGGGCACCTGCTTCCACAGCCCCTCGATCACGGCCGCGCTGAATGCCGTGTAGACGACCAGCAGGATCGATCCCTGGTCAACGAACTTCAGCACCGCAGCGCGGCGCTGTATCCACTTGCCGATCAACGGCCGCAGCAGATGCCCCACCACGAACGGCACCATCAGCTGCAGCAGGATACGGCCGATGGAATCCAGCGAAGAGCTTGCATGGCCGCCGTTCGGCAGTACCACCAGATTGACCAGCACCGGCGTGATGAACACACCCAGCAGGGTGGACGCCGATGCGCTGCAGATGGCGGCGGGCATGTTGCCCCGAGCCATCGCCGTGAATGCGATAGCCGACTGCACCGTGGCGGGCAGCACGCAGAGGTACAGCACGCCGGTGTAGAGCTCGGGCGTCACCAGCGGCAAGAGCAAAGGCTTGAGCGCCAGCCCGAGCATCGGAAACAGCACGAAGGTGCTGCCGAACACCAGCAGGTGCAGCCGCCAGTGCGTGAGCCCATTCACGATCGCCTCGCGCGACAGCTTCGCCCCGTGCAGGAAGAACAGCAGGCCGATGGCGGCAGTCGTCAGCAGCTCGAAGAAATGTGCAGCTTTGCCGCTTGCGGGCAGCAGACTGGCAAAGGTCACGACCGAGAGCAGCGCGAAGGTGAAGTTGTCGGGAAGAAAGCGGGAGCGGGACATGTTGCAACTTGGGGCGCCACGCGCGTTGCAGGCGCGCAGGCCGACTCAGCAGGGGAATGTGTGATTTCCGCGCATGAATCTCGTCGCCAATTTGCGGAGCCCGGCGCGTGCTCCTCGCGCCTTTGGGGATGCATTTTCGGCGAAGTCCGGCATCGGCTGCCGGTCGGCGAAAAATGCCCCTGCCTCAGTGTGCGGCGGGCGAACTGAACTGCGCCTGACGGTGGCGCAGGCAGTAGTCGATCAGGTCGTCGATTTCGGTGGCCTTGTCGAACACGGCATCGGCACCGAGGTCCACGCATTTGCGCCGCATATCGGGCGTGGCGTAGTTGCTGAGCACCACCATCTTCTGCGACGGGCCTCGGTGGCGACACGCTTCGAGCACGCGAAAGCCGGTGCCGTCCTTCAGGAACAGGTCGACGATGGCCAGGTCCCATTGCGACAGGTTGTCTGAAAGCCAGCGCGAGCCTTCCTCCTCCGACTCGGCCTCGCCGACCAGATCGACCCGCGCCACCTCGCGCAACGTACCCACAAGGCTCTTGCGGATGGTGGGGTTGTCTTCGACGATGAAGGTGCGAACGGTGGTCATGGGCTGGCTTGTCTCCGCGCTGTGTTCACAGGCTACAAAGTGCACCCGGCACAAGTCGAAGGCATGACACCCCACCGCCGGTAGGACAAGACTGTCGACGCTCAGAGCGTCAGGATCGTGCAGCCCGTGGTCTTGCGCGCTTCCAGGTCGCGGTGCGCCTGTTGCACGTCGGCCAGCGCATAGCGTTGGTCGATCGGGATCTTCACCGCGCCGCTTCGCACCACCGCGAACAGGTCGTCGGCCATCGCCTGCGTGCTTTCGCGCGTGGCCATGTGCGTGAACAGCGTCGGGCGCGTCAGATAGAGCGAGCCCTTGGACGCCAGCAAGCCGAGGTTGACCGGCGGCACCGGGCCCGAGCCGTTGCCGAAGATGGCCAGCAGGCCGAAGGGGCGTAGGCAGTCGATCGAGCCTTCGAAGGTGTCCTTGCCCACCGAGTCGTACACCACCTTCACGCCCTTGCCGCCGGTAATTTCCTTCACGCGCGCCGCGAAGTTCTCGGTGCTGTAGTTGATGGCGTGCGCCGCGCCGTGCGCCAGCGCGAGCTTGCACTTGGCGTCGCTGCCCGCCGTGCCGATCAGCTGCAGGCCCAGCGCTTTGGCCCACTGGCAGGCGATCAGCCCAACGCCGCCGGCAGCAGCATGGAACAGGATGAAGTCGCCGGCCTGCAGACCTTCGGCCGGCAGCGTCTTCTTCAGCAGGTACTGCGTGGTCAGGCCCTTGAGCATCATGGCCGCGCCGGTCTCGAAGGAGATGTCGTCGGGCAGCTTGCACACGCACTTGGCAGGCATCACGCGCAACTCGCAATAGGCGCCCGGCGGCGGGCTGGCATAGGCGGCGCGGTCGCCGGACTTCAGGTGCGTCACGCCCTCGCCCACCGCCTCGACGATGCCCGAGGCTTCCATGCCCAACTGCAGCGGCATCGCGAACGGGTAGAGCCCGCTGCGCTGATAGGTGTCGATGAAGTTCAGGCCCACGGCCTTGTGGCGGATGCGGATCTCGCCGGGGCCGGGCTCGCCGACTTCCACGTCGACGATCTTCAGTTCTTCGGGGCCGCCATGGCGGTCGATACGGACGGCTTTGCTCATCATCGTTGCAGTCTCCACACACAGGAAAAGAAGAGGGATGGGCATCCTGCCACGTCTGGGTTTCCCGTGGCGGCGCGGGGCATCATTGCCCGGTAGAGTCGGCGGCCATGCAGACACAGCCGCAGCGCCTCGCTCCCCTCACCGTTCTCCTGCTCGTCGTTCCACCGCTGCTCTGGGCCAGCAATGCCGTGGTCGGCCGGCTGGTGCGCGACATGGTGTCGCCGCTCACGCTGAACTTCGTGCGCTGGGTCATCGCGTTCGTGCTGCTGCTGCCGCTGGCCGCGCCGGTGCTGCGCCGCAACAGCCCGCTGTGGGCGCACTGGAAACGCTACGCGGTGCTCGGGCTACTGGGCATCGGCCTGTACAACGCGTTCCAGTACCTGGCGCTGCAGACCTCCACACCGATCAACGTCACGCTGGTCGGCTCCAGCCTGCCGCTGTGGATGCTCGCGACCGGCGCCCTGTTCTTCGGCGCACGCATCAGCGCCCGCGAAATCGGCGGGGCGCTGCTGTCGATGGTGGGTGTGCTGCTGGTGCTCAGCCGCGGCGAATGGCGGCAGCTGCTTGGGCTGCGGCTGGTGCCGGGCGACCTCTACATGATCCTGGGCACCATCGCCTGGGCCTTCTACAGCTGGCTGCTGGCGCGCACGCATGAGCCCAAGGCCGTGCGGCAGGACTGGGCCGCGTTCCTGATGTCGCAGCTGGTGTTCGGCGTCGCGTGGTCGGGCGCACTGGCCGCCGGCGAATGGACGCTGACGCCGGCCCACATCGACCTCGGCTGGCCACTCATCGCAGCGATGCTGTTCATCGGCATCGGGCCCGCAGTGGTGGCGTATCGCTGCTGGGGCACCGGTGTGCAGCGCGCGGGCCCGCAGGCAGCGAGCATCTTCATGAACCTCACGCCGCTGTTCGCGGCGGTGCTTTCGGCGGCCTTCCTGCGCGAACCACCGCACTGGTATCACGGCGCGGCGTTTTTGCTTATCGTGGGCGGGATCGTGGTGGCGTCGCGGCGCTGAAGACCACAGCCGCCCGTTCACAAGCGAACGTCGAGGAACAGGCTTTACCGGGCCTCACGCAGCCTGGAAGCGAGCTCAGTAAGTTCCCGGGTAGGCCCCGCCATCGGCCAGCACGTTCTGACCGGTCATGTAGCCGGCCTGCACGCTGCAGAGAAACGCGCAGATGGCGCCGAACTCGGCCGGCGTGCCGAAGCGCTTCGCGGGAATGTTCTTCTTGCGGGCTTCCCACACGGTGTCGAAGTCCTGGCCCGACTTCTGCGCGGCGCCGGCCATCGTGCCCTTGAGGCGGTCGGTGTCGAAGGAGCCCGGCAGCAGGTTGTTGATGGTCACGCCCTGCGCCGCGATGGGCGTGCGCGCCACGCCGGCCACGAAGCCGGTGAGGCCGCTGCGCGCACCATTCGACAGGCCCAGGATGTCGATGGGCGACTTCACCGAACTCGACGTGATGTTCACGATGCGGCCGAAGCCGCGCTTGGCCATGCCGTCGACCGTGGCCTTGATGAGCTCGATGGGCGTGAGCATGTTGGCATCGACCGCCTTGATCCACGCCTCGCGATCCCAGTTGCGGAAGTCGCCGGGCGGCGGGCCGCCTGCGTTTGTGACGACGATGTCGAAGTCATGGCCCAGCGCGAACACTGCGGCGCGGCCGGCTTCGGTGGTGATATCGGCTGCCACGTGCTTGACGAACGGGCCCGATGCGCCCGCGGCTTCCGTAAGCTTCTTCGCAGCCGCTTCCAGCGCCTCGGCGCCGCGCGCCACGATCACCACATTGACGCCTTCGCGCACCAGCGCCTCGGCGCAGCCGTAGCCCAGCCCCTTGCTCGCGCCGCACACCAGCGCGGTCTTGCCTGCAATACCCAGATCCATGTTTTTGCTCCTGTGAGTCAGTCAGTCCGGCAAGGGGCTTCAGCGCCCCTTGCGTGTGAAAACGAAAATGCCCGCGATGACGAGCACGGTGCCGGCGGCGATCCACGGCGTGAACGGCTCGCCCAGTATGACCACCCCCATGAGGATGGTCGACAGAGGCCCGATCATGCCGGTTTGAGCGGCCACGGCGGGGCCGATGCGCTCGATGGCCATCATCACCATCAGGACGGGCACGGCCGTGCACAGCGTGGCGTTGAGCACCGACAGCCAGATCACCTCGGGCGCCACCTGCATCGCCACGCTCATCGGCCGCGTCAGCACGAACTGCAGGATGCACAGCACGCAGGCCACCGTGGTGGCCAACCCCACGAGCCGCAGCGACCCGAGGCGCTTGACGAACTCCCCGCTGTAGACGAGGTAGCCCGCATAGCTCACTGCGCTCAGGAACACTAGGAACGCGCCCCACGCCGCCGCCCCACCGCCCTTGCCGCCGCCCCCGGTCCACAGCTCGTGGCCGAACACCAGCAGCACGCCCGCATAGCTCACGACCATGCCCAGCACCTGCGGGCGCGTGGCGCGCCGCCGGTACATCAGCCAGCCGAACAGCAGCACCAGCGTGGGGTTGAGATACAGAATCAGCCGCTCGAAGCTGGCCGAGATGTAGGCCAGCCCGGCAAAGTCGAGAAAGCTCGCGAGGTAGTAGCCCGAGAAGCCGAGCCCGATCACGCCGATCCAGTCGCGGCCCGTAAGCGCTGGCTTGCCGCGCCCCGCCCACCATGCCATCACGGCAAAGAGCGGCAGCGCGAACAGCATGCGCAGCATGATGAGCGTGATGGCGTCCACACCGTAGCGGTACGCCAGCTTGACGATGATGGCCTTGCCGCTGAACGCGATGGCGCCCAGCGTGGCGAGGATCAGACCGGACGCATAGCCTTTTCTTGCGCCGTCGTGAGAGGGGATGCCGAGCGATGCGGCTGTCTTGTTCATCCCCCGATCATCGCGGGAACCTCGAGACCTTGCTCAATACCCTGCAGCCACGCCGTCGCGGCGCGGATCGCTGGCGGCCACGTAGCCTTCTACCGAAGGTTCGCCCGCGCGCCAGATGAACTGGCCGGCGCCGAAGTCCTGGTACGAGTCGTTGATCACTTCCAGGTGATGGCCCAGGTCGCGCAGGCCCTGCACCGTGGCCGGGTTCATCGCGGCCTCCACGTTGATCTCGAGCCCCGCGTTGAAACGCCAGCGCGGCGCGTCGCAGGCGGCCTGCGGGTTCTGCTTGTAGTCGAGCATGCGCACCAGCGTCTGCATGTGACCCTGCGGCTGCATGTTGCCGCCCATCACGCCGAAGCTCATCACCGGCTGGCCGTCCTTGGTGAGGAAGGCCGGAATGATGGTGTGGAACGGGCGCTTGCCCGGGGCCACCACGTTCGGGCTCTCGGCCTTCAGGCTGAAGCCGTGGCCGCGGTTCTGCAGGCTGATGCCGAACTCGGGCTCCACGCAGCCCGAGCCGAAGCCCATGTAGTTGCTCTGGATGAAGCTCACCATCATGCCGCTCTCGTCGGCGGCCGTGAGGTAGATGGTGCCGCCCTTCACGGGGTTGCCGGCCTTGAAGTCTTGTGCGCGCTGAGCGTCGATGAGGCGGGCACGCGAGGCCAGGTACGCATCGTCGAGCATCTGCTCGGTCGTGACTTCCATCGTCTTGCGCTCCGACACGTAGCGGTACACGTCGGCAAAAGCCAGCTTCATTGCTTCGATCTGCAGGTGCTGCGACTGGACCGAATCGACCGGCAGCGAGGCGATGTCGAATTTCTCGAGAATGCCGAGCGCGATCAACGCGGCAATGCCCTGGCCGTTCGGCGGAATCTCATGCAGCGTGTGGCCGCGGTAGTCGCGCGAAATGGGCTTGACCCACTCGGGCTGGTAGGCCGCAAGGTCGGCCACCGTGAGCGCACCGCCTTGCTCGGCCGAGAACTTCGCCAGTGCCTCGGCGATCTCGCCGTTGTAGTAGGCCTCGCCCTTGGTGCGTGCAATGGCCTTGAGCGCGCGCGCGGCGGCCGTGAAGCGGAACAGCTCGCCCACCTCGGGCGCGCGGCCCCACGGCAGGAAGGTCTGCGCAAAGCCCGGCTGCGAGCCCAGCAGCGGCGTGGCCGCGGCCCACTTGCCCTGCACCACCGGCGGCACGAGGTACCCGCGCTCGGCGATGTCGATGGCCGGCGCCAGCAGGTCGGCGAACGGCAGCTTGCCGAAGCGCTCGCTCATGGCGACCCAGCCGCGCACCGCGCCCGGCACCGTGACCGAGTCGATGCCGCGCATCGGCGGCGTGATGGCGTCGGCGCCGTACTTGGCCTTGAAGTACTCGGGCGTCCAGGCCTTGGGCGCGGGGCCAGAGGCGTTGAGGCCGTGCAGCTCCTTGCCGTCCCACAGGATGCAGAACGCGTCGCTGCCCAGGCCGTTGCTCACCGGCTCGACCAGCGTCATCACGGCGGCAGTGGCAATGGCCGCGTCGACCGCGTTGCCACCCTGCTGCAGGATGCGCAGCCCGGCCTGCGAGGCCAGCGGGTGCGAGGTCGACACCACGTTGCGCGCGAAGATCGGGATGCGGGTCGAGAGGTAGGGGTTGTTGAAGTCGAAGTTCATTTCGGCGTGCTCTTCTTTCTCTGCTTCATTCGTTGGTGATCTTGCGGTCGACGACGATCTTTTTCCACTTGGCGGCATCGGTGGCGACCATCTTGGCGAACTGGTCGGGCGTGCCCGGCGTCGCGGTTTCGATGCCCAGGCGCGCGAGCTTCTCTTTCACCTCGGGGTCGGCCAGTGCTTCGTTGGCCGCCTTGTTGATCTTCGCGACGATGTCAGCCGGCAGGCCCTTCGGGCCATAGAAGCCGAACCACGTGTTCGACTCGTAGCCCGGCAGCGTGTCTGCAATCGGCGGCAGCTCGGGCGCCAGCGGGCTGCGCTTGAGCGAAGTGACGCCCAGCGCGCGCAGGCGGCCGTCGCGCACATGCGGCATGCCGGTGGGCAGCGAGTCGAACAGCACGTCGACCTTGCCGCTGATCAGGTCGGGAATGGCCAGCGCCGTGCCCTTGTAGGGAATGTGCGTGACGAACACGCCGGCCTGCGCCTTGAACAGCTCGGCCGTGAGCTGCACGATGGTGCCGTTGCCGCTCGATGCGTAATTGAGCTTGCCGGGGTTCTTCTTCGCGTAGTCGATCCACTCGCGCACCGTCTTCGCGGGCGAATTGACCGGCACCAGCATGATGCTGGCCGCGTCGCCCACGTGCGCGATGGGCGTGAAGTCGCGCACCGTGTCGTAGGGCAGCTTGCTGACGGCAGGGCCGATGGAGTGCGTGCTGGTGGTGGCCAGCAGGATCGTGTAGCCATCGGGCAGAGCTTTCGCGGCCTGGTCGGAGCCGATGGCGCCGCCGGCGCCGGGCTTGTTGTCGACCACCAGCGTGGTGCCGAGCTTCTCGCCCATCTTCTGCCCCAGCGTGCGGGCGAAGAGATCGGTGGCACCGGCCGCCGGGAACGGCACGATCAGGCGGATCGGCTTGTTCGGGTAGCCCTGGGCCAGGCTGGCGGACGAGGCGGCCATGCCGAGCGCAACGGCGAGCACCTGGAGGAACTGGTGGCGTTTCATGTACGGAATTCTGTGCCTGTGAACAAAAAAAGGATGCTATGCAGCGGCAGCGCATCAAGCCAGATAATTCTGCTTATTCAACTATCAACGCTGTTTATGGCAAGGAACACCGCGGAAGAAATCTCGCTGCAGCAGTTGCGGGCGCTGACGGCGGTGGCCGAAACTGGCAGCTTCACGCTGGCGGCCGAGGCACTGCAGCTCACGCAGCCGGCCATCAGCCACTTGGTCAAGCGCCTGGAAGAAGAGCTGGCGCAGCCACTGGTGGTGCGCGGACGCCGTATCCGCATGACCAACGCAGGCCAGATGATGGTCGACACGGCCGTGCGTGCACTGCGGCTGATCGATGAATCCGTCGATGCCTGCCGCTCGCAATCGCAGCTGCGCGAAGGCCGCATCGTGCTGGCGGTGGGCCATCTGACCGCCGGCGCCCTGCTGCCGCCGTTGCTCGGCCGCTTTTCGCAGAAGCACCCGACGCTCGCGACCACGCTGCTCGACAGCACGGCGGATCAGATGATCTCGCGCATCCTCTCGCAGGAAGCCGACTTGGGCTTCGGCTCGGACATCGGCCAGAAGCATTCGGAACTCGCGACGGAGCCGCTGTTCACGGAACGCATGGCCCTGTTCGTGCGGGACGACCATCCGCTGGCGCAGCACGCCGTGGTCGAGGCCCGGCACCTTGAAGCCCTGCCCTTCATCCACGTCAACCCCGACGCCAATGTGTGGCGGGCCGTGAGCCGGCAACTGTCGAGCGCGGCCAATGTGTACCCGCGTGTGGTGCATCACGTGTCGATGCTGTCGACGGCCTTCGGCCTCATCCAGGCGGGCGCGGGAGTCGCGTTGCTGCCGCGCTATGTAGAAGTGCTGATGCCGGCCAACCTGCGCGCGGTGGGCGTGGTGCGGCCTACGTTGGAGTACCCGGTGGTCGCCATACGGCTGGCCAAGCATCCGCTCAACCCGGCCGCCATGGCCTTTCTGGCGATGGCTCGGCAGCATATGAAGCCGCCGCGGGCCGGCAAGTCCTAGTGCGTTGTTCGGGGTGCGATCACGCCGACGGGGTACCTTGCTCCGCGAATGTCCCCCGGCCTTCGGCCTCCTCCTGATATTGTTTCTCCCGCTCCCGTAGCGCTGAAGGGAGCCCGTCCGGTAAACCCCGCTCTCCTCCTTGGGCTGTCCAGCCCGC
>NZ_JBPJZK010000004.1:0-734466 GCF_051216475.1 Variovorax nivicola | reverse complement strand
CGTCAACTTTCGAAGACTTTCTTCACCGCCAACAATCAACGCCCCAGAGAAGCACCAACTGCATCGAACACCAGAGGCATTCATCAGCGAAGCCCACGAGTATATGACAGTTTCGGGAGCGCTATCAACTTCCAAGAACTTTTTCACTCGGGGTGCGAGGCGCTTCCTTGGGAGAGCTACGCTCCCATAAAGAAAGCCGCCCAAAGGCGGCTTTCTTGCATCAAGCGAGTCGCTACTTAGTAATAGCGCGAGCTGTTCATCCGGCGCATCGCTTCATACAGCGTGGGCATGCGCACTTCCTGCGAATGGGTGCTCATACGGGCCAGCGCGTCGATCTTGGCGGCTTCAGCGGCAGGCACCGTGCCTTCCGATTGCTGGCGCCACATCGCAGCCTGCAGTTCTTGCATCACACGCGGGTCGCTCTTGGCGGTTTCCAGGAAGCGGGCGTCAGCACGAGCAGCAGCACGGCGTTCGGCAGCAGCGCGCCAGGCACCAGCGATGCTGCTTTGGCGCACCGAGCCTGCGAACAGCGCGAACAAAGCGATAGCCGCGATGCAGAACACAGTCCAGGCAGCGAGCAGGCCGCCTTCGTTCCAGTTGGAAACGAGCGAGTCGGTCACCACTAGCACGGCCGCCGCGATGGCGACGATCAGCAGGGCAATGAGCGGACGGGCACCATTGGCGCCGGCGCGAGCGGCCTGGATCTGGCCGAACAGGACTTCGGCGCGACGCACGCCGGGGTGGACAGTAGGTTGGTCAACGTGAACGAAGCTGGTCATGATGCATCCCTCCTGGGATAGTGGTAATCAGTGGTGGCGAACAAGGCCGATGCAGTGATATTAGGGATTACCCCAGTGTTCGTCCACTTTATCTTTCTGATGTTTATCATTCACAAGACTGATGGACGTCAACTTTCGCACACTCGACCTCAACCTGCTTCGCGTCTTCGACGAGGTAATGGCGGAGCGCAACCTCACGCGCGCCGCCCGCAACCTCTCGATCACGCAGCCGGCAGTAAGTAATGCACTACGGCGCTTACGCGAAGTACTAGGGGACGAGCTGGTGCGCCGCTCGGGCGCCGGCGTGGAGCCCACGCCGCGGGCGCTGGCCCTGTGGCCGACCGTGCGCGATGCCCTGCGTCAGCTGCAGCACACGCTGGCTCCCGGCGAGTTCGATGCAGGCACCGCCGACACCACCTTCCTATTAGCGATGGCCGACGCCACCGCAGCCGAACTCATCCCAGGCCTGGTGCAGATCGCAGAAAAAGAGGCACCCGCAATCTCCTTGCGCGTGCTGCCGCTGACCACACGCGATCCGCGCCGCATGCTGGAGTTGGAAGAGGTCGACATGGCCGTCGGCTATTTCCCGGCGGTGATCGCCAGCCTCGCGGCGCGCGGGCAGTCGGGGGTGGGAGTGCCGTTCGAGACCCAGCGGCTCTACCTGGGCCAGTATGTATGCGTGATGCGCCGCGGCCATCCGCTGGCGGACGCGCCCCTCACGCTTGATGACTACTGTGCGGCGCGGCACCTGCTGGTGAGTTTTTCGGGGCGACCTTACGGCTTCATCGACCAGACACTGGGCGCCATGGGCCGCGAGCGGCGCATCGTGGTGACGGTGAATCAGTTCTTCACGGCGGGCCGGGTGGTCGCCAATTCAGACCTGCTGACCGTGCTGCCCCGTCACTTCGTGACCGTGACCGGCATCGACGACCAGTTGGTGCTGCGCGACCTGCCCTTCGACCAGCCGCCGGTGCACGTGGACGCCATCTGGCACCGGCGCGCCCAGCACGGGCATTCTCACGAATGGCTGCGCAATGCGTTGTTGCGCTCGGCAGCCGCGGCTTTCGCCGGATCGGTCCTCGGGCAGAAAGTGCCCGACTGACCGGATCTGGGATTTGCTCAGCGAACGACGCTAAGCCAGGCGCTGGCTGCGGCGCGCAGTTCCTGCGCGTGGTGGGCTCCGCGACCAGCGCGCTTGTCGGCGCTTTCCATCAGCGCTGCGGCGTGGCTGGCCGGGACGTTGGCGCTGGAAGAACGGAAGAAACGGGCCACTTGGGCAATAAGGCTGAACATGACAGTGCGCGGCTCGTGGCTGCGCTGGAGTGGGTGATGTTTCAAGAATAAGGGTTATCCCTAGTTAATCAAGCCAAACCTTATGCGCTTCACGCATGGGGCAATTCACCTAGACTGGCCCGACGATGAAGCTGCAACTGCTCTCCGACCTGCATCTGGAGTCCCATCCCCGCTTCCATGCCGAACCCGTGCCGGGCGCCGACATGCTGATCCTGGCGGGCGACATCGGCTCCTACCAGCAAGGCTCCCGCCTGACGGACACCGACTTCGGCCTGGGCCGCTTTTCGCCCCGCAACGGCTGGCCGGTGCCTGTTGTCTACGTGCCGGGCAACCATGAATACGACAACGTCGACTTCGACGAGACCCACGACCGCCTGCGAACGCTCTGCGAAGAGCTCGACATCCTCTGGCTGGAGCGTGAAACCCGGGTGATCGACGGCATTCGCTTCGTGGGCACCACGCTGTGGGCCGACTTCGACGCACTGGCCGAACCCACCGACAGCCTGGCCGAGGCGCTCAAGAAACGCGGCAAGGCCATGCGCGCAGCCGATTTCTATCTTGAAAAAGCAGCCACCATGCGTAACGGCGAACTCTTCCTCGCCGCGCAGCTGCGCGACCAGGCGCTGGCCTGCCAGACCTGGCTCACGCAGGCATTGGCCGAGCCTTTCGACGGCACCACGGTGGTCATCACCCACTTCGCGCCGAGCCTCGAAAGCGCCGATCCGCGCTACGGCCTGACGCCCGGCACGGCCGGCTTCTGCAATGCACTCGACGAATTGCTGCCCCACGCGAAGCTTTGGCTGCACGGCCATCTGCACTGCCCGTCAGACTATGTGAAGAACGGTTGCCGAGTGGTGGCCAACCCGCTGGGCTACGCGCGCAATGGTGAACAGGAAGGCTACAAGCCCCAGCTGCTGATCGACGTGCGCTGACCGGCCGCCCCGTCGCGCAGACGGTAACGGCCGGCAACGCGTTGGCCACCACGGCTGTGTAGACTGGCCAAGCCCATCTCACCGATGGAGGAGAGCGCCATGACGCAACAGCAACAACAACGACGCAACTTCCTGCAGCAGACCGCCGGCGCCGCCGCGGCCACTGGCCTGCTCTCCTTGTGGCCCCAGGCCTTCGCCCAGGGACCGACCGAAACCGCCGGCAGGGCCATGGGCCAGCTGTCGATAGCCGAAATGTCGCGCCGCCTGGCCGCCGGCACCCTCAGCAGCAGCCAGCTGGTCGAAGAAGCACTGGCCGCCATCCAGAACCCGGCGGGCGAAGGCGCGCGCACCTTCATCCGCGCGCACGCCGATTCGGCCCGCGCCACCGCGGCACGGCTCGACGCCGAGCGCAAGAGCGGTCGCCCGGCCGCCTCGCCGATCGCCGGCATCCCAATCTCGCTGAAGGACCTGTTCGACGAAGCCGGCGTCACCACGCTCGGCGGCTCGGTGGTGCTGGCCGGCCAGCCGCCGGCGACGCGCGACGCCCTCGTGGTCGAGCGTCTGCGGCGCGCCGGCGCAATCATCATCGGGCGCACCAACACGGTCGAGTTCGCCTACACAGGCCTTGGCATCAACCCGAACTACGGCACGCCGAAGAACGTGTACGACCGCGCGACCGGCCGCATCCCGGGCGGCTCGACCTCGGGCGGCGCGATCTCGGTGGCGGACGGCATGGCGGCCGGCGCCATCGGCACCGACACCGGCGGATCGCTGCGCATTCCGGCGGCGCTCAACGGGCTGGTGGGCTTCAAGCCGACGCAGCGGCGTATTCCGCTCGACGGCGTGATGCCGCTGTCGACCTCCTTCGATTCGGCCGGACCGATGGCCTGGACTGTGGAAGACTGCGCCCTGCTCGACGCCGTGCTGGCCGCCGAACTGCAGCGGCCGCTGCGCGTGTTGCCGCTGCGCGGCCTGCGCTTCGCGGTGCCCAAGACCTTCTTCCAGGACGATCTGTCGCCGCCCGTGGCCGCGGCCTTCGCGTCGGCGCTGGCCAAGCTCTCGGCCGCTGGCGCCACCATCACCGAACTGCCGATGACCGAGTTCGCAAAAGCGCCGACCATCAACCCGCGCGGCATGATCACCGCCGCCGAAGCCTTCACCTGGCACCGCGACTTCATCAAGACCGGCGCCGCCAAGTACGACCCGCGCGTGCTGGCCCGCATCAAGACCGGCGAAACCATCACCGCGCCCGACTATCTGCAGCTGCAGGCGCTGCGCCGGCAGTTCATCCGTTCGATCAACACGGCCGCCGTGGGCTACGACGCGATGCTGATGCCCACCACGCCCGACATCGCTCCGCCGATCGCCGAGGTGCTGAAGGACGACGACACCTACTACCGCATCAACGGCCGCATGCTGCGCAACCCCTCGGTGGTGAATCTGTTCGACGGCTGTGCGCTCTCGGTGCCCTGCCACGACGCGGGCACGGCGCCAGTCGGGCTGATGGTGGCCAGCATCGGCAACACCGATCACCGGCTGCTGGCGGTCGGCGCGGCGGTCGAAGCCGTGGTGACGCCGCGGCGCGCGCTCAGCAGCTAGCGCGCAGCCAGGCCGTCGAAGCAGGTTGCGAGCACCAGTTCGACGATCTGTTCGTCGGTCTGCAGCCCACCCGCTTTCAGGAAACCGAGCACCGGATCGCAGGCGCGTGCGAACAGCGTGTAGAGCACGGCGATCGCCGGCAATTTCGGGTTGAGCGAGCCGTCGGCCTGCGCCGCCTGGATCCAGCCGCCGAGCTGGTCGCTGATGGTGACCAAGCGGTCGAGATATCCCCGGTTGTTCATCAGTGCGGCGCGCAGGCTCGAGTTCTGGTGCGGCAGCGAAGGCATCTCGCCGGCCAGCTGCATCTGCATGGCCCAGCGCACCACGGCGCGCAGCTTGTCGACGGGCTTGTCCTCGGCCGGCACCGCGGCCAGGAAATCCAGCGTGCGTTGCATGATGCGCACCATCGCGGCGGCGGCCAGGTCTTCCTTGCTGGGAAAGTGCTTGTAGAGGCTGGCCTTGGCGATGCCGACCGTTGCGGCCACCTCGTCGACCGTCATCGATTCGAAGCCCTTCTCGGCGAGCAGGCGATTCGCGGTCTGCACGATGGCCTCCTCGCGGGCCTGCAGCATCTGCTCCTTGAACGAGGTCTTGGCGGGGGCGGTGGCACTCATGCCGGAAATTCTAGTCTCGCCCGTCGCTGAGCAGACGAAGCGGATGCCGAAATACCAGTCGGTCTTTTACAGACCCGCCGGTTTGCCCGACCTCAGGCGCCCCGGCCCTTGGACACCAGGCGGATGCCGGGCATCAACTCGGCTGCCAGTTCGGGCCGCTCCAACGCGTAGTCGAGGTTCATGCGCGCGATCTCGACGTGCTCCTCGCCCAGCGCCTGCGCCCGCGAGCCCTGCCCGCGCTCGATGGCCTGCACGATTGCGTGGTGCGTGCGGTGCGCCTGCCGCATCCACTGCTGCCCCTCTTCCATCGACGACTGCATCGGCAGCATCGCGCTCGGAGCGGCAAAGGGCTGGCCGCCCAGCATGTCCATCACCCGCTTGAGCGCGAGATTGCCGCAGCCTTCGACGATCAGCTTGTGGAAGCGGTCGTTCATTTCGACGTAGGCCGCGTAGTCGTCGATTTCCATGCTGGGCTTGTTCACGGCGCGGTCGCCGGCCTCCAGGCACTCTTTCAGGTCGCGCAGCAGCTGGCGCGATGCACCGTCTTCGGCCAGCAGGCGCGCGGCGAAGCCTTCTATCACGCCGCGCACGCGGATGGCGTCGGCCACTTCCTGGGAGGTGAAACGGCGCATCTGGTAGCCGCCGCTGGGCGATTGCTCGATCAGCCCTTCGTGCTCCAGACTGGCCAGCGCGAGCCGCACCGGGGTGCGCGAGGCCTCGAGCTTCTCGGCGAGAGGGATCTCGGCCAGCCGCTCTCCGGGCACGAATTCGCCCTTGAGGATCATGTCGCGCAGTTGCACGAGCACGCGGGATTGTTGGGAGTCCATCGGCGGATTCTAGGAGACGCGCCTGACATTGCACGCAGCATATTTATCTTGGCTCGGTTGTTGCATGCATTGACGCGCAACAAGTGTCAAAAACTAACGATAGGCTCAGCGTTTACCCTGATTCATGCCTCTTCAAGCCCCAAATCAGGGCCAAATCGCAGATGAAAGTTTGACCCGGATCGAGGATCACCAAGACAATGCATACAGTTGCATGCAATGACTGCAAGCCTCTTTCCACAGTCCCCACGATGGAGCCCGCACGATGATCAGCGCAGAGCAGAACGATTTCATCACCCGCGTTGGACCCGGCGCGCCCGCCGGCAAGCTGCTGCGCCGCTACTGGCAGCCGGTGGCCCTGGCCGACGAGCTGGCGGGCCCGCGCCCGGTCAAGCCAGTGAAGCTCATGGGGCAGGACTTCGTCCTGTTCCGTGACGAGAACGGCCAGCTCGGCATGCTCGACCGCGACTGCCCGCATCGCGGCGCCGACCTCGCATTCGGCCGGCTCGAAAACGGCGGCCTGCGCTGCGCCTTCCACGGCTGGCTGTTCGACGCCAAGGGCAACTGCCTCGAAACCCCCGCCGAGCCCGCCACCAGCAAGCTGTGCAGCCGCATCAAGCAGTCGGCCTATCCGGTCGTCGAAAAAAGCGGCGTGATCTTCGCGTTCATCGGCGAGGGCGAGCCCCCCGCCTTCCCCGAGTTCGACTGCTTCGTCGCGCCCGACAGCCACACCTTCGCGTTCAAGGGCCTGTTCGAGTGCAACTGGCTGCAGGCGCTCGAAGTGGGCATCGACCCCGCGCACGCCTCGTACCTGCACCGCTTCTTCGAGGATGAAGACACCTCCGGGAGCTACGGCAAGCAGTTCCGCGGCGCCTCGGCCGACTCCGACATGCCCATCACCAAGGTGCTGCGCGAGTACGACCGCCCCGACATCAGCGTGGAGCCCACCGACTACGGCTTCCGCCTGAAGGCGCTGCGCAAGCTGTCGGAAGACACCACCCACGTGCGCGTGACCAACGTGGTGTTCCCGCAGGCCTTCGTGATCCCGATGAGCGCCGAGATGACCATCTCGCAATGGCACGTGCCGGTCGACGACACGCACTGCTACTGGTACGCCATCTTCACCAGCTTCACCGGCCCGGTCGACAAGCAGCAGATGCGCGACCAGCGCCTGAAGCTCTACGAACTGCCCGACTACACCTCGCGCAAGAACAAGCGCAACAACTACGGCTACAGCATCGAGGAGCAGCTGACCGAAACCTACACCGGCATGGGCGACGACATCAACGTGCACGACCAGTGGGCGGTGGAGTCGCAAGGCGCCATCCAGGACCGCACGCGCGAGCACCTGGGCAGCACCGACAAGGGCATCATTGCCTACCGCCGCGTGCTGGTGAAGGCCATCGAAGCCACGCTGGCCGGCGAGAGCGCACCGATGTTGATCGACGCCGCACAGGCCAGCGCGATGACCGGCCCGCCCTCCATCGACGGCATCGGCCGCAAGGTCAGCGACGAGGCAGCCACCGAGGCCTACTGGCAGGACGCCGACCGCGCGCGCCGCCTGAAGTCCGACTGGGCCTCCGCACGGCTCGCTGCCTGAGCAAGCGCCATGAGCAGCAGCCACACATTCGTCGACCGCTTCGGCCTCTGGTCCGACGACCAGCATGCGCAGGCCCGCGAGCTGGTGCGCCGCATCGACAGCGGCGAAGTCGATCTCGTGCGCTTCGCCTGGCCCGACCAGCACGGCATCCTGCGCGGCAAGACGCTGGTCGCCACCGAGGCGCGCTCGGCCCTGTGGGACGGCGTGAACCTCACCTCCACGCTGCTCGCCAAGGACACCTCGCACAAGACCGTGTTCCCGGTGTTCACGCAAGGCGGCGGCTTCGCCATCGAAGGCCTGCAGGGCGGCGCCGACTTCACCATCGTGGCCGACCCCGCCACCTTCAAGATCCTGCCGTGGTCGCCGCGCACCGGCTGGGTGATGTGCGACGCCTACATGGCCGACGGCAAGCCCTGCCCCTTCGCCACGCGGCAGATCCTGCAGCGCGCGGTGCGCCAGCTCGACGAGCTGGGGCTGGACTTCATCGCCGGCCTCGAGGTCGAGTTCCATGTCTTCAAGCTCGACGACGCCCGCATGGGCCTGGCCGACTCGGGCCAGCCCGGCGAGCCGCCGCGGGTGTCGCTGCTCTCGCACGGCCACCAGTACCTCACCGAGCTGCGCTACGACCGCGTCGACGGGCTGATGGAGCTGCTGCGCTCCAACCTTATCGCGCTGGGCCTGCCGCTGCGCTCGCTCGAGATCGAATTCGGCCCGAGCCAGTTCGAGCTGACCTTCGGACCCACCGCCGGCGTCATGCCCGCCGACACCATGGTGCTGCTGCGCAGTGCCATCAAGCAGATCTGCCAGCGCAACGGGCTGCACGCCACCTTCATGTGCCGCCCGAAGATTCCGAACGTGATGTCCAGCGGCTGGCACCTGCACCAGTCGCTGCGGCGCAAGAGCGACGGCGTCAACGCCTTCATGCCCGAAGCCGAAGGCCAGACCCTCAGCGAGATCGGCATGCACTACCTCGGCGGCCTCAAGGCGCATGCCTGCGGCGCCGCGGCGCTGGCGAGCCCCACCATCAACGGCTACCGCCGCTACCGCCCCTTCTCGCTCGCACCCGACCGAGCGATCTGGGCCAAGGACAACCGCGGCGCGATGCTGCGCGTGCTCGGCGGCGTGGGCCAAAGCGCCTCGCGCATCGAGAACCGCGTGGGCGAGCCGACGGCCAACCCGTACCTGTACCTCGCGTCGCAACTGTTCTCGGGGCTCGACGGCATCCGCAACAAGACCGACCCCGGCCCCTCGGCCGATGCGCCGTACGAAACGCCCGCAGAGCAGCTGCCACGCTCCCTGAGCGACGCCCTCGCCTGCCTGCGCAAGGACGAAATGCTCAACACGCAGATGAGCAAAGTCTTCATCGACTACCTCTGCCACATCAAGGAAGCGGAGATCGCCCGCTTCAACCTCGAAGTCAGCGAGTGGGAACACCGCGAGTACTTCGACATGTTCTGAAAACCATGCCCACGATCCACTACATCCTCAAGGACGGCACCACGCGCGAGGTCGACGCCAAGGTCGGCGCCAGCGTGATGGAGACCGCCATTCGCGGCAACGTGCGCGGTATCGACGCCGAGTGCGGCGGCTGCTGTTCCTGTGCCACCTGCCACGTCTACGTGGACGACGCCTTCATCGACCTGCTGCCGCCGCCCGACGACATGGAGAGCGCGCTGCTCGACGCCGTCGCGTCCGAGCGCACGTCCGGCTCGCGCCTGAGCTGCCAGCTCAGCGTGACCGCAGCCTTCGATGGCCTCAGGGTCCGCGTGCCCGATACCCAGATTTGAAGGACGGCTCGGGCATCATCGCCCGCTTTGTTTGCATATTCGGTTACATGACAGCGGCGCCGACGTGGCGCATCCACTCCACCTGAAAGGCGTTTTCCCGTGAACCCAATGATGACCAAGAGAACCATCCTCTCGACCCTGCTGCTCGCCGGCTTCGGCCTGCTGGGCACCGCTGGCGCGCAGGCCGCCGACGAGCCGCTGCGCATCGGCCTCATCGCCACCTACTCTGGCCCGTACGCCGACTACGGCCGCCAGTTCGACGCCGGCATCGCGCTCTACCTGAAGGAGCACGGCGGCAAGGTGGGCGGCCGCACGGTCGAGATCATCAAAAAGGACACCGCAGGCCCCGCACCCGACGCCGCCAAGCGCATCGCGCAGGAGCTCATCGTGCGCGACAAGGTGAACGTGCTCACCGGCCTGGACTTCAGCCCCAACGCGTATGCCGTGGGCGCCATCGCCACGCAGGCCAAGATCCCGACCATCGTGATGAACGCGGCATCGTCGGCCATCACTACCAGCTCGCCCTACGTGGCGCGGCTGTCGTTCACCGTGCAGCAAGTCACCGACCCGATGGCGCGCTACATGCTCAAGGAAGGCATCAAAGACGCCTACACCGTGGTCGCCGACTACGCCTCGGGCGTCGACGCCGAAACCGCCTTCAAGAAAACCTTCACTGCCGGCGGCGGCAAGGTGTCGGGCGAAGTGCGCACGCCGATGAACAACCCCGACTTCTCGGCCTACGTGCAGCGCATCAAGGACGCCAAGCCCCAGGCCGTGTTCTTCTTCTTTCCCTCGGGCGTGATGCCGCCGGCCTTTTTGAAGGTGTGGAAGGAGCGCGGCATGGAGCAGGCCGGCATCAAGCTCTATGCCACCGGCGAAGCCACCGACGACAGCTACCTCGACGCCACCGGCGACGTGGCGCTGGGCCTGGTCACCAGCCACCACTACTCGTTCGCGCACCCCTCGCCCAAGAACCAGAAGTTCGTGAAAGACTTCGCCGCCGACAACGGCACCAAGCTGCGCCCGAGCTACTTCGCCGTGACGGCCTACGACGCCATGGCCGCCATCGACCTCGCACTGGCCAAGACCAAGGGCGACGCCAGCGGCGACAAGTTCATGGACGCCCTCAAAGGCCTGAGCTTCGAGAGCCCGCGCGGCCCCATCGAGATCGACCCCGCCACGCGCGACATCGTGCAGACCGTCTACATCCGCAAGACCGAGCGCGTGAACGGCCAGCTGGTGAACGTGGAGTTCGACAAGTTCGACCGCGTGAAAGACCCGGCCAAGGAAGCCGCCGCCAAGTAAGCCAGCCAGTTCGTCAGCCAGCAGGAAATTCATGGGCATCGTGATCTTCGATGGAGTGGCCTACGGCATGCTCCTGTTCCTCATCGGCGTGGGCTTGTCCATCACGATGGGGCTCATGAATTTCGTCAACCTCGCGCACGGCAGTTTCGCGATGGTGGGCGGCTACGCCGCGAGCGTGCTGATGAACCACTTCGGCCTGGGCTTCGGCCTCTCGCTGGCGGCTGCCTTCGTGGCGGCTGCCGTTGCGGGCGCGGTGCTGGAATTCGTGTTCTACCGGCGGCTGTACCGCGCGCATCCGCTCGACCAGGTGCTGCTGTCGATCGGCGTGGTGTTCGTGTCGATCGCCGCCTTCACATACTTCTTCGGTCCAACGATGCAGCCCTTCACGCTGCCGCCGGCGCTCGACGGGCAGATGTCGCTGCTGGGCCTTGAAGTGGGCCGCTACCGCCTGTTCCTTATCGTCTGCGGCGTTGCAGTGCTGGCTGCGCTGCTGCTGGGCCTTGGCAAGACACGCTACGGCGCGATGGTGCGCGCGGCGGTCGACAACCAGCGCGTGGCGGGCGGCACCGGCATCAACGTGCAGCGGCTGTTCTTCCTGACCTTCTCTCTCGGTTGCGGCCTCGCGGGGCTTGGCGGTGCGTTGAGCCTTGGCATGCTGGGGCTGGAGCCGTCGTTCCCGCTCAAGTACCTCGTCTACTTCCTGATGGTGGTTTGCGTGGGAGGTGCGGGCACCGTCACGGGGCCGTTCATCGCGGCGCTGCTGGTGGGCATCGTCGATGTGGCGGGCAAGTACTACCTGCCGGAAGCGGGTGCCTTTCTCATCTACGTTTTCATGATCGTCATGCTGCTGGTGCGGCCGAACGGCATCGTTGCGAAGAAGGGGATCACATGACGCGCGTGCGTTCTTCAGGGCGCGCTCACGCCGACGGGGTACCTTGCTCCGCGAATGTCCCCCGGCCTGCGGCCTCCTCCTTTATTTCGCTGCGCAAGGCACCCCATCGGCGTGATCGTTCAGAGCACTGGTTGATCGGCCAGCACGAGAGCCGCGCCCATTGTGCGAAGAGCACCGGGTGCTCCCCGCAGCGAAATAAAGGAGGAGCCGAAGGCGGGGGACATTCGCGGAGGGGAGTACCCGGTGTCATTCGCACGCGCCCCGGAACTCAACGAGCAGGACACGCAGGATGAAACCCGTAACGATGTCCCCCAAGCATTTGCGCATCGCCGAAATCGCTTTCTGGCTGGCGCTCGCGTCGAGCTTCTTCCTGTTGCCCGACAAGCTCACGCTGATGAGCCAGATCATGATCTTCGGCCTGTTCGCCGTATCGCTCGACATGGCGCTGGGCTACGCGGGCATCCTCACCGTGGGCCATGCTGCCTTCTTTGGCGCGGGTGCATACGCGGCCGGCCTGCTCGCCAAGTACGGCTGGAGCGAACCCTTCAGCGGCCTCGTGTTCGCACTCGCAGTGTGCGGCGTGCTGGGTTATGTGTTGAGTTATCTCGTCGTGCGCGGCGCCGACCTCACGCGGCTGATGATCACCATCGGCGTGTGCGTGCTGCTCTACGAACTGGTCAACCGGCTCTCAGGCATCACGGGCGGCACCGACGGACTGCAAGGCGTGGTCATCGCGCCGGTGCTCGGCCTCTTCGATTTCGACCTCTACGGCAAGACTGCATTCGGCTATGCCTTCGGCGTGGTGCTCGCGATGTTCCTGCTCGTGCGGCTGGTGCTGCGCTCGCCCTTCGGCCTGGTGCTGCGCGGCATCCACGACAGCCGCAAGCGCATGACGGCCATCGGCTCGCCGGTGGAGGCGCGGCTGCGCATGGCCTATGCCTTCTCGGCCGCCGTGGCTGGCGTGGCGGGCGCGCTGCTGGCGCAGACCACGCAGTTCGTCGGCATCGAGTCGATCAGCTTCAACCGCTCGGCGGAAGTGCTGATCATCCTGGTGCTCGGCGGCACCGGGCGGCTGTACGGCGGAATGATCGGAGCCATCGTCTACATGCTGGTGCACGACTGGTTCGCCGACATGAACCCGCAGTACTGGATGTTCTGGCTCGGCATCTTCCTGATCGCGGCGGTCATGCTGGGTCGTGGCGGCATCATGGGCGCGCTCTCGCGTTTCGTTCGCACGGGGAAGGCGCGATGACTTCCACGACCACGCACACGCTGCGCACACACGGCCTCGGCATCCGCTTCGGCGCCTTCCAGGCCGTGAGCGATGTGAACCTTTCCCTCGAACCCGGCGCGCGGCAGGCGCTGATCGGCCCCAACGGCGCGGGCAAGACCACGCTCATCAACCTGCTCACCGGCGTGTTCAAGCCCACCAGCGGATCGATCCACATGGGCGAACGCGACATCACGCGACTGTCGGGCGACAAGCGCGCACGCATGGGCCTGGCGCGCACCTTCCAGATCAACACGCTATTCCCCAGCCTCACGCCGCTCTTGTCGGTGGTGCTGGCGATCAGCGAGCGCGAAGGGCTGGGCGCCACGTGGTGGCGACCGCTGAAGGGCTGCACGGCGGTGTTCGACGAGGCGCATGCGCTGCTCGGCACGCTCCGGCTCGACAGCCTCGCCGACGTGCCCGTGGCCGAGCTCGCCTATGGCAAGCAGCGGCTGCTCGAGATTGCGCTCGCGCTCGCGGCCAAGCCCCGCATCCTGCTGCTCGACGAACCCGCCGCCGGTGTGCCGGAAGACGAGAGCGGCGAGCTGTTCGAGGCCATCGCGGCGCTGCCGCCTGACATCAGTGTGCTGTTCATCGAACACGACATGAAGCTGGTCTTCCGCTTCGCGCGCCGCATCTCGGTGCTGGTGGGCGGACGCATCCTGACCGAGGGCACGCCTTCGGAAATCGGTACCGACCCGCGCGTGCGCGAGGTCTATCTCGGAAGTTCACACCGCCATCACCACCATGCCTGAAGCACTCGCCTTCGACCAGGTCACCGCCGGCTACGGCAACGCAGTCGTGCTCGACCGACTCGACTTTTCGCTGCAGCAGGGCGAGAGCCTCGCCATCCTCGGGCGCAACGGCGTGGGCAAGACCACGCTGCTCGAAACGCTGATGGGCAACACCCGCGTGATGCAGGGCTCAATCCGCTGGCAGGACGCCGACATCACGCGCTGGCCTTCGCACCAGCGCGTGCGCGCGGGGCTGGGCTGGGTGCCGCAGGAGCGCGAAGTGTTCCCGTCGCTTACCGTGGAAGAAAACCTCACGGTGATCTCGCGGCTCGGCGGCTGGAACCTGAAGCGCGTCTACGACTTCTTCCCACGCCTGCGCGAGCGGCGCGGCAACTACGGCAACCAGCTATCGGGCGGCGAACAGCAGATGCTCGCCATCGGCCGCGCGCTGATGACCAACCCCAAGCTGCTGCTGCTCGACGAGCCGATGGAAGGCCTCGCGCCGATCATCGTGGAAGAGCTCGCCGTGGCGATCCGCCGGCTGTGCGAGTCGGAAGGGCTGGCGTCGATCGTGGTCGAGCAGCATCCGGTGCTCGCGTTGGAGATGACGCACAAGGCGATCGTGCTGGAGCGCGGCACCGTGGTGCATGCGGGGCCTAGCGCCGATCTGGCAGCGGACAAGGGCTTGCTCGAAGGGCTGCTAGGCGTGGGCATCGCCGAAGACGCTGCAGCCTGAGACGTATTGCGGCGCCAGGCAACGGGCTAGGATGCCGCCATGACCGACACCCCTTCAGACATCGGCACGGCAACAGCAGCGGACCTCGAAGGCATCCTGTCGCTGCAGGCGGCCAACCAGACGGCACGCGGCGGCATGCTGTCGGCCGAACTCCCACGCGACCGCATCGAGGCCATGATGCGCGAGATGCCGCTGGTCGTTGCAAGGCGCGGGGGCCGCGTCTGCGGCTTCCTGATGGCCACCACGCGCACGATGAATGCCGAACTGCCCGTGGTCCGAGCGATGTTCGCGGCCTACCCGGGCTCGGCGGACGCGTATGTTTACGGCCCGATCTGCGTGGACCCCGCGGAACGCGGACAAGGCCTCGCCGCAGCGATGTTCGCTGAGTTGCGGCGCCTTCAGCCGGGCCGTGAAGGCGTGCTCTTCATCCGCAGCGACAACGAAGCGTCCCTTCGCGCGCACCGGCGGATGGGAATGCGGGAAGTCGCCAGATTCGAGCTGAGTGGCGCTGCCTTCGACGTCTTCTCGTACGTCGGGTAGCCAGGCGCCCTCACGCCTGCATCAGCTCAGCATCTGGCCGCGGCTGCCGATAACGGCCACGTCCACGAACTGCCCGCCTTCGCGGTTCGTGCGCCCGTAGTTGATCTTCACCCCACCCAGGTCGAAGTTCTCGATGCTCGCCAGCCCCGACATCACCGACGCACGGGTAAGCGAACCACCGGCACGGCGCATGCCCTCGGCCAGCACGGCGGCATTCAGGTAGCCCTCCAGGCTCGTGAGCGAGAAGTCCTTGACGCCGTTGGCCACCATATCGGCCTGATAGCGGCGCACGATCTCGAACTTGGTCGAGTACGGCGACGGCACCACGATCACGAAGCCCAGGCCCTTTGCCAGATCGCCCATGGCCGACAGGGCGCTGGCTGTGATCGACAGGCCATAGGCCGAGCTGCTGTTGCCCGCCTCGCGCAGCGCCTTCAAAAACACCGGCGCGGTGCCGGCCAGCCCGACCACCACCACCTGCGGCTTGGCCTTGGCGATGGCTTCGGCGGCGGGGCCCACTTCCATGCTGGTGGTGTTGGGCGTGGTCGCGATCACCGCCGGCTCCAGCTTGGCCTTGGCCAGCGCGTTCTTGAAGGCCGCCAGCACCGACTGCCCCAGCGGGTCGTTCGAATGCACGAGGCCGATCCGGCTCTGGCCGAGCACGGCAGCGGTGCTCACGAGCTTGTCGACTTCCTGGTCGTAGTTGGCGCGCACCCAGAAGGTGTTGGGCGAAGCCTTCTTGCGCAGCGCGATCGTGCCGGTGATCGGGCCGACCACGGCCATGCCGGGCACCGCGTCCATCACCTCGGCCGTCTGGCGCGTGCCCAGCGGATGCAACAGCGCGAGCACGGAGCTGTCTTTCTCGAAGGCCAGCGCGTTGGCCTTGGCCACGTCGGGCTTGAAGGTGTCGTCGGCCATCACGAGCTCGACCTTGGTGCCGTTGATGCCGCCCGCCTTATTCAGCGCATTGAAGAACGCGCTCGAGCCCTGGAACAGCCCCTGCCCGTTGGCCTTCTCGACGCTGCTGTTGTCGAAGGTGGTGCCGATGCGCAGCGGCCGGTTCTGCGCGAGCGCCGGGAACCCGAGGCCCGCAGCGGCGGTTGCTGCGGCCAGCCCGGTCAGCGCACGCCGACGGCTGGTGGAAAGCGGCGCAATCGATTCGCGCGGCACGGGAACGGTCATGGTCGAAGTCTCCAGGGAAGCAATGTCAGTGACAAAAGTTCACATTTCTTCCAAGAATGTAACGCACCCATCACTCCGAGAAGTGACGGGGACAGCTACTTCGTCACCGGTTTCGGCATGGCCGCCACATAGCGCGCGTCGGTCAGGGTGCCCAGGAAGGCGCTGATCTCGTCGATCTCCTCGTCGGTCAGCGCCGGGGTGTTGCCAGGGCGCCGGTTCATCGGCGTGGAGTTGACGTTGATGTTGCCGCGATAGGCCACCGGCACGTCGTCAAAGGTCGGCTTGCCGTGGTACCACTTCGCGGGATCGGTCGAGCGCGTGGCGTAGAACGCGACGGCATCGCGCAGCGTGGTGAACACGCCGTTGTGCATGAAGCTCTGGCGCACCGCCACATTCCGCAGCCCCGCCGTGCGGAAGTAGCCGCACCACTGGTTGGGCTCCGGCCAACGCAGTTGTGCGGCGGTGCGGCACAGGCCGTTGTCGAAGCGGCGCGGATTGCGGTTGGCGGGCAGCAACAGGTTGCGCGGCACGGCGATGGCGTCGTAGCCGAAGTCGGTGAACAGCGAGCGCTCGGGCCGGCTCGCGGTGTCGGACAGCGTATGGCACGACATGCAGTTGCCCTTGTCCGGGTTCTTGAACAGCGCGAGGCCGCGCGTCTCCTGTGGGCTCAGCGGCGTGCGATGGCGCAGGTAGTCGTCGAAGCGCGAACTGAAGGGCGCCATCTCGTCGCTTTGCAGGTAAGCCTGCAGCGCCTGGCCGATGCCTTTGACCGCCTGCTCCGGATCACGCAGCACCCGGGGCCCGAAGGCCAGCGACATCGCCGGCGCGAGGTCGGTGCCGCGCAGTTTGCGCAGCAGGCTCTGCGGCGAGGTGTTGTTCATCTCGTCAGCGTCGAACAGCGGGCCGCGCACCTGCTCGGCCAGCGTGTCGGCGCGGCCGTCGGCGAACAGGCCGCCGAACGGCGAGGCGAAAGGCGCGTCGTCGTCCTGGTAGAAGTGCCGCCGCGGCACGTAGCGCACATACAGCAGCGACGGCGCGGTGCGCGCGCTGAAGCGGCCGGGGCGGCTGCCCTGCGGCGTGCGCGGCCCGGCCAGCGAAGCCGCATTCAGCGTCGAGGTGAAGGCGCGCAGCGGATCGTGGCAACTGGCGCACGAGGTGCCCTGCGGCTGCGACAGCCGCGTGTCGAAGAAGATGCGCTTGCCCAGCGCAGCCAGCGCAGCCAGCGCCGGGTCGGGCCGGAAGGTGGCCGCAGTGGGGTCGACGCGCGCGGCGATCTTCGGCGTGGCGCCGATGCGCTCGATCACCACGCTCGACGGGCCGCCGGGGTTGATCTGCGCCGTGCCGGAGGCGGCGCCCGCGATGCCGCTCATCCACCCGAGGCAGATGGCCGCCAGCGCCAGGCCCCGCATCACGGCGTCAGGAAGCCGGTCTTGTCGCAAGCCAGTGTCCGGCCGGTCTGCGCGCAAGTGGCGAGCAGCTTGCCGGCCACCGTGTAGGCCTTGAAGGTCCAGCCCACGTCGGGCGCGGCCTTGCGCTCCATCAGCATGAAGCCGAAGCTGCTGTGGTGCGTGATGCGGTCGACCGTCACGTCCGGCGCGGGCGTGGTGCCAGCCGGCAGCGGGTCGGGCAGGGCCACGTCGAGGTTGTCGCCGCCGTTGCCCGTCACCAGGGTGGCGGGATGGTCGGTGGCGAAGTTCAGCGCCTGGAAGTCATGCACGTGGCCGTGCAGGGCAATGTGCACGCCGCTGGGGTAGTAGGCCTTGGGGTTGAGGTTGTTCATCACCGACTGCAGCGCGAGGTTGCCCGATGCAGGGGTCGAGCCCGCGATCGGCGCGAACGCCAGGATCGGGTGGTGGTTGGTGAACATCGTGGTCGTGATGCCGGGCTTGGCGGCCAGCGTCGCGACGGTCTGGAACTGCTTCTGGTAAGCGATGAATTGCGGATCGTCCGTCTTCAGCGCCACCTTGCCGGCCTTGGCCGAGTCGAACACGATGACCTGCGAGCCGGTGCCCAGCTGCACCGCATACGGCTCGGCGTAGTTGCCGCTACTGTCGTTGGCCGGGTCGTTGCACGAGCGCTTGTCGGCATACGGGCGCGGGTCGAGAAAGCGGGCCCAGCCCTGGCCGCCGCGCGCGCATTCCTCGTGGTTGCCGCGCACCAGGATCCACGGCGCCTTGGCGAGCAGCGGCGCGGCGGGCTTGAAGAAGTCGGCCTGCCAGGTGTCCCAGCCGTAGCCCCAAGGGCTGCCCTTGCAGCCGGCGATGTCGTCGGGGCAGGCGTTCTCGCGGTAGTGGTAGTCGCCAATGTGCAGCACCAGGTCGGGGTTGAAGCCCGCGCCGGTGGCGGCAATCGGCGCAAACGGCCACACGGTGCTGTCGTTGCACGGCTGGTAGGCGTTGTCGGCCTTCTTCATGCGGCAGCCGGTGTCGGCCAGCACAAGCACGCGCTGCGGCTCGGCCTTGGGCAGCGGCAGCGTGCGGCTGCCGACGGCGGCCTGCTTCGCGTCGGCGGGCAGCGTGGTTTCGCAGGCCGACACGGGAAAGTCGGAAGGTTTCGAATCGGCCGGGTCGCTGGCCGTGGTGCGCAGCGCCATCGTGCCGGCACCGATGCGCAGGGTCATGCGCACCGCTTTGCCGTCCACCGTGATCTGCGGGCACACGGCGTTGGCGTCGGCCGCCGTGGCGGAGGCTGATGCTGTGTAGCTGGTGATGGCGCGCGCGATTGCCGTGTTGTTGTCGCCGATCTCGACCCAGGCGGCCTGCAGGTTGGCGTCGGCCGTGGCGGCGTCGGGCTGCGGAGCGGGTGCCGGAGCGGGTGCCGGGGCTGCGGGCGGCCCGAGGACGATCGGCTGGCTATTGCCGCCGCCGTTGCAGCCTTGCAGCAGGATGGCGGTGCACGCCAAGCCGGCCAGCCAGCGCAGGTCGGGCATGGCTCGTGGCGCGGGAGCCACGGTGAGTGTGGTGCGCATCTTGGAATCCCTCTGATTGTTGTGTGCGGGACGCCGCAATCTAGAGGGGCCGTGTGCAAGCCGTATTACACGGTTGCATGCACGCCGGAGCGCGTGCAGCAGGCAAGGCAGCGGCTGCTACAGCAGCTCTTCGCCCACGATGGGCAGCAGCAGCCAGTTCTTGAAGCGCAGCCAGAGAAATTCGCCAGGCTCGTCCTCGTGGACGATGTCGCCGCCGGCATCGTCGTACTCCAGCCATTGCACGCGCCGGCCGTTGGGGCCGAGCCGCAGCCGGTAGCCGAGGTTCACGCGCTCGCCCGACATGAGCTTGTTGTAGTCCTGCACCAGCTCGGGGCTGTCGATGACAAGGCCGACCTCGGTGTTGACGGCGGCCGAGCGGTGGTCGAGGTTCATCGAGCCGACGAAGAAGCGCTCGTTGTCGACGATGGCCAGCTTGGCATGCAGCCGGCTGATCGACTTGCCGAAGTCGCCGAAGCGGCCCGAGCTGCCGCTGAGCGTGGGTGCGATCTCGAAGATGGTGACGCCGATCTTCAGCATGTCGGCGCGGTAGCGCTCGTAGCCCGCGTAGGCAAGCGGCTCGTCGGTTGCGCCCAGCGAATTGGTCACGACCGTGATGCGCCCGCCCTTGGCAATGCAAGCCCGCATCTCCTCCATGCCCTTGGGGCCCGGAATGAAGTACGGCGAGGCAATGACGACCTCGCGCCGCGTAGCGTTGATCACGCTGAGCGCGCCTTCGGTCACGCTGCCGATGTAGGCCTCGTCGGCCTTGCGCGTGATCTTGTCGGGGTCGTCGATGAACAGCGTGGCCGGCGCCCAATAACGGTCGAGCTTGCCGGTAATGAGCTGCTCGCCCACGGGCGATTTGTTGAGCACGTCGCGCGGGCGAATGGGCACGTCGGGCACGGCCGTGCGCGCAATCTCGTCGAAGCGCCGCTGCGCCGCCTCGCGCGTCATGCCGCGCAGGGGCGCGATGCGCTCTATCGGCCATGCGTGCGAACTGTTCCAGTAGCGGTCGAAGCCTTCGGACATCTGCCGCACGATCGGGCCGCTCGAAATCACGTCCATGTCGATGAAGTTCGCGGCCGTGCTGCGCATGAAGTACTCGTTGCCGATATTGCGCCCGCCAGACACGGCAAAACTGTTGTCGGCCAACAGCATCTTGTTGTGCATGCGGTGGTTGATGCGGCCGAAGTCGGTCAGCGACATGAGCAGCCGCGTGCCGAGCGAGCTGGCGCGCGAAGGCAGCGGGTTGAACAGCCGCACTTCCACGTTCGGAAAGGCCGCGAGCGTGCCGAACAGCTCGTCCTCGCCGCCGGTGTAGAGGTCGTCCACCAGCAGGCGAACCCGCACGCCACGCGCCGCGGCTTCGCGCAATTCGCGCAAAAACAGCAGGCCGATGTCGTCGCGCTGCACCAGGTAGTACTGCACGTCGAGCGACTTCTCGGCATGCCGCGCGAGCGAGATGCGGGCATCGAACGCAAACGCCGCCTCCGGCAGCAGCCGGAAGCCCGACAGCGCGGTGGAATCGCCCGGCGCGTCCTTGGCCGCCAGCTGCCCGAGTTCTGTCTGCGCCACGTCGGTGAACGCCGTGACGTTCGCCTTCGGCTCGGGCGGCGGCAGGCTGACGCAGCCGGTGAGCCATATGGCCGCCAAGACGCTCAGGCAGGCGGCGAAACGACGGACGATGAGAGCGCGCATGGCCCGAACTGTAGCTCGCGGCGGACCCGGATGGCGGCCCTATCATCGAAGCGAAACAAAAGGAAAAGAAGCGTGCTCAACGGCTTGTGGCTTGGTTTCTTCGGGGTGGCGGCGCTGGCGGCGCTGGGGCGGTGGCTCATCGGCGGCGACCCGACCGTGTTCGCGGCGCTGGTCGAGAGCCTGTTCGCAATGGCGCGGCTGGCGGTCGAGGTGATGGTGCTGCTGTTCGGCACGCTCACGCTGTGGCTGGGCTTCTTGCGCATCGCCGAAGCGGCGGGGCTTGTCGGCTGGCTCGCGCGGCTCCTGGGGCCGCTGTTCCGCAGGCTCATGCCGGGCGTGCCGGCGGGGCATCCGGCGCTCGGGCTCATCACCATGAACTTCGCGGCCAACGCGCTGGGGCTGGACAACGCCGCCACGCCCATCGGCTTGAAGGCGATGCGCGAGTTGCAGCGGCTGAACCCCGACCCGGTGACGGCCACCAACGCGCAGATCCTCTTCCTGGTACTTAATGCCTCGTCGCTGACCCTACTGCCAGTCACCATCTTCATGTACCGCGCGCAACAGGGCGCGGGCGACCCGACGCTGGTGTTCCTGCCGATCCTGCTGGCCACCAGTGCTTCCACGCTGATCGGGCTGCTCACGGTGGCAGTAGCGCAGCGCTTGCGGCTCTGGGACCCGGTGGTGCTGGCCTACCTGCTGCCGGGCGCGCTGCTGCTGGGCGGCTTCATGGCGCTACTGGGCACGCTGTCGGCGACGGCCATCGCCTCGCTGTCGTCGCTGCTGGGCAACCTCACGCTGTTCGGCGTGATCGTCGTGTTCCTGCTGGCCGGGGCAATCCGCCGCATCAAGGTGTACGAGTGTTTCATCGAAGGCGCGAAGGAAGGCTTCGACATCGCGAAGAACCTGCTGCCGTACCTCGTCGCGATGCTGTGCGCTGTCGGCGTGCTGCGTGCGTCTGGCGCACTCGACTTCGCGCTGGACGGCCTGCGCTGGCTGGTAAACGCGGGCGGCTTCGACACGCGCTTCGTCGACGCCATGCCCACCGCGCTCGTCAAGCCCTTCTCGGGCAGCGCGGCGCGCGCAATGCTGATCGAGACCATGAAGAGCCAGGGCGTCGACAGCTTCCCCGCACTGGTGGCTGCCACTATCCAGGGCAGCACTGAAACCACCTTCTACGTGCTGGCTGTGTACTTCGGGGCCGTTGGCATACAGCGCGCGCGACATGCGGTGGCGTGTGCGCTGCTGGCCGAGCTGGCAGGCGTGGTGGCGGCCATTGCGGTCTGCTACTGGTTCTTCGGCTAGGGCTTTGACTGTTCAGGGTGCGATCACGCCGACGGGGTACCTTGCTCCGCGAATGTCCTCCGGCCTGCGGCCTCCCCCTTTATTTCGCTGCGCAAGGCACCCCATCGGCGTGATCATTCAGAGCACTGGTTGATTGGCTGGCACGACAGCCGCGTCCATGTGCGAATGGCATCGGGTGCTCCCCGCAGCGAAATAAAGGAGAAGGCCGAAGGCCGGGGGACATTCGCGGAGGGGAGTACCCGGTGTCATTCGCACGCACACCGAACGCTCACTTCCGCGGCTCGACAACAGGAAACATCGGCTCAAAGGTGTCGAGCATCGACATCAACTCCGCCAGCTTTGTACGATCCCCATCGATCTTCACCTTGCCCGTCAGCACCGCCGCAGGAAAGCTAGTCTCCTTCAGCGTGACCGCATCGAGCGTAGCGCGGCTCAGCGTCACCGTGGCGTCGGCGCCCGGCTGCTGCCCCGCGATGTGCGTGAGCGCGGAGTTCTCCAGCGTCAGCACGAACTGCTGGTTCGAATCGGTGAAGTTCCAGTTGATGACCATCTTCTTGCCCTCGGCCTTGGCCGCATCGAGCCGCACGCCGAGGAAGTCGAAGAACAAGTCGTTGCTCACCGCCTTCAGCGTGTCGGCATTGGAGCTGTTGCCGCCCGGAATCTTCGGCACGCCGTTGCGCAGCTCCATCGCGCCCACAAGATACGCACTGCGCCAGGTGCCGGCCTCCGACTGATAGCCCAGCTGTTCGAGCGCATCGGCGCCCAGCTCGCGGGCCGCGCGGTTGGCGGGGTCGGCATACACGACTTGGCTCATCGCGCTGGCAACCCAGCGGAACTCGCCCTTCTTGAAGTCTTCACGCGCACGCGCCAGCACCGCATCCGCGCCGCCCATGTACTCGACCGTCTTCTTCGCAAAGGCCACCGGCGGCAACGGGTTCAGGTTGGCGGGGTTGGCGTCGTACCAGCCCAGGTACTTCTGGTACACGGCCTTGGCGTTGTGCCGCAGCGTGCCGTAGTAGCCGCGCGCGGACCATTCCTGCTCCAGGTTCGCGGGCATGCGCAGCGTTTCCGCAATGTCGGCCGCCGTGTAGCCCTGGTTGAGCAGGCGCAGCGACTGGTCGTTGATGAACTTGTACATGTCGCGCTGCTTCTTCAGCAGGTCGACGATGCGCTCGCCCCCGAAGGTGGGCCAGTGGTGCTGGGCGATAAGCACCTCGGCCTTGTCGCCGAAGGCCACGCGCGCCTCGTCGATGTACTTCGACCACAGGTTGCCGTCGCGCACCTCTGCGCCTCGGATGGTGTAGAGGTTGTGCATGTTGTGCGTCACGTCTTCCGCCATGTTCAGCACGCGGAACTGCGGCAGGTACATGATCATTTCCGACGGCGCCTCCGAGCCCGGCACGAGCTTGAAGACGAACTGCACGCCGTCGATGGTGCGCTCTTCGGTCGGCTTGTCGATGGTGGACGTGGGCGCGATCAGCGAGATGGTGCCGCGCGCCAGCGCCTTGCCCAGGCCCGTGTCGACCTGCCCGCGCGCGCCCGGCGGCAGCAGCGTGCCGAACTGGTACTGCGAGCGCCGGCTCATCGCATTGCCCGCGAGGATGTTCTCGGCCACGGCCGTTTCCATGAAGCCCGAGGGTGCGAGCACCTGCACCTTGCCGGCCTTCACGTCGGCCTCGTCGATCACGCCCTTCACGCCGCCGAAGTGGTCCGCATGGCCGTGCGTGTAGATCACCGTGCCCACCGGCTTGTGCGGGCGGTACTGGTAGTACAGCTCAAGCGCGGCGCGCGCGGTTTCGGCGGCCAGCAGCGGATCGATGACGATCAGCGAGCTGTCGCCTTCGACGATGGTCATGTTGGCGATGTCGAAGCCGCGCACCTGGTAGACGCGGTCGGTCACCTTGAACAGGCCATGGATCGCATTGAGCTGGGCCTGTCGCCACAGGCTCGGGTTGACTGTGTCGGCCGCTTCGCCCGCCTTCAGGAAGTCGTAGGGCTTCATGCTCCACACCGGGCGCGCGCCACTGCCGGGCACGAGTGCGTCGGGCACGGTGCCGACAAAGCCGTGCATCGCGTCCTCGAAGTCCTGCCGGTTGGCGAACGGCAGCGTCTTCGCCATGTCGGCGTTGGCCTGCAGCGTGGAAGACTCGGGCGCCTTGGGCGCGATCTGCGCGGAGATCGACGAGGCACCGAGCGCGCACGCCAGGGCAACGAGTGCAACGGAGAAAGAGGAAGAACGGGTCATCCAGCAATTCTGCGAAGCAGCAGAAGCATTGGCAAATGCAAAATATGCTCTCGCTTTTTAAATAAAACGCAAAATGCAGCTGCGCCAACTCCAGCACCTTGTTGCCCTTGCCGAGCAGGGCAGCTTCGGCCGCGCCGCGCAGGCCGTGCACCTGTCGCAGCCCGCGCTCTCGCGCAGCATCGACACCCTCGAAGACAACCTGCAGGCGCGCCTGATCGACCGCGCCTATGGCACCGTGCGCTTCACGCAGGCCGGCGAGCTCGTGCTCGCTCGCGCCCGCGAGCTGCTGGCCGATGCGCAGCAGATCCAGCGCGACGTGCTGCAGCTCGAAGGCCTCGCCATCGGCAGCCTCGCCGTGGGGCTCGGCCCTTTCGCCGCGAGCACGCTGGGGCGCATGGCCCTTTCGCTGATGACGCAGCGCCATCCGCAACTCCTGATGCGCATGGAAGTGGCCGACACCGCCACGCTCAGCGAGCGCCTGCACCGGCGCCAGCTCGACCTGTTCATCGCCGACACCCGCGACCTGAAGAAGCAGCCCGGCCTCAAGCTCGCGCGGCTGCCCGACCTGCCCGTCTCGTTCTTCGTGCAGCCGAAGCACCCGCTGCGCCGGCTGAAGCAGGTGACGCTGGAAAAAGCAATGCGCTATCCCGTGGCCGGCCCCAACCTACCCGCCGAAGTGGCCGCGTATTTCGACAGCCAGATCCAGAGCGACGACCGCGGCGTATTCAACGTCACCTGCGACGACGCCGGCACCCTGCGCCACCTGGCCCTGACCGCCAACGCGGTGATCCTCGCGCCCCACGCGCCGGCCCTGAACACCGACACCAACGCCCTCGTGCCACTGCCGGTGGTGGGCTTTGCCCGCATGCAGACGCACTACAGCCTGGTCACGCTCGCGGGCCGAACGCCCTCGGCCGCCGCCACCGTCTATACCCGTCTCGTGACGGAGTTGATGGGCCCGGTCAGGCAGCCCGCCGGGCGCTGAGCCAAAATGGCCCTCCTGCCGACCACCGCCCAGCCTCTTTCGTGACCACTCCCCGCCGGGCCCAGCCGCCCTCTTTCTCGACCGACGAGTTTCGTGAATCGCTCGGCATGTTCGCCACCGGCGTCACCGTGGTCACCGCGCGCGCGGCCGACGGCACGCTGGTCGGCCTCACTGCCAACTCGTTCAACTCGGTGTCGCTGGCGCCGCCGCTGGTGCTGTGGAGCCTGGCGCGCGCGGCCGGCTCGATGCCCGCGCTCAGCACCGGCTCGCACTACACGGTGAACATCCTGGCGGCCAACCAGAAGGCGCTGGCCGAACGCTTCGCCGCCAAGAACATCGACCGCTGGGCCGACGTGGCCTTCACCGAGGGCCTGGGCGGTGCGCCGGTGCTGGTGGGCGCGGCGGCCAGCTTCGAGTGCTTCAACCGCAGCCGCTATGACGAAGGCGACCACGTGATCTTCGTGGGCGAGGTGGAGCGCTGCACGCACGACGCGGGCGCCTCGCCGCTGCTGTTCCACGGCGGGCGCTTCTACACCGAACACCCGTTGTGATGCGCCGCCCTGCGCTGCTGTCGTCTGTCTTGTTGCTTGCCGCACAGACCGGCATGGCGCAGGAAGCGAACGGGCCGCTCAAGCAGAACTGGTTCGACGATCCGTTCTTCCAGGTGTCCGCGGGCCTGCCGGCCTGTGCCATGCCCGAGGGGCCGTTCTACACGGCCGAAGAGCGCCGCGTGCAGACCCATTCGCGGCTGGAGCGCGGCACCAGTTGCTGGCTGGCCGGCAAGTGCACCGACAGCAACGCCTACCGCTACGACAAGCCGCTCGCGCCCAAGGTGCGCGCCGCGCTGCTCGCGGTGCCGGGTGTGAACAAGGGCAGCGTGTGGGTCATGATCCAGCGCCGATGGGTGTACCTGCAGGGCTGTGTGCCGAACGCGGCAATGGCGAAGAAGCTGGAGCGCGCGGCGCGTGCATTGCCCGATGTCGAGACCGTCGTGCCCGACCTGATGGTGGGCACGCGCGGCAAGCCGCCCTACCCGGTGGCCGCCAAATAGGGCAAGCGCAGCGTTCAGTTCCCCAGTGCCGATTCGTGCCAGTGCCGCAGCAGCAGCCGTCCGATCGCGCTCACCACCAGGAAAAACAGAAAGCCCAGCAGCGTCGCCGCGATCACCTCGGCGAACAGCAGTGCGGTGTACATGCGCCCCTGCGCGAACACGATCTGCACGCCGAGCCCGCCTTCGGCATTGCCCGAGCCGATGATGAATTCGCCCACGATGGCGCCGATCACAGACAACCCCGCCGAGATACGCAGCCCCGCGAAGATGTGCGGCAGCGCGCCCGGCAGCCGCAGCTTCCAGAACGACACCAGCCCGCTCGCGCGATGCAGCGCGAACAGCTCCGCAAGATTGCGCGAGGTCGAGCGCAGGCCCAGCATCGTGTTGTTGATGATGGGGAAGAGCGACATGATGAAGCTCACGATCACCACCGACAGCTCGTTGTAGCCGAACCAGAGCACGATGAGCGGCGCGATCGCCACCACCGGCACGGTCTGCAGCAGCACCGCGTACGGATACAGGCTGCGCTCCAGAAGCCGCGACTGCGCCAGCACCGCCGCGCCCGCAATGCCGAGCACGATGGCCAGCGCATAGCCCAGCAGCGCCTCCTTCAGCGTGGAGAGCGTCGCGCCAGCGAGCACCGCGGCGTTCTCGGCCGTGGCCGCCGCCACTTCCTGCGGCGATGGCAGCAGGTAGCCCTTGCCCTGGTAGACGGTGGCGCTCAGCAGCCACCATAAGCCGATGGCAAGCAGCGCGACCACCAGCACTGGGGTTGCGTTGCGCGCAAAGGCCATGGCTGGAGAAGAAGAATCGGACCGGGTCATCGCCATTCCCCTCAGGCCAAGGCCTGCGCGTGATGCTGCGCACGCAGCACCGCCGTCACCTGCCCCGTGAGCGCCGCGAAGCCCGCGCTGGAACGCAGCTCGGGCGCACGCGGGAATTCGAAAGGCACGTCGATCACGTCCAGGATGCGTCCCGGCCGCGGCGACATCACCACCACCCGGTTCGACAGGTACACCGCCTCATGCACGTTGTGCGTCACCAGCACGCCGGTAAAGCCGGCCTGCCGCCACAGCGACGAAAGCTCTTCCTGCAGCACGTCGCGCGTGAGTTCGTCGACCGCCGCCAGCGGCTCGTCGAGCAGCAGCAGCCCCGGCCGCAACGCCAACGCGCGCGCCAGCGACAGCCGCATGCGCATGCCGCCCGAGAGCTGGTGCGGGTACGACTTCTCGAAGCCCGCGAGCCCCACCAGCTTCAGCGCCTCGGCCGCGCGCGCCCGGTAGCTCGCGGGTGCATGGCCTTCGAGCTCCATCAGCAGTTGCGCGTTGCGCTCCACGGTGCGCCAGGGCAGCAGCGCGGCTTCCTGGAACACGAAGGCGGTCTCGATGCCCTCGGGCCGCGTGCAGCGCCCGGTGCTCGGCGCGATGAGCCCCGCCATGATGCGCAGCAGCGTCGACTTGCCGCAGCCGGAGGGACCGACGATGGAGACGAACTCGCCGGGGCGCAGCGCCAGGTCGACCGTGTCCAGCGCCTGCAGCCCCTCGTCCTTGCACGTGTCGAAGCGCTTCGACACGCCCTCCAGCCCGACGGCCGCGCCCTCGCCGTTCATGGGTTGCAGCCCGGCACCAGCGTGCGGTCGTAGCCCTGCTTCGCGTCGAAGTTCGGCGGCAGGAAGTTCACGCTGCGCAGCTGGCCCGCGAGCTCGCTCCAGCGCGCGTCGGTCATGCAGCCGATGCGGCCCAGGTCGTGCGAGATCAGCGTCTCGATCATTTCCTTGTTGGCCGCGTCGTAGATCTCGGGCGTGATCTGCTTGTTCATGCCGGTGATCAGCGGCTTAAGCCCCGAGGGGTTGCGCACGTAGTTGGCCCAGCCCTTCTGCACCGCCGCGATGGTGGCCTTCACCAGCGCGGGGTTCTTGCGGATCATGTCGTCGGTGGTGAAGAGCACGTCGTACGGCCGGTAGCCCAGCGAAGCCAGCGTGACCTGCTGCACCTGCACGCCGGCCGCGGCCATGCGCGCGGGCAGGAAGAGCGAATAGCCCTGCTGCACCATCTTCGGGTCGTTGCGGAACAGGCTCAGGTCGCCGCTCACCGGGATCTCGCGTGTGCCCGCGAGCTTGTATTGCTTCTTCGTCCACTCCCAGTAGGCGTTGCCGATGTTCACCGCGAAGGTGCGGCCCTGCAGGTCGGCGATGGACTTCACGGCCGGGTCGGCGTGATAGACCAGCGTGTAGGGCACGTAGTCGAGGTGCGCGAACACCGCGCGCACCGGCGCGCCACGCAGGCGGGCCAGCAGCACGTCGTCGGCATTGCCGATGCCGAACTCGGCCTGGCCCGAGGCCACCTGCGGAATGGTCTGGATCTTCGGGCCGCCCTGCAGCACGCTGATCTCGATGCCGGCTTCCTTGCCGAGCTTGTCCTGCTGCGCCTGCCAGTAGCCGGCCTGGTCGGGCTGGGCGAACCAGTTGCTGAGGATGCGCACGGGCTTGGGCGCGTCGGCGGCCTGCGCGGAAAGAGGCAGCGCCGCCGCCAGCGCCAGCGCCAGTGGGATTGCAATGCGAAGGGCGGAAGAAATCATGATGCGGAAGCCTTGAGCCAGGGAAGTTGCGCCGCGGTGTAGCGGAAGGTCTGGAACACGCTGTTCTGCCGGCCGGGCACGTACTTGCGCGCGGCCTCGTCGGGGTATTCGGCGAACCAGGGAATCACGTATTCCCACACCACCTCGCCGGCCGGCGTGACCTCGAACAGGCGCCCCGTGGCCGACTCTGTGACGTGCGTGTTGCCGTTGGGCAGGCGCTGCGCGCTGCCCATGTAGGCGGTGTAGAACGCGTTGACCAGTTCGTCCGCGTACTGCCACACGACCTCGTTCGAGGTCGGGTCGATTTCGAGAACGCGCGAGAACGCCACATGCTTGCCGGTGCGGAAGTTGCCGTTGTCGAAAGCAAGAATGTGGCCGTTGGCCAGAGCGACCGGCGCGTGCTGGTGCGACAGCACCGATGGCGGAATGTGCAGCTTCACGCCGCCCGTGGCCTTGTCGACGCCGACGATGCCGGACGTTGTGCGCAGGCTCATCAGCACCAGCCCCTCGCGCGTTACGTCCAGGCCGTTCACCAGCGGCCAGTGGGTGCGGCCGAAGCCGGGGTGGATGGGGAAGTCTTCCGGCGCCAGATGCTCCCAGGCCTTCCATTCCCACACCAGCTTGCCGTCGCGGTCGACCTCACGGATCACGTCGCCGTACATCGCTTCATCGGGGCCGTGGGCGGTGCCACCCGGCACGCGTTCGGCAAAGCCGGCCGGCACCGGCGCGCAGCCGGCGTACAGCAGGTGGCCGTTGTCGAGCCAGCGGGCGTCGTGGTGGTGCGTCGGGTCTTCGAAGCGCCAGACGATCTCGCCCTCTGGCGTGGCCTCGTAGAAATCGCCGCCGTGCCACAGCGACCAGGCGCCGTAGATCTCGGGCGAGTTCGCGTGGTTGCCGTTGTAGCCGAGGTTGCCGTTCTTCAGGATCACCGCCGCGCGGCCCGGGCGCACCGGCATCTTCCACTGGTGCGCGACGCGGCCCTCGATGTCGATCAGGTAGACGTTGCCGTCGTCGGTCTGCGGCGCGATCAGGGTGTAGCCGCCGGCGCTCAGCGCCGGGTCGTGGGCGATCAGGCCGGTGCCGCGGCGGCGCTGGGTGATCTGGTCGACGGTGGTTGTGGTCACGGAACGAACCTCGGGAGATTGAAGAATGGCGCGAATGTAGGCCGCATCGCCCGTCAGTAAAATCTGTTTGTTTCGTACGGTGCGTATAGAAAATCCATACACTCCCCGGCACCATGCGCGCCATCTCCCAGACCTTCCGCTGTTTCGACGAAGTGGCCCGGCGCGGCTCGGTGCGCAAGGCGGCCGAGGCGCTGCACCTCACGGCGGCTGCCGTGCACCAGCAGGTGCTCAACCTCGAGGAACAGGTGGGCACGCCGCTGTTCGACCGGCTGCCGCGCGGCATGCAGCTGACCACCGCGGGCGAGATCATGGTGGCCGCCGTGCGGCGCGGGCAGCGCGACTTCGACAACGCCCTGGCCCAGGTGGAAGACCTGCGGTCGCTGCGGCGCGGGCACATCAACCTGGCGGTGTCGCATTCGTCGGCCGAGCAGCTGGTGCCCGAGGTCATCGAGGCGGCCATGAAGAACTACCCGGGCGTGACCTACAGCGTGCGCTCGGGCAGCGGCGAGAACATCCTGAAGTGGGTGGCCAACGGCGAATCGGACATCGGCTTCTGCCTGCGCCGCAAGCCGCCGCCCGGCGTGGAGGAAATCCGCGCGTTCCCGCAGCACCTGGGCCTGGTCACGCCGCCCGGCCATCCGCTGGCGGCCCTTGGCAAGCTGCCGCGGCTGCGCGATTGCCTGGACCACCCGCTGATCCTCATGACGCCCGATACCGAGCTGCGCGCCATGGTCGACCAGATCGACCACCGCGAGCACCGCAAGGTGCGCCCGCTGGTGGAGACCAGCTCGGTCGCGATGGTGCGGCGGCTGGTGGCCGGCGGCACCGGCATCGGCTTTCTCATTCCCGAGAACGTGGCCGAAGACGTGGAACGCGGCACGCTGGTGTGGACCGGCCTGGCCGACGCGGGCGCGCGCTCGTTCAGCTGCCTCTACCAGCGCGCGGGCCAGACCACGGCGGTGGCCATGGGCATGTTCCTGCAGTTCCTGGAAGCGGCGCTGCTGGCCATCGAGAAGCGATTCGAGCAGCGCGCGCCGCTGCCGTCGCTAACCGCTTTCGCACAGTAAACACGCTGGCACGATACGATCATCGGATGAATTCAGCGGCAATCCGCCGCAACTGACCGGCTCCGAATGATCCAGCGCAAGACCCACCTCGACTCCCTCGCCATCGGCCTGCTCATTGCCTGCTGCGCCTTCTGGGGCCTGCAGCAGATCCTCATCAAGACCACCGTGGCCGAGGTGCCGCCGCTGTGGCAGGCCTCGATCCGCATGATCGGCGCCACCGTGCTGCTGTGGCTGTGGTGCGTGTCGCGGCGCGTTCCGCTGTTCGAGCGCGACGGCACGCTGTGGCCCGGTTTGCTGGCCGGCCTGCTGTTCTCCGGCGAGTTCGCCGGCATCTACCTGGGGCTGCAGCACACCAGCGCCTCGCGGCTGACGGTGTTTCTCTACACCGCGCCTTTCTGGGTGTCGCTGCTGCTGCCGCGGTGGGTGCCGGCCGAGCGGCTGCGCGGCTTCCAGTGGCTGGGCCTGTTCATTGCGTTCTCGGGCGTGGTGCTGGCCTTCAGCGAGGGCTTCGGCCACATGAGTTCGTCTCAACTCATCGGCGACGGCATGGCGCTGGCAGCCGGCATGCTCTGGGGCCTGACCACACTCACGCTGCGCACCACGCGCCTGGCCACGGCCAGTGCGGAGAAGACGCTGTTCTATCAAGTGGCGGTCACGGCGGCGGTGTGCCCGGTGCTCTCGCTGGCGCTCGGCGAGCAGTGGGGCTTTTCGTATTCCGCATGGGCCTGGACTTCCATCGGCCTGCAGACGGTGGTCGGCGCCTTCGCCAGTTATCTCGCGTGGATGTGGCTGCTGCGGCACTACCCGGCCACGCAGATGTCGTCTTTCACCTTTCTCACTCCGCTGTTCGCGCTGGTGTTCGGCGTGGTGCTGCTGAAGGAGCCGCTCACGGCGCAACTGATCGTGGCGCTGGCCGGCGTTGCGCTGGGCATCGTGCTGGTGAACCGGCGGCCTGCGGTACAACGCTCGGCATGAGCAAGACAACAACGAACTTCCAGCCCGTTCTCGACGAGATCGTCGCCACGCTGCGTCCGCAGTTCGGCCAGGGCGGCACGGTCGCCAGCTACATCCCGGCGCTGGCTCGCGTCGACGCGCGGCAGTTCGGCATCGCGCTGCGCACCTGTAGCGGCGAAGAGGCCGGCGCGGGCGATTTCGACACGCCCTTCTCCATTCAAAGCGTGTCGAAGCTCTTCACGCTCACGCTCGCCATGCAGCGCATGGGCGACGCGCTGTGGGAGCGCATCGGCCGCGAGCCTTCGGGCAACCCGTTCAACTCGCTGGTGCAGCTCGAAAGCGAACAGGGCAAGCCGCGCAACCCCTTCATCAATGCCGGCGCCATCGCGGTGGCCGACCGGCTGGTGAGCCAGGCGAAGGCCAGCGGCGGCAGCGCCAAGGCCGACATCCTCGCGCTCATGGGCTGCCTGTGCGGCGAACCCATCGGCTTCGACGACGAGGTGGCGCAGTCGGAGGCCGACACGGGCTTTCGCAACATCGCGCTGGCCAACTTCATGAAGAGCTTCGGCAAGCTCGACAACGACGTCGCCACCGTGCTCGACACCTACTTCCACCAGTGCTCGCTGCGCATGAGCTGCCGCCAGCTGGCGCGCGCCGCCGCATTCCTGTGCCGCGACGGGGCGCACCCGGTCGATGGCGAGCCCGAGATCACCGGCGAGCGGCAGACGCGCCGCATCAACGCGCTGATGCTCACCTGCGGCACCTACGACGCGGCGGGCGACGTGGCCTTTTCCATCGGCCTGCCCTGCAAGAGCGGCGTGGGCGGCGGCATCGTGGCCGTGGTACCCGACAAACTCACGCTGTGCGTGTGGTCGCCTGCGCTCGATGCCACCGGCAATTCGCTGCTGGGCATGAAGGCGCTGGAGCTGTTCGTGGCGCGCACGGGGCTGTCGGTTTTCTGAGCGATCAGGCCGCCACGGCCACCGGCGCCGTGGCCAGGCTGCCCATGCCTTCCAGCGCGGCCTCGACCGCCTCTTCGAGCGGCGTGTGCGGCTCGCGGCCGAGAAAAGCCACCAGCTTCGCGTTGTCCATGCCCACCGGCTGCTGCCACAGGTAGCGCATCTCGCGCATTTCGCGGAAGGTGGCGACGAAGGGCGAGGCCAGCGTCAGCAGCCACCACGGAAAGGCCGACACGCTCACCTTGGTGCCCGTGTGGCGGGCAACCACCTTGCGGATGGCGTCGCTCATGCGCGTGCCGTCGGCGTCCCAATGGCCGGCCATGTGGAAGCGGGCGAAGGCTTCGAGCCGGTCACGCCGCGCCAGCAGCTCGACCATGGTGCGGGCCACGTCCGGCAGGTACGACCACTGGTGGCCGATGCCGGCGCAACCGGGATAGCTCACGCCCTTGACGGGTTGGCCCGCCTTCACCAGCCCCTGCGAGAACCAGTTGTTGCCCGCCTTCGGCCCGAAGAAATCACCAGCGCGCACGATCAGCACGCGGGCGCCCTGGCGGCTGGCGTCCTCGAGGCGCCTTTCCATCTCGACGCGGATCGCGCCCTTGCGTGTGACCGGGCGCTGCGGCGAGTCTTCGGCCAGCAGCGGGAAGGCGTCGGGTCCGAAGTTGTAGACCGTGCCGGGCAGCACGATGGTCGCGCCCTCGGCCTTGGCGACGGCGATGGTGTTGTCGAGCATCGGCAGCACCAGCTGCGACCAGCGACGGTAGCCCGGCGGGTTGACCGCATGCACGACGACCGCGCAACCCTTCGCGGCCTGCCGCACGGCCTGTGCGTCCATCGCATCGCCGGCCAGCCAGGTGATGCCGTCCCTGCGCCCTTCGGTCGCGCCGCGCTTGAGCGCACGCACTTCCCAGCCCGCATCGCACAACTGGCGGGCCACTTCGCTGCCGATGCCGCCCGTTGCGCCAAGAACCAGAACCGTGTCGTTGCGTGCCATGAAATGCTCCAGAACAGTTGTCGATGGAGGAATTCTGGGTTTGACCGGGTTCGATTGGAATTGCCGAACATGAGCCAGCAGCCATACATTTATGTATGACTTCGAACATCGGCTGGGAGCTGTACCGCTCCTTCCTCGGCGTGCTGCGCGAGGGTTCTCTCTCGGGTGCGGCGCGCGCCCTCGGCATTACCCAACCCACGGCCGGGCGCCACGTGGCCGCGCTCGAAGAGGCGCTGGGCGTGGTGCTCTTCACGCGCTCGCAGGTAGGGCTGCTGCCCACCGAGGTGGCGCTGTCGCTGCGCGCGCATGCCGAGGCCATGGAGAGCACCGCCGCCTCGCTGGAGCGTGCCGCCAGCAGCCAAGGCGAAGGCGTGCGCGGCGTGGTGCGCATATCGGCCAGCGAGGTGGTCGGCGCGGAAGTGCTGCCGCCCATCGTGGCGCGGCTGCGCGAGATGCACCCGGCGCTGAAGGTAGAGCTGGTGTCGACCAACCGCGTGCAAGACCTGCTGCGGCGCGAGGCCGACATCGCCGTGCGCATGGTGCGGCCGCGGCAAGAGCAGCTGGTGGCGCGCCGCATCGGCAACATCGAGCTGGGCTTCCATGCGCATGAGGACTACCTCGCCCGCCACGGCACGCCGCGCAAGCTCGATGAGCTGGCCACGCATGCGTTGATCGGCTACGACCAGCCCTCGGCCTTCGTGCGCAACGCGGGCAAGTCGCTCAAGGGCTTCACGCGCGACACCTTTTCGCTGCGCACCGACAGCGACCTCACGCAGCTGGCGCTGATCCGCGCGGGCGCGGGCATCGGCATCTGCCAGGTGGCGCTGGCCAAGCGCCACGACGCGCTGGTACGGCTGATGCCGCGCACCTTCTCGCTGAAGCTCGACACTTGGGTCACGATGCACGAGGACCTGCGCAACAGCCCGAGCTGCCGCGCCGCCTTCGACGCACTGGTCGAAGGCCTCTCGCTCTACATCGGTGGCCCTGCGGCAGGGGCGAAAATACCCCGCGCCAGACCCACATCACCCGAATGACCGAACCGACAACAGACTCCGACACCCTCCCCCTGCAGGAAGACCGCCTCTGGCACGACGACCGCTGGACCGCCCGCATCATCAAGAACGAGGAAGACGACGGCTGGGCCGTCGAGATGACCCGCCACGGCGACCCCGAGCCGGCACTGGTCGGCCCCTGGACCATGGGCCGCGACAAGAAGAACCCGAAGCCGCTCGACGGCCCCGCTTTCTCCACGCTGGTGAAGACCGCCGCCGAAGTCATCCGCCGCCACGAGCAGCAGCTGCACGCCACGCTCAACAAGAGCGTGACCGTCACCGCGCGCAACGACCAGCGCATTCGCGTGGCCCTGAGCATCGTGCCCGACGAGGACAACCCCTCGGCCACGCTCACCGCCTACGACGATGCCGACGACTCGGAGCTCGCCAGCGTCAACGTGTCGCCCGCCTTCAGGCTCACCGCCTCCAGCGCCACCGCCTGGATCGAATCCGGCTACGCGCGACCCCGCTGAACGCAGCGCCCGCCGCAATCAGCGAAATGACGTATGTGCAGCCCGCGCTGAGTTGAGAACAATCGGCTTCGACGACACGAACCCGTTGCACCGCAGACAGAAAAGCCCGAACCGGTTGAACACCGTTTCGGGCCTTTTTTTGTTTGTTTTTCTTTCTCAACCATCCCTTCAGGAGCAGCGTCATGAGACATGGTGATATTTCGAGCAGCAACGATTGCGTGGGCGTCGCGGTCGTCAACTACAAGATGCCCCGCCTTCACACCAAGGCCGAGGTGCTGGACAACGCCCGCAAGATCGGCGAGATGCTGGTCGGCATGAAGAAGGGCTTGCCGGGCATGGACCTGGTGATCTTCCCGGAGTATTCGACGCACGGGATCATGTACGACGCCAAGGAGATGTACGACACGGCCGCCACCGTGCCGGGCGAGGAGACTGCCATCTTCGCCGACGCCTGCCGCCGCGCCAACGTGTGGGGCGTGTTCTCGCTGACCGGCGAGCGCCACGAGGAGCATCCGAACAAGGCGCCCTACAACACGCTGATCCTGATGAACAACCAAGGCGAGATCGTCCAGAAGTACCGCAAGATCATGCCGTGGGTGCCCATCGAGGGCTGGTATCCGGGCGACTGCACCTACGTGAGCGAAGGCCCCAAGGGCATGAAGATCAGCCTGATCATCTGCGACGACGGCAACTACCCCGAGATCTGGCGCGACTGCGCGATGCGCGGCGCCGAGCTCATCGTGCGCTGCCAGGGCTACATGTACCCGGCCAAAGAACAGCAGATCATGGTGTCGAAGGCCATGGCCTTCATGAACAACACCTACGTGGCGGTGGCCAACGCGGCGGGCTTCGACGGCGTGTATTCGTACTTCGGCCACTCGGCGCTGATCGGCTTCGACGGCCGCACGCTCGGCGAATGCGGCGAGGAAGAGATGGGCATCAACTACGCCGAGCTCTCCATGGGCCTGATCCGCGACGCGCGCAAGAACGGCCAGTCGCAGAACCACCTGTTCAAGCTGGTGCACCGCGGCTACACCGGCACCATCAACTCGGGCGACGGCGACAAGGGCGTGGCCACCTGCCCGTACAACTTCTACACGAAGTGGATCAACGACCCCGAGGGCACGCGCGAGATGGTGGAGTCGTTCACGCGCAGCACGGTGGGCACGCCGGAGTGCCCCATCGAGGGCATTCCGAACGAGCCGGCCCAGCACCGATGAACGCGGCGGTTCCCGATCCGCTGGCCGCCTACCGCATCGAGACCGAGCCCTTCTACCGGCCCGCGGGCAACGAGGTGGCGCTTTACCGGCAGGCGTACCGCCACCGCATGCCGCTGATCCTCAAGGGCCCCACCGGCTGCGGCAAGACGCGCTTCGTGGAGCACATGGCCTGGTCGCTGGGCCGGCCGCTGGTCACGCTGGCCTGCAACGAGGACATGACGGCCTCCGACCTCGTCGGGCGCTACCTGCTCGACGCCAACGGCACGGCCTGGCACGACGGGCCGCTGACGCTCGCCGTGCGGCACGGCGGCATCTGCTATCTCGACGAGGTGGTGGAGGCGCGGCAGGACACGACCGTGGTGATCCACCCGCTGACGGATGCGCGGCGCATGCTGCCACTCGACAAGAAGGGCGAGCTGGTGCGCGCGCACCCCGACTTTCAACTGGTCGTGTCGTACAACCCCGGCTACCAGAGCAGCGCGAAAGACATGAAGCCTTCGACGCGCCAGCGCTTCGCGGCGCTGGAGTTCGACTACCCCGACAGCACGCTCGAAGCGGAGATCGTGGCGCACGAGGCCGAAATCGGGCTCGACCTCGCGGCAAAGCTGGTAGCCATCGCGCGCTGCTCACGCGAGCTGAAGCATCGGGGGCTCGACGAAGGCGCGTCGACGCGCATGCTGATCTACGCAGGCGTGCTGATCCGCGACGGCCTGACGCCCCGCGAAAGCTGCGAGATGACGATGACGCGCGCGCTGACGGACGACCCCGACATGGCGAGCGCGCTGCAGGGCTTTGTCGAAGCGCAGTTCGGATGAACGCTGCGTTGTCGCTGCTGGCCCGGGGGCTTGCCGGCGTCGATGTCGAAGTGCAGGCGCTGGCCGGGGCGCGCGCCGTGCTGGTCGGCAAGCGCCTGTTGCTGCCCGAAGGCGCGGGCGAGGAACGCCTGGGCCGCGCCATGGTCGCGCATGCGGTCGCGCACCTGCGCCACTCCACGCCCGCCCGCCCGGCGCGCGCGCTCAAGCCCATGGGCATCGCGGTGGCCTCGGCCATCGAGGACGCGCGCGTCGAACGCCTGCTGTGCCGCGACTTCCCCGGCCTGCACGGCTGGTTCGCCGAATCGCTGGCGCCCGTGCCCGACCCGCTGGACCTGAGCTTCGCGGCACTCATCGCGCGCATGGACCGCTTGCTGATGCTGTCCGCGTGGCAGGACGACAACCACTGGGTCAACAAGGCCCGTCGCCTGTTCGATGAAACCGCTGTGCGCGCAGGCCTGGAAGACTACGACGCCTTCCGCGCCATCGCCTCCATCCTCGCCAACGACCTCGGCCAGATGCGCGTGCGCTTCGAGCCCCGGGACTACGCGGTGCCCGCGCCCTACCGTGACGACAACAGCTATCTCTGGGATTTCGGCGAGGCCGACACACCGCCGGACGAGGCCATCGCGCTCCAGCAATCGGGCGCGCGGCCGCCACCGGTCTCGGGTATGTCCAACGCCATGGACGAGATGATGGAACTGGGCCGCTACACCTACCCCGAATGGGACCGCAAGCTGGAGCGCCTGCGCCCCGACTGGTGCACGGTGATCGAGAAGCTGCCCGCATGGCAAGGCCTCTCCACATCGCGCAAGCAGGCCACGGCCGACAGCAAACGCATCCCTCCGCTTGCCCTGCCCCGCTCCCGCCATCTCGACCGCACGCACCGGCTGCGCCGCCAATGGGAAGGCGATGAAATCGACCTGAACGCCGCCATCGAAGTGCTGATCGACCGCCGCCTGCGCCTGCGGCCCGACCCGCGCCTGTTCATGCGCCCGGGCAAGGGCCCGCGCCCTTCGAGCCTGCTCGTGCTGCTCGACCTGTCAGCATCGGCGAACGATGCGGGCCCGCACGGCGTCTCGCTGCTCGAGATCGAAAAGCAGGCCGCCCTGCTGCTCGCCGCATCGAATGCGCAAAGCGGCATCGACCGCCTCGCGATCCACGGCTTCTCGTCGAACACGCGCGCCGAGGTTTACTACTACCGCCTGCTCGACTTCGGCCAGCCGCTCGACGCCGAATCGCGCGCCACCATCGGCGCGGTGCAAGGGCGCTACTCCACGCGCATGGGCGCCGCGCTGCGCCATGCCACCTCGCACCTGCGCGGCGAGCCCGAGGGCCAACGCGCGATCCTGCTCGTGACTGACGGCGCCCCCTCTGACATCGACGTGCACGACCCGAAGTACCTGATCGAAGACGCCCGCCAGGCCGTGGCCGAGGCGCGCGAAGCCGGCGTGCACACCGCCTGCCTCGCGGTGGACGGCGCGGCCGATGCCTACGTGCGCCGCATCTTCGGCCGGCGCAACCACGGCATCGCCGACGATGTGCGCACGCTCCCCCAGCGCCTGGCGCGCATGAGCGCGCGGCTCGCGATGCTCAGACCTGGCTGAACGCCGTCAGCACCTTCAACACGCTCAGCGTCGCGCTGTCGAGCACCGCGTGCTGGCGATGCGCGATGCCCACGCGGCGCGTGAGCTTCGGGCTCACCGGCACGATCTGCATGCGGTCGTTGCGCACGGTGTCGGTGGACTGCTGCAGCGGCAGCAGCGCGGCGCCATAGCCGGCCGCCACCAGGCTGCGGATGGCTGCGTCGTAGTTGAGCTCGATGCGCGCGCGCGGCGCAAAGCCTGCATCGGCGAACCACTCCATCGTGAGCTGGTACATGTGCGTGGTCGCCTCGTTGAAGATCAGCGGCTGTGCCGCCAGCCAGGCCGGCGTGACGCGCTTGGGCGCCTTCCAGCGCTGCGGCACGAAAGCCATCATGGGCTGCTCGCACCACGGCGTGACGACGATGCCGCGCAGCGGTGGCTGCGGAATGGCGACCAGGCCGATGTCGAGCGTGCCCGCCGCCAGCCGCTCCATGGCCTCGTAGGAGCCGCGGATGCTCACTTCGACGTCGATGCCCGAATGCTCCTCGCCCAGCGCTTCGAGCACCTGCGGCAACAGGTCGACCAGCACGCCGGTGGAAGTGCCCAGCCGCACCCGGCCCGTGCGCCCCTCGGCCTGGCGCTTGACCGCCTCGACAGCCTCGTCGGTATCGCGCAGCAGCTTGCGTCCGCGCTCGACCAACGCCGCCCCGGCGGCCGTGGGCGTGATGCGCCGGTTGCCACGCACCACCAGCGGTGCGTCGAGGCGCGATTCGAGCTCGCTGATGTGCAGGCTCACCGTGGGCTGCGCCAGGTGCAGCGCCCTGGCCGCCGCCGAGAAGGTGCCGAGGTCGACGATGGCGATGAGGGTGCGCAGTTGATCGAGGTTGAGCTGTCGCATCGGGTCGCCTCAGTATCAGTAAAGGTGATGGGAAGTGTCAGGAATCTCAACTTCCACAATAGCATGCGCCGCCGGAAGATGAGCGCTCCCAACCAAGGAGCCCATCGTGACTGCGCCCAAGCCATCGTCTTTTCATCAACGCCTGATCCATGCCCTGCGCGGCTGGCGCCGCCGCGTGGTGAACAGTCGCCGCGCACGCGCCGACATGCGGCACCTGGCCGGCATGAGCGAGCACGAGCTGCGCGACCTGGGCATCGGGCGCAGCGAGGTGCCCGAGTTGCTGGACCGGCATCGGCACTGATCAGGTTCTTCGCCCGATTTGAGGTTCAATTCGGGCGTGCCCAAGCCTGCTCTCCTTTCCATCGAACTCACTTCGCCGCAGTCGGTCAACGGCCGGCGCGCGGCCTTTCAATCGCTCTGGCTGCTGGTGCGCATGCAGCATGCCCACGATGCCGGCACCGGCATCGTGCGGCTGGCCGACCTGCGCGGCGAAGTGTCCGACGCCAGCACCTTGCGCATGGTGGTGAGCCGCGCGTTCCGCGACTTCAAAGCCTGGAACATCGAGGTCGGCTGGGGCGAAGACACGCAGCGCGAGCCCCGCTTCCTGAATGCCGAGCGGCGCAGCCAGGGCCCGTTCTGGCTGCCTGCCGCCGAGGCGAAGCGCGTGCGCGTGCTGGTGGAAGGCCGCGCGGCCACGGCCGCCGAAGTGGCGTCGTTCCTCGGGCTGCGTTCGCGCAATCCGCAGGCCACCGGCTCGCCCCCGCCCGATGCCGTGCACCTGCAGGACGCGGCCTTCTGGAAGCAGCTCGTCGCCTCGCAGCAGGCCGCGCGACAGGGTCGGCTGATGGCGCCGGTGGCCGGCGGGAACGGCAATGGGAGCGCGCTCGAATCGATCCGCCTCGCCGGCACGCTGGCCGCCACCGACTTCCAGCGCGCACTGGTCACGCTGAACGAGGCCATGCTGTGGCGCCGGCTCGGCGACAACGAGCAGGCGCGGCGGCGGCTGCAGGCGCTGAAGAAACAGCGGCTCGCGCACCACGTGGCGGGCAACGACTACCTCGGCGCGATGGAATGCATCGTCTCCGCGTGGTGCGCCTACACCGCGCGCGACCTGCCGCTGGCGCAATCGCTGTTGAGCGGCATGGCCGAGGACGCAGCGCGCGGACTGGTACTGCGGCACCACCCCGACGTGCGCTTCGAGTGGTGCAACCTGTGGGCGCTGGTGTGCCGCTCGCGCGCGCTCGCACTGTCGGCCGACGACAAGCCGGCGGCAGCCGCGCTCGCCGAAGAATCGCTGCACCGCTTCGGCGAGGCGCTAGCGGCGGCCTTCGAATCGCACTCCTTCGACGCAGCGCAGCACGTGGCCGCCAACATGGGCATGGCCGCGTGGCTGTTCGACCGCGTGGGGCTGTCCGACCTGCCTGCGCTCGCACACGATGGCAACGCCGATACCACCCGCCGCGCGGTGCAATGGATCGCCTTCAGCGAATGGCTTTGCGGTCACACCGACGGCCAGGGCCGCTCGGCGTGGAACGCGATCTACCTGATGCGCATCGCGCGCGGCCACTGCCGGCCCGAGAAGCAGCCCACGCTCGCGCAGTTCCGTGCGCAGAAGCCATTGGACCCGGCCGCCATCTCGAAGCTGGCCGGTCCGCTCGCCGATGCCTTCGATGCGACCAACTGGCCGGCGCGCTGGGTCGACGTGGCGCAGGCGCGGCTTGCCGACCACCAGGCCGGACGCCGCCGCTATCCGGGCCTGCAGCACTGCAGCCTGCAGTTCGAACACGCCTGGTATGCGGCGCATGCGGGCGACCTGAAGGCGGCGGAACAGTCGCTGGGCCTGCTGCGCGAAGCGCTGCCCCAGCTGGTGCCGAGCGACCGCGCGTACTTCACCGAATCGTGGAACGACGCGCTGCCCGCCGAGCTGGTGCTGGAGGCGAAGCCGCCGCGCCGGCCCACAGTGCGGCGCACGAAGTCAACGCCCTAGTTGCAGGCGGCGATGCAGTCGATCTCGATGTCGAAGCGCCCGGGCCATGCGGGCACGCAGACGAAGATGCGCGCGGGCGGGTCCTTCGGAAAGTAGCGCGCATAGATCGCATTGATCGCAGCGAACTTCTCGACCGAAGTGCAATACACGTTGCACTTGAGTGCGTTCGCAAGCGACGAGCCGGCCGTTTCCAGGCACAGCTTGAGCTGGTCGAGCACCAGTTCGGTCTGGCGTTCGATCGACGCGTCGACCACCACCTGCCCAGTGGCCGAATCGAAAGGAGGCAGGCCCGACACGTACACGGTGTCGCCATGCCGCGTGACGACGGAGGCCGGCGCCTTCCAGTTGTCCAGGTACGTCGACAGGGGTTCGACTCGGATGATTTCTCGTTTCATGCAGCAGATGATGCTGGCGGCGGCGTCTTCTCGCTTCGTTCCACGACGAAGGATGGCGTGGGCGACAACAGCGCATGCCGCACCCGCTCGCGCAGCACCGGCAGCACATCGCTCTCGAACCACGGGTGGTGTTTGAACCAGCCCGTGTTGCGCGGCGAAGGATGCGGCAGCGGAACGAAGCGCGGTGCGTAGTCGGCAAAGGCCTCCACGGTTTCGGTGACGCTGCCGCGCGCGGTCTTGCCGAGGAAGTGGCGCTGCGCGTACTGCCCGATGAGCAGCGTCAGCTCGACCTGCCGCATCTGCGCGAGCAGCCGCTCGTGCCACAGCTCGGCGCACTCCTTGCGCGGCGGCAGGTCGCCGCTGGCACCACGCCCCGGGTAGCAATAGCCCATCGGCATGATCGCAATGCGCGTCGCGTCGTAGAACACCTCGCGATCGATGCCCAACCAGCGGCGCAGTTGCTCGCCGCTCTTGTCGTCCCACGGCACGCCCGTGCGGTGCACGGTCATGCTGGGCGCCTGGCCGACGATCAGCAGCCGGGCGCTCGCACTGGCCTGCACCACTGGCCGCGGGCCCAATGGCAGGTGCGCCTCGCATGCGCGGCAGGCGCGGATCTCGGCGAGCAGCGCATCCACGGTGCCTCAGCCGGCGAACGGGCGGAAGAAGGCGTTGAGCTCGGCGCCCGGGGCCGCATCGGCAAAGCCGTCGAAGCGCCCCTGCTCGGCCAGCGTGCGCGCGGCGCGGATGAAGCCGCCCCAAGCCGCGCGCGCCATGCCGCCGCCCACGCTCACGCGGCGCACGCCGAGCCCGGCGATGTCCTGCATCGTGAGCTCGCTGGCCGCGCCCACCAGCAGGTTGACCGGCTTGCCTCCTGCGGCAGCGACCACGGCGGCGATCTGCTCGCGGGTCTTGATGCCGGGCGCGTAGAGGCAGTCGGCGCCCGCGTTCGAGTAGGCCTTGAGCCGCGCGATGGCGTCGTCGAGATCGGGTCGCCCGGCGAAGAAGTTCTCGGCGCGGCCGACCAGCAGCACGTCGGCGCCCGAGGCATCGATGGCCTTGCGCGCGGCGCGCATGCGTTCCACCGCCACGTCGATGGAAAAGAGCGGATCGGCGGCATTGCCCGTCGAGTCCTCGATGGACAGGCCGGCCACGCCGGTCTCGACCGCGAGGTGCACGCTTTCGGCCACGCCCAGCGCATCGGCGGCAAAGCCGTTCTCGAAGTCGGCATTCACCGGCAGGTCGGTGGCTTCCACCAGCTCGCGCAGGTGCGCAAGGATGAGTTCGCGCGACATCGCCCCGTCGGCTTGGCCCTGCGACCACGCGAAGCCCGAGCTGGTGGTGGCCAGCGCCTTGAAGCCCAGGCCTTCGAGGAAGCGCGCGCTGCCCGTGTCCCAGGGGTTCGGAATGACGAAGCAGCCTTGTTCGTGGAGTGCGCGGAAGTCGGCACGTTTCTGGGCGATGGTTCGGGTCATTGCAGTGCCTCGGTTTGCTTTGCGGGAGTTGGAACGAAAGAGGGGTCGATCAGGATAAGCCTGTCCGCGCAACGGCCGCACCCGGCGGGTTTTGCAGCAGATGGTCGATGAAGGCGCGCACCGCCGGCAGCATGCCGCGGCGGGAGGCGAACGCGGCCTGGATCTCGCTGGCCGCGCAGGCCCATTCGCCGCACACGCGCACGAGGCGGCCATCGGCAATCGCATCGCGGCACATGATCTCGGGCAACAGCGCCAGGCCCATGCCCTGCTCGGCGAGGTGCCTGAGCGCGAACATGTCGTCGGTGACGAAGTGCGGCGTGAAGCCGAACTCCTGCACCTGCGCGCCGCGCTCCAGCGTCCAGCGGTAGCGGTCGTTCCCGGCGGGCAGCGACAGCACGGGCCATGCGGCCAGGTCGGCGATCCCTTGCGGCGCGCCAAGCCGCGCCAGCAGCGCGGGGCTCGCGAGCAGCACATCGACGGTGGAGCCCAGCGGGCGCGAGATAAGGCTCGAGTCCTCGAAGGGCGGGCGCCGCACGCGCAGCACCACGTCGATGTGCTCCTGCAGCGGATCGATGCGCCGGTTGCTCACTTCCAGCTGCAACCGCACGCCGGGGCAGGCGCGCATGAAGGCCGGGATCAGCGGCGTGAGCCAGAACTGCGCGAGCGTGAACGGGCAGCTCACGCGCAGCAGGCCCTGCGGCTGCGAGGTGGCCTGGCGCAGCACGTCGAAGGCTTCGTCGCCCGCCGCCACCGTTGCCTGGCAGCGCTCGTAGAACTCCCGGCCCACGCCGGTGAGCAGCAGGCGGCGCGAACTGCGCTGCAGCAGGCGCACGCCCAGACGTTCCTCGAGCTGCGAGATGCGGCGGCTCAGGCGCGACTTGGGAATGCCCAGGTGCCGGCTCGCGGCGCTGAAGCCTTGCTGGGTCACCACGTGGGCGAAGAGCGCCAGGTCGTTGAGGTCTTCCATGTCTCTTGTCGTTCTGTTTTTCGTTCCGCCGGCAGAACGATCCGTTCATGCCGGGCGAATTGTTCTGCGTTCGTTCCACCAGCATCATCGATCGCTCCCCGTCGGTCAACCACCCGTTCCAACGCACGCCATGAAACTCGCCAGCTTCCACCACCGCGACGCCCTTCGCTTCGGCGTGGTCCGAAATGAGGAAATCGCCGACCTGACGGACCAGCCCGGCGCGCCATCGGGGCTGCGCGAACTCCTCGCGCGCGGCGACGAAGGCATGGCGTGGCTGCACGCCGTGCTGGCGGAAGCACCCCGCGTGGCACTGGCCGGCGTGCGGCTGGCTGCGCCCATTCCCGCGCCGCAGAAGTTCCTCGGGCTCGGCGGCAACTACGCCTCTCATCTGGAGGAGGCAGCGAAGCTGGGGCTCGTGCGGGCGCCGGGCCAGGTGTGGTTCAACAAGCAGGTGTCGTGCGTGGCGGGCCCTTTCGACGCGGTGCACAAGCCCCGCGTGTCCGACCAGTTCGACTACGAAGGCGAGTTCGGCGTGGTCATCGGCCGGCGCTGCCGCCACGTGCGTGCGGAAGACGCGATGGCCATGGTCGCGGGCTACGTGGTGGTCAACGACATGAGCGTGCGCGACTGGCAGATGCGCGCGCCCACGCACACGCTGGGCAAGTCCTTCGACACGCACGGCCCCTTCGGCCCCTGGCTGGTGACGCGCGACGAGATTGCCGACCCGCATGCGCTGCGGCTGCGCACCTGGGTCAACGGCGAGCTGCGGCAGGACGGCAACACCGCGCAGATGATCCACCGCATCGAGGCCATGCTGGTCGAACTGAGCACCGCCTTCACGCTGGAGCCGGGCGACGTGCTGAGCACCGGCAGCCCCGCAGGCGTTGGCGGGCTGATGGACCCGCCGCGCTACCTGGTGCCGGGTGACGTGGTGCGCGTGGAGATCGAAGGCATCGGCCACATCGAGAACCGCGTGGTGGCCGAACCTGCCGACTGAGCATTGCCCGAGGGCGCTGCGCCCCAAAAAAAGAAGGAGACACCCATGAACGACATCGCAACCCAGGCGCGCCCAGTACGGCCGCTACCCGATTTCACGCGCACTGCGCTGAGCCCCGTCAAGCTGGCGCACGTGGTGCTGCGCGTGAGCGACCTGGCGCGTTCGCGTGCGTGGTACCTCGAGGTGCTGCAGGCCCACGCCGCGTTCGAGAACCCGATGCTGTGCTTCCTGACCTATGACGACGAGCACCACCGCATCGGCCTGATCGCAGGACCGGAGCTCAAGCATGAAGCCGACGCGAGCACGGGCCTGGAGCACATCGCCTTCACCTACAGCTCGCTCGGCGAGTTGCTGGCCAACCATCGCCGCCTGGCCGCGCGCGGCATCCGGCCCTACTGGTGCATCAACCACGGGCCGACCATCTCGATGTACTACCGCGACCCCGACGGCCACCGGCTCGAGTTGCAGCACGACGTGTTCGAGACGGCCGAGGAAGTCAGCGCCTTCTTCGCCAGCGGCGCCTATGCCGAGAACTTCATGGGCGTGGTGTTCGACCCCGAAGCGCTGGCCGCGCGCTTCGAGGCCGGCGAGCCTCTGGTTTCGCTCACTGCGCGGCCCCGGCTGCCGGAGGGCAAGGCGCCGTGGGACATGTTCGTGCCCTGAGCCCAGCGTGGCTGCGAGGCGGTCAGCACTCCACCACGTTCACCGCGAGGCCGCCGAGCGAGGTTTCCTTGTAGGTCGACTTCATGTCCTCGCCGGTCTGCTTCATGGTGCGGATCACCGCATCGAGCGACACGTAGTGGCTGCCGTTGCCGCGCAGAGCCATGCGCGCCGCGTTGATGGCCTTCACCGCGCCCATCGCGTTGCGCTCGACGCAAGGGATCTGCACCATGCCGCCGACCGGGTCGCAGGTGAGGCCGAGGTTGTGCTCCATGCCGATCTCGGCCGCGTTCTCGACCTGCGCCGGCGTGGCGCCGAGCACCGCGGCCAGCGCGCCGGCCGCCATCGAGCAGGCCACGCCCACTTCGCCCTGGCAGCCGACCTCAGCACCCGAGATGGAGGCATTGGTCTTGTAGAGCATGCCGATGGCCGCCGCGGTGAGCAGGAAGTCGACGATGCCTTCGTCGCTCGCCTGCGGCACGAAGCGCTGGTAGTAGTGCATCACCGCGGGCACCACACCCGCAGCGCCGTTGGTGGGCGCGGTGACCACGCGGCCGCCGGCGGCGTTCTCTTCGTTCACCGCCATGGCAAAGGCATTGACCCAATCCATCACCGCGAGCGGGTCGGCCGCGCCGGCTTGCGCCAGCAGCTCGCGGTTCAGCTCGGGGGCACGGCGGCGCATGCGCAGCGGGCCGGGCAGCGCATGTGCGGCCAACGGGTTGTCGATGCCGAAGCCGCGTTGCACGCACTGCTGCATCACGCCCCAGATGCGCAGCAGGCCGCTGCGCACCTCGGCTTCGGGCCGCCACACGCATTCGTTGCGCATGACCAGCGCGGCCACCGACAGGCCGTTGTCATGGCATTGCGCCATGAGTTCGTCGCCGGTGGTGAAGGGATGCGGCACGGCGGACGCCGCCGCCACCGTTGCGGCCACGGCCTGCCCACCTTCGACGACGAAGCCGCCGCCGACCGAGAAATACGTGCCCTCGGCCAGCATGCCGCCATCGGCCGCGAAGGCCGTGAAGCGCATGGCGTTGGGGTGTTCGGGCAGCGACTCTTCGCCGCGGAAGGCAATGTCGCGCACGCGGTCGAATGCAATGGGCGTGGTGCCCAGCAGGCTCAGCTGGCCGGTGCGGCGCAGTGCTTCGAGCCGCGGCTGCACGGTCTCGGGCCGCACGGTGTCGGGCGCGTCGCCGAAGAGCCCGAGGATCACGCCCTGATCGGTCGCGTGGCCGTGGCCGGTGGCGCCGAGCGAGCCGAACAGGTCAACGTGCAGCCGCGCCACCTGCGCAAGCACGCCGCGCCGTTCGAGCGACTGCGCGAACAGCAGCGCCGCGCGCATCGGCCCGACGGTGTGCGAACTGGATGGGCCGATGCCGATCTTGAAAATGTCGAAGGCGGAGAGCATCAGCGCATCATGCTGCAGGTAGTTGCTGTTTGACCAGCGCCACCCAGTAGGCGGCGCCCAGCGGCAGGATCGCGTCGTTGAAGTCGTAGTACGGGTTGTGCACGTTCGGGTCGTTCGGGCCCTCGCCTGCGCCGATGCCGATGTAGGCGCCCGGGCGCTTCTGCAACATGAAGGCGAAGTCTTCCGAGCCCATGGCAGGCGGGATGTCGGTGTGCACCTGCTCGCGCTCGACCAGGCTGGCAGCGGCGGCGATGGCGGCGTCGGTCTCGTCGGGCGTGTTGACCACGCCGGGGTAGCCGCGGCGGTAGTCGAGCGCCACCCGGGCGCCGTGCGTGACCGCAACGCCGTCGCAGATCTGCTGCATCGCGGCCTGGATCTGGTCTTGAATGACGGGGTCGAGCGTGCGCACGGTGCCGCGCAGCACCACGGTCTCGGGAATCACGTTCCAGGTGTCGCCGCCGTGGATCTGCGTGACGCTCACCACGGCCGAATCGGTCGCGCCGGTGCGGCGGCTCACGATGGTCTGCAGCGCGTTCACCAGCTGGGCCGAGACGACGACCGAATCGATGCCGGTCTCGGGCATGGCGCCATGGCTGCCCTTGCCGGTAATGACGATCTCGAAGGTGTCGAGAAAAGCCGTCATCGTGCCCTTGCGGATCGCGAACTGGCCGCGCGGCAGGGCCGGGAAGTTGTGCATGCCGTAGACGGCATCGGCGGGGAACTGCTCGAACAGGCCCTCTTCGACCATCACGCGGCCGCCGCCCTCGTTCTCTTCGGCGGGCTGGAACACGAAGTGCACCGTGCCCTTGAAGGGCTTGTGGCGCGACAGGTGCTCGGCCGCGCCGAGCAGCATGGCGGTGTGGCCGTCATGGCCGCAGGCGTGCATCTTGCCGGCGCACTTGGAGGCATGCGCCTGCGTGCCCAGCTCCTGCATGTTGAGCGCATCGAGGTCGGCGCGCAGCGCGATGCTCGGGCCCTCGCCGTTCTTCAGCGTGCCGACCACGCCGGTGCCGGCCAGGCCGCGATGCACGGGCAGGCCCATGAACATCAGCGCGTTGGCTACGACGTTGGCGGTGCGATGTTCCTCGAAGGCGGTCTCGGGGTTGGCGTGGATGTCGCGCCGCCAGCTCTGCATGCGGGCGCGGGTGTCTTCGTCGATGTCGGGGTCGCGGTACATGGCTTTGGATCTCTCGTGGGATGGGGTCAGTGGAAGAATTCGGCGATCAGCGTGGCGCCCAGGAAGGTGCCGGCCGTGGCGGTGAGCGACACCACCACGATGCGCCAGCCCAGCTGGCGGAACACCGGCAAGTCCTTTGCAACGGAGAAGCCGGCCAACGCCAGCACCGGCGTGGTGAAGGCCAGGAAGTTGAGCTTGGCGGTGATCGCGATCAGCGCGTCGGAGAACGGGAACAGGCCCGGAATGCCGACCACGGTGGCCACCACCGACAGCACCAGCACCATCGGCAGGCGCGGCACGAGGCGCTTGATGCCCTCGACCACCAGCGCGATCGCCACCACCGCAGCCATGCCTTCGAGCGACACCAGCATCGGCACCCTGTAGGTCGGCGAATTGCCGACGAGCACGCCGCCGCCCACCACCGCCCAGGCGATGAGCGTGTCGCGCAGCGGCAGCGCGCCACCGTGCCCGACGCTGACCTGCGACATGGCGCCCGTTCCCGCCGCGTCCTGCGTGCCGCGCTTCGAGAAGCGGCCGAGCACCGGCTCCAGCTTGCCGTAGAGCCACGAGCACAGCGGCAGCGACAGGAACAGCGTGAAGTAGAAGCCGGCCACGGTGGTCAGAAGGTTCGACGCGGCAGCAATCGCGGTGAGCTGCGGCAGCATCTCGGCCGGCTGCTGCGCGGCGATGGCGCCCAGCGCCGCCGCCATCAGGCTGCCCGAGCCCACGCCGGCGCCCATGGCCAGCGAGCGCGGATCGAAGATGTGCAGGCTGGCAATGAAGCCCGCCAGCACCGCGATGAAGAGCGCGCCCAGCACCGTGCCGGTGATGTACTCGGCCAGCACGCCGCGGCCCTCGGGCGAGGCCATGCCGTACTTCTCTCCGATGATCACGAGGTTGCCCTCGCGGCCCACCGAGAAGGTAGCGCCCACGGCTTCGCGCTTGATGCCCAGCAGCAGCGCCAGCGGCAGGCCGAGGGCCAGCGTGCCCAGCGCATGGCCGAACTCCTGGAACAGCAGCGCCCAGCCGGCCTGCTTGACCTGCGGCAGCGCGGCGCCGACCGTGAGGCCCAGCTTCACCACGAACAGCAGCAGGCCAGCATTCAGCAGGCCACCGGCAAACGACTGCTCGGCGGTTGCCACGCGCGCCACACCAGGCACGCGGCGATGCGCGATGCCCCATGCGGCCGCGATCAGCAGCGCCCACAGCATCGGCAGCAGCGCCACCTTGCCGGGGCCGACGCTGAACTGCACCGGGCCGATGAGCTCGGCCACGGCCACGATGGCGAGGGTGACGAGCGCGAGCTTGAGTTTTCCGGAGGCGCTGGAGGGCGCGGCGGCTGCAAGGACGGAAGCGGCAGAGGTCATGTGTGGGGCGTCTTTTCGTGGCGCAGTACCTGCGGGGTGCCGGCGAGTTTCTGCTTGTAGGTCTATTGCATCAATGACCGTAAATCGGGATATTCGATGCATCGAATGCAACACTCGTCACAAACTTCAGGAGACCGGGCCATGGACGACAAGCTCGACACGCGCCGCGTGCGCTACTTCATGCAGGTGCTCGACAGCGGCTCGGTGCGCGGCGCCGCCGACGTGCTCGACATGGACCCTTCCGCCGTGAGCCGCGCCATCGGCATCCTCGAGCAGGAATGCGGCGTGCCGCTGCTGGAGCGCCACGGCCGCGGCGTGGTGCCCACCGACGCTGGCGAGATGCTGGCCGGCTACGTGCGGCGCCAGAACAGCCAGAAGCAGCACCTGATGGCGCAGATGGACAGCATCCGCAAGATCGAGCGCGGCCACATCGACATCGTGGCGGGCGAGGGATACGTCGACTGGCTCATGCGCCACAGCCTGCGCGACTTCATGACCACGCACCCGAAGATCACCATCGACCTCGACGTGGCGAGCACCGACGAGATCGTGCAGCGCGTGGTCGAAGAACGCGCCCACATCGGCATGCTGTTCCAGCCGCCGAAGGACGACCGGCTCACCTCCCACCAGTCGCACTCGCAGCCGATCCAGGCGCTGGTGCTGGCCACGCATCCGCTCGCGCGGCTGGGCCGCCCGCTGAAGCTGGCCGACCTGCTGCCTTATGCGGGCGCCACGCTGCACCGCAACTTCGGCGTGCGCCAGCACATCGAGGCGGCCGAGGTCAGCGAGGGCGTGCGGCTGCCATCGCTGCTGACCACCACCTCGTTCAGCGCGCTCGGCCACTTCGTGTCGGCCGGGCTGGGCTACGCGCTGGGCACGCGCATCTCGCTCACGCCGAACGCCACCAATCCGGAACTGATCGAGCTGCCGATGAAGAACCCGCTGCTGTCGCAAGGGCGCTCGCACATCGTGTCGCGGCACGGGCGCATGCTGTCGCCGGCCGCGGCCGAATTGCTGCGGTGCGTGGTGGCCGACATGCGGCGCTACGCCGATTCGGCCACCGGCAAGGAGAAGCCGGAGAAAGCGGAGAAGCGCGCGGCCTCGCGCGCACGAAGCACCGCGGCATGAGGCACGACGTTGCGCATCGCGCCCTTTCGGTGTTCTGATCGGGCCCCATGTCGTACGCCATCCCGCTTTTCATCCATCTGCTGTGCGCCGCCTTCTGGGTCGGCGGCATGGCAACCATGCACTTCGCGGTGCGCCCTTCGGCCGTCGCCACACTGGAGCCGCCACTGCGCCTGCGCATGATGGCCGCGACGCTGCGGCGCTTCTTCGTGGGGGTGGACGCATCGGTCACGCTGCTGTTCGTGACCGGCGTGGCGATGATCCTCGCTACGGGCGGCTTTCGCGGCCTGCACTGGCGCATCGAGGCGATGATGAGCATCGCGATCGTGATGGCTGCCATCTACGTCTACATCCGCGCCTCGGTGTTCAAGGCGATGCGGCGCGCGGTGGAAGAAAGCGCGTGGCCTGTGGCGGCCGCGCGGCTCAATACCGTGCGCAAGCTGGTGGTGGTGAACCTGACGCTGGGGGTGATCGTGTTCGGGGTGGCAACCATCGGGCGGGCCGGCTGAGACAACGGCACTCAGCCGAAGCGGTAGTCCAGGTGCGTCACCAGCGCCGAGCTTTCGGCGCCCACTGGCGTCATCTTCACCTCGCCCGGTGCCAGGTCGTCGAGCAGCCGCAGGCCCGCGCCCAGCAGATTCGGCGAAACATGGATCGTGCATTCGTCGACCAGTCCGGCCTTGATGTACTGACGAACGGTGTCGACGCCGCCGGAGATGCGCACATCCTTGCCGCCGGCTGCGGCCTTCGCCTGTGCCAGCGCGCTTTCGAGGCCATCGGTCACGAAGTGGAAGGTGGTGCCGCCCAGTCGCACCCACGGCTCGCGCGGTGAATGGGTGAGCACGTACACGGGAGCGCGAAACGGCGGGTTCTCGGGCCAGCCGACCTCGCCTTCATCGAACATGCGCCGGCCCAGCACGTAGGCGCCGGCGCGTGCGAACACCTGCTTCACCCGTTCGTCGTCGGGCGTGCCCTGCTCGCCGCCACCGCCGGGGATGCCGAGGATCTCGCGGAAGGTGGCGGTCTGGAAGACCCAGCCGTGCATGGCCCGGCCGCCGTCGCCCATCGGGTTGCCGGGCCCGGCGTTGGGGCCGGCCATGTAGCCATCGAGCGAGATGCCCACGTCGAAGAAGACTTTTCCACTGCTGCTGCTCATAGGTCGTTTTCCGGCCCGGGGGCCGGCCTGGGTTGCAGAGAAGCCGGAGTCTATGCGCGGGCCTGCTCGATGCAAGCCGCCGGGCCGCGCGGCTCAGACCAGGTTGAGTTCGACGTCGATGTTGCCGCGCGTGAGCTTGGAGTACGGGCAGGTCTGATGCGCGGCGTCGACGACTGCACGTGCGGTTTCGCGCTCCAGGCCCGGCAGGCTCACGTTCAGGCGCGCACGCAGGAAGTACTGGCCGTCTTCGTTGGCAAGGTCGACCTCGGCATCGACGGCCAGGTCGGCGGGCAGCTTGATCTTCATCGCGCCGGCCGCCTTGCCCATGGCGCCGATGAAGCAGGCAGACCAGCCGGCGGCGAACAGTTGCTCGGGGTTGGTGCCCGCGCCCGAGGTGCCGGGCGACGAAAGCCGGATGTCGAGGCGCCCGTCGTCGCTGCGCGATGTGCCGTCGCGCCCGCCGGTGGTGTGGGTCTTGCCGGTGTAGAGGATCTTTGCGGTGGTGGAGCTCATGGGGATTCCTTTCAGGCTCGCCGGAATGGCGATGCATGGATTGAATCGGCGGGCTGTATCTGCGATGTGTCGAGCGGGGCGCACTTTTGCATGCCCGTGTGTGTGGCGGGCGGCCAGACACACTGGCGTACAAAACGGCCGGTTGAGCCGCCGGTCAGCGAGGAGCGCCCTTGAGCTCGACGGTGTTGCCGTCCGGGTCGGCGATGTAGATCGAGGGGCCATTGCCCTCGGCGCCGAAGTTGTTCTGCACCTCGCCCTGCACCGTGACGCCGTGGGCGGCCATCAGCGTGCGGATGGCCACTTCGTCGAAGGGCTCTATGCGCAGGCAGATGTGGTCGACATTGCGGCCTTCCACGCCAGCGAGCGCCCCGCCCTGCTTGCCCAGCGGGCCGTCGGGCGTGACGAGATCGATCAGGCTCGCGCCGGCGCGCAGGTGCACGAGCCCCAGGTCGTCGCGGCGCTTCTCGATGGCGCAGCCCAGCACGTCGCGATAGAACGTGATGGCGCGTTCCATGTCCTTCACGCGCAGCACGATGTGGTCGATGCGCAGCACCGAGAACGGTGGCGTGCGCATCGAGCCTGTCATGGTTGTTCCGTCAGACCACACCGGCCGACCGCAGGGCGTCGAAGCGGGCGGCGTCGATGCCCATTTCCGCCAGCACTTCCTGCGTGTGCTGGCCCAGCGCCGGCGGTGCATGGCGCAGCACGGGCGGCGTGGCTGTCAGGCGCAGCGGGCTCGCCACGCCGGTGATGCTGGCAATGCCGTCGCCCGCATCGCGCGGCAACGTTACCGCGAGGCCGCGCGCCTTGACCTGCGCGTCGTCGAAGGCCTGGGCGATGTCGTTGATCGGGCCACAGGGCACGGCCTTGTCTTCGAGCAGCGTGACCCACGCGGCCGTGGTGCGGGTGCGCGTGAGTTCTTCCATCATCGGGATCAGCACCAGGCGGTGCTTCACGCGCAGCGTGTTGGTGGCAAAGCGCGCGTCGGTCGCCCATTCCTGATGGCCGGCCGCTTCGCAGAAGCGCGCGAACTGCCCGTTGTTGCCGATGGCCAGCAGCATCGAACCGTCTTGAGTCGGAAAGTCCTGATACGGCGCGAGGCTCGGGTGCGTGTTGCCTTGGCGCTCGGGCGCCTTGCCGGTGTTGAGGAACGCGCTCGCCTGGTTGGCGAGGATGGCCATGCCCACGTCGAGCAGCGCCATGTCGATGTGCTGGCCTTCGCCCGTGCGGTCGCGCACCTGCAGCGCCGCGAGGATGGCGGTGCTGGCGTAGACGCCGGTGAACAGGTCCGTGAGCGCCACGCCCACTCGCAGCGGGCCGCCGCCGGGCACGTCATCAGGGCGGCCGGTGATGCTCATCATGCCGGTCATGGCCTGGATCATCAGGTCGTAGCCAGCGCGCTCGGCATAAGGGCCGTCGTGGCCGAAGCCGGTCACGCTGCAGTAGATGAGGCGCGGGTTGGCCGCGCGCAGGCTCTCGTGGTCGAGGCCGTATTGCTTCAGGCCCCCGGTCTTGAAGTTCTCGACCACGATGTCGGCCTGCGCCGCCATCTGCCTGAGCAGCGCCTGCCCGTCGGGCGTGGCCATGTCGACCGTGACCGAGCGCTTGTTGCGGTTGCAGGACGTGAAATAGCTGGCCTGGTCGGTGTCGTTGCCGTTCGCGTCCTTGATGAAGGGCGGGCCCCAGGTGCGCGTGTCGTCGCCGACGCCGGGGCGCTCGATCTTCACGACGTCGGCGCCCAGGTCCGCGAGGATCTGCGTGCACCACGGGCCCGCGAGCACGCGGGACAGATCGAGGACCCTGATGCCGTCGAGTGCTGCGGGCTTGTTGCTCATGCTTTCGTTCAGTTGGCGAAAGCCGCGATGCCGGTGATGGCACGGCCCAGGATCAGCGCGTGGATGTCGTGCGTGCCTTCGTAGGTGTTGACCACTTCGAGGTTCACCAAGTGGCGGGCCACGCCGAACTCGTCGCTGATGCCGTTGCCGCCCATCATGTCGCGCGCCATGCGGGCGATGTCGAGCGACTTGCCGCAGTTGTTGCGCTTCATGATCGAGGTGATTTCGACCGCGGCAATGCCCTCGTCCTTCATGCGGCCCAGGCGCAGGCTGCCTTGCAGGCCCAGCGTGATCTCGGTCTGCATGTCGGCCAGCTTCTTCTGGATGAGCTGGTTGGCGGCGAGCGGGCGGCCGAACTGCTTGCGGTCCAGCGTGTACTGGCGGGCGCGGTGCCAGCAGTCTTCGGCGGCGCCGATCGCGCCCCAAGAGATGCCGTAGCGGGCGCTGTTCAGGCAGGTGAACGGGCCCTTCAAGCCCTGCACTTCGGGGAAGGCGTTTTCTTCGGGGCAGAACACGCCGTCCATCACGATCTCGCCGGTGATGCTGGCGCGCAGGCCGACCTTGCCGTGGATCGCCGGAGCCGACAGGCCCTTCATGCCCTTCTCGAGCACGAAGCCGCGGATCGGGCCGACCGTGCCGCTTTCGCTGACTTCCTTGGCCCACACCACGAACACGTCAGCGATGGGCGAATTGCTGATCCACATCTTCGAGCCGCTGAGCGAGTAGCCGCCCGGCACCTTCTTGGCGCGCGTGGCCATGCTGCCGGGGTCGGAGCCGTGGTCGGGCTCGGTCAGGCCGAAGCAGCCGATCCATTCGCCGGTGGCGAGCTTGGGCAGGAATTTCTGCTTTTGCGCTTCGGTGCCGAATTCGAAGATCGGCACCATCACCAGCGAACTCTGCACGCTGGCCATCGAGCGGTAACCCGAGTCGACGCGCTCGACTTCGCGGGCAATCAGGCCGTAGGCCACGTAGTTGAGGCCCGGGCCGCCGTACTGCTCGGGAATGGTCGGGCCCAGCAGGCCCAGCGCGCCCATTTCGCGAAAGATGGCGGGATCGGTTTCACCGGTGCGGAAGCCTTCGATGACGCGGGGCGCCAGGCGCTCCTGGCAGTAGGCATTGGCCGCGTCACGGATCATGCGTTCTTCGTCGGTCAGTTGCTGGTCGAGAAGAAGGGGGTCGTCCCAGTGGAATTGCGCTTTGGCGGCCATGTGGATGTCTCCGGAAATGAGGGGAAAGGTGAAAAGAGGGGAAAGCGAGAGGAATGGGGTCGATGCTAGCCACGCGGGGACCATGACGCAAACGATGAATCCTCACCCAGATATGCGTTTGTAGAATGTCTTGCAAGATGTTCGATCGGCCTCTTCATTGGTGAGGCCAGGGTTTCATACATACACCCGAGGCATACATGCGCCGCAAGATCCCACCCCTGCAAACCCTCGTGTGCTTCGACGCCGCCGCGCGCCACGAGAGCTACACCCGCGCCGCGCAGGAACTCGCCCTCACGCAGAGCGCTGTGTCGCGCCAGATCGGCACGCTCGAAGCCTTCCTCGGCGTGGCGCTGTTCCGCCGCACGCGGCACGGCGTGGCGCTGACCACGAGCGGCGCGGCCTATGCGCGGCAGATCACCAAGCGGCTCGAGGCGATGGAGCGCGACACGCTAGACGCCATGGCCCACCAGGGCGAAGGCGGTTCGCTCTCGCTGGCGGCGGTGCCCACCTTCGCCACCCGCTGGCTGATGCCACGCCTGCGCGGCTTCGCGGAGCTGCAGCCCGACGTGGTGGTGCACATCGAGACGCGCACCCGCCCCTTTCTCTTTGCCGACGCGGAGTTCGACGCCGCGCTTTACGCCGGCACGCCCGCGCAGGTAGAGAACTGGGCCGGCACGCGCGCGCTGCTGCTGATGCACGAAGACGTGGTGCCGGTGTGCAGCCCTTCACTGCTGCCGCGCGGCAAGGCCGTGACGCCGGCCGCCATCGCGAAGATGCCGCTGCTGCAGCAGAGCACGCGGCCCGACGGCTGGCGCCAGTGGTTCGACGCGCAGCAGATCGACGCGCCCAATGCGCGCGGCGGGCCGCGCTATGAGCTGTTCTCGATACTGGCCGCGGCCGCGTCGCACGGGCTCGGCGTGGCACTGATGCCGACGATGCTGGTGGCCGACGAACTGGCGCGCGGCGAGCTTGTGGTGGCATGCGCGCGGCCCTTGTCGGGCGAGCGCAATTACTACCTTGTGACGCCGGAGCGGGCCGACCAGCGGCCGCTGCTGAAGTTCTTCAGCGACTGGCTGCTCGAGCAGGCACGGCAGAGTTGACGCGCCGCTAGCGCAGCGTGATGCCGAGCGAATCGAACGGCGCGTCGAACTCGGCGCGCCACGACTGGCCGGGCTCCAGCGGCCAGGCATCGGTCCATGTGCCGGTCGTGACCACGTCGCCGGGCATCAGCGCAGGTGCGCCGGGGCAGCGCTGCAGTTCCTGGTTGAAGTGGTGCAAGGCGTGCAGCGGGCCGTCGAGCACGTTGACGCCCTTGCCTTCGTCGATCAGCGCATCGCCACGGTAGAGCCTCACGCGCGTGCGGCCGAGCAGCTCGTCCAGCGCCTGGGCACTGGTGGCGAAATGGCCGACCGGCGTCTCGCGTCCGACCAGCAGGCGCGCATGCAGCCCGCCGTCGGCCACGGTGTCCGCGGCGCTGAACTTCCAGCCAGGCAGGTGCGACTGCACGATCTCGAAACCCGGTGCGAGCCACGCGATGCAGCCGAAGAGTTCTTCCAGCGTGGCGTCGCGCGGCGGTGTCGCGGCCATGCCGAACACGATCTCAGGCTCCAGGCGCGGCTGGCAGAGCCTGTCAAGGCTCACCTCGCCGGTGCCACCGCTGCTGCGCGTGAGCGTCGTGTTCCACACGGTGCCCCAGATGGGCGCGTAGACCTCGTAGCGAGGCCAGATCGTGCGGTTGGTGAAACCGATCTTGTAGCCGACAGGCCGCTCGCCGCGACCGGTGCGAAGCGCGCGCAGGGCCAGCGCCTGCTGATAGGCGGCGTCGACGTCCGCGGCGATCGGCAGCGCGCGATCGGCGGGCCACAGGAGCCCCTGGTCGTAGTGGTCGAGAACGGCTTGGGGTGTCATGCATCAACCTTGCTGCGGCACTGTCTTCTTCGGCGGCGAGACGCGCGGTCGCCTGAACGGCCCAGCCACCTTCTCGAGCCATGGATCGCACACGGCCCGCAGCCCGGGGTCGACGTTGAACTGGGGATCGCGCGCGTCGAAAAGGATCGATCTCTTCGCCTGCGCCCGCACCAGCGCGAAAGCGTCCTTCTCGGAGCGGCTATTGTCGAACATCAGCGTCATGTTGGCGATCTGCGCCGCATGCCCCACGGCTGCCTGCGTGCGGGGAAAGCGCTCGATGAGCTTCTTGCGGTCCACGTCGTGGCCGCCCTGCTGCTTGCGCGTGCTCACGCGGAAGACGGACATGTCCACCGAGATCAGGCCGACAAAAAGCAGCACGACGAAGTAGCCCGCCTCCTGCATCGCGCGGATGTCGTCCGCCTTCGACTCATGGCCGCCGCCGGGCAGCGGCTTCCAGTGGGAGAAAACGGTTTCGAACGCGAAGGGCATGCGCTGGTCCATCACCAGGCTCTTGAAGGCGCGCACGCCTTCCTGCGACAGGATCTGCCATTTCTCGTCGTCGTCGCGCAGGCGCTGGGCCCAGACGGGGATGTGCCCCGTCCTGGGGTCTGCATCGGGCAGGATGGACATCATCATCCGGTCGGCGTTGACCAGCGGCATCCGCAGCGACGCCGCCAGGCGCGAATACCAGAGCGTCGATTTGCCGGACCCGTTGTGGCCGGCCAGGACGAAGGCCACCGGACGCGGGCCTTGCGTCTGCTCCAGGAGCTTTTCGAGCTTGGGGGGACGGCGGCTCACGCCTTGCTCGCGCGGAACCTGCCGTCGACCAGGCGGCCGATGACCTTGGTGCCGTCGGCTGCTTCGCGAACGACCTTGGTCGGGTCCTGCGGGTAGGCGGAGTAGGCGAATATCTTTGCAGCGTTGGGGCCACGGAAGACGACCGACCTGTCGATGCCGGGCTTGTCGAGTGCGCGGGCCGCCTTCTTCAGCAGCACCGTCGTGTTGTCTTCGGGACGCACCACCGGGCGAGGTGCCTTGCCGACCTTGACCAGCGCCATGCCGCGCCCCAGCGTGGCAACCGACCGGCCCTGGACCAGCTGCCCTGTCGAACTCTCGCGTGCAATGGTTTTTTCTCGTGCCATGGGCCGGATGATCGCTCAAAACGCAGGATGCCCACCATGTGGCTTGCCAAAGCCCATGCCCAAAACCCGCGTCCGGAAACGGCGAGCTTCGCGGGTCTGCAGACGGGACACTGGGTGCATGACAAGAAAGCCTTCCCGTATCGACACGCTCGACTGGCCCCGCATCGAAGCGGACCTCGCCGCCCGCGGCTGCGCCGTCACCGGCCAGCTGTTCACCCCCGAGGAATGCGCCGCGCTCACGGCCATGTATGACGAAGGCCATCGCTTTCGCAGCCGGGTAGTGATGCAACGCCACGGCTTCGGACAAGGCGAATACCAGTACTTCGCCAACCCGCTGCCGGCCAGGCTCGCCGCATGCCGCAGCGCGCTGTACGAATGCCTCGCGCCGCTGGCCAATGCATGGGCCACGGCAATGGGCCAGCCGGCCGACTACCCGCCGGACCACGCCGCGTATCTCGCACGCTGCCACGCGGCGGGCCAGCTGCGCCCCACCCCGCTGTTGCTGCGCTACGACGAAGGCGACTACAACTGCCTGCACCAGGATCTGTACGGCGACCTGCAGTTTCCGCTGCAGCTCACGGTGCTGCTGAGCAAACCGGGCGAAGACTTCACCGGCGGCGAGTTCGTGCTGACCGAGCAGCGCCCGCGCATGCAGTCGCGCGCCGAGGTGGCGCCGCTCGCGCAGGGCGAGGCGGTGATCTTCGCGGTCAACCAGCGGCCTGTGGCCGGCACGCGCGGCAGCTACCGCGTGACGATGCGCCACGGCGTGAGCCGCGTGCGTTCGGGGCGGCGGCATACGCTGGGCATCATCTTTCACGACGCGCGCTGAAGGGCCGCTGCCACGCGCTTCCACGACTCCGGTCTAGACAGGCCTGAGCCACTGCGGCGCTGTTCAGTACCGCACAGACAGCCGAAGTCGAGCGAAAATCACGCCCGCCTCCGGCGCCACCAGGATCCCCGACACCAACGATCGGGGCCGTGGCTCACCGGAGGTCGGCCCGCGGCTCGCTGCAGCGGGTGCGTTCGAGTGGTCGTCAGGGAGCTGTATGAACAACAAGAACTCTTCCGGGAATCCGGAAGTGGCTGGAAAGCCGTCGGTCGAAAAATCTGTCACACAACCGGCACCGCCCGGGCGCTCGCGCCACTTCCGGGTGGACGTGGGCACCATCGTCAGCGCCGTGGCGCTGGCCCAATCGCTGCTGCTGGTGTCGCTCGGCTACTGGGGCTCGCAGCGGCTGGTGTCGCGCATCGGCGTGTCCGCGCACAAGGCCAACCACGACCGCACCGAAGACAAGGTGCTGGCCTTTCTGCAGAAGGCCGAGTCGGTCATCAACGCGGTGGGCACCGCCCCCAGCCTGCAGCCCGCAGGCGAGCATTCCGAAAGAACGGCGGAGCTGCTCTGGACGCTGCTGCAGCAGTCGCCCGAGCTCGACAGCATCTACGTCAGCAACGAGAAGGGCCAGATGCTGATGGCGCTGCGCTACCCGGTGCCGGCCATGCGCCACATCGAGCGCGGCGCAGGTTTCACCACCGAGACCTGGCAGTACAAGCTGCCGCTGGATGCCGAGGCCGATGTGCAGCAGCGCTATGCCACGCAGCGCCTCGAGTCGTTCCGCAGCAACTACAACCCGACGCAGCGCGGCTGGTACGTGCAGGCATGCAAAGCACAGGGGCCCATCTGGACGCAGCCGTATGTATTTGCCGCCGCACAGGAGCTTGGCGTGACCTACGCGCTGCCCAGCAAGCGCCGCTACGCGGACAGCAGCGCGCAGGCGCTGGTGGTGGCGGGCGATGTGTCGCTGGGGCGGCTGTCGGAGTTCGTGCGCCAGTTCAGCAGCGACGGCTACGGCGACAGCGCGCTGCTGAGCGCCGACTTCCGCGTGCTCGCGCGCAGCGACATGCCGGGCGTGCTGCACGAGCTGCAGCCGCCAAGCGGCGTACTCGGCGCATTGCATGAACACATGATGGCCGACGGCACGGCGGGCGGAGGCACCGACACCGAGTTCTCCTTCACCCACGAAGGCCGCCGCTATCTGGTGCAGGCCTCGCGCATTCCCAGCACCGGCTGGCAGCTGGTGAGCTGGGTGCCCGAAGACATGCTGCTGGGTGACCTGCACCGCGCGGTGCTGTGGGGCCTGGCACTGGCGCTGGTCTTCCTGGCGATGGCGCTGTTCATGTCGCTGAAGCTGTCGAAGCTGGTGACTTCGCCGGTCGAGAACCTCTCGCACATCGCGCGCCGCATCGGCCTGTTGGAGCTGGACAACCTGCCGCGCGAACCGAGCCGCGTGCTCGAGATCCAGCACCTGGACCAAGCCCTGGACGACTCGGCGCGCAGCCTGAAGGCCTTCAGCAAGTTCGTGCCGGTGGACGTGATCAACCAGCTGATCGCTGAGGGCCATACGCTCGCACCCAGCGGCTCGCCGCGGCGCGTGACGGTGATGTTCACCGACGTGGAGGGCTTCACCTCGATCTCGGAGTCGCTCGATACCGACGTGCTGGTGGTCATGCTGACGGAGTACTTCAACCTGGCGACGGGCGTGTTCGCGCGGCACGGCGGCGTGGTCGACAAGTTCATCGGCGACGGAATCATGGTGCTGTGGGGCGCGCCCTCCGACCTGAAGGACGCGGAATACAAGGCCTGCCTGGCCGCGCTGGAGCTGCACGTGGAGATGGACGATCTCAACCGCAAGTGGGCGGCACAGGGCCTGCCCGAGTTCCGCACGCGCGTGGGCATCCACACAGGCACGGTGATCGCGGGGGTGCTGGGCTCGAACGACCGGCTGTCGTACACGGCGTTCGGCGACGTGATCAACGTGGCGAGCCGCATCGAGGGCTTCAACAAGCAGCTCGGCACGCAAACGCTGATGTCCGAAACCACCTTCGCCGGGCTCGGCGGCCGGCTTCACACGCGGCGCATCGAGGAGCAGGCGGAACTGCGCGGCCGGCAGACGCGCATGGTGCTCTACGAGCTGATGACTTCCTAGCGCGGAGCCTGGGTAACGCGCACCAGCACCAGGTCGGCGCTGGTGCCGCCGCCTTGCGTGAGCACCGAATACTGCGTGTCGTTGATGAACAGCAGCTGGTCGCCGCGCGAGATGCGCGCCGACACGGCGTAGCGCATGCGCGGGTCGATGCGCGCGGCATCCACCTTCAGCTCGTAGGCGAAGGGCACCTGCTTGCCATTGGCCTTGATGCGCTGCTCGGCAAGCACGGTCGAGGGCGCGTCCATGCGCGACACGTCGAGCAGCTGCACCACGACTTCGGCCGCGGGATCGAGCGCAATGCGCTCGCGGTAGGTGACGGTGCCGCTCACTCGCTGCTGCGCACTACCGCCTGCAGCTGGCGAAGAGGGCACGGCGCAGGCGCTGAGCAACGAGGCGCCGGCGATGGCGGAGAACATGAGGAGGCTGGTGCGTCTTTTCATGCGGCCATTATGCGGAGGCACGCTCTGCGGCAAAGGCCACGTACCAATCGAGGCTGCCGGGGTTTGCCATCGCCTCGCGGTTGACCACCTTCTCGATGGGCTGGCCCAGCAGCAGCTTCTTGATCGGCAGCTCCTGCTTCTTGCCCGACAGCGTGCGCGGGATCTCGGCCACCTGGAAGATGTCGTTGGGCACGAAGCGTGGCGACAGTGAGGTCTTGATGGCGTTGTTGAGCCGCGTGCGCATCGCGTCGTCGAGCGCTACGCCGGGGCGCAGCACCACGAACAGCGGCATGTAGCTGTCGCGGCCCAGGTATTCGAGGTCGACCACCATCGAGTCGAGCACCTCGGGCAGGCCTTCGACGGCGCTGTAGATTTCGCTGGTGCCCATGCGCAGGCCCTGGCGGTTGATGGTGGCGTCGCTGCGGCCGTAGATGATGCAGCCGCCGTCCTCGCCGATCCTGATCCAGTCGCCGTGGCGCCACACGCCGGGATAGGTGTCGAAGTAGCTCGACACATAGCGCGCGTTACCTTCGTCGCCCCAGAAGTAGAGCGGCATCGACGGAATGGCCTTGGTGCACACCAGCTCGCCGACTTCGCCGATGACCGGCTGGCCCTGCTCGTTCCAAGCCTCGACCGCATGGCCGAGTTCTCGGCACTGCATCTGGCCCGGCACTTCGGGCAGGTCGCGGTTGCCGCCGACGAAGGCGCCGCAGAAGTCGGTGCCGCCGGAGATGTTGCACCACCACACCTCCTTCGAACCCGCATCGAGGATCTGCTTCGAGCCCCAGCGCTGCACCTCTTCGGGCAGCGGCGAACCGGTGCTGCCGAGCGCGCGCACGCGCGACAGGTCGCCGCATTCCTTCGCGACGAGGCCGGCCTTCATGCAGTTGGTGAAGTAGGCCGCGCCCGCACCGAAAAAGGTGACCTTGTGGCGCGCCACGAAGCGCCACAGCACGCTCCAGTCGGGCTTCTCCTTGCTGCCCGCCGGGTTGCCGTCGTAGATGCAGATGGTGGCGCCGAAGGCCATGCCCGAGAGCTGCGAGTTCCACATCACCCAGCCGGTGGAGCTGTACCAGTGGTAGCGCTCGCCGAAGTTGTTGGCGCCGTAGCTCGCGCCCACGTCGTTGTGCAGGCCGCAGGCGTGCATGGTGAGGATGATGCCGCCCTGCCCGTGCACGATGGGCTTGGGCAGGCCGGTGGTGCCGCTCGAATAGACGATCCAGATCGGGTGGTCGAAGGGCAGCCATTCGGGCTCGAAGGCTGCGACCTCGGCGCCGTTGCGGTCGGCGGCCTGAGCCCAGTCGACGTCGTGCGGCACGGCGTTGGCGGCGTACGGCGACTTCACGAGCAGCAGCTTCTGCACGCTCGGCAACTGGCCGCGCAGCTCCTGCAGCACGGCGCTGCGATCGAGCGGCTTGCCGCCGTAGTGCACGCCATCGACGGCGATCAGCACCTTGGGTTCGATCTGGCGAAAGCGGTCGGCCACAGCGGCCGTTCCCATGTCGGGCGCGCACACGCTCCAGATCGCGCCGATGCTGGAGCACGCGAGAAAGGCCACCATGGTCTCGGGCACGTTGGGCATGTAGGCCGCAACGCGGTCGCCGCGCTGCACGCCGAGCGACTTGAGCGTAAGCGCCACTGACGCAACCTGGCGGCGCATTTCGGGCCACGACATCTCGCGCACTTCGCCGCGTTCGTTGTCGCTCACGATGGCGGGCATGCCGGCCGCGTGGGCCGCGTCGGCATGGCGCAGCACCTCGCGGGCGTAGTTGACCTGGGCGCTGGGGAACCAGCGCGCGCCGGGCATGCGCGATTCGGCTAGCACGGCAGTGTGCGGCGTGGGCGACTCGATGCGGGCGTAGTCCCAGATGCTCTGCCAGAAGGCGTCGAGCTCGGTGACGGACCAGCGCCAGAGGGCGTCGTAGCTGTCGAATGCGAGGCCGCGCGTCTCGCGCAGCCAGTCTTGATAGAGGCGGATCTGGGGAATGTTGGGAGCGGGCATGGCACGAGCGTAGCGCTGCGAACGACCGTGCTCAATCGGGGTTGACCTCAGGGTTTGTACGCGTGTTCAATGTTTTTGTACAAGCGTTCAATACGCTCCCATGAGCACCCGCACACCTACCGCAAGGCGCAGCATCTCGCGTGCCGCGACGCCGCCCTCCGCCGCAGTCGCCATCGCGACTGCGCGGCCCGACCGCAAGCAGGCGATCCTGCTGGCGGCCGAGAAGCTTTTTGCGCAGCACGGCTACCACGTGGTCACGATCCGCCAAATCGCCGAGGAGGCCGGCGTGCCGCTGGCGCTGGTGGGCTACTACTACGGCCAGAAGCACGAGCTGTTTCACGCGATCTTCGAGCACTGGGGCCACTCCATCGACGCACGGCTCGCGGGCCTGGCCGCGGTGAACATCGACCCCGACGACGCGCGCACGCTGCCGCGCATCATCGAAGCCTTCACCGCGCCCGTGCTGGCGTTGCGCGCGAGTTCGGAGGGCGAGTACTACGCACTGCTGGTGGCGCGCGAGCTGTACCACGCCACGGAGGAAGCCGACCGCGTGCTGCGCGCCTACTTCGACCCGCTGGCCGAGGCGTACATCGATGCGCTGCACGTCGCGCTGCCGCATGCCACGCGCAGCCAGGCGGCGTGGGGCTATCAGTTTGCATTGGGCTCGCTGCTGCACCACCTGAACGACAGCCGCATCGAACGCCTCTCGCGCGGCGAGAACACGCGCGCCGACCCTGCCGTGGCGCCGATGCTGGTGAGCTTCATCGTCGGCGGACTGCGCGCCGCGCTGCCGCGGCCCAAGACCCCACGCACGAACAAGACCATCCCCAGGAGACAAAAGCCATGATGAATCGACGCACCCTGCTGTCGGCGCTTGCCGCGGCATCGGCCACTGCGGCGCTGCCTTCGCGCGCCCAGTCCAATCCGAAGATCGTGTTCGGCTACACGGCCGTGACCGACTTCGCTTCGGTGTTCGTGGCGGCCGAAGAGGGCTACTTCAAGAAGCGCAGCCTCGACGTGGAGCTCAAGTTCATCCCGCTTAACTCGACGATCCCGGCGGCGCTGCAATCCGACTCGCTGCAGATCGGCGGGCCCACGCCCTCGGTGTTCCTGCAGGCGGTGGATGGCGGGCTCGACCTGGTGCTGGTGGCCGGCGGCGGCCTCACCTCGAAGACCTCCACCGGCTTCGGCCTGGTGGCGCGCGCGGGCTCGGGCATCAAGAGCCCGCAGGATTGCGTGGGCAAGAAGATCGGCGTGCCGGGCCTGGGCGCCTTCCTGCACGTGACCTTCCGCGCATGGCTGAAGGACAGCGGCGTGGACTACCGCAAGGTCAATTTCGTCGAGGCCGCATTCCCGCAGCATGCCGACCTGCTGCGCGGCGGCTCGGTCGACGCGGTGGTGTCTGCCGACCCGTTCATGAGCCGCATCACCGAGAGCGGCGCGGGTTATGTGGCTTCGTACTACTCGACCTTCCTGCCCGAGAACAACCAGACCATCGTGCATGCGGCCAAGCGCGAGTGGGTGGCGAAGAACCCGGCGGCGGCGCGCGCCTTTCGCGAAGCGCTGGTCGAGTCCGGCGCGTTCATGCAGCAGCCGAAGAACGACGCGAAAGTGCGCGCGGCCATCGGCAAGTACATCAAGCTGCCGCCCGAAGTGCTGGCCAAGGTGCAGATCTCGCCGCCCGGCCCCGTGGTAACGGAAAAGCAGCTCGCCTACTGGACGGGGCTGATGAAGGAGCAGGACATGCTCAAGACGAGCATCGACGTGGCGAAGCTGGTGGCGAAGTGATCTCAGCGCCTGCCCCCATCACCGCACGCGCCGCGCTGTCGGCGAGCGCCTTTCATTCGCCGGCCAGCCCCACGATGCAAGCCACCCCTTTCCTGCGCTTCGACGGCGTGACCATCCGACTCGGTGGGCGCGAAATTCTGTCGCCCACTTCGTTCGACGTGGCGCGCGGCGAATTCGTCTGCATCGTCGGCCCCAGCGGCTGCGGCAAGACCACGCTGCTGCGCGCGGCCAGCGGGCTCGTTACGGCGAGCGCGGGCGAAGTGCGGCGCAACGGCGTGAAGATGACCGAGCCCTCGCGCGAAGTGGCTTTCGTGTTCCAGGACTATGGCCGCGCGCTGCTGCCCTGGCGCACGGTGGAAGGCAACGTGAGCCTCGCGCTCGAAGCGGCCGGCGTGCCCGCTGCCGAGCGCGCGCCACGCATCGCCGACGTGCTCGGCAAGGTCGGGCTCGCGAAGCATGCGCACAAGTTTCCGGTGCAGCTGTCGGGCGGCATGCAACAGCGCGCGCAGATTGCCCGTTGCCTCGCGCAGAAGCCCGAGCTGATGATGATGGACGAGCCCTTCGGCGCACTCGACGCGCTCACGCGGCAGAGCCTGCAGGACGAGCTGGCACGGCTGGTGCGCGACGACGGGCTCACGGTGCTGTTCGTCACGCACGACCTCGAAGAGGCCATCTACCTCGGCGACCGCGTGATCGCGCTGCAGGCCAACCCGGGGCCGGGCCGGCCGAGCCTCGCGCGGATGATCGACGTGAAGATCCCGCGGCCGCGCGACCAGCTCACGACGAAGGAGCATCCGGAGTACCTGCAGTTGCGGCGTGAGCTGTTCGCCTTCATCGAGCAAGGCCATGACTGAGAACCGCCTCTTCCGCTGGCTGCGGCCGTGGGTATTTCCGGTGGTGCTCGTCGGAGCGTTCGAGTGGTACGCACGACGTGCAGCCGCGCTGGGCAGCGATGCGCTCGCGCCACCGAGTGCGGCGGCCCAGGCTTTCGTAGGCGCGGCGATGGACGGCTCGCTCTGGCAGGCCACCGGCTTCACGCTCGGCACGGCGGCGTTGGGCCTGCTGCTGGGCGCGGTGCTCGGCATCGCATTGGGCTTGGTGCTCGGCCTCTCGCGCCGCGCGGCACAACTGGGCTCCGTCTCCATAGAAGTGCTGCGCCCCGTGCCTTCGGTCGCGCTGATTCCGCTCGCGATGCTGACCTTCGGCTTCGGCGTGCGCATGGAGCTGGCCATCGTCGCCTTCGCCACCTTCTGGCCGCTGCTGGTGCTGGTGCAGTCGGCGGTACAGCAGATCGAGCCACGGCTGCTCGAAGTCAGTCGTGTGCTGGGCCTGTCGGCCCGCGAGCGGGCCTTCAAGATCGTGCTGCCGGCCATCGTGCCGCGCCTGTTCGTCGCGCTGCGGCTGGGTGTGGCGGTGGCGCTGGTGGTGGCCGTGACGGTGGAGATCGCTGCCAACCCGAACGGCATGGGCTACGCGATGATGATCGCGCAGCAGAGCTTCGACCCCGCGCTGATGCTCGCCTGGCTGGGCTGGATCGGCGTGGTGGGCTTTGCGGTCAACGCGGGCATGCTGCTGTTGCAGCGCGCGGTGTCGCGGCGCATGGGGGTGCCGTCATGAACGGCGGCAACAACGATCGCGCCGGCCTGAACTGGCTCGGCTCGCTGGGCGTGCTGCTGGCGCTTGTCGCGCTGTGGTGGGTCGCGAGCAACGCGGGCTGGGTCAGCCGCGTGTTCCTGCCGACGCCGCAGGCCACCTTCGCGAGCCTGCTCGAAGGACTCAACCTCTCCGGCGAAGGCAGCAACGGCGAACTGCTCGGCTTCACGCAGGCCACGGTGGGCCGGATGATCGAAGGCTGGCTGCTCGCGTCGCTCTTCGGCGTGCTGCTGGGCGCGGCCATCGGCGTATCGCCCCAGGTGCGTGCGTGGGTGCAGCCGACGCTGGAGTTCATCCGCCCCCTGCCCGCCTCGGCGCTGCTGCCGCTGGCCATTTCCATCTTCGGGCTGAACCCCGGCATGGTGCTCTTCGTGGTCGCCTTCGGCGCGATGTGGCCGGTGCTGCTGGCCACGGTGCACGGCTTCGCGGCCGTGGAGCCGCGCCTGTCGGAAGTGGCGCGTTGCCTGCAGATGTCGCGCGCGGCGTACATCTGGAAGATGGGCCTGCCCAATGCGATGCCCGACATCCTGGCCGGCATGCGGCTCGCGCTGACCATTGCGCTGATCGTCGCGGTGGTGGGCGAAATGATCGCCTCGCAAAGCGGCCTGGGCCAGGCCATTCTGCTGGCAGCGCGCGCCTTTCGAGCGAGCGACCTGTTCGCCGGCATCGTGCTGCTCGGGCTCATCGGCTTCGTGAGCAATGCGCTGCTGGCCTTTGCAGAGAAACGCCTGCTGCGCTGGCAGCAGCCCTGATTCCTTCTTCTCTTTCCTTCTATTTCCTTTTCTTCCAACACGAACACCCCACAAGGAGCCCCGCCATGCCACGCAAATTCGTCGACCTCTCGATCTTCCTGGAGAACGATGTGCTCTCCGACCCACCGGCCTTCGCGCCGAAGATCCAGTACTTCACGCACGAGCAGACCTACGAGCAGATCGAGCCCTTCTTCCCCGGCCTGAAGAAAGAAGACCTGCCCGACGGCGAAGGCTGGGCGGTGGAACTGGTGCAGCTGTCGACGCACAACGGCACACACCTCGATGCGCCCTATCACTTTCATTCGACCATGGACAAGGCGCTGGGCGAGAAGAAGCCCGCCATCGCGATCCATGACGTGCCGCTCGAATGGTGCTTCCAGCCGGGCGTGAAGCTCGACTTTCGCCACTTCGCCGACGGCTATGTGGTGACGGCCGACGACGTCGAGGCCGAGTTGAAGCGCATCGGCCACACGCTGAGTCCGCTGGAGATCGTGGTGGTCAACACGCGCGCCGGCTCGCGCTATGGCAACAACGACTATGTCTCGGCCGGCGCGGGCATGGGCTACGAGGCGACGACGTACCTGCTGGAGCGTGGCGTGCGCCTCACGGGCACCGACGCATGGAGCTGGGACGCGCCCTTCGTGCACACCGCGAAGAAGTACGGCGAGACGCACGACGCCTCGCTGATCTGGGAAGGCCACAAGGCCGGCCGCGACATCGGCTACTGCCACATCGAGAAGCTGCACAACCTCGAAGTGCTGCCGCCCACGGGCTTCTTCATCAGCTGCTTTCCGCACAAGATTCGCGGCGCATCGGCAGGATGGACGCGCGCGGTCGCGATCTTCGATGACGCGCTGATGGCTTCAGCTTGAGGGCCCGATTCATCATGAGCGCACTCAATCACACACACGACGTCAATGCACGCAGCTGGGTCGAATCGGCCAACGGGGCGGGCAGCGACTTTCCGATCCAGAACCTGCCGCATGCGGTGTTTCGCCGAGCGGGAAGCAGCGAGGCGTTTCGCGGCGGCGTCGCCATCGGCGACCAGGTGCTGGACCTTGCGGCACTGGTCAGGCTGCAGCAGCTCGACGGCCTCGCGCTCGATGCGGCAAGCGCTGCCGCGCAGCCCGCGCTGAACGACTTCTTCGCGCTCGGCGGCGCCGCATGGAAAGCGCTGCGCCACGCGCTCTTCGATCTGCTGAAAAACGACGCACCCGCCGCCACGGTGCAAGCCGTGCGCGAATGCCTCGTGCCACGGGCCGAAGTCGAATACACAGTGCCCGCGCGCATCGGCGACTACACCGACTTCTACACCTCGATCGACCATGCGCTGAACATCACGCGCCTGTTCAACCCCGAAGGCGACGTGACGCCCAATTTCCGCTGGATTCCGACCGCGTACCACGGGCGCGTGTCGACCATCGGCGTGAGCGGCCAGCGCTTTCACCGGCCGATGGGGCAGGCGATGGCGCCGGGCGCAAAGGCACCGACCTATCAGGCCTGCGCGCGGCTCGACTACGAGCTGGAGCTCGGCGTGTGGATCGGCACGGGCAACGCGCAGGGTGAGCCCATTGCGCTCGAGCATGCGGAAGAACACATCTTCGGCATCTGCCTGCTGAACGACTGGTCCGCACGCGACATCCAGTTCTGGGAGATGGCGCCGCTCGGTCCCTTCCTGGCGAAGAACTTCGCGACCACGATCTCGCCGTGGATCGTGACGATGGAAGCGCTCGCGCCCTACCGCCAGGCCTGGACGCGGCCAGCCGACGAGCCCCAGCCGCTCGCGTATCTGGAGAACGCGAAGAACCGCGAGAGCGGCGCGCTCGACATCCGCCTGGAAGTCTGGCTCGAAAGCGAGAAGGCGCGCAAGGACAAGACAGGTCCGTCGCGCCTGTCGTCCACCAGCTTCAGGCATCAGTACTGGAGCGTCGCGCAGATGGTGGCGCACCACACGATGGGCGGCTGCAGCCTGAACCCGGGCGACCTGTTCGGCAGCGGCACGATCTCCGGGCCCGGTGCGGGCGAAGCCGGCGCGATCATCGAACTGACACGCGCCGCACAAAGCCCGGTGACGCTGACCAATGGCGAGCAGCGCGGTTTTCTGGAAGACGGCGATGCGGTGCTGCTGCGCGGCTGGTGCGAGAAGCCGGGGCATGCGCGCATCGGGTTTGGGGAAAGTCGGGGGACTGTGTTGCCGGCCAGGGGTTGACGCCGCCGTAAACAATATTTACAGTCCGACTCCTTTACGGATTTGACCGCGTCGATCCGACAACGAAACGAACACCACCACAACCACCTGGAAGCCTCATCGTGAACGCAGCACTGGTCATTGCCAACGCCATCGACAACGCGAGCCCGACATCGGGCCGCGCGTTCGCATGTGGCATGGGCCATGCGATCGGCCTGCAGCAAACGGGCTATCACGCATCACCGGGAGGAGTCGGCGCATAGCGCGCACCTCTTCAGCACTCTTTTCAAGGAGGCCCGGACACCGAATGGTTCCGGGCCTCTTTTCTTTTGCGTCACCATCAACCACAGGGAGAAAACAACCATGCGCAAACTCGTCACCGTCCGCACCGTCGACGCCATCCGCCCCATCCCCGGGGCCGATGCCATCGAATGCGCCATCGTCGAAGGCTGGACCGTCGTCATCAAGAAGGGGGAGTTCGCCGTCGGCGACCGCTGCGTCTTCTTCGAGATCGACGCGTTCCTGCCGCTCGACGATCCACGCTTCGCCTTCCTGGAGAAGGCCGCGATCACCTGGAACGAACAGCGCGGCGTGCGGCTGCGCACGATGAAGCTGCGCGGCCAGATCTCGCAGGGGCTGATCCTGCCGCTGTCGCAGTTCGCGGAAATCGACGCGCTCGCGCTGGCCGATCCGGCGCTGCGCCAGCGCGATTGGGCCGAGCTGTTCGGCATCGGCAAATGGGAGCCGGTGATTCCGGCTTGTTTGTCGGGCGAGGTGGAGGGCGCGTTTCCATCGTTCATCGCCAAGACCGACCAGGAGCGCATCCAGAACCTGCCGGAAGTGCTCGCGGCGAACGACGGGCTTGCGTTCGAGGTCACGGTCAAGCTCGACGGATCGAGCATGACCGCGTTCCACAACGCGGGCGCGCTCGGCGTGTGCGGGCGCAACTGGCAACTGCGTGAAACCCCAGGCAACAGCCTGTGGCGCGTGGCGCGGGAAAACCGCCTGCTGGAAGCGCTCGCGACGCTGGGCCGCAATGTGGCGCTGCAGGGCGAGATCATCGGCGAGGGCATCCAGGGCAACCCGGAGAAGCTGCGCGGTCAGCAGTTCCACGTTTTCGATGTGTTCGACATCGACCGCGGCATCCACTGCGGGATGGATGAGCGCAACGCCATCGTCGACGCGCTGCGCGTGTTGGGAGCGGGGGTGCGCACCGTGCCGCTGCTCGAAGTGAGCACGCTCGACCGCTTCGGCGGATCGATGGCCGAGGTGCTGGCGTATGCCGAAGGGCCGTCGCTGAACTCGGGCACCTCGCGCGAGGGGGTGGTGTTCAAGCGGCTGGACGGCGGGCTGTCGTTCAAGGCGATCTCGAACAGCTACCTGCTGAAGCACTCGGACCGCTGAGCAGGCAGGGCAGTCGCCCAACGAAAAAAGGCCACCCGATGAGGTGGCCTTTTTCTGCAATGTGGAGCGGGAAAAGAGTCTCGAACTCTCGACCTCAACCTTGGCAAGGTTGCGCTCTACCAACTGAGCTATTCCCGCGTGAAGCCTCAGATTATAGGGTGATCTTGAGCCACTTTTCCCAGATCCGGGAAAAAAGTTCGTTCAAGCGTCGAACACCAGCGACCGATGCAGCGACACGCCGGCCATCAGGCCGTCCGCGGAGGCCAGCGTGGCATTGGTGAACTTCATCGAGAGGTCGCCCGCCGCGTAAACGTCAGGCACTGTCGTCATCTTCATGGCGTCGACGCGCAGCACCGGGCCGAACGGGCCGTCATCGAAGGCGCAGCCGAGCTGCTCGGCCAGCGGGCTGGACGGACGCGTGTGCGGCACCACGTACAGCGCCTCGGTCGGCACGAGCCTGCCGTCGTCGATGCGCACGCCGGCAAGCTGCGGCGCCGCGCCTTCCAGGCCAACGATGCGCCCCGGCTCGATGGCCACGCCGCGCGACTGCAGCTTCGCGCGCGTCTCGGCATCGGGCCCTTCGCCGCCATTCAGGAAGACCGTGGTCGGGCCCCACTCGTTGATCAGCAGCGAATGGTCCGGTGGGTGTCCGCTGTGAAAGAGCACGCCCAGTGGACGCCCGCTGAACTCGTAGCCGTGGCAGTAGGGACAGTGCAGCACGCTCGCGCCCCAGCGCTCGCCGATGCCGGGAATGTCCGGCAGGCCATCCTGGATGCCGAACGCCAGGAGCAGCTTGCGGGTCTGGATCTTCTCGCCGTTGTTGAGGGACACCGTGAACCCCTCGGCACCCTCGGCATTCGCGGCCACCGCACTGGCGCAGACGAACTTGACTGACGGGTACGCAAGCAGCTTGTCGCGCGCGTCGGCAATCATCTTCAAGGGCGGCACGCCGTCCTGCCCGAAGAAGCCGTGCGACGCCGCGGCGAAGCGGTTGCGCGGTGCGCCCGCATCGACGACGCACACGTTTCTTCGCGCGCGAGCCAGCTGCATGGCAGCGGAAAGGCCGGCAAAGCTGCCGCCCACGATCAGAGCGTCATAGCGCATGTTCAATGTCCTTCGATGTGAAGCCGCCGCCCGTCATGCGGCGATGAAAGTCCCGGGAAAGATCGGCCAGCGTGATGCTGTTGAAGCGCTTGAGCAGCAGCGCCTCGGCCTCGTCGCATGCACCGTCGAGCGCCGCGTTCACGGCCTGCTCGACGATGCAGCCCGGGCTCTCGGTGCGGTTGCCCATCGCCAGCAGCGCGGGCGCGCCGACGGCGTTGTGGATGTCGCCCAGCGTCACCGCCGCCAGCGAACACGACAGCACCCAGCCGCCGCCATGGCCCTTGGCCGAGCTGACGAACCCCGCCTGCCGCAGGCCGGCCATGAGGCGGCGCACGACAACCGGGTTGGTGTGCATCGCGGCCGCGAGCGACTCGGATGTGACGGGGTCGTTCATCTCGGCCATGTGCAGGAGCACGTGGAGAACGGCTGAAAGCTTGCTGTCTCGTTTCATGCAACATTATGAGTTGCATATGTTTGCCATGGCGAGCCGAAGGGTCTTGCAGGGCCGGAATGCCCGTCGGTTGTCACGACACAGAGGTGAGAATCGGGCCGGCCGCACCAACCCCACCATGACGCCCGCCCCGACGACCCTGCTCGACGCCGCTCTGCGCGGCGTGCTGCTGGCGTTGCTGCTCGTGCTCACGCTGGTCCTCGCCCGCGACCGCCCTCGCCTGCCGGTCGCGCGCGCCGGCGTGCTGCTCGCGCTGGGCCTGTGCATCCAGGTCATCGGCTCCGCGCCAGCATTCGAGGCACTCGTGCCGCGCCTGTGGCAGTCGCCACTGGTCGCGGTGGCGGTCGGCAACGCGGTGCTGTTCTGGGTATTCGTGCAGGCGCTGTTCAACGACGACTTCAGGCTGCGGCCCGTGCACGTCACCGCGTGGCTCGTGGTGGCCGCGGTGGCGGCGCTCAACTGCGCGATCGTGGCGGGCAGCGCCTCGGTGCTTGCGCCGGTGACGATGGGCGTGCAGCGCGCCGTGCCGCTGGTGTTCGCGGCGCTTGCCGCGATGGCGGCAGCCTCGCAGTGGCGGGCGGACCTGGTGGAGGGGCGGCGCCGGCTGCGCGTGTTCATCGTGGTGACGGGCGTCGGCTACAGCGTCGGGATGCTGGTCGTCCGGTTGGCCTCGCCGCACGGGCAGCTGTCCAGCCTGTCGGCGACGGCCGACGTGGCAATGCTGCTGCTGATCGTGGCGGTGGTGGCTTGGCGGATGGTGCGGCTGGCGGGGTCGGAGCTGTTTCCGGCCGCGGTGGTGATTCCGGATGCGCCGATCCCCACGGTCGAACCGACCCCTGTCGGACCTCCGGCGCCCGACCCCGCCGAAGACCGCCTCGCCGAATCCTTGCAACACGCCATGGCCGTCGACCGCGCCTATCGCAGCGAAGACCTGAGCATCGCCACCCTCGCCGCCCGGTTGTCGGCGCCCGAGTACCGCCTGCGCCGCCTCATCAACCAGCGGCTGGGCCACCGCAATTTCAACGCCTTCGTCAACGGCTTCCGGCTGGCCGAGGCGATGGCGGCGCTGGCCGACTCCTCGAAGCGCGAGCTGCCGGTGTTGACCATCGCCTTGACCGCGGGCTTCCAGTCCATCGGCCCGTTCAACCGCGCGTTCAAGGCGGCCACCGGCCTCACGCCCACCGAATTCCGCAAACAGAAGCTGGCCGAATCCTGAAATCTCTTGCCGAAAGCCGCGCTTGCGGCTTTCGGCAAGACGTGGCCGGCACGCCGCGGCATCGTCCGGGTCGCCGGGGGCATGGGCCTCCGATGACAAGGAGTTCGATGCGACGACGTTTCTATTTCATCTTCCTGCTGGCCTTGTGGTCCGGATGGGCGCAAGCCTCGATGGGCATGGCGGAGCTTGCGGCCGCGGCCGATGACGGCCCGGTCACGGTGTTCTATCCCTCCGCCGACGCTGCCCAGCCAACCCGGCGCGCCCGTTTCACGCTCGACGTGGCGGCGCAGGGCGCGCCGGTGCGCGGCAATGGCCGGCTGGTCGTCGTCTCGCACGGCTCCGGCGGCGCGCCGTGGGTGCACGTGGACCTGGCGCGCAGCCTGGTAGACGCCGGCTTCATCGTCGCCATGCCCGAGCACAAGGCCGACAACTACAAGGACGACAGTAACCCCGGCCCCGACAGCTGGGCGATACGCCCGGCCGAGGTGTCGCGCGCCATCGACGCAGTGGCGCGCGACCCGCGCTTCGCGCCGCTGCTGCAGCTCGACAAGGTCGGCATGTACGGCATGTCGGCCGGCGGGCACACGGCACTGAGCCTCGCGGGCGGGCGCTGGTCGCCGGCCGGGTTCAAACAGCATTGCGAGGCGAACCTGGTGGACGACTTCCAGTCCTGTGTCGGCCTGATCACGCGGCTGACGGGCGGGCCTTTCGACGGCCTGAAGAAATGGGCCGCGATATGGGTCATTCGCCATCGCTTCGACGACGATACCCCGCGCGAGCACACCGACCCGCGCATCGCTGCCATTGCGGCGGCTGTGCCTTCATCGGCCGATTTCGACATGGCCTCGCTGGCCAACCCGCGCGTGCCGCTGGGGCTGATCACCGCCCGGCAAGACCGCTGGCTGATTCCGCGCTTTCACAGCGACCGGGTGCTGGTGGCCTGCCTGCCGCGCTGCGAACTGATCGCCGACTTGCCCACCGCCGGACACGGTTCGCTGCTGTCGCCACTGCCGCCGGGCCTCACGGGGCTGATCGGCGACATGCTGAACGACCCACCGGGTTTCGACCGCGCCGGCGTGCTGCCGGAAGTGAACCGCAAGACAGCGGCTTTCTTCAGCCTGCATCTGCTGCCATGATGCTGGCTGGGGCCAACGCATGAGCCCCCGATCCCGCCGACAGCCGATTCCCACACGCGTGGGCGACTGTCGCGCACATGGCGACAGACGGCGGCCCGGCCATGGTTGCACCCGAACCAGCCGAACCTCGGTCGGTTCTTGAAATCGTGACCATGCTACGAAAGGAACAGTCACCCATGAAGCAACAACAACACAATCGCATCCTCCTCGGCGCCGTGCTCGCAGGCATCCTGGCCACCGGCGGCGCAGCCCAGGCGCAGAGCGTCGGGGTCGGCGTGGGGGTCAATGCAGACGTGAACACCTCGGGCGCCGTCGGCTCTCCACAGCGCAGCACCGCGGCAGGCGTCGGTGCCACGGGTACCGGCACTGCCGCCACCGACGCGGCCGGCAACCAGACGGGGGGCGTGGGTAACGCCGTTGGTGGTGTGCTGGGTGGCGCCACGGGCACTGTCAGCGGTGCCACGAATGCGGCTGGCGGCGTGGCAAACACCGCGGGAAGCACGCTGAACGGCGCAACCGGCGCCGCTGGCTCGGCCACCGGCGGCCTGGCGCCGATAGGCGCCGGCGGCAAGGCCCGCGCCAAGGCCCAGGGCTCGGGCGCTGTCGACGTCAAGAAGTAAGCAGCCAAACGGCCGAGCCAGAAAAAGCCCGCAGCGCTGGTGCGTTGCGGGCTTTTTCTTTTTTGATGAGACCTCAGTCGGCCAGCTTGAGCTTGAACAGGCTGGTGACTTCCGCGTCGAGCACCACCAGTTCACGCTGGTTGAAGAGCCGCCAGCGCCAGCGCAGGATGCCGAGCGTGGGACGCTTTTCGGAGCGGCGCACCTCGATCACGTCGGCCACCAGCCGCAGCGCGTCACCGGGCCGCACGGGGTTGGGCCAGCGCACATGCTCGAGTCCCGGCGATGCAAAAGACTCGGAGCCGGCGAGCGCCGCGCCGACCACCAGCCGCATCGCGATGGAGCACGTGTGCCAGCCGCTGGCGATCAGCCCGCCGAACGGGCTGCCGGCTGCGGCATCTGCATCGGTGTGAAACCACTGCGGGTCGTAGGCCCGCGCGAACTGCAGGAGCTCGGCTTCGGTGAGCACGTAAGGGCCAGCCTCGATGACCTGGCCCGCATGGAAGTCGGCGAACTTCATCCGCCGCAGCTTAGTACGTTTCGAGGTGCAGGCGGCCTTCGCGCTTCAGCGCGGCGCCCACGGTGTCCCAGTCGAGCCCCGCTTCCTTCGCCACGTCACGCAGTGCGAGCACCACGCCCTCTTCCATGCTCTTGAGGCCACAAACGTAGAAGTGGCTGCTGCCGTCTTTCAGCAGCGCGGCCAGGTCGGCAGCGCGCTCGCGCATCAGGTCCTGCACATAGCGCTTGGGCTGGCCCGGCGTGCGCGAGAACGCGAGGTTGATGTCGATGAAGTCCTTGGGCAGCGACTGCAGCGGGCCGAAGTACGGCAGCTCCTGCTGCGTGCGAGCGCCGAAGAACAGCATCAGCTTGCCACCCTCGAACTTGCCGCTCTTGCGCAGCCGGCGGCGCCATTCGGTCATGGCGCGCATCGGTGCGCTGCCGGTGCCGGTGCAGATCATCACGATGTGCGACCTGGGGTGGTTCGGCATCAGGAACGAAGCGCCGAAGGGCCCCACCACCTGCACCGTGTCGCCCACCTTCAGGTCGCACACGTAGTTGGAGCACACGCCGCGCACCGGCTCGCCTTCGTGGTCTTCGGTCACGCGCTTCACGGTGAGCGACACGTTGTTGTAGCCGGGCCGCTCGCCATTGCGCGGGCTGGCCACCGAGTACTGGCGCGCATGGTGGCGCTTGCCGATGGCGTCCACGCCCGGCGGCACGATGCCGATCGACTGGCCTTCGAGCACCGGGAAGGGCAACACGCCGAAGTCGAGCACGATGTGATGGGTCTCGCTGTCGAAGCCGGCCTCGGTGCAGTTGAAGTTGCCGACCACGGTGGCGGTCGTCGGTGTCTTCGGCGGAAAGAGGTTGGTGTAGGCGTGTGCGGCCGACCAGGGCGGCACGGTGGCGCCGTACTGCGCGGAGTTGAAGGCCGGCTCCACGGATTCGACCGCGGCCTGGGCTTGCGCCTGGGTCTGTGCGGGCGCGGCGGCCTCGGCATCGCCAGCGGCTTCGGCGGACACGCCGGCCGCTTCCAGCTCTTCGGGCGAGAGCTCGGCGGGCAGCGATTCCCAGGTGAGCTGTTCCTCGATGGTGTACGCGCGCACAAGCGGCATCGTGCGCCAGTTGTCGATCGAGCCCGTCGGGCACGGCGAGATGCAGGCCATGCAGCCGTTGCAAACGTCGGCACGCACGACGTAGTTGTTGTCGTCGTGCGTGATCGCGTTGACGGGGCAGGTGGCCTCGCAGGTGTTGCAGCGGATGCAGATCTCGGGGTCGATCAGGTGCTGCTTGATGACCCCGGCTTCAACGGCCATGTCCATGTTGTTCTCCATCCCCTCGCCGTGGGGACGAGGGATTCATATCCAGGCGCTCAGCCGAAACGCACGTATTCGAAGTCCACGGGCTGGCGGTTGATGCCCATGACAGGCGGCGAGATCCAGCCTGCGAACTTGCCCGGCTCCACCACGCGGCCCATCAACGATGCCACGAAAGCGAAGTCTTCGGCGCTCGGCAGCCATTCGTCGCGCTTGGCGGCCCATTCGACTTCGTTCACCACGCGGCCTTCGGGCGACATCTTGATGCCGGCGAGCGCGCCGATCTGGCGGTTGAAGGCCTTGTGCGGCACGACCAGGCGGGTCGGGATGCCGGCCTTTTCCAGCACCTTGTTCCAGCGGCCGACGCCGGCCACCGAGTCCTTGATGAAGTCGTCGCGCAGCACTTCGTTGAGCGCGTTGAGCATCGGCACGTCTTTCTCGACGAGCTGGCCTTCCTTCACTTCCAGCACCTTGTAGGTCTGGCCCTTGAGGATGTGGTCGTCGGTGCGCTTGCCTTCTTCGTAGCGGCCCTTCAGGCCCGAGCTGTAGAAGATGGCGGCGTTGCTCGACTGGTCGGCGCCGAACAGGTCGATGGTCACGCTGTAGTGGAAGTTCAGGTAGCGCTGGATGGTGCCCAGGTCGATGCAGCCTGCGGCGCGCACCTTCTGCGCGTCGTCGGTCTTCAGCTCGTTCATGACCTGCGCGGTGCGCGCGATGACGCGCGACACGCCGCTCTCGCCCACGAACATGTGGTGCGCTTCTTCGGTCAGCATGAACTTCGTGGTGCGCGCCAGCGGATCGAACGCGCTTTCGGCCAGCGCCGAGAGCTGGAACTTGCCGTCGCGGTCGGTGAAGTACGTGAACATGAAGAACGCGAGCCAGTCAGGCGTGCGTTCGTTGAAGGCACCCAGGATGCGCGGGTTGTTCTCGTCGCCCGAAGTGCGCTGCAAGAGCGCTTCGGCTTCCTCGCGCCCGTCGCGGCCGAAGTGCTTGTGCAGCAGGTAGACCATCGCCCACAGGTGGCGGCCTTCTTCCACGTTGATCTGGAACAGGTTGCGCAGGTCGTACATGCTTGGCGCCGTGAGGCCCAGGTGGCGCTGCTGCTCGACCGAAGCGGGCTCGGTGTCGCCCTGCGTCACGATGATGCGGCGCAGGTTGGCGCGGTGTTCGCCGGGCACGTCCTGCCAGGCCTTCTCGCCCTTGTGGTCGCCGAAGTGAACTTCGCGGTTGGCGTCGCCCGGGTTCAGGAAGATGCCCCAGCGGTAGTCGCGCATCTTCACGTGGCCGAACTGGGCCCAGCCCTGCGGGTCGACGCTCACGGCCGTGCGCAGGTACACCTCGTGGTTGGTGGAGCCTTCGGGGCCCACGTCGTCCCACCAGTTGATGAAGTTGGGCTGCCAGCCTTCGAGCGCGCGCTGCAGCGTGCGGTCTTCGCCGAGGTTGACGTTGTTGGGGATCTTCTCGCTGTAGTTGATCGTGCTCATCGTTGTTCCTTGGGTTGTACGGACTGCGGTATCAGACGCGGTTCATGTCGAAGCCGGCTTTCTCGCCGGTGCCGTAGACCTTGAGCGCACCCTTCTCGCCAACGGCGTTGGGGCGGTTGAAGATCCAGTTCTGCCAGGCGGTGAGCCGGCCGAAGATGCGGGTGGCCATGTTCTCCTTGCTCGCGAAGCGCAGGTTGGCTTCGAGGCCGGTAAGCGCGTCGGGCGACATGGCGGCGCGCTCCTCGATGACGATGCGGATCTCGTCGTCCCAGTCGATGTCGTCAGGTGCGGCGGTGACCAAGCCGAGCTTCAGCGCCTCATCGGCATCGAGTGCCTTGCCGGCGGCGGCGCGAGCGGCTTCGAGCGGCGCGGCCTCTTCATAGAAGCGGCGCTGCAGGCGGCTCTGGTCGTTCACCATCGGGAAGAAGCCGAAGTTGAATTCGTTCAGCACGAGCTTCGGCGCGCGGTCGGCATCGTCGGGCAGCGCGAGCATGTACGTGCGGTCAGCCGCGAAGGCCAGCTCGGCCAGCGTGCCGGCGAAGCACGAGCCGGCTTCGACCAGCGCGAACAGGCTGCGCGAAGAAACGTCCAGGCGCGCCAGCGTGCGGCGCAGCGCGCCGATGGTTTCGCGCACCAGCCAGTGGTCCTTGTTGGCGAGCATCACGGCGTCGGATGCGAGCACGGCGGCGGCGTCGCCTTCGGTCTTGAGCAGCCACGTGCCGATGTCGAGCTCGTTGGTGCGCAGATTGAGGATCGCGTCGTCGAGTTCGCGGCACACCGCGAGCGGCCACCAGGCGGCGCCCGCGGCTTCGATGGCGGCGATGTCCGCCGGCTGCGTGCCGGCCGGAGCCTTCACGGTGATCGTGGCGGTGCGCTTGCTGCGGTCGATCTGCACGTTGACGTGCGAGTAGGCGATGCCGTCTGCGCTGTCGGTGCGCTCGAGGCGGGTCAGGGCCACGCCCTTGCCGCCGGCCGGGCGGTCGCTGCCTGCGGCGAGTTGCGAGGCGCGCTCCTGCACAGCGGCAGCGAACTGCGCGGGCTTGGCCACGGCATCGACCAGGCGCCAGTCGACCGCGCGCTGGCCGCGCACGCCTTCGACGCTGGTGCAGAAGATGTCGGCGAGGTCATGGCGCACGTGGCGCTTGTCGGTTACGCGGGTCAGGCCACCGGTGCCGGGCAGCACGCCGAGCAGCGGCACTTCGGGCAGCGACACGGCCGAAGAGCGGTCGTCCACCAGCAAAATTTCGTCGCAGGCCAGTGCCAGTTCGTAGCCGCCGCCAGCGCAGGCGCCGTTCACGGCCGCGAGGAACTTCAGGCCCGAGTGCTTCGAGGAGTCTTCGATGCCGTTGCGCGTTTCATTCGTGAACTTGCAGAAGTTGACCTTCCACGCATGGCCCGAGACGCCGAGCATGAAGATGTTGGCGCCCGAGCAGAAGATGCGGTCCTTGCCGCTGGTAACGATCACACTGCGCACTTCGGGGTGCTCGAAGCGCACGCGGTTGAGCGCGTCGTTCAGCTCGATGTCCACGCCCAGGTCGTAGCTGTTGAGCTTGAGCTTGTAGCCGGGGCGGATGCCGCCGTCTTCCGCAATGTCGAGCACGAGGCGCGCGATGGCGCCGTCGAAGCTCAGCGACCAGTGGCGGTACTGGCCGGGTTCCGTGCGGTAGTCGACGCGCGGAGGCGCCTGGAGCGTGGTGGTGTCGGTCATGCGGAAGTCTCCTGTGGGGCAGTGTTCGGAAACCGTGAACAGGAAAGATAATGCACTTTCTTGCTCCGATGACATGCATCATGCTGCATGCGATAAGGCAAGTCAATGCCTGTAGCGCTTTTTTTCAGATTTCAGGCGCCTAGACCAGTCCCATGGACTGGCGAGCGACGGAGCGCAGCGCCTGGAAGCTCTGCGACAGCGTCTTGCCGCTGGTATCCACCGACAGGTCGGCCTTCGAATAGAAGGCGGCACGGCCGTTCAGGATGCGGCGCAGGTCTTCCATCGCTTCCTTGCTGGCCGCCATCGGGCGGGTGTCGCCCTGCGCGGCCACGCGGCCCATGTGCTCCTCGGGCGCGGCCTGCAGCCACACGGTGGTGCAGTGCGCGAGCAGTTCGTTGAAGGTGGCCGGGTCGGACACGATGCCGCCGGGCGTGGCGATGACCACCTCGCTGTAGATCTGCACGGCCTCCTCGAGCGCGCGGCGCTCGTAGCGGCGGTAAGCGTTGGTGCCGTACAGGTCGTGGATCTCGCGCACGCTGCAGCCCGCAAGCTTCTCGATCTCGCGGCTCAGCTCGATGAAGGGCAGCTCCAGGTCTTCGGCCAGCATCTGCCCCAGCGTCGACTTGCCCGCTCCGCGCAGGCCCACGAGGGCGATGCGCCGGTGCCGCGCCGGGTCGACCGAGGCGGTGCCCAGCAGCTCGCCGAGCGCCACGCGCACGCGGCGCAGGTCGGCTTCGCTGCGGTTCTCGAGCAGTTCGCGGATCAGCAGCCACTCGGGCGAGCTGGTCGTCACGTCGCCCACCAGCTCGGCCAGCGAGCAGTGCAGCGCACCGGCCACCTGCTGCAGCACCAGGATCGAGGCGTTGCCGATGCCGTATTCGAGATTGGCCAGGTGGCGCTCCGACACGTCGGCCGCAATGGCCACGGCCTTGCGCGTGAGGCCGCGTTGCGCGCGCAGGTTGCGCACACGATCGCCCAGCGCCACCAGCAGCGGATTCTTCGCCTCCCCGGCGACGGCGTGGCCCTGGGCGCCATTGCCGCTTTCCAGCGCGGCGGCCAGCCCCGCGTCTACATGCTCATTCATGCAATTCCTCGTTCTTCGCCGGGATTGTGCGCGCTCAGGGTAAACACCATAGATGCACTATATTGCTTGACACTCATTGTCTCGATGCTTATTGTTCGGCCACACGCAAGATACTGCACGCGCAGTGATCCTGCAAGGTAGTTCCAAAGTTCGAGGCCCCACGATGTCCGACAGCAGCACTCCCGCCACCGGCAAGGAAGCATTTCACCAGCTGATCGCCGGCCTGACCGCCGAGATTGCCGGCAGGCCGCTCGACGGCGCCCTCGACCAGTGGCTCAACGCCACCCACGGCGCGGGCAGCGCCAGCTTCGAACAACTGCGCCAGGCCTGCATCGGCGGCGTGGCCGAAGGCTGGTTGTGCGAGCGCGAAGGCGGCGGCATCAAATATGGCCGCGTCTTCAAGGCCGAAGACGCCCTGCACCGCTTCTCGGTCGACGTGGTCGACATGCAGGACATCGCCGGTCCGCACCACACGCATCCGAACGGCGAGATCGACCTGATCATGCCGCTCGACGACAGCGCTGCCACCTTCGACGGACGGCCCGCGGGCTGGTGCGTCTACGGGCCCGGCACAGCGCACCGCCCGACCGTGGCCAGTGGCCGCGCGCTCGTTCTCTATCTGCTGCCCGAAGGGCAGATCAAGTTCACCCAATGACCGAGCTTCTTTCCAACTACGTCGCCGGCCGCTGGCAAAGCGGGTCGGGCGCCGGCACGCCCCTGTTCGACCCGGTGCTGGGCACCGAGCTCGCGCGCGTCGACGCCACTGGCCTCGACCTGCCCGCCGCATTTGCCTTTGCACGCGAACAGGGCGGCCAGGCGCTGCGCGCCCTCACCTACCGCCAGCGCGCAGCCTTGCTCGCAGCCGTCGTGAAGGTGCTGCAAGCCAACCGCGATGCTTATTACGAGACCGCCACCGCCAACTCCGGCACGGTGAAGAACGACTCGGCCGTCGACATCGACGGCGCGATCTTCACGATCGGCCAGTACGCGAAGTGGGGCGACGCGCTCGGCGACGTGCGCGCACTGCGCGACGGCGAAGCAGTCAAGCTCGGCAAGGAGCCGGTGTTCCAGTCGCAGCACCTGCAAGTGCCGACGCACGGCGTGGCGCTGTTCATCAACGCCTTCAACTTCCCGTCATGGGGCTTGTGGGAAAAGGCCGCGCCCGCGCTGCTGTCGGGCGTGCCGGTGATCGTGAAGCCCGCCACGGCCACCGCCTGGCTCACGCAGCGCATGGTGAAGGACGTGGTCGATGCGGGTGTGCTGCCCGCCGGTGCGCTCTCCGTCGTCTGCGGCAGCTCGGCCGGTTTGATGGATGCGCTGCAACCCTTCGACGTGGCCTCGTTCACCGGTTCGGCCGAGACGGCAGCCGTGATCCGCTCGCACCCCGCCGTGGCCGAACGCTCGGTGCGCGTGAACATCGAGGCCGACAGCCTCAACAGCGCCCTGCTGCTGCCCAGCGCCGCGCCCGGCAGCGAAGCCTTCAACCTGCTCGTGCGCGAAGTGGTGCGCGAGATGACGGTGAAGTCGGGCCAGAAATGCACCGCCATCCGCCGCATCCTGGTGCCGGCGGAGCTGTACGACGCGGCCGCCGAAGCCATCGGCGCCAAGCTCGCGGGCATCACGGTCGGCAATCCGCGCAACGAGAGCGTGCGCATGGGCTCGCTCGTGAGCCGCGCGCAGCTGAACGCAGTGCGCGAAGGGCTCGACGCGCTGGCCGCGCAAACGACCGTGCTGCACGATGGCCGCAACAAGCCCCTCGTCGATGCCGATCCGGCCGTGGCCGCCTGCATCGGCCCCGTTCTGCTGGGCGCGCGCGATGCCGATGCGGCACAGCGCGTGCACGACGTCGAAGTGTTCGGCCCCGTCGCCACGCTGCTTCCGTACCGCGACCTCGCGCACGGCATCGCGCTCGCGCATCGCGGCCAGGGCTCGCTCGTCACATCTCTATATGGCAGCGACGACGCAGCTCTGGCGCAAGCCGCGCTGTCGGTCGCGCCAAGCCATGGCCGCGTGCACGTCATCACCCCCGAAGTGGCACAGGCCCACACCGGCCACGGCAACGTGATGCCGATGTCGCTGCACGGCGGCCCCGGCCGCGCGGGCGGCGGCGCCGAGCTCGGCGGGCTGCGCGCGCTCGATTTCTATCACCGCCGCAGCGCGGTGCAGGCGAGCCCCGGCGTCATCGCCGCGCTCGGCCTCTAGAACAAACAAGAACACGGCCGAAGGAGACAAGACCATGACCCTGCCCACACGATTCAACTTCGCCGAGCATCTGTTCGCCCTCAACCGTGGCCGCGCCGGGCGCACCGCCTACATCGACGACCGCGGCACGCTGAGCTACGGCCAGCTCGAAGAGCGCGCGCGCCGGCTGGCCGCCGCATTGAAGGCCGCAGGCATCCGCCGCGAAGAGCGCGTGCTGCTGCTGATGCTCGACGGCAACGACTGGCCTGTGAGCTTTCTCGGCAGCCTCTATGCCGGCGTCGTACCGGTGGCAGTCAACACACTGCTCACGCCAGACGACTACGCCTACATGCTCGACCACAGCCGCGCGCAGGCGGTGCTGGTGTCGGGTGCGCTGCTGCCCACGCTGCAGGAGGCGATGGCGCGCGGCGGGCATGAAGTGCACACGCTGATCGTGTCGCAGCCCACGGGCGCCTTGCCCGAGGGCGCGAAAGAATTCGATGCCGCGCTCGCCGCCGTCGAGCCCCTGGCATCGCCCGTGAGCACTGCCTCCGACGACCCGGGTTTCTGGCTGTACTCCTCCGGCTCCACCGGCAAGCCCAAGGGCACGGTCCACACGCACGCCAACCTGTGGTGGACGGCCGAGCTCTACGGCAAGCCCGTGCTCGACCTCAACGAGAACGACGTGTGCTTCTCGGCCGCGAAGATGTACTTCGCGTACGGCCTGGGCAATGCGCTGACCTTCCCGCTCTCCGTCGGCGCCACCGTCGTGCTGATGGCTGAGCGGCCCACACCCGACGCCACCTTCCGCCGATGGGTGGAGCACAAGCCCACCGTGTTCTTCGGCGCGCCCACGGGCTTCGCCGGCATGCTCGCATCGCCCAAACTGCCGGCCCGCGAGGCAGTGGCGCTGCGCATGTGCTCGTCGGCCGGCGAAGCATTGCCGGGCGAGATCGCTCAGCGCTTCAAGGCGCACTTCGGCTGCGAGATCATCGACGGCATCGGCTCGACCGAGATGCTGCACATCTTCATCTCCAACCGCCCCGGCGACATCCGCTACGGCACCACCGGCAAGCCGGTCGACGGCTACGAGGTCGAGCTGCGCGGCGAAGACGGCCGCCCGGTGCCCGACGGCGAAGTGGGCGACCTCTACATCCGCGGCCCCAGCTCGGCACTGATGTACTGGGCCAACCGCGAGAAGTCGCGCGAGACCTTCCAGGGCGGCTGGACCAAGAGCGGCGACAAGTACACCCGCGACGCCGATGGCTACTTCACCTACGCCGGTCGCAGCGACGACATGCTGAAAGTCAGCGGCATCTACGTGTCGCCCTTCGAGGTCGAGGCCACGCTGATGCAGCATCCGGCCGTGCTCGAAGCCGCGGTCATCGGCAAGGAAGACGCCGAAGGACTCACCAAGACCAAGGCTTTCGTGGTGCTGAAGGACGGCAGCGCGGCAACCGAGGAAGAGCTGAAGGCCTTCGTCAAGGAACGCCTCGCGCCATATAAATACCCGCGCTTCCTGGAGTTCGTGAGCGAGCTGCCGAAGACGGCGACGGGCAAGATCCAGCGCTTCCGGCTGCGCGAGCGCGAGCGCGAGAAACAGGCATGAGCACGCCCGAGTTCGCCACCATCGACTGGCGCGACCGCACGGTGCGCATCGAATGCCAGTGGATCGCCGCCGAACGCACCGACGCCCCGCTGATCGTGTTCCTGCACGAAGGCCTCGGCTCCGTCGCCATGTGGAAGGATTTCCCCGCGCAAGTCTGCGAAGCCGCCAACGCGCGAGGCCTGGTCTTCTCGCGCCCCGGCTACGGCCGCTCCACCCCGCGCGCCGACGACGAGATCTGGGACGTCGACTTCATGCACCGCCAGGCGCACGAGGTGCTGCCTGCCCTCTTCACCGCGCTGGGGCTCGACGACGTCAAGCCCTGGCTCTTCGGCCACAGCGACGGCGGCTCGATCGCGCTGCTGTACGCCTCGCGCTTTCCTGAAAAAGTCGAAGGCCTGGTCGTGCTCGCCCCGCACATCTTCGTGGAAGACAAGACCGTCGCGAACATCGAGATCGCCCGCACCGCATACCTGGGCACCGACCTGCCGAAGAAGCTGGGCCGCTACCACGACAGCGCCGACTCCGCCTTCTGGGGCTGGAACCGCATCTGGCTGCACCCGCCATTTCGCGACTGGAACATCGAGGAAGAGCTCGACACCATCCGCTGCCCCGTGCTCGCCGTGCAGGGCATCGACGACGAGTACGGCACGCTCGCGCAGATCCGCGACATCGCTGCGCGCGTCAGTGGTTGCGAGCTGCTCGAAATCCCTGAATGCGGGCATTCCCCGCATCGCGATCAGCCGGATCGTGTCATCGTCGCGGCCACTTCTTTCATCACCAAAAACAGGAGACAGACACCATGACCCTTCCCACCTCCGTGCGCACCGCCCGACTGGCTCTCACGGCCATCGCCTTCGCCGCGCTGGCCTCGGCCGCTGGCGCCCAGGGCACCGGCAAGCTCAAGGTCGGCCTGATGCTGCCCTACAGCGGCACCTACACCGCCCTGGGCGTGGCCATCGAGAACGGCTTCAAGCTCTACGTTGACGAGCAGGGCGGCAAGCTCGCCGGCCGCGAGATCGAATACTTCAAGGTCGACGACGAGTCCGACCCCGCCAAGGCCACCGACAACGTCAACAAGCTCATCAAGCGCGACAACGTCGACGTGATCGTCGGCACCGTGCACTCGGGCGTGGCCATGGCCATGGCCAAGGCCGCGAAGGAAAGCGGCACCGTGCTGATCGTGCCGAATGCCGGCGCCGACGCCGTGACCGGCCCGATGTGCGCGCCCAACATCTTCCGCAGCTCGTTCAGCAACTGGCAGCCAGCCTTCGCCATGGGCGAAGTGGCGGCCAAGCAGCAGGGCAAGAAGAAGGCAATGACCATCACCTGGAAATACGCGGCCGGCGACGAATCGGTCAACGGCTTCAAGGAAGGCTTCGAGAAGAACGGCGGCAAGGTCGACAAGCAACTCACGCTGCCCTTCCCCAACGTGGAGTTCCAGGCGCTGCTGACCGAGATCGCGGCGGCCAAGCCCGATGCGGTGTATGCCTTCTTCGCTGGCGGCGGCGCGGTGAAGTTCGTGAAGGACTACCAGGCCGCGGGCCTGAACAAGACCATTCCGCTGTACGGCCCCGGCTTCCTGACCGACGGCACGCTCGACGCGCAAGGCGAATCGGCGCAAGGCATGCTGACCACGCTGCACTACGCCGACGGCTTGAACACGGCGCGCGACAACGCCTTCCGCGTCGGCTATGCCAAGGCCTTCAAGCTGCAGCCCGATGTGTACGCCGTGCAGGGCTACGACGCGGCACAGATGCTGGGCGTGGGCCTTGCCGCCACCAAGGGCGACATCGGCAAGAAGGCCGAGTTCACCGCTGCCATCGAGAAGGCGAAGATCGACAGCCCGCGCGGCACGTTCACGATGAGCAAGTCGCACAACCCGGTGCAGGACATCTACCTGCGCAAGGTGGATGGCAAGGAGAACAAGCTGGTGAGCATCGCGCTGAAGGGCTTGGCCGACCCAGCACGCGGCTGCCGGATGTAAGCGGACCACAGGCCCTTCGTTTGTCTCGTTCCCTCGCGGCCCTCGACTGAGTTCACGGGCCGCGAGCCGCCTTGCGGCAACCACAATCAACTGGGATCTCACACGGTGGATTTCGGAACCTTCTTGGTCCAGTGCCTGAACTCCGTTCAGTACGGACTCCTGCTCTTCCTCGTGGCCTCGGGGCTGACGCTGATCTTCGGGATCATGGGCGTCATCAACCTCGCCCACGGCAGCTTCTACATGATCGGCGCGTACATGGCGTTCGCGCTCGCGCCGCTCTTCGGCGACCAGTTCCTGCTGATGCTGGTGGCCGGCGTGGTGCTGGCGGCCGTGTTCGGCTACCTGCTCGAATGGGCATTCTTCAGCTACCTCTACCAGCGCGACCATCTGCAGCAGGTGCTGATGACCTACGGCCTGATCCTGGTGTTCGAGGAACTGCGCTCCATCCTCGTGGGCAACGACGTGCACGGCGTGAAGGTGCCCGCGTGGCTCGACGGCAGCTTTGCGCTGGGCAACGTCATGAGCTACCCGTGGTACCGCCTCTTCGCCTCGGCCGCCTGCATCGTGCTGGCCGTGGGCCTGTACTGGGTGGTCAACCGCACGCGGCTGGGCATGATGATCCGCGCTGGCGCGAGCAACCGCGACATGGTGCGCGGCCTGGGCATCGACGTGAAGCGGCTCTACCGCATCGTGTTCGCGGCCGGCGTTGCGCTCGCGGCGCTGGCCGGCATGATCGCCGCGCCGATGTCCTCGGTGTATCCGAACATGGGTGCGAGCGTGCTCATCATCTGCTTCGTGCTGGTGGTGATCGGCGGCATCGGCTCGATCACGGGGGCGCTGGTGGCCTCGCTGCTGGTGGGCTTCGTCGACACCTTCGGCAAAGTGTTCTTCGCTGACCTGAGCGGCATCGGCATCTATCTCCTGATGGCCATCGTGCTCATATGGAAGCCCGAGGGGCTGATGGGGAGGCGGCCATGACGACCATGAAAAAAGGCGCGTTCCTCCTGCCCTTGGCCTGCGCAGTGGCCATCGGCATTGCCGGCCCGTTGCTGGGCAACTATGCGTCGGACTTCATCGTGAAGGTGATGATCCTATCGATCTTCGCGCTGAGCCTGGAGCTGCTGGTCGGCATGACGGGCCTCGTGAGCCTGGGCCATGCGGCGTTCTACGGCATCGGCGCTTACGTGACCGTGCTCGCCTCGGGCAGCGAGGGCGGCAACTTCGCGCTGCTGCTGCCGCTGGCCATGGGCGCGGCGGCGCTCTACGCTCTCTTCGTCGGCGCCCTGAGCCTGCGTACGCGCGGCGTGTACTTCATCATGGTGACGCTGGCCTTCGCGCAGATGGCCTTCTTCGTGTTCCACGACACCAAGGTCGGCGGCGGCAGCGACGGCATCTACATGTACGTGCGCCCCGCCATCGGCGCGCTCGACATGGAGAACCGCACGGTGCTGTTCTACGTGGTGCTGGCGTCGCTGGTGTTCACCTACGGGCTGCTGGCGCTCATTCGCCGCTCGCGCTTCGGCGCGGCGCTGGCGGGCATCCGCGTGAACGAGCAGCGCATGCGCGCGGCGGGCTTCGCGGTGTACGGCTACAAGCTCGCGGCCTTCGTGCTGGCAGGTGCGCTGGCCGGGCTCGCGGGCTTTCTGCTGGCCTCGCGCGACGGCGTGGTCAACCCGGAGCTGATGGCCTGGCACAACTCGGGCGAAGTGCTGCTGATGGTGATCCTCGGTGGGCTCGGCCATCTGCGCGGCGCGGTGATCGGCGCCATCGCGTTCACGCTGCTGAAGGAAATCTTCTCGACGCACGCGGTGATGGGCCCGCTCGCGGACCACTGGCAGCTGACGCTGGGGCTGACGATCATCGTGTTCGTGGCTCTGCTGCCCAAGGGGCTGATCGGACTCGTGCAACGCCTGTCGCCGAAGGGGGCCGCATGACGACCGCACTGCTTTCCGTCGAAGGCCTCACGCGCCGCTTCGGTGGCCTCACGGCCGTCAACGCGGTCACGCTCGACCTGCACGTCGGCGAAGTCCACGCGGTGATCGGCACCAACGGCGCGGGCAAGTCGACGCTCATCAACATGCTCTCCGGCGAGATCGAGGCATCCGAAGGCCGCATCGCGCTCGACGGCGTGGACATCACCGGCCGCGCCCAGTCGAAGCGCGCGCGCGACGGCGTGGGCCGCAGCTACCAGCGCACGACGATCTTCCCGGAGTTCAGCGTGCACGAGAACTGCCGGCTCGCCGCGCAAGCCGCAACGCCAAAGCCCTGGGCGTTCTGGCAATCGTCGCAAGACTGCGCCACCAGCAACGCATCGGCCGATGCAGCGCTCGAAGCCGCCGGCCTCGCCCACGAAGCGCACCGCATCGCCGGCACCATGAGCCACGGCGCGCAGCGACAGCTCGAAGTGGCGATGTGCCTGGCCACCAACCCGCGCGTGCTGCTGCTCGACGAGCCGCTCGCCGGCATGGGCGCGGAAGAAACCGACCGCATGCTCACGCTGCTCGCGCGGCTGAAGACCACGCATGCCATCTTGCTGGTGGAACACGACATGGACGCGGTGTTCCGCATTGCCGACCGCATCACGGTGATGGTGAATGGCACCGTCATCGCCACAGGCAACCCCAAAGAGATTCGCGAGAACCCCGAAGTGCGCACCGCCTACCTCGGAGAAGACCACTGACATGCTCATCGTCCGCGACCTCAACACCTACTACGGCAACAGCCACATCCTGCGCGGCGTGCACGCCGGCATTCCGGCGGCCACCTCGGTCGGCCTGCTCGGGCGCAACGGCATGGGCAAGACCACGCTGATCCGCACGATGATGGGCTACGTGCGCCCCGCCTCCGGCGAAGTGCAGGTCGACGGCCGCACCGTCACCGGCCTGCCGCCCGAGAAAATGGCGCGACTGGGCATCGGCTACGTGCCCGAGGGGCGCGGCATCTTCCCGAACCTGTCGGTGCGCGAGAACCTCGTGATGAGCGAGCGCGCCGGCATCGACGGCCGGCGCGAATGGACCTTCGACCGCGTGATGGCGACCTTTCCACGCCTGTCGGAGCGACTGTCGCACGGCGGCCAGCAGCTGTCGGGCGGCGAGCAGCAGATGCTGTCCATCGGCCGCGCGCTCATGACCAACCCGCGCCTGCTGATCCTCGACGAAGCCACCGAAGGCCTGGCCCCGCTGATCGTGGCCGAGATCTGGCGCGTGATCGGCGAGATCCGCGCGACCGGCATTGCGACGCTGATCGTGGATCGCGACTACCGCAAGGTGCTGGCGCACACCGATCTTGCGGTGGTGATGGAGAAGGGGCAGATCGTGCGGCACGGAGCCTCGGCCGACTTGCTGGCCGAGCCGCATGTGCTGGAGGAACTGCTCGGCGTGTAGGGGCCGCGCACGCGGTTTCTTGCGCCCTCGCAGGCAATGCAATGACACGCGAAATCTGCCTCCTGGACGCCTCGGGCAAGCCCCTGCGCCACGACGGCAGGATGCTGGTGAACGCGCAGGCCACGCCATGGCAGGGCTTCGCGCTGGAGGTGCGCGAGATAGCGGGCGACGGCGAGAACCCGGCCTGCTACAACCCGCATCCGCTGCTCGGCCTGTGCGTGCGCGGCCACGTGAAGGGTGCGATGACGCGGGGCCGCCGCATCCATCCTTTCGAGGCCCGCCCGGGTGACATGTTTATCTTCGAGCAGGGCTACGAGGTCGACCGCGCAGCGTGGACCGGCGAGCTCGCCGAGACGATCGGCATCGAGATCCGCCCAGAGGCGCTGCGCAGCCTCATGCCCGAGGGCGACGGCGAGCTGCACCTGCAGACACACCTGTCGACCACCGACGCGACGCTGTCGGCGCTGATCGTCGCCATGCGCGACGAAGTGGAGCGCGGCTGCACTTCGGGCCGCCTGCATGCGCAGGGCCTGTCGATGGCGCTCGCGAGCTATCTGCAGAACCGCTATGGCTGCGCGGGGAACAGCCGGCGCCCGCGCGGGCGGCTCTCGCAGAGCGACCTGCGCAGGGTGTACGACTGGGTCATGCAGCACCTGGCCGAGGACTTCGGCATCGACGAGCTCGCGGCCGAGCTGCACATGAGCGCGGTGCATTTCACGCGGCTCTTTCGCGCCAGCACCGGCGCGACGCCATACCGCTACGTGACGGAGCAGCGCGTGCGCCATGCGCTGTCGCTGCTCGGCGGCAGCCTGTCGCTCGCGGAGATCGCGCAGGTCGTGGGCTTTTCGAGCCAGGCGCATTTCACGCAGGTGTTCCGCCAGCTGGTGGGCACCACGCCGGCACGCGCGCGGCGCGGGTAAGTCCCGGTGCGGAGTGAAAGGATCCCGCAAGCGGTGATCGCATGTCGATAGACCGCCGCGAGGTGCGAGGGCAAATTCATGTCTCTACACAACAGGAGACGAGAAGATGCCCACGCCAATGCCCATCCCCAACGAACGAGAGCAACGCGGTGCAGCGCATATGGCGGCCGCCTGCTGCCTGAGCGCGATCGCCGCCGCGGCGTTGCTCGCCGCATGCGGCGGCAGCGGTTCGTCGGGCACCGCGGTGCTGCCCTTCGTTCCCGCAGCGCCGCCACCGCCCGCCGCGCCGGTGGCCCTGGCCTGCGACGAAAGCCTGAAGACCGCCTTCAAGCCCGACGCCGACACCACCGTGACTGTGGTGAAGCAGTTCAGGAAAGGCGACGACCTGAACCTCGACGGCAAGGCTTCGGGCACGCTGGCGGCCAGCGACGTGTGCATGGTTAAGCTCAACGTGGGGCCGGGTCATGCCGGGCCAGCCGATGCGCCCTCGACTTCGCCGGGCATCGGCATCGAGGTGTGGCTGCCGTCCGCGGCGCAATGGAACAACCGCGTCCGCGTGCTCGGCGGCGGCGGCTTCGTGGGCGACTCGGGCATCAGTGCCACGACCAGGATCGGCGGCGGGAACGCGGCCGCGATCGCGGTGGGCGAAGGCTCGGTGAGCGCGGTGACCGATGCGGGCCACGCCTCGAAGGCGCCGGTGCCTTCAGTCGATGGCTCCTTCGCCATGAACCCCGACGGCACCGTCAACACCACGCTATGGACCGACTTCGCGAGCCGCGGCATCCACCAGATGGCCGTCAAGACCAAGGCGCTTGCGGCCGGCTTCTACCAGCGCGACGCGAAGTACGCCTACTGGGACGGCTGCTCCACCGGCGGCCGCCAGGGCCACATGCAGGCACAGGTGAACCCCGACGACTTCGACGGCATCCTGGCCGGCAACAGCGCGATCAACTGGACCACCTTCATCACCGGCGAGCTGTACCCGCAGGTCGTGATGCAGCGCGACCTCGGCGGCACGCCACTCACGCCGGACCAGATGACGCTCGTGTCTTCCGCGGCGGTGAGTGCCTGCGACAGCACACTCACCGGACAGCACGACGGCTTCATCAGCGACCCCGCCGCCTGCAAGTACGACCCCGCGCAAGACACGGCCGTGCTGTGCACCGGCAGCGGCGGCACCAACGCCACCGCCGCCTGCCTGAGCACGGTGCAGGCGCAGGCCGTCAACAAGATCTGGTACGGCCAGACGCGCGACGGCAGCGTGCCGGCGCCCGCAAGCGACGTCGGCTACGGCGCCACGCTGGCATCGAACCAGCTCTGGTACGGCCTCACGCGCGGCACTTCACTCAACAGCCCCGGCGCGCCCGGCCTCTCGCTGGCCGACTCGACGGGCGGCGTGCCCAACCCCTTCCCCATCGCCGCGCACCAGGTGGCGCTGAACCTGCAAGACCCGACGATCGCAACGCCGAGCTTCATCAACGCCACGGGCAACGGCGCGGACAAGTGGAAGGGGCTCTCGTACGCGCAGCTTGCCAACGCCAGCGACCGCGGCAAGGCGCTGCAGACCGCGTTCGCGAACATCAACGCCGACAACCCCGACCTCGCGCGCTTTCGCGACCGCGGCGCCAAGCTGCTGACGTACCACGGGCTGGCCGACCCGCTGATCGCGAACTCGGGCACTGCCAACTACTACGAGCGCGCGGCCAAGGCGATGGGCGGCATCGACGCACTGCAGAAGTTCTACCGCTATGTGGAGATCCCGGCGATGGGCCACTGCGCAGGCGTGGGCTCGGTCAACGGCCTCGCGGGCACGAGCCCCGCGGCCAACCCGCCGCTGCCGGCGCCGAATCAGCTGTTCACGGCACTGACCGACTGGGTCGAGAAAGGCGTGACGCCGGACGGCCTGGTGCTGCAGAACGCCGACAAGTCGACGAGCCGGCCGCTGTGCACCTATCCGAAGAAGATCGCGTACCTGGGTGGCGATGTGACGAAGGCTGCGAGTTTTGCCTGTCGCTGAGTGCGGCCGCCGCTGCTACTCCTGGATGAAGCGCCGCAGCCCTTCCAGATCGATCACGGTGATGCCCCCGTACTCGATGCGCAGAAAGCCCGCTTCCTTCAACCGGTTCAACGCCGCATTGCACCGCTGACGCGACACGCCCGAGAGATTCGCAATCTCTTCCTGCGAGGTCTGCAGATGCGGCTCGCTGCCCGGATGCAGCCACGGGTGGAACAGCCCCGCCAGTGCGCGCGCCACCTGGCTGTCGGCATCGAGCAGGCGGTGCGCCGCGTAGTTGCCCATGAACCAGTGCAGCCGCTCGTTGATCTGCTGCAGCAGGAAGTGGTCGAAGCCGCGCTGCGTGCGGTGCAGCCACTCGAAGGTTTCGAGCGGAAGCTGCGCCACGCGGCTCGGCCGCAGCGCGATGATGTCGGCCGAGCGCGGCAGCGCGCGCAGCAGCGTGCCTTCGCCGAACCAGCTGCCCACCGAGAGGCCGCCGAAGGTCACGGAGCGTCCGTCGCTCGAGGTGATCGACCACTTGAGCAGGCCTTCGAGCGTGCCGTACCAGTGCTCCGGTATGTCGCCGCGCCGGCACAGCGCGGCGCCGGCCGCGACCTCGACCTCGCGCATCTCGTCGAGCACGCGCTCGCCCGCGCTCACGTCGAGCAGCGGGAACCAGGCCGAGCCTTGCAGCAGTTGCGGAATCGTCAGCGATGCCGCCTGGGGGGTCGGCTTGGTCGTGGGCATGGGATTTGAAAACGGGGTGGCGCAGCGCGCCCCCTACAGCCTTCTGCTTTTTTACTGTGCGCCCTTGAGCTGCTGCAGTTCCGCCTGCGCTTCACGCAGCTTGTCTTCGCGCTTGGCCACCTTGTCGGCGCCGCTATTGCGCTGGGCGTCGCGCAGGTCGCGTTCACGTTTCGCCACTTCGCGCTCCTGGGCGCGGATGCGCTTCTGATGCTCTGCTGCCAGCTTCGCTTCGGTGCAGTTGCTGCGCACCTCGCTCAGCGCCTTTTCCAGCCCGCGCAGCCGCTGCTTCTGGCCCCTGGCCTTGGCGTCTTCGATGTCACGGCCGATGGCCTCGCGCTTGGCTTCGCAGGTGGTGGGGGCCGCTGCGGGTTGCGCAGCGGTCCATGTCGAGGCCAGCGCTGCCGAGGCAGCCAGAAGGATGGGCAGTAGTTTTTTCATTGGTTCTCCTTGGATGCGCTCGATGGCGCACGGGTGACTTTAGCCGCTGGCGCAGCGTAAACCCTGCCCCCAAATGTCGTCGCGATGACTGAGTACAAACGCGTTCAAAAAAATAATTGCGCGCCCCCATGACAGACACCAGGAGCCCCCGACCATGTCGAAGCGCAAAGTGATCGTGACCATCGCCCCCACCGGCGGCATGGCGCACAAGTCGCAGAACCCCCACCTCCCCACCCAGCCCGCCGAAATCGCCGCCGATGTGCTGCGCTGCTGGAACGCCGGTGCCAGCGTGGTGGCCATCCATGCGCGCCGCCCGGACGACGGCGCCACCTGCAACGCCGACGTGTACCGCGACATCAACAGCCGTATCCGCGCAGGCGGCAGCGACATCGTCATCAACAACTCCACCGGCGGCGGCGTGCACGGCGACATGGTGAAGCCGCTGGCCGGCGAGCGCTGGGAAATCGCGTGGGAAGAGCGCATCAAGGGCATGGACGCCGGCGCCGAGATGTGCACGCTCGACGCCACCACGCTCAACCTGAGCTTCGAGGGCAAGCAGATCCTGATGGACACGCCCATCACCCGCGGTCGCGAGCTGGCAGCCGGCATGAAGGCGCGCGGCATCAAGCCCGAGTGGGAGGTGTTCAGCCCCACGCACATCCTGCAGGACACGACCACGCTGATCGACGAAGGCCACGACGACGAGCCCTACTTCGTCAACCTGGTGATGAACGTGCATCGCAACTTCCAGAACGCGATGCCCTACTCGCCGCGCTTTTTGCAGATGATGGTCGACACCCTGCCCAAGGGCAGCATCTTCTGCGTGAGCGGCATCGGCCCCTCGCAGCTCGAAGCCAACGTGGCGGCGCTGCTGCTGGGCGGCCATGCGCGCGTGGGGCTGGAAGACAACCTCTACTTTCGCCAAGGCGAGCTGGCCACCAACGTTCAGCTCACCGAGCGCATCGTGCGGGTGATACGCGAGCTCGACATGGAGGTAGCCACGCCGGCCGAGGCGCGGCAGATGATGGGCCTGCCGCGCGTGGGCACGCCGCGGCCCGAGTTCGCACTGGGCTGACGACGAAGAAACACCCGAACAACGAACGAACGGAGACAAGCACATGAACATTTCCCGCACCGCTTTGGCCCTCGCCCTGGGCGCGGCTTTCGCAGCAAGCGCCTCGGCCCAGGTGTCCGACGACACGATACGCATCGGCTTCATCAGCGACATGTCGGGCATCTACCGCGACTACGACGGCCCGGCCGGCGCCGAGGCCATCCGCATGGCCATTGCAGACATGGGCGGGGCCATCGACGGCAAGAAGATCGAGCTGGTCACGGCCGACCACCAGAACAAGCCCGACATCGCCGCAGCGAAGGCACGCGAGTGGTTCGACGTGCAGAAGGTCGACATGCTGATCGCCGGCGTCAACTCGGGCGCTGCCATTGCGATGGCCGGCGTGGCGGCCGACAAGAAGAAGCCGTACTTCGTGGTGGGCTCCGGCGCGTCGAGCCTCACCAACGAGTACTGCTCGCCCTACACGGTGCACTACGCCTACGACACGGTGGCCATGGCGCGCGGCACCGCGAGCGCGGTGGTCAAGGCGGGCGGCAAGAGCTGGTACTTCGTGACGGCCGACTACGCCTTCGGCGCGGCGCTGCAGAACGACGCGGCCAAGATCGTGCAGGCCAGCGGCGGCACGGTGGCGGGCTCGGTGAAGCATCCGCTGGGTGCGAGCGATTTCTCGTCGTTCATGCTGCAGGCGCAGAGCTCGAAGGCACAGGTGCTGGCACTCGCCAATGCGGGCGGCGACACGGTGAATGCCATCAAGTCGGCGGCGGAGTTCGGCATCAGCAAGAACATGAAGCTGGCCGGCATGATCATCACCATCAACGACGTGCATGCGCTGGGCCTGAAGAGTTCGCAGGGCATGTACCTCACCGACAGCTGGTACTGGAACCAGAGCCCCGAGGCGCGCGAGTGGGCGCGCCGCTTCTTCGACAAGCACAAGCGCATGCCCTCCTCCTTCCATGCCGGCGACTACTCGGCCGCGCTGCAATACCTGCAGGCCGTGAAGGCCGCGGGCAGCGACGATGCCGACAAGGTGATGGCGCAGTTGCGCAAGACGAAGTTCAATGACATGTTCGTCAAGGGCGGCTGGCTGCGCGACGACGGGCTGATGGTGCACGACATGCACCTGATGCAGGTGAAGACGCCGGCCGAGTCGAAGGAACCATGGGACTACTACAAGGTGGTCGAGCCGATCCGCGGCGAGGCCGCATGGACGACGAAGGCAGAGAGCCGCTGCGTGCGGTGGAAATCGACATGAGCACATCCTTGGACGTCAAACGCGTGGCGGTGGTCGGCACCGGCGTGATCGGTGCGAGCTGGGTCGCATACTTTCTCGCGCACGGGCTCGACGTGAACGCGACCGATCCCTCACCCGGTGCCGAAGACCGGCTGCGCGCTGCGGTGGCGCAGCACTGGCCGACGCTGGAGCGCTTCGGTTTGTCCGAAGGTGCTTCGGTGGATCGCCTGCGCTTCCACGACAGCCTGGAAGACGCGGTGTCCGTGGCCGACTTCGTGCAGGAGAACGGCCCCGAGCGCATGGATTTCAAGATCGACCTGTTCCGCCGCATGGACGCGGCCGCGCCGCCGGACACCATCCTCGCGTCGAGCTCGTCGGGCCTGGCGATCAGCGGCGTGCAATCGGGCTGCGCGCATCCGCAGCGCGTGGTGCTGGGGCATCCGTTCAACCCGCCGCACCTGATTCCGCTGGTGGAAGTGATCGGCGGCGAGCAGACCTCGGCCGAGGCCATCGAGCGCACGATGGCGTTCTATGCTGCCATCGGCAAGCGGCCGATCCACGTGAAGCGCGAGGTGAAAGGCCACATCGCGAACCGGTTGCAGGCCGCGCTGTGGCGCGAGGCCTTCCATCTCGTCGACGAAGGCGTAGCGAGCGTGGCCGACATCGACACGGCCATCGCGCACGGACCGGGCCTGCGCTGGGCGGTGATGGGACCGTTCATGAACCTGCATCTCTCGGGTGGCACGGGTGGCATCGAGCATGTGCTCGCGCACCTGGGTGGGCCAATCGAAGACTGGTGGAAGGACTTGGGCGCGCCGTCGATGACAGCCGAGCTCAAGCAGAAGGTGGCGGAGGGCGTGGCCGAGGAACTGGGCACTCGACGTACGGCCGACCTCGAAGCCGCGCGCGACACCCTGCTGTTAAACCTGATTCGCGCGAAGGCAGACACCGGCAAGCTCGACTAGATGAAAGCTTGCTTTTCGATTTGTCGCGCTGTTCGTTCGGGGTGCGATCACGCCGACGGGGTGCCTTGCTCCGCGAATGTCCCCCGGCCTGCGGCCTCCTCCTTTATTTCGCTGCGCAAGGCACCCCATCGACGTGATCGATGGACGCACTGGTTGATCGGACGGCACAACGACTGCGTCCATGTGCGAATGGCATCGGGTGCTCCCCGCAGCGAAATAAAGGAGGAGGCCGAAGGCCGAGGGACATTCGCGGAGGGGAGTACCCGGTGTCATTCGCACGCACCCCGAACAAGAAAACCGGAACACTGAAATGACCGACTTCCTCCAGGACGAGAGCCTGATCGCCCCACCCCGCACAGTGCGCATCGACTTCGACGACGGCTCCTTCGCGCTGCGCTCGCCGATGGCGCTGAAGCCTTACGCACGCTGCATCGGCGAATGGCTCGAACGGTGGGCCACAGAAACGCCCGATGCACTGGCCTTCGCCGAGCGCGACGAAACAGGCGAAGGCTGGCGCAAGCTCGACTACCGCACGCTGCGGCGGGCCGTCGGCTCGGTGGCACAAGCGCTGCTCGACCTGAACCTGCCAGCAGACCAGCCAGTCGTGATCCTCTCGGACAACGCCATAGACCACGCCGTGCTGATGCTCGCGACCATGCACATCGGCCGTACCGCGTGTTCGCTCTCAAGCGCCTACTCGCGCATGGCCAAGGACCCATCGCGGCTGCACGGCATGCTGCAGGCGCTGAAGCCGGGGCTGATCTACGCATCCGACGCGAGGGTGTACGGCGCATCGCTCGCGGGCTGCGGCGTGGAAGCGGTCACGGTGTTCAGCCGCAACGCCGATGCGCATCCCGGTGCGATGCCGTTCGAGCAATTGCTCGCGGTGAAGGAAACGCCCGCCGTCATGCAAGCCTTTGCCAACGTGCTGCCCGACACACACGCCAAGTACCTGCTGACCTCCGGCTCCACCGGCAAGCCCAAGGTGGTCATCAACACGCATCGCATGCTGTGCGCCAACCAGCAGATGATGGCGCAGACCTGGCGCTTCCTCGCGCAGGAAAAGCCGGTGCTGGTCGACTGGCTGCCCTGGAGCCACACCTTCGGTGCGAACCACAACCTGCACATGGTGCTGTGCCACGGCGGCGCTCTCTACATCGACGAGGGCCGGCCCGCGCCGGGCCTGATCGAGAAGACGGTGCGCAACCTGCGCGAGGTGAAGCCCACGCTGCTATTCAACGTGCCGCGCGGCTTCGACATGCTGCTGCCCTTTCTCGAAGCCGACGACGCGTTGGCCACCGAGGTGTTCTCGCGGCTGCGGCTTGCCTTCTACGCGGCGGCGGCGCTGGCACCCTCCACCTGGCAGCGGCTCGAAGCGGTAGCCAAACGGGTGCGACCCACGCGGCCGCTGTGGCTCACCACCTCTTGGGGCGCGACAGAGACTTCGCCCGCCATCACCTCCGCGCACTGGAAGCTCGACGGCGCCGGCTGCATCGGCGCGCCGCTGCCGGGGCTGGAGCTGAAGTTCGTGCCCAACGGCGAGAAGCTGGAGATGCGCGTCAAGGGCGTCTCGGTGTTCCCCGGATACCGCGATGCACCGCGCGAAACGGCGCAGGCTTTCGACGAAGAGGGCTACTACCGCATCGGCGATGCCGGCTTTCTCGCGAACCCGGCGCAGCCCGCGCAGGGCGTGATCTTCAACGGCCGCGTGGCGGAAGACTTCAAGCTCTCCACCGGCACCTGGGTGTCGGTGGGAACGCTGCGCGTGAAGCTGGTGTCGATGCTCGCGCCGCATGCGCAAGACGTGGTGCTCACCGGCCACGACCGCGACGAGATCGGCATGCTGGTGTTCGCGAGCCCACAAGGCGCCGCGCTGTCACCGGAAGCCATGGGCGAACGCATCGCCGGGGTGTTGCGTTCGCTGCGCGACGAAGGCGCGGGCTCTTCGCAATGCCCGGCCTGCGCACTGGTGTTGGCCGAGCCGCCGAGCCTCGATGCGGGCGAGATCACCGACAAGGGCTACATCAACCAGCGCGCCGTGCTCACGCGACGCGCGGCGGACGTGGAACGCCTGCACGCCCGCGCGAGCGACGACCTGCAAGTGGTGCGACTGCGCGCCTGATCACGAAGGCTGCTCGAACAGCGCCAGCAGCGTGTTCTTCAGCCACTGGTGCAGCGCGGAGGTCTCGTGCCGCTGGTGCCAGAACAGCTCGATGACGCGCGCCGGCGCCTCCAGCGGCACGGGCATCCGGCGCAGACCGGCCAGGCGCGCGGGCTCGAACTTCTCGGACCACGGCAGCACCGCGATCAGGTCAGAGCGGCGCACCACTTCGTACGCCGCGCCATAGTGGTTCACCGTCGCGACCAGGTTGCGCTGCAGCCCGCGGCTGTGCAGGAACAGGTCGTAGGTCGGCGTGGTCTTGCCGACCAGGCTCACGTCCACATGGCGCGCCGCCAAAAATTTCTTCAACGGAATCCTGTCGGCGCGCGCCAGCGGATGCCCCGTGCGCATGACGCACACGAAATCGGGTGACCACAGCGCCCTCGACTTGAGAAACGCCGGCCGCTGCACTTCCTCGTTGTAGACGCTGATCGCGAAGTCGGCTTTGTTGTCGGCCAGCACCTTGTCGAAATCCACCAGCGTGTTGGGAATGGCGTGAATCAGCATCGACGGCGCCGCCTTGCTGAGCTTGCTTGCGAGCCTCGGCACCACGATGCCCGACACGTAGTCAGACATCGCGATGCTGAGGCTGGCGGTGCTGCGCAGCGCATCGAAACGCTCCAGGTCTAGCGTGCCGCGAATCGCATGCAGCGACTGCGACAGCGGCTCCCACAGGTCGATGGCCCGCCGCGTCGGGTTGACGCCAGCGCCGCTGCGCACGAACAGCGCGTCGTCGAAGGTCTCGCGCAACCGGCGCAGTGCATTGCTGACCGCGGGCTGGGTCAGCGACAGCTTGCTGGCTGCGCGCGTGACGTTGCCCTCGGTCATGAGGGCCTCGAACACCTTCAGCAGGTTGAGATCGGCGGAGCGGTAGTTCATCGTGCGGCCTGACCATTCACTGAATCAATAAACACAATCACACGTATAAATTTGTCGTGATATCCCCGCGATCCTACGATCTGCCGCTTCTGTGCACCACCGAAGTCGAGGGATTCACATGACCATGCTGTCGGCCCGCATCGAGCGCCTGCCGTTCTCCGGTTTCCATCGGCGCCTGCTCCTCATGGGAGGACTGGGCTACACCTTCGACGCGATGGACGCCGCGGTGATCGCCTTCGTGCTGCCGGTGCTGCGCACCGAATGGGGGCTCAGCAGCGTGCAGATCGGCGTGCTGGCCAGTGCGAACTTCATCGGCTTCTTCTTTGGTGCGCTCGCGTCCGGCACCTGCGGCGACCTGTTCGGGCGGCGCGTGGTGATGATGTCGGCGCTGGCCATCTACTGCGTGGCCTCGCTCTTCAGCGGCATGGTCGACAGCTGGACGGTGTTCCTCGGGCTGCGCATCGTGGCCGGCTTCGGCGCCGGCGCCGAGAGCGCGATCATCGCGCCCTACCTGTCGGAGTTCGTGGCGCGCCGCTACCGGGGCACTTTCACCGGCGCGCTGGCGGGCTTCTTTTCGTTCGGCTTCGTGGCGGCAGCGCTGCTGGGCTACTTCATCGTGCCGGCGCATCCGCAGGGCTGGCGCATCGTGATCTTCATCACCGCGATGCCGGTGGTGCTGCTGCTGTGGTGGCGCCGCGCGCTGCCCGAATCGCCGCGCTGGCTGGAGAGCCAGGGCCGGCAGGCAGAAGCCGGGACCATCGTGGACGCGATGGAGTCCGACACCATGCAGCGCGGCCTTGCGCTGCCCGCGCTCAACGCCGAAGACGTGGCCGCGCCGCCGCCCAGCAACAGCCGCGGCAGCCTGCTGAAGAACTACGCCACGCTGGTCTCCAGCAAGCTCATTCGCATCAGCACCATGACCTGGCTGATGTGGCTGGCGATCACCTTCAGCTACTACTCGTTCTTCACGTGGATTCCCAGCCTGCTGATCCAGAACGGCATGACGATCACCAAGAGCTTCGGCTACTCGCTGGTGATCTACCTCGCGCAGATTCCGGGCTACTTCTCGGCGGCCTGGCTCAACGAGAAGATCGGCCGGCAGGCCACCATCGTGAGCTACATGCTGCTGGGCGGCCTCTCTGCGCTGGGCCTGGCCTTCACGCACAGCGACTCCCAGATCATGGCGGCGGGCGTGCTGCTGTCCTTCTTCATGAACGGCACGTATGCGGGCGTCTATGCCTACACGCCGGAGGTGTTTCCGACGCAGGTGCGCGCAACCGGCTCCGGCCTGGCATCGGCGATCGGGCGCATCGGCGGCATCACGGCGCCGATCCTGGTCGGCTTCATCTATCCGGCGCTGGGCTTCGCGGGGGTGTTCGGCATGACGACGGCGGTGCTGCTGCTGGGCGCGGCGGCCGTCACCTTCATGGGCATTCCGACGCGCGGCCGTTCGCTGGAAGACATCGCGGCGGCCGAGCTTTCCTGACACAAGCCATCCATGCAACCCAAGCTTCTCGATGAATCGCTGTCGGCCGTCGCGCGTGCGCACGCCGACACGCAACAACCCCAGGCCACCTTCGACGCGCTCGAGAAGGCGGTGGCCGCGACCATCGGCCACCGGCTCTTCACCATCCTGGTGCACCACCGTGAGGCGCGCGAGTCGGAGCGCGTGTACACCAACATGCGCGAGGCCTACCCGGTGGGCGGGCGCAAGCCGATCACCGATTCGCCGTGGATGCAGCAGGTGATGCAGCGCGGCCTGCCCTACATCGGCCGCAACGCCGACGACCTGCGCGACGTGTTCTACGACCACGAACTCATCGTGTCGCTGGGCTGCCGCAGCGTGCTGAACATTCCGCTGCGCTGGCGCGGCGAGACGCTGGGCACGCTGAACATGCTGCACGAGGAAAACTGGTACGACACCGGGCACGTCGAGCTTGCGCGTGTGTTCGCGCAACTGGCGGTCCCGGCCGTGATGGCGCAACAGACCAAGGAGTCCATGGCATGACAAACACCGTGCTTTTCAGGAACGCCAACCTGCTCGACCCACAGCGCCCCGAGCTGCTGGAAGACCACCACATCCTCGTCGAGGGCGGCGTGGTTCGCGAGGTTTCCGACAAGCCGATCCGCAGCGCCTCGGCGCGCACGATCGACGTGAAGGGCAAGACGGTGATGCCTGGCCTCATCGACCTGCACGTGCACGTGATCGCGGTGGAGCTCAATCTCTCTCGGCAGGTGCACATGCCCAACGTGCTGATCACGCTGCGCAGCGTGCCCATGCTGCGCGGCATGCTGCGCCGCGGCTTCACCACGGTGCGCGACGCGGGCGGCGCAGGCTTCGCGTTCAAGCAGGCGGTGGAATCAGGGCTGGCGCAAGGGCCTCGCCTGTTCGTCTCCGGCCGCGCGCTGAGCCAGACCGGCGGCCATGGCGACATGCGCGCACGCTCCGACTACCTGATGAACAACGACGGGGCGTGCGCCACCTGCGTGCGCGTCGGTGCGCTGGCGCGCGTGGTCGACGGCGTGGATGCGGTGCGCCGTGCCGTCCGCGAAGAGCTGCAGATGGGCGCGGACCAGATCAAGATCATGGCTTCCGGCGGCGTGGCCTCGCCGACCGACCCGGTGGGCGCCTTCGGCTACAGCGAGGACGAGATCCGCGCCATCGTCGAAGAGGCCCGCGGGCGCGGCACCTATGTGATGGCGCACGCCTATACCGCCGAAGCCATCGCGCGGGCCGTGCGCTGCGGCGTGCGCACCATCGAGCACGGCAACCTTGTCGACGCACCCACGGCCGAACTCATGGCGCAGCTCGGCGCGTATGTGGTGCCAACGCTCGTCACCTACGACGCATTGGCCAGCGAGGGCGAGAGCTTCGGCCTGCCCGCGGAAAGCGTGGCCAAGGTGGCCAGCGTGCGCGAGGCCGGGCTGCGTTCGCTGGAGATCTACAAGGCGGCCGGCGTGAAGATGGGCTACGGCTCCGACCTGCTCGGCGAATCGCAACGCCTGCAGAGCGACGAGTTCCGCCTGCGCGCCGAAGTGCTGTCGCCGGCCGAAGCCATCGCCAGCGCAACGACGGTCGCAGCCGAGGTGCTGGGCATGAGCGAACGCCTGGGCCGGTTGGTGCCGGGCGCGCTGGCCGACCTGCTGGTGGTGGACGGCGATCCGCTGCGCGACGTCGGCTGCCTGCTGGGCCAGGGCGAACGTATTCCGCTGGTCATGAAGGAAGGCGTGGTGCAGTTCGACGAACTGGGCACCGCTCACTGAACGGCTACGGCAGCGCCAGCCACTTGCGCCAGAGGGCGAGCGCCTTGTCCTGGTAGCGCCGCGTGGCTGCGAGCAGCGCGGCGCGCGGTTCGGGCGACATGAGTTCGGCCGGCAGCAACGGATCGCGGATGAGGTGCGCGATCACGGCGCGCCCCAGCAGCAGCGACTCGCGCGTCGCGACTTCGAGCCGCTGGGTGTGCAGCCGCTTCTCGCTGCGTTCCAGGCCCGTTTGCAGGCGGCTGCAATCGGCCGCGAGGGTGCGCACGTTCCACAGCTTGCGCGCGGCAGCTTGCGCGGCATCGTCCAGATCGGCCAGCCGGAACACCAGGGCAGTACGCGACAGGCCCAGGGCCGCCAGCTGCACACGTTCGCCTTCCAGCCCACCCGCGAGGTTGTCGGGCCGGATGAGCAGCCCCGGCCGCAGTGCCGCAAAGCCGCGCAGCGACAGCGCAAGGGCGTGGTGGCGCCACGCTGTCTTGTCGGCACGCGGCACGCCCGCGTCGTGCACGGCGAGCCAGTCGCCGCGCCACGCCACGGCCTGCGCCTGCTTGTGCCGCCAGTCGTCGACCGCGCGCGACAGCGCCGGGCCCTTGCGGTTGAGCGCGTAGCTGCCTCGCTCGCCGCGCGCGATCTTGCCTTCGGCCGCGAGCCGCGTCAGGCCCACGCGCAGGGTCGATTCGCCAATGCCCATGAGTGCGCCCGCGCGGCACAGCGCCTGCGAGCTCAGCGTGCCGCCGTCGGCCACCAGCAGGTCGAGGATCAGCTCCGGCGCGCTGGGGATGGCGACCGGCACATTACATACTTTGTCCATAATTGCGAAAGAGAGAAATATTTCCTACGATGCAGCCGAGCGATCGCTAATGTAATTTAGCCCAAAAGGATGCATTCATGGCCATGCAGTACGTGGCGTACGACGTGGACCGCACGGTCTGCACCATCACGCTGAATCGCCCGGAAAAGCGCAATGCGGTCGACGGCGTCGTGGCCGCCGAACTGCGCGAAGCCTTCGAGCGCTTCGAGGCCGACGACGCGCTGCGCGTCGCGGTGCTGACCGGCGCGGGCGGCAATTTCTGCGCGGGCGCCGATCTCTCTGCGGTGGCCGACCCGGGCCGCCGCAACGAGCTCGACCCCGAAGGCGGCGGCAGCGGCCCGATGGGGCCGACGCGCATGGCGCTGTCGAAGCCGCTGATCGCGGCGGTGAACGGCTATGCGGTGGCGGGCGGCCTCGAACTCGCGCTGCTGGCCGACCTGCGCGTGGCCGACGACGATGCGGTGTTCGGCGTGTTCTGCCGCCGCTGGGGCGTGCCGCTGATCGACGGCGGTACGGTGCGGCTGCCGCGCATCGTGGGCATGGGGCGCGCGCTCGACATGATTCTTTCGGGCCGTCCGGTGGGCGCACCCGAAGCATTGACGATGGGCCTGGTCAACCGTGTGACGCCGCCCGGCGGTGCGCTGGCCACCGCGCAGGAGCTTGCCCACCAGCTCGCCGCCTTCCCGCAGCAATGCATGCTGGCCGACCGCCGCTCCGCCTACGCGCAGTGGGACATGCCGCTGGCAGAGGCGCTGCGCCGCGAAGGTGCCCAGGGAGTGCCGATGGTTTTCGCCGAAGGCGAAGCCGGCGCGGCGCGCTTCGCCGGTGGCGCCGGTCGCCACGGGGAGTTCAAGCGCTGAAGAAGCGCAGCGTGGTGCGCAGCGCCTTGGCGAAGCGCGGGTCGGCCATGGCACCCACGTTGAAGCGCGACCAACGCGACAGCTGCGTCGAGTCGACGCTGAAGATGCGCCCCGGCGCCATCACGATCTTGCGTGGCAGCAGCTCCTTCGCAAAGGCCAGCGAGTCGGCCACGCCGGGCAGCGCGGCCCACACGTAGAGCGACTGCGGGGTGCGCGCGAACACCTCTGCGTCGACCGAGTCGAACAGCTTGATCGCGTTGCGCGTGGCTTCGCCGAGCCGCGCCTGCAGGCGATTGAGATGCCGCTGGTAGTGGCCCTCGCTCAGGATGACGTCGACCGTGCGCTCGCAATACTCCGAACTGCTCACGTGGATCAACGCCTTCAGGTCCGCGAGGTCGCTCGCCAGGTCGGCGCCACAGGCGATGAAGCCCACGCGCAGCGCTGCCGAGAACGACTTGGAGAAGCTGCCGATATAGATGGTGCGCTCCAGCTGGTCGAGCGCGGCCAGGCGCGGCAGCGAGGTGGGCTTGAAGTCGGCCAGCGGATCGTTCTCGACGATCAGCAGGTCGTGCTTCTGCGCGAGCTGCAGCACGCGGAAGGCCTTGGCGGGCGAGATGTCGGAGCCCGTGGGGTTGTGCGCGATCGACTGCGTGAAGAACAGGCGCGGCCGCTCGGCAACGAGCAGGCGCTCCAGCGCTTCGAGGTCGGGCCCGTCGGCCAGCCGCGGCACGCCCAGCACCTGCGCGCCCGCAAGCTTGAGCTTGCCGAAGAGGGGGTAGTAGCCAGGGTCGTCCACCAACACCTTGCCGCCGGGCGGCACGAAGTAGCGGATGACGATGTCCATCGCCTCGTTGGCGCCGTGCGTCAGCACGATCTGCCGCGGCTCGGCGCCAATGCCGAAGTCGGCCAGCTTGCGCACGAGGTGGTCGCGCAGCGGCGCATAGCCGAAGCGGCTGCCGTAGCGGAACAGCGCGCCGAGCCCGGTGCGGACCACCTTGGGGTGGTACTTGTCCAGGCGCACGTCGGCCAGCCATTCGACCGGCGGAAAGCCATCGCCCACCGCGATGGCGTCGGGCTGCGTCTTGAGCTGCTCGCGCATGAGCCACACGATGTCCATGGCGCGGCCGAGACTGCCGGCGTCTTCTTCCACCGGCTTGACCACCTGCTGCGGCAACACGAAGTAGCCCGAACCGCGACGGGGCTCGACCAGCCCGCGCGACACCAGCAGCTCGAAGGCGGCCACGACGGTGTTCTTGGCGTAGCTGTGAAGCTGCGCGAGTTCGCGCAGAGAAGGAAGCTTGTCGCCGGCCTTGTAGGCGCCGCTGGCGATCTGGCGCGCGAGAGTCTCGGCGAGCGAATCGGCAATGGTGGTCATGGGCGCCGACTGTGACACAGCAGCCCGCTTTCGCGCACCACTGTCCGCACTGTCCCGCCAAACTGTGCCTTCCACCGACGGTACAGCCGACCTAAATTGCCTGCTCCCGAATTCATCTTCCGAAGAGACAAGCAACGATGGTCGCCGATTCCCGCATTCCCAACTTCCGCGCACTCACGCCCGCGCAGCGCTTGGCCCACATAGCGCAGGCCGCATCCCTGGGCGACGAAGAGGTCGCGCTGCTCGCCCACGCTGGTGCGCTGGGCGTGGACCGCGCCAACGGCATGGTCGAGAACGTGATCGGCACCTTCGAGCTGCCGCTGGGCGTGGCCGGCAACTTCACCGTCAACGGGCGCGACTACCTCGTGCCCATGGCGGTGGAAGAGCCCTCGGTGGTGGCCGCCGCCTCCTTCATGGCCAAGCTGGCGCGCGAGGGCGGCGGTTTCGAGGCTTCGAGCACCGGCCCGCTGATGCGTGCGCAGGTACAGGTAATAGGCATCACCGACCCGTACGGCGCGCGGCTGGCGCTGCTGCGCGCGCGCGACGAAATCCTTGCCGTGGCGAACAGCCGCGACAAGGTGCTGATCAGCCTGGGCGGCGGGTGCCGCGACATCGAGGTGCATGTGTTCGGCGACACGCCGCGCGGCGCGATGGTGGTGATGCACCTGATCGTCGACGTGCGCGACGCGATGGGCGCGAACACCGTCAACACCATGGCCGAGGCGGTCTCGCCGCTGGTCGAAAAGCTCACGGGCGGCACGGTTCGGCTGCGCATCCTGTCGAACCTGGCCGACCTGCGGCTGGCGCGTGCACGCGTGCGCCTCGCTCCCGCGGTGCTGGCCACACGCGAGCGCAGCGGCGAAGAGGTGGTCGAGGGCGTGATCGACGCGTACACCTTCGCGGCCATCGACCCCTACCGCGCAGCAACGCACAACAAGGGAATCATGAATGGCGTCGACCCGGTGATCGTCGCGACCGGCAACGACTGGCGCGCAGTGGAAGCCGGCGCGCATGCCTATGCCTGCCGCAGCGGGCGCTACACCTCGCTGACCACCTGGGAGAAGGACACCGCGGGCGCGCTGGTCGGCACCATCGAGATGCCGATGCCGGTGGGCCTGGTGGGCGGTGCGACCAGGACACACCCGCTCGCACGGCTCGCGCTGAAGATCCTCGACGTGAAGTCGGCACAGGAGCTGGGCGAAGTCGCGGTGGCCGTGGGCCTCGCGCAGAACCTCGGCGCGCTGCGCGCGCTCGCCACCGAAGGCATCCAGCGCGGCCACATGGCGCTGCATGCCCGCAACATCGCGCTGGTCGCAGGCGCCACCGGCGACGAGGTCGACAGCATCGCGAAGCAAATGGCGTCCGAGCACGACGTGCGCACCGACCGTGCTGTCGCACTGCTCGAGGCACTGCGCAAGAAGTAGGCAAACAGGCAACGCGGGAGAGCCCCGCACAACGAACCGCGGCCCAAACTGGGGCACAGCGCGGCGGCCACGCAAGGTGGCCGTCAGATAACCACAGACGGAGACATCGAAAAATGAGTGCAGACAGTGCAACGCCCGCCCGCTGGCGGCTGGTGGAGATATGGGGCGACACGGCCGACCTGGGCCACCTCGCGTGGTCGATCGTCATCGGCATCGCGGTGAGCCTCACGGGCTACCTCGTGGCCAGCCGCGTGCTCATGAGCACTGTCGGCACGCCTGAGCTGGCGCGGGCGTACGCCATGCTTGCCGGCCTGGGCGGCTGCGTGGTGTCAGGCCTGATCTGCGCGAAGCTCTTCACGCCGAAGCGCGAAGTCGTCGAAGGAGCGGCAGCCGATCCGCGCTGGCGCGAAGAAGTGCTGGCCGAACTGGCCGGCGAACACGGCGACCTCGGCTCGGTGGACGACCTGCCGCCGTCGGTGGTGCGCGAGATGAAGGAGCTGGAAATCTACGACCTGTTCGCGTCGTACAAGCCCCGCGCTCGCAGCACGGAAGGAGCCGCACCGTGATCGAAGCAGCCCTGTTCAACCAGATCCTCGTGGCCACCGGCATGGGCCTGGTCGGCGCCGTCGTGTTCGCGGCCATCGGCCTCGTCTCGGGCACCGACGAGACCACCACGCTCGCGCCGCTCACCCTGCTGGTGGTGCTGCTCGGCGTGCCGCCCGAAGGCGTGTTCACCTTCTTCCTGGCAGCGGCCGTGGCCAAGCACATGACGCATGCGGTGCCCACCGCGCTGCTGGGCATTCCGGGCGACACCATGGCCACGCCGCTGCTGCAGGATGCGAACGTGCTGCGCAACCTCGGTGTGCCGCACATCGCGCTGCGCAAGATGGTGTCGGGCGCGATCATCGCGGCCTTCATCGCGGTGCCGCTGGCCGTGCTGTTCGCGGTGCTGCTGGCGCCCTACAGCGCGGCCATCACCAAGGCGGCGCCGTGGATCTTCGTGGTGGCAGCCGTGGCCATCGCGTACTTCTCGAGCGGGCGCTGGGCCTCGGTGGCCACGCTGGTGCCGTTCGTGATGGTGATCGTGGCGCTGCAGGCGCTCACCGGCAAGTACGGCGTGAAGCTCGGCATCAGCTACTTCCTGGGCATCGCCATCGGGCCGCTGGTGGCCGACCTGTTCTCGGTGATCTCGCCGGCTGCGCGCGCACGCATGAAGCGCGAGAAGGTCCGCACCTTCTCGCTCGCCCCCGACGTGAAGGGCTGGTCGGGCTACTTCCCGAATCCGTTCAAGGTGCTGGACCGCACGCAGGTGAAATGGACCTTCGCGACGGCCGCAATCTCCAGCGCCACCTTCGTGTTCAGCCCAGTCGCGATGACCGTGGTGTTGGGCGAACTGGTGGGCTCGCGCATCAAGCATGCGTACCACCGGCTCACCACCACGCTGGCCGCGCGCAACGGCGTGACCGAGGCCACCTACATCGCCGAGGCGCTGATCCCGCTGATCGCCATCGGCCTGCCGCTGAGCCCCGTGGCGGCCGGCCCGGCTGCGCCGCTGTTCAACGCGCCGCCGGTGTTCACCATCGATGCGGCCACCGGCCAGACGCACAACCTGCACAACCTGCTGAACCACTGGGAGTTTCTGGGCTACGGCATGCTGGCGGTGGTGCTCGCTGCCCTGGTGGCCTATCCGTTCACGATGAACTTCGCGCGCCGCGCGGCGCTGTTCGTGTCGCGCAAGGTGAGCCACGAGGCGATCATCGCGACCTTCGTCGGGCTGATCGTGGTCATCAGCGTATGGGAAGGCCAGCTGCTCGGGCTGCTGGTGATCCTGACGATGGGGCTGCTGGGCGGGCTGCTGTCTCGCGCAATCGGGTTCAACACCGGCGTGCAGTTCATGGGGTACTACACGGCGGTGCTGACGGTGCCGGCGGCGATCAAGGCGTTTGCCTAGGGCCGGTGCGCGGCCTGGATGCCGGCTTGGGCTTGGGCTTCGGCTTGCTCCCGCCGAACATCTTCTCCACCTGCTGCCCCACGCGCGCCCCGATGGCCGTGCCCACGCCCGGCAGCACCGCGCTGCCAATGGCCGCGCCGGTGAGCGCGGCGCCGGTCAGCGACAGCTCGGGCTCGCTCGCGGTGCCGCCGATTTTCAGCGGCACGCCGATCACGCCGTCGACAAGGTCCACCGCGATCTCGCCGTCGAGCTTGCGGTTGAACAGCTTCAGGTTGCCGCTTGCCGTGAGCACGCCCGAGCGGGCCTTGAGGTTGGTGTACTGAATCACCACGCCGTCTTCGGTGCCCTGGGTGTCGAGCGTGCCGGTGAGTTCGTCCAGCTGCGTCGTGCCCCCGCGGCTGACGCCTGCGGTGGCGACGGCCTTGGCCACGTCCAGCTTGGTGAGCGTGGCGGGCTGCACCGAGAAGGTGGTGCGGGTGTGCAGGCTGCGGATCAGCGCGCCCAGTTCCTCGGCGCTCCCGGCCTCGGCCACGAGCGTGGTGTTGCCCGAGAACTTGCCGGCCACCGAGGTGCGGCGGTCGAAGGCCTGCACCAGGCTCTCGATGTCGATCTGGCGCGGCTCCAGCTCGGCCGACAGCTGCAGCTTTCCGCCCGGTAATGTCTCGAAGCGGGAGACGCCGTTCCAGGTGCCACCGCCCGCATCGATGCGGGTGCGCCAGCGGTCCTGTCCGGCTTGGCGGTCGAGGCGCAGGCGCACGGGTGGCGTGACACCGGCGCGCTCGAGCCGGGCCTGGCGCGGGCGCCAGCCGGGGTCGAAGCGGACGTCGCCGTCGTAGGCCAGCGAGATGTCGCGCCGGTCGATCCAGACCACGTCGCGCCAGCGCAGCAGTTCCACGGGCACGGGCGCGAGCGTCCATGGCGCGGGCAGCGCGACGACGTTGCCACTGCCCTCCTGCGGCTTGGGCCCCTTGCCGCGGAACGCCCGCACCGAGGCGCGCGGCAGCACCAGGCTTTCGATTTCGACGTCGTCCACGGCAATGACGCGCTGCAGCAGCGGCGCGAGCTGCAGCCGCACGGTGGCGCGGCGCAGGGTGATGGGGCGCGGCTGGTCGGTGGCGATGTCGGACAGCACCAGCACGGGCACCGGCAGCAGCGACCAGTGGGCGCCGCCGACCTTCAGGGCAACGCCGAAGCGCTTCTCGAAGCCTTCGGCGATTTTCGCGGCCACCTCGTCGTCGGTGGGCAGGCGCGCGCTCACCACCCACACCAGCGCGCCCACGCCCAGCAGCAGTGCAACGGCAATGCCAATGAGCCAGCGGCGGACAGGGTGCTTCATCGATTCAAGGTAACACGCAAAGGCGACTCGGTTTGTCAGTCGCCATCGCTATAGTTTTGGCCACTGTTACAGGCACAAAGAAAGAAGCACGCCATGCGTATCTGGAAAAAAGAAATCTCCGTCGAGGCGCTGACGCGCAACCACGTGGGCACCGTCGTATCGGTACTCGGCATGGAATTCCTGGAGGTGGGCGACGACTTCATCCGCGCCCGCTGCCCGGTGGACGAACGCACCCGCCAGCCCTACGGCATCCTGCACGGCGGTGTGTCGGTGGTGCTGGCCGAGACGCTAGGCTCCTGCGGCGCCCACTACTCGGCCCCCGAAGGCGACCGCGCCGTGGGGCTGGACATCAACGCCAACCACATCCGCTCGGTCACCAGCGGCTGGGTGATCGGCACGGCGCGGCCGGTGCACCGGGGGCGCACCACGCAGGTGTGGCAGATCGACCTGACGAACGAGGCGGGCGAGCTGACCTGCGTGTCGCGCATCACGATGGCAGTGCTGCAGCCTCGCTGACCGAGGCAGCGAGCCCGGGGTGACGGGTGTGTTCAGTGTGGGGTTCATCGACCACAATCACGCCCCACCAACAACCAACAAGAGGAGACAAGAAATGTTCAACTGGACTGAGCGGCCCGCGTCCTCGCTGGCCAACGGCGCGGTCATCGCGCCCGACGAGCGGCTGCCCTGGCTGCAGACAGGCGCGATGGGCGTGCAGCACGTCATCGCGATGTTCGGCGCCACGGTGCTGGCACCGATCCTGATGGGGTTCAACCCCAACATCGCGATCCTGATGAGCGGCGTCGGCACGCTGATCTTCTATTTCGTCACCGGCGGCAAGGTGCCCAGCTACCTGGGCTCGAGCTTCGCCTTCATCGGCGTGGTGATCGCGGCCAGCGGCTATGCGGGCAAGGGGCCCAACGCCAACATCGCGGTGGCGCTGGGCGGCATCGTGGCCTGCGGGGTGGTGTACATCCTGATCGGGGCCATCGTGCAGGCCGTCGGCACGGGGTGGATCGAGCGCTTCATGCCGCCGGTGGTCACGGGCGCGGTGGTGGCGGTGATCGGGCTCAACCTGGCGAGCGTGCCAATCAAGAACATGGCCGCCAGCAACTTCGACTCGTGGATGCAGGCCGTGACCTTTCTCTGCGTGGGCCTGGTGGCGGTGTTCACGCGCGGCATGCTGCAGCGCCTGCTGATCCTGGTCGGGCTGATTTTGGCCACCATCGTCTATGCGGTGCTGACCAACGTGATGGGCATGGGCAAGCCGGTCGACCTGAGCGGCATCGCCAATGCGGCATGGTTCGGCCTGCCGACCTTCACCACGCCGGTGTTCACGGCCAACGCGATGCTGCTGATCGCGCCCGTGGCGATCATCCTGGTGGCGGAGAACCTCGGCCACCTGAAGGCGGTGACGGCCATGACGGGCCGCAACCTCGACCCGTACATGGGCCGCGCCTTCATCGGCGACGGCATCGCCACGGTGGTGAGCGGCGCCGCGGGCGGCACGGGCGTGACCACCTACGCCGAGAACATCGGCGTGATGGCGGCCACGCGCATCTACTCGACGGCGGTGTTCGTGGTGGCGGCCGTCATCGCGCTGGTGCTGGGCTTCAGCCCCAAGTTCGGCGCGCTGATCCAGGCGATTCCGCTGCCGGTGATGGGCGGCGTGAGCATCGTGGTGTTCGGCCTGATCGCCATTGCCGGCGCCAAGATCTGGGTCGACAACAAGGTCGACTTCTCGCAGAACAAGAACCTGATCGTGGCGGCGATCACGCTGATCATCGGCACGGGCGACTTCACGCTGAAGTTCGGCGACTTCGCTCTCGGCGGCATCGGTACCGCGACCTTCGGCGCGATCATTCTTTACGCGCTGTTGGGCCGCTCGAAGAACTGACCCAAGCACCCTCGGAAAAGTGCAACCTCATGAAAGAAGTGTTCTCCGAGGGGCCTGAAGCGGGGGCGGTTCACCGGGGTTTGGCCCGCGCCCGTTAGACTCCAACGCTTTTCGCACCGACGTTTTCCAATGGCCGATGTCTCCGCCGCGCGCACCAAGGCGGTTTTCGAATTCAAGAGCGCCACGCTGCCGCTGATCGCAGTGATCCTCAAGACGTCCGACCTGGACGTGCTGGCCGAGGCACTCGACGCCCAGCTGGCCGATTCGCCCGACTTCTTCGAGCAGGAGCCGGTGGTGATCGACCTCTCGCTGCTGCAGGAAGCACAGGGCGAGGGTGGCGAAGCCGCCGGCGACATCGACTTTGCCGCCCTGCGCAGCCTGCTGGCGCGCCACCAGACCCAACCCATCGCGGTGCGCGGCGGCAATGCCGAGCAGAACGCCGCGGCCCGGGCTGCCGGCCTTTCGGTGGCGGCCATGCCCGCAGCCCCCGCTCCCCGCGCCCCGGCGCCGCCGGCCGAGGCCCCCGCCTCGGAAGCCCCGCAGATCGTGCGCGAAGTGCCGGTGCCGGCCAACGGCACGCTGCTGATCGACAAGCCGCTGCGCTCGGGCCAGCAGGTCTACGCCCGAGGCGGTGACGTGGTGGTGACGGCGGTGGTGAGCTTCGGCGCCGAGGTCATCGCAGACGGCAACGTGCATGTGTACGCACCGCTGCGCGGCAAGGCCATTGCCGGCGCGCGGGGCAACACCGAGGCGCGGATCTTCTCGACCTGCATGGAAGCGCAACTGGTGGCCATTGCGGGCATCTACCGGACCAACGAGGTGCCGCTGCCCGACACGGTGCTGGGCAAGTCGGCTCAGGTGCGCCTGGACGGCAAGAAAATTGCGATCGACGCTATTCCATGACCCGGTTCACCGGCTCACGGAACGCGGCGACCCTGACAAGCAACAACTGAATCGAAACAAGAAGGAATGGCCATGGCCAAAATTGTGGTGGTGACTTCGGGCAAGGGCGGCGTCGGCAAGACGACGACGAGCGCCAGCTTTGCGTCTGGCCTCGCGCTCGCGGGCAAGAAGACGGCGGTGATCGACTTCGACGTGGGCCTGCGCAACCTCGACCTGATCATGGGCTGCGAACGCCGCGTGGTGTACGACCTGATCAACGTCATCCAGGGCGAAGCCAACCTGAGCCAGGCACTCATCAAGGACAAGCAGTGCGACAACCTGTTCGTGCTGGCCGCATCGCAGACGCGCGACAAGGAAGCGCTCACGCAGGAAGGCGTGGAGAAGATCCTGGCCGACCTCGCCGCGATGGACTTCGAATACATCGTCTGCGACTCGCCCGCGGGCATCGAGACCGGCGCCATGATGGCCATGCACTTCGCCGACGAGGCGCTGGTGGTGACCAACCCCGAGGTTTCTTCGGTGCGCGACTCGGACCGCATCCTGGGCATGCTCAGCAGCAAGACCAAGCGCGCCAAGGACGGCAGCGAGCCCATCAAGGAGCACCTGCTGATCACCCGCTACAACCCGAACCGGGTGGCGGGCGGGCAGATGCTCTCGCTCGAAGATATTCAAGACATCCTGCGCATCAAGCTGATCGGCGTGATCCCGGAGTCGGAAAGCGTGCTGCATGCTTCCAATCAGGGCGTGCCCGCGATCCACGACAAGGAAACCGACGTGGCGCAGGCCTACAGCGACGTGGTGGCGCGCTTTCTCGGCGAAGACAAGCCGATGCGCTTCGTCGATGCCGAGAAGCCGGGCTTTTTCAGGCGCATTTTCGGGAGCAAGTAGTCCATGTCCTTTCTCTCGTTCCTGCTGGGCGAAAAGAAGAAGACTGCCAGCGTCGCGAAGGAGCGGCTGCAGATCATCCTCGCGCACGAGCGGTCCAGCCTCAGCGGCAAGAAGCGGCCCGACTATCTGCCCGAACTCCAGCGCGAGCTGGTGGCGGTGATTTCCAAGTACGTGTCCATCAACGCGGAAGACATCAAGGTGCACCTGGAGACCCAGGACAACCTCGAAGTGCTCGACATCAAGATCGAGCTGCCCGACCCGACTCCTGCGCCGGCGCGCTGAGCGGAAAGAAGCGAAAGCGCACGGACGGGTCCTGCAGGACCCGTTCTGCCAATGCGCGCTCCCACGCGAGGTAGTCGGCCCAGGCCGCATCGCGGCGCGGACCGAACACGCGCATTACCGAGCCCCAGTCGTCGTCGAAGGGGGTCAGCAGCTGGGCGGCCACGAAAGTGGTCGCGAGCGGCCTGCCAGAAGCCTTCCAGCCCTGTGTTCCGCCCTGGAGCCAGGTGAACACCGCCCCCGAACCTGGCCAGCGCTGGTGCGCATCGCGCGCCACGCGGGCGGCAGCCGTGCCGTCAGGCGAGGTGAAGACCAGCGTGCGGCCGGCCGCGGCGTGCGAGGCCAATGGCGCCAGCGAGGCCGGCAGCATGTAGAGCGCGCCCGGCAGGTGGCCGCGCTCGTAGTCGAGGCTGGGGCCCACGTCGATCACGGTGACGGTGCCGTTCCTGCGCAGTTGGGCCAACGCGTCGGGGGCGAGAGGCGAAGGGGCATCGTTCACCGTCACTGCGGTGGCGGGCGGTGCCTGATCCGGTGCCAGCTCGCCTTCATAGACGTAGATCTCGGCCTGGTTGAGTTGCGTGAGCCAGAAGCTGGTGATGGCGGCGCGTAGCCGATGCGCCGGATCGTCGAGCAGCACGATGCGCGCGCCACGCGTGCCGACGAGGTTCTCGAAGTGCATCAGCAGCTGGCCACCCGGTACCTGCTGCACGCCTGTGCCCGCGAAGGCCGGGTCGGCGGTAGGCCGCACGTCGAAGACGTAGAGGGTGCGGTCGTTGTCGTCGCGCCAGTGGGCGAGCTGTGCGGCGTCGGCCACGGGCAAGGCGAAGCGTTCGAGCAGGTCGTCTGCGATGCGGCGCAGCACTTCGGGGGATTCGGGCGGCAGTTCGTCGCTGGGGGCTGCGTTCTGCACGGTCGGTGCACCCTGCAGGCCCCAGGCCATGACGCCGTCCTCGACGAACACTGCATCGGGCGCGCGGCCCAGCAGCCGCAGCGTGGTCGCGCCGACGATGCCGCGTGTGCGGCTGAAGCAGTTGATGGCCCAGAGATGGTCATCAGCCCCGTGCTGCTCGAAGCGGCGCAGCGCCAGCTCGGTACCCGCGTGGTTGCGCGCGCCGGGCAGCGAGAGAAATTCGAACTCGGCGCGCGGCCGGGCATCGACCAGCGTGGTCGGCCGGCCTTCGCGCTGGCGCGCGCGCAGCGCCTCGACGGGCAGTGCCGGCGTGCCGTAGTGCAGCCGCGCACGGTCGCCGAAGGCCTTGACCAGCGTGCCGTAGCCGTCGATGGCGGGCAGGCCTTCGGTCACCCAGCGCTGCAGGCCGCCGTCGAGCGTGCGCACGTCGGTGTAGCCCAGGCGCGCGAGCACGGCTGTGGCCGCCTGTGCGACGCCGTCCGGCGCGTTGTAGTCGTCGTAGAGCACGACGGGCGTGGAACGGCGCAGCACCAGTGTGCCGACCTGCAGCTCGAGCCCGCTGAAGGGTGCGTTGCGCGCGAGGTTGAGGTGGTGCTGCACGAACCAGCGCGTTTCACGCACGTCGAGCAATGCGAGCTCCGGCACGGGCCCGGCCTGCAGCAGGGCCCACAGCCCGGCGGGTGCGACGGCGTTTCGGGAGGGCGGGCTCATGCGCGCATTCTCCGGTCGATCAGTTGGGCTGGATGCCCGCCTGCTTCACCACCGCCGTCCACTTGACGGACTCGGACTGGATGAAGCGCCCGAATTCCTCGGGCGTGTTGCCCACGGTGAAGGCGCCGATGTCGTCGTAGCGCTTTTTGAACTCGGCCGACTGCACGATGTCGCGCAGCTCGCGCGACAGGCGCTGCACCAGCGGCGCCGGTGTGCCGCTGCGCACCACCACGCCGTACCACGACGTGACTTCGAAGTCGGGCAGGCCGGCTTCGGCGGTGGTGGGCACGTCGGGCAGCCACGGCGCGCGCGTCTTGTAGGCCACGGCCAGCGGCTTGAGCGTGCCGGCCTTCACGAAGGGAATGGCGGTGACCACCTCGTTGAAGATGAACTGCGTCTGGCCCGCGAGCAGGTCGTTGATGGCCGGGGCGCTGCCCTGGTAGGGAATGGCGGTGAAGTCGGCGCCGGTCTGCGTCTTGAGCAGTTCGCCCGCCAGGTGCGAATACGCGCCCACGCTGATGCCGTAGTTGACCTTGCCGGGGTTTTTCTTCGAGTAGTCGATCAGCTCGCGCGGCGTGCCCACGGGCAGCTTCGGGTTCACCAGCAGCACCTGTGGCGTCTGCACCAGCAGCGACACGGGCGTGAAGTCGCGCGCGAGGTCGTAGCTCAGCTGCTTGAAGAGCGCCGGCTGCACCGTGAGGTTGGAGGCCGGCGCGAGCAGCAGCGTGTAGCCGTCGGCCGGCTGGCGCGCCACGTAGTCGAAGCCGATGTTGCCCGCCGCGCCGCTGCGGTTCTCGACCACCACCGGCTGCTTGAGCCGCTGCTGCAGCTGCTCGGCGACCTCGCGCGCGATCTTGTCGGCGATGCCGCCGGCCGGGTATGGCACGACGACGTGGATGGTCTTGCTCGGGTAGTTGTCCAAGGTGGCTGCGTGGATCTGCACATCGACGGACAGTGCGGCGAGCAACGCCAGTGCCAGGCGGGTAAGGAAGTTCTTCATGGGAGCGGGAAGCGCGGCCTTGTGCCGACAGGAGTGCAGCAAAGTCGTGGAGCGTAGGCCGCACCCCTCGCGGGTGGAACGAAGTTTCACGTCCATGCTTATGCGAAATGCGCGCATGCAAGCAGCCGCTTGCTACCTAGGATCGCAGTCCTTCACCATGACATCGACTGTCACACCCCTCACCGAGAAGCAGCCGGCGCGCCGCCACTGGTGGTGGCACTACGAAGTGCCCACGCTGCTGCTGGCCACCGTGCTCTATGCCGCATGGGCCGCGCTGCTGTGGTGGCACGCGGCGCTGCCGGGCTGGGCGCTGTTCCTTGCCGGCGGCTTTCTCGCGCAGCTGCACTTTTCGCTGCAGCACGAGAGCATCCACGCAATGCGCCATCTGCCGAAGTGGCTGCGCCACGCGGTGGTGTGGCCGCCGCTGAACCTGTGGCTGCCGTACCCGTTCTACAACCGCGGCCACAGCTCGCACCACGTCAACTTCCACCTCACGCACCCGGAGCGCGACAACGAAAGCGCCTACCACTCGGCGCCCGCGTGGGCAGGGTACGGCCCGGTGTGGCGCTGGATCTACATGGCCAACCAGACGATCGCGTTCCGCGTGGTGCTGGGGCCGTTCCTGCGGCTGTGGAAGCTGGTGCGCTTCGAAACCACCCAGGTGCTGTCGGGCAATTTCTCGCGCCTGCCGACGTGGTTCTGGCACGCGCTGAGCGTGGCGCCGGTGCTGTACTACGTGACCGCCGTCTGCAACATGGGCTTCGGCGAGTACCTGCTGTACTTCGTGTACCCGGGGATGATGCTGGGGTCGCTGCGCACCTTCACCGAGCATCGCTGGGCCGACACGCCGCACGAGCGCGTGGCCATCGTGGAGTCGAATCTCGTGTTCGGGCTGCTGTACCTCTTCAACAACCTGCACCACGTGCACCATCGCGCGCCCACCATGCCCTGGTACGAGATACCGGTGTACTTCCGTCGGCATCGCGCGGCGGTGTTGGCGGCGAACGGCAACTTCTACTACCGGGGGTACGGGGAGATCGTTCGGCGGCACCTGTTCAAGCCGGTGTTCACGCCAGTGCACCCCACCTGGTAGCGCGCAGGTTCAATCCGCCGCGACGAAGCGCGTGACCTGCGCCAGCACCTCGGCCTCCTTGAGGATGCGGCGATGCCCCCAGCCCTGCGTGGCCACGAGCCGTGCGCCGGCTATCGCGTCGCGGTACGCCTCGGCGTCGGCAAAGCGATTCACGCGGTCGTCGCGGTCATGCACGATCAGCGTGGGCTGCGCGATGCGCGGGCCCACCGCCGCCGGTTCGAGCTGCGGCATCAGCACGCCTTCGCGCGATTCGAACAGCCGCTGCATGGCCAGGCGCGTGGCTTCGTTGAGGCCGAAGGTGTGTGCGAAGTAGCGTGTGTACTCGCGCGGCGAAGCCGGCGGCGCGAGCAGCACGAGGCGCTCTGCCGGCAGGCCACGCGCGGCGGCAAGGGCAAGCCCGTTGGCGCCCAGCGAGTGCGCGACGGCGGCACGCACCGCATGGCCATCTGCCGCGAGCCGGGCCGTGACATAGGCAATGGCGCGCGCGAACTGCGGCGAGTTGCTCATCGTGCCCGCGCTGCGGCCATGCGCCGGCAGTTCGAGCAGCACGGGCCGCAGGCCCGCGGCCGCCACGGCCTGCGCGAGCGGCAGCATCTGCCCCGCGTGCCCGCCCCAGCCATGCACCAGCAGCACCACCGGCGCCGACTCGGCTCCCGAGTCTTGCGCGGCCAAGTGATAGATGCCGACGCTCGCGTCTTCGAAGGCCCAGCCCTCGCGCCGCCATTCCGCTCCGGGCCCCTGGCCGCGATAGAGCCACTTGGGCGGCAGCGGCGTGCCGAACAGGCGGTAGGCGGCGCGCACGCCCAGTGCAGGCCAGAGGCGCTGCGACGTGGTCAGGCCGAAGCGCAGCGCGCGCATCGTGCGGCTGGGCTTGTAGTAGTTCGACTGCGCGGCATGGCCGGCAGCCGGGGTGGAAGTGCTCGTCATGGCGTGGCGTTTCTTCAGGGCGTTCAGTACCAGACCCAATCGCTGTTGCTGCGGGGCAGGCTGCTCAGGGTGTCGCGAAGGCCCTTGGCGCCGAGGACGAGCGCGTAGGCGGCAAGAAAGAGGGCAATGATCAGCATGGTGCTTCTCCTGTTTATCGCACGACTGTGCGAAATTCTGGCAAATGGAAACGTGAGAGATCCGCCTGCTTCGTGAACGGATCAGGCGAGGTAGCTGGAAAGAAGCCGCTGCCAGGTCTGCATGGCGCGGTCGGCGGCCTGCGGATCGCGCAGGAAGCGCGCATCGTGCAGCTGGGTCATGGTCAGGCCGTTGATTTCGCTCACGAGCTGTGCGGGGTCGGTGTCGGCCTTGAGCTCGCCGGTCTCGATGGCTTGCAGCACGGTGCGGCGCAGCGCAGCGCGCCAACGGGTGATCTCGCCCAGCAGCATGTCGCGCAGCTCGCCTTCGCGGTCGTCGAACTCGAAGGCACCGGCTGTGTAGAGGCATCCGGTGTGCATTTCGACGTCGCGGGTGCGGGCGATCCAGCGCGCCATGATCTCGTTGAGCCGGGGCAGGCCCTTGGGCTTTTGCATGGCGGGCACGAACACCTCGGCCAGGAAGCCGCGGCCGTACTCCTCGATGACGGCCTTCTGCAGTGCCTCGCGCGAACCCACGCGCGAGAACACGCCGCTCTTGGACAGGCCCAGCCGGCTGGCCACGGCCTGCAGCGTGATCGCTTCCAGGCCTTCGGCCAGCGCAAGGTTCATCGCCGCGCCGACGATGGCGGCGCGGGTGAGTTCGCTTTTCTGGGTCTTGGCGTCCATGCGGCGAACTTTAGCACAGTCGTGCGAAATTTCAAGAAGCCGCCCCCGAAGCGCCTTAAAGATGTTTTACTCATGTGAAACCAACAAACGCATCGTTCCCCGAATAAGCACTTCTGCCGAGAATCGCCGGTCGGCCCCAACCGGGGCCCTGATGACTCCTCCGCGCCAGATGAACTTCCAACAACTGCGCTCGGTACGCGAGGCCGTTCGTTGCGGCTTCAACCTGACCGAAGTCGCCCACACCCTTCACACCTCCCAGCCTGGCGTGAGCCGGCAGATCCGCGAGCTCGAGGAGGAACTCGGCATCGAGCTCTTCGTGCGCGCAGGCAAGCGGCTCACGGGGCTCACCGAGCCCGGCGGGCACGTGCTGCCGATCATCGAGCGCATGCTGATGGAGAGCAGCAACCTGCGCCACGCGGGCCAGGAGTTCGTCGCGCAGCAAAGCGGCTTGCTCTCAGTGGCGGCCACGCACTCGCAGGCGCGCTATGCAATGCCGGTGGCAGTGCAGGAATTTCGCACGCAGTTTCCGAACGTGAAACTGCACCTGCACCAGGGCTCGCCCAAGCAGATCGCGCAGATGCTGCTCGACGGCGAAGCCGACGTGGGCATCGCCACAGAGGCTCTGGGCGACTATCCGCAGCTGGTTGCCCTGCCCTGCTATCGCTGGACGCATTCGGTGATCGTGCCGCCAGGGCATCCATTGCTCGATGCGCCGCTGACGCTCGAAGCGCTCACGCGCTATCCGCTGATCACCTACGACACAGGCTTCACGGGACGTTCGCGCATCGACGAGGCCTTCGAGCAGCGCGGGCTGCAGCCCAACATCGTGCTGGCCGCGATGGACGCCGACGTGATCAAGACCTACGTGCAGTTAGGCCTGGGCATTGGCATCGTGGCCGGCGTGGCCTACGAAGCCGAGCGCGACACCCAGCTGCGCGCGCTCGATGCGGGGCGGCTGTTCGGCATCAACCTCACCAAGCTCGCGGTGCGGCGCGGCACTTACCTGCGCAAGTACGTCTATGCCTTCATCGAGTCGTTCGCGCCGACGCTGACGCGCGCGGTCGTCGAGAAGGCGCTTGGAGACGAGGCCAGGGCCTCTCACTACGAAATCTAGAGCCTGTCCAGAGGCTGTGGTGCGGTGTGTACTGCGGACGACAGAATGGTTAAAAAAGAAGAATGCAGCTTCACACAAGGGGCGTACATTCGGGTTAATTCCCTGGCTTCCTGGAAACGGATCAGCAATGGCATCGACCCCGCAGCAGCAGCAACAGCAAACAAGGGCCGCCCTCAAGGCGGCCGATGCAGCCGAGCGGCGTGAGAGATTGAGACGAGCCTTGCCCGCAACGGTAGAGCTGCTGCAAAGCCGCCAGGCAGACCGCATCGACGACGCCGACATCGACGCGTATGTGAGCCTCAACTGGCTCGAGTGGCATGGTGGCGGCCTGCGGTTGACCATCACCGGGCGCAATGTGTGCGCCCAATCGGCGCCCACCGCGCTGGTCTGAAGACCGGCTCCGGCGTTCCATCAAAAGAAAAACCGCCACAGTTGCCTGTGGCGGTTTTGTGCTGGCTGTCTGCCCGGCTGGCCGGCTGTTTACTGGCCAGCGATGATGTTTGCGATCACACCGGTGGCGATTGCCGCGAGCACGAAGTCTCCGCCCACGCCAACCCATTGATAGCCACGGGGCGGCTGCTGCAGGCGGTAGGCACGCCAGTCTTGCACCACATAGTTGCGGCCACGGTACTCGGCCGGCACGCGGCCACCACGACGCCATTCGGCATGCGGCTGCGGGAAGCCACGGCGATCGAACTGGCGGCCGTCACGGAAATCCTGGTTGCCGCGGTAGTAGCCGCCTTGCGGACCACCCCGGCGATCGAAATTGCGGTCGCGCTGTTCATAGCGTCCGTCGCCTGGACGGCCATCGCCCGGACGACCATCGCCATGACGGTCTTGCGCAAAGGCGCCCCCTGCGGCCATGCACATCGCGAGCGCTGCTGCAGCGACTGCCATGCTCTTTGAATTGCTGATCATCTGGAACTCCTTCATGCGTTGATGACAGGTCCATTGTGGGCCGCACTTGTGTCCGCTTCGGACACTTCAGGTCGCGGTCAGGTGAAATCAGGTAAGTGCTGGTATCCACGCGGCGCCTTGTCCTTCAAACCGCTCAACCCGGCGCGTAGCGGTTGACCACCATGCCGCATTCGTAGCCCGTCGAACGCAGCAGCCGCAGCTTGTGGCCCTTGCGCTGGTCGTGGAACACCGAACGCCCCGCGCCCACCGCCGTGGGGTTCACGAAGAACTGGAACTCGTCGACCAGCCCCGCCGCAACCAACGCAGACGCGAAGCCGACACCGCCGATGGTGATGATGTCCTTGCCCGGTTCACGCTTCAGCGCATTCACCTCCTCGGCCATGTCGCCACGCGCGATGACGGTGCGCTCCCAGCGCGAAGCCGCGAGCTTGTCGGTAAGCACCACCTTGCGCGCATCGACGATCTTCTGCGCGAAGGCGTAGTGCGGGTTCGCAGGAAATTTCTTCGCCGCACGGCCCCAGTGGTCGAGGTAGCCCTCTTCCACGATCAGCCGGCTCAGCAGGATGGTGTCGATGCCTTCGAAGACGGCGTTGAAGTCTTGCTTCAGTTTGTCGTCCCAGCCCCAGCGCTCGCCCCAGCCCCACAGTTGCCAGTCGAGGTTGCCATTGGCCGGCGAGACATAGCCGTCGACCGACATCTGCATCTGGAGGATGAGCTTTCTCATACCGGTTCTTCTTCGTAAGGCCTGAAACAACCGCTTGTTAAATGCAAGCAGTTTCAGTATTCAGAAACCGATGCAAAATTGCAAGCAGTTTTTTAAAAGGATCGGAAAAAGATCATGGCCTCCAGCGAAAAATCGGCATGCCCGATCAACCTCGCGCTCGAAGTCTTCGGCGACCGATGGAGCCTGCTGATCATTCGCGACATGATGTTCGCGGGCAAGCGCCACTTCCGCGAGTTCCTGCAGTCTGAGGAAGGCATCTCCTCGAACATCCTGACGGAGCGCCTCGGCAAGCTGGTCGAGTACGGCGTGCTCAGCAAGACCGATGACCCGACCCACAAGCAGAAGGCCATCTACAGCCTCACGCCGATGGGCATCGACCTGCTGCCGGTGGTCGCGCAGATCGGCATCTGGGGGCGCAAGTACCTACCGGCAACCGAGGAAAGCGGCGCGCCGGCCGCAGCACTGGAAAAGGGTGGGACTGCTCTGCAGAAGAAGATGCAGGCCGAGCTGCGCAAGGCACATCTCGGCGGGCACTAACGTCAATACAAGACGCTCACGGGCACCGTAACGGCCGACTCATCCGCCGATCAGACTGTTGGCTTGATAGCTGCGCGAGCTGCTGCCGTGCTTCACGTGACGGTCCAGCGGCGGCAGGTCGAGTTCGATCAGCGCGCCATGCGCGCGAGCAAGGTCGAAGGTGCCGGTCGATTGCGGCCTGTCGGTATGCAACACCAGCGCATACGGGCCCTCACCGCGCGCCGCGATGCGTTGCGCGAGGATGCCGCTGCCCTCCTCCGCATCCGGCACATTGTTGTTCTCGCGCGGCGATGAAAGCACGAGCACGCTGCTTCCCAACGCGATGATCGCCACGCGCACGTTGCTGCCGGGCACCGCCACGGGCTCACCGATGTGCGTGTCGGCATCGTCGGACACGGTGCCGAGCAAGGCGCGATAACGCGCCAGCGTGGCGTCGAGGTCACGCACCGCGATGGCCAGGCTCGCCACGCCGAGTGCGCCGTTGGCATGCACGCGCACATCGCCTTCGGGCACGCGCAATGCGCGCGGCGTGAGGTCGCCGCACAGGAAGGGCAAGTCGGCCGAAGGCGCGCGCGCCGTCTGCCAGCGCAGGCGCTCGCCATCGGGGCGCACGCGGCCGCCGTCGAGCGGGCCATCGAGCACGAGCCCACGCGCCTTCGCATCGGCCACGGTGGTGGCGGTGTCGCGCGGCAGCAGCGCAAAGTCGACGATGCCTTCGCCGTGGCGTTGCAGCAGCTGCCACCAGCGTTCGGTGGGCGACGGTTCGCGCCATGCGATCAGCTCGAAGTAGCTGCCATCGCCGAACACCACCAGCGCGTTGTGCGTGGCACGGCCCGGATGGTCGCCGCCACGCAGCACGTGGAAGCCCAGCGCGCCGTAGTCGGCGATGGTGCGTTCGAGGTCGTGCACTGCGATGACGATGTGATCGAGTTTCAATGGCATATGTTTTCTCCCGTAGATGGCCGGATCAGGAAGCAGTGCGCGCCGCGCCATCGCCGCCAAGGTAGGCATCGCGAATACGCGCATCGGCCAGCAGCTCGCGCGCCGGACCCGAGAGCACGATGCGCCCGGTCTGCAGCACATAGCCGTGGTGCGCAATCTGCAGCGCGAGGCTCGCGTTCTGCTCGACCATGAACACCGACACGCCCTGGCTGTTGATACGCGCGATGAGCTCCAGCACCTTGTCGACGTACAGCGGCGACAGGCCCATGGTCGGCTCGTCCATGCAGATGAGCTGCGGGCGGCCCATGAGCGCGCGCGCCATCGCCACCATCTGCTGCTCGCCACCCGAGAGCGTGCCGGCCTGGAACTCGATGCGCTCGGCCACGCGCGGAAACAGCTCCAGCATGCGTTCGAGGTCTTCGGCCACGGCCTTGCGGTCGCTGCGTGCGTAGGCGCCCATCAGCAGGTTTTCGCGCACGGTCATTGCGGGAAACAGGCGGCGCGCTTCGGGCACCGAGCCTATGCCGCGGCGGATGATCTGCGGCGTGCTCAGGCCGAGCGTCGATTCGCCGTTGAAATTGACTTCGCCCGAACGCGGCTTGAGCAGGCCGAGCACGATCTTCATGGTGGTCGACTTGCCGCTCGCGTTGCCGCCAAGCAGGCTGACGATCTGGCCCTTGCGCACTTCGATGTCGAGGTCGAAGTGGGCCTGGACGGGGCCGTAGAAGCTGTTGATCTTCCTGAGCTGGAGCAGCGGTTGCAGCGAACCGCTGGAAGCAGGCGCTGCAGCAGCGCGTTCGGGCAGCCCTTCATCCCTGCCCTCTCCCCAGAGGGGCGAAGGAGAAAGGCCGGTGCGCGCAACGGTGGCGATCATGCGGGCACCGCCTCTCCGACATGGCGATGGCCCAGGTACGCCTCGATCACCGCCGGGTCGTTGCGCACTTCGTCTGGCAGGCCTTCGGCGATCTTGCGGCCGTCGTCGAGCACGGCCACGCGGTCGGACAGCTGCATCACGAGATCGAGCTTGTGTTCGATCAACAGGATGGTCTGGCCCCGCGCCTTCAGGCCGCGAATGATCTCCAGCATCTCCGCCGTCTCGCTCTCGTTCATGCCGGCGGTGGGCTCGTCGAGCAGCAGCAGTCGCGGCTTGAGCGCCAGCGCGCGCGCAATCTCCACGCGGCGGCGGTTGGCGTACGAGAGGCTGTAGGCGGGATGGTCGATGCGCGGCGCAAGGCGTTCGCCGAAGAGCGCGATGATTTCGCGCGCCTCTTCGCGCAGCGCCTGCTCTTCGCGGCGCACGGCACCAGGCTGCACCAGCGCGAGTGCGAGTTCGGCCAACGCGCCCAGGCCCGGCACGCCGCCAACGCGCGGTTTCACGGCGCGCAGCCGCGTGTGCGCTCCGACCAGCACGTTGTCGAGCACCGAGAGGTTCGCGAACACACGCCCATGCTGGAAGGTGCGCGCCAGCCCGCGTTGAGCGAGCTGTTGTGCCGGCAGGCCGGTGATGTCCTGTCCGTCGAACAGCACCTGCCCCGCGTCGGGCCTGTCGAGGCCGGTGACGAGGTTGAACAGCGTGGTCTTGCCAGCGCCGTTCGGCCCGATCACGCTCAGCAGTTCGCCTTCGCCCACATGCAGGTCGACGGCATTGACGGCCGTGAGCCCGCCGAAGCGGCGCGTGAGGCCGCGTATCTCAAGCAGCGATGGCATCGGCTGCTTTCTTCGCCGCTTGCGCCTTCGAGTTGACCAGCTTCACCTCAGCGCGGATGGTCTGCGGATTGCGCAGCAGGTTGAGGATCGGGCAGTTGCGCTCCACCGCCTCAAACAGCGCGTCGATGTCTTCGCGGCTCGCGGGCGAATCGATGTGCACCGTGTAGCCGATCTCGTGCGGCCAGATCGGCGTGGTCTCGTGGCCCGGCTTGCCGCCGCGCGGATCGATGATGCCGGTCACTTCCACTTCGAGGCTTTCGAGCGGCACCTGCCGTTCGGCCGCCTGAATCAGGAAGATGTGCGTGACGCAGGTCCCGAGCACGCCCAGCTGCAGTTCGGGCGAGCTGGGGCCGAGGTTGTAGCCCGCGAAGTCCGGCGGGCTGTCGCTGATGATCTGGTGCTCGCGGATGCGCAGGCGGCGCACGCCGCTGCGGCCTTCTGCCTTCACGCTGGCCTTCAATTGCACAGGCTGCGCGGTGCCGCCCGAGACAGTGGCATTGCGTGCCAGCACGGCGGCGCGTTTCTCGGCGAGGTAGTCGTTGAGGTGGCTCATGTGATGTGTTCTTTTAGACAGTGCCCAGCAAACCCTGCGGGCGGAAGCGGATCAGCAGGAGAAGTGCGACGCCGTAGATCAGCATCCGGTACTCGGCCGTCACGCGGAACAGCTCCGGCAGGCTCACGAGCGCGACCGCGCCCAGCAGAGCGCCGCTGATGTTCCCGAGCCCGCCGAGGATCACCATCGTCAGCGCGAGGATCGAGATCTGCGAGCCGAAGGTCTCGTGGTTGATGTACGAGTACATGTGCGCGGTGAAGGCGCCGCTCACGCCGGCCGCGAAGCCGCCGAAGCCGAAGGCCAGCGCCTTGTAGCGGTCGGGGCTCACGCCGTAGGCGCGCGCGGCCACTTCATCTTCGCGCACCGCGCGGAAGGTGCGGCCCAGGTGCGAACGCAGCAGGCGCCATTGCAGCAGGGCCAGCAGCACCATCGCGCCGAACGATGCCCAGTAGACGGCCTCGTTCGACGATGCGTCACGCCCGAACAGCGAGAGCGGCGGAATGCCCGACACGCCGATAGGCCCGTGCGTGAGGCTTTCCCAGTTGAGGATGGTGAGCGCCACGATCTCCCCGATGCCGAGCGTGGCAATCGATACATAGTGGCCGCGCAGCCTGAAGGCCGGAAAGATCAGCGCGGTGCCGATCAGCGAAGTCAGGATGCCCGCGAGCACGATGCCCGTGCCCACCGGCAGGTGCAGGTCGAGCACCAGCAGCGACGATGCATACGCGCCGATGGCCAGCAGCCCCGCATGGCCCAGCGAGATCTGTCCGATGGTGCCGGCAACGAGCGTGAGGCTGAGTGCGAGCGCACCGTAGAGCCACGCGTTGGTGAGCGTCTGCAGCAGGTACGGCGATGGATCGAAGAGCGGCAGCGCCACCGCCGCTGCGAACAGCGCGAGCAGCAGAGATCGCGGTACATGCCACGGCTTGCTCGGCGCAATGAAGGTGCCCGTCAACGGCTCGGGCGGCAACGCACGCTTGCGTCCGAACAGCCCATTGGGCTTCCACACCAGGATGACCAGCAGCAGTGCGAAGGCAAAGAGGTTGCGGTACGGCGTGCCGAGGATCGCCACGCCATAGCTCTCGATCAGCCCCAGCAGCAGGCTGCCGACGATGGCGCCCGGCACGTTGCCCACGCCGCCAACCACGGTGGCCACCACGCCCTTGAGCGTGGCCTGGAAGCTCATCGCCGGACTGATGTTGTTGTAGTACATGCCCACCAGCAGGCCCGAAAGGCCGCCCAGCGCGGCGGCGATGGCGAACACGGTCTGGTTCACGCGGTCGACGTCCACGCCCATCTGTTGGGCCGCGTCGCGATCTTGCGCGGTGGCGCGCACGGCCCAGCCGAGTTTCGTGAAACGCAGGAAGCCGAACAGCACGGCCGCGCTCGCGATGCCGATGCCCGCGATCAGGATGTCGAGCGCGCCGATGGTGCCGGTGCCGATCTGCAGGCGCCAGTCGGGCAGCTGCGTGGGCAGCGAGCGCGGGTCGGGGCTGAACACCAGCTGCACGACGATGTCGAGCACGAAGCTGATGCCGATGGTGGCGAGCAGCGGCGCGATGCGCGCCGCGCCCTGCAGCGGGCGCAGGCCCACGCGTTCGATCAGCATGCCGAGCGCGCCCGAGCCGAGCACGACCAGCAGGATGGTCACGGGCAGCGGCGTGTGCAGAAAGGTGATCGACGCCCAGCCGATGTACGCGCCCACCGTGTACACCGAGCCGTGCGCGAAGTTGATGAGGTGCGAGACGCCGAAGATCAATGCGAGGCCGACCGCCAGCAACGCATAGATGTTGCCGATGATCAGGCCATTGACGGTGTAGTCGAAGAAGGAGGTAAAGCTCATGGTGTCTTGCTCCCTCTCCCGCTTGCGGGAGAGGGTTGGGGTGAGGGTGCAGCGGCCGATGCAAAGGGCTGATGTCCATCGAAGGCCCCCGCCCTCACCCTAGCCCTCTCCCGCAAGCGGGAGAGGGAACAACGCGAAAAGCCGCTCATTTCGTCGAAGCGATGGCCGCCTTCTCGTCGACCTGCGCCCACTTGCCATCCTTCACGACAAGGTTGACGCTCTTCACGCCAATGATCCGGCGCGTCTGCGCATCGAAGCTCGCCTTGCCGAAGATCACGCTGGGCACGTCCTTGATCTTGTAGAACGCGTCGCGCACGGCCTTGCGATCGGCCTTCGGGCCCGCCTGGCGCAGCGCTGCAGCCGCGTACACCACTGCGTCGTAGGCATAGGCGTTGAAGGCGTCGGGCTCCTTGCCGTACTTCGCGCGGAAGCTCTTCACGAAGTCCTGCACCTCGGCGCGCGGCTCCTCAGGGTAGAAGGCGGTGTTGGTGTAGATGCCGTTCACCGCAGCGCCACCGAGCTCGATGAACTTCGGCGAATACACCGAGCCCACCGCCGCGATGGGCTGCTTGAGACCCACGCTGCGCACCTGGCCTGCGATGAGCGCACCGTCGGGGTAGTAGGAGATGAGCACCAGCCCGTCGGGGTTGGCGTCGCGCACGCGCACCAGCGTCGAGCGGAAGTCTTTCTCGTCGGCCTGGTAGCCCTCGGCAATCGCGAGCTGCGCGCCGCGCTCCTGCGCGGCTTTCACGAGCACGTCCTTGCTGGTGCGGCCCCAGTCGGTGTTGAGGTAGAGCACTGCGATGCGCTTGAAGCCCAGCGTCTTCACCGCGAGCTCGGCGAGCAGCGGCTGCGCGTCGGCCTGGCTGACCGAGGGGCTCCAGATGAAGTCGCCGCCCTTGGTGAAGTCGGGGTGCGAGTTGGTGAAGCCCAGCTGCACCAGGCCCGCGCGCTGGTAGATGGGCGATGCGGCCATGGAGGCTGGGCTCGAGAAGTCGCCGAGCTCGATGAGCACGCGCTTGTCGTTCACCAGCTTCTGCGCAATGGCCACCGACTGGCGCGGATCGCTCTGGCTGTCCTCGAAGTTGTAGGCCAGCGGCCGGCCATGGATGCCGCCCTGTGCGTTGATGTGTTCGAGCGCGAGATCGAAACCCGCCTTCCACTGCGCGCCGTACTGCGCGTTCTGCCCGGTGAGCGGCCCGCTCACGCCGAACCACACGGGCTCGCCGGTGGCGGGCGCGGCCCAGGCCACGATGGGCGCGGCCAGCAGGGCCATGGAGAGAGCGGCCACATGACGCAGGAAGCGGTGGCGAGTAAGCAGCGGCATGATGTCGGACCCCGGAGATGAATGAAGGTGCAGGGCAATGATTCTTCGCCTGCGCCCACCGCCCGGGAACGAACAAAAACGGGGAGGCTTATGCGCTTTTCGAGCAAAGGGACAAGCGCCCGTGCACCCTCAGGCTGCGTTTAAGCTGCGCGCCACATGAAGCGACGACACCTCCTCCAGCTGCTGGCCGGCGTGCCTGCCATCACACTTCTGTCGGCCTGCGGCAAGCGCAAGGCCTCGGCCACCGCACTGAAATCCGATGCCCACGTGCTGGCCCTGGGCGACAGCCTGACCCATGGCTACGGTGCGCCGCCCGACGCAGCGTGGCCCGTGAAACTGGGCGAGCTCACGGGCTGGCAGGTCGAGAACGCGGGTGTCAACGGCGACACCTCTGAAGGTGCGCTGCAGCGCTTGCCGGGGCTGCTGAGTGGCCAGAGCTACGACGCGATCCTGATCGGCATCGGCGGCAACGACATGCTGCGCGGCGTATCGGCCACGGCCACGCGCGACAACCTCACCGAGCTGATCACCCAGGCGCGTGCGCACACGCCCTACGTCGCCGTGCTGGCCACGCCGGCGCCCGACGCGATGCGCGCGGCCGTCGGCTCGCTCAGCGATGCGCCGTTCTATGAAGAGGTGGCGAAGTCGCAGCAGGCGCTGCTGGTCGCCAATGTGTATTCGAGCGTGCTGTCGGATTCGTCGCTGCGCTCCGACCGCATCCACGCCAATGCACGAGGCTATGAAAAGGTCGCGCAGCTTCTGGCCGAGCAGCTCAAGGCTGCGGGCTGGCGTTGATCAGATCGACGTAAGCGCCCTGCACCAGCTGTTCGGTACTCACGCCCAGTTGCGTCATGAGTGCATGCGCCTCGACGATGCCGGCTTCGGCGGACTCGCCCTCTTCCAGCACCACTTCGAGTTCGAGGAATTCACCGAGGCCTTCGACGCGGTCGAGATGCACGCGCGTGCGGCCGACGAGGAACAGCCGGCGCTGCTTGCGCACGCGGCCGGCCTGGCCCCATGCGAGCGTGAGCGATTCGCGCAGCACGTCGGGCGTGCTGCAAGGCGTGATCAGGTAGAACGATTCCTTCGGAGCGCTGCTGTTGGCGCGGCGGTAGAAGATCAGCTCCGCACGGTCGGGCGCGAAGGTGCGCAGCTTGAGGCGGTCGGCGGTGTCGTTGCAGCGGAAGAAGGTGTCGTCTTGCGCGATCTCGATGGGGCCCTTGTCGGCCAGCGTTGCGGCGATGCCTGCTACGCGATCTACGCTGTCGATGCGGGCCTTGATCTCGATGTTTCTCGCCATGTAATTGGGTGCTGTTGTTCGGGGTGCGTGCGAATGACACCGGGTACTCCCCTCCGCGAATGTCCCCCGCCTTCGGCTCCTCCTTTATTTCGCTGCGGGGAGCACCCGATGCCATTCGCACATGGACGCCGCTGTCGTGCTGATCGATCAACCGCTGCGCTGGACGATCACGCCGATGGGGTGCCTTGCGCAGCGAAATAAAGGAGGAGGCCGAAGGCCGGGGGACATTCGCGGAGCAAGGCACCCCGTCGGCGTGATCGCGCCCCGATCAGGGCGCGTTGCCTTGCGGACCGACAGGCGGCGGTGCCGCGCGGCCGCTGGAACCGGGTGACAACTTGCGGCCAAAGGCCTCGCCCACGTTGCGCACCGGTCGGCTGGCTTTCTCCGACACGTTGTTCACGCCGCGTCGCGTGGCAGCGTCTGCACGGTTGACTCCGCGGCCCGCGGCGTTGGTGCCGCGCTGCACGCTGCCCACGACCTTGCCGCTGCGCGAGGGCGACTTGATGGTGTGGGCGCGTTGTGCCTGCGGCGGGTTGTCTGCGCTCTGGGCTTGTGCGCCGGCCGGCAGCCACAGCGCCGCAGCCATCGTCATGGCGAGCGAGGTTTGAAGGGTGTTGATCGGGAATTTCATGGGGCCTCCTTGGTGTTGGTGTCGTCTGCTTCGGCTTCTGCAGCGGCTGCGCGTGCCATGCGCTCGCTCTTCCAGTAGACGTCGTCGCCGCCGTTCATGCGGTTGAGAACGCGTGCAAGCACGAAGAGCAGGTCGCTGAGCCGGTTGAGGTACTGGCGCAAAGCGTCGTTGAGTTCGGCGGTGGCACCGAGCGCAACCACCGCACGTTCCGCGCGCCGCGCCACCGTGCGGCACACATGCGCGAGCGAGGCCGCACGCGTTCCTGCGGGCAGGATGAATTCGGCCAAGCGCGGCAGCGCGGCGTTGTGCTCGGCCAGCGCGTTGTCGAGCTGCAGCAGCGCATCGGCCTTCAGCAGCGTGAAACCCGGCATCGACAACTCGCCACCGAGGTTGAAGAGCTGGTGCTGCACATCGACCAGCAGCTCGCGAACGGGCTCTGGCATGGGCTCGCACAGCAGCACGCCGATGTGCGAGTTGAGTTCGTCCACGTCGCCCATCGCGTGCACGCGCAAGTGATCTTTGGGCACGCGCGTGTTGTCGCCGAGGCCGGTGGTGCCGTCGTCGCCGGTGCGGGTGGCGATCTGGGAAAGTCGGTTGCCCATGGAGGCTCCTGTTCTCTTACTGATCGACGGTCGATGCGTCGATCTTGCCCGCGAGCCATTGCAGGCCTGCAAGATGCTGCTGGTCGTGGCTGCAGAGGTAGTGGATGAGGCTGCGCATCGTGAGCGGGCCGTAGCCTTCGAACACTGCCGTGCGCGCGAGCTGCGCATCGCTCAGGCTGGAGATGATCTCCATGGTCTGCACGCGCGCCATTCGGAATTCGGCCAGCACTTTCGCTGCATCGGCCGCGCCGTAGTTGCGCTCGATGGCCAGCGGTTCGCTGTCGATGGAAGCGAGCGTCGGGTGCGTCTCCTGCAGCGTGCGGCGAAAGCGCACGTGGTAGCCCTCGATCTCGATGTCGCGCACATGGCAGAGCTGCTCGATGGCGGTGAAGGCCTCGCTGGGCACGCCCTCCCACGAGGGCGGCGCCCAATGCCTGAAAGCCGTGGGAATGGCCGCGTAGTGGGCCTCCAGTTGCGAGGGGAAGGCCGCGAGAGCGCTGAGGGTCGTGGGGTTCATGTTTTTTCCGAAGCGCATTATGGTGCTCGCTCCGTAAAATGGCCGATCACCCTCACCCGCCAGGAGACTCCCGATGAACGCCCCGACCCAAACCTCGCACCTGATGCCGGAGCTTCATCTGCGCGACGTCCCGGCCAGCCTGATCGACGGGCTGAAGGCGCGCTTCGGCGCCAACTGCTCCACGGCCATGGCGGTGCGCACACAGCACGGGCGCGACGAGTCTTCCTTCGACGCACCGCCCCCCTCCGCCGTGGTGTTCGCCGAGAGCACGCAGGACGTGGCCGATGCGGTGAAGCTCGCGAGCGAGCACAGCGTGCCGGTCATCCCCTTCGGCGTGGGCTCCTCGCTCGAAGGCCACCTGCTGGCGGTGCAGGGCGGCATCAGCATCGACGTGTCGCGCATGAACAAGGTGCTGTCGATCAATGCCGACGACCTCACTGTAACGGTGCAGCCCGGCGTCACGCGCAAGCAGCTCAACGAGGAGATCAAGAGCACGGGCCTGTTCTTCCCCATCGACCCCGGTGCAGACGCCTCCATCGGCGGCATGACGGCCACGCGCGCCAGCGGCACGAACGCGGTGCGCTACGGCACGATGCGCGAGAACGTGCTGGCGCTCGAAGTGGTGACGGCTGCCGGCGAGGTCATCCGCACCGGTACCCGCGCGAAAAAGTCGTCGGCTGGCTATGACCTCACGCGCCTCATGGTGGGCAGCGAAGGCACGCTGGGCGTGGTCACCGAGATCACGCTGCGCATCTACCCGCTGCCCGAGGCGGTATCGGCGGCGATCTGTTCGTTCCCGAGCATCGAAGCTGCGGTGCGCACGACCATCGAGACCATCCAGCTCGGCGTGCCGATCGCGCGCGTGGAACTGATCGACGTGAACACGGTGCGCATGGTGAACGCGTACGCCAAGCTCAACCTGCGCGAAGAGCCGATGCTGCTGATGGAATTCCACGGCTCGCCCGCCGGCGTGAAGGAACAGGCCGAGACGGTGCAGGAGCTTGCGAGCGGCCACGGCGGCAATGCCTTCGAATGGGCCAGCACGCCGGAGGAACGCACGCGCCTGTGGACCGCGCGGCACAACAGCTACTTCGCGGCGGTGCAGTCGCGCCCCGGCTGCCGCGTGATCTCGACCGACACCTGCGTGCCGATCTCGCGGCTGGCCGATTGCCTGCTTGACTCGGTGGCCGAGGCCGATGCGAGCGGCATTCCGTACTTTCTCGTCGGCCATGTGGGCGACGGCAATTTCCACTTCGGCTATCTGCTCGACCCGAACATTCCCGAAGAGCGCGTGAAGGCCGAAGAGTTGAATCATGCGCTGGTGAGCCGCGCGCTGGCGCTCGAAGGCACCTGCACCGGCGAGCACGGCGTGGGGCTGCACAAGATGGACTTCCTGCTCACCGAGGCGGGTGTGGGCGCGATCGACATGATGCGCACGATCAAGCGCGCGCTCGACCCGAAGAACATCATGAACCCGGGCAAGATCTTCAGCCTCTAATTTTCCGCGCTCAGGCACCCAATGAAAAAGCCCAGGGCTCTTGCGAGCCCTGGGCTTTTTGTTTTGACTCGGTGCAGCCGTAATCAGTTGCTGCGGCGGCGTGCCGGTGCCTTCTCCGCAGGCACATAGGTCTGCGACGGTGCAGCGCCGCCATCCACGCCCAGGCGTCCACCACCGCCGAGGCCTTGGCCACGAACCGTCTGCGCCTTGTAGTTGCGCAGCGAACGGACCATCTGGTTGAAGGCATCCATGAAGGCCGCGGCAATCACCTTGCCCTGCGCCGTGTTGGTGTAGCCACCTACGCCACCGCCACCGCTGCGACCGGCCAGCGCACCGAAGGCGCCGAAGTCGGTCTTGGAGGCGCTGCCTTCGGCGGCTGCAACCTGCACGCCAGAGCGGTTGTCGATGAGGGTCAGCAGTGCGCTGGCTTCCTTGGTCTGCATGCTGCCGCCGATGGCAGCGAGGGCACGGCCACGGCCACCGCCCACGAGGCCGCCGAGTGCGCCGCCGACACCGCCAGCATCGCTGTTGCTGAACACGATTTCGGGCGACAGGCCGTAGTCCGAAGCCACCATCTGGCCCCGGCCGAAGTTGCTGCCGCCGCGCATTTCACCCGACTGCTGCAGCGCGCGTTCACGCGTCATGGCGTTCATGCCGGCCGCGCCGCGCTCGACCACGATGAAGCAGTTCGATTGCTGCACCAGCAAGCGCAGCAGGTTGGCCGTGGGCGGCAGGCGGTATTCGCCGGTGAGGATGGTGTACCAGCCCGCATTCACGTTCTCGATCAGCGAGACGGTGCCGAGCGGCGATTCGCAGCGCTCGAGCTGGCTGCTCGCGTTGTCGGTGGCACCACCTGCGGCGCTGCCGGTGGCCATGGTCTTAGCCGACTGGCTGCCCATTTGCATGTCGGTCGTGGCGCAACCGGTGAGTAGAACTGCGCCGACGGCGATGGCCGCGAGCGGGAACTTGGTGAGCTGCATGGTGGACTCCCTCTGTTTGTTCAGAGATCTGGGATTGAAAAAACCAGCGGTCGAGGATACGCGCAAAGGATTGCAGGAATCAATCAAACGAACGCCAGCCCCCGAGTTCACAACACTAGGCCGTTCGGCGGATGCGCTCGATCAATCCGTTGAGTGCTTCGATGGAGCCGAAGTGAATGGCGAGCTCGCCGCTTTCCTCGATGCGACCGCCGCGCTTGCTGCGCTTCTTGATGCGCACCTCGACCTCGGCAGTGAGCAGGTCGGCCAGTTCTTCTTCCACGCGCTGCAGGTCGCGCGACTTCTCGCCGTCGTTGCCGCGGCGCGTTGGCGTGAGCGTGAACTCGGCCGCGAGCTTCTTCACCAGCGCCTCGGCTTCGCGCACCGACATCTTCTTGGCGGCGATCTGGTTGGCGGCCGTGATCTGCGTACCGCGGTCGAGCGACAGCAGCGCGCGGGCGTGGCCCATGTCGATGTCGCCGGCCATCAGCATCTGCTGCGCGGGCTCGGCGAGGTTCAGCAGGCGCAGCAGATTGCTGGCCGCGCTGCGCGAACGGCCCACGGCCTGTGCGGCCTGTTCGTGAGTGAGCCCAAACTCGTTCACCAGGCGTTGCAGGCCTTGGGCTTCTTCCAGCGGGTTGAGGTCTTCGCGCTGAATGTTCTCGATGAGCGACATCGCCGCGGCGGCTTCGTTGGGCACGTCGCGCACCAGCACCGGCACGCTGTCGAGGCCCGCGAGCCTGGCGGCGCGAAAGCGGCGTTCGCCCGCGATGATTTCGTACTCGGCGTTCTTGGCTTCAGCCGATTCGGCATCGAGCCGGCGGACCAGGATCGGCTGCATGATGCCCTGCGCCTTGATGCTCTCGGCCAGTTCGTAGAGCGCGCCTTCGTCCATGCGCGTGCGCGGCTGGTAGACGCCGGCGACCATCTGGTCGAGCATCAGCGTCGTCGGGTTCCTTTGCGCGCCGCCCTCTTCCGTGCCCGAGACGCCGCCGTTGCCGTTGTTGTCGGAGGAAGGCGCGGCCGTCGGGCCGAGCAGCGCTTCGAGGCCGCGGCCCAGGCCCTTGGGTTTCTTGGTCGCCATCAGTTCTTTTCTTTCGAGATTTCGTTCAGGAGTTTCCGGCCTTCGGGCCAGTCGCCCAGGCCGGATTCGGCATTCAGGTGGCCGCCCGGGCCGGCATCGATGAAGCGTGCGCCCCAGTCTTTGGCGAGTTGCCGCGAGCGCGCGGCTTCGCAGTACGGGTCGTCGTTGGCGGCGATCAGCACCGCCGGAAACGGCAGCGGCTTGCGTACGATTGGTGCCCAGCCGGGAATCAGCTGGCGCAGGTTGTCATTCTCGACGTCGCCGGGCGCGACCAGCAACGCGCCGCGCACCTTGTGCGTGTTGCGCGAATGCGCGGCCCATGCGGCGACGAGGATGCAGCCGAGACTGTGCGCCGCAAAAGCCACCGGGCCAGGCGAGGCCAGCACTTCTTCTTCGAGCCGGGCGGACCAGTCGCCGCGCAGCGGGCGCATCCACTCGTGCTGCTCGACGCGGTGATCGCCGTACACCGACTCCCAGCGGGTTTGCCAATGGCCGGGGCCGCTGTTCTGCCAACCGGGCAGCAGCAAGATGCAGGGGACTGTCATTTGCTACTAACTTGATAGCGCCTTGCCAAGAAACGGCAAGCGTCAGGCATTGTTTTCACTGGTGGAGTCGGATGCAGGTGCCGCTGCGGGCGCCATCACGTCATCGGGAATGGGCAGGTCCGGGGCAATGCGCGTGACCGGCGCGATCGGCGGCGCCACCGCGCCCGAAGCGAAGGCGCTCGCGGGCGGCATCTTGTCGACCAGCTCCTGGGCAAAGGCGATGAAAGCCAGGCTGCCACGGGCGGCCGGGTCGAACACGACGCCCGGCAGTCCATAGCTCGGCGCCTCGGCCAGCCGCACATTGCGCGGGATCACCGTGTCGAACACCTTGTCGCCGAAGTGGGACTTGAGCTGCTCGCTCACCTGCTGCTGCAGTGTGATGCGCGGATCGAACATCACGCGCAGCAGGCCGATGATCTGCAGGTTCTTGTTGAGGTTGGCGTGCACCTGCTTGATGGTGTTGACCAGGTCGGTCAGCCCTTCGAGCGCAAAGTACTCGCACTGCATCGGCACGATCACGCCATGGGCGGCGCACAGGCCATTGAGGGTCAGCAGGCTCAGGCTCGGTGGGCAGTCGATCAGCACGAAGTCGTACTCGGCGCCGACCGCGGCCAGCGCGGTGCGCAGGCGCTTTTCGCGGCGGTCGAGCGCGACCATTTCGACTTCGGCACCCGCCAGTTCGCGGTTGGCACCCAGCACGTCGTAGCCGCAACCGCCCTCCACCAACTTGTCGGCCTTGACCCGGGCTTCGGCCACAGAGGCCGATTCGAGCAGCACGTCGTACACCGTCAGCTCCAGCTGGCGCTTGTCGATGCCCGAACCCATGGTGGCATTGCCCTGCGGGTCGAGGTCGATCATCAGCACGCGCTGCCCGACCTTGGCCAGGCCGGCCGCGAGGTTGACGGTGGTGGTGGTCTTGCCGACGCCGCCCTTTTGGTTGGCAATGCAGAAAATCTTGGCCATGTCAGTACCGGAGGATCGATCAGCGCGAGATTGCGAGCTTGACGCCGAAGGCGATCAAAAAGATGCCGGCAAGCTTCTCGAGCGTGGCGGAAATGCGGGGATTCGCGCGGATGCGCTCGGCCAGAAAGTGCGTGAGCAGCGTCGAGGTCAGGCCGTACAGGAAGGTCAGCGCGGCAATCGTCACAGCCATCGCGCCGAAAGTGACCAGGCCCTGGTGGCGAGCCGGGTCGACGAACAGCGGGAAAAAGGCCATGTAGAACACGATCGCCTTGGGGTTCAGCAGCGTGATGGCGAAGGCCTGGCGCAGGAAATGGCTGGGCTTGATATCGAGGATGGGTGCCGAGCCGGGCTTGGCCAGCAGCATCTTGAGGCCCAGCCACGCCAGGTAGGCGGCGCCCAGCCACTGCACCGCCTTGAAAGCGGTCGGGTACGCGGCCAACACGGCCGACACGCCAGCCACCGCCGCCCACATCAGGCACTGGTCGCCAATGATCACGCCGATCGTCGCAGCCAGTCCGCCACGGATGCCGCCCTTGCTGGTCGAGGTAATCAGCGCCAGATTGCCCGGGCCGGGAATCAGAAGAAACAGGATGATGGCGGCGACGAATGCGCCGTAGTCAGCGATGCCGAACATGGGATTTGCCTCGAAAAAGCGAGCCGGGAAAGGGATCAGAGGGAGGCATCGAGTCTAAGCGAGCACACCGCCGCGAGGATCGTTCGGACACCGGCTTTTACCGGTGTCGCCGCTTCTTTTGCGGATTCGAGCGCCGATTCAGGCAGCTTCTTTGCGCGCCCAGACGATGCAACGTTCGGCATCCAGGCCGGGAACCGTCAGTTGTTCCACGTGAAACACTGCCACGCCTTTTGGCAAAGCAGCGAGTTCGTCGGTCGGCACCTTGCCCTTCATGGCCAACCAGACGCCACCGGGTGCGAGCAGGCTCATCGAGCCATTGAAGAAATCCGGCAGCGACGCGAAGGCGCGCGAGCTGATGACTTCGTAGCTGCCGACCAGCGATTCAACCCGGGCGTGCAGTCCGCGAAGGTTAGGGAGCTCCAGTTCGGCAGCCACTTGCTGGACAAAGGCAGCCTTCTTGGCGACCGCATCGAGGCAGCTCACCTCGAGATCAGGCCGCATGATGGCGATCACCACGCCGGGCAAGCCACCGCCGGAACCCACGTCCAGCAGCTTGCCCTTCCCTGCCCACTCGCGCTGCAGCGGCGCGACGGCCGCCAGACTGTCGAGCAGGTGGTGCGTCAGCACGCTGGCCGGATCGCGCAGTGCCGTGAGGTTGTAGACCTTGTTCCACTTGAGCATCAGCGTGCCGTAGGCCAGCAACTGTTCGCGCTGAAGGTCGGACAGCGCCACGCCCATGGCGGCTGCGCCCGCGCGCAGCGTATCGATCGGCGCCGTCATTCCGCAGACTGCGGCTCTGTGGCTGCTTCCGTGGTGGTGCTGGCGTCGCGGGCGAAGGCTTTGTGGCCACCCTTGCGCAGATGAATCATCAACAAGGAGATGGCGGCTGGCGTCACACCAGAGATGCGCGAGGCTAGGCCTAGGGTTTCCGGCCGATGCTTGTCCAGCTTCTGCCGCACCTCGAAGCTCAGCGCCTTGACTTGGCCGTAGTCGAAATCGGCCGGTAGCTTCAGGTTCTCGAAGTGCGCGGCGCGCTCCACCTCGTCGTGCTGGCGCTCGATGTAGCCGGAGTACTTGGCCGAAATCTCGATCTGCTCGATCTCGGTTTCGCTCAGCGCCGTCTGGGCGCCGTACTTGCCGCCGTCCAGCGACATCAGTGTTTCGTAGTTCACGTCGGGCCGGCGCAGCAGGTCGGCCAGGTTGTATTCGTGGTCGATGGCCTTGCCCAGCACCCGCTCCGACTCGGCGGCCGGCAGGTTGCGCGGGTTCACCCAGATCGACTTGAGCCGCTCTGTTTCACGTGAAACAGCGTCGCGCTTGCGGCTGAAAGCATCCCAGCGCACATCGTCCACCAGGCCCAACTTGCGCCCTGCTTCGGTCAGGCGCATGTCGGCGTTGTCCTCGCGCAGCTGCAAGCGGAACTCCGCGCGACTCGTGAACATGCGGTACGGCTCGGTCACGCCCTTGGTGATCAGGTCGTCGACCAGCACGCCGAGGTACGCCTCGTCGCGGCGCGGCAGCCAGGCATCTTCGCCACGGCATTGCAGCGCGGCATTGATGCCGGCGAACAAACCTTGGGCCGCGGCTTCTTCATAGCCGGTCGTACCGTTGATCTGCCCGGCAAAGAACAGACCCTTGACCGAGCGGGTCTCGAAGCTGCTCTTGAGCTCGCGCGGATCGAAGTAGTCGTACTCGATGGCATAGCCTGCCCGCAGGATGTGGGCGTTCTCCAGCCCCGGCATCGAGCGCACCAGCTGGTACTGGATGTCGAACGGCAGGCTGGTCGAGATCCCGTTCGGGTAGTACTCGTTGGTCGTCAGGCCTTCGGGCTCCAGAAAGATCTGGTGGCTTTCCTTGTCGGCAAAGCGGTTGATCTTGTCTTCCACGCTCGGGCAGTAGCGCGGACCCACGCCGTCGATCTTGCCGGTGAACATCGGGCTGCGGTCGAACCCCGAGCGGATGATTTCGTGCGTGCGCGCATTGGTGTGAGTAATCCAGCAGGGCATTTGCTGCGGATGCATGTCCGCCCGACCCATGAAGCTGAACACCGGCATCGGCCCTGCCCCACCGGGCATGCCGTCGCCGGGCTGTTCGGTGCATTTCGAAAAATCGATGCTGCGGCCGTCGAGCCGAGGCGGCGTGCCGGTCTTGAGCCGGCCTTGCGGCAGCTTCAGCTCCTTGAGCCGCGCCGACAGGCTGATCGCCGGCGGATCGCCCGCGCGCCCAGCCTGATAGTTGTCGAGGCCGACGTGGATGCGGCCATCGAGAAAAGTACCCGCCGTCAGCACCACGGTCCGCGCACGGAATGCAATGCCCACTTGAGTGACGGCGCCGACCACGCGATCGCCCTCCACCATCAGGTCGTCGACGGCTTGCTGGAACAGGCTCAGGTTCGGCTGGTTCTCCAGCCGATGGCGAATGGCGGCCTTGTACAGAACCCGGTCCGCCTGCGCGCGGGTGGCGCGCACGGCCGGGCCCTTGCTCGAATTGAGAATGCGGAACTGGATGCCGGCCTCATCGGTGGCAATCGCCATTGCGCCGCCAAGCGCGTCGACCTCCTTCACCAGGTGGCCCTTGCCGATACCGCCGATCGACGGATTGCAGCTCATCTGCCCCAGCGTCTCGATGTTGTGGGAGAGCAGCAGCGTCTTGGCGCCCATGCGCGCAGCGGCGAGCGCGGCTTCGGTGCCGGCATGGCCACCGCCGACGACGATCACGTCGAATTCTTCGGGGTACAGCATTTGAAATGGGGAGCGCACAACTGACGCGTGCGCGGCGCAAAAGGGGCACTGATTTTAATCGTCCAGGCCGATCTGCGCCCTTTGTGTGGACAAGCTAGAGGGCCATGCCAAATTACCCGCTAACGCCCATGGAAGCTCGATAGTTTGCTATATATTTTATAGCAAACTATCCGCATCAGCCCGTCGCTTCAGCCACGTTCACCACCTGCACCACCGGCACGGGCTTCTCGATGCCGACCAGCGCGCCAGTCGGCGGCGGCGCCTTCGACGGTTCAAGGCTTTCATCCTGCAGTTCGCGAACGACGAGCTTCTTGTCCGTCATGCGCACGTTGCCGAAGATCGTGCAGAAGGCCACGTCCTTCGCGTCGCGCCCCGTGCCCACGCGCACCAGCCGGTCGACCGGCGCCATGCGCGTCGGATCGAACAGCACCCACTGCCCGCCGAGCCAGGCTTCGAACACCGCGTGAAAATCCTGCGGCGGTTCGTCGAACCACACATAGCCCACCACCAGCCGCGCCGGAATGTTGAGCGCGCGGCAGAAGGTGATGCCCAGGTGCGCGAAGTCGCGGCACACGCCCGCGCGTTCCACGAACACTTCGCGCGCAGTCGTTGTCGAGTTGCTGCTGCCCGGCTCGTACGCGATGCTGTCGTGGACCCAGTCGACGATGGCCTGCACGCGACCGATGCCCGGCGGCAGGTCGCCGAAGAGTTGCTGGGCGCAGCGCGACATCAGGTCCGACTCGCAGTAGCGCGTCGGCATCATGTAGTGCAGCACCTCGTCGGGCACTTCGCTGACCGGCGCCTCGCGCAGATCGGTCGGCACCACCATGTGCGCGCGCTGCACGCTGGCCTTGTAGCGAATCTTCAGCGGCCCGGGCTTCGCGTCGAAACGGATGAAGCGGTTGCCGCTGCCCTCGTCGCAGAACACCTGCATCTCGGTCGGCGGTTCGATCTTCAGCTCCTCGCTGAGCACGGCTTGCGCACCCGAGCGCGCCGCCTCGATGTTGAGCAGCATGTGCGCTGGCGCGACGACCTCGTAGTCGAGCTGCGCGTCGACGTGGGAGATGTGCATCAGTCGAGCGCCTTCTTCACCGCGCCTACGCCAAGCGCGGCCAGCACAACGAACAGCACGGCCAGCACCAGGAACAGGCCGAACAGCAGCTTGGCGATGCCGGCGGCGCCAGCCGCCACGCCACCGAAGCCGAGCAGGCCGGCCACGAGGGAGACGACCGCAAAAATGATCGCGTACTTCAACATTCGGCTACTCCTTGCAGCAGGCCTTGCCCACCGTGCGACGCAGCTTAGGAAGCGACCTGCCCACGCCCGATAGTCGCCTCGCGCATGCAGCCGTAGGACAAAAACGCGAGGCCACCAAACCCGCTAGCATCCGCTGCGGTCTCCCACAACAATCAATCAACCTCGTCATCCATTGGAGTTTTTCGCATGAAGCTGTATTACTCGCCCGGCGCCTGTTCGCTCTCGCCCCACATCGCGCTGCACGAAGCAGGCATCGCCGTCGAACCCGTGCTGGCCAGCACCAAGAGCCACAAGCTGCAGGACGGCACCGACTACTACGGCATCAACCCGCTGGGCTACGTGCCGATGCTCGAGCTCGACGACGGCACCCGCCTGCGCGAAGGCCCGGCCATCCTGCAATACATCGCCGACCTCGCACCCACCAAGAACCTCGCGCCTGCCGCCGGCACCCTGCAGCGCTACCGCCTGCAGGAGTGGCTGACCTTCATCGGCACCGAAGTGCACAAGGGCTTCAGCCCGCTGTTCAACCCGAACATGCCCGAAGAAGCCAAGGGCATCTTCAAGGACAAGCTGAAGTCGCGCTTCCAGTGGCTCGACGGCGAACTGGCCAACAAGCAATACCTGATGGGCGACCACTTCAGCGTGGCCGACGGCTACCTGTTCACCGTCACCAACTGGACCAAGCCCACGGGCGTGGACATCTCCGGCTTCCCCAACGTCCAGGCCTGGCACGCACGCGTGGCCGCCCGCCCCGCAGTACAAGATGCAATGAAGGCCGAAGGCCTGCTGAAGTAAGCCGAAGCACGCGAAAGCGTGCAGAAGCATTGAAGCGGCCGGGTGCCCTCTAGGGGAAAACCCGGGTCGCTTCAGCCACAAGCCGCACGATGCGGCTTTTTTTTCGGGTCACGCTACGGGCAGAACTTCAGACGACCGAAGAAGGAACCCGCGCCATGCCCGAAACCCCTCCCCCCGTCGAACTGCGCGAAGAGATGCGCGGGCCCGTCATGTGGCTCACCATCGACCGCGAAGAGCGCCGCAACGCCATAAACGGCGCCGTGCTCGCCGGCCTGAGCGACGCCCTGGCCCGCGCCAACAACGACACCGCCGTGCGCGCCGTAGTCATCACCGGCGCCGGCACGCGCGCCTTCTGCGCCGGCGCCGACCTGCAGAGCGGCACCTCCTTCAAGTTCGACTACGCCGCGCCCTACCAGGGCTTCGCCAACCTGTTCCGCCAGGCCCGGCAATCGACCGTGCCGCTGATCGCACGCGTCAACGGCGCCTGCATGGCCGGCGGCATGGGGATCATGGCGATGTGCGACATGGCCGTGGCCAGCAGCCAGGCCGTGTTCGGCCTGCCCGAGGTGAAGGTCGGGCTCTTTCCCGCGCAGGTGCTCAGCGTGCTCGGCGGCCTGCTGCCGCGCCGCGTGCTGGCCGAGATGTGCATCACCGGCGAGCCCATCACCGCCGCGCAAGCGCTCGAACTGCGGCTAGTCAACCGCGTGAGCGACGATGTCGACGAAAGCGTCGACTGGCTGCTCGGCCGCATGCTCGACAAGTCGCCCGCCGCCATCCGCCGCGGCCTCTACACGATGAAGAAGATCGAGGCGATGGCCTTCGAGGAATCGATGGCGTTCACCGAAAGCCAGATCGGCCTGTTCGCACTCACCGAAGACGCCGCCGAAGGACAACTCGCCTTCCGCGAGAAGCGCAAACCGCAGTGGAGCGGACGATGAGCAGCAGCAACAACGAACGCATCGTCCGCATCGGCGGCGCCTCGGGCTTCTGGGGCGACAGCAGTGTGGGCGCGCCGCAGCTCGTGGGCAGCGGGCAGATCGACTACCTCGTGTTCGACTACCTCGCCGAACTCACCATGTCGATCCTTGCAGGTGCGCGGCTCAAGAAACCCGAGCTGGGCTACGCGACCGACTTCGTCTCCGTCGCGATGAAGGCCGTGCTGAAGGACGTCGTGAAACAAGGCATCCGCGTGGTGAGCAACGCTGGCGGCGTCAACCCGCAAGGCTGCGCCGATGCACTTGCAGCGCTGGCCGCCGAGCAGGGCATCGCATTGAAGATCGCAGTGGTGAGCGGCGACGACGTGTCCCCGCTGCTGCCGCAACTGCGCCAGGCACAACCACCTGTGCGCGAACTGCAGAGCGGCACCGCGCTGCCCGAACGCGTGCTCACCGCCAATGCGTATCTCGGCGCACGGCCGATACAGGCCGCGCTCGATGCGGGTGCGCAGGTCGTCATCATCGGCCGTTGTGTCGACTCCGCCGTCACGCTCGGCGTGCTCATGCACGAATTCAAATGGCAACCGGGCGACTTCGATCTGCTGGCGGCCGGCAGCCTCGCGGGCCACATCATCGAATGCGGTTGCCAGGCCACGGGCGGCCTGCACACCGACTGGGACACCGTGCCGGATTGGCCGAACATCGGCTACCCCATCGTCGAATGCAGCGCCGACGGCAGCTTCGTTGTCACCAAGCCGGCAGGCTCCGGCGGCAAGCTCACACCCGCCGTGGTGGGCGAGCAGATGCTCTACGAGATCGGCGACCCTGCGGCCTATCTGCTGCCCGACGTGGTGGCCGACTTCACGCAGGTACACATCGAGCAGGCCGGCGAGCACCGCGTGCGGGTGCATGGCGCGCGCGGCCGTGCGCCGACCGCAAGCTACAAGGTCAGCGCCACGTATGTCGATGGCTTCAAGACGGCGGCGCAGCTCACCATCGTGGGCTTCGAAGCGGTGGCCAAGGCGAAGCGCACGGGCGAAGCGATCCTCGCGCGCACGGGAGCGTTGTTCTCGCAATACGGCTTCGGCCCGTACAGCGGCACGCAGCTCGAAGTGCTGGGCGCGGAGTCGTGCTACGGCCCGCATGCTCAGGCATTGCAGACGCGCGAAGCAGTGTTGCGGCTCGCGGTGACGCATCCGCGCAAGGAGGCGCTGGAACTGTTCGCGCGCGAGGTCGCACCGGCGGGCACGTCGTGGGCGCCCGGCACCACGGGTGCGGGCGGTGGGCGCGCCTCGGTGTCGCCGTCGATCCGGCAATACGCGTTCCTGCTGGACAAGTCGCAGGTCGAGGCCACGGTGGCCATCGATGGAGAACGCATCGAAATTCCGCACACCGAAGTTTCCGCCATAGCCCAGGCCCCCATTCCATCGCCTGCCAGAGCCTCAGAAACGGGGACGGCACTCCCGGCGAGCACGGACAGCATCGAAGTTCCCCTCCTGCGCCTCGCCTGGGCCCGCAGCGGCGACAAGGGCGACACCTCGAACATCGGCATCATCGCACGCCACCCCGCCCTGCTGCCGCTGCTGCGCGAACAACTCACCGAAGCGCGCGTGGCCGAATGGCTCGCGCACCTGGTCAAAGGCCGCGTCACGCGCTACGAGGTGCCGGGCATCGACGCCTTCAACTTCGTCTGCGAGCAGGCGCTCGGCGGCGGCGGCATGGCCTCGCTGCGCAACGATCCGCTCGGCAAGGGCATGGGGCAGATCCTGCTCGCCGTGCCCATGCGCGTAAGCCCTGCGCTCCTGGCGTTGCTTGCCTAACACCAATCGGGACAACCGTGCGACAGCAGGGTTGAGGCCGGGGGCTTAGCCTTGCGCCTCTTTCAACTCTGCTTTCGATCGCACGATGTCCACCCTCTTCGACCCCGTCCAGGCCGGCGACCTGAAGCTCGCCAACCGCATCGTCATGGCGCCGCTCACGCGCAACCGCTCGCCGAATGCAGTCCCGCCCGACATCGCCGCCACCTACTACGCCCAGCGCGCCAGTGCCGGTCTGCTCATCACCGAGGCCACCGCCATCAGCCACCAGGGCCAGGGCTATGCCGACGTGCCCGGCCTCTACGGCACCGAGCAGCTCGACGCCTGGAAGCACGTGACCGACGCCGTGCACGCCAAGGGCGGCAAGATCGTCGTGCAGCTGTGGCACGTGGGCCGCGTCTCGCACACCGAACTGCAACCCGGTGGCGGCAAGCCCGTCGCCCCCTCGGCCATCACCGCCAAGACCAAGACCGTGCTCATCAAGGACGGCGTGCCGACCTTCGTCGAGACCTCCGAGCCACGCGCACTCGACGCAGGCGAACTGCCCGGCATCGTGCACGCCTATGCGGTGGCCGCTCGCAGCGCAGTCGAGACCGCCGGCTTCGACGGCGTGGAACTGCACGGCGCCAACGGCTACCTGCTCGACCAGTTCCTCAAGGACGGCAGCAACAAGCGCACCGACGACTACGGCGGCAGCATCGAGAACCGCGCCCGCCTGCTGCTCGAATCCGCGCGCGCCGTGGTCGATGCCGTCGGCGGCGGCAAGACCGGCATTCGCCTGTCGCCCGTGACGCCGGCCAACGACGTGCACGACAGCAACCCGCAGCCGCTGTTCACCTACGTGGTGAAGCAGCTCGCCACGCTCAACCTCGCCTACATCCACATCATCGAAGGCGCCACCGGTGGCCCGCGCGAAATCGAGGACCGCCCCTTCGACTACGAAGCGCTGAAGGCCGCCTACCGCGAAGCCGGCGGCAAGGGCGCATGGATGGTCAACAACGGCTACGACCGCCCGCTCGCCGAAGAAGCGCTGAAGGAAGGCGACGACCTCGTGGCCTTCGGCAAGCCCTTCATCTCGAACCCTGACCTCGTGCGCCGCCTGCGCGAGAACGCACCGCTCAACGAGCTCGACAAGGCCACCATGTACGGTGGCGGCGCGAAGGGCTACACGGACTACCCCGCACTGGCGTAATCCGGAAAAGGCCATGGCAAGATGCGGCGGACGCTTTGTGTCCGCCCTCAGGAGAGAAATGCCATGGCCCGCATCGAGCAACGACTGGCCGCGCTCGGCCTCGTTCTTCCACCGACAGTGACGCCGCCACCCGGCGTCGTTCTACCCTTCCAATTCGTGCGTATCGTCGGCCGACGTGCAGTGATCTCGGGCCACGGCCCGCTCAATGCAGACGGCACCATCGCCGCGCCGCTCGGCAAGCTGGGCCGCGAGGTGAGTGTCGAACAAGGCTATGCAGCGGCCCGCCTTACGGCACTGGCAATGCTCGGCAGCCTGCAACGCGCCCTTGGAGATCTCGACCGCATCACCGCGTGGACACGCGTGTTCGGCATGGCCGCTTCGGCGCCCGGCTTCGACAGGCAGCCAGCGGTGATCAACGGCTTCTCGGACCTCATCCTCGAACTCTTCGGACCCGACATCGGCGCGCACGCACGCAGTGCCGTGGGCATGGCCGAGCTGCCGTTCAACATCCCGGTCGAGATCGAAGGCGAAGTGGAATTCGACGCATGAAGACGTGGACCATCAGGCGCGCCACCGAGAGCGATGCAACATCCGTTGCTGCCTGCGCCGTCGAGGCCTTCCGCCACTACATCCCGCGCCTGGGCCTCACGCCGATTCCGATGACCAAGGACTACGGCGTGGCCATCGCGAACGCACAGGTCTGGGTCGCCACGCAACAAGACCAGACCGTCGCCGCACTGGTGCTCGACGTCACCGACGAAGGCTTCCTGATCGACGTGCTGCCGCAACACCAGGGCACCGGCGTGGGCCGCGCGCTGCTCGAACTCGCCGAGCAGGAAGCACTGCGGCAAGGCCACGACTCGATCTACCTCTTCACCAACGAGAAGATGACCGAGAACCGCGCGCTCTACGAACGCATCGGGTACGTCGAGTACAAGCGCCTCGCCTTCGCGGAGCGCACCCGCGTCTTCCTGCGCAAGCCATTGAAGTGAGCATCGCCATGCAGCTGGCCCGCATTCACCACGTCGCGATCATCTGCGCCGACTACGCGGTGTCGAAGCGCTTCTACACCGAGGTACTCGGCCTGCGCGTGATCGCCGAAAACTACCGCGCCGCGCGCGACTCGTACAAGCTCGACCTGGCACTGCCCGATGGCTCGCAGATCGAGCTCTTCTCTTTCCCCGATGCGCCCGCGCGCCTCACGCGGCCCGAGGCGCAGGGGCTGCGTCACCTGTCCTTCGAAGTGCAAGACGTGCAGGCCGCTGCAGACGAACTCGCATCGAAAGGCATCGCTGTCGAGCCATTGCGCATCGATGAATTCACGGGCCGCCGCTTCACCTTCTTCGCCGACCCCGACGACCTTCCGCTCGAGCTCTACGAAGCCGCGCCGCTCTAGGCCACTTCACCGAACGCCACGCTCACACGCAGGCCGGTGGGCTCCGCCGCTTCGAGCCGCAGCTCGGCACCCAGCAACTCCGCATAGCGCGACACGATCGACAGCCCCAGCCCCGAGCCCTGCCCAAGCTTCTCGCCCGCGGGCCCTTGCGCCCAGCGCTGCATGAGGGCGCGTTGCGCCTCGAGCGGAATGCCGGGCCCGTCGTCGATCACGCTCAGCGTGCGGCCCGCAAGCTCGACGGTGATGGTGCGCCCGCCATAGCGCAGCGCGTTGTCGATCAGGTTGTCGAGGATGCCTTCTACCAGCGCCTCATTGGCATGCACCACCACGCCGTCGTCGAGGCCGCGGGCGCCCAGGTCGACGCCGCGTGCATCGGCGCGCGCGAGGTGCCGCAGCACCGTCTGCTCGGCCAGCACGTCGAGCCGCACCGGCACGCGCTTGAGCTCGGTGCGTGCTTCCTCGGCCAGCGCCAGCGCCAGCAGCTGGTCGATCAGGTGGCTGGCGCGCGCCTGCCGTTCCGACACGCGCTCCAGCTGCTCGCGCCACACCGTCGTGTCCTGCTGTGCCAGGCCGTATTCGGCCAGCGCGCGAATGCCCGCCAGCGGCGTGCGCAGCTCGTGTGCCACGTTGCCCACGAACTCGCGCTGCGCCTGCACGCTGGCACCGAGCCGCTCGAACAGCGAGTTGACCGCATTGCCCAGGCGCTGGAGTTCGCGCGAAGTCTGCGCCACCGCCACCGGCGAGAGGTCGCGCACGTCGCGCCGGTCGAGCGCGCGCTGCAGGTCGCCGAGCGGACGCAGATCGCTGCGGATGCCGTACCAGAGCCAGATCGCGAGCAGGATCAGGAGCAGGATCTGCGGCGCCAGCGCATAGCCGAGCAGCTGCCGCACCAGCGCGGTCCGGCTCAGCGTGGTCTGCGCAATGATCACGCGGTAAGGCATGCTGATGTCGGGCTCGGCGTCATGCTCGAGCACCACCGCGCGCAGCGTGCTGCCTTCATAGTGGACGTCGGAGAAGCGGTAGCGCGAGCCGTCCACCGGCAGCGGCGCCTGCAGGCCCGATTGCCCCGAGATCAGCGAGCCGTCGAGCCGCTGCACCGCGAAGTACACCTTGTCGACCTGATCGAAGAGCACGGTGGCCACTTCACGCGGCGTCAGCAGCAGCTCTATGCCGCGTTCACCGGCTTGCACGTTGGCCGACAGCGCATAGGCATCGTCGAGCATGCCGCGGTCGAAGGCCTGCTCGGAAAAGTAGTTGGCAATGACCAGCGCGATGACGGCGCCGACCATCCACGTGAGCGCCAGCGGCACCAGCACGTTGCGCAGCACGCGCCGCGTGAGCGAGGGCGCGCGCACCACGGTCGCGGCCACGGGCTGCGGTTCTATCGGCTGCTGCTGCTCGGCCACGCGCGGATCAAACCTCGGCTTCGAGCAGGTACCCGATGCCGCGCAGCGTGCGGATGCTCGCGCCCGTGCCCTGCAGCTTCTTGCGCAGGCGGGAGATGAAGGCCTCGAGCGCGTTGTCGCCGAGTGATTCGTCGAAGCTCGACAGCTTGTCGGACAGCGCACGCTTGCTCACCGTGCGGCCCGGCGGACTCATGAGCTCCCACAGCACTTCGAATTCGCGCGCCGGCAGGTCGAGCGGACCGCTCGCCGTCGAGAAGCGGCGTGCCTTGCGGTCGAGCTTCAGCTGACCCAGCAGCACGATGTCTTCGGTGCCCTTGGCGCGGCGCACCAGTGCACGCAGGCGCGCTTCGACTTCGGCCAGGTCGAAGGGTTTGCCGAGGTAGTCGTCGGCGCCCGCATCGAGCCCGGCGATGCGCTCCTCGGTGCGGCCGCGCGCGGTGAGCACCAGCACAGGCGTGCGGTCGCCGCGCGCACGTGCCTGTCGCAGCGCGGTAAGGCCGCTCGCAAGGCCGCTGGTGGGGCTCGCGGTGGCGGGCAGGTTGAGGTCGAGCAGCACGGCATCGAAGGGCTGCACGCGCCACAGGTGATCGGCATCTTCGACGTTGGTCGACACGTCGACGCGATGGCCGGCATCCGCGAGGCTGCGCACCATCACATCGCGCAGAACGGCGTCATCTTCGACAAGCAGAATTCGCATGGTTATTGAGTGGTTGGGGGTGATCTGCCTTGCGAACGACGGGTCAGCGGCCGGTCAGTCGCTCCAAGCGATAAACGCAACATGAGCATACGACAGCAAGATGAAATACGGGCCATTTTCATGGCCGACGCCACACGATGAGCGCGCGTGAACCCTCCGATCTTTTGAGCCTGGTGCCTCCGGAGGTGCAACGCACCGCCGTGGTCCTGCTGCATGGTTTATGCAGCACGCCTGACGAGTTGCTGACCGTGCAGTCCGCCCTGCGCAGCCGCGGCTATTCGGTGCACCCGCTGTCGATCGAGGGTTACTCGTTCGACGCCAATGCGCCGCTGCAGCGCGCGGCGCCGTACGAACGCTGGCTCGACGAGATCCAGGCGCAGGTGAAGGCACTGCGCGCGCAGCACGACCGCGTGATGCTGGTCGGCATCTCCGCCGGCTCCTCGCTGGCCCTTGGCGCGGCCATCCGCTGCGGCAGCGAAGTCGATGCGCTGGTGCTCATGTCGACCACGCTGCGCTTCGACGGCTGGGCCATTCCGCGCACGCAGTTCCTGCTGCCGCTGGCCTTCTACACGCCGCTCGGCCGGCTCTGGCAATACCGCGAACGCCCGCCCTACGGCGTGAAGAACGAACGCGTGCGCGCCTGGATCGAGCGCGAGCTGCGCCACCGCAAGGTCTCGCGCGCCGGCAGCTCCGTCATCGGCGTGGGCCACCTGCGCGAGCACGACCGGCTCATCCGCCACGTGCGCCGCAACCTCAACAGCGTGCAATGCGACAACGTGCTCGCGCTGCACGCCCAGCAGGACGAGGTGGCCAGCGTGGCCAATCTCGACATCCTCGCGCGCGGCCTGCGCTGCCGCGCCTTCCGCACCGTCGTGGTCGCCAACAGCTACCACATGATCACAATCGACAACGATCGTCAACAGGTTGTGCGCGAAACAGTGTCGTTCGTCGACGCCGTGGCGCATGGCACGATGCCCGAGCATCCGCTGTACGCCTGACACCTTCGACAACGTTCGATCACGCCTGAAAGGAAAGCATTTCCATGTCTTCTTCCAACGCTTCTTCGCCCACCTTCAACAGCATCGCCGCGATCCTGGAGACCGACTTCCGCGTTGAGCGCTCGGCCATCTCGCAGGCCACCGCGCTGACCGACCTCGGCCTCGATTCGCTCGCGCTGATGGAATTCGTCTTCGCCGTCGAAGACGCCTTCCACCTGCGCATTCCCGAAGACCGCCTTGACCCGCGCGAAGCCGGCATCACGCTGCAGCGGCTGTGCGAGGTGATCGATGCGGAAAGCTCCGGCGCCGTTGCGGCCCAACCCGCCGAAGCCACTGCATGAGCAGCGGTGCAGCCCACGCCGTGCTCGCCGCTTCGGCCGCGCGCGCCGCCTCCGCGCCGGTGCGCGTGAGCGGCATCGGCTTCGTCACGCCCATCGGCCGCACTGTCGAAGCCTTCGACGAGGCATTGTTCGCGGGCCGCTCGGCCGTGCGCGCGCAGACGCTGGAGATCAAGGGCATGGACCCGATGCTGCTCGCCGTAGCTGCCTGCGACTTCGATTCGAACGGCGTGCGCAGCACATCGCGCCTGCCACTGGACCGAGGCACCGCCATGGCGCTGGCCGCCGCGCAGGACGCCGCGAGCGAAGCCAGGCTCGACCTCGACACCATCGACCGCGACCGCCTCGGCATCTTCTGGGGCAGCGGCCTCGCGGGCGCCGGCACCTTCGACAACACCACCAGCGCGCTCTACGGCGAACAACGCCGCATGCGCCCGACGACCGTGCTCACCGTGATGCCCAACGCCGCCGTGGCCGAGCTCGCGCTGCACTTCGGCGCGCGTGGCTCGGCCATTGCCTACGCCTGTGCCTGCGCCTCCTCGGCCGTGGCCATCGGCGAGGCGATGCGCGCCATTCGCGGCGGCTGGATCGACGTGGCCATCGTCGGCGGCCACGACGCCATGCTCACGCCCGGCGTGATGGCCAGCTGGCACGCCATGCGCGTGATGGCGCCACCACCGGCCGATGCGCCCTCTTCGGCCTGCCGCCCGTTCTCGGGCGACCGCGCGGGCTTTGCCATCGGCGAAGGCGCGGCCGCACTGGTGCTCGAATCCGAAGCGCATGCAGCCGCACGCGGCGCCGAAGCCGCGCCCTTCGTGCTCGCGGGCTACGCTACCAACTGCGACGGCACGCATATCACCAACCCCGATGCGCCGGGCCAAGTGCGTGCAATGCGCGCCGCACTGCGCGACGCAGGCATCGAGGCCTCCGACGTCGGCCACATCAACGCGCACGGCACGGCCACCTCCGCCGGCGATGCAGCCGAGGCCGCATCGATCCGCGAAGTGTTCGGCAACGGCACGCCCGTCAGCGCGACCAAGGCCATTCACGGCCACGTGCTCGGCGGCGGCGGTGCCATCGAGCTCATTGCAGCGCTGCGTGCACTGGCGCGCGAGACGCTGCCGCCCATTGCCAACCTGCAGACGCCCGACGCCGCATTCGACCTCGACTTCGTGCAGGTCGAGGCGCGCGAGGCCAAGGGCATCCGCTATGCGCTGTCCAACTCCTTCGCCTTTGGCGGCACCAACGCGGTCATCGTGGCCGGCCGCGCGTCCTGACGCTGAAGATTCGCTGAACCCTTCCTGAAAAACGAACGCGGTGCACCGGCTGGTTGTTTTCGTCGTGCCCGTGTTCGCGCTGCTCATGGCGTGCGAGTTCGCATGGGGTTGGCTCAAGCGGCGCAACACCTACCGCTTCAGCGACACGCTCGGCAGCCTGAGCCAGGGGCTGCTGAGCCAGGCACTGTCGGTGTGCACGCAGCTGTTCCAGATCGGCCTCTACGCGATGGTCTATCCGCTGGTCGCGATCTGGACGCGGCCCGGCTTCTGGGACAGCGTCATGGGTTGGATCGTCGCTGTGCTGCTGTTCGACTTCTTCGATTACTGGCTGCATCGCGCGGGACACGAATCGGCCGTGTTCTGGGCCGCGCACTCGGTGCACCACCAGAGCCAGCACTTCAATTTTTCCACTGCGCTGCGGCAGGAAAGCACCGTGGCCTTTCTGGGCTGGGCTTTCTACCTGCCGATGGCGGTGGTGGGCGTACCGCCCGAGCAGTTCGGCCTTGCGGGGCTGATCGTGCTGGTCTACCAGTTCTGGATCCACACCGAGCACATCGGCAAGCTCGGCTGGTTCGATCGCGTGTTCTCTTCACCGTCGAACCATCGCGTGCATCACGCGGTGAACGACGGCTATGTGGACCGCAACTACGGCGGCATGCTCGTGGTGTGGGACCGCATGTTCGGCACCTTCGCCGAAGAGAAAGAGCGCTGCGTCTACGGCACGCGCAAGGCACTCGCGAGCTTCGACCCGATGCGCGCGATCCTCGGTCCCTACTTGCCGCTGCTGCGGGACGCCTGGCACACGCGGCGCTGGCAAGACAAGATCGCCGTGTGGTTCAAGCCGCCGGGCTGGCGACCGGCCGACGTGGCGCAGCAGTTTCCCGATGCACCCTTTTCGCTGGAAGAAGCGATGCACATTCACGATCCGGCGCTGACGCGCCCGCAGGTGGCTTCGGCCTCGATTCATTTCGCGTGCTGGGTCGGCGTGACGCTGGCCTTTCTGTGGCGCGCCGACGACCTCGCTTTCCAGACGGGACTGGGATTGCTTGCGCTGGCCGTGGGCGGCTTCTGGTCTATTGGCGCTGTGCTCGACTCTCAACTGCGCCTGCGATGGGCCTGGTGCGCGCAGCTGGCCTTGCTGGGAATTTCGGCGGTACTGCTGACCTGAGCTTCGCTATGTATGCTCGGCGCTCTCATCGCACCGGGAACATTCGATCATGCACAGGCTGGCCACACCTGAAGACATCGACACCGTCTTCACCCTCTACATGCACGAGAAGGTCGTGCGCTTCCTCGGCTACGACCCGATGCCGCTCGAGGACTTCCGCGCTGTCTACCAGGCACTGCTCGACACCCGCTGCTTCTACGTCTACGAACGCGAAGGACGCATCGCGGGCTTCTATCGCGCCACGCGCTACCCGGGTCGTATTCAGCATGTGGCCGGCCTCGGCACGCTCGCAGTCGATCCCGCATTCCATGGCCAGGGCATTGCGCTCGCCATGGTCAGCGAAGCCATCGACGCACTGAAGACTGCTGGCGTCAAGCGCATCGAACTCTTCGCCGAAAGCGACAACGCGCCCGCGCTGCGCTTCTACGAGAAGTTGGGCTTCGAGCGCGAAGGCACGCTGCGCAAGTACTACAAGCGGGCCGGAGAAGAGAACTACGTCGACGAGTACGTGATGGCGCTGCTGTTCGACTGAAAAGGCATCGTCAAGGCTTCCAGCGCCGCAGCAGCAGCGCATTGGCCATTACGCTCACGCTCGACAGCGCCATGGCCGCACCGGCCACTACCGGGCTCAGCAAACCGAAGGCCGCCAGCGGGATGCCGGCCACGTTGTAGGCAAAGGCCCAGAACAGGTTCTGCCGGATCTTCGCGACCGTCCGTGCAGAGAGCTCGAAAGCCTGCGCCACCAGGGCGAGATCGCCGCGCATCAGCGTGATGCCGGCCGCTTCCATCGCCACGTCGGTCCCGCCGCCCGAAGGCGCCATCGCGATGCCCACATCGGCCGCGGCCAGCGCGGGCGCATCGTTCGCGCCGTCGCCTACCATCGCCACGATGTGCCCGTTCTTCCTCAATGCAGCGACCTGCGCCGCCTTGTCGGCCGGCAACACATCGGCACGCACGTCTTCGGCCGCGATGCCCAGCCGCGCCGCCATGGCCTGCGCCGCGCGCAGGTTGTCGCCCGAGATCATCACCACGCGCAGGCCCCGCGCTCTCAGAGTGCGAATGGCTTCGGCAGCCTGCGGCTTGGGTTCGTCGGCGAAGGCGAGCAATGCATGCACATGCGCGGCGCCGGCTTCGTCGAAACGCAGCAGAGCGGAGACTGTTGCGCCCTGCGACTGCAAATGATCGACTTCCGCAGCGTCGGGCATCGCGTCGAGTTCACGACACCAGCGCAGGCTAGCGATGGCCCAGTGCACGCCGTCGACTTCGCCACGCACACCGCGACCCGGCCACGCCTGCATCACACCCAGCACAGGCACCTGGACGTTGCGCTGCACCGCAGCGGCCAGCACAGCCTTGGCCAGCGGATGCTCGCTGCCGCTCTGCAGACTGGCGGCCGTCGCCAGCAATTGGTCTTCACTGGCATCGGAGCCTGCCACGGGCACCAGCGCAGTGAGCACCGGCCGGCCGATCGTCAGCGTGCCGGTCTTGTCGAATGCAACGGTATCGACGCGGTGCGCAATTTCCAGCGCACGCGCGTCCTTGATCAGGATGCCGTGCCGCGCCGCCACGCCCGTGCCCGCCATCACCGCGACAGGCGTTGCAAGGCCCAGCGCACACGGGCAGGCAATGACAAGCACCGCCACGGCATGGATCAGCGCGGTCTCGATGCCCGCACCCGCAATCAGCCAACCCGCCAGCGTGAAGAGCGCAATCACCAGCACCACCGGCACGAACACGGCCGCGACCTTGTCCACCAGCCGCTGGATCGGTGCCTTCGCGGCCTGCGCGTCTTCGACCAGCCGGATGATCCGCGCGAGCACGCTCTCGGCACCGACCGCGCTCACCTCGATGACCATGCGTCCGTCGCCGTTTACCGCCCCGCCGGTCAGTGCATCGCCCGGTCCTTTGGCCACGGGCAGCGGCTCGCCGGTGAGCATCGATTCATCGACTTCGGATTGCCCTTCGATCACCCGTGCATCGGCCGGCACTCGTTCGCCGGGCCGCACCGCGAGGCAGTCGCCCACCATCACCTCGGCCAGCGGCACATCGCTTTCCTTGCCGCGCGCGCCGACCAGGTGCGCCACTTCGGGCCGCAGCTGCTGCAACGCGCGGATCGCCGAGGTCGCCTGGCGCTTGGCGCGCGCTTCCAACCACTTGCCGAGCAGCACCAGCGTGATCACCACCGCCGAAGCCTCGAAGTACAGATGCGGCATCGCACCGTGGCCCGCATGTTCGCCGGTGGCCGCGCGCCACCAGAGCCAGAGCGACAGCCCGAAGGCCGCGCTGGTGCCGAGTGCCACCAGCAGATCCATGTTGCCGGTGCGCGCTTTTGCCGCATGCCAGCCCGCGCGATAGAAGCGCGCACCCAGCCAGAATTGCACCGGCGTTGCGAGCAGCAGTTGCAGCCATGGCGGCAGCATCCAGTCTTGCCCGAAAGGATCGCCGAGCATCGGCGCCAGCAATGGGATCGATAGCGCCAGGCCGACTGCGACCGGGCCGAAACCGTGCCATGGTGACAGCGCAGCTTCGTCGGCCGCAGTGCTCGCCGCGCGCGGCTCGTAGCCCGCGGCACGCACGGCTCGGCGCAGCAGGGCGTCCATGTCTTCGTTGCCGCCAGTCACCACGCGGGCCGATTCGGTCGCGAGATTCACGCTCACGTCCTGCACGCCCGGCACGTTTTTCAGCGCACGCTCGACGCGCATCACGCACGAGGCGCAAGTCATGCCGCCGACCGAGAGATCGAGCGTGGTGGTGCCGGGTATTTGTTGCTGCTGCAGAACTTTTTCCATGTGCCAAGGCTAAAGCCTCACACCGTGGCAAGGTCAAGCGGAGAAATTCAGTGCCCCTGCGCTGGACATTGACATCGTGAGAGGGTTCAAACTTGCGCCCTCTGTTCAGTTACTTCAATCACTTTCAAGGAGCTACCACGATGAGCCAGAAATTCCAGGTCACGGGCATGAGTTGCGGCCACTGCGTGAGCGCAGTACAGAACGCGGTGCAAACGGTGGACCCCGAAGCGCAGGTCACGGTCGATCTGGAAACGGGCCATGTCGACGTGTTGAGCGAACAGCCACGCAAGGACATCGTGGCCGCGATCGAGAACGCGGGCTACGCGGTTCAATGACGACGGGCCACGTCGCCATCGGCGAGGCGGCGCAGCGCTCCGGCGTGTCGGCCCGCATGGTCCGCCACTACGAAGGGCTGGGCCTGCTGCCGGCAGTGGCGCGCACCGAAAGCGGCTACCGCCAATATGGAGAAGCCGACATCCACACGCTGCGCTTCATCAAGCGCTCACGCGACCTGGGCTTCTCTATGGAAGAAATCGCGGAACTGGTCGGGCTGTGGAACAACCGTCGGCGCGCAAGCTCGAGCGTGAAGCGCATCGCCGAGAAACACCTCGGTGAACTGGAGCAGCGCATTGCCGACATGCAATCCATGCGCAACACGCTGGCCCACCTGGTTCATTGCTGCCACGGCGATTCGAGGCCGGACTGCCCGATCCTCGACGACCTGAGCAAGGTCTAGGCGCTCAAGCGCCCCGCACCAGCGACAGCACCTTGCCCGCATCCAGCGTGCGGGCCTTTTCCTGGATGGCCGGCAGGTACTGCGTCTGCAGGCTCTGCCCTTCCTTCACCACGCCCGAGAACGCGTCCTTCAGCATCTGCGTCGAGAGCGTGCGGCCGCCAGCGTAGTAGCGCTTGGCCACATGGCCCAGCGCATAGGTCGAGGCAAAGCTCATCCCCGAACTCACGGCCTGGTTGCCCAGCCCGCGCAGCAGGCCACCGCCGACCTTGCCGAGCAGGCCGCCGAGCAGCTTGCGCCCGGCCTGCTCCAGGTACTGCGAGGTCAGGCCCACGCCGACCGTGGCCAGGAAATCCTTGATATGGCCGCTGTCGAGCTGGTAGCCGTACGACTGGCCGATGCGGTAGACCAGCTTCATCTGCAGCGGAATGATTGCCATGGTCGAGAGCGTCTCGGGCAGCAGCTCCAGCGCGCCGTTGAGGATGGCGGCGTTGAGGATCGACTTGTCGAGCTCAGCCGTGTCCGGCGTGTTCGGTGCTGAGGGAGCCGCGACCGCGGTGCCGGCAGCGGCAGCAACAGGCACCGCCGCAATCTCTTCGGCCTGCTGCGAAAACGCAGCCGCCGAAGCATCCAGCCCCAGCGACGTGCGCACATCCGCCAGGAACATGCGCTCCGCCTCCGACTGCGTGCCGTCCGCATCGCACACGCACACCGCCATTTCGTAAGCCAACTGCCTCGACTCGGGGCTTTTCAGCTCCCCGGCCACTGAGGCCAGCGACACGCGCTTCATCAGCACGTCCTGGTAGAGCGTCGGCAGGTTCAGGCCGTCGGCCTGCGACAGGCCCTCCGCAATCCGCTTGATCTCGGCGCGTTCGCGCTCATGCTTTTCGCCATCGACAAAGGCAGCCAGCAAGCTCAGGGTCACGATCGACTTTGTTTCTGAAGGTGTCATGTTCAACATTTCGCAATATGAATGATCTCGTTCGGTCGCCGAAGGGGCCGGAAGGTTCCGGCGAGCTTCTCCCCACAAACCTTGAGTAACTCTGTGGATAACGTTGGTACTTCTGTGTAGCGGCGTTGCAAGTCATTGATTTAAAAGGGAAATCTACAGATCGCCCAAATTTTCAGCAATGAATTTCTCCGAGGAAAAACCGCCTTTCGCAGATTTTCCGGAAGGAGTCAAAGCACAACTCTGGGGACAGTTTTTGAACAAGCCATGGCTTATCCACAGGCCGGATCGGTTACCCAATGTTGTTCATGTGGCGGGTACAAACCGGAAGCGCAGCTGCGCACAGTGACAGAGCCATGACAAGTGCTTGTCACATAACGAAAAAAGCGGCATGTCCACAGAAGAGGGCAACCCTTATCTACTACTACTAATTTGAATAAGAAGAATAAGAAGACAGGGAAAGGGAAAGCTGCGCGCGAAAAAAAGCCGCGAACGGCCGCGCCGGTCGACGGCGCCTTTGAACAAAACCGGTCCTCCCGGCCCGCTCCCCTCGGTAACATTCGTGGATGAGCTTCAAACCCCGGATCCTGATCGCCGAAGACGAATCGGGCATCGCCGACACGCTGCAGTACGTCCTGAAGAGCGACGGATTCATCCCGGTCTGGTGCGCCACGGCCGAAGAAGCCATCGCCCAATTCGCGCAGGAACCGCCGGCGCTGGCCATCCTGGACATCGGATTGCCCGATCTCAACGGCTTCGAGCTCTTCAAGCGCCTCCAGGCGCTGAACCAGTCCATGGGCGGCCCGGAGGTGCCCATGGTGTTCCTGACGGCCCGCAGCGACGAAATAGACCGCGTGGTGGGCCTCGAACTGGGCGCTGACGACTACATCGCCAAGCCGTTCTCACCGCGTGAACTCGTCGCACGCGTGCGGACCATCCTGCGGCGCAGCGCCAGAAACGGCGCAGGAGCTCCCACAGTGGGTGCGGCTCCAAACCATGGGATACCCCATCAAATCCCGGTCCAGACGCCTCCAGCGAGCTCTCAGGCACCCGCAATGCCCTTCTCGCTCGACAACGAGCGCATGCAGATTCGTTATTACGGACGTCTGCTGGAACTCTCCCGCTACGAATACGGCCTGCTGAGACTGCTGGTGCAACGGCCCGGCCGCGTCTTCACACGCGACGAATTGCTCGAACTGGTCTGGGACGATTCCAGCGACAGCTTCGACCGGACGGTGGACGCGCACATCAAGACCCTGCGCGCCAAGCTCAAGGCGATAGCGCCAGACGTGGAGCCGATCCGCACGCTCCGCGGCACCGGCTACGCACTGAACGAAGAACTGCCCGCCAAGGCGTCGTGACCCGACGCACGCGGATCTTCATCGGCATCCTGCTGATCTACACGGCGGGCATCGCCTTCCTGCTGTACCGCGTTGTTTCCGACATCGATCCGCGCTACCGCGAATCGGCCGAGGAATCGCTGGTCGAAACTTCGCAGCTCGTGGCCAGCCTGGTCGAGCAGGACGTGATCGCCGGTGCCATCAACACGGCGCGGCTCGAGCCGCTGTTCCGCACGGTCTACGCGCGCGAGTTCTCTGCCCAGATCTACAACCTGCACAAGAGCCGCGTCGAACTGCGCGTGTACGTCACCGACCGCAATGGCCGCGTGATGTTCGATTCGCTCGGCAGGCATCTCGGCTCCGACTATTCGCAGTGGGCCGACGTGAGCCGCACGCTCGCCGGCCTGTACGGCGCGCGCACCTCGCGCGATGTCGACGGCGACCCGCGCACCTCGGTCATGTACGTTGGCGCGCCGATCCGCTGGAACAACGAAATCGTCGGCATGGTCAGCGTTGGCAAGCCTGTGCAGAGCTTCGGCCAGTTCGTGGAAGACGCACGCGTGCGCACCATCTGGGTGGGCGTCGGCTCGGCGCTCGCGCTGCTGCTGCTCACGCTCATCGTCTCGATCTGGCTGGTGCGGCCCTTCGGCCTGATTCGCGACTATTGGGCCTGGGTGCGCGCGCAGCGCAGCCTGAGCCTGGCGCGCATGGCGCGGCGCGCGGTCGACGGCGTGCGCACCGGCTTCAGCGAAATGCGCGACGCGCTCACCGGCCGCAACTACGTGGCCGACTACGTGCAGACTTTCACGCACGAAGTGAAGAGCCCGCTCTCGGCCATTCGCGGCGCGGCGGAGCTGCTGCAGGAGCCGTCGATGCCGCACGCCGAGCGTGAGCGTTTTCTGAAGAACATCGAACGCGAGACACAACGCATCCAGGAAATCGTCGACCGCATGATGGAGCTCACCGCGCTCGAAACGCGGCGCACGCTGGACCGCACCGAGCCGGTGGCGTTGGCTTCGCTGATCGAAGACATCGCCATCAGCGCACAGCCCGCGGCGGCCAAGCGCAACATCAAGCTGCTCGTGAACATCCGCGACGATGCCCGCACCGAAGGCGACCCCTTCCTGCTGCGCCGAGCGATCAGCAACCTGCTCGACAACGCCATCGATTTCTCACCGCGTGACAGCGAAGTGCTGCTCACGCTGGAAACGACCTCGAAGCTCGCCCGCGTGAGCGTGCGCGACCACGGCCCGGGCATTCCGGAGTACGCGCAGGAAAAAGTCTTCGAGAAGTTCTATTCGCTAGCCAGGCCGCACAGCCAGAAGAAAAGCACGGGGCTGGGGCTGGCCTTCGTGAAGGAGATCGCGGCATTGCACCGCGGCCGGATCGATCTGGGCAACGCGTCGCGCGGCGGTGCCGTGGCGACGCTCACGTTGCCATTGCTGTCACATCATTGAGGGCGCCCGATCAGCGCGCAATAGGCGCTGCGCGTCTCCGGACTCACGGCCCCGAGTGCCTGCAGATACTGCGTCTGGTGCTGCCCGATCATGCGAGCCGATGCCACCGTCTTCGACCGGCAGTACCAGTGGCAGGTGTGCTGCATCAGGAACAGCTCGGCCGACATGGTGAAAGCTTTCGATTTGGGCGTGCGTCCGGCTTCGTTGCGCATCACGCCGGCAACGCCGCGTGCATGGATGAGCAAAGCCTGGCGCACGTCGAAGGTCGAGCCCGGAAAGAACTGTGTGAACAGCGGAATGGCCACCGGCAGCTTGCTTACGCGCGTGGCGGGTTCGGGCATGCGAGAGAACTCGGCGGCGAAGCTGTCGAACTGGGCAGACAGCTTTTCCTCGGTGGCGTCGAGCAGGTGCCATATCTGCTGGCGGCGCTCGGCGTCGTCTTCGCCGAGGCAGCGCATGTAGCCGGAGGTGAGGCTCTCCATCAGCCTCTCGATCTGGTAGCGGCCGAGGTGGCTGGCCAGCAGCGCGATGCGCATGCGCTGTTCTCTGGACTTGAGGATGTAGAAGCCGGCGGCAAAGAGAGCCACCAGAGTAAGAATTTCCATGGATGCGTGGAGAAGAAAAAAAGAAGGCGGGAAGCAGCACCGAGTGTAGGCACCGCGACCCGCCTTCTCTTTTCAGCTTCGAGACACTTACCGGAAGAAATCGAGGATCTTGTTGCGTTCTTCCGGCACCGGCGGCGCTCCGATGGGCGCACCCGTAAGTTCTTCAGCCGGCGGTGGCGGCGCTTCGCTTTCCAGACCCAGACTCGCCACGTTGTGGCCCGGCGTGAAGTCGTCGAAGTACCACTCGCCGTCGACGTTCACCACGCCAGGCGGTTCTGCGGGCTGCGTCACGGGCACGCCCTGCAGCGCGGTCTGCATGTAGCCGATCCAGATCGGCAGGCTCAGGCTGCCGCCGGTTTCACCGCGCACGCCGAGCTGGCGCGGCGTGTCGTAGCCGATCCACGCGATGCCGACCATGGTCGGCTGGAAGCCAGCGAACCAGGTGTCGAAGGAATCGTTGGTGGTGCCGGTCTTGCCGTAGAGGTCGTCGCGCTTCAGGGCCTGGTGCGCCTTGAAGCCGGTGCCGTTCTTCACCACGCTCTGCAGCAGCGAATCCATGATGAAGGCGTTGCGCTGCGGAATGGCGCGACGCGCTTCGTCGAGCACCGGTGGCTCGGTCTCCATGATGACCTTGTCCTTCATGTCGGTGACGCGCGTGACCAGGTACGGATTGACGCGATAGCCGCCATTGGCGAACACCGAGTAGCCCACCGCCATCTGCATCGGCGTGACCGAGCCCGCGCCCAGGCCCATCGGCAGGTTGGCGGGATGCTTGTCCTTGTCGAAGCCGAACTTGGTGATCCAGTCTTGCGCATACGGCGTGCCGATCGACTGCAGCACGCGCAGCGTGACGAGGTTCTTCGATTTCATCAGCGCGGTGCGCAGCGGCATCGGACCTTCGTAGGTGCCTTCGAAGTTCTTCGGCTCCCACGGCTGGCCGCCGTTGGCACTGGCATCGAAGTACAGCGGCGCGTCGTTCACCACGGTTGCGGGCGTGAAGCCCTTTTCGAGCGCGGCCGAGTAGATGAAGGGCTTGAAGCTCGAGCCCGGCTGGCGCCAGGCCTGTGTCACGTGGTTGAACTTGTTCTTGCCGAAATCGAAACCGCCCACCAGCGCCTTGATGGCGCCGCTGCGCGGGTCCATGCCGATGAAGGCGCCTTCGACCTCGGGCAGCTGGGTGATCTCCCAGGTGTTCTTCGGCGTCTTCGCCACGCGGATCACCGCGCCGCGACGGATCTTGATATTCGGCGGCGCCTTTGCTGCGAGGCCCGACTGCGCGGGCTTCAGGCCATCGCCCGTGATCTGGATGGTTTCGCCGTTCGCGCGCACGGCGCTGATTTCTTTTGCGTTGGCGTCGAGCACCACGGCCGCGACCACGTCGCCGTTGTCCGGGTGTTCGGCCAATGCATCGTCCACGGCCTCGTCGATTTCCTTCTGCTCTGTGGGCAGGTCGACGAACCTTTCGGGGCCGCGGTAAGGTTGGCGCCGTTCGTAGTCCATGATGCCCTTGCGCAGCGACCTGTAGGCCGCGGCCTGGTCGGCCGCAACGAGCGAGGTGTAGACCTTCATGCCGCTGGTGTAGATGCTGTCGCCGTACTGCGCGTACATCATCTGGCGCACCGTCTCGGCCACGTACTCGGCATGCAGGCGGTTCGGGTCGGCAGCGTCGCGCAGGTGCAGTTCTTCCTTCTTGGCTTCTGCAGCCTGGTCGGCGGTGATGAAGCCGGTTTCCTGCATGCGATCGATCACGTAGAGCTGGCGTGCCCGCGCGCGGCGCGGATTGGCCACGGGGTTGTTGGCACCGGGCGCCTTCGGCAGGCCGGCCAGCATCGCGGCTTCAGCGATGGTGACGTTCTGCAGCGGCTTGCCGAAATACGTTTCGGAAGCAGCAGCAAAGCCGTAGGCGCGGTTGCCGAGGTAGATCTGGTTCAGGTAGATCTCGAGGATCTGGTCCTTGGTGAGCTGTCGTTCGAGCCGCAGCGCCAGCAGGATTTCGTAAGTCTTGCGACTCATCGTCCGCTCCGAGCTCAGATACACGTTGCGCGCCACCTGCATCGTGATGGTCGACGCGCCTTGCTTGCGGCCGCCCTTCAGGCTGGCGACCGCGGCGCGCAGGAAGCCTTTGTAGTCCACACCGCCGTGGTCGTAGAAGCGCGCGTCTTCAACGGCCAGTACGGCGTCTTTCATGACCTTCGGAATGTTGGCGAAGGGCGTGAGGTTGCGGCGCTCCTCACCGAACTCGCCGATCAGCTGGCCTTCGGTCGAGTACACGCGCAGCGGCAGCTTGGGGCGGTAGTCGGAAAGCTCAGACACATCGGGCAGCTTCGGATAGATGGCGACCACCGCGACGATGGCCGCGACCAGCACCACGAGCGCGCCGGAGCCGACCGCGATGGCACCCCAGCCGGCGACGCGCTTCCACGGCGCGCGGGGTTCGTTGGACGCCGCGTTGCCGTCGTCGGAAGGTTTGGAGCTTGAGCGTTTGAACATAAGAGTTGGCTGCTTACTGGCTAGCGAAAGGATTGGAGCCGCCGCGCGCTGCTGCGTTCCAGCATCGGGAGGTCAAGCGTGCCGTTTCGCGCAGCCTGCTGCGCGCAATGCATGGCATCGAAATACTTGTCGTGGTCGAAGGCGATCAGCAGCAGGTCCACGCCGGCGCCGAGGGCGCGAACGGTGGCATCGCAAAGACCGCGGTTGTAGGCTGCGCCCATCGTGAGATCGTCGGTGACGAGCAGGCCCTGGTAGCCCCATTCGCCTCGAATCACCCGCTGCACGATTTTGCGCGAGAAAGAGACCGGATATTCGGCGTCGAACTCTACAAGGATGACATGGCCCAGCATGATTGCGGCATCCGAATGTTTCGACACGTCTTGAAACGGCTTCCAGTCGTGCGCCGCAAGTTGGGCGACCGGCGTGCGCAGTTCGGCGGCGAAATGATGGGTGTCCTCGACCACGCCGCCCAGTCCGGGAAAGTGCTTCAGCGTGCCGCGAACGCCCGCAGATTCAAGGCCCAGCTCGTAAGCGAGCGCCACCTGCGCAGTGACAGCGGGGTCGGCCGAGATCGCGCGTTCGTCGATGCGGGTGTGAAAGTCCCAGTGGCCCGGCACGCGGCCGGGGCGCAGGTCGACCACCGGGCTGAAATTGAGTGTGATGCCAAGAGCCGCGAGCGCCTTGCCCTGCTGCGCGCCGTAGGCACGGGCGCGTTGCGTGAGTTCGTCGTCGGGCACGTCAGCATCGAGTAGCGAAGCGAGCGCGGGCTGGCGCTCGACCAGCGGAGACAGGCGCGAGACAGCGCCGCCTTCCTGGTCGGTCGCGACGATCAGCGGTGGCAGGCCGGCTTCGCGGCGCAATGCCTGCAGGCCTTCGATTTCATTGCGCAGTTCAGCGGCCGTTCGGCCCTTTACATTGCGGCCGGTTACGAAGATTCCGCCGATCAGGCCCTTCCTGGTTAGCTCGCGCAGGTTTTTCGCATCGTCGTACCCGACGATGAAATGCGTGCCCAACGCCTGCGCGAGCGGGCCCTCCGACGCATTCACTTCGGCACGGTGCTGGCGCGAGGCGGCTTCGTTGCACAGAGCAGTCAGCATGGCAGCGAATGCCAGGCCCAGCGCTACTGGACGCAAGTTGCCCCGTGCAAACCTCCAGGCGATTGCGATGCTGGTCACCAGCACGGCCAGCAGCAAAGGCAGTTCCCACGCGCGCATGAAGCGGAGGTGCGGGTCCTTCAGATGCCAGGCCCAGAACCACAGCGTGGCCAGGGCCAGCCAGCCCGATGCACTCGCGATGACCCGCAGCAGCCTCATGCCGCCTGCGCTTCCGGTGCCGGTTCCACGCGGCGCGAGAGCGCATACCAGTCGACCTTGCGCGTGACGAGCATCAGCGTGGCCAGCATGCCGAAGATCAGCAGTGCGCCGAGCAGCAGCGCGTTGCTTTCGGAAGCCAGCAGGCCGTAGAGCGCGCCATAGAGCAGCGCCACGAAGGCGCCGAAGGACAGGCCGCGCTGCCAGCCTCCCAGCACCGCGCTGAAGTAAACGGCCATCAGCGCAACGCTCGCCGTGGCGGCACCCGCATATGCCATCCAGAACGCGAACTTCTCCGACAGTGCAAGCAACAGCAGGAAGAACAGCGCGATCGACAGGCCGACCAGGCCGTACTGAATCGGATGCAGGCGCAGCTTGCGGAACAGCTCGAACATGAAGGCCACCATCAGCACGAGGCCGATGAACAGTGCGCCGTACTTGCCGGCACGCGTGCTCATCGAATACACGTTGATGGGCTGTGCGAGCGACACGTCGAAGGTCTGCGGCGGACCGATGTTCTGGCGCGCCTGGGTGGTGGCGGCTTCAGCGGCGTTGCCGCGACCCGAGAGACCCGCACGAACCTGCTCTCGAGCCGAAGTCACGAGCGACGACACGCGCCAGTGCGCGTCGAAGCCCTGCGGCGTCACGCTGCGCTCGGCCGCGAGAAAGCGACCGCCGAAGCTGGGGTGTGCCCAAGGCGAGGTCAGGTGCGCGGTCGTTTCTTCGGCGATGGGCGCGATGGAAAGCGTGTCCTGCCCGACCAGGCCGAGCTTCATTTCGAACGTGATCGGCGTGTTGGCCTGCCATGCATTGAGCGCCGCACCGGTGACTGGCGCATGGATGCCGTCTGCAAACCATGCACTGTCGGCCAGGCCCGGCACGCGCTGCTTGAAGCGCAGTGCCTCGCCGCCCATCGTCATCGCGGGCGAGCCGTCGAGGCCGCGAAGGTCGCTCACGTTGAAGGCGATGAAGGGCGCCTTGAATTCGATGTTCGAGTCGGACTCGCTGTGCGGCACGGCCTTCGGGTCGAAGGCCGTGAAGCCGCCAGTGAGCGTGGCGTTGAGCGTGTAGAACGGAATCTTGAAGATGCCGCGGTAGCGCTCCTGCGGCGCCATCGTGCCTTCGATGTGCAGCTTGTCGGGGAACACCACGTGGGCCATTTCCTTGCTGCGCGGCTCCTGGCCGATCACCTTGCCCTGCGCGTCGCGCAGCGGCTCCATCCAGCGCTCCACATACGGCACCAGCAGCAGCGGGCCGACCATCATCTGGCGGCCCGCGTAGGTGGCGGCGAGCTCGTCGGCCGCTTCGCGTTGGCTCTCGCCGCGGGCGCGGTTGATCGAGTCGATCTCGCCCAGCGGAATGCACAGGAGCAACAGCAGGAAGAACAGGCCGGCGACCTTGGCCAGCACAGAGCTCTGAAGGGCCTTCAACAACTGAAGCATGTTTTCTCTCCTCGTCTGTAGCGAAGCCGCGATGCTCGCCGCGCGATCCGAAGGCCGTGTGAAGCGTGCGTGCCGCTTCGCTTCACACAGACTTCACAGAGCCAGGCACGGGTGTTTTCGACTTCAAGAAGCCTTCCAACTGCCTTCTCGTGTGGTGCCGACAGTTGCGGCTGTGCAAGTTCGCACGGACAAGGACCCCCGCCATGGATGCCCACATCACCACCCCACGTCCCGGCCGCTGGCTCTGGCTCGCCACCGTGAGCCTGGCGACCGCGGGCTTCATCGCCATGGGCGTGCGCCCGGCGCATGCGCAGGAAGCGCCCGCCGGCCCGCGCTTGAAGACCGAGAGCCCGTATTTCTTCGTGAAGAGCGACGACCCCTCGGTCGACCGCCTGCCCCTGAAGGGCACCGAGGTCTCGGTGAAGATCTCGGGCGTGATCGCCGACGTGACGGTCACGCAGACCTACCGCAACGAAGGCCAGCGCGCCATCGAAGCGAAGTACGTCTTCCCAGGCTCGACCAAGGCCGCCGTGAGCGGCCTCAACGTGCGCCTGGCCGACCGGCTCATCACCGCGCAGATCCGCGAGAAGCAGCAGGCGCAGATCGAATACGACACCGCCAAGAAGGAAGGCAAGACCGCCGCGCTGCTCGAGCAGCACCTGCCCAACGTGTTCCAGATGAACGTCGCCAACATCCTGCCCGGCGACGACGTGAAGGTGGAGCTGCGCTACACCGAGCTGCTGGTGCCGCAGTCGGGCAACTACCAGTTCGTGTTCCCGACCGTGGTCGGGCCGCGCTACAACTCGCCGCAATCGGAGAACGCTCAGGCCAAGTGGGTCGCGCAGCCGACGCTGCCCGCGGGCGTGGCGCCGAGCACCAGCTTCAGGCTCAAGGCCAGCATCGACACGCCGATGGGCATCAAGGAAATCCGCTCAGTCACGCACACCATCGACGTGAAGAAGAGCGACGAAGACCAGCACGCCGACATCGCGCTCAAGGCCGACGGCCGCCCCGCCGACAACCGCGACTTCGTGCTCGACTACCGCCTGGCGGGCGAAAAAATCGAATCGGGCCTGATGCTCTACAAGGGCCAAGGCGAGAACGCGGAGAACTTCTTCCTCGCGATGGTCGAGCCGCCGAAGGCCGTGGTCGCCAGCGCCATCTCGCCGCGCGACTACATCTTCGTGGTAGACATCTCGGGCTCGATGCACGGCTTTCCGCTCGACACCGCGAAGACGGTGCTCGAACGCCTGATCGGCGGCCTGCGCCCGAGCGACACCTTCAACGTGCTGCTGTTCTCGGGCAGCAACAAGATGCTTTCGCCCAAGTCGGTGCCGGCCACGCGCGCCAACATCGAGCAGGCGCTTGCCACCATTCAGAACTACAGCGGCAGCGGCAGCACCGAACTCATTCCCGCGCTGAAGCGTGCGTATGCCGAGCCCAAGGAAGAGAACGTATCGCGCAGCATCGTGGTGGTGACCGACGGCTACGTGACGGTCGAGCGCGAAGCCTTCGAGCTGGTGCGCAACAACCTCTCGAAGGCCAACGTGTTCGCCTTCGGCATCGGCTCGTCGGTCAACCGCAGCCTGATGGAAGGCATTGCGCGCGCTGGCATGGGCGAGCCCTTCATCATCACAGACCCGGTGCAGGCGCCTGAGCAGGCCGCGCGCTTTCGCCGCATGGTCGAGTCGCCGGTGCTCACCAGTGTGAAGGCCACCTTCGGCGGGCTCGATGTGTACGACGTGGAACCACAGGCCCTGCCCGACGTGCTCGGCGAACGCCCGGTGATCGTGTTCGGCAAATGGCGCCCGGATTCGAATGGACAAGCAAAAGGCCGCGTGATCATCGAAGGCCAGAGCGCCAGCGACCCCTACCGCCAGGAAGTGCGCATCGACGACCGCACCCGCCAGGACACGGCCGCGCTGCGCACGCTGTGGGCCCGCCACCGCATCCAGAGCCTGAGCGACCAGGAAACGCTGGAAGGCGGCACGGCCTTCAAGGAACGCATCACCGAGCTTGGCCTGAAGTACAGCCTGCTCACGCAGTACACGAGCTTCATTGCCGTCGACAAGGTGGTGCGCAACGTGGCGCCGCAAGACAGCGTGGGCGTGAACCAGCCGCTGCCGATGCCGCAGGGCGTGAGCAATCTGGCGCTGGGCGCCGAAGTGCCGAGCACGCCCGAACCCGAATCGCTAGGCGCCATCGCCGTGGTGCTGTCGATGCTCGCGATGCTGCGCCGCCGTGCGCGCCGCAGCGATGCGCGTCGTTTTACTGCCTGAACAAAACAAAAAGAGAGAACAAAAATGTCTTTGGCAACGCTCGCCCACCGCCACCCGCGCATCGTGGATTGGGGCATCCACATCGATCGCACGCCGGCTGCCGGCTGGCTCGGGTTGCAGTTTCTTGCGCTGATGCCGACCTGGGTCTGGATGGTGCAGCGCATGCGCGACGGCTCCGACGATCCGATGGGCCTGCTGGCGCTGGTTGCCCTCGCGGCGCTGACCTGGAGCCGCCGGCATGAACTGCGCGCCTCACCGCGCCTGGGATGGCTCGCGCTGGCGGGCGCGGGCACTGTGCTCGCGACGCTGCTGCGCACAGGGCTCGGCTTTGTGCCCGCGCTGCCGCCGCTTGCGGCCGGGCTGGTGGCCGTGCTGGCGTTGGCCTGTGGGCTGCTGGCTTTCCTGCCGCGCCGCGTGGCGGCGTTTCCGGTGGCCGGGCTTGCGGTGCTTGCGTTGCCGCTGCTGTCGTCGCTGCAGTTCTACGCCGGCTATCCGCTGCGCGTGCTGACGGCCGAAGTCAGCCGCTGGCTGCTGGCGCCGGGTTTCGACGTGGCGCGCGAAGGCACGAGCCTGATGGTCGATGGCCGCCTGGTGATCGTCGATGCGCCCTGCTCGGGCGTGCAGATGGTGTGGCTCGGCTACTTCACGGCCTGCGCCGTCGCGCTGTGGGCGCGCCGCAGCGACCGCGCCTTCATGCGCCGCCTGCCGATGGTCGGCCTCTTCGTGCTGGCCGGGAACATCGTTCGCAACAGCGTGCTGATCGCCTTCGAAGGTGCCGGCCATCCGCTTGCGCCATGGGCGCACAACGCGCTGGGCCTGCTGGTGCTGGCCGTAGCGTGCGGCGCCATCGCCCGCCTCATGGTGCCGGCGCAGTCCGAACCCCAAGCTGCCGAACATCCCATTCCAGGCCTCATCACCACCCAAGGAAGCCGCCATGTCGACACCGTTCTTTGAACGCTGGTTTGCAAACCATTTCATCAATCGCATCGGCCACAAGACCGCCTTTGCGCTGGCGATGGTGCTGTGCGTGCTGTGGTCGGCAACCGCGGCCATGCGGGCACCGGCGGAACCGGTTGCTGCAGTGATGTCGCACGAATGGCCTAGCGAGTGGGATGGCGTTCCGTTGCGCCCGCTGGCCCTGAGCGACGTGGAACAGCGCTTTGCCGACCGCTTCCCCGGCGCCATCGGTCGCATGACCGACGGCACGCAGACCCTGGTGATGCGCGAGGTGGCGCAGCCCACGCGCATGCTGCACCCGGCCACCGACTGCTACCGCGCGCTGGGCTACCGCATCGAACAGGCGCGCCTGGAACGCGATGCGCAGGAGCGCATGTGGCGCTGTTTTGTTGCGCAACGGCACGGCGCGCAAAAAATCCGTGTTTGCGAGCGCATCGTCGATGCCCGGGGCACTGCTTTCACAGACACTTCAAGCTGGTACTGGGCAGCGGCCAGCGGCCAATCCCATGGGCCGTGGCAAGCTGTCACGGTGGCAAAACCGATCTGACGATCCGAGAACGTGCCTTGAAGAAGATCCTGCGATTCGTGCTCTATGGCCTGCTGGCCTTGGTCATTACAGCGTGTGTAGCTATCTTTTTGATAGTCAAGCTGGCGCTCGCGCCGGCTGCGGGTGAGTGGAGCACCACGGTGAAGGCGGGGCCATTGAATTTCGAGATCGGCATTCCGACCGCAGTGCGCGTGGCCACCTCGTCGTGGTTCGCGCCTTATCTCGACGGGCGCTCGCTCGACACCAGCTTCGGCACCGTGCGCTTCGCCTGGAAGCCGGCCGGCGAGTTGCTGGAGATGCAGTGCGCGCCCTGCAGCGCGGAGGTGCCGGCGCTCGGCACCCAACCGATCCGGGTCGAACGCCTGATTGCCACCGTGAAGCGCGACGGCAACACGCTCAACGGCACCTTCGAAGCCACGCCCCAGGGCACCGACACCACCCGGCTGCAAGGCAACTGGGACGGCAGGCTCGCGCCGAAGAACATCCATCTGAACGCCAGCGTGCAGGACGCGCCCATCGCGCGCTGGTACGCGGTGCTGGTGCCCACCCTGCCCGAGCTGCAGCGCGCGCGCATCGGCGGCACGCTGGCGCTGCGCGGCCAGTTCGTGCTGCCCGAGGCCACCTTCGCCGTGCAGCCCGTTATCAGCCAATTCACGGTCGAGGGCTTGGGCACCGAGGCCATGCTCAACGCGCGCACCAGCTGCGGCCCTTCGGCCAAGCTCGCCAACGACAGCTGGCTGGCGCGCGCCGTCATCGCCGCCGAAGACCAGCGCTTCTTCACCCACAGCGGCTACGACCTGACCGAGATCCTCGCGTCGATCGACAACAACCAGAAGCCCGGCCAGATCCGGCGCGGCGGCAGCACGCTCACGCAGCAGCTGGCCAAGCTGCTGGTGACGGGCAGCGACCGCACGGCCGAGCGCAAGCTGCGTGAGCTGCTCTACGCGGTAGAGATGGAGCAGACGCTGGGCAAGGCCCGCATCCTGCAGCTGTACCTGGACAACGCGCCCTGGGGCGGCAACATCTGCGGCGCCGAGGCCGCGGCGCGCCGCTACTTCAAGCGCAGCGCACGCACGCTCGAACCGGCGCAGGCCGTGTGGCTTGCCGCCATGCTGCACAAGCCGCAGGCCGTGCTCGAGCAATGGCGGCGCGATGGCCACATCGACGCCGACCGCATCAAGTGGGTTGCCGAGGGCATCCGCGGTATCAGCCGGAACCAGCGCGAAGCGCTGCTCAAGGGCGTGGCCGCGGCGAAGTTCACGGCGCCGGAGGCCACGCCATGAACACCACGACACTGAACGTCACCGACATCGAAGCCATCGAGCGCGCCACCATCGCGGCGGTCTCGCCCGACCTGACCGAGGAGCTCGACGGCTGGCTGCTGCCCTTTGCCGGCGGCACCGTGAAGCGTGCCAGATCGGCCGTGCCGCTGCATCGCAGCGCGGTCGATCACGCAACGCTGGACCGCATCGAAGACCGCTACGACAGCCGTCAGGTCGTGCCCGCGCTGCGGCTGGCCGACGCGCCCTGCTTCGACGGGCTGCGCACCGAGCTGGAGCGGCGGCACTACATCGGCGACAGCCCCACCTGCGTGCAGATCGGGTCGATGCAGCGCATGCGGCAGGTGGTCGCGCCGGGCGGTGCATTGGCCGATGTCGACCGCGCGCCCGACGACGCCTGGTCGGCGCTGTTCCTCGGCGAGGGCTTCGATCCGGTGGACGGCGCCCATCGCGTGCGGATGCTGTCGCGGGCCAAGGGCACGCTCTATGCCAGCGTGCGCGAAGGCGGCCGCACGCTGGCGGCCGGCGCAATGGCGTTCGGCCACGGCTGGGCCAGCGTGCACGGCATGCGGACCGACCAGGCGCAACGCGGGCGCGGCCTTGCGGGGCGCGTGCTCGCCGGGCTGGCGCAGGCCGCATCGGCGCGCGGCTTCGAGCGGGTGTTCCTGCAGGTCGACGCACACAACCACCCGGCGCTGTCGCTCTACCGCCGGGCCGGCTTCGAAACGCAGTGGAAGTACAGCTACTGGCAGCGCCAGCAGTGGCCTTGACGGGCGGGTGGCGCGGCAGGCGCGTTAGTGCCACCATGGACGCATGACGAATGCCAACCACCACGCCAACCACCCCACCGATCCCGTCGCCACGCCGCGTGGCATCGACCACATCGTGGCCGGTGTTTCCACCAGCGATGGCGACGGCGTGAAACTCACCCGCGTGCTGCAGCAGCCCCTGCAGAAGCGGCTTGACCCCTACCTGATGCTCGACGCCTTCGGCAGCGACAACCCGGGCGACTACATCGGCGGCTTCCCCAACCATCCGCACCGCGGCTTCGAGACCGTCACGTACATGATCGCGGGCCGCATGCGCCACCGCGACAGCGCGGGCCACGAAGGGCTGCTCGAGAACGGCGGCGTGCAGTGGATGACCGCCGGCCGCGGCCTCGTGCACAGCGAGCTGCCCGAGCAGGAAGAAGGCCTGATGGAAGGCTTTCAGCTGTGGCTCAACCTGCCTGCCAAAGACAAGATGCGCGAGCCCTGGTATCGCGACGTCCAGAGCGAAGAGATTCCCGAGTTCACCACCACCGGCGGCGCCCACGTGCGCGTGATCGCGGGTGCGAGCCACGGCATCGAGGGCGCGGTGCGGCGCGAGCACACCGAGCCGCTGTACCTCGACATCACGCTGCCGCCGGGTGCCGAGTTCGCGCAGCCGCTGCCGGACGATCACAACGCGCTGGTCTATGTGTTCCGCGAATCGCTGTGGATCGCGGGCAGCGAAATCCCGACGCGGCGCATGGCGATCCTGGCCAACGACGCGGGCAGCGACGGCGTGGTGCTGCGCGCCGGTGCAACCAACCACAGCCCGGCGCGCGCGCTGCTCATCGCCGGCAGGCCGCTGCACGAGCCCATCGTGCAATACGGTCCCTTCGTGATGAACACGCAAGAGCAGGTCAAGCAGGCGGTGCACGACTTCCAGAACGGCAAGCTGGGCTGATCGGGCCTGTAGTCGCCCACCTACCGAAAGTCGGCATCGGGCACGGGTCCCGGCCGCAGCAGGAGCCGCCTAGATTGCGGACATGCCCCCCACGATCCGGAAAGGACAGGCGCCCGACACGCTGCAACGCGCCCAGTTCCACGAACGCTTCATGCAGCCCTTCCAGGACCCGGCTTTCCAGGCCGAGACAGATTCGCTGCGGCGCATCGAGCTGATCGCATGGGAGGCCTACCAGCAAGGTCGCAAGGCGCCTGTCACTCGCAAGGCCGGGCCCGGCTACGCGGACCCCGAATACGAACTTTCCGTCGACTGGCTCGAAGCGAAGGCGCGTATCGACGCGGCACAGGCCGCGTGGAGCCAGCCGCAGACGCCTTCGCGCGTGCTGCTGGTCAACGGCTCGCCGCGCAACGACGGCACCTGCCCCGGCGAAATCTCCAAGACCTGGCGCCTGGCCGAGCTCGCGCGCGAGGTGCTGGATGGCCATGGCATCGAAACCGACCTGCTCGACCTGAGCCTGATCACCTCCGAATACGGCCTGCAGATCCACCCCTGCAAGGGCTGCGCCTCCACCGCCATGCCGCTGTGTCACTGGCCCTGCAGCTGCTACCCGAACCATTCGTTGCGCCAGACCGGCGACTGGATGAACGAGATCTACGAACGCTGGGTGTCCGCGCACGGCGTGATCCTGCTCACGCCCACGCACTGGTACCAGGCCACGAGCCCGCTGAAGCTCATGATCGACCGCCTAGTCTGTGCCGACGGCGGCAACCCCGACCCCACCAGCACGCACGGCAAGAAACCAGACGAAGCCAAGGCGCTTGAGCTGGAAGGCTGGGGCTATCCCAAGCACCTGGACGGCCGTGTTTATGGCGTGGTGGTGCACGGCGATGTGGCCGGCATCGAGAGCCTGCGGCGCAACCTCTGCGACTGGCTCGACTGGATGGGGCTGGTCGATGCCGGCACGCAGGCGCGGCTCGATCGCTACATCGGCTACTACGAGCCCTATGCCACCAGCCACGACGCGCTCGATGCCGACGCCGACGTGCAGGAAGAAGTGCGCAACGTGGCGCGCGCCGTTGCCCGGGCGGTCGATGACCTGCGCGCCGGCAGGCTGCAGGTGCCCGATCGCGGGCTGAAGCGGCCGCGGCCCAAGTAGGACGAGTGATCCAGGAAAAAAGTCACGCCGAGCGGCTGCTCTGGCGGTCGCGGTTCACCATTCTTTACGCAAGCTCACGCAGGGCTAACTGGCGCGACACAGAGCTCTTTCACACTTCGTCTCACCTGCTGCCCATCGGTGGCGGGCTTCTTCGAAAGGAAGCAACTCTCATGATTTCTCTTCGCCAACGCATCGTCTGGGCCAGCCTGCTGGGTTCGGCCGCCCTCGCCTCTTCGGGCGCCTTCGCTCAAGCGCCGGCCGCCGCTCCAGCCGCACCCGCCGCCGCGGTGGCCCAGGCCGACAACGCTGCCGCGCCCAAGGCGCAGCACAAGCGCATGGACCCCGCCAAGCGCATGGAGCGCATGCAGGAGCACCGCGCCAAGCGTCTTGCCGCCCTGAAGGAAAAGCTCAAGCTCACTTCGGCACAGGAAGGCGCATGGAGCTCCTTCACCACCGCGACGCAGCCGCCCGCCGGTCCGCGCCCGCACATGGACCGCGCCGAGTTCGCCAAGCTGACCACGCCGGAGCGCCTGGAACGCATGCAGACCCGCCAGGCCGAACGCAGCGCGATGTTCGCCAAGCGTGCCGACGCCACGAAGACCTTCTATGCCGCGCTGACGCCCGAGCAGCAGAAGACCTTCGACGCTGAGACCGCGCACTTCGGCGGCCCCCGTGGCCACGATGGCCATCGCGGTCATGACGGCCACCGCGGTGCACCGGCACCCGCCAAGGGCTGACCCCCGCCCCCGACGCGCCGGTGACGGCGCCGTCGAAGAAAAAGCCCGCAACGCTTCCGCGCTGCGGGCTTTTTCATTAACGGACTGACCTTGTCAATCCGGCGTGCCGGTGCCGGTCTTGTCCGTCGGGTTGGTCACCACGTTCGGGCGCTCGCCCTTCTGGCCGAACTGCGGCTTGACCTTGCGCCCTGTCTGGCTGACTTCCGCGCGAGACATCTCGCCGGTCGGCTGCGGCATGGCGTTGGGCTGGTGATTGATCATGGTGGTTGCCTCGCCCTTTGGCACCATCGTGGTGGCGTTGCTGCGGTTCTGCGCGCGGGCCTCGGCCTTCACCGCCTCGCGCGATGCGGGCATCGAGTTGTCGGGGCGCTGCGGCGGGTTGGCGACGCCGGCCGGCGTCATGGTGCTGGCCTCGCCGCCCACCGAGGCATCGGGCTGGGCGGGAATGGACGTGGTCTGGGCCAGGGCGATGCCTGCCGTGCCCAGCAGCGCGGCGAGAACCGTGGCGCGAAAAGTGACTTGCTTCATGACTTTCTCCTTGTGGCTTGTATCGATGTCGATGGATGAAAATGCGGGCTGCTTGTCTCGAGCCCTGAATTCACCGTAGGAGCGGTGAAATTCCTGCCGTGTGGGGGTGCGGCAGGCCTGCCTGTAGGAGCCGGCCGCCATGGGAGCCCGCCGCCACGCAGCGAAAGGGGCGAATGGGTCCCAAGAAGGTGGCGCGTTCCTACAGTCAGCGCGCGCAGGGCCACGTACAACCCGCACAACGATGTCTTCTTCGCCCATTCCCGACGCCGCGGCGGCCACGCCAGTCTTGCCGACCTCGCTCAAGGTCATGACGGTGAACACCCACAAGGGCTTCACCGCGCTCAATCGCAAGTTCATCCTGCCCGAGCTGCGCGATGCCGTGCGCACCGTGGGGGCCGACGTCGTGTTTCTGCAGGAAGTGCTGGGTACCCACTCGCGCCATTCGCGCAAGGTGAACAACTGGCCTGAGGCGCCGCATTACGAATTTCTGGCCGACACCATGTGGCCGCAGTTCGCCTACGGGCGCAACGCGGTGTACCCGAAAGGCCACCACGGCAACGCGGTGCTCTCGAAATTCCCGATCGTGCATTTCCGCAACCACGACGTGTCGGTGAGCGGTCCCGAGAAGCGCGGCCTGCTGCATTGCGTGCTGCGGCTGCCGGGCCGCGTCGTCGACGTGCACGTGATCTGCGCGCACCTCGGGCTGGCCGAGGGGCACCGGGAGCAGCAACTGGAGCTGCTGTGCCACATCGTGCGCGACGAGGTGCCGTCCGATGCGCCGCTGATCGTGGCGGGCGACTTCAACGACTGGCGCGGCCGCGCGCACGACATCCTGGAAAAAGGTGCCGCGCTGCGCGAGGTGTTCGTGCATGCCAACGGCCGCGCGGCCAGGACCTTCCCGGCGCGTTTCCCGGTGCTGCAGCTGGACCGCATCTACGTGCGCAATGCCGGCGTGCACGCGCCCGTGGTGCTGCCGCGCCGGCCGTGGTCGCACCTGTCGGACCACGCCCCGCTGGTGGCGGACATCGACCTGTGAGCGGGCAAGCCATGAGCAACAACAACCACTGGATCGGCGGCAACCGCATCGAACTGCTGGAGAACGGCGAGGAGTTTTTTCCGCGCGTGTTCGATGCCATCAGGCAGGCGCAGCGCGAGGTGATCGTCGAGACCTTCATCCTGTTCGAGGACAAGGTCGGCATGCAGCTTCATGCTGCCATGCGCGAAGCGGCGCAGCGCGGCGTGAAGATCGATGTGCTCATCGACGGCTTCGGCTCGCCCGATCTCTCGCGCGAGTTCATCGAGGGCCTGAGCGCGGCCGGCGTGAAGGTGCGGGTGTTCGACCCAGGGCAGCGCTTTTTAGGCCAGCGGCTCAATGTGTTCCGCCGCATGCACCGCAAGATCGTGGTGATCGACGGCGAGCGCGCCTTCGTCGGCGGCATCAACTATTCGGCGGACCACCTGCTCGACTTCGGCCCCAAGGCCAAGCAGGACTACGCGGTCGAGCTCGCGGGGCCGATCGTGGCGGAGGTTCATCAGTTCGTGCTGCGCGCCATCGCGCTCGGCGGCAAGGGCGCGGGCTGGTTCCGCCGCCGGCTGAAGCAGGCGCCGCGCGCCGGGCAAGTGCACGCCGGCGAGGCCGATGCCATGTTCGTCACGCGCGACAACCGGCGCCACACCAACGACATCGAGCGGCACTACCGCGCCGCGATCCGGGCGGCGCGCGAGCGCATCGTGATCGCCAATGCGTACTTCTTTCCGGGCTACCGCTTCATCAAGGAGCTGCGGCGCGCGGCACGGCGCGGCGTGGACGTGCGGCTCATCCTGCAGGGCGAGCCCGACATGCCGATCGTGAAGACCGCCGCGAGCATGCTGTACCACCACCTCATGCACGCCGGCGTGCGCATCTACGAGTACTGCGACCGTCCGCTGCACGGCAAGGTTGCGCTCATGGACGACAAGTGGAGCACCGTGGGCTCGAGCAACCTCGACCCGCTGAGCCTGTCGCTCAACCTAGAGGCCAACGTGATCGTGCGCGACGAAGCCTTCAACAAGGTGCTGTGGGAGCGCATGGACCAGCTGATGCAGCACAGCTGCAAGCAAGTGGAGGCGGCCGACCTCGCCAGCGAATGGAGCGGCTGGCGGCTGGTGCGCAGCTTCTTCGTCTTCCACATCCTGCGCTGGTATCCGGCCCTGTTGGGCCGCCTGCCGCGCCACGTGCCGCGCCTGACGCCGGCCGAGGCCACCGACCTTGCGAGCCGGCGCGACACCAGCCGCAGCAATCCGGCCGGCGGTGCGACGCAGACGGAAACCGCCTGAGCGGAAAGGCCGCATCGCAATGAGCACGATGGCACTCTCCCGCCACAGCTGGTGGCCCTGGGCCCGCCGCGCGGCGATGTGGGGCTTCTTCGCGCTGATCGCGTGGCTGCTCGTGCGGCAGGCGCGCACCATCGACTGGGAAGAGGTGCTCGACGCCATTCGCGCGCTGCCTCTCATCTTCCTGCTCGCGGCCGGCGCGCTGGCGGCCTGCAGCTTCGCGCTCTACAGCACGTACGACCTGCTGGGCCGGTACCTGACGCGGCACCGGCTCGGCACCGGCACGGTGATGGGCGTGACCTTCATCAGCTATGCCTTCAACCTCAACCTCGGTTCGCTGGTGGGCGGCGTGGCATTCCGCTACCGGCTCTATTCGCGCCTGGGGCTCGCGAACGACACCATCACGCGCGTGCTCGGCTTCAGCATGCTGACCAACTGGCTCGGCTACCTCGTGGTGGCCGGCGCGGCCTTCTGCTTCTGGCCGATGACGCTGCCGCCCGACTGGAAGATCGACAGCGGGGGCTTGCGCATCCTCGGCGCGGTGCTGCTGATGGCGGCACTGGCCTATCTGGTGCTGTGCGCCACGGCACAGGGGCGCACCTGGCGCGTGCGCGGCCATGCGTTCAAGGTGCCCGGGCTGTCGATGGCGCTGCTGCAACTGGCCATGTCGTGCACCAACTGGTCGCTGATGGGCGGCGTGATCTGGTTCCTGCTGCAGGGGCAGGTCGGCTACGCGCATGTGCTTGCTGTGCTGCTGGTGGCAGCGGTGGCCGGCGTTATCACGCACGTGCCGGCGGGGCTCGGCGTGCTCGAGGCGGTGTTCGTGGCGCTGCTTGCGCACGAGGTGCCACAAGCGAAGCTGCTCGGCGCGCTGCTGGCCTATCGCGGCCTGTATTACCTGCTGCCGCTGGTGGTGGCCACGCTGGGCTACCTGGTCACCGAAGCGAGGGCCAGGCGGCTGCGCGTGCCGGCGAGGCCAAGGCGCTAGAAGTGGTAGGTGTAGCGCAGCTTGACGAAGTTCTCGCCCGGGTTCGGCTTCTTGATGCCGCCATTCGAGAAGTGCTGCAAGCGCAGTGACAGTTCGTGCTCGCCCTGCTCGCCAAAGCTGCGTCCCACGCCGAGCACTTCGGTGAACTGGAAGGCGGTGCTGAAGCTGCGGTCGGGCGTCTTGTAGACGTGGTCCATCACGCTGCCGCCGACGCCGCCTTCGGCAAACCAGGGCGAGCTGCCGTGGTCGAAGCGGTAGCGCCAGGTGTAGATCGCGCCGATCTGCGCGTAGTCGTGCGGGCCGTCGCCCAGCGCGGGCGCGTGCCAGTTGCTCAGGAACACGTCCCAGTAGGTTGTGAGCGCGCCTTCCTGCACCGGCTGGCGCAGTGACCACGGGAAGGTCATGCCCACCGTGGCCGAGTTGGTGCTGCCCATTTCGCCGTGCGGGGCGCGGCCCCCTTCGACATAAATACCGCGTGCGCTGTCTTCGAACGCATGGGCCACTGTGCCCAGCAGGCTGAAAAGGCCCGCGAACACGGCAGCCCGCAGGGGCGCGGAAGCGTGGAATCTCATGATGCGACTTCTAGATGCATGAAGTGGAAATAAGTCGACATCATTAATTTCTGCCGCGTTCGATATTCGATCAGCACGTAATTTCCACATCGGAAAGTGGGACTTGATCAACAAAAATGCAGAGTCAGATTTGTTGCGCTGCAGCATTTGCAGCCGGCGAAGCCTATAGTGGTCCGACCCCCTACAACCGCCTTCGAGCGCACCGCCCCACATGTCGTCTCTTACCTCCGCCGCCCGTCTGGCCAATCCGCTCATGCAGTGGCTCGACTTGGCGCTCAAGACCAACGAGATGCTGCTGTCCTCCGGCTCGGTGATCCGCATCCGGACCGAGCGCATCGCCAAGGCCGGGCTCGCGCCCAGCGCGGCCGACCTGGCGGAATTCCAGCTCATGGGCGACGAGAAGCTCGCGGCCGCGAGCGAATCGGGCATTGCCATGGTGAAGCAGTGGCACCGCAGCCATTTCTCTCTCGCCAACCGCGTGCTTCAGCAATGGGTTCAGAGCACGACGGCTTTCTTCTCGCTCGCAGGCAGCGTCACGCCGGCCCAGGCGGCAGCGCATGGCGACGCATTCGTGCAGTCGGCAGCCGGCACGGTCAACGCCGCGAGCCAGTTCCCGGGCATTGCGGTACGCATAGCGCGCGAAGGCCTCAAGCCGATCCACGCAGCAGCCACCTCTAACGCCCGCCGGCTGGCTGAGCTGGAATCCTGACCGAGGAAGCCGGAAAGCCGCTCAGGGCTTCGCCGGCACCAGCGTCAGCAGCGTGATTTCAGAAGGCGCGCCAAAGCGCTTCGGCGGGCCCCAGTAGCCGGTGCCCCGGCTCACGTACACCCACATGTCGTGCAGGCGGTGCAGGCCCGCCGTAAAGGGCTGCTGCATCGGCACGAACAGGTTCCACGGGAAGAACTGGCCGCCGTGCGTGTGGCCCGACAGCTGCAGCTGGTAGCCGGCGGCTGCCGCCAGCACTGCGCTGCGCGGCTGGTGCGCGAGCAGCACGCGCGTGTGCACCAGCGGCGGCGCGTCGTGCAGCGCCAGGTGCGGATCGCTGGCATGCGCAGCGTCGAAGTGCCCGGCGGTGAAGTCGGTCACGCCGGCCAGCACCAGCGCGCTTTCGAACAGCTCTTCGTCGGTCTGCGCGCCGCGCACGTTGCGCGTCTGCAGCACCACGTGTTCATTGAGCAGCACCTTCAGGCCCAGCCGGCGCAGCTCGTCGATCCAGGCGTGCGCGCCTGCGTAGTACTCGTGGTTGCCCGTAACCACGAAGGTGCCGTGGCGCGCGCGCAGCCCGGCCAGCGGCGCGATGTGCTCGCGCAGTTCGGGCACCGTGCCGTCGACCAGATCGCCGGTGATCGCGATGGCGTCGGCGCCGAGGCGGTTCACCGCGTCGACGATGCGCTGGATGTAGGCGCTGCGAATCGTCGGCCCCACGTGGATGTCGCTGAGCTGCGCGATGGTGAAGCCTTCGAGCGCCTGCGGCAGGCCCTGGATGGGCACGTCCACCCGCTTCAGGCTGGCCGTGCGGCGCGCATTGAGGAAACCGATTGCCGACGTGGCCGTGGCCATCGCCAGCACCGCCAGCGCGCTCCATGGCTGCAGGGCGTTCCAGTGCACCTGCACGCCGCCCAGCGCGCTCGCGAGCCAGGCCAGCAGCAGGCCCGCGTCGCGCACCAGCGTCAGCACGAACATCGACGAGAACCAGCCCATGCTGATCAGGCCGACCCACTTGAGCACCTCGCCCGCCGAGGCATCGCGCCCGATGCGGCGCGATGCAAAGGGCAGCGGAATCGTCACCGCTGACACCACCAGCGCGAGCAACGCCAGCGGCCATGCGGGCGTGAGCATGGCCAGCGCGGGCAGCAGGCGCAGCGCTATATAGACATGCAACAGCGCGGTCAAAGCGCTCAGGGGACGGATCGGCATCGGGGCAATGGGGTCGGGCACTGCCCGGGATACACCACCTGCAAGGCGCATGCCGCGCATTCAAGATACCGGAAGGCGCCGCAATCGCTATTTTTTCTATAGCGCAAGGCGCCCGGATAGCAAGCGTTGTGGCCCAGTGGAGTTAACAAAGCAGGTGCCGGCCGGATGCGGTGCCGGCGCCCACTTTCGCCGCGCTACTGCACCGTGCGCGTGCTGGCCGAAGCCATGTCGGTGCCCGCCGGCCAGACGAAGGTCGCCTTGGTCGGCGCACCCTGCAGCACGTGCAGCGGCTGCTTCAGCACCTGGCTGCCGATCCGCGCCTCGACCTCGTAGTTGCCCGGGTCCAGGCGCGCCACCATGAACGGGCCGCCCGACACCACGTTGTCGAGCAGCGCGACGCCGCCGCTGTCGCGCACCGTCACGTGCACGTTGGCCGCGAATTCGGCGCCCTTGCTGTCCTTGACAGCGAACTCGAAGGTGGCGGGCCAGCGCGGCGATACCGTCTCCATCAGCTGGGCTTCGTCGCTGCCGATGCCGCCGCTCATGTACTCGACGCCGTGCGCCATGTAGATTGGCGGGTTCACCGCTGCCTGCGCCGACGAAAGCGCGCCGAGCAGAACGGCGCCGCAGAACACCGCGGCCGCCAGCGGCCGCATCGTGCGCGATGATGGAAAACGGGGGGTCATGATCTGAATCCTTTCCTGGTCGTCGTGGCGAGAAGCCACGGTGCCACTGTGCGGCGCGTGGCTTAGGAAAGGCTGACCGGCCCGGCAGGCCGGAGCGGCCGACCGCTCAGCGGGCGGCGGAAGATTGCGCGAGAGCCTGCGTCTGCGGCAACGATGGCGTCACCGAAGCCATGTCGAAATTCGACGGCCAGACGAACGACGTGCGCGCCGGCATGCCGGCAATCACCACCAGCGACTGCGTCAGCGTGAGACCGCCGAGCGTCACGTTCACGTCATAGGCGCCCGGATTGAGGCGCGCCAGCATGTAGGGGCCTTGCGACTGCACGTCCATCACGACCTGGCCGGTGTATTTCTGGCGCACCTCGATCAAGGCCTTGGCCGGAAAGCCGGCCACCTGCGCGCCTTTGCCGTCGCTCACGCCGAATTCGATGGTCGCGGCCCAGCGCGGCGACACCATTTCCATGAATGCGGCTTCATCCCTGGCGGCGCCACCGCACATGTATTCGATGCCCTGCGCCACCTGGATGGGCGGGTTCGAGAACGCGTGGGCCGAAGTCACGGCCCCGAGGAATGCTGCTGTACCGCCCAATACCAGCGCGGCCAGGGGCCGGCGGAGACGCGTAGGGTTCATTGCTGTGTGGTCCTCGATCTTGCGTGACGTGAAATCCGTCGAGGATTTTGCTTAGCAAGAGTCGGGCTAGATATAGCGTTTACGAGGAACGATCTTCGGATTGGAACTGAATGCTATTGTTTTCATAGCTGATGACGGCCGTGTGACGCGCGTGTAGGCTACTTTTATTAACAAACCCCACGGAAACCCTGATCCGTGCCTTTTCGCTGCGTTATGCGGCGTTTTGGCGTCTGAATCCGCAAACGTGCAGGGGTGCGCGCCTACAGCGGTGCATCGCGGCGCGCGATATGAACTGCTGAACGGACACAAGGAGCTTCAGCCATGACCCTCGAATCGACGATCCAGGAGTTCAAGAAAGTGGACGCCCAGCGGGCCGATTACCCGGGCGAGCACTTCGTGGTGCTGGGCGCGGGCGTATTGCTGCTGCTGGCGGCGGGCCGCAGCCGCTCGTTCCTGACGCGCATCGTGGCGGGCGCAGCGGGCGGTGCGTTGATCGGGCGCGCGGCCAGCGGCACCGGCGGAATCGCGAAGCTGGCGGGGGCGTTGCACAGCGGGGGCCTGGCATGGCCGCGGCGCTGAGCGGGCGGGCGGGAAGCGGTCTCGGGTCGCAACGCTATTGGGCGCCGTGCCTGGCGTTGGCGTTGCTGGCGGTGTTTCTCTTCTACGTGGCACTGACGGACTTGCTGAGGGAGCGCGCTGCGCGAGCGCCTGTCCAGGCGACCGTGGCCCCTGCGGTCGTTCAGCCGTCGCTGGCAACCGCTCGCTCCGGCGATGCGCTACCGGCGAGCACGGCCGCCCTGCCCGTTCGGGCACCCACCGCGCCGGCCGCGCCATCCGTCGCCTCCGATGTGTTGCCCGTAGCGGTAACGCCTGCCCGTTTTGCGGTGACCAAGTGCGTCACGTCTTCCGGCACGGCCGAATATTCAGACGGTCCCTGCGCCGAAGGATCGCAGGCCTCGACTCTGCATCTCCAATGACAAACGCCCGGCAGGACGTGTCCACGGCGCCCGAAGCTAAGGGGAAATCGCTTCGCAAAACTCCGTCGCGTTGGTCACGGTCGCCTGTCTTGGAAAGATCTCGCGCAACAGGAACTCGTTCACCTTGGCATCCGGATCGGCGCACGCGTCCGACAGGACGATGACCCGATAGTCGAGGTCGTGCGCCTCGCGAACCGTGGAAAGCACAACGCCACTGGTGTGTACGCCGGCGAGCACCAGGGTCTCGATGCCCGCGCGCTGCAGTTGGGCATGGAGGTCGGTCGTCGAGAAGGCGCCCACCCGCGTCTTGCGAACAATGATGTCGCCTGGCGCGACGCCCAAATCCGGATGGACGGCGGTCGATGGGGAGTCGAGATGCATATGGGCTCCCGCCGCTTTGACGCGCGCGCCCATGGCGCTGTGCGCGGGGAAGCGCTCGAGGTCGGCCGCATCGAAAGCCACGCGCACGAAGCCCACCTTCGCGCCTCGCGAGCGCATCAACTGCTGCGCCGGCATGACCTGCGCGGCAACCTCGTGAGCACGACCCAGCCGCTGGGCCAGGTCAAGCTCGCGGCCTTCGATTCGATGAACCGCAAGATGGCTGAGGTCGGCGCCAACGGTGCGCTGGCGTTCTGGAGCTACAACTACTTCGGCCAGCTCACGGGCCATCGCGACATCGGCGGCTTCATCTACAGCTACAGCTACGACAACGCCCGCCAGCTCACGCAGCAGACCAACTCACGCGGCCAGGACCTCCGCTACTCGTACGACAAGGCAGGCCAACTGCTGCGCATCCGCGAGCCCACCGTGCAGGGCGGGGTCACCTACCAGGACAACCAGATGGCCTACGATGCGCTGGGCCGCCTGCGCTGGGTGGCCGACACCAACGCGTACATCACCATCGACTACGACAAGGTCGGCAACCGCACGTACATCCACACCAAGCTGAACTACGGCGGAATGACCTCCCAGGGAATGCAGGTGGAGGCCGGCGAGGAGACAGACCGCTACTTCGCCTACGACAAGATGAATCGCCAGATCCTGGTCGATTCAGCCACCGCCGACGGCAGCGTGCTGGGCGCCGAGGGCCACAGGCTGAGCTACGACTGGAACGGCAACCGCACGCGCGACGAGCACGCGGGCATCCGCATCGTGCAGCAGCCCGACGACCAGTGGGCGGCCGTGGCCGGCAACATCGTCGAGGAGTACAGCTACGACAACCTCAACCGCCTGAGCACCACGGTGCGCAACGGCGCGCTGGTGGCGGCGCGCGGCTGTGAGGGCGACGCCAATGGCGGCCTTGTGAAGATCCGAGCGAAGCCCTAATTCACCCGAACCAGAATCTCCGACAGATTCAGAGTGGCCCCCGAGCCTTCCTCCAATAGACGCTCCGCATAGACTCCTGACGGACTCTCGGCATTCAGGTTTCTGCAGCTCAACAGACTGCCTCGTGCTTCAGGCTCCCGCCGCTGTATGAGCAACGACACGGCCAATCCTCCGTGGCTTTCCGGGTGCTGATCATCCAGACGCAATGCAGACTGAAAGCTCTGTTCCGCGACAGCAGGCCTTCCAAGGAATATCTGCGCCCAACCTAGTCCGCGCCAAGCCAGCCCGTAGCGAGGTGTAGCGGCGCGTCGCGCGCTCAAGGTCGGTGTTGGCACCCTCCATATTTCCGGTCAGAAGCTTGATGAGCCCTCTCGCTGCCCAGGTCCGTCCATCGTCTGCCCATCGGGAACAGGCTTCATCAACAAGCCTTCCCGCTTCAGCCAAAGATGCTCGGCTAGCCATTGCCATATGAGCAGCAGCCACCAGGCATTCCGCGGATGCGCTGCCATTGCCGCGGCGTCCCATCGCGATCCAACGCTTTGCCGATGCAAGATCGCCCCGCTCCCACATGGCCAGGCTCGCAACGCCAGCAACCTGGGGATCGAGTTGCCCGAGCGCATCCAACTGCGCCGCCCAGCGATGAAGCCGATCAGTCGCATGCGAACGATGCAGTGCCCTCACCCACAGGATCTCCGCAGTCCGAAATCCTTGAGGAAGAGCATTTGCGACTCCATCGACCTCAAGCAGCGGAGACAGCCATGCCACGCAGCCCGCATCGTCATTGCGCATGAAGGCGATCGAGCCCAACTTGTGGCGCACGATGGTCTGGAACAACCCGGCCGGCACGCCCTCGGCAAACAAGCCCTTGAGATGGGTTTCTGCCTCGTACCAGCGTTGCTGCGCAAGGTACCAGTCGCTTTTGCGCAGGGCCCAGGCATCGGCGTTCTCGCCCGCGCGGCCCGATCCCGCGCGAAGCTGGCGCTCAACCTCGTTCCAGTCAGCGCGACGAAGCGCGGCTGCGAACGCTTCGGCCGGATCGTCGGCTCGTAACGAAGAATCCTGGCTTTGCAAGGTGGCCAGAGAGTACGCGGTACCGGTGTTCATCAGACAAGTCATCCAGCGTTCCCGCAATTTGTTTAGTCGGCGCGCCGATGTCCCCTCGCGCGACTCCGCATCCTCCCGGCAAACGCCTTGCGGCGCGACAATGCGCGGATGAGCGGCAATGCCGCCTTTCTTGGCGCATTGCGCGTCACCGCACGGAGGTTGTTTGAGATGAAAAGCCCGGACCCGACTTCATTTGATGCCCTCATGTCCAACGGCATGAGGGCGAGCCAGGCCAACGACGGGGCGCAGGCCATCGAATGGTTTCAGAAAGCCAGCGCAGCCGAGCCGAGTGCCGGCTTGCCGCAGTTCCTGCTGGGCGCAGAGTTCGCCGCGCTCGGCGACATGAACCAGGCCGAGACCGCTTTCGCCAACGCAACACTGCTGGCCCCGGGTTTTCCGATGGCGCGCTATCAACTGGGGCTTCTGCAATTCAGTTCAGGCCGCGCAGGTGTGGCGCTGCTGACATGGCAGCCGCTGCTCGAGCTGCCCGAGGCCGATCCGCTACCGCACTTCGTCCAAGGCTTTGCTGCCTTGGCACAAGACCACTTTGATGAAGCCTTGCAGCACTACCGGCGAGGCCTGGAACTCAACACGACCAATGCCGCGCTATCGAGCGACATCGAGAAGGTCATCGCGGGCATCAACGCCTTGGGAGCCCATGCAGCGCCTCATGGCGAACAGCCTGCCGAGCCTGAGACAGAGGCAGAAGCGGAGTCCAGTAACCACGTGCTGCTGGCCAACTATCAGCAGCAAGGCCGCCCTCATTGATGTCGCGAAGGCTCCGTACGCCTTTCATAGCCGGTATGCCTGCCCATGATTGATCCGTCGACGCAATTGGCCGCGATGATTCGCGCCCAGTTCGCTGCGCAATTCCGGGCGCAAACGAAGGAGCGCCCGCTTGCCGGTCGGGAGGCCCAGCGCGATGTATATGCGGCACGGGGCGGCACCGAGCATTCGTCGGGAATGCAGGAAGGCGCAGCGAAAGAACTCGCGGGCGATCAGGCGCAGATCCAGCAGATGGTGGCGCTGCGGGTGCGCTCGCTTTCCCCGGACGATCCCCAGCGCCAACGCAAGGCGTTTCGGCTCTTCCTGGAGTCGGTGTTGATGCAGGCATTCGGCCGCGATCGGTTGGACGACCGCGGCTTCGACCAGATGGTCGATGCGGTGCTGCAACGCATGGAAAGCGATCCGCAGCTCCATGCGGCATTGCGCGAAGCGGGTGACCTGCTGCTTGCGGATGCCGGAGATCCAAGCACCGGCAAGGTGCCCTCGAATCGCTAGTGCTTGGCGTTGCCGCCGCCTGGCTCCGCTTCCGGTGCGGCGTCTATATCGGGTGACTTGAAGATGTCGCCCATGTCTTCGCCCAACGGCCCCACGCGCCCGCCGAGCAGGCGCCGCGCAAAGCGCTGCACGTCCTTGGCATCCTTCACTTCGCCACTCAACAAGGCCTGGGCATAGCGGCCCGACAAGTTGGCCTTGTCCAGGCGCAGGGCCAACTCGGCGTGCTCCTGCGCGGCTTGACGCTGCGACTGCATGGCCAGTACGACAGCCAGTCCGCCATGGCTTTCCGCAAAGTTGCGGTCGAGCGCGAGCGCCGTGTCGAAGCTGCTGCGCGCGCCTTCGAGGTCACCTTGCAGGATTTGCGTCCACCCCAGGCCATGCCAGGTGCCGATGTGTTGCGCCATGTAAGACACCGCCTTCACGAAAGCAGCGTGTGCCGCGGAAAGGTCGTTGGCGAGCAACGCAGCAAAACCACGTGTCGACCACGCGCGGCCATCGCCGGGTTGCCGCTGCAGGGCCGCATCGGCGAACTGAACGGCGCGGACCGCATCGCGTGCCGCCAGCGCAATCGAGGCCTGGGTCACCAGGCTCTCGACAGGATGCTCTGCCGGCGAACCTTCGCTGAGGCTGCCCGCCGACCAGCGTTGGGCCGCTGCGAAATCGGACGCGTCGATGGCAATCAGGCTTGCGATACCGGCTGCTTGTACATCGAGGCTGCCCTGCTGCTCGGCCTGTTGTGCCCAAGCCATCGCGCGATCAATCTGACCGTCGTGGTGCAGCGCTCTCAACCAGAGCTGCTGCAATGCGCGGGCTGCAATCATGGGGTGGTTGTCCGGGCCTTGCCCTGCTCTTCCATGCGATTCCAACGTCGGCGCCAGTCGTGCGATGCAGTCGGCGTAGCGGCCGCGCCTCAACTCGATGAACGCCAGGTTGTGGAGCAGCACCTCTGTGAAGCCCGGGGGTGGGGCTGGCGTGTTGGCCAGGGCTTCGAGAACCTCGAGAGCCTGGTCGTAACGCTGCTGCGCAAGCCAGAAATCGCCTTCGCGCAAACGCCACGCCAACGGCTCGTCCAACAGCGTCTGGCCGTGCTGCAGATGGAAGCGCGCGCGCTCCCATTCGCCGCACGACAGCGCGGTTTCGAATGCGTCGATCAGCAGCGCATTGTTGGAGGGGTCATCGCGCAGGAAGCCGTCGAGTCGGTCCAGGCGCTGGCGCGCGGCGGACAAAGGGGATGCGTTCGAATCGGTCATGGAAAGAAGAATGTAGGTTGCCGACCAGAGGAAAAATTGCGCGTCACCAGGACACGTCACAACGGGCGTCCTTGCCCAGCAGTTCACGCAGCCGCAGCAGGCCCTGGCGATGCAACTGCGAAACACGCCCGCGTGTCACGCCCATGATCTTGGCGATTTCGTCGAAGGGAATCTCCTGGAGGTAGTGGTGGCGTATCACCATCTTCTGCTGGTCGCTCAGCTGCCCCACGAGATCGCGCAGTACGGTGCGCAGCTGAATGATCTCGGTCTTGCGAAAGTAGCTCACCTCCGGCGAAGGCGCCTGGCCGTTGCCATCGAACGCTTCAGCGTCGACCATGCCCGTGTCTTCGAGCAGCACGCCCAAGGCAAGGCCGATGCCCACCTCGGCAAGGTATTTGAAGAGCTTGTCGGAGCTGCGCGAAGAGGCCGCGGCAGAGGCGCTGCTGTCCTGGCTTTTTTCGGAGGCTTGCGCGGCTGCTGCCTCCTTGACCGCTTCGAGGCGCTCCTGGCGCAGCCGCATGCTGACGCTGATCTGCTGGTTCTTCTCCGTCAGGCGCGTGAGCCCGTTGAGCACCGCACCTTGCACGCGCTTGGCCGCGAAGGTCTTGAACTGCGCGCCCTGCCCCGGTACGAAACGGTCCACTGCTTCGAGCAGGCCCATGCGGGCCAGCTGAAGGTAGTCGTCGAACTCCACGTCGTTATGGGTGCGCCGGCCATAGACGGTGGCGGCCACCATCCGCGCGTAGGGCAGATAGTGGCCAATCAATTGCTCCCTCGCCGCTTCGTCCTGGTCTTTGCGCCAACGAACCCATAGCGCGGCCGTCAGGTCCGGTGCCTCGGCCACCGCGTCGTCGGCCTTGGCCGACTCCGTCGGTGGCTCGAAAAACGGCTGGGGCGGCGTTGGCATTGCTGAAGAACTCAGGCGAGGCATGGTGTTCGGCAACGTCAGTGAAAGCTACCGACGAGGGCCTTGAGTACGAGGCTCCAGCCATCGACAAGGATGAACATGAGGATCTTGAGGGGAAGTGCGATGGTGGTGGGCGGCATCATCATCATGCCGAGCGCCATGAGGATGCTGGAAACGATCAGGTCGATCAAGAGGAACGGCAGGAAGATGACAAAGCCGATCTGGAACGCCGCGCGCAACTCCGAGAGCATGAAGGCCGGAATGAGCTGCAAGTTGCCGATGTCGTCCATCGACCGCGGCATGGGTGCCTTCGAAAGTTCCACCATCAACGCCAGGTCGGCCTCGCGCGTTTGCCGCACCATGAACTCGCGCAGCGGCGCAATGCCCTTGCCGTAGCCCTCTTCCATCGAGAGCTTGCCGGCCATGAAAGGCTCGAAGGCATCGTGATTGACCTTCTGCAACACCGGCGACATCGTGAAAAGCGTGAGGAACAGCGCCAGCCCGATCAGCACGGTGTTGGGCGGCGTCTCGTTCATGCCGATGGCGTGGCGCAGCATCGAAAGCACCACGATGATCCGCAGGAAGCTGGTAAGGCAGACCAGCAGCGCCGGAAGAATGGCCAGCACTGTGAGGCCGAGCACGACGCGCAGGGCCTGAGCGGTTTCTGTTGCTGGTGTGATGGGAGAGAGGGGCGATGACGGCGTCGTACTCGCGGCGGGCGCGGCTGCCTTGGGCCGGACCGGGCTCGTTGCAGCAGCCGGTGCTTTCGGTGTTGCAACAGGAGGAGCCGCGGCAGCAGGCACTTCCGGCGCGGGCAGCACAACGGTTGGTGGCGCAGCCAGCGGAACATTGCCGGGAGCCGTTTCCGAAGAGGTGTCTTCCTGCGGCTGCGACCACGCCTCTTTCACGGGCCAGCCCAGCATGGCAACGGCCAGCAATACCAGCGCCAGCAGCATGCGCCAGGGAAGTTTTACGCACAGCCCTGCTCCGTTGGTGCTGCGCGTCATTGCTGCCCCTCCTTCATGGAAGAGATCGGTTCCGGAACTTCGGGGGAAGACGGTGTTTCGGCCAGCAACTGGATGGACTGGTCCGTGCAGCCGAGCAACAGCCGTCTGCCGTTCCAGACCACCACATGCAGGCTGTGGCGCGGCGACAGCGGCATGCTCGACACGCGCTGGATCTCGTGTGACGGCACCGCGTCCAGCAAGCCACCGAGTTGCTTCCACCAGGCGCCCGTGGGGGCGCGGGCCGAGGTGATGGGTCGGGCGCGCCGACGTGCAACGACGACTGCAATTGCAATCAGGCCCATGGCGAGCACGATGGCAATCCACCCGACATCGTTCGCTGGCGTGGCTCCGTGACCAGGCTGTTCCCGTTTGACGGGGATGTTGGAAGGCAGGCTTCCGCTCTGCACCGACTCGGTCGTGCTGGTTCGTGGCGTTTCCTGCGCGGTGCCGGGCACGGCAAACAACATCCCTGCCGCCATGGCAAGGCCCGCAAGAAACAATCGGCAGGCGAACCCCGTCCGTATCTGCCGCAACACTGCGTTCATCCTTCAGGATCCCGACGCCAGGCCCAGTGCAACAGGCAGCTCAGTGATGCGCACTGCAAAGTGGCCGTCGACTGCCACCAGTTGGCCGCGCGCCACTACCTTGCCTTCTATGGTGAGGTCCACCGGCTGGTCGAACGCGCGGTCCAGGCGCAGCACCTGGTGTTCCTTGGCGCCCAGCAACTCGCCGACCGAGATCGTGGCCTCGCCCACGCACACCTGCAGCTTGGCCTTGATCTGGTGCAGCGGATTCCAGTCTTTCAGGATCGGCGTATCGACCGATCGGTCGACTGCGTCGCCTTCCGGCCCGGCATGCAGATCGGGTAGCGCGATGATTTGCGCGGTGGGCAGTCCGGCGCCTTGCTGGGCGCGGGTACGTGTTTCGCCGCGGCTCTCGGCCGCGGTGCTTGATGCGCCGGCGCGGTTGTCGGCGACGATGCCTTCCAGGGCTTTCGTCATGATGTGTTTTCCTTCAATGGTGAACGTTCGAAATTCGGGGGGCCAGCTCGACTGCAAGACGGCCTTCGCTTTGTCCCAGCCAACCCTGGCACACAGGCATGCCATCGGCGGCAACGACCAGCGCGGGCGCATCGAGCAAATGGGTGAGCGGCACGATGTCGTCGAGCCGCAGTTCCTGGAGTTGTCCCAGGTTCAATTCGGCGCCGTCAAGCACCACGCGCAGGGCCAGGGGCTCTGCGGCCAGGGCCTGATCCAGGCGCTCTTTCGGCAGCTTTTGCGTTGGCGGCACAGGCGCAGATTTGGTGGTGGCCTCGCTGCCCAGGAGTGCCGTCACCACGTCGTGCGGCAAGCCGAGGCGCCAGACTCCACCGCACCATGTCCAGCGCACACAGAGAACGCCCGACCAAGGGTCGGCAGGTGCATGCGTGCCGTGCGTGCCTTTGGGCTGTTGCGGTTCGAGGGCAAAGCCGGGCCACAGCGCGTCCAGGCGTCGGAGCCAGTCGGCCCACGCCGCCCGCACCACGGCGGGCGCAATCGTTGGCGCAGCGGGAGCCGAAGAGGCCGAGGCCATGTCGAACGCGAACATGCGGTCGCCGATTGCCTGCAAGGCCGACTGGGTGCCATCTCGGCCACTGCGCGACAGCATGTCGAGCACCAGTGCCGCGGCGCGACGCGATGCCTCGGCGAACGACCAGCAGGCGGTTTCGTCGGAGGTCATTGCCACTGTGCCGTCCGGTTCGGCTACTTCGACGTCGACCGGTGTCGTCGCGGTCCCGCGTTCAGGCAGCCACTCGGCGCACCAGTCGCGGTACACGGCGGCAAGGCGCGCGCGCACGGCCTCCTTTTGCGCGGCTTGCCAGCTGCGCAGCGGACGCGCCCTGAGCACCGACTCGGCGGGGTCGAGCAGCGCCGATGTTGCCGCGCTGAAAACAGGAGACGCGCTCATTTGCTCTTCATCGAGAACAGTTCCTGCAGCATGTCGTTGGCGGTGGAGATCACCTGCGAGCTGGCCTGGTAGCCGCGCTGCATGATCACCAGGTCGCTGAACTCCTGCGACAGGTCGACGTTGGAAATCTCGATCTGGCCCGCGCGCACTGTGCCGAATGCGCCCTCGCCGGCCTTCCCAAAGTGCCAAGCATTCTTGTTGAGTATCTCGAACTGGTTGTTGCCCAACGCACCGACTGCATCGGGCGAATCGAAACGGGCGAGTGCCAAGCGTGCACCTTTGACGGTCTGGCCGTTCGAGTAGGCAATTCGGAGCACTCCACCCCCATCGAATGCGGTGCTGCTCAATGAGCCTGGTCCGACGCCATCTTGCGAAGCCACTTTGAACTCGGTCGTGGTGCTTCCTTGCGCAAAATTCGTGACGTCCGTGCTGAAGTCCAAGGTCAAGGCCATGGTTCGCTGACCAGCCGGCGTGTACGCAACTTGCATCAGGGAGGTTTCGGCCGTGGGCTTACCGCCAACAAAGACTACATCTGAGCTTCCCAGGACGATCGTGCCGTCCAGGAGTTCGGCCTTCATGGTGTTGGAGGTGTTGGCCACGGCCGACATTCTGAGCGTCAAGGTATGGGGGTTGCCCATCTCGTCCAGCACCTGCACCGGGCCGTTGAACGGCTGCGTCGCGGTGTTGGACAGGTTGCCGGCAAATTTGATACGAGACGTCGGCCTGCCCTGATTCAGCATTTGGCCCGCCAGGCCGATCTCGACGAGGTTGCCGCTATCGTCCATGCCCATCACTTTCTCGCCGTTGGCCCGGCTCACCAGAACCCCGTTGTCGTCGAACTTGAACTGTCCCGCCCGGGTGTAGGTGGTCTTCCCCTCCGCATCCTGCAGGATGAACAATCCTTGCCCATCCACTGCCATGTCGAGGTCGTTGCCCGTCTGGCGTAGCTCGCCCTGCTTGAACGACATGGCCGTGCCGGTGGTGTTCAGCCCGAAGCCGACCTGATCGTAGTTCTGGCTGGCATTGCCACCGCTCAGGTTGCCGCCGGTATAGAACATGTCGGCAAACTGGAGGCTGGAGCTCTTGAAGCCCGGCGTGTTGATGTTGGCCGTGTTGTTGGCAATCACACGCAGGCCGCGCGAATAGCCGAGCAAGCCGGTCATGCCGACGTAGATGGATTCAAGCATGGGACGTCCTTTGCGAATTCAGGTCGGGCCGCTGGGGGCCAAGCTGCATGGCGGTCACCGCACGGATACCAGTTGGCTGAGGGAAATGTCGCTCAGCGTCGCGCCCGCCGCCGTGCGCACCGTGAGCAATGGCGAGTCGCCGGACAGCGAGAGCGCGCTCACCGTTCCCGTGACGTTGCCGCTCGAGGTCGTGATGTCGACCGTCTTGCCGATCAGGCCGACCGACTGCAGCGCTGCCTGGTTGGTGATCAGCGTGGCGATCTTGTTGTTGAGCTGCTGCGTCTGCTCCAGGCTCGTGAACTGGGCCATCTGCGCCATGAACTGCTGGTTGTCCATGGGCTTGAGCGGATCCTGGTAGGTCAGCTGAGTCAGGAGGATCTTGAGAAAGTCCTCCATGCCCAGGCTGTTCGCCTGCAGGTTGGTAGTGCCGGAACTGCCGATTGCATCGATGGCCATCACGCCCCCTTTGATTGAAGTGAGTCGAACACGTTTGTAGGGCGGCGCTCGCCGCCCGGAATGGATGTGGCGCTGTCGGCCGCCACGGCGGTGCCGTCACGCCAGACCAGGCGGCCGTTGCACACGACCTGGTGCAGACGTTGGCCGCGTGCTTGCTGCATGTCGCGCTGGAGGTCCGACACGATGCGCGGCAGCATGGCGGCCAGCGCATCGTCGTCGGCGCGCATGGCGATCCACACGGCCTGGCCTTCGGGCATGGCCTCCTCGTGCAGGCGCAACGGTGCCTGGGCTTCAGTGCTCGGCGAGGTTTGCGAGCGAGGCTCCGCGACCGCATCGGCCTGGGTGTCCGCTGTGCCATCGGGCATGGTTTCGACCGCGTGTTGCACCGGACCGCCTGCGCGCCGGATTTGCGCGTCTGCCGGGGCGCGCGCTTCGGGCGCAGCCTCCACAAGCGCAGCCGCGCGCATTCCCGCGAAGGCATGTGCCGGTGCACCCGACGCCCGTGCCGGACCTTCGGACACCGAGGACTCGACCATCGGCATGCCCGCTGTGAGCGATGCGCCAGGCAACGCAGGCACGCCTGGAACATTGACACCAATAGGGCCAACGACGTCCGGTGTCGCCGCGCGCGCGGCATGGCGAGGCGGAGCCGAGGGCGCGGGGCTTGGTGCGGGGACGGTGCTGCCCGGGCGGGCCGTGACGGGCGGCTTGAACCACGTCGCCATCTGCGCGCGTTCCATCTCCCGCTGCCAGGCAACCTGCTGCCGGGCCTCATCGTTCGGCGCGGCGAGCGAGCCTCGGCGCGCGAGCGGAGTTGCCGCGCTCGGCGTGGTGGCCGATGTGTCGCCGGTGCTCATCGCGGCGCTTCCATGGCGCGGTTGCGCCCTGTGGCTGAGCGGGCGAGCCAGTCGCGATCTTGCTCGTTGCTGTTGCGCTGGCGAACTTCGTCGGCGAACTTCGTCAAGGCGTCCTCCTTGTGTTGTGTCATTCCGTCCTGACGTAGTTGAAGCGCCATGCATTCCTTCTTCAGCCGGTCTTTTTCGGCGAGTTGCTCTTGCCGCAGAGCGTCCAGCTGCTTCCGTTGGTCGCGCAAGTGCATCAGGAAGCCAAGCGCATGCCGATGGGTACGAGGGTCCATGCGCTGCTGTAGTGCCTGGCCCGCATTGCGCGCCTGCTCGTCGTGCGCGGCCTGCACGCTGTCGATACGTGCCTCGGTGTCGCGCAGGGCTTGCTGCGCGCGCGCGAACGCCGACATCAGCTTGTCCAGGCGCCATTGCTGTCGCTGACGCACCGGCTCGAGCGCATAGACGAAACCACGCACATCGACGTCGCGCGCCGCCAAGGAGGGCTTTTCGTTGGGTGCGATGTTCATGGCTTGCGTGCGGCCGGCGTCACGGCCGTTGAAGTTGCCGGAGCCAGAGCTGGGGCGGGGTTGGGGCTGAGGATGTCGCGCAACCCTTGAACCGCTTCCGTTCGGGACACACCGCCGGTGCTCTGCCGAAGCCACGACTGCAAGCCGGCTTCGAGGTCGATTGCCCGGTCGAGCTCGGGGCTGTTGCCTTTTTCATAGGCGCCGATGTCGATCATCTGCCGGTTGCGCTCCAGCACCGCCAGTTGCTGCACCGCGGAGACCGCCAGCGCACGCTCCTCCTTGCTGGCCAGCTCGGGCATGAGTCGGCTCACGCTCTTGAGCACGTCAATGGCGGGGTAGTGCCCGCGGTGTGCCAGGTGCCGCGAGAGCACTACGTGGCCGTCGAGGATGGCGCGCAACGCGTCCGACACGGGCTCGTTGAGGTCGTCCCCCTCCACCAGCACGGTGAGCAGCGCGGTGATCGAGCCGCCGCCCGGCGCGGTGCCGCAGCGTTCGCACAGTTCCGGCAGCTCGGCAAAAACCGACGGCGTATAGCCGCGGGCCGTGGGCGGCTCTCCGGCCGACAGACCAACTTCGCGCCGTGCCATCGCGAAGCGCGTGATCGAGTCCATGGTGAGCAGCACATGGTGGCCTTCGTCGCGAAAGAACTCGGCGATGGCCAACGCGGCATAGGCAGCGCGCAAGCGCGCCAGCGCCGGCTGGTCAGACGTGGCGACCACGACCACCGAGCGTGCCAGCCCCTCGGGCCCGAGTTGCTTCTCGATGAACTCCCGCACTTCGCGCCCCCGCTCGCCGACGAGGGCGATGACGTTGAGGCCGGCCTGCGCGCCGTCGTCCGCCTGCGTCTTGACGTGCCTGGCCAACAGACCGAGCAAGGTGCTCTTTCCGACGCCGCTGCCAGCGAAGATGCCAATACGCTGCCCCCGACCCAGAGTGAGCAGGCCGTCGATGGCGCGGATGCCGGTTTCGAGGACGTGATCGATGGGCGGGCGCTTCATCGGGTTGATCGGAGCGGCCTTGAGCGGCTTGCGCGCATGTGTCGGCGGCCGGGGCTTGCCATCCAGAGGATTGCCGAATCCATCGACCACGCGGCCGAGCAACGCGTTGCCGACGCCGATCTGGGACTCGGCACCGAGCGCCTGCACTTCGCAGCCGACGGCAATGCCTTCGACCGACCCGTAGGGCATCAGGGTGACGCGGCCCTGCTTCAGCCCGACCACCTCCGCGAGCACGCCGGCCGGCGCCGCACCATCGGAGGCGCCATGCGTCCTGACCATGATTCGGCAGAGTTCGCCCACCGCCGCATCGGGGCCGAGCGCGTCGATGGCCAGCCCCTGCATTTCCTTGACCCAGCCGATGCGTCGATGCAAGTCGGCACCCCGTACGGCCTGGCGGTAGATGTCCAGTGTGCTCACATCACACTCCCTGGAGTCGGACCGCTGCACGAGTTTGCAGCAACAGTTCGCGCAAGGCGCTCAACTGTGTCTCGAAGCGGGCGTCAAGCCCGCCTTCGGGCGATTGCAGGATGCAGCCGCCCAACGCCACCTCGGTGCTGGCGATCCATTGCACGTCGGGGCCACCCGGCAAGCCCTGCTCCGGCCCTTGGCTCTTCTGAAGCATTGCCAGGTCTTCGGGGTGCATGTGGATTGCCGTCAACTGCCGGCTGCGCAGCTTTTCCATCGCCTGTGCCAGTTGTGCCCGCAGCGCCTTGGGCTGGGCGACGCTCTCACCGAGCGTGCTGCAGATCACCTCGAAGCACAAGGCGAGCATGTCGTCTTCCGCGGCTGCCAGCCGCGCATCGAGCTTCGCTGGCAAGGAGGCGATCAAGCCATCGAGAACCTGCACTCGCGCCTGGTAACCGGCCTGGGCCTGTTGCTTCAGTTCATGCGTCATGCGCTCGGCTCTGTCTTCCAGGTCACGCGCAGCCTTGTCGGCTGCCTGCGCCGCCAGTTGGCGAGCTTCCTCGTCGCCGCGTGCGCGGCCTTCGATGCTTCCCTTGGCAAAGCCCTCTTCATAGCCCCGTCGGCGGGCCTCGTCTTCCGCCTGGGCAAGTTCGGAGTGGACCTGCGGCGCCTGCCTGCGCGAATCGCTCTGTGCTGCAACGTTCGTGTCCCACACTGACGCGCGTGATGCAGACCTCGGCCCTGTGGGCAGTTGCACCAGGCCAGGACCGGCGATCGGCACGGCGCGGGATGCACGACCGTCCCGCGTATGAGGGCGCGTCAAGGCAACCTGTCCCTGCATCACCACGTCACGCAGCACGATAGCCGGTGTGCGAGATTCGGCATCCGCAGCAGTGGGTCCGTTGCCGGAAGGGGGCAAAGCGTTCACCGGCTTGCTCCCCGCCGTGCACCCTGAATGGCGTTGACAAGCGAATGCCGCAGCTTGCGCCAGCGCGAAGACGACGGCCCGTCGGCCGACGGGCGCCCACGTAGCCGGGCAGCCACCATGGAAATCAATGCCGCGCGCAGGCCGGGCGGGGTTTGAGATGCGGGAGTCGTGGCGGCAAGGTGGGCCTCGATCTTGCGCCGCTGCACGGGTTCCATGGCCTGCAGCAAAGCCTCGCGCCAGGGCCAATCGGCAAGACTCAGCAACTCGGCGACGAGGCCAGCGGGCTCGGTGCGAAAGATGTCGGCAAGCGTGGGCACTTGCTCGACATCGAGCGCATGGAGCATCGCCTCGTCCGACGTCGCGGCCGGACGCGGCGTGCCGACGACGATCTCATAAGCAGGCGCGGCGAGCTCATCGCCCGAGGTGGCGGCATCGATCAGCGCTGGATCTCTTTCGATGCCCAGCGCTTCCAGTTCCTCCAGGAGCGGCGCGAGCTCGGCGCGCTCCTGTTGCGGCAACGCGTCGAGCATCCAGCTTCGGTCGGCCGGCGCCATCGCATGCAGCAGCAGTGCCGCGTGGCGGACACCACGCGGCTCGGATTGGCGAGGCATGGGCATCATCAGTTGCCCCTGCGGATACCCGCGGCGCCGAGCGGTGGGGCAACGGGCATGCCTGGTGCCACGTTGCCAACGGAAGAGAGCGTGCCGGGAGCGGGTTCGCGCATCCAGTCGCGTACCTTTCGCAATGCAGCCGCGCGCTCTGCTTCCGACAGAGGTGCGCGGCCTGATTGCGTGCCTCGCGAGACGGCGCCGCGGCGGCTCGCTCGGAAGAGCAGCGCGGCCAGCACGGCAAGCAGAAGGCCTCCCAGCAGCAGTTGCGGCCACGAGAGAGGTGCCTTGCCGAGTGCGTGTGCGTCGACGGCATCGGTTTGGTTCTCCGTGGCAATTGCTGTCTCGGACCCGCTCGCAAGCGTACCGACCTCAGGTGCCTGGATAGCGCCGCCCGCCAGCGACTGCACGACCACTGCATCACCACGGTCGGGCGAAGCGCCCACCGCCGCCGCAATCACCTTTCGCAGTTGATCTTCCTGCGTTGCATCGAGGGCCTTGCGCACCACCGCGACGACCTGGATGCGTCGGATGGAGCCCGGTTGACTGACGACTTGCTCGACGCGACGGCCGACGGCGTACTCGACGTCGCGCTGTGCGCTTCCGCTGCGCGAGCTTCCGGCGTCGCTGACCTTGGTGTCGAGCGCCGCGCCGTTGTCGCGAAGAACCTCGCGCTCGCGTACCACCACCCCGGTGGCCTGCAGGCCGGTGCGCGATGCCGCGGGCAGCACGTCTTCGGTGGTGGTGCGGATCTGGTCCATGTTCAGCGTCACGTCCACGCTGGCAAGGGCCTGTCCCGCGCCGAAGCTGCGATCGAGCACGGCTGTCACCTTGCGCGAGAGGTAGGTCTCGGTGTCGCGCTTGAGTTCCAGCCTGGCGCTGTTCACTTCGGCGTCGGCGTTGCTGCCCTCCGCACGGGTCAATGCAACGCCGTGGCCATCGACGATCGTGACGTCCTGCGTGGCCATGCCGGGGACTGCGGCGGCCACCAGGCGCTGGACGCCGACCACCTGCTCCGCGCGCAGTGCCTGGCCCTGCCGCATGGTGAGGGTGATGGAGGCCTTGGCCTTCGACGTCGCCTGCTTGAACAATCCCTGCTCTGGTAGTGCTAGCAGCACGCGAACTTCGCGGACTTCCGAGAGCGACTGAATGGTGCGGGTGAGTTCGCCCTGCAGCGCGCGCTGGTAGTTGATCTTCTGCGCGAACTCCGTCATGCCGAAGTCGGTGTTGTTGAACAGCTCGAGCCCGACCGCGCCTTGCAGCGGCAGCTCCTTGCCCATCAGCTTGATGCGGGTGGCGTGCACCGTTGCCTTGTCGACCAGGATCGAGGTACCGCTGTCGCCGAGGCGGTAGGGGATCTTGAGCCGCTCGAGCTCGGTCGTCATCGCCTGCGCGTCCTGCGGCTTCAAGTCGGTGAACAGCGCCTGGTACTCCGTGTGGAACACCCACCATGCCAGGCCGGCCGTCACCAGCAGGATGACAACCGCCCCGCTAATGAAGCCGGCGCGCGCGCGCTGCGTGAGTCCTTGCCAGAAATTCATATCGGCATCTTCATGATGTCTTGGTAGGCCTCAAGCAGGCGGTTGCGCACCTGCATCATCAGCTGGAAGGAGACACGGCTTTCTTCCAGATTGATCATGATCTGGTGCAGGTTCTGGGCATCGCCCATCGCGAGCTTCTGCAGGTCGACCTGGCTGCCGATCAACTGGCCGTTGATCTGGGAGAGACCATCGGATACCAACTGGCCGAACGAGCCAATCGCAGGCTCTGACGCGATGGCGGATGGCGCGGCGCCTTGCAGCGACTGCGCGTTGACTGCCGCCACCATGGACTGCGACTGTTGCGACAGCGAGGACAGCGCTTCAACGGGAAGGAAGGCACTCATGCGTTGCTACCGATGTCGAGCGCCCTGAGTGCCAGGGTGCGGGCCGTGTTCATCGCCGACACATTGGCCTCATAGGCACGGGTGGCACTCATCATGCTGACCATTTCGGTCGCGGTATCGATGCTCGCGTAAGCCACGAAGCCGCGCTCGTTGGCAAGCGGGTGGCCCGGCTCATACACCAGCCGTGGCGCGACATTGGCGGGAACGATGCGTGCCAGGGGAGCGCCCTGCGAAGCGGCGTCCGAGCCTTCCAGCCCCTGGCTGACCAGAGCACCGAAGCCGCCGGAAGTGCCACCAGCCAGGTCTCCAACCGCCGAACGAGCCTCTGCCACCACGCGCAGCGGCTGGTAGCTGGCGCCGCCCACGCCCTGCACCGTGTTGGCATTGGCCAGATTGAGCGCTGCAACGTCGACACGCATGCGTTCGATGTTCATGCCGGCCGCGCTGACGGCAAAGGATTGCATGTAGTTCATGGTTACTTCCTGCCGTCGCCGGCAGCCATTGAAAGAATTGCGAAATGACGCGACAAGCCTTTGACGAGCGCCTGGTACTGCACTGCGTTGCGGGCCATGTCGGCGGCCTCCATGTCGAGCTGCACCGGCATGGGTACGCCCTGGCTGTCCACCACGGCTTCGATGCGAGGGCGGACCTGGCTCAAGGCGAACGCATCTGCCCGGCCGCTCTGTTCCATGCTGCGGCGCGCGTCGACGAGTTGCTCCTCGAAACTCACGCGCTGCGGCACGTACCCGATCGCGTTGGCATTGGCGATGTTGGTTGCGATCGCCTGCTGCCGCAGGCTCGCGGCGTCCAGCGCCAAGGCAAGCGCCGATCGGGTCACGGCTTCGATTCCGTCTGTCATGTCAGTCTCCGCAAGCTTTCAGGAGGGGTGGATTGGTGTGTTGTTGTGGCGCTGCCGGGGTGCACTGTTACTGGACGACCAGCTCACCGTGCAGCGCGCCCGCGGCCTTGACTGCGCGCAGGATCGAGATCACGTCGCGCGTGCTGGTCTTGAGCCGTGCCAGCGACTGCACGAGGTCGGACACTGTGTTCGAGCCGGTCACGAAGCCGGTGCCGCTCTGCTCGTCGACGTCGACGCGCGTGTTGGTCACGATGGCGGTGCGGATGTCGGGGCCGCCGTTCCAGATGTTGAGCGGCTGCGAGGCTGTGTTCTGGCTGGAAATCGCGATCTTGATGTCGCCGTGCGAGATCGCCACCTTCGAGATGCGCACGTCGCCGCCCGACACCACGGTGCCGGTGCGCTCGTTGATGACCACCTTGGCGCGGCGGTCGGGTTCGACCATCACGTTCTCGATACGCGTGAACAGACTCACCAGCTCACCACGCTGTGCCGGTGGCACGGCAATCTCGATGCCCGAGGCATCCTTTGCCTTGGCCAGGCCGCCGCCCAGTTGGCTGTTGATGGCTGCTGCGACCCGGCTGGCAGTGGTGTAGTCGGGCTCCGAGAGCACGAAGGTGACGCTTTGCTGCTCGTCGAGCATTGCCGCGTTGACGCCTACTTCAACCGTGGCGCCGTTGGGCACGGAACCAGTCGTTGGGTGGTTCTTCTGCACGACATTGCCATTCGCGTCGTAGCGATAGCCGCCCACGGAAAGACCCCCCTGCGCCAGCGCATAGACCCGGCCGTTGGCTCCTTTCAGTGGTGTGATCAGCAGCGTGCCACCTACCAGGCTGCGGGCATCGCCGGCCGAACTCACGGTGACGTCGAGGGTGTCGCCTTCGCGGGCGAAGGTCGGCAGGCTCGCGCTGACCATCACGATGGCGACGTTGCGGCTCTGCACCGCTTCGGGTGCGATCGTCAGGTTGAACTGCGACAGCACATTGGCAAGGGATTGGCGGGTGGTGCGGTTCGCTGGTGAGTCGCCAGTACCTGCCAGGCCGGTCACGATGCCGGTACCGAACAGCGCGTTGTCGCGCCAACCCTTGAGCTTGCCGAGGTCCTTGACGCGAATGGCGTCAGCCGCGTGCGCGGTACTGAAGCCGACGAACAGGAACGCCAAGGCCAACGCGCGGCACAGCGACAGGTTTGAAATCATGCGGTGCATCACAGCCCCAGCCAATCGAGAATTCGCCGCCATCCGCTGCGGCGCGCGCGGTCGGATACGTCGCCTTCGCCCACGTAGGTGATGCGGGCGTCGGCCAGTCGTGTCGACAGGACCACGTTGCCGTCGGAGATGTCCTGGGGGCGCACGCGTCCTTCCAGGTTGACCTTCTGCAGCTCGTCGTTGACGGTGAGCAGTTGTTCGCCGGCCACGCGCAGTTCACCGTTGGCGAGTACCTGCTGCACAGTCACGGTGAGCGTGGCCAGCAGCTTGTTGGCCCGCTGGGTACGGCCGCCGCCATCGAACTCACCGGTCACACCGATGCCGAGCTGGCCCACCACCTTGTTGCCGGTGTGCGTGACTGAGCCCGTGATGTCGTTGCCGCGCCGCGTGCCGGTGTTGGCGCTGGTAGAGGCTGACGAGTTCTCGAAGACCTGGATGGTGAGCGAGTCGCCAACGCGGAATGCCTTGTTGTCTGCCGTAAGCGGGCGGAAACTGCCTTCCTGGTAGAGGCTTTCGGCCGCAACCGGTACTGCAGCGGACAGTGCCAGGGCAAGCGCAAGGACGTACCTGCGGGCACGCCCCTTTGGGATGGAAGCTCTCATGGTTGCACCTCGACCTGTCCGGGGCCGGTCACGCGCGCCAATACCTCGCCGCTCGATCCTGGCACCTTGACACGCACGAGTTGCCCTTCACGGCCGTCCTGCAGCACTTCGACCCTGCTTTCCACCGACACATCGCCGCTGCGCGCGAGCAGGTGCGCGGTGTTGCCGCGGGTGACGGCGGGCATGGCCTCGAGGTGTGCGCTGGTCAGCACTTCGCCCGGGCGCAATGGCCGTCGCAGGCGCTGGCTGCCGTCGGCCAGCCCGCTCCCATTCCTGGCATTGGCAGCCACGGGCGTGCCTTGCCGGAGGGTGGTGAGATCGACCTCACGGGCTTCCATCGTGCCGCGCAGCACGACCGGATCGACGTTCACCCCGCGCTCGACGCCGGTGGTGGCAACCGCGAGCGGTGCCCAGGCGCCAACCTCGAAGGTCACGGCCGTGGTCCGTACGAAGCGGTCGCCGACCCAGGCGTCGACCCACACCAGCATGCGCCGGGTCGGCTGCGCTTGCCCGGCGAGCGGGCGCACTCGCAAGGTTGGCGTACCGGGCGGCAAGAAAATGTCGCGTGCGGTGGAAACCGGCTCGACTTCGGCGCGCACGCTTCGCTGAGACAACCAGTTCAGCAGCGCCGAGCGCGCTGCATTAACCACCGTTTCACCGGACAGCTGCTGCGCGGCGCTTTCGATCTCGGTCTCGCCGGCGCCGCTCCATCGGATGGCAGGCTGCTGCACGCGCAAGGCGCTGTCCACCGTCTGCAGGCCGCTGCGCGCCTCGACCCACCGTACGATGGTTTCACGGTCCAGCAGGGCTGATGATCCAGGTTTGGGCGCCGGACCAAGCGGAAGGGCCATCAACCGGCGCAGCGTTGGAAGATCGCGAGCGGTCAGGAAGGCGACGTCGCCCAGGCGAACGTTGCTCTGATCGACCGTGACCTGCGGGCGCAATTCGATCGAGACCAGTGGGTCGGGTGCGGACTGCCCGGCGGTGGCCGTTGGTGGCGCGAAGACGGTTGCACACAGGGCCAACATGGTGGCCTGCACGCTGCTACTTGCGCAGGCCATTGATCATTCCCAGCATCTCGTCCGATGCCTGCATGACCTTCACGTTGGCCTCGTACACCCGCTGGGCCACCATGAGGCTCACCATCTCTTCGGTCAGCTTGACGTTCGATCCCTCCAGAAAACCCTGAGCCAGGCTGCCCATGCCGTCTTCCGCCGCCTTGCCGGAGATTGCCTCGCCTGAATTGGGACTCACGCGATACAGGTTGTCACCCTGTGCCATAAGCCCCGCCGGACTCGTGAAACGCACCAGCTCCAGTTGACCCACTTCGACCGGCGTGGCCTGCCCCGCGACTTGGACATGCACGCGTCCATCACTGGCGATCTGCATGTTCTGCGCGTTGTCAGGAATGGCAAGGTTGGGTTTGAGCGGAAAGCCGCCCGACGTAGCCAGCAGGCCGTCGCGGTTGATCTTGAATGTGCCGCCGCGCGTGTAGGCGCTCGAGCCGTCGGGCATCGTCACCTCGAGGAAACCTTCGCCCTGGATCGCGATGTCGAAGGCCGACTCGGTCTTCTTGAGATCACCCATGTCGAACAGCTTCGAGGTGGAGGCGATCCCCACGCCGGCCCCCAGGCGGCTGCCGCCGCCGAGGAGGCCTGCCTCCTCTTGCGTTGGCACCATGCGGCCGGCCTCCTGCACCATGAGGTCGGTGAAGCTGATCTTGCTTTTCTTGAACCCGGTGGTGTTGACGTTGGCCAGGTTGTTGGCAATGGTGTCGACGTTCAGTTGCTGGGCTTGCATGCCAGTGGCACTGATGTAGAGGGCATCGAACATGGTGTGTCCCTGTTGAAGAATGAGGGGGGAGAGATGAGGCTCTTACGACAGGTCGCCGAGCTTGCGGACGGCGCCGCCGATCATTTCGTCGTAGCCGAGTGCGACTCGCTGCATCGACTCGAAATGGCGCATCGACTGGATCAACTGCACCATCTCCTGCATCGAACTGACATTCGAGTTCTCGAGAAAGCCTTGGCGCAGCTGTACTTCGCTGTCGGTGAGTTGCGAGGGGATCTGATCGGTGCTCATGAGGCCGTCGCCCATGCGCCGAAGATCCTTGGCGTTGTCGAACCGGACCACCTTCAGCTGTGCGACCGGCGCGGTCTCCGTGCCACCGCCGGGCTTGGATTCAAACACCTGTCCCGTCGCGTCGATCACGGGGTTGGGGCGTGAAAGCACGATCTCTCCTCCCACGCCCATGACGGGATTGCCTTGTGCCGTGACCAGCCGGCCACGCGCATCGAGCTGCCAGCTGCCCTGGCGCGTATAGGCCAGCCCTGCTTCAGTGGATATTTCGAAGAACCCTGGCGTGGTCAGGGCGACGTCCAGGCTCTGGCCGGTCGACTTCAGGGTGCCGGGGCGTGCATCTGTCTGGATCAGAAGCATGCCAGCAACGCCGGCGGCACCCGACGGCTCGGCCTGCGGCGATAGTCTGGCACCCAGCATCGCGTCGGAGAAAGCGGCGGCATTCGACGGCAGCGACGTCGCGACTTCTCGCTTGTATCCCGGCGTCGTGGCGTTGGCCATGTTCATGCTGATGCGCTCAAGGCGCGCCATGTCCTGTTGCATGCTTTGCAAGCTGATGGCGAGTACATCGGTCATAGGGTCTCCCGGAATCTCAGAGCTGGACGACGCTGAAGGACTTCAGCTCGATCGTGTGCGGTACTTCGGACATGGAGAGCACGCGCAAATGCGGCATCACACGCTCCGACAGCGAGCGAACATGGCGCCGCAGTTCGGGCGCGCACAGCAGCACGGGCAGCAGGTTGCTTTTCATCATGCGTTCGGCTTGCTGTACCAGCCGCTTCATCAATTGCTCGGTGAGGCGAGGATCGAGCACAAAGGGCTGGGCGCCCCCGGATTCGGTGGCGAGATGGACGCTTTGCATGAACTGGCTTTCGATGGCAGGGTCGAGCGTCAGGACCTGCAGTGAAGTGGCTTCGCCGAGAAGTCCCTGGCAGATGGCGTGTCCCAGGCGCTGGCGAACGATCTCGGTCAGTTGATTGGCGTCGCGGGTGGTGCGTCCGGCATCGGCGAGCGTTTCCAGGATCGCTTCCACGTGGCGGATGGAAACCTTCTCCTTGAGCAGGTTCTGCAACACCTTCTGCACGTCGCTGGACGACAGGACGGTCGGAATCAGTTCCTCGACGAGCCCCGGCTGGCTCTGCCGGACGCGGGCGAGCAACCTGTCGACTTCGGCACGCGTGAGCAGCGTCGCCGATTCGCGGCGGAGCATTTCTGTGAGGTGCGTCATGAAAACCGTGGGAGCGTCGACCAATGTGTACTTGGCATGGCTTGCCGCATCGCGCTGGCTTTCTTCGATCCACAGGGCTGGCAGGCCATAAGTTGGGTCGCGCGTGGGCTCGCCCGGAATGGACTTGGTGTCGCCGGCCGGGTGAATGGCCAGCAATCTGTCGGCACGTGCTTCTCCTTTGCCGACGAGCACGCCGTCCAGGTGAATTTCGTAGCGGTCAGCCGACAGGCGGGCGGAGTCCTTGAAGCGCACGCGCGGCAGCACGAGGCCGAACTCCTGCGCATGCTGCTTGCGGAAGGTGGAGATGCGCTCCATGAAGACGCTGCCGGGCTGGTTGATCACGGGCACCCAGTTGGCGCCGAGATAGATCTCGATCGGCTCCACCTGGAGCAGGCTGTAGGGATCGTCGCTTGCCGGCTGGGAAGCGCCGTCGGCCACGGATGCATCGCCAGCTGCAGTTGTGCCGGGGGACTGGCCGGAGGCGGCCTCTGCAGCCTTTGATTTCGCGGTGCGGTAGAGCATCGTGGCAGCCAGAAGGAAGCACACGGTGAGCGCCAATGTGGGGAGCGCGGGAATACCCGGCAACAGCAGCAATCCGCCCAGCGCCATGGCCACGAGCAGGAGCGTCTTCGGAAATGAGCTCACCTGTCGCAGCGCTTCGCGGCTCAGGTTCGCATCGGAGGCCGAGCGGGTCACGATGATGCCGGTGCCCACGGCGATGACGAGCGCGGGCACCTGAGTCACGATGCCGTCCCCGATGGTCAGCAGCGTGTAGGTCTGCAGGGCCTGGCCCCAGGGCATTCCATGCTGCATCACGCCGATCACGAGGCCGCCGATGATGTTGATGAGCAGGATGATGATGCCCGCGATCGCGTCGCCCTTGACGAACTTGCTGGCACCGTCCATCGCACCGTAGAAGCCGGCCTCCTTCTCGAGGTTCTTGCGCCGGCGCTGGGCCTCCGCCTGATCGATGAAACCCATGTTGAGGTCTGCGTCGATGCTCATCTGCTGTCCCGGCATGCTGTCCAACGTGAAGCGCGCGGCCACCTCCGAGACGCGTTGCGCGCCGCTGGTCACCACCACGTACTGCACCACGATCAGAATCAGGAACACGATGAGGCCGATGACGTAGTTGCCGCCCACTACGAATGCGCCGATGGCACCGATCACGCGCCCCGCGTCGCCGTCGGACAGGATCAACCTGGTGGCCGCCACGTTGAGCGAGAGGCGAAACAGCGTTGCGATCAGCAGCAAGGACGGAAAGGTCGAGAACTCCACCGGCCTGGCCATGTAAAAGGTCAGGAGCAGAACCAGGAACGCGAAGCTGAAGTTGCTCAGGATCAGGAAGTCGAGCAGCCCGCTGGGAATGGGGGCGAACAGCACGACCAGCACGCCGAGCACGAGCAGCACCAGCGCAATGTCGCTGTGCTTGCCGAGGACGCGAGCCAGTGCGTTCACGACGCGGCTCCCGTCGCCGGGCGAGCCGGCTGCCGCTGCTCGCGCATCGCGAAGACCCAGACGATGATCCGAGCCACCTGTGCATAAAGCTCGGGAGGCACGGGGTGATCGACCGGGAGCTCCTTGTAGATGCGCCTCGCCAATGCCGGGTTCTGCACGACCGGTATGCGATGGCGCGCCGCTATCTCGCGCATGGCGGCCGCCATGTGCCCGGCGCCCTTGGCCAGCAATTGCGGCGAGGCCATGCGTCCGTGGTCGTACTTCAATGCCACCGCCAGATGGGTGGGATTGGTGATCACAACGTCGGCGTTGCGTGTCTGACGCAGGGCCTGGCTGCGCTTGAGCATCTCGCGTCGGAGTTCTCGCAACCGCGAACGGATTCGCGGGTCGCCTTCGCGGTGCTTGGCCTCGTCTTTCTGCTCGCGCTGGCTCATGCGCATCTTCTTGGCGAACTCACGCCGCGTGTACATCAGGTCGACCAGAGCGATCAAGCCTAGAACCAGTGCCATCTTGAGTCCGATGCTGGCGAGGTCGTCCAGCAGGACGTGCAGGTAGCCGATGGCAGACAAGGAGGCCAGCGCGTAGAACTGGCTTGTCAGTGCCTTGAGTCCAAGGACGGCGACCAGGGTCAACAGCGCCAGTTTGACGAGTGCGCGCGCGGCATCGAACAGAACGCGCATCGAGAACAGCTTCTTCAGCCCATTGACCGGGTTGATACGGTCGAAGTCGATCTTCACTGGATCGAAGGAGAGGATCGGGCCGGTCTGCATCATGTTGCCGATGACAGCCGAAAGCATCACCGCGGCGAAGAAGGGAGCACATAGCGCGAGCATGGCGCGCACCGCACGCTCAATCATCGGCCAGAGGCCGGCACCGGAAGCATCCATGCGTCCGGCTTGAATGAGCAGCGCCTGATCGAAACGGAACTGATTCGATACGGTGGAGAACCCGCGCCAGGTCAGGTAGACAACGGCGACGGCGAAAACGACTGCCGCGACGACGTCCGTGCTCTTTGCGGTTTGCCCTCGCTCGCGCGCTTTCTGGAGCTTGTAGGGTGTGGCCGCTTCGTTGCGATCAAGGTCCTGTTCAGCCATCAGCGCCCCCGTTCCTGCGACGCAGGAGCGGCAACGAAGATGCCCTCCCAAGTGGAGGCAATGCTGGCGTAGGTGCGTGTCATGACGCCACCAATACCCATGAACCACAGCGACAACGCCACCAGGCCGGCGATGATTTTCACGGGGATGCCCATCGTGAACATGTTCATCTGAGGCAAGTTCCGGCCGATAACGCCCAAGGCGAACTCGACGAGCAATATGCAGAAGACAACAGGTGCGGCCAACGCGAACCCCAGGCTAAAGAGCCCGGCGGCTTGCTTCATCACGGGTGCGACCGAATCTGATATCGACCACGCCGCGCCGACAGGAAAGCGATCCAGGCTGTAACTGATGCCGCGCAACAGGGCGTGATGTCCATTGACCAGGAAGAACATCAATACGGCGAGATAGCCGAACGCCGAGGTCAGAATGGGAACCGGACGTTTGGTGACTGGGTCGACGATTTGCGCGATACCGAAGCCGAGTTGCACATCCAGCAATTGGCCGGCAACGGAAAACGCGCCAAACGCCAGCAGGATGCCAAGGCCCAGCATGGCACCCAATGCAAGTTCGGACATGGCGGCCACCACCAAGGCATCCCACCCCATCCATGGAGCCGGATGAGCTGGTAGACCTGCTGCCAGTGCCAACGACAGTCCAACTACCAGCAGGGTCCGAATGGAAGCTGGCAAGGGCATGGCATAGAAGACGGGGGTCATGAGCAAGGTGGCTGCAACCCGCAAGGCGAGCAAGCCAACAAAGACCATCCAGGTCGAGTCAAACGGCAACACATTCAATTCGGTCCCTCGATTCAGAACATCGACGGGATGCCGCTCCAGAGTTGGACCGTGAATTGAGTGAGCTTGCGAAGCATCCAGGGGCCCGCAAGGATCATCACGGCGCCAGCTGTGAAGAGCTTGGGAACAAATGTCAGCGACATTTCCTGGACTTGAGTGACCACTTGAAGCACGCTGATCACGATGCCAACCAGCATGGTCAGCCCCAGCAAAGGGAGGCAAACCAAGAGACCTGTCCAAAACAAGTCGGACATCATCTTTAGTGCTAGATCCGCGTGCATCATCCCCCCTGTTATTCGCCCGTACTTCAGAAAAATTGACTAACTGAGTTCGGGCAGCGGAGTGTACCGTTGACTAACAAATTGGAACAATGGTAAGAAATATGATACTTATGTATTAAATAAATTCTACTGTTCGTATTTAAGTGCTAATTTGCTATTGAGGTGAAGCGGTCAAGGCATAAAAAGTGAGGATTAATTCACAAGGTAGGGACGCACAGTTCTTGGATTTTTTCTTCATCCCTAGCTGAGCGCAGAAGAGATTCGTTGTCTTTCGGAAACACCGCTTAGGCTGCCCCGAGGCCAAGGCGGTCGTTCATGCGATCAAGAAGCTCGGCTAAGGCGAAATCGCTTCGCAAAACTCCATCGTGGTGGCCACGGTCGCCTGTCTTGGAAAGATCTCGCGCAGCAGGAACTCGTTCACCTTGGCATCCGGATCGGCGCACGCGTCCGACAGGACGATGACCCGATAGTCGAGGTCGTGCGCTTCGCGAACCGTGGAAAGCACAACGCCACTGGTGTGTACGCCGGCGAGCACCAGGGTTTCGATGCCCGCGTGCTGCAATTGGGCATGGAGGTCGGTCGTTGAGAAGGCGCCCACCCGCGTCTTGCGAACAATGATGTCGCCCGGCGCGACGCCCAAATCCGGATGGACGGCGGTCGATGGGGAGTCGAGATGCATATGGGCTCCCGCCGCTTTGACGCGCGCGCCCATGACGCTGTGCGCGGGAAAGCGCGTCAGGTCGGCCGCATCGAAAGCCACGCGCACGAAGCCCACCTTCGCGCCTCGCAAGCGCATCAGCTCCTGTACCGGCATGACCTTCGCGAACAGCGGCGCCGGATCAGGAAGGAAGCCGAGGATGCCGGGCTGGTAGTCCATGATCAGCAGCGCCGATCGCTGGATGTCTGCGGTTGAAAGCCTGTTCATGACACTCACACTGCCCAGACCTAGATGTAGAGACGCTCGAGCGCATCCCATTGGGGCTTGCCGACGAGGCGCTGGCGCTCGGCGAAAGGGGTTACCAGCGCGGGATCTTCCTCCAGGCGCTTGTCGTCGCGCAGGGCGGTGAGCGCTTTCTGCATGCCGACCACAGCGCCCTGCAATGCGGCGTTGGCGTAAAGCACGAAGCCGTAGCCTAGCGCGCCCAACTCCTGCGCACCGAAGGTCGGCGTCTTGCCGCCGATCACCATGTTCATGAGCTGGGGCTTGTTCAGCCGCTGGGGCAGCGCACGCACTTCGTCGGCCAGCGTCACGGCTTCCACAAACAGGATGTCGGCGCCGGCCTCGCTGAACTTCTGAGCGCGCTCGATGGCGGCCTCGAAGCCGTGCACGGCGGCCGCATCGGTGCGGGCCATGACGAGCAGGTCGCTGTCTTGCCGGGCGTCGACAGCGGCCTTGATCTTGCCGAGCATCTCGTCGGTGTCGATCACCGCCTTGCCCGAGAAGTGGCCGCAGCGCTTGGGGCTGACCTGGTCTTCGAGCTGGATGCAATCGGCCCCTGCCCGCTCGAGCACGCGCACGGTGTGGCGCACGTTGAGCGCATTGCCGAAGCCGGTGTCGGCATCGACCAGCAGCGGCAGGTTCACCGCATCGCGGATGCGCGCCGTGTGCTCGGCGATCTCGTGCAGGCCCATGAAGGCCTGGTCGGGCAGGCCAAGGTACATGTTGGTGACGCCCGCGCCGGTGATGTAGATCGCCTCGAAGCCGAGGTCTTCGACCACGCGCGCCGACATCGCGTTGAACGCGCCTGGCACCAGCACGCCACGGCGCGCATCGGCCAGCCGGCGCAGGGTTTTCTTCGGAGATTCGTTGGACGTGCTCATTGGGTTCTCAGTCTTCCTTCATGCCAGTGGCCTTCACGACGCTACCGAGCCTTGCGCGCTCTTCGTCGACGAACTTGGTGAAGCTCGCACGCGTGCCGCCGATGGGCTCGATGCCCATGTCCTTCAGGCGCTTGGCTGTCTCCGGCGATTTCATGGCCGCATCGATCGCAGCAGCCATCTTGTCGAGGATGGCGTCTGGCGTGCCGCGCGGCGCATGCACGCCGGCCCAGTGCGCGATGCGGATCTCGGGGAATCCCTCTTCAGTTGCCGTCGGCAGCTCGGGGTAGGCCGAGATGCGCTGCGTCCATGTGCCCGCCAGCGCCTTCAGCTTGCCGCTCTTGATGTACGGCAGCACCACGATGCTGGCCTCCGACGTCGCCTCGACCTGGTTGCCGAGCACTGCGGTGATCGACTCCGAGCCGCTCTTGTAGGGCACCACGTCGAGCTTGCTGCCGTACTTGGTTTCGAGAATGCCTTCGACGAAATGCGGCGTGCTGCCCGTGCCCGCCGTGGCCCAGTGAAAGCCGTTGCCGGCCTTCTTCGACGCGGCAACGAACTCCTTCAGGTCCTTGTACGGCGCATTGGCCGGCACCACCACCACCGAGGGCGCCAGCGCGATCATGGCCACCGGCACCAGTGCGTCGTCTTTGTACGGCATGTTCTTCTTGATCATGCTGTTCGACACCACGCCGGCCGCGCTCACCAGGAAGGTGTAGCCGTCGGGCGCGCTCTTGGCGACCACGTCGGCGCCGAGGATCGCGCCCGCGCCGGGCTTGTTGTCGATGATCACCGGCTGGCCGAGCTGCTTCGACGCCCCTTCGGCCGCGGCGCGCGCCATCAGGTCGTTGGCACCGCCCGCAGAGAACGGCACGACGAGCCGGATCGGCTTGGTGGGCCACGTTTGTGCCTGGACGCTCAGAGGTAGCGTGCAAGCCAGGGCGGCGGCGGTTGCGCATGTCACTGCAGAAAGGCGACGGAAGTTCACGGTTGGCTCCTGGTTATTTGGGAAGACAAGACCACGGGAGGTCTTGTCCAGGGTGCGCAAGCGCTATGCCACAGACCTGATTGGCAAGTCGTTGGATATAAGTCATTGATTTAAAAGGAATTTATGACTTTCCTCGGCAGCTTTTTCATGCGTGATGTTTCAAATTCATTTCACATTTGAAACCATAAAATTCGTCGAATGAATGCACTCGTCCTGCCACCTGCCCATTCGCCCGCCGTGCCTCGCCGGCCTCGCATCGTGGCCGTAGCTCGCCACCGACTGGGCCGCGTGCTGGTACGACTGGTACCCGAGGTGGCGGCGCAGGCGCAGATCGAACTGGTAGGTCTTGCCTTCGACGAGGCCGTCGAAGCGGTGCGTGAGCTGCATGCGCGCGCACCGGTCGACGCGGTGGTGGCGGCAGGTGCCAGCGGCGAATGGCTGCGCCAGCATCTGGACATCCCGGTGGCCATGGTGGAGGTACGCGGCTTCGACCTGATGCGTGCGCTGGCGGCCGCGCGCGCCCTCTCGCCCCGGGTGGGACTGGTGTCGTTCGACGGTCCCTCAGAGCATCTGGCGCAACTCGACGCCCTGTTCGGCATGGGCATCGCCCAGTTCAGCTATCGGGGCGCCGACGACGCTCCCGCCTGCGTGGAGGCGTTGCGCGCGGCTGGCGTCCAGGCAGTGGTTGCGCCTGGCCTGGTCTCCGACCTGGCCGAGCAAGCCGGCATTGCCAGCGTGCTGATGTACTCGGACGATGCCGTGCGCCAGGCGCTGCAAGACGCCATCCATCTCGCGCGCCACAGCCTTGCCGAACGGGCGCGCCACGAACGGCTGAACACCGTCCTCGGCCAGTTGCAGGACGGCGTGGTCGCGGTGGACTTGCAGCAGCGCATCGAGGCGCTGAACCCGGTCATGGCGGAACTGCTGGGTGCCTCTGTCCAGGAACTGGCGGGCCGCGTGCTGGGCGAGGTGGAGCCCGTGCTGGACCTCGGCGCCACGCTGCGCCTGCGCGAGGCCCCGGCCGAGGAGGTGCTGCAGATCGGCATGCGTACGCTGGTGGTTCGGCGCGCGCCCGTCATGGAAGGCGGCGAGGTCACGGGGGCGCTGCTCGTGTGCCGCGACCCGGCGGTGATCCAGCGCGCGGACCGCCACCTGCGCGCCAACCAGCGGCAGCGGGGCGCACCCACGCGATACCGGCTTGAAGCATTCACAGGCGACAGCCCTCTGGCGCAACGCGTGCGCGAGCTTGCCGCGCAATGCGCCTCGAGCGAGGCCACGGTCCTCATCGTCGGGGAGAGCGGCACCGGCAAAGAGCTTGTGGCGCAGGGCATTCATACCGCCAGCCGGCGAGCGACGCAGCCGTTCCTGGCCGTGAACTGCGCCGCTCTGGGCGAGAGCCTGCTGGAGAGCGAGCTGTTCGGCTACGAGGAAGGTGCCTTCACTGGTGCGCGGCGCGGCGGCAAGACAGGTCTGGTCGAGGCCGCCCACACGGGCACTCTGTTTCTCGACGAGATCGGCGACATGCCCCTGGCGCTGCAGACCCGGCTGCTGCGCGTGCTGCAGGAGCGGGAGGTGCTTCGCCTCGGGGCGACCGCTGCCGTTCCGGTGGACCTGCGCGTGATCGCGGCCACCCATGCCGACCTCGCATTACAGGTGGAGCGCGGCCTCTTCCGGCGCGACCTGTACTACCGGCTCGCGGTGTTGCGCATCGAGATGCCGCCTCTGCGCGATCGCGGAGCCGACATCGCGCTCATGGCTGCCGAACTGATGGCTCGCCGCGCCGGCAGGGCTGGCGTACCGGCAGTGCAGGCATCGGCCTGGCTCGCCGCTTTGCTGGAGCTGGCCGCGGGCTACGGTTGGCCTGGCAATGTGCGCGAGTTGGAGAACCTGGTCGAGCGCCTGCTGGCATGCCACAGCTACCTGGCGCCCGCCGGCAACCTGGACCGGGCCCGCCTGCTGGAGGTATTTCCCGAATGCACCCAAGCTCGCCCGGCGCCCGTGCGAGAGCGCCTGCTGAAGGGCGCACGGCGCGCCGCCGAACTCCGTCGCGTGCGCGAGGTGCTTCAATCGGTGCAGGGCGACCAGGCCAAGGCCTGCGTCGTCCTCGGCATCAGCCGCGCCACGCTGTGGCGGCGGCTGCGCGACGAAGAGTCGGCGAAGGACCCCGGTCCCGCGCCAAAGAAAACGCGCGCCTAGCGGCTTACACGTCGATATTCGCCGCCCGCAACGCGTTCTGCTCGATGAACTCGCGGCGCGGCTCCACCTCGTCGCCCATCAGCATCGTGAACACGCGATCGGCCTCGATCGCATCGTCGATCTGCACGCGCAGCAGGCGGCGCACGGTCGGGTCCATCGTGGTTTCCCACAGCTGCTCGGGGTTCATCTCGCCCAGGCCCTTGTAGCGCTGGCGCGAGGTGGCGCGCTCGGCTTCGCCGATGAGCCACTTCATGGCTTGGCGGAAGTCGTCGACCTTTTCTTCCTTGGCGCGTTCGCCTTCGCCGCGCTTCACCAGCGCGCCTTCGGGGCTCAGCAGGCCTCGGAAGGTGTTGGCGGCTTCGGCGAGCGCGGCGTAGTCGGCGCCGTGCACGAAGTCTTGCGTGATCACGCTGCTCTTGATGTTGCCGTGGTGGCGACGGCTGATGCGCAGCAGCGGCTTGTCGGTGCGCGCGTCGAACTCGTTGCTCACCTCGGCCGGAATGCCGGTGGTGTTGAGCTCGCGCAGCTTGGCTTGCAGCGCGACGGCCGAGGCCTCGGCGGCGGGCGTGGTGTCGAGGTCGAGCGCCACGCCGTCAGCGATGGCGCGCAGCGCCTCGGCGTCCATGAAGTTGCGCAGGCGCGCGATCACGGCCTCGGCCACCTGGTGCTTGCGCGCCAGCTCGCCCAGGGTGTCGCCGCTCAGCGTGGTGGAGTTGGCGCCGCCTGTCTGCAGGCTCGCATCTTTCAGCGCCACCTTGAGCAGGAAGGCGTCGAGCGCGGGGCCGTCCTTCAGGTACTGCTCTTCTTTGCCGACCTTCACCTTGTACAGCGGCGGCTGCGCGATGTAGATGTGGCCGCGCTCGACCAGCTCGGGCATCTGGCGATAGAAGAAGGTGAGCAGCAGCGTGCGGATGTGGGCGCCGTCGACGTCGGCGTCGGTCATGATGATGATGCGGTGGTAGCGCAGCTTGGCGACGTTGAAGTCGTCCGCGCCGCCGCCCGCCGTGGTCGCGCCGGCGCGGCCGATGCCGGTACCCAGCGCGGTGATCATCGTGAGAATTTCGTTGCTGGTGAGCAGCTTCTCGTAGCGAGCCTTCTCGACGTTCAGGATCTTGCCGCGCAGCGGCAGGATGGCCTGGAACTTCCGGTCGCGGCCCTGCTTGGCGGAGCCGCCGGCGGAGTCGCCCTCCACCAGGTAGACCTCGCACAGCGCCGGATCTTTTTCCTGGCAGTCGGCCAGCTTGCCGGGCAGGCCCATGCCGTCGAGCACGCCCTTGCGGCGCGTCATTTCGCGGGCCTTGCGGGCGGCTTCGCGGGCGCGGGCGGCCTCGACGATCTTGCCGCAGATGATCTTGGCGTCGTTCGGGCGTTCCTGCAGGTAGTCGGTGAGCAGCTTGCCGACGATGTCTTCCACCGGCGCGCGCACTTCGCTGGACACCAGCTTGTCCTTGGTCTGGCTCGAGAACTTGGGCTCGGGCACCTTCACGCTCAGCACGCAGCACAGGCCTTCGCGCATGTCGTCGCCGGTGACTTCGACCTTCGCCTTCTTCGCGAACTCGTTCTCTTCGATGTACTTGTTGATGACGCGGGTCATCGCGGCGCGCAGGCCGGTGAGGTGGGTGCCGCCGTCACGCTGCGGGATGTTGTTGGTGAAGCACAGCACCTGCTCGTTGTAGCCGCTGTTCCACTGCATCGCCACTTCGACGCCGATGTGCGTGCCGGGGATGCCGCCATAGGTGTCGGCCGGGCGCTCGCCTTCGGCATAGAACGAGTTCGGATGCAGGACGGTCTTGCCCTTGTTGATGAACTCCACGAAGCCGCGTACGCCGCCGGCGCCGGAGAAGTCGTCTTCCTTGCCGGTGCGCTCGTCCTTCAGGCGGATGCGCACGCCGTTGTTCAGGAAGCTCAGTTCGCGCAGGCGCTTGCTGAGGATCTCGTAGTGGAAGTCCGAGTTCTCCTTGAAGATCTGGGTGTCGGGCAGAAAGTGCACCTCGGTGCCGCGCTTGTCGGTGTCACCGATGATCTTCATGGGCGAGACTTCGACGCCGTTCACCGTCTCGAGCAGACGGTTCTGCACGAAGCCGCGGCTGAATTCGAGTTCGTGGATCTTGCCTTCGCGGCGCACCACCAGGCGCAGCATCACGCTCAGCGCGTTCACGCAGCTCACGCCCACGCCGTGCAGGCCGCCCGAGACCTTGTAGCTGTTCTGGTTGAACTTGCCGCCGGCGTGCAGTTCGGTGAGGGCGATTTCGGCAGCCGAGCGCTTGGGCTCGTGCTTGTCGTCCATCTTCACGCCGGTGGGGATGCCGCGGCCGTTGTCGGTAACGCTGATCGAGTTGTCGCTGTGGATGGTCACGACGATGTCGTCGCAATGGCCAGCCAGGGCCTCGTCGATGGAGTTGTCGACGACTTCGAACACCAGGTGATGCAGGCCGGTGCCGTCGGAGGTGTCGCCGATGTACATGCCGGGGCGCTTGCGCACGGCTTCAAGCCCTTCGAGGATCGTGATGGAGCCTTCGCCGTAGCTGGTGTCGGGGGCCACGGTGTCGATCTCGGGGATGTAGACGGGCTCGGTGTGGGGCACGTCGGGCTTGTTTTCTTCAGCACTCATTCGGATATTCCTCTAACTCTCACGGCAACCGGGCGGTACGCTGTTCCATACTGGAAATACCGCGGAACCGGCTTTGCCGGGCCGCTGGTATTGCCCCCTGCAAGGGGGTTGGCGGCCACACGAAGTGGGCAAGCCTGGGGGTGAATCAAGCTCTTTCTAGATACGCATCGGCATCACGACGTACTTGAAAGATGCGTTCTCGGGGATGGTTAACAAGGCCGAGCTGTTGGAGTCGGCAAGGTCCAGCTTGACCATGTCCTGGTCCATGTTCGACAGCGCGTCGATCAGGTAGGTCACGTTGAAGCCGATTTCGATGGCGTCGCCGCCGTAGTCGATGTCGAGCTCATCTTGCGCTTCTTCCTGCTCGGCATTGTTCGATGCGATGCGCAGCGTGCCCGGCTCGATGTTCAGGCGCACGCCCTTGAACTTCTCGCTGGTCAGGATGGCGGTGCGCTGCAGGCTGGCCAGGAGCGGCGCGCGGCCCAGCGTGACGGTGTTCTTGTGGTTCTTCGGGATGACGCGGTTGTAGTCGGGGAACTTGCCTTCGACCAGCTTGGTGACGAACTCCATGCCGCCGAAGCTGAACTTGGCCTGGTTGTTCGCAAACTGCATCTCGATGGCGCCTTCGGCGTCGGACAGCAGGCGCTGCATTTCGAGCACGGTCTTGCGCGGCAGGATGACTTCCTGGCGCGGCACTTCGACGTCGAGCGTGGCCGACGAGAACGCCAGGCGGTGGCCGTCGGTGGCCACCAGGCTCAGCTGCTTGCCTTCGGCGACGAACAGGATGCCGTTCAGGTAGTAGCGGATGTCGTGCACGGCCATGGCGAACGACACCTGCGAGAGCAGGTCTTTCAGCGTCTTTTGCGGCACGCTGAACACGGGGCCGAAATTGGCGGCTTCCTGCACCAGCGGAAAGTCTTCGGCGGGCAGCGACTGCAGCGTGAAGCGGCTCTTGCCGCCCTTGAGCACCAGCTTGCTCGCGCTCGATTCGAGGCTCACGGTCTGGTCGGCCGGCATGGTGCGCAGGATGTCGATCAGCTTGCGCGCGCCGATGGTGGTGGTGAAGTTGCCTTCGTCGCCGCCGAGTTCGGCAGTGGTGCGGATCTGGATTTCGAGGTCGCTGGTGGTCAGCTGCAGCTGGCCGCCGGTCTTGCGGATCAGCACGTTCGCCAGGATCGGCAAGGTGTGACGCCGCTCCACGATGCCCGCCACCGACTGCAGCGCGGCGAGGACCTTGTCTTGGTTTGCCTTCAAAACGATCATGTCTTCTTCCTCTTCTCTATCTCTTTGAATCAGCTTGTAAGACGCCATTCTCCGCTGTCGCGAGGGGCACCCTTGATGACATTCGGCGGTCAGCCCTTGAGCGTCTGTTCGAGCACGTGGAGCTGCTGGTTGAGCTCGGTGAGCTGCTGGCGCTCGCCCGAGATCTTGCGCACCGCGTGCAGCACCGTCGTGTGATCGCGCCCACCGAACAGCTCGCCGATTTCCGGCAGGCTTTTCTGCGTGAGCTCCTTGGCCAGGTACATCGCGATCTGCCGCGGCCGCGCAATGCTGGCCGGGCGTTTCTTGCTGTACATGTCGGCGACCTTGATCTTGTAGTAGTCGGCCACCGTCTTCTGGATATTCTCGACGGAGATCTGCCGATTCTGGATCGACAGCAGGTCGCGCAGCGCCTCGCGCGCCAGGGCGATCGAGATCTCCTTCTGGTTGAAGCGCGAGTACGCCAGGATCTTGCGCAGCGCGCCTTCGAGCTCGCGCACGTTCGAGCGCACGTTCTTGGCGACGAAGAAGGCCACTTCTTCCGGCATTTCGGCCGATTCGGCGCGCGCCTTGTTGATCAGGATGGCCACGCGCATTTCGAGCTCGGGCGGCTCGATGGCGACCGTCAGGCCCGAGTCGAAGCGCGAAACCAGCCGCTCGTGGATGTCCGCCAGCCCCTTCGGATAGGTGTCGCTGGTCATCACGATGTGCGACTTCTTGGCGAGCAGGGCCTCGAACGCATTGAAGAATTCTTCCTGCGTCCGGTCCTTGTTGGCGAAGAACTGCACATCGTCGATCAGCAACAGATCGAGCGAGTGGTAGCGCTCCTTGAACTCATCGAAAGTCTTGCGCTGATAGGCTTTGACCACATCCGAGACGAATTGCTCGGCATGGATGTAGAGAACTTTGGAATCTGGCTTGTCGGCCAGCAGCCGGTTACCCACAGCGTGCATCAGGTGGGTCTTGCCCAGGCCGACGCCGCCGTAGATGAAAAGCGGGTTGTAAAGATGGCCCGGCATGCCGGCCACGTGCATAGCCGCGGCGCGCGCCATGCGGTTGGCCGTGCCCTCGACCAGGGTGTCGAAAGTGAGGCCGGAATTCAGGCGGTTCTTGAAGCCGGCCGCGGCCGGCTCCTCGCCCGGACCGGCCACGTCGCGGGGCACGTCCGTTTCGGTCATGACAGCCATGGGTGCAGAGCGCACGGGCACTTCGCGAGGAGCGAGTGCTAACTCGATGGCAACCGGTTGGCCGTACATCTTCTCGGCCATGGCGGCGATCTTGCCGGCGTACTGGGCCCGGATCCAGTCGAGCTTGAAGCGGTTGGCGACGAACACCGTCATGCGCGACAGGTCGTCGGCGACCTGCGCTGTCAGGGGCTTGATCCAGGTGTTGAACTGCTGCTCGGACAGCTCCTGCGCGAGCTGGTCGACGCAGGCCTGCCAGAGGCTTTCGCCGATGCCGTCAGTCGACATGGGCGCTTGAAAAAGTGATGAGACCCTCGGGCATTTTTGGTATAGGTATTGTGGATATTCTCTGCTGGAAGGCGCTCGGCATTCTAACTTGTCAAAACCTTATCCACACGCTGGCCGACATGTCGAAAGGCCCGCAAATCTGCTCAAAGATTGTTCCGGCGGCCAATGTTTGCGATAATTGCGGGTTTCCCTGAAAACCTCATTGCGTCTTTCGGGGGCCATCCGAAACACGCTCCCCAGCGCCCGCAGGTTTTTTCATGCGGAAATCAGGGAATCTGGAACCATCATGAAACGCACATACCAAGCATCCAAAGTCCGCCGCGCCCGTACCCACGGCTTCCTGGTCCGCATGAAGACCCGCGGCGGCCGTGCCGTCATCAACGCACGCCGCGCCAAGGGCCGCAAGCGCCTGGCCGTCTGACGGCAGACCACCTGCCGTTGCCAGCAGCCGACACGTCAGCGCAGGCTCCCGCAGCCAGCGCTTCCGGCCCGACCGGCAATGACGTGCACAGCCCGGCTTCCATGCAGCGGCTCAAGACCCGCGCGCAATTCCAGGCCGTCCTCGCAGGTGCCACCGTGGCGCGCACTGCTCATTTCGCATTGCATCGCTGTGCGCTCGATCTCGCATCGAGCGCACAGCCGTTGTTCGCGTCCGACGACGTCTGGCTGGGTGCCATGGTGCCCAAGCGCTGGGCGCGTCGCGCTGTCACGCGCAATGCCATCAAGCGTCAGATTTACGCCGTGAGTGCTGCTACCGGCGTTGCCTTGCCGCGTGCTGCGCACGTGGTGCGCCTGCGCGCCGGTTTCGACCGCAAGGAATTCGTGAGCGCCACCTCGGACAAGCTCAAGGCCGCCGTGCGCGCCGAGCTCCAGCAACTGCTGGCGCGGGCTGCGCGCACCCCAGCGGCGCCTGCGGCTCCCTCCTCTTCGCCATGAAACGCCTGCTGATCGGCCTCGTGAAGGCCTACCGCCTGCTGCTGAGCCCTTGGCTCGGCCAGTCGTGCCGCTTCACGCCGACCTGCTCCGTGTATTCGATCGAGGCGCTCGAGGTGCATGGCGCGCTCAAGGGCAGCTACCTGACTCTGCACCGCATCGCGCGCTGCCAGCCCTGGTGCCAGGGCGGCCACGATCCGGTTCCACCGAAATCTCAGCGTCGCACTGACAAGTCAGGATCGCTGTTTTCGTCTCTTCTCTCCTCCGACAAGAAGTCTTCGTCATGAACGATATCCGCCGCACGATACTGTGGGTGATTTTTGGGTTCTCGCTGGTGCTGCTGTGGGACCAATGGCAGGTCTTCAACGGCAACAAGCCGACCTTCCTGCCGTCGACCAAGCCGGCCGCCACGGCTGCCGCTCCAGCCAACGCACCTGCAGCCAACAACGGCGTGCCGACCGCATCCGGCACCAGCGGCAACGCGGGCGCCGTGCCCACGCAAGCCGCCGCGGCCGCGCCGCGCGAGCAGGTCAACGTGACCACCGACCTGTTCAAGGCAACGATCGACAGCGAAGGCGCCACGGTCAACCAGCTTGAACTGCTGAAGTACGACGAAGCCGACCGCACCAAGCACGTGGTGCTGTTCGAAAACGGCTCGCCCGCCACCCGCTACGTCGCGCAGACCGGCCTGCTGAACCAGGTCGACACCGGTGACCGCTTCCCCAACCACCTGACGCCGATGACGCCGAAGGCCGGTCCGCGCGAGATGGCCGATGGCCAGAACACGCTCGAAGTGGGCTTCGAAAGCGCCCCGGTCGGCGGCCTGAAGTACATCAAGACCTACGTGTTCCACCGCGGCGACTACGTCATCGGCGTACGCCATGAAGTGGTCAACGTAAGCGACCAGCCGCGCGACGCCCAGCTCTACATGCAGCTGCTGCGCCACGGCACCGTGGCCGCCGGCACCATGTTCGGCACCAACACGTTCACCGGTCCGGCCGCGTACACCAACGAGAAGAAGTTCCACAAGCTCGACTTCAAGGACATTGCCAAGGGCAAGATCGAACCACCGCCACCGGCCAACGACGGCTGGATCGCGATGGTGCAGCATTACTTCGCGTCGGCGTGGCTGCTCAAGGGCGACCCGGCCAGCGAACAGCTGCGCCGCGAGTTCCGCGTGAAGGACCTGGGCGACAACCTCTTCACCGTGGCCATGGTGGCCACGCTGCCGAAGATCGCCCCGGGTGCCACGCTGGTCGTGAACAGTGCGTTGTTCGCCGGCCCCGAGGAAGAAAAGAAGCTCGAAGCCATCGCCCCGGGCCTGGACCTGGTGAAGGACTACGGCATCTTCGCGATCATCTCCAAGCCGCTGTACTGGCTGCTCACCCAGCTGCACGGCATCCTGGGCAACTGGGGCTGGTCGATCGTCGCGCTGGTGGTGCTGCTGAAGGCGGCCTTCTACTGGCTCAACGCCAAGGCCTACGCCAGCATGGCCAAGATGAAGGCCATCAATCCGAAGATCATGGAAATGCGCGAGCGGCTGAAGGACAAGCCGCAAGAAATGCAGCAAGAAATGATGCGGATCTACAAGACCGAAAAGGTCAATCCAATGGGCGGCTGCTTCCCCATCGTGATCCAGATCCCGGTGTTCATCGCGCTCTACTGGGTGCTGCTGTCGTCGGTCGAAATGCGCCACGCACCGTGGATCGGCTGGATCACCGACCTGTCGGCACCGGACCCCTGGTACATCCTGCCGGTCGTGATGACGGCCACTTCGCTGTTCCAGACCTGGCTCAACCCGACGCCGCCCGATCCGATGCAGGCCAAGCTGATGTGGATCATGCCGCTCGCGTTCAGCGTAATGTTCATCTTCTTCCCGGCCGGCCTGGTGCTGTACTGGATCACGAACAACGTGCTGTCGATCGCGCAGCAGTGGTTCATCAACAAGCGCCTGGGCGTGCTGGGCAAGTAAGCCCCGCAAGCACCTCCGCCACCGCAAAGGGCCGCATCCGCGGCCCTTTTCCTTTTTGCTGAAAGAATCCGCCCCATGCTCGCCCGCACCACCGATCCCATCGTTGCCATCGCCACTGCCTCGGGGCGCGGGGCGGTTGGTATCGTGCGGGTTTCGGGCGCAAAGCTGGCGCCGTTGATCGAAGCCCTCTGCGGCCGCGCGCTCAAGCCGCGCGAGGCCACCTACCTGCCGTTCCGCGATGCGGACGGCGAGCCGGTCGACCACGGCCTGGCCATTCACTTCCCTTCGCCGAACTCCTTCACCGGCGAGGACGTGCTCGAACTCCAGGCCCACGGCGGCGCGGTCGTGCTGCAGCTGCTGCTGGCGCGCTGCCTCGAAGCCGCGTCCGAAACCGACCCCGTCACCGGACGCCCGCGCCTGCCGGGCTTGCGGGTGGCCGAGCCCGGCGAGTTCAGCCAGCGGGCGTTTCTCAACGGCAAGATCGATCTGGCGCAGGCCGAGGCCATCGCCGACTTGATCGACGCCAGCACCGAGGCCGCCGCGCGCAGCGCCGGGCGTTCGCTGTCGGGCGCTTTCTCGCGCGAGATCCACACGCTGCGCGATGCGCTGATCCACCTGCGCATGCTGGTGGAGGCCACGCTCGACTTTCCGGAAGAGGAAATCGACTTCCTGCAGAAGGCCGATGCCACCGGGCAGCTGGCAAGGCTGCAGTCGCAACTCGCTGCCGTGCAGCAGCGCGCGCGCCAGGGTGCGTTGCTGCGCGAAGGCATCAAGGTCGTGATCGCGGGCCAGCCCAACGCGGGCAAGAGCTCGCTGCTCAACGCGCTGGCCGGCGCCGAGCTGGCCATCGTGAGCGCGGTGCCGGGCACCACGCGCGACGTGGTTTCGCAAACCATCCAGATCCACGGCGTGCCGCTGCACGTGGCCGACACCGCCGGCCTGCGCGAGAGCAGCGACGAGGTCGAGCAGATCGGCGTGGCGCGCGCCTGGGGCCAGATCGAAAGCGCCGATGCCGTGCTGTTCCTGCACGACCTGACGCGCGCGCACCTGGGCGACTACGCCGCCGCCGACGCGGAGATCCTGGCCGGCCTGCGGCAGAAGCTGCCCGCGAGCGTGCCGGTGCTCGATGTCTGGAACAAGCAGGACGCGGCGCCCGCTACCCACCCCGAACAAGGCATTGCTCTGTCCGCCAAAACCGGCCTGGGCATCGAGGCCCTGCGCGAACAGTTGCTGGCCATGGCTGGCTGGCAGGCCGTGCCCGAGGGCGTGTACCTCGCGCGGGCGCGCCACGTGCAGGCGCTGGTCCGGGTCGAAACGCACCTGGCGCTGGCCGCCAGCCACCTGGCGGCACAGGCCCAGCTGCTCGATCTGCTGGCCGAAGAACTGCGGCTGGCGCAGAACGCCCTGAACGAGATCACCGGCGAATTCGGCGCGGACGACCTGCTGGGGGTCATCTTTTCGCGCTTCTGCATTGGTAAATAACTACAGGCGGCCTGAAAAACGTAAACAGTTGTAGCCGAATCTCGCGGCCATCGCGGATACTTCGGCTCACATGCGGGGGCCGAAGTAAACATGTCTATCCAGAACCTGAGCCGCGCCATCGCGGAGAACATGAACATCGACGCGTTCGCGTTGACGTTCAATGTCCAGCAGTGGGAAACGCTGGCGGGCTATCTGCAGCCCATCGATACCGGCGTCGGCGACGTGCTGATCGAGCAGGGCACGCCGGACCGCTCGGTGTTCTTCGTCGAGAGCGGCGCCATCAGCGTGCATCGCGTCAGCAGCAAGGAGCAGATGAAGCTTGCCGTGCTCACGCCCGGCTCGGTGGTCGGCGAAGGCTCGTTCTTCTCCCGGCAGCCGCATTCGGCCAACGTGGTGATCACTGGCGCGGGCCGCGTGTGGCGGCTCACGGCGATCCGTTTTGCGGAAATGTCGAACCGCCAGCCCAACATGGCGCTGGAGATCGCGATGGCGCTCGGCGCCGTGATCGCCAAGCGCATGGCGCATCGCTCCAAGCGCGTTGCCGTGACCTGACGAAACCCCGATCGCCCGCCGCCGGATCGTCGACCAGCCAGCCAGTTTTTCGTTCTGGACCCCGAGAGTAGAGAGTAGTCAGCAAGTAAGCCATGGCCTTGATATGTCCGGTCTGCAGCACGGAAAACCGTGACGGCGCGAATTTCTGCAGGAGTTGCGGCGTCAAGCTGTCCGCCGCGGGAGACCGGATTCCGCCGCCCCCCAGCCCCGAACGCGAATGGGCCACCACCGCCCCCGCCCAGTTGCGCGCGCCCACCATTCCGGCACCGCTGTTCGATCCGGAGGAGCCACCGCCACCCGCGCGCGCCTCGTTCTTCAGCAGGACGCCCGCCGCGCGGCAGAACGACGAGCATGAACAGACCGTGTTCATGGTGCACGACGACGGATTGCCGCATTCGTCCGCGCCGCCCGTCGCACCGCCGGGGCTGGAATCGACCTGGGCCCCGCAGCACGAAATGAAGAAGAGAAGCCGGGCCAAGGTCCGGCAGTCTGTGTCGGTCGACCGCCCGCCACGCAAGCGCGTGATCCTGCTGTGGCTCGGTCTGCTGGTGGTCGCGGTGGCGATGATCGTCGCGGGCTGGTACGGCTACGGAACGCGCAAGGCACCCGCCGCCGAAGGGGCTGCGCCGGCCGTCGAGGCTCCCGCGGCCCCGCCGCTGCCGCCGCCGACCGAGTCGTCACCGCCTGCAGCGCCCTCGGCGCCAGCGGACCCCCAGCCCGTCGAGCCAGCCGAGACACCGCCTGCCGCGGAAGCCGCACCGGCGCTCAAGCCCGTTGCCAAGCCGCGCAAGCAGGCGCCCGCCTCCGTGCAGCAGCCGTCGAACGCGCCTGAACCCGCTGCCCCGGTCGCCGCTCCCGCCCCGCCGCCGGCACCTGCCGCTCCGGCCGAGCCGCAGGCCATGTGCGGCGACCGCAACTTCATCGCCAAGGCCCAGTGCATGGCGGCCCAGTGCCTGAAGCCCGAGTTCAAGGCCCATGCACAGTGTGAAGCGGTACGCCGCCAGCAGCGCCTCGAAGAAGAAAAGCGCAACCCGAGCCTGATCAACTGATCCGTCGGGACCGAAGCGAAGGCTGCCGGATCGTCAGCCTTTTTGCAGCCGCTCCACGGCCATCGCCAGCGCGGCGGGCTTGCCAGACAGCACCAGCGTGTCGCCGTCCGACAGCACCGGGTTGTCGGCCAGCGCGCGCGGCTGGCCGTCTTGCCGGCGCAGGCTGGCGACGCGCACGCCCAGCGTGTGCAGCGCCATCTGTTCCAGCGTCTGGCCGACCGCGCGCGCGCCGGCATTGAGGGTGAAGCTGTTGAGGCGCTCGTGGTCGATCTCGTCGGCGTTGTCGTCGTCGGCGCCGTGGAAGTAGCCGCGCAGCAGGTTGTAGCGGGCATCGCGCTGGTCCTGCACCACGCGGATCACGCGCCGCATCGGCACGCCGACCAGCGCCAGCGCATGGCTTGCGAGCATCAGCGAACCTTCGATGGCCTCGGGCACCACCTCCGTGGCGCCTGCTGCCTGCAGCTTTTCGAGGTCGTGATCGTCCTGCGTGCGCACGATGACTGGCACGTGCGGCGCATGGGCGCGCGTGTTGGCCAGCACCTTCATCGCGCCCGGCACGTCGAGATAAGTGACGACCACGGCGCTGGCGCGTGCGAGGCCCGCGGCCATCAGGGCCTGCAGCCGGGCCGCATCGCCGAACACCACCGAGTCGCCGGCGGCGGCGGCCTGGCGCACGCGGTCGGGGTCGAGGTCGAGCGCCATGTACGGGATGCCCTCGCGCTCGAGGATGCGTGCCAGGTTCTGGCCGCAACGCCCGTAGCCGCAGATGATCACGTGCTGCGCGGTGTTGATGGTCTTGCGCGCGATGCTCGTCATCTGCAGCGATTGCTGCAGCCAGTCGCTGGCCACGAGCTTTCGCACGATGGCGTTGCTGTACATGATGATGAAAGGCGTGGCCAGCATCGACAGCACCATCGACGCCAGCACCGGGTTGGCCAGCCACGGCGGCAGCAGGCTGCGCTCTTGCGCCAGCGTCAGCAGCACGAAGCCGAATTCGCCCGCCTGCGCAAGGTAGAGGCCGGTGCGCAGCGACACGCCCGAGGTGGCGCCGAGCACCCGCGCCAGCACCGTCACCAGCCCCAGCTTGAACGCCAGCGGCACCAGCAGCAGCACGCCCACCAGCAGCCAGCGCTCGACCACGATGTGCCAGTCGAGCGACATGCCCACCGTGATGAAGAACAGCCCCAGCAGCACGTCGTGGAAGGGCCGGATGTCGGTCTCGACCTGGTGCTTGTATTCGGTTTCCGACACCAGCATGCCCGCGATGAACGCGCCCAGCGCCAGGCTCAGGCCGGCCAGCTCGGTGAGCCAGGCAAGGCCCAGCGTGATCAGCAGCACGTTCAGGATGAAGAGCTCTTCGCTGCGCCGCCGCGCCACCAGCGTGAGCCACCAGCGCATGATGCGCGGGCCGCCGTAGAGCAGCACGCCGATCAAAAAGCTCGCCTTCAGCAGCGCCAGGCCCAGCGCCTTGGCCAGTGCCTCGGGTGGCGCGCCCAATGCGGGGATCAGCACCAGCAGCGGCACCACGGCCAAGTCTTGAAACAACAGCACGCCCATCACGCGCTTGCCGTGTTCGCTCTCGAGCTCGAGCCGCTCGGCCATCAGCTTGACCACGATGGCCGTGCTGCTCATGGTGAGCGCGCCCGACAGCGCCAGCGCAGTCTGCCAGCCCAACTGCCATGTCGGGGGCAGCAGCAGCCGCGCGATCAGCAGCGCGCCGACCGTGGCGATGGACATCGTCAGCAGCACCTGCAGCAGGCCGAGCCCGAACACGTGCTTTCGCATTGCGCGCAGCTTGGGCAGGCTGAACTCCAGCCCGATCACGAACATGAGGAACACCACGCCGAATTCGCCCAGGTGCTGGATGCCTTCGGTGTTCTGCGCCAGCGCGAAGGCGTGCGGCCCGATCAGCACGCCGGCCGACAGATAGCCCAGCATCGGCGGCAGCTTGAGGGAGCGGCACGCCACCACGCCGATCACCGCGGCCAGGAGATACAACAGCGTGAGATCGAACGAAGACATAGGCGCCGATGCTAGAGCAATGTCCGTGCCCCGGGCTTCCCCGGGCCATGTGATCCCGGGTGCCGGCCGGCCCGTAAAATCCGGCGATGAGCTCCCGCCCCGTTCCGGCCCCAGTGGTCGACCCCGAAGCCATCCTCGCTCGGGCACGCCTGACCTTCGACATCGAAGCCGAAGCCGTCACCGGTCTGAAAGACCGCGTCGGCCTGAGCTTTGTCGATGCCGTGCGCAAGATCCTCGAAGTGCGCGGCCGTGTGGTCGTGATGGGCATGGGCAAGAGCGGCCACGTCGGCCGCAAGATCGCCGCCACCCTCGCCTCCACCGGCACGCCCGCGATGTTCGTGCACCCGGCCGAAGCCAGCCACGGCGACCTCGGCATGATCAAGGCGGTCGACCTGGTGCTGGCCATTTCCAACAGCGGCGAGGTCGACGAGCTCACCGTCATCCTGCCGGTCGTCAAGCGCCAGGGCGTGCCCCTGATCGCCATGACAGGCCGCCCTGAATCCACCCTCGCCCGCCATGCCGACATCGTGATCGACGCGGGCGTGTCCAAGGAAGCCTGTCCGCTCAACCTCGCGCCCACCGCGAGCACCACCGCCCAGATGGCAATGGGCGATGCGCTGGCCGTGGCGCTGCTCGACGCGCGCGGCTTCGGCTCGGAAGACTTCGCGCGCTCGCACCCGGGCGGCGCGCTCGGGCGCAAGCTGCTCACCCACGTAAGCGACGTCATGCGCTCAGGCGACGAAGTGCCGCGCGTGCCGCCGTCGGCCAACATCAGCGAGCTGATGCGCGCGATGAGCATCAAGGGCTTCGGCGCCGCCGCGGTGATCGAGCCCGACGGCCGCGCCTCGGGCATCTTCACCGACGGCGATCTGCGCCGGCTGATCGAAGCGGGGGCCGACTTGCGCACACCCAAGGCGGTCGACGTGATGCACCGCGACCCGCGCACCATCCGCGCCGATGCGCTGGCGGTGGAAGCCGCCGAGCTGATGGAGCAATGCGGCATCACCCGCCTGTTCGTGATCGACGGCGCGGGGGTGATCGTCGGCGCGATCAACACCAACGACCTGATGCGCGCGAAGGTCATCTGATGCCGCTCGAGTTCCAGGCCGAGACCTTGCTCGCCGCGCAGGACGTGCGCATTGTTTTCTTCGACATCGACGGCGTGCTGACCGACGGCGGCGTGTACTTCACCGAGCACGGCGAAACGCTCAAGCGCTTCAGCATCCTCGACGGCTACGGCCTGAAGCTGCTGCGCAAGGCCGGCATCGTGCCGGCCGTGATCACCGGACGCGATTCCAAGCCGCTGCGCGTGCGGCTCGAGGCGCTGGGTATCGAGCACGTGCGCTACGGCACCGAAGACAAGCTGCCCGCTGCACAGGCCATGCTCGACCAGCTCGGCTATACGTGGGCGCAGGCCGCGGCCATCGGCGACGACTGGCCCGACCTCCCGGTGCTCACGCGCGTCGGTTTCGCGGCGGCGCCAGCCAATGCCCATGCGGAAGTGCGCGGCATCGTGCGCTACGTGACCCAGGCGCGTGGCGGCGAAGGCGCGGCGCGCGAGTTCTGCGACCTGCTGCTCACGGCTTGCGGCCAATACCGCGCGATGCTCGATGCTGCCCGAGGCCCGACCACATGAACAACGCGAAACGCGCATGGGGCATGGTGCGCGACGTCCTCGACCGCGCCACGATCTACCTGCCGATCATCCTCACGGCCGCCGTCGCGCTCGGCACCTACTGGCTGGTGCGCAACGCGCCCAAGCTGCTGGAGCCCACGGCCAAGGTCGCGCCCACGCATGAGCCCGATTACTTCATGCGCGACTTCGTCATCAAGAATTTCCTGCCCAATGGCGACCTGCGCAGCGAGCTGCACGGAGTCGAAGGCCGGCACTACCCCGACACCGACACAATCGAGATCGACAAGGTGCGCATGCGCAGCGTGTCGCCCGAGGGCCTGGTGACGCGCGGGTCGGCCGACCGCGGCCTGTCGAACTCCGACGGCAGCGAGGTGCAGCTGTTCGGCAATGCGATCGTCATCCGCGATCCTTCGGTGGGACCGAACGGCAAGCCTGCGCCGCGCCTCGAGTTTCGCGGCGACTTCCTGCACGCCTACGTCGACACGGAACGCGTCACGTCGAACAAGCCGGTCACGCTCATTCGCGGCACCGACCAGTTCACCGGCGATACGCTCGACTACGACAACCTGAGCGGCGTGGCCAACCTGAACGGTCGGGTGCGCGGCGTGCTGATTCCGTCGGCGGCTCCGGCCGCTCCTGCCAAGCGCTGAAGAAGACATCTCCTGCATGACCACGTCCCCGCTTGTCTTCATCACCGGCGCATCGAGCGGCATCGGCCAGGCGCTGGCCGCGAGCTTCTACGACGCGGGCTATCGCCTGGCGCTGGTCGCTAGGCGCACGGCGGAAATCGAAGCGTGGGCGAATGCCCGCCAGCTGAGCGCAGACCGCTACCGGATCTACAGCGCTGACGTGGCGCAGACCGACAGCATCGTCGCCGCCGGCAACGCCTGCATCGCGCAGCAGGGGCTGCCCGACGTGGTGATCGCCAATGCCGGCATCAGCGTTGGCATCGACACAGCCGAGCGCTCCGACCTCGACGTGCTGGCGCAGACCTTTGCCACCAACAACGTCGGCTTGACCGCCACCTTCCACCCGTTCGTGCGGGCGATGGTGCAGCGCGGCAGCGGGCGGCTGGTGGGCATCGGCAGTGTGGCGTCCATCCGCGGATTGCCGGGGCATGGCGCGTACTGCGCCAGCAAGGCCGGCGTAGTGGCGTACTGCGAGAGCCTGCGCGGCGAACTGTTCAATAGCGGCGTCAAGGTCGTCACCCTCTGCCCGGGCTACATCGACACGCCGCTCACGCAGGGCAACCGGTACGGCATGCCCTTTCTCATGAAGGCGGAAGATTTCGCCGACCAGGCGCTGCGCGCCATCGAGGCCGGCACCAGCTACCGCGTGATTCCGTGGCAGATGGGTGTGGTCGCCAAGATCATGCGCATGCTGCCCAACGCCGTGCTCGACCGGGCGGTGCAAGGGCGCGAGCGCAAGAAGCGAAGCGGCGAAGCCTGAGCATCGCGCGCCGAATGACCGGCCATTGAAAAAGGCTCCCGAGGGAGCCTTTTGTCTGTGTGCTTGAGAGCGTAAGGGCTTAGTAGCCGCTGTTGCCGCCACCACCGTAGCCGCCGCCACCACCGCCGCCGGAGCGGCCACCGCCGCCACCGCCACGGGGACCGGCGCCGTAGGGGCTGCGGAAACCGCCATCGCCACCACCACCGCCGCCACCGCTGCGGCCACCACCGCCGCCGCCGTAGCCTCCGCCACCGCCGGAGCGGCCACCGCCACCACCACCGTAGCCGCCACCACCGCCGCCGTAGCCTCCTCCGCCACCACCGCCGCCATAACCACCACCGCCGCCGCCGTAGCCTCCGCCACCACCGCTGCGCGGGGGACGAGCTTCCATCGGACGTGCTTCGTTGACGACGACGCTGCGGCCACCGAGGGGCTGGCCGTTCATGCCGTTGATTGCTGCTTGTGCTTCCGCGTCACTGCCCATCTCGACGAAGCCGAAGCCCTTCGAGCGGCCGGTGTCACGTTCCATCATGACCTTGGCGCTGGTCACTGCGCCGAACTGCCCGAAGGCCTGTTCGAGATCTCCGTCGCGCACTGAGTAAGGCAGGTTGCCGACGTACAGTTTGTTGCCCATCAAGGGACTCCTATAAACACATCAAGAAAAGCGATGGAGTCCCGAAAGCATCACTCAAACGAGAGCCGTCGAGTCGCGCGAAACTGACCGATCACCGAACTGCCCCCCGACCAAAATGAAGAGGGAGGCTCGTGCATTATGGGTGAAATATCCGAATTGCAAGCGGGAATTTGCTTCTTGAGGTAGCACCTGTCAAAACTAATGGAAAGCTAGTGCCTACTTGCATGTTTGGGCGAGGTCCTTGGCGCTACATGTAGAATTCGCCCCGTCATTGGGGAGTAGCCGCCTTCCGATCTGCGAGAAGGGCCCGCGTCAACAGACTTGTCCTGCCCCACACAGGACATGGCGCGTGCAGTGAACACACCTGGCGAGACCTTTGACCGTGCAACTTCGGGAATATGGCCGAAGGTGTTGCACGGTCAATTGCGTCCTTCGGCCCAAGGAACCCCACGTCCATCATGGAAGCTTTTCTCGTTGCAACCGGCGTAGTTGCGCTCGCCGAAATGGGCGACAAGACCCAACTCCTGGCCCTCTTGCTCGCTGCCCGTTTCAGGAAACCCTGGCCCATCGTTCTGGGCATCTTCGCCGCCACCATCATCAACCACGCGCTGGCGGGTGCCGTCGGCAACTACATCACGCGCTGGCTCGGACCCGAGGTGTTGCGCTGGATCCTGGGCGGCTCGTTCATCGCGATGGCCGTCTGGATGCTGATTCCAGACAAGCTCGACGACGACGATGCCCCGGGCGCGTCGAAATTCGGCGTCTTCGGCACCACGGTGATTGCGTTCTTCCTCGCCGAGATGGGCGACAAGACCCAGATCGCCACCGTCATGCTCGCCGCCCGCTTCACGCACGACTACTTCTGGGTGGTCGCAGGCACCACGCTGGGCATGATGCTGGCCAACGCGCCGGTGGTGTGGCTCGGCGAGAAGATCGTGCGGCGCGTGCCGATCAAGCTAGTGCACGGCATCTCGGCCGCGATCTTCCTGGTGCTGGGCGTGATCATGATCATCGGCTGGTAATCCGATGGGGCGATATACTGCCTCTTGCGCCGATTTGCTTCAGCTTGCGGGCGCTTTATAAATTCAGCTAAAGACAGGCGCGGCAGACCCGGCTCGTTTTTGGCGAGGCCGGGTTTTTTCATTCATGTCGTCGTCACCACCTTTGGTCGTCACCTCGCAGTCGATGCAGTTCGCAGGCCCGCTGGCCCTGCGCAGCGGCGCGTCGATCAGCGACTACACGCTCGCCTACGAAACCTACGGCACCCTGAACGCCGATCGCAGCAATGCGGTGCTGGTGTGCCACGCGCTCAACGCCTCGCACCACGTTGCGGGCGTCTACCAGGGCCAGGCCCGCTCCGAGGGCTGGTGGGACAACATGGTGGGCCCGGGCAAGCCGGTCGACACTGACCGCTTCTTCGTGATCGGCGTCAACAACCTCGGCTCCTGCTTCGGCTCGACCGGCCCGATGCACGTCAACCCCGCCACCGGCCACGTCTACGGCGCCGACTTCCCCGTGGTCACGGTCGAAGACTGGGTCGACGCGCAGGCCGCGCTGCTCGACGTGCTCGGCATCGAGACGCTCGCGGCCGTCATGGGCGGCAGCCTTGGCGGCATGCAGGCGCTGTCGTGGACGATGCAGTACCCCAGCCGCGTGCGCCACGCCGTGGTCGTGGCCAGCGCGCCCAACCTCACGGCCGAGAACATCGCCTTCAACGAAGTCGCGCGCCGCGCCATCGTGACCGACCCCGACTTCCACGGCGGCCACTTCTACGAACACGGCGTGATCCCGAAGCGCGGCCTGCGCATCGCGCGAATGATCGGCCACATCACCTACCTCAGCGACGACGTGATGAACGAGAAGTTCGGCCGCATCCTGCGCAGCGCCGTCGAGGGCGAGGTGGCGGGGCTCGACTACCGCTACTCCACGCAGGACGTCGAGTTCCAGATCGAAAGCTACCTGCGCTACCAGGGCGACAAGTTCAGCGAGTACTTCGACGCCAACACCTACCTGCTGATCACCCGCGCGCTCGACTACTTCGACCCCGCGCGCAGCCACGGCGGCAAGCTCAGCACCGCGCTGGCCCAGGCCACGGCCAAGTTCCTGCTCGTGAGCTTCAAGACCGACTGGCGCTTCTCGCCCGCGCGCAGCCGCGAGCTCGTGAAGGCGCTACTCGACAACCGTCGCAACGTGAGCTACGCCGAGATCGACGCGCCGCACGGCCACGATGCGTTCCTGCTCGACGACGTGCGCTACATGGGCGTGGTGCGCTCGTACTTCGAACGTGTCGCCAAGGAGTTCCAATGAGCGACCTCGAACACCAAAGATTGATTGCCGAACTCGTGCCCCAAGGCTCGCGCGTGCTCGACCTCGGCTGCGGCGACGGCGCCCTGCTCGACCTGCTGCAGCGCGAGCGCGGCTGCACCGGCTACGGCGTGGAAATTGCCGACGGCAACGTGCTGCAGTGCATCCGCCGCGGCGTCGACGTGATCCAGCTCAACCTCGACGAAGGCCTCGCGATGTTCGACGACGCCTCGTTCGACGTGGTGCTGCAGATCGACACGCTTCAACACCTGCGCAATGCCGAAGTGATGCTGCGCGAGACCGCGCGCGTCGGCCGCATCGGCGTTGTCGCCTTTCCCAACTTCGCGCACTGGCCCAACCGCCTGAGCGTGGCGCGCGGCCGCATGCCTGTGACGCGCCGCCTGCCCTACCAGTGGTACGACACGCCCAACATCCGCGTCGGCACCTTCAAGGACTTCGAGGTGCTGGCCGGCAAGAACAACCTGCGCGTGCTCGACGCCTTCGGCCTGCAGGACGGGCGCGACGTGCGCTGGCTGCCCAATGCGCGCGCCAGCACGGCGGTCTTCAAGTTCGAGCGCGGCGGCGGCTGAGCCCTTTGGAGCGCACCACCGGATGAGCTTCACGCTTGCACAGCCGGTTCACAGCGAGCTGCTCATCAAGAAGAGCCGCTTCATCGGCTGCGTGCAACCGGTGGCCGACCGCGCGGCCGCGCTGGCAGTGGTCGCCTCGCTGCGTGCCGAACATCCCGCGGCCGCGCACGTTTGCTGGGCCTTGATGGCCGGCGGCCAGTCGGCCGCGAACGATGACGGCGAGCCCGGCGGCACGGCCGGCCGGCCGATGCTGGAGGTGCTGCGCCACCAGCAGGTCGAAGGCGCGCTCGCAACCGTGGTGCGCTACTTCGGCGGCGTGAAGCTGGGCGCGGGCGGACTCGTGCGGGCCTACACCGATGCGGTCGCGCAGGCCCTGCTCAGCGCCGAGCTCGTGCCGCTGGTGCGCCAGCGCAGTCTCGGTTGCTCGGTGCCCTATGCGCTCGAAGGACTGGTGCGGCGCGAGCTCGCCGCTGCAGGCGCGGTGCTCGACGATGTGCAGCATGGCGACGACGTGGCCTTCGCCTTCTCGCTGCCGGAGCCCGATGCCGACGCTTTCATCGCCCGTCTCGACGATGCTGCGCAAGGGCGCGTCGTCTGGCCGAAGGCGTAAGGCGTCTTGCGGGCGTTGCAGGTGCTGAGGGCGCAGGCGCCGCCATCGCGAGAATGCCGCGCGGCGCCACCGGTACCGCTTCGTCGTCGGGCCCGCGCCGCGCCATCTCCGCGGTCACGATGCCGGTCGGCACCGCGAGCACGCCCCAGCCCAGCAACATCATCACCGAGGCGATCGCGCGGCCCAGGTCGGTCTTGGGCACGAGGTCGCCGAAGCCCACCGTGGCCATCGTCGAGATGGCCCAGTAAATTGCCACCGGAATGCTTGTGAAGCCATGCACTGGCCCCTCGACCACGTACATCAGCGTGCCCATCACCAGCACCACCAGCATCACGAAGCCGACGAACACCGTGATCTTGCGCCGGCTCGACGCCACGGCAGACACCAGCGCGCGGTACTCCACCGAGTAGCGCGATAGTTTGAAGATGCGGAACACACGCAAGAGCCGCAGCACGCGCACGTCGATCAGGTACGCCATCTCGGGCGCGAAGGCCACCAGAAAAGTCGGCAGCAGCGCGAGCAGGTCGATCACGCCGTAGAAGCTCAGCGCATAGCGCAGCGGCTTGTTCACGCAGCACAGCCGTGCGATGTATTCCAGAGTGAAGAGAATGGTGAACACCCATTCGAGCGCATTGAACAGCGGCCGCCACTGCTCGCGGATCGACTGCACGCTGTCGAGGATCACCACCAGCACGCTGGTGACGATCACCGCGATCAGCGCCAGGTCGAACATCAGGCCCGCGCGCGTGTCGGCCTCGAAGATCACCGTGAACAGCGTGCGCCGCCAGCCGTGCGCGGGCTTGTCGAAGCGCGAGTCGGTGGCAGACGAAATGGCGCGCGAGGGGTGCGCGGCCTGCGCGGTGGAAGGAGTTTCGGAGTTCGGAGGGCTCATGACGCCGCATTGTCATGTCCACAGTCGATTTATTCAGTTACGCTTCTTGCGCAATGAAGTGCCGCAGGCCATGAGTGCGTTCTTACGATAGTCCCTTTCTTGAGGAGCTCCCCTTTGGCTACACAGTCCCCCTTCTTCGGCAAGCGTGATCGTGACACCGACTCGTTGACATCCCGCCCCGCGCCGCTCGTCGGTTCGGGCACCAATCTCTCCGGAACCCCCGTCAATCCCTCGTCGCTGACCGCGCAGCAAGGTGGCCTGAACACCGCCGCTGCAGCAGCATCTGCCGCCGCCAAGGAAGGCGGCAGCAAGCTCACCGTCGGCCCGAACATCAAGCTCAAGGGCGTGGAGATCACCGACTGCGACACGCTCGTGGTCGAAGGCCTCGTCGAGGCCACCATGGACTCGCGCCTGATGCAGATCGCCGAGCAGGGCGAGTTCAAGGGCTCGGCCGAAATCGACATCGCCGAAATCCGCGGCGTGTTCGACGGCAGCCTCACGGTGCGCGAAAAGCTCGTGATCCACTCGACCGGCAAGGTCACCGGCAAGATCCGCTACGGCAAGATCGTGATCGAAGAAGGCGGCCAGCTTTCCGGCGAAATCAGCTTCGGCGCCAAGCCGTCGCTGCACGCCGCAGGTTAAGACTCAGGCTTTCGGCGGGATCCACCCAAAGCGCTCCAGCAAGGCACCGGCCGCGGCCGGTGCCTTTTCTTTGGCGCCATTGATGAAGTAGACAAACACGTCGCGCTTTTTCGGCGACACGGCCCAGCCCTGCGCGCGCTCGGCCCAGGTGTCCAGCGCCTTCGGCGCGTAGCCGGTCTTGAGCTTGGCGTCGGCCATCATGAGCCGCGCATAGGCGAAATCGCCTTCGGGCTCCTCGAAGGACGGAAACTTGTCGGCGTCGGTGAACACCGTCGACACCTTGTGCTTCTTCGCGAGCGCCTTGTACGCGGGCACCATGAAGCTCTCGTGCCGCACGTCCATCACGTGCCGCAGCACGCGGCTGCCCTCCTTCTTCGGTAGCAGCGCGAGAAAAGCCTCGAAGTCTTCCGCATCGAACTGCTTGGTCGGCATGAACTGCCACACGATCGGCCCGAGCTTGTCGCCGAGTTCGGCCACGCCGCTGTCGATGAAGCGCTTGATGGAGTCGCCCGCACCTGACAGCAGCTTGCGGTTGGTCGCGAAGCGCGAGGCCTTGAGCGAGAACATGAAGTCGGCCGGCGTGTCGTCGTGCCACTTCCTGAAAGTGTCGGGCTTGAAGGTGCTGTAGTAGGTGCCGTTGATCTCGATGGAGCTGACCTTGCGGCTCGCGTAGTTCAGCTCCTTCGCGTGCGCGAGCCCCTTGGGATAGAAGTTGTCGCGCCAGGGTTCGTAGGTCCAGCCGCCTATGCCCACCTTGATGTTTGCCTTGCTCACATGGCCCTCCGGGTTGAGATCGCCCGCACTCTACGCGCGGTCGCCTCAAGGCGCAAAATGCGCCTTTTCGTCACCCGCGGAGAACCCACCGATGAACGCCCCCCTGCACCGCGAAATGCCCGCCGGCACGCTCGACGCCGAGCGCGCCCTGTCCGACGTCACCGCCCAATGGGACGGCGACATCGTCCGACAACTCACCGACTACATCGGCATTCCCGCCAAGTCGCCCGGCTTCGACAAGGACTGGTCGGCCAACGGCTACCTCGAGACCGTGCTGCGCAACGCCGCCGCCTGGGTCGAGGCGCAGAAGGTCGAAGGCCTGAAGCTGGAGATCGTGCGCCTCGAAGGCCGCACGCCGGTGCTGTTCTTCGAAGTGCCGGCCACCGGCACCGACATGGGCGAGACCGTGCTGATGTATGGCCACCTCGACAAGCAGCCCGAGTTCACCGGCTGGCGCAACGACCTCGGCCCATGGACGCCCAAGTACGAGAACGGCCTGCTCTACGGCCGCGGCGGCGCCGACGACGGCTACGCGGTGTACGCCAGCATCGCCGCGCTGCAGGCGCTCAAGAGCCAGGGCGCGGCGCATCCGCGCATCGTCGGCTTGATCGAGACCTGCGAGGAAAGCGGTTCCTACGACCTGCTGCCCTACGTCGACGCACTGCGTCCGCGCCTGGGCAACGTCGAGCTGGTGATCTGCCTCGACTCCGGCGCCGGCAACTACGACCAGCTGTGGCTCACCACCTCGCTGCGCGGCATGGCCAGCGGCACGCTCAAGGTGGAAGTGCTGACCGAAGGCATCCACTCGGGCGACGCCTCGGGCCTCGTGCCATCGAGCTTCCGCATCATGAGGCAAGTGCTCGATCGCCTCGAAGACAGCGCCACCGGCCGCCTGCTGCCCGCGAGCTTCCACTGCGAAGTGCCGGCCGACCGGCTCGCGCAAGCCAGGGCCACCGCCGCGATCCTCGGCGAAGAGGTCTACAAGCGCTTTCCGTGGGCGCACTACGACTGCGGCGGCTCGACCATGTTCGCGCTGCCGACCACCACCGATCCGGTCGAGGCCCTGCTCAACCGCACCTGGAAGCCCACGCTGTCGGTGACCGGCGCCGAGGGCTTTCCGGCACTAAAGGACGCGGGCAATGTGCTGCGCCCGTACACGGCATTCAAGCTGTCGCTGCGCCTGCCCCCGCTGGTCGATGCGGCCGAGGCGGTGCAGAACCTCAAGACGCTGCTCGAAGACAACGCGCCCTACCAGGCCCGCGTGACCTTCGAAAGCAACGGCGGCGCCACCGGCTGGAACGCACCCACCATCACGCCGTGGTTCGAGGACGCGCTCAACAAGGCCTCGCAGGCGCACTTCGGCGCCTCCTGCGGCTACATCGGCCAGGGCGGCACCATTCCGCTGATGAACATGCTCAGCGCCGGCTTCCCGAAGGCGCAGATGATGGTCTGCGGCGTGCTCGGCCCGAAGAGCAACGCGCACGGCCCGAACGAGTTCCTGCACGTGCCCTATGCCAAGAAGCTCACCGCGGCCGTGGCCGAAGTGATCGCCGCATTGCCGGCTGCGCACCGCGCGGCCACATCGGAGCCGGTGGCCGCTTGAGCGAGGCGCTGCCTTTGCCGCAGCGCGTTTCGCTGTCGACCCCGGACGGCGAGACGCTCGCCCTGCGCCGGCTGCCGGCGCCCGGCCCGGCGCGCGCCGTAATCGTCGTGGTCCATGGGCTCGGCGAGCATGCGGGCCGCTATCACGCGCTCGCGGAATGCCTGCACGAATGGAACTTCGCGGTGTGGGCGCACGACCACTTCGGGCACGGCGAATCGACCGGTGCGCGCGGCGGCCTGCCGAGTGAACTGCGGCTGGTCGACGACCTCGCACTCGTGATCGACGATGCGCGCCGCGAAAACCCCGGCCTGCCGCTGGTGCTGCTGGGGCACAGCCTCGGCGGGCTGGTCGCCGCGAGTCTGGTGGCGCGTGATGTGCGGCAAGTCGATGGACTGGTGCTTTCCTCGCCGGGGCTCGACCCGGGCCTGAGCGGCTTCCAGAAGATGCTGCTCGCTGTGCTGCCGCGCATCGCGCCCAATCTGCGCGTGGGCAACGGTCTCGATGACAACTACCTCTCGCACGATCCAGCCGTGGTGCAGGCCTACCGCGACGATCCGCTCACGCACGACCGCATCGGCAGCCGCCTCGCGCGCTTCCTGGCGTACGAAGGCGCGACGGTGCAGCAGCGGGCCGCGAACTGGCCCGTGCCGACGCTGCTTCTCTATGCGGGTGACGACCGCCTCGTGATGCCAGCCGCCAGCCGCGCCTTCGCTGCTGCCGCGGCATCAGGCGGCAAGGTCGAGGCGCACTGCTTCGACGCGCTGTACCACGAGATCTTCAACGAGCTCGAAGCCGACGCGGTCTTCGCGGCCCTGCAAAGCTGGCTCAACCGGCGCTTTCCGACGCTGGCCTGACGGCGCGCTTGCGCGCCAGCCAGATCAGCGCGGCGCCCGTCAGCGCCACCGGCACCAGCGAGCCGAAGTTCAGCAGTTGCCAGCCCTGCGTGGTCACCAGCACACCCGAGGCGAACGAGGTCAGCGCCAGCGTGGCGAATACGCAGAAGTTGAGCGCGCCCTGTGCGCGGTCGCGTTCCTCGGCGGTGTAGGCCGTGAGCGAGAGCGTGGTGCTGCCGGTGAACAGAAAATTCCAGCCCACGCCCAGCAGGAACAACGCCACGATGAAGTGGTGCAGCTCCACGCCCGAGAGTGCGATGGCGATGCACCCGAGGTTCAGTGCCAGCCCCACGCCCATCACCGGCAGCGCGCCGAAGCGGCGGATCAGGTGCCCGGTGAAGAAGCCCGGCGCGAACATGCCGATCACGTGCCATTCGAGCACCAGCGCGGCGTCGGAGAACGGCAGGCTGCAGATCTGCATCGCGATGGGCGTCGCGGCCATCAGCAGGTTCATCACGCCGTAGCCCAGCGCGCCCGCGGCGGCGGCCACGATGAACACCGGCTGCCGCATGATCTCGGCCAGCGGGCGCCCGCCCGCTGCCCCCTTGCGCGTGGGCGCGGCGGGGAATTCGATGAAGTGCATCACCGCCATCGACAGCAGCGCCACCACGGCCAGCGCAATGTAGGCGCCCGCGAACGGCACCGCAAAGGCTTCGCGCGTGGCGGTGGCGAGGTTCGGCCCGGCAACCGCGCCGATCAGCCCGCCCGCCATCACCATCGACACCGCCTTCTCGCGCCAGGCCGGCGCTGCCAGCTCGGCAGCGGCGAAGCGGTAGAGCCCCGCGTTGGCGTTGTAGTAGCCCGCGATCACCGTGGCGAAGCACAGCAGCCAGAAGTTCTTCGTGACCGCCGCGAAGCAGCACAGCAGCGACGATGCCACCGCCACCGCCACCGCCAGCCCGATCTGGAACGAGCCGCGCCGACCGAAGCGCTGCTGCGTGCGCGCCACCAGCCCGGTGCTGAGCGCGCCGCCCACCACGTAGCTCATCACCGGCAGCGTCGCCATCCAGCCGTGCGGCGCGATGGCCAGCCCCACGAGCCCGTTGATCGCGATGAAGGTCACGTTGTTCGTCAGGAGCAGGCCCTGGCAGATGGCGAGCAGCCACAAGTTGCGGTTCATGGCGCCGTCTCCCGGATCGCGCGCTGCAGATCGCGCTCGATCTCGCTGAAGGCGATGGGCGGCAGCTCGCCGAGCGTGCCTTCCTTGCCGTCGAGTGCCACCGCGCGCACGGTCTGCAGCTCCTTGCCGTCGGGGCTGTCCTGCACGAACCAGCCTTCCTCCAGCATCAGGCAGATGCGGCCACTGCCGGGCAGCGCCTTGTTGAAGCTGTTGACCATGCCGCCGTCGCCGACCTCGCGCTGCCAGCCGCGCGTTTCCAGGCCCATGAGGGCGGCGTTCGACACGGCGCGGCCGGCCCAGTGCGGGAGCTCGCGGCGGGTGCGCAGCGCCTCGTCGAGCACGAAGCTCGGGCGCATCAGCTGCTCGAAGGGCTGCATGATTTCGTAGTCGGCCAGCACTGCGGCCCATGCGGTCGCCAACGACGGGTCGAGGGCCGCTATCTCCAGCGGATGCGGCAGGCCGATGCGCGCGGCCTCGGGCAGCTTCACCGCGTCGTCCTGCAGGTCGGCCAGCTCGCCTTCGGCGCTGACGCGGAAGGTGCCTTCGAGCTTGTCCGATGCGTCGAACAAGCCCCAGACCAAAGGCCGGCTGAAGACCCGCAGCACCGGGTGGTTGGCGAAGAAGGGCATGAACTCGTCAGGGGCCCATCGGCGCTGCGCGCACATCGCGGCCTCCAGCCGCCTGATCTGCGTGGTGGCGACGGTCTTTGCGAGCTTGCGCAGCTCTTTCAGCTGCGTGGTTGCGGCGGCGGCCTTGCCGGCGTCGTCGTTCGCGCCCGGCTTGGGCAGCGTCTTGAGTGCCTTGCCCCTGGCGTCGTGCACCACGGGCTGGAAGTTGTCGTCCATGCGCACCTCGAAGCTGCGCGGGCCGAAGTCGAGCGTCAGGCGCGCACGGGTGTCGAGGCCGAGATCAGGCACGGTGCGGTCGGCCAGCTGGTCGAGGCTGAGGCCGCGCTGTTCGGCCACTTCGCCGAGCATGCGGTCGGCGCGGGTGCGCAGGTCGTCGTGGCGGGTCTGGCGCGCGAGTTCGGCCAGGTGCATCAGGGCGGCGTCGCTGCCGATCTCGCCGAGCATCACCATCGCGTCGTAGGCCCGCACGCGGTCGAGCGCGGCGCGCCACTGGCGCAGCAAGCCATAGAGCTGGCGCGCGGTTTCGCCGTCGCCGAGGCGGCCCTGCAGCGCGAACATCCAGCGCTCCTTGGCCGGCCGGCCGTTGCCGATCCACCAGGCCAGCAGCGCGCGGCCGAAGCGCGCGAGGGAGTCGGGCGTGAGCGCGTCCAGCAGCGGAGCCAGCCCCGGATAGGGCGCGTCGGGCTTGCCGAGCATCATCGCCATCAGCACGTCGGGCACCACGTCCTGCGGCAGCGCGAGGCCGCCTTGCTTGAGGATCAGGCGGGGTAGCGCCGCCAGCGGCAAGGTCTTCGGCACCACGGGCAGGCTGTCGGGCAGCAGCTCTTCGGGGGCGATGGCCAGCAGCTGCGCCACCGCGTCGGCGGCTTCGGCGCCGTAGGCGAGCGCCTGGTTGCGCACCGCATCGGCGTGGCCGGCATCGTGCAGCCAGCGCAGCGCGGCCTGCGCTGCTTCATGCGCGGGGCCGGGTTCGTCCAGCGCGATGGGAACGAGGCCGCGCGCGGCCGCGTCCGGGTAGCGCGCCAACCACTCGCCCGCTTCGCGCCGGACCCAGCGGTTGGTGTGGAAGCCCTTGGCGATCCAGCCGGCGAGCGGGTCCCATTCGATGACGGAGGCCAGCTCGAACATCGCGCGCGAGCCCTGCTTGAGGAAGCGCGGCAGTCCCGGCAGCGCCGCCGCGCCGAACGCATGGAGGATGGGGCGCACGCGCGAGACGTCGCCCATGTAGAGCTCGGGCGCGGGCCCGAGCGTGAACACTGCGATGGCCAGCGGTTCAGGCAGGAGCCAGATGTATTCGGCAACGCTCCAGTGGGTGGCCGGAGGTTCGCCGAAGTCTTCCGGCCCGATCTCGCGGCCGTTTGCCGCGACGGCCTCGATGAGCTCGGGGCGCAGGCCCAGCATCCACAGGGCCTTGTGCACCTTGCCGCCCTCGCGGATCTCTGCGGGGGCGTTGGGCTGGTTGCGCGCGAATTCGTCCATCCACTGGTCGGCGCGTTCGCGCGAGGCGCGGAGCTCGCGTGCCAGCCAGTCGGACGATTCGCCCGTGGCCTGCAGATACTGCGGCGGCGGCAGATTGCGCCAGTGCAGCAGCGCCGTCGGCGGCAGTGGCTGCAACGCCAGCGTCGGGATGACGGGCAGCGCCTGCCGGTTCTTCCAGGGCGGGCGCCGCAGCAGCGCGGGCCAGACGTCGGGGGCGGCATCGGTTACGCCGGCGGAGCTGTCCTCCTGCAGGCGCGCGAGCGTCTTGCGCTGGCCGTCGTCGCAGGAGGCCTCCAGCGGTTGCTGCCACTCGGGGTTCGCGGCCAGCAACTCCAGGATCAGCGCGGCGCCGGCCTGGTGCCGCGCCGGGTTCGCCGACAGCAGTTCGCGCAGCACGAACAGCGGCCAACGAGCAGCCTGCTTGACGAGGGCGTTCTTGCAGTCGATCTGCTTGACCTGGGCCACGAAGAAACGCACGACAGCCGCGTCGTGGATGGCCAGCAGGTCGGTGACGGCTTCCTTGTGCGGGGACGGCTCGAAGAACAGCTCTGCCGCCGCGGCGCCGTGCATGTCGAGCATGCGCAGCCGCGCGGCGCGTGGCGGGTAGAAGCTGGAACGGTGGCGGCGAAAGAAGTCGAGGCTGTCGGCCAGGCTGCGCTCGTCGGACAGCGAACCACCGCAGTGGCCGCAGGGCCGGTCGTTGAACTGTGCGAGCGCCTCGCTCATGCCCTTGGACCACCGCACGGTGCCATCGGGCTGCGCGTCCAGACCTTCTTCTTTCGACTTGCGACTGCCCGCCATGCCATTGCTCTCCATTGATGCGAGCGGGATTGTCGGCCAACACGCACGGGCCAAAAAAAAGCGCCCTCGCGGGCGCCGGAATCCTGGAGAACGCAGTCCGTCAGTTCAGGACTGCTTGCCTTGCAGCAGACCGCTGAGCGAACCCAGCAGGTCGTCGTGATTGCCCAGGCCCTGGTCGGGGACCTTGCCGTGCGGCGTGAGCTGGTCGATGAGCGCTGGCAGCATGGTGGCGAGCATCGGCAGCAGCGTTTGCGCATTGATGCCGAGCTTGGATGCGATGCTGGCGATGGTGTCGCTGCCCAGCGCGTTCTGCAGCTGATCGCCAGAGACCGGCTGGTTCTCGCCCTTGCCGACCCATGAGCCAATGACGTCGCCCATGCCGGCCTGCTCGAACTTCGAGACCAGACCGCCCAGGCCGCCCTGCCCGCCGTTGTTGGCGAGCAGGCCGCCCAGCGCGCCGGCCAGGCCTCCCAGATCGCCCAATCCGCCGCCTTGCGGTTGCTGCTGTTGCGCAGCGCCTCCAAGCACTTGACCGAGTACCGAATCGAGCAATCCCATGGCTTTTTCCTTGGTGTGTGACAGAACCGTCAGCATTGTTAAATGCCGCGGACCGTAAGCAGAAAGTGGCACGTCCACTTTCGAACTGGCAACGTGACAAATTACTTGGTACGCGCTGTCCGTTTGGGGAGCAATGCGGGGCTGACCCCCTGCACGCCCACCAGGCCCAGCACGGTAACCAGCGAATTCTGCGCGCCTTTCCATGCATCTGTCACGTCAATGGACTCGCTCAACGAATGGAATCCAGAGGCCTTGCCGCCACCGCCGACGATGATCGCGGGAATGCCCAGCGCGATCGGCACGTTGGCATCGGTGCTGCCGCCGCGCAGCAGGGTCTTGTTGCCAAAGGCGGCGTTCGAACGGATCGCGGCCTCGACGATCACCGAATCGGGCGGCGTGCGGCCGCCGGGGCGGTCGCCGATGAGCTTGGTGCTCACGCTCAGTGTGCTCACGTTCCAGCGCTTGTTTTCCTCGACCACGGCTTCGTCGATGGCCGCGAGGATCTTCTTCTCCGTTTCGAGCAGCGAGGCCATGTCGTCCGAACGGATGTCGATGGCCATGCGCGCATCGGGCGCGATGGTGTTGACCGAAGTGCCGCCGCCCACGGTGCCGACGGTGAAGGTTGTCTTCGGGAAACTGGGTGTGCGCACGTCGGCGATCTTCGCGATGGCGCGCCCCATGCCGTGGATGGCGCTCGGTACCTGGCCGAACGCACCGAAGCTGTGGCCGCCCGGACCCTGGAACGTGACCTCGTAGCGGTGGCTCGCGGTGCCGAGCACCAGCACCGCGCCCGGCGACGACGGCTCCAGCCCCACCATGCCGTCGATGTCGAGGTTGTCGCGAAAGATCGCCTTCATGCCGCGCAGGTTGCCGAGTTCTTCCTCGCCGACGTTGGCGACGATCATCAGGTCGCCTACCGTCTGGATCTTGTTGTCGTTCAGCACCTTGAGCCACGACAGCAGCACCGACAGGCCGCGCGTGTCGTCCGCGATGCCGGGTGCGTGGAGCCGGCCATCGTGCTCTTTCACCTTCACGTCGGTGCCGGCGGGGAACACGGTGTCGAGGTGCGCGGAAATCAGCAGCTTCGGGCCGCCGCCGATGCCCTTGCGCAGACCGACGACGTTGCCTTCGGCGTCGATCTTCGCGTGCGTCAGCCCCAGCGCCTTCATGCGCGCGAGAAACGCCTCGGCGCGCTTTTGCTCCTTGAAGGGCGGTGCCTCGATTTCGGTCAGCGCCTTCAGGTCTTCGACCGCGCGCTCATGGTCGGCCTTGACCGCGTCGAGCAGCTTCTGGATGGCAGGCGAGGCCATCAGCTGGACATAGGCCTTGTCGACCTCGGGGCTGACTTGCGCGGGCGTGGGGGCGACAGCCTGGCTTTGGGCGAGCGCGCCATGCGTGGCGCAGAGCAGCGCGGCCAGAACGAAAGGGGCAAAGCGCGGCGAACTTGGCGAGCGGGACATGGGCCAAAAGTCCTTCTTTTGTCTTAATGAAGTAACGATTGTTTCTCAAGCCTTCCGCGTGCGCGTCGCGGAAAACACCCACCTCGCGGCCCTGCTTAGAGCCCGGCCAGGGACACCAGCGCGGCCAGCGCCGCCGTTTCGGCGCGCAGCACGCGCGTACCGAGGGTGATAGGAGCGAAGCCGCGGGCGATGGCTTGCTGTTCTTCGGTGCTGCTCAGGCCGCCCTCGGGGCCGCTCAGTACGGTCACGCCCTGGTCGTTCGGAGCTTGAAGTGTGTCGGCGAGGCTGCGTGTGCCCTCGGCAAGGCTCAGCACGAGGCGCACGGCCGAGGCTTCATTGGTCTCGAGCCAGCCCGTGAAGGACTGCACCGGATGGATCACCGGCACGCGGTTGCGTCCGCACTGCTCGCAGGCCGCGACCGCGATCGCCTCCCAGTGCGCCCGCTTCTTTTCGGCGCGCTCGCCCGACAGGCGCAGCACGCCGTGGGCGGTGGCCAGCGGCTGGATGCTCGCCACGCCGAGCTCGGTGGCTTTTTCGACCAGCCAATCCATGCGCTCGTTGGCCGGCATGCCGACCGCGAGGTGCACGGCGCGCGGCGCCTCGCGCTCCACCGGCAGGTGGTCGCCGACAGCCACGGCGACGTCGCTGCGGCCCATGCGCTCGACCGTGGCCTCGTACTCGCCGCCCGCGCCATCGAACAACGTGAGCGCATCGCCGGGCTGCATCCGCAGCACTTGCACATGGCGCGCGGCACCGGCCGGTAGCGCCAGGCTGGCGCCGGCGCTCAGCGGCACGGAACAGTGAAAACGCGGCATGCTATGAAATCAATAGCTGCGAGCGACCGTTGTACGGCCGTCACAGGGTGGTGCTTTTTCAGTTTTCCTTCAGACACGGCCGTATGCGAAGCCCGTGATGGCCGAAGTGCCCTCGATTTCGTCGATCACGCGCAGCAGCGGCGTCAGCTCCATGTAGCGGCTGGCGGTGGCACGGATGTAGGCAATGAAGCGCGGCGTGTCGGCCAGGTACTTGGGCTTGCCGTCGCGCAGCGTGAGGCGCGCGAAGATGCCGGCCACCTTCAGATGGCGCTGCAGACCCATCCACTCGACCGCCCGGTAGAAGGCGCCGAAGTCTTCGTCGACCGGCAGGCCGGCCTTGCGCGCAGCCGTCCAGTAGCGGATGGTGATGTCGAGCACGAACTCTTCGTCCCAACTCAGGAAGGCATCGCGCATCAGGCTGGCGATGTCGTAGGTGACGGGGCCGTACACGGCGTCCTGGAAGTCGAGCACGCCGAGCGCAGTGCCGTTGCCGATCATCAGGTTGCGCGGCATGAAGTCGCGGTGCACGTAGACGCTGGGCGATGCGAGGTTGCTGTCGACGATCAGCTTGAAGCTGCGATCGAGCCGCTCCTTCAACTTGCCTTCGACGGCGATGCCGCGGTGGCGGCCGATGTACCACTCGGGGAACAGCGCCAGTTCGCGCTCGAGCAGCGCCCGGTCGTAGGGTGGCAGCACGCCGGGTTTGGAGGCAAGCTGCCAGCGGATCAGCGCATCGATGGCCTGGTCGTAGAGCGGGCGGCTCGCGTCGGGCTGGGCCGGATCGATCACGTCCAGCATGGTCTGGCGGCCCAGGTCGTCGAGCAGGAGAAAGCCGTTCGGCTTGTCCCATTCGAGCACCGTGGGGGCGAGCACGCCGGCACCGGCCATCAGCTGCGCCACCTGGACGAAGGGGGCGCTGTTTTCCTTGTCCGGCGGCGCGTCCATCACGATGCGCGTGGGCGCGGCCGGGTCGGTGGTGTCGAGACGGAAGTAGCGGCGGAAGCTCGCGTCGACCGAGGCGAGCCGCACGGTGTCAGGCAGCAACCGGTGGGCGGGCGCGATGGCGGCCAGCCAGCCCCGGAACACTTCGGCCCGCTGCGGATCAGTCCAGAGGATGGTCTCGGCGGGGCTTGGGGCTAATGAGGCCGGAGGCGGGGATGCTGTCATGGATAATCGATTCTACAAATCCGCCTGGCGCGGCAATCCCCCTTGGCCGGCTTCCGGCCGATGCGGGTTGCTGCCGGCCCCTGCAACCCGCCGGCCTGCCGCGCCGTCCCCCGACGATTTTTCGTTCCGAACCGATGCCTACGACCCAAAGCCCTCACGCTTGGCACCTTGTGCGCTCGCTGCCCTTCCCGGGCGAGTCGACCGCTTTCCTCGGAACGGCCGGGCGGGAGGCCTGATGAACCGACGTCGTGTCGCCCCGCGGCGCTCGCGCCCGCCGCTACCGCTGGCCGTTCTGTCGCTGGCCCTGATGCATGCACACGGCGCCTCCGCGCAGACGGCCGGCAACTTCGACGCCCCGCTCACGCTGAAGCGCACGCCGCTGCTGACCGAAACCCTGACGCCCGCGGACCGAGGCCAGCTGCCCAGCATCGTCACCGGCGACCGCATCTCCGGCCGGCCCGACCTGGAAACCGTGGTCGAGGGCAACGCCACGCTGCGGCGCGGTGCGGTTTCCATTACCGCCGACCGGCTCGAGTACTACCAGCCCGACGACCGCGCCAAGGCCACCGGCAACGTGCGGGTCAACCAGGCCGGCAACGTGTACGAAGGCCCCGAGTTGCAGCTCAAGCTGGAGACCTTCGAGGGCTTCTTCAACAACGTGCGCTACCAGTTCCTCGTGAACGAAGCGCACGGCGAGGCCAAGCGCATCGACTTCGTCGACGCCAACGTGTCGATCGCCCGCGAAGCCACCTACACCACCTGCCGCCGCGAAGACTTCCCGGGCTGGATGCCGGCCTGGCTGCTGACAGCGACCACGATGACCACGGACACCGAGGAAAACGAGGGCGTGGCCAAGAATGCGCGGCTGAGCTTCATGGGCATCACCACGCCGCCCATTCCGAGCGTGAGCTTCCCGCTGTCGAACGAGCGCAAGAGCGGCCTGCTGCCGCCCACCATCGGCATCGACAACACCAACGGCATCGAGATCGCGCAGCCGTACTACTGGAACATCGCGCCCAACCGCGACGCCACGATCACGCCGACGATCATGAGCAAGCGCGGCATCAATTTCAGCAACGAGTTCCGCTACCTCGAGAAGGGATACAACGGAACGATCCGCTTCGACCTGATGGGCAGCGACCGCCTGATGGGCCAGCGTTACCCCACTCTCGGCGACACCAAGCGCTGGGGCGTGTGGGGCACGCATCACCAGGACTTCGATGCCAAGGCGCTGGGCCTCGACTCGCTGTCGGCCAACATCAGCATCAACCGGGTGAGCGACAACGACTACTGGCGCGACTTCACGCGCACGCCGTCGCTCGCGCAGCGCCAGCTGCCCAACGATGCATCGCTCAACTGGAGCAAGGGCGACTGGAGCGGCATCGTCCGCACGCTGAAGTACCAGAACCTGCAGTACGACCTGTCGCCGATCGTGCCGGCGTACGACAAGATGCCGCAGATCACGGCCAACTACAACAAGTACGACTGGCACGGCTTCGACGTTTCGCTGAACCTGGACTACACGCACTTCCGCGTGAACACGATCCTGCCGTCGCAGCTCGGCTACGACGCCACCCAGCAGTCGCAGCCCGACGGCGACCGCGCCATGGCCGTCGCCTCGATCAGCCGCCCGTTCATCACGCCGAGCTCGTTCGTCATTCCCAAGGTGATGCTGAACGCGGCCTCGTACAACTACTACCTGCCGCAGTCGTCCATTCCAACGGTCACGGTCAACGGCACCCAGTACGTCAACGGCCAGGTCTACAACCCAAGCTCGCTGTATTTCTTCCCGACTTCCAGCAACCGGGTGGTGCCGACCTTCAGCCTCGACAGCGGCCTGACCTTCGAGCGCGACGCCAACTACTTCGGACGCGCCTTCCGTCAGACGCTGGAGCCGCGCGCCTACTACGTCTACACGCCGTACCGCAACCAGAGCATGCTGCCGAACTACGATTCGGCGGCCAACGACTTCAGCTTTGCGACCATCTACACCGAGAACGCGTTCTCGGGCGGTGACCGCGTCTCGGACACCAATGCCCTCACGCTCGGCGTGACCTCGCGCCTGATCGATCCGGCCACCGGCGTCGAGGCCGCGCGCTTCGGCATCGCGCAGCGGCTGCGCTTCAGCGATCAGAAGGTCACGCTGCCCGGCGGCACGCCGGTGACCGACCGCGCGAGTGACCTGCTCGTGGGCGCCCAGATCAACTGGACGCCCAAGTGGAGCCTGGACACCCTCGTGCAGTACAACCCCGACACGCGCAAGTCGGAGCGTTCGGCAATCAGCGCGCGCTACAACCCCGAGCCGTATCACAACCTGAGCGCGGCCTTCCGCTACCAGGCGCCCAGCACCCCGACCGCGACCGACGGCAGCAAGTCGATCGACGTGGGCTGGCAATGGCCCATCAACGACCTGTGGGGCGACAAGGGCAAGAATCTCGGCCCCGGCAAGGGCCAGGGCGGCGGACGCTGGTATGCGGTCGGCCGGCTCAACTACAGCCTGCAGGACAAGAAACTCACGGACGGCGTGCTCGGCTTCGAGTACGACGGCTGCTGCTGGATCGGGCGCGTGGTGCTGCAGCGCATCACCACGGGCCAGGTGACGGCGAACACCCGCATCATGTTCCAGCTCGAATTCGTCGGCTTCTCCAGCATCGGCTCCAGCCCCATGCAGGCCCTGCGGCAGAACATCCAGCGCTACGAACCCCTGCGCCAACCGGGCGAAGCGCCAAGCCGCTTCACCAATTACGACTGAGACGACTGACTGAGCGACGCCATGAAATACATCCGTTCCATCATCACCCTGGGCTGCCTCGCGGCAGTGGCTGCAACGTCGGGTGCGCAGGGCTACCGCTCCGGCACCGGCATCACGGACATCATGCGCGCCGGACCGCGCCTGGGCCCGCCGGCCGCGCGGCCGTCGACGGCGCCTGCCGCGGCGCCCGTGCAGCGCTCGGCCGAGTTCATCGTTGCGCTGGTCAACTCGGAGCCCATCACCAACACGGACGTGCAGACGCGCGTGTCGCGGCTGATCAAAGAGAACCCGGACGCAGAGCGCGTTCCCCGCGGCGAGCTCACGCGGCTCGTGCTGGAGCGGCTGATCACGGAGCGTGCGCAGCTTCAGCTCGCGAAGGAAAACGGCATCAAGGTCGACGAAGTGGCCATCGACCAGGCCGAGCAGACCGTGGCACGCCAGAACGAGGTCAGCCTGGTCGAGCTGCGCCGCCGCGTGGCCACCGAAGGCATCGCGCAGCAGGACTTCCGCAACGACCTGCGCGACCAGCTGCTGCTCACGCGCCTGCGTGACCGCGAGGTCGAGTCGAAGGTCAAGATCAGCGACGTCGAGGCCGACGAATACCTGCGCGACCAGCGCAACACCTCCGTCAAGAACGTCGCGCTCGAGAACCTCAACCTCGCGCAGGTGCTGGTGGCCGTTCCCGAGAACGCCACCGACGCCCAGGTGGCCGCGGCACAGAAGAAGGCACAGGACCTCGCCCAGCGCGCCCGCGCCGGCGAAGACTTCGCCAAGCTGGTGCGCGAGAACTCCGATTCGCCCGACCGCGCCAACGGCGGCGCCATCGGTATGCGCAGTGCCGACCGCTATCCGTCGCTGTTCGTCGAGGCCACGCAATCGACCGCGGTGAACGGCATCGCCGGGCCCGTGCGCTCCAGCGCCGGCTTCCACGTGCTCAAGGTCATCGCCAAGGCCCAGATCGGTTCTGGCGACGCCACGGTCACGCAGACACAGGTGCGCCACATCCTGCTGCTCAACGACCCCAAGCGCACCACGGCGCAGGCGGTTGCGCAGCTGGCCGAATTCAAGCGCCGCGTGCAGGCCGGCACCGCCGACTTCGCCGGCCTCGCCCGCGACAACTCGCAGGACGGCAGCGCCAAGGACGGTGGCGACCTCGGCTGGTCGCGCCCAGGCCAGTTCGTGCCCGAATTCGAGGAAGCCATGGACCGGCTCACGCCGGGCCAGATCAGCGATCCCGTGGTGTCGCGCTTCGGCGTGCACCTGATCCAGGTGGTGGGCCGCCGCGATTCCAAGCTCAGCCAGTCGGAGCAGCGCGAAGCCGCGCGCGCTGCGCTGCGCGAACAGCGCGTAGAGGAGGCCTTCACCACCTGGGTGCAGGAAGTGCGCGCCCGCGCCTACGTCGAGTACCGCGACCCACCGCAATCCTGATTCGATGGCACACATCGCCAGGAAGCGGTTCGGGCAGCACTTTCTGTCCGACGGAGGGATCATCGATGCGATCGTGCGCGAGATCGCGCCGCAGCCCGGCGACGCCATGGTCGAGATCGGGCCGGGGCTCGCGGCGCTGACGCAGCCGCTGGTCGAGCGGCTGGGCCGCCTCACCGTGATCGAACTCGACCGCGATCTCGCCAAGCGCCTGCGCGAACATGCGCAACTCGACGTGATCGAGTCCGATGTGCTGAAGGTCGACTTCGCGGAGCTGGCCGCCAGGTTCCCGGCCAAGCCGCTGCGCGTGGTGGGCAACCTGCCCTACAACATCTCCACACCCATCCTGTTTCACCTGCTGGGTAGCGCCCATCTGGTCGCCGACCAGCACTTCATGCTGCAGAAAGAAGTGATCGACCGGATGGTGGCCAGGCCCGCCACCTCGGACTACAGCCGCCTGAGCGTGATGCTGCAGTGGCGCTACGAGATGCAGAACGTGCTGTTCGTGCCGCCCGAGAGCTTCGACCCGCCGCCGCGCGTGGACAGCGCCGTGGTGCGGATGGTGCCGCTGGCAACGCCGCCGGCGGTCGATGCTGCCCGTCTGGGCGAGATCGTGCAGGTTGCCTTCAGCCAGCGCCGCAAGCTGCTGCGGCACACGCTGGGCAAGTGGCTGCAGGAGCACGGCTTTGCTGGCGAATTCGATGTCCAGCGGCGGGCCGAGGAAGTGCCCGTCGACGAATACGTCGCGCTGGCCCAGGCCACCATCCCGTGAAACCCATGAAAGAAGCCCGTCTGCGACGGGCTTTTTAACGGAGGCTGCAAACGCCTAAGCCTGCTTGCTTATGCGGCGGCGAGCCAATAACCCGCGTTGAAGGGGCTGCTCATGCGCAGCGCCAGGGGCGACACGTCGACCAGTTTGTCGGTCGGCATTTTTTCGCCGGCCGGTTCGGTGGAGGCTGCCGCTGCGGTTGCGGTGGTGTTCACTTCGATGCCATCGAGGGTTTCAGCGTTCGGCTGAGCCTCGTTCGCCCGTTCTGCTTGGCTGGTAGATGCAGAACGGGCTACAGAAAAGAATAGAAGCACCGGAACGGGACCTTGCGGTCGCCCCAGTAGTCCGAGGCGTCGCGGAAGATGTCGAGCAGCTGCTCGCGCGCTTCCTTGTCGAACTTGGCGTTGGCCGGGATCTGCTCCAGCACGATGACGAAACCTGGCTGCGGGCCCGATTTATGCAACGGGTCTGTCATGCAGTCGTACAGCGCGTCGAAGTTCTTCCCGAAGTGGGCCGGGAACGTGAACTGCTGCGCGATCAGGTCGAGCACGTCCTGCTTGGTCTGGGCGTTGCCCAGGTTGGCGTACAGGAAGTGCTGGCCGGCCGCGTTGGCCGCGTCCTGCAGGTCGTTCACGCGGAACGCGCGGATCGATTGCACGATGTTCGGGCGTACGGCACGAAGGGATAAGGTCATCTCCGCTGGTCTTTCCATAGTCATCATCATTTCTTCGGGGCGCTTCGGGGCGCCGCTCAGGTCGTTTTCATCGCTCATGGCGCAATCCGTCTGAAACTCGCATAGTGGTCTGCGGTGTACCAGCAGGCCTCGGGCGTCGTGCGTTGTTCACCGCCGCAGACGATTCGTTGTGCACCACGGTTGCGCGAACCGGGCGTCGTAACCGTGTACTCGCGGTAGTGGCCGCGGCGTGCGGGTGGCAAAAGACGCTCGCGATTGCCGAACACCGTGCCGTCCTTGTCATACCGGAACGGACCGCCACTCAGGATGGCCTGGTAGGTTCGTTGGCCCTGCGCCGGCAATTCGGACAGTGCGATCGTTTCCTCGGTGGACGTTTTTCCGGCGCCGAACCATCCGCGGGCCTCGGCCCCCGTCGTCAACGCCACCAGCATCAGACTGGTGAGCGCAAACTTTGTGACAGAGGACGTGATCGAGGCGTAAGCCGCCATGGGGCACCACAAGAAAAGAGCGGGGGGTTCGAATCGGCGATCAACGTCGGGTTAACCCGCAAATTCAAGCCCGCGAGTGTGCACCACGCTGGCGAAAATAGCAAGCGACTGCTCAAAGTTTGAGCAGTCGCGAGGGGATCGAGTGGCGCTTTAAGTTGGCGGCCACTCTCGCCAAATGGCTTATCTCTCGGCGTTTGCGTCAGCCACTGTCAAGGCTGTCATGTTCACGATGCGCCGAACAGTCGCGCTCGCCGTGAGAATGTGCACAGGTTTGGCCGCACCAAGCAGAACCGGGCCGATCGCGATATTGCCGCCTGCCGCAGTCTTGAGCAGGTTGTAGGAAATATTGGCCGCGTCGATGTTCGGAAAAACCAACAGGTTGGCGTCACCCGCCAGCGCGCTGTGCGGCATGACGACCGCGCGCTGCTTGCTGTCCAGCGCCACGTCGCCGTGCATTTCACCGTCCACTTCCAGCCAGGGCGCCTGCACGCGCAGCAGGTCGAGCGTCTTGCGCATCTTGATGGCGCTGGGCTCGTTGCTGGTGCCGAAATTGGAGTGCGACAGCAGCGCCGCCTTCGGCTTCAGGCCGAAGCGCATCATTTCCTCGGCCGCCATGGTCGTGATTTCGGCCAGTTCTTCGGGCGAGGGGTCGTAGTTGACGTGCGTGTCGACCAGGAACACCTGGCGGTCGGGCAGCAGCAGGCCGTTCATGCAGGCGTACACCGGCACGTCTTGCGGCGTGCTCTCGCAGCCGCCGGGTCGCTTGCCGATCACCTGGTCGATGTAGTGCAGGTGGATCAGCGTGGTGCCCCAGGTGCCGCAGATCATGCCGTCCACCTCGTCCTTGTGCAGCAGCATGGCGCCGATCAGCGTGAGGCGGCGGCGCATCTCGATCTTGGCGGTCTGCACCGTCTGGCCCTTGCGCTCGGTCATGCGGTGGTAGGTCTGCCAGAAGTCGCGGTAGCGGTGGTCCTGCTCGACGTTGACGATGTCGTAGTCCAGCTCTTCCTTCAGGCGCAGGCCGAACTTCTCGATGCGCTGCGCGATGATGGCCGGGCGGCCGATCAGCGTCGGGCGCGCGATGCCCTCGTCCACCACGATCTGCGCGGCGCGCAGCACGCGTTCTTCCTCGCCTTCGCAGTACGCCACGCGCTTCTTCGAAGCGCGCCGGGCCGCTTCGAAGATCGGCTTCATCGTCGTGCCCGAGGCGTAGACGAAGTTCTGCAGCTTGTCGCGGTAGGCGTCCATGTCCTTGATCGGACGCAGCGCCACGCCGCTTTCCTCGGCCGCCTTGGCCACGGCCGGCGCGATCTTCATCATCAGGCGCGGGTCGAAGGGCTTCGGAATCAGGTATTCGGGGCCGAATGACAGCTTTTCACCGACGTATGCGGCGGCCACGCGCTCGCTCTGCTCGGCCTGCGCCAGATCGGCAATGGCATGCACCGCAGCGATTTCCATCTCGTCAGTGATCGTGGTCGCGCCCGAATCGAGTGCGCCGCGGAAGATGTACGGGAAGCACAGGACGTTGTTGACCTGGTTCGGGTAGTCGGTGCGGCCGGTGGCCATGATCACGTCGTCGCGCACCGCGTGGGCGTCTTCGGGCGAGATCTCGGGATTCGGGTTGGCCAGCGCGAAGATCACCGGCTTGGCCGCCATCTTCGCCACCATCTCGGGCTTGAGCACGCCACCGGCCGACAGGCCCAGGAACACGTCGGCACCGACGATTACCTCCGACAGCTTGCGCATGTCGGTCTTCTGCATGTACTGGCGCTTGTCGTCGTCCATCAGCTCTTCGCGGCCTTCGTAGACCACGCCGGCCAAGTCGGTCACGAACACGTTCTCGCGCCGCAGGCCGACCTTGAGCAGCAGGTTCAGGCAGGCCAGCGCCGCGGCGCCCGCGCCCGAAGTGACCAGCTTGACCTCGGCGATGTTCTTGCCGGCCACCTTCAGGCCGTTGACCATGGCGGCCGCCACGGTGATGGCCGTGCCGTGCTGGTCGTCGTGGAACACCGGGATCTTCATGCGCTTGCGCAGTTCGCGCTCCACGTAGAAGCAGTCCGGGGCCTTGATGTCTTCCAGGTTGATGGCGCCGAAGGTGGGTTCCAGCGAGGCGATGATCTCGACCAGCTTGACCGGGTCCTTCTCGTCGATCTCGATGTCGAACACGTCGACACCGGCGAACTTCTTGAACAGGACGCCCTTGCCTTCCATGACCGGCTTGGAGGCCAGCGGGCCGATGTCGCCCAGGCCGAGCACCGCGGTGCCGTTGCTGATCACGCCGACGAGGTTGCCGCGCGAGGTGTACTTGAAGGCGTTGGCCGGGTCCTTGACGATTTCCTCGCAGGGCGCGGCCACGCCGGGCGAGTAGGCCAGCGACAGGTCGCGCTGGTTGACCATCTGCTTGGTCGCCGCGATGGCGATCTTGCCGGGAACGGGAAACTCGTGGTACTCGAGGGCGGCACGTCGCAACTCGGCGCGTTTGTCTTCGGGCGTGGGAGTCGATGAGGTCGAGGGGGTCGAATCTGACATGTGCCGTAGCTCCTGGTGGCGCTTCTTCTGGGGGCGCCGATTGTAGACCTCGGTTCGTAAAGTCATACACCGCATGGCCGGTGCCAACCATGACCAAAAGCACGGGTGCGCTGTCAAGTCGCTGTGGCAATATGCACAGTTCGGATAAAACCTGAAAAAACCTGAAGAGGAGCAACCATGGCCCTGATGGATTTCATCAAGAAACAGTTCATCGACATCATCCAGTGGACCGAGACCGGCGATGGCACGCTGGCCTGGCGCTTCCCGATGGCGGAGATGGAAATCCAGAACGGCGCCTCGCTCACCGTTCGCGAGTCGCAGGTTGCCGTCTTCGTCAACGAAGGCAAAGTGGCCGACGTGTTTGGCCCCGGCATGTACAAGCTCACGACGCAGACGCTGCCCGTGCTCACGTACCTGAAGAATTGGGACAAGCTCTTCGAGTCCCCCTTCAAGAGCGACGTCTATTTCTTCAGCACTCGCCAGCAGGTCGACCAGAAGTGGGGCACGCCCCAGCCGATCACGATCCGCGACAAGGACTTCGGCGCCGTGCGCCTGCGCGCTTTCGGCAACTACTCCTTCCGCATCGGCGATGCCAAGGCCTTCCACACCGAGATTTCCGGCACGCGCGACATCTATTCCGTGGCCGACCTCGACGGCCAGTTGCGCGGCCTGGTGCTGCAGAACATCAGCAACGCCATCGCTTCCAGCGGCGTGCCCTTCCTCGACCTTGCGGCCAACCAGATCCAGTTTGCGCAGGCGCTTGCCGCGCAGCTCGTGCCCGAGTTCGAGAAGATCGGCATCAAGCTCGAGAACATCACGGTCCAGAACGTCTCGCTGCCCGAAGAGCTGCAGAAGATCCTCGACCAGAAGATCGGCATGGGCATGGTCGGCAACGACATGGGCAAGTTCATGCAGTACCAGACGGCGCAGGCCATTCCCAAGTTCGCCGAGGGCGCGGCTGGCGGTAGCGGCATCGCGGGCGACGCAATGGGCTTGGGCGCCGGCGTGGCGCTGGGCCAAGTGCTGGCACAGAACCTCGCGCAGGGCCTGAGCCCCAACGCGGCCGCGCAGGCCGCGGCGACGCAGCAGCAACCCGCCGTGGCCGTGGTGAGCGCCGCCGACGTGATGACCACGCTCGAAAAGCTGGGCGAACTCAAGACCAAGGGCATCCTCACCCAGGAGGAGTTCGACGCCAAGAAGGTCGAATTACTCAAGAAGCTCGTCTGACCTGGCGCTATGTTCCCGATAGCGCCTGACGCCTGTTCGACGGGCGTCAGAAGCCTCATTGGCTTGAAAAACTCGTGGCCGCCCGCGCCATGGCTGATGTGCCATGGCTGAGGAAACCGGCAACCAACGCTACTACCGAGCGCCCTGCCCTGGCTGCGGCGCACCGGTCGAATTCCGCTCGGCGCAGTCGACGCACGCGGTCTGCCCCTACTGCCAGAGCACCGTCGTGCGCCAGGGCGACACGCTCGCGCGCACCGGCAAGATGGCCGAGCTGTTCGACGACTTCAGCCCGCTGCAGTTGTTTGCCGCCGGCCGCATCCAGGACAAGCCCTTCACGCTGATCGGCCGGCTGCAATACACCTACCCCGGTGGCCGCTGGACCGAGTGGATCGCCGCGCTCGACGGCGACCGCACCGCGATCCTCAGCGAGGACAACGGCGCCTACGTCTTCGCGTTGCCCTTCGATCTGCAGCGCGCCGCGCCGCCCTGGAACGAGCTGCGCGTGGGTGCGACCACCGCCTTCGCCGGCCAGAGCTACACCGTCACCTCGAACGAGCAGGTGGCGCTGACCTCCGCGCAAGGCGAGCTGCCCCACCTGCCCGAGCTCGGCCGGCCGTTCGCGATGGTCGAGCTGCGCAACGACAAGGGGCTGGTGCTCAGCATCGACTACGGCACCGCGACGCCCAGCGCCTACCTCGGCCGCTCGGTGCAGCTCGAAGACCTGCAGCTCACCGGCCTGCGCGAGGAATCCGCCAAGGACGAAAAGGGCCGCAGCTTCAACTGCCCCAACTGCGGCTCGCCCGTCACCGTCAACCTGGCCGACAGCAAGAGCATTACCTGCGGCTCGTGCAACAGCATCATCGACCTGTCGCAAGGCATCGGCGGCGAGCTCAGGCACGCCACGCAGGACGAGCCCGTGCGCCCGCTCATCGCGCTCGGCAGCATGGGCCAGCTGCAGGGCGCGCAGTGGCAGGTGGTCGGCTTCCAGCACCGCATGGGCAGCGAGCCCGGCGACGACGAGCAGTTCGGCTGGGACGAGTACCTGCTCTACAACAAGAAGCGCGGCTTCAGCTTCCTGGTCGATGCGGAAGACGGCTGGAGCATGGTCAAGCCGACCACCGGCGCGCCGGTGATGGCCGAGAACGGCAGCACCGCCACCTACCTCAGCAAGCGCTACCAGCAGCAGTACGCCTACAACGCCGAAACCACCTACGTGGCGGGCGAGTTCTACTGGCAGGTCGAGCGCGGGCAGAAAACCTTCAACCGCGACTTTGCCAACGGCGGCGCGCTGCTGTCAATGGAGCGCTCGGCCAACGAGCTCACATGGTCGTCGGGCAGCAAGATCGACAGCGGCGCGGTGGCCACCGCCTTCAAGCTCGACACCAAGAAGGACATGTTCAAGCGCGCCGACGCGCTGCCCGTGAGCGCGGCCTCGGGGCTGGGCTGCGGCACCATCATCCTCATCATCGTCGTGATCATCATCATGCTGATCATCCTGAGCACCTGCTCGTCCCGCTGCGATCCCCGCGTCGAGAATTGTTCGTCGCGCAGCTCGGGCGGCTCGTATGGCGGCTATTCGAGTGGCGGCGGCCACAAATGACGGCGAAGATGCACGCGATGTCTGACTCTCACCTCACTACTACGACTGGAGGTCCCCATGGGATTTGAATGGCTGAAACCGGGCGTGGTCCTCGGATCGCTCGTGTACGCGCTGATCGGCGTCGTGATCTTCTGGCTCTGCTTTTTGATCATCGACAAGATCACGCCCTATGACCTGTGGGGCGAGATCGTCGAGAAGCAGAACGTGGCGCTGGGACTGGTGGTTGCCGCGATGAGCCTGGGCATCTGCATCATCGTCGCCGCAGCAATCCATTGAACGACGCGGCCCTGCCCGCGCGCACCCCGGATGCGCGGGGGCCGCAACCCGTAGAGATCGCGCTGCTCGCCAGCGTGTTCGTGGTCGCGGCCTGCGGCCTGGTCTACGAACTGAGCGCGGCCGCGCTCAGCTCCTACCTGCTTGGCGACTCGGTGCTGCAGTTCAGCACCATCATCGGTACCTACCTGTTCGCCATGGGCGTGGGCTCCTGGCTCTCGCGCTATTTCGACCGGCAACTGCCGGCGCATTTCCTTCGCATCGAGTTGATGGTGGCGCTGATCGGCGGCGCGCTGCCGGCGATCCTGTTTCTTGCCAACGCCTATGTGCCGAGCGCCTTCCGGCTGCTGCTGTACGGTCTCGTGATGGTCGTCGGCACGCTGGTGGGGCTCGAGATTCCGCTGGTGATGCGCATCCTGAAGCGCAACATCGTGCTCAAGAACCTGGTGTCGCAGGTTCTCACCTTCGACTATCTCGGCGCGCTGGCCGTGTCGGTGGCGTTTCCGCTCATCCTCGTGCCGCAGCTCGGCATGATCCGCACCGGCCTGCTGTTCGGCTTCATGAACGCGGCCGTGGCTGTGTGGGCGCTGTGGCTGTTCCGCCATGAGCTGCGCCGCGTCGGCGCGCATGCGCTCGCGTGCTTTCTCGCGCTGGCCGCGCTGGTGGCGGCCTTCGTCTGGGCCGACCACATCACCACGCTGGCCGAGGACAAGTTCTACCAGGACCGCATCGTCTTCAGCGCCACCTCGCCCTACCAGCGCATCGTGGTCACGCGCGGGCTGCTCGGGCACCGCCTGTTCCTGAACGGCAACCTGCAGTTTGCAGAGCGCGACGAGTACCGCTATCACGAAGCGCTGGTGCACCCGGTGATGGCTGCACAAGGCGCGCCGAAGAAAGTCGCGGTGCTCGGCGGCGGCGACGGCATGGCGGTGCGCGAGATCCTGAAGTACCCCTCGGTCGAGTCGGTCACGCTCGTGGAGCTCGACCCGAACATGACCAAGCTCTTCACCGATCACGAGACGCTGGCTGCACTCAACGGCCATTCGCTTTCGTCGCCGAAGGTGAAGATCGTCAATACAGACGCCTTCCAGTGGCTGCAGCAGCCCGGCGACATGTTCGACGTGATCGTGGTCGACTTTCCCGATCCGACCAACTTCGCCATCGGCAAGCTCTACACCAACAGCTTCTATGCGCTGCTCGAAAAGCGCCTGTCGGCCAGCGGCTACGCTGTGATCCAGACGACTTCGCCGCTGGTGGCGCGCAAGAGCTATTGGACCGTGGCGACCACTATCGAGTCGGTGGGCCTGCGCGCCACGCCGTACCACGCACACGTGCCGAGCTTTGGCGAGTGGGGCTACATCATCGCGAGCCGCCGGCCGTACCGCATGCCCGATGCGCTGCCTTCGGGCCTGCGTTTCCTGTCGCCTTCCACGCTGCCGCTGATGTTCGACTTTCCGCTGGACATGGCGCGCGTGCCGGCTGAAGTGAACCGGCTGTCGAACCAGATCCTTGTCACCACTTACGAGCAGGAGTGGGGCAAGGTGATGGCGCACTAGCCAACCATGCAACGGCGCGAATTCCTCGGCGTGGCGGCGGGTGCGGCGGGCGCCCTCGCGCTCGGTGGCTGCGAGGCGCCGACACCGCCCATCGAAGGCGGCTTCACCGGCATCGACGTCACGCGCGGCCATGCAATGCGCGATGGCACGCTCAAGAGCCAGGCGCCGGCGGTCGTGAAGCGCACGCGCGTCGTCATTGCTGGCGGCGGCGTCGCGGGCCTCGCTGCCGCACGCGCCCTGCGGCTTTCAGGCATCGACGACTTCACGCTGCTCGAACTCGAAGACACCGCTGGCGGCAACGCGCGCGGCGGCATCGTCAACGGCATCGCCTGCCCGCTCGGCGCGCACTACCTGCCCGTGCCCGGCGACGATGCGCGCGAGGTGCAGGATCTGCTTGAAGAGCTCGGCCTGCGCCGCCGCGTGGCGGGCCGCTGGGAATACGACGAGGTCACCCTCTGCCACAGCCCGCAGGAGCGCCTGTTCATCCACGGTGAGTGGCAAGACGGCCTGCTGCCCATGCACGGCGTCGGCGAAGGCACGCTCGCGCAGTACCGCAAGTTTGCGCAGCGCATCGACGCGCTGCAGCACGCCGCGCACTTCGCCATTCCCACGCTGAAGGTCGCCATCACGCCCGAGTTGCTGGCGCTCGACGCCATCACCTTCGCCAGCTGGCTCGACGGCGAAGGCTTCAGCGACGCGCAACTGCGCTGGTACCTCGACTACTGCTGCCGCGACGACTACGGCGCCGGCATCGAGCAGGTGTCGGCCTGGGCCGGCATCCATTACTTCGCGAGCCGGCACGGCTTCCACGCGCCCGGTGACCCGATGGGCAGCGTCAACGATTCGAGCCCCGAGCGCGACGGCATCCTCACCTGGCCCGAAGGCAACGGCTGGCTCACGAAGCAGCTGGCGAAACCGCTCGGCGAACGCCTGCGCACCGGCCAGGTCGTCACGCGCATCGCCGAAGTGCGCGGCGGCGTCGAGGTCGATGCGTGGGACGCGGCCACGAAGTCGCTCGTGCGCTGGCAAGCCGAGCGCTGCATCGTCGCCCTGCCCGTGTTCATCGCCGCGCGCATGGTCGAGAACCCGCCCGAGGTGCTGAAGACCGCCGCTGCGCACGTTCGCTACGCCCCCTGGCTCGTGGCCAACGTGCACCTGAGCGGCCCGCTGGCCGACCGGCTTGGCGCTGCGCCGAGCTGGGACAACGTGATCTACGGCACACGCGGGCTGGGCTACGTCGACGCGCGCCACCAGTCGCTCGACCCGACGCCACGCGGCACGGTGCTCAGCTGGTATCGGCCGCTGGGCCCGAGCAGCTACGACACGACCGATGGCCGCAAGCTGCTGCTGGAGCGCCCGTGGACCGGGTGGCGCGATGACCTGCTGGCCGAGCTGTCGGCACCGCACCCCGACTTGCCATCGCTGGCGACGCGCATCGACATCACGCGCTATGGGCATGCCATGTCCATCCCCCGGCCCGGCCTGCTCGCGCAGATCGGCCCGCAGCGCACCGCGCCGGATGCCGCGCATCGCGGCAGCGTCGTTGCAGGCCGGCTGTCGTTCGCGCATGCCGACTGGTCGGGCTACTCGATCTTCGAAGAGGCGTTCACGCGCGGGCACGTCGCGGGCAGCGACGCAGCGGCGGCATGAAGACGCTGGTGCTCGGCGGCTACGGCAACTTCGGTGCACGCATCTGCCGTGCGCTGGCCGACACCCCCGGTATCGAACTGCTGGTGGCGGGGCGCGATGCGCAGCGTGCGACCGAGTTCGCGGCATCGCTGGGCGGTGGCGCACACGGTGTGCGCATCGACGTGCAGGCCGCCGACCTCGCGAACACCTTGCGCGAGTTGGGCGCCCAACTGGTGATCCACACCGCCGGTCCTTTCCAGAACCAGGACTACCGCGTACCGCAGGCCGTCGCGGCGGCGGGCGCGCACTACATCGACCTGGCCGATGGCCGGCGCTTCGTGTGCGACTTTCCTGCGGCACTCGATGTCGACTTCCGCGGCGCAGGCCGCACCGCCGTCAGCGGAGCCAGCACCGTGCCCGCCCTGTCGTCCGCCGTGGTCGACCATCTCGCGGCCGACTGGCAGGGCATCCACACCATCGACATCTGCATCGCCCCTGCGCAAGGTGCGCCGCGCGGCGAGGCCACGCTGGCCGGCGTGCTCGCCTATTGCGGCGAGCCCATCCGCGTGTGGCAAGGCGGCGGGTGGGTCGAGCAGCCCGGCTGGGCCGATCCCGTGAAGATCGAGTTCGCGCGCATGAAGCCGCGCCGCGGCGCGCTCTGCGACATTCCCGATCTCGAACTCTTTCCCGCGCGCTATGCCGGTGTGCAGTCTGTGATGTTCCGGGCCGCGCTCGAAGTCAGGCTGGCGCAGCACGCCTTCGCCTTCATGGCGTTCATGCACCGCATGGGCCTGCTGCCCGCGCCGCAGAAGCTGGCGCCGCTGCTGCATTCGGCCGGCGGTGTGTTCGACGCGCTCGGCACCGCGCTGGGTGGCATGGTCGTGCGCGTGGAAGGCACGGATGCGCGGGGCATGCCGGCACGCCGCGCTTGGCACATAGCCGCCGACGAAAACCACGGCCCCGAGATCCCTTGCATGGCGGCCATCCTGTTGGCCAGGCGCATTGCGCGCGGCGACGATGCATTGCCCGTGGGCGCGCATGCCTGTGCCGGCCTGCTTGCCTTGTCCGAGTTCGAGCCAGAGTTCGCGCGCTGGGGCATGGTGACCGACATCGTCGAAGAAGCGGCAATCGCAGTGGCAGGCCATGGCGCACCAGCGCTTTGAGTTCGACATGCCGGCGTCGGCCGACGTGGTCTTCGACGCTTTCCACTACCACGTGTGGCGCGCACGCTGGGACTCGCTGGTCGGCAACGCCCGCGTGGTGGGCGGTGCGCCCTGCCCGTTCGTGGGTGCTGAAACCGAGAACACTGGCGGTGGCTGGTTGCGCGGCTTGTCGATGCGAACGCGCTTCGTCACATTCGACCGGCCGCATGTGGCGGCGGCGTCGATGATTGGCCGTTCATTTCCTTTCAGCCGCTGGGCCGCGTCCATGCGGCACCGCGACACGCAGCCCGGCCATTCGGTGCTGATCTATGTCTACACCATCGAGGCCGGGCCGAAGGCGTTGCGCTGGCTGCTGGAGCCGGTGGTCGCGTGGATTTTCGCTCGGCAGACGCAGCGGCGCTTCGCGCGCATGCGCGCATTCCTGGACACACATGCGCATGAAGTTGTCGCGTGGCAGCGCATGCAGCACGGGAGTTCTGCCGCATGAAGGACGCCGCTTTGTGCGCGCTATCAATGCTATTGGGAACTGCTTGGCCACCCAGCTTTCGTTCTGAGATGAAAACCCGCTTCTCGCTTCGTCGATGGAACAGCCGCGCTCATTGTGCGAAGGGCATCGGGTGCTCCCCGCAGCGAAATAAAGGAGGAGGCCGCAGGCCGGGGGACATTCGCGGAGGGGAGCACCCGGTGCCCTTCGCACACACCCCGAGCAAGAGCGCCCCGAACGCACCGCCATGAATCACTGAGATATAGGCCCCCGCGCAGGCCTGTGCAGTTTTCACCAAGACTTCACACACAGCGCCATTGCTTCACAGATGGTCCGCAAACTCGCGGACGCCAACAAAAACACAGTGGGAGCATCCATGCTTCAAGTCGCCAATCGAAAACTCGCGTCGCTCAGCGACGTGCTCTTCACCGGGCTGGGCCGCGTGCTCGGCTTTCTGCGTCCGGTGGCCCGTGGGCTCATCGGTTCCTGGCGACCCCCGGGCTGGCTGCGCATTGCGGGCGCATTCCTGCTCTTCGGACTGCAGTGGCTGCAGCAGCGGCTGGCCTGGCTGGTGTTGCTCCTGCTGCTCGTGCTGGCCGGCTGGATGGCAAGCCCCCATGTGATCAAGTGGTGGCACGGCCTCACGCCCGATCGCGTCGAACCCGTCGTCGCCACCGCGAAGACCGAGCCGCCGCAGCGCACGCAGATCGAGTTCGACAGGGGCCCGAACCCCTTCGTCATCAACTTCTCGGCCTCGGTGGCACCCATTGCGCGCATCGGCCAGGAAGCAACCGGCGTCGCCATCGAGCCCGCCATCGCCGGCCGCTGGACATGGACCAAGCAGAACCGGCTCGAATTCCTGCCCGCGCAAGACTGGCCCATCGGCCAGCCGTACAAGGTGCAGATCGCCGACAGCGCACTCGCGCCGCATATCGAGATGGCACTGCGCAAGTACGAGTTCACCTCGCCCGAATTCACCGCGCAGATCAACGGCGCCGAGTTCTACCAAGACCCGGTGCAGGCCAACGTGCGCCGCGCGCTCTTCCAGGTGCACTTCTCGCACCCCGTCAACACGGCCGAGTTCGAGAAGCGCCTGGTGCTTACCTACGACCAGCCCTGCAGCACCTCGTTCTTCAGCGTGGGCAAGTGCGCGAGCGAGAAGTTCACGGTCAGCTACGACAAGCTGCGCCTCAACGCCACCCTGCAATCAGAACCGCTGCCGATCCCCGAGAAGACGCGCCCTGCGATTCTCAGCCTTACCTCCGGCACGGTCGCGCAGAAGGGCGGCCCGGCGCTGCGTGCCGACATGTCCCGCGCGGTCGACATCCCCGGCCTCTTCAGCCTGAGCATCGCCAGCATCGAACCCACCATCGTCACCGGTGAAAACGGCGAGCCCGAGCACGTGATGCATGTCAGCGCCTCGATGCCCGTGCACGAGCGCGAAATGGCGCGCGTGGTGCAAGCCTGGCTGCTGCCCGCGACAGAAGAAGCCAAGGGCGACCCCGACGAGAAATTCGACTGGTCCGCTGACCCATCGAAGGTCACCGACGCCGTGCTGCGCCGCGCCAAAAAGATCAACTTGCAGCCCATCGCCAGCGAGCGCGAAGTGACGGAGATGGTCAGCTTCCGCATGCCGCAGGCCGAGGGCGGCCGCTACCTGCTAGTGCGCGTGGCCAAGGGCCTGAAGACGCCCGGCGGCTACCAGCTCGGTGCTGCACGGCAAGACGTGCGCCTGCTCAAGACCTTCGCGCCCGAGCTCACCATCATGAGCCAGGGCTCGCTGCTCGCACTGTCGGGCGAACGCAAGCTGCCGATCCTCGTGCGCGACCTGCCCGGCATCCGACTCGAAATCGGCCGCCTGTTGCCGCAGCAGCTGCAGCACCTGGTGACGCAGACCAACGGCGACTTCGCGCATCCGCAGTTCTACAGCGGCCTGCAGTCGGACAACCTCGTCGACCGCTTCCAGAAGGAGATTCCGCTCAGCATTCCCGCCGGCAAGGCGCACTACGAAACCGTCGACTTCGCCGAGTACCTGCGCAACGACGTGGCCGACCGCCGCGGCGTGTTCCTGCTCAAGGTGCAGGGCTACGACCCCAAGGCGAAGAAGAAGCCCGAGGGCGATGAGCAGCAAGCCCAGCCCGAAGACGAACAGCAGCAGGAAGAACAGTCGTCCGACGAAGAAGGCAACGGCGAAGCCGGTAGCCCCGAGCAGCAGCTCGACCAGCGCCTCGTGCTCGTCACCGACCTGGGCATCGTCGCCAAGAAGTCGCTCGACGGCACGCGCGACGTGTTCGTGCAGAGCATCGCCAACGGCCAGCCCGTGGCCGGCGCGCTGGTCGAGGTGTGGGGCCGCAACGGCATGATCGTCGCGTCGCAGGCCACAGATGCGACGGGCGCCGCCAAGCTGCCCAACCTCGCCGGCTACCAGCGAGAGAAGGCACCGGTGGTGCTCGTCGTGCGCAAGGATGGCGACCTGAGCTTCCTGCCCTTCAATCGCAACGACCGCACGCTCGACATTTCCCGCTTCGACGTCGGCGGTCTGCGTGCGGCCGGCGTGCCGAACCAGATGACGGCCTATGTCTTCAGCGACCGCGGCATCTACCGTCCCGGCGACACCATGCACATCGCGATGATGGTCAAGGCCGGCAACTGGGCCACCTCGCTGCGCGACCTGCCGCTCGAAGCCGAGATCATCGATGCGCGCGGCCTCAGCGTACGCCGCGAAAAACTCAAGCTCGGCCCCGGCGGCGCGGCGGAAATCGCCCACACCACCCAAGACACATCGCCCACCGGCAACTACACCGTCAACCTCTACCTGCCGCGCGAATCGTCGCCTGGCACGCCCGAGGTCGAAGGCCTGCTGATCGGCAGCACCACCGTGAAGGTGCAGGAGTTCCTGCCCGACCGCACCAAGGTCACGGCCAAGCTCAGCAGCGAAATCGCCGAAGGCTGGGTCAAGCCCAAGGACCTGAAGGCGCTCATCGACGTGCAGAACCTCTTCGGCACGCCCGCGCCCGACCGCAAGGTCGAAGGCACGCTTACGCTGAGCCCCGGCTTCCCGGTGTTCCGCGCCTTCACCGACTACGCCTTCTTCGACCCGCAGCGCGCCGCCGACAAGCAGGTCGACGACCTGGGCAGCGTGCAGACCAGCGCCGAAGGCAAGGCCGAGTTCGACCTGCGCCTGTCGCGCTTCGACGCCGCCACCTACCAGGTGCACGTGCTCGCCAAGGCCTTCGAGCCCGAGGGCGGGCGCAGCGTGTCTGCCGAAGCGCAGACGCTGGTGAGCGACATGCCCTACCTCGTCGGCGTGAAGGTCGACGGCGACGTCGGCTACGTGAGCAAGGGCGCTGCGCGCAATGCCACCGTGATCGCCATCGACCCACAGGCGAAGAAGACGGCCGTGGCCGACCTGAAGATCGAGCGCGTCGAGCGCAAGGTGCTGTCGGTGCTCATCAAGCAGGACAACGGCCTGTACCGCTACGAGTCGCGCCGAAAGGAAGTCGTGCTCGACGAGAAGCCCTTCGCCATTGCCGCGGCCGGCAACAACGTGGCGCTGGACACCGGTGCGCCCGGCAACTTCGCCTATGTGGTGCGCAATGCGCAGGGGCTGGAGCTCAACCGCGTGGAGTACAGCGTGGCGGGCAACGCCAACGTATCGCGCTCGCTCGACCGCAACGCCGAGCTGCAGCTCACGCTCGACCGCAAGGACTACGAGCCGGGGCAAGAGATTGCGGTGAGCATCCGCGCGCCGTATGTGGGCGCAGGCCTCATCACCATCGAGCGCGACAAGGTCTACGCCCACGCGTGGTTCAAGACCGACAAGACCGCCTCGGTACAAAAGATCGTGCTGCCCAAGGACTTCGAGGGCACCGGCTACATCAACGTGCACTTCGTGCGCGACCCGGCTTCGGACGAGGTCTACATGAGCCCGCTGTCGTATGGCGTCGTGCCCTTCGCCACCGCGCTGACCAAGCGCACCGCCAACTTGCAGCTCACCAGCAGCGAACTGGTGAAGCCGGGGCAGACCGTGAAGATGAAGCTCACCAGCGACAAGCCCACGCGCGCCGTGGTGTTCGCGGTGGACGAAGGCATCCTGCAGGTGGCGCGCTACAAGACGCCCGACCCGCTGAAGCACTTCTTCCAGAAGCGCGCGCTCGAAGTCGGCACGCTGCAGACGCTCGACCTGATCCTGCCGGAGTTCAAGAAGCTCATGCAGGGCGCCGCACCCGGCGGCGACGGTGAAGGCGAACTCGGCAAGCACCTGAACCCGTTCAAGCGCAAGCGCGACAAGCCGGTGGCCTACTGGTCGGGCCTGGTCGATGTGAACGGCAGCCGCGAGTTCAGCTACACCGTGCCCGAGAGCTTCAATGGCAGCCTGCGTGTGATGGCCGTGGCCGTGAACGACGAGACCACCGCCGCCAAGACCACCCGCACCGTGGTGCGCGGCGACATGGTGATATTGCCGAATGCACCGCTCGCGATGGCGCCCGGCGATACCGTCGAGGTGGGCGTGGGCCTTGCGAACAACATCGTGGGCTCGGGCAAGGAAGCGCCCATTGCGCTCACGCTTACCGCTTCCGGTGGGCTCGAAGTGGTGGGCGACGCCACGCAGACGCTCAAGGTCAACGAGCGCGGTGAAGCCAGCACCAAGTTCAACGTGCGTGCCAAGCCGGGCGAGCAGGCCGTACTGGGTTCTTCCGCGCTGGTGTTCACATCGACGCACAAGAGCTTCAGCGCGCGCCTGTCCACCGAAGTGAGCGTGCGGCCTGCGTCGCCCTTCGTTACGCTGGTGCAGGCCGGCAGCTTCCAGCGCGCGGGCGAGCTGTCGAGCCAGGCTGACCTGTACCCGAACTTCCGCCAGAGCGACGTGGCTGTGTCCGCTGCGCCGTGGGCCTTTGCGACCGGGCTCATGCAGTACCTGGAGGTGTACCCGCACGGCTGCACCGAGCAGATCACGAGCCAGACCTTCCCGGCCGTGCTGCTCGCGGGCCGCCCCGAGCTGGTGAAGGAAATGGCGCGCGGCCGCACTGCGGAGCAAGGCCCGATGCCCGAGGCGCGCAAGACCTTCGAGCGCTACCTCGTGCAGCTGCGCGCACGGCAAACGGCCGACGGCGGCTTCTCGCTGTGGCCCGGTGCCGGCACCGATGCCTTCGCCACGCTGTACGCAGTGCACCTGCTGGTGGAAGCCAAGGACCACAAGCTGCCCGTGCCGCAAGACCTGCTGCAGAAGGCCAACGCCTACCTGCAGGGCTGGCTCGGCAGCGGCGACGCATCGCTCGACGGCTGGCGCCAGCGCACGCAGGCCGCTTACCTGCTGACGCGCCAGGGCATCATCGCGCCGGCCGCGCTGGCCAATCTGCGCGAAGCCTGGCGCAGCAAGCAGACCCAGGGCTGGAGCGACGACCTCGGCGCCGTCTACCTTGCCGCGAGCTATCAGCTCGTGAAGCAGGAGCAGGTGGCCAACGAGTTGCTCAACCCGGTGTGGTCCGACCTGCTCGCGCGCACCGAGAAGAAGCAGCGCCGCAACGTCTGGGGCGCCTACTACGACCCGCTGGTGCACGACAGCATGACGCTACACCTGGTGGGCCGCCACTTCCCGTCGCGCCTGAAGACGCTGAAGCCCGCGGTGTGGGAAGGCATGGCGGCGATGGTGCGCGACGGCTGGTACAACAGCCTGTCGTCGGCCTCGATGCTGCTCGCGGTCGATTCGTACTTCGAGGCCGTAGGGCAGAACGTCGAAGGCAAGCTCACGGCGAGCGCCGTCAACGCGCAAGGCCAGGCCGCTGCGCTCGCGCTGGGCGCGGTGAACCCGATCACACGCGCCGCAGTGCCGGCCGGCACCGCGAAGCTGAAGCTGTCGAACGACAGCGACTTCAACCTGTACTACAGCTGGGCCGAGCAGGGCTTCGAGCGCAACGTGCCCGCCACGGCGGTGAACAAGGGCCTCGAAATCTTCCACGAAGTGCTCGATGCCAAGGGCAACCCGATCACCAAGGCCAAACTGGGTGAAGAGGTCACGGTGCGGGTGCGCGTGCGCAGCCTGGAGCGCGCGCAGCTCAACGACGTGGCACTGGTCGACGTGCTGCCCGGTGGGCTCGAGCCGGTGCTGCAGGCCGTGGGCGATGACGACGATGCCAACGCCGACGCGCCCATCTGGAAGAAGCGCCTGGGCGGCGGCGGCTCGTGGAAGGTGCAGTACGCCGACATACGCGAAGACCGCGTCGTGTTCTACGGCAGCGTCAACAAGGACTTGCTCGAAGTGACCTACAAGGCGCGCGCCACCAACGTGGGTGACTACGTGGTGCCGGCGGCATACGGCGAGGCGATGTACGACCGGCGCGTGTTCTCGCGCTCGGCGGGTGCGCGCTTCCAGGTCGTCGGCAACTGAGGCAAGGCAGGCCTGCCATGCGCATCGGCATCGCGTTTGCACGAAGAAGGCTGCGCAAGCCCGCGCTGTGGGCGCTGGCGGCTGTCTTCGTACTCGCGTTGCTGCGCCTGTGGCCGCACGCGGCGTTGAGCGAGACCGTCGGCAGCTCCCGCGCCGTGTATGCGCAAGGCGGTGAGCTGCTGCGCCTCACGCTCGCGGGTGACGAGCAATACCGCCTCTGGGTGCCGCTCGACCGCGTCTCGCCCACGCTGGTCGATGCGGTGCTGCTGTACGAAGACCGTCGCTTCTATGCGCACCCCGGCGTCAACCCCGCCGCGCTGGCGCGCAGCGCCTGGCGCATTGCCAGCGGCGAGCGCAGGCAGGGCGGCTCCACGCTCACGATGCAGCTCGCGCGCCGCGTCTACGGCATCGACAGCCGCACGCCCACAGGCAAGGTCGCGCAGATCTTCGCGGCGCTGTGGCTGGAGGTGCGCTTCAGCAAGCGCGACATCCTGGAGGCGTATCTCAACACCGCGCCCTACGGCGGAAACATCGAAGGCGTGCAGGCCGCGAGCCTCATCTACTTTCGCAAGGACGCCGCGAAGCTGAGCCTGCCCGAGGCGCTGACGCTTGCCGTGATTCCGCAGAACCCCGTCAAGCGCATTGCCGAGCGCGGCCGCAATGCCGAGCTGCAATCGGCGCGCGAACGCCTGTGGGCGCTGTGGGCCGAGCGCGACCCGACTGCGAAGCAGCACGCACCTGATGCGCAGCTCGCGCTGTCGGCGCAGTCGCGCGGCAGCCTGCCTTTTCTTGCGCCGCACGCCACCGACATGCTGCTCGCGCAGGAGCGCGGCGTGCAGGAGGTGCGCACGACCATCGACCTGCGTATGCAGGCCACGCTCGAACGCGTGATGGGCCAATACCTGCGCACGCATGCCGATGTGGGCATGACGAACGCCAGCGCGCTGCTGCTCGACGCTTCGACCATGCAGGTGCGCGCGATGATCGGCTCGGCCGACTTTCGCAACGACGCCATCTCGGGCCAGGTCAACGGCGTGCTGGCCAAGCGCTCGCCGGGCTCGACGCTCAAGCCTTTCATCTACGCGCTGGCGCTCGACCAGGGGCTGCTGCATCCGAAGACGATGCTGAAGGACGCGCCAACCTCCTTCGGCCCCTACACGCCAGAGAACTTCGACCATCGCTTCGTCGGCCCGTTGCCGGCCCAGGAGGCGCTGATCCGCAGCCGCAACGTGCCCGCGGTGGCCCTGGCCGCGAAGCTCTCGAAGCCGGGGCTCTACGACTTCATGCGGCTCGCGGGCGTGCAGAAGCTGCAGAGCGAATCGCACTACGGCCTCGCGCTGGTGCTGGGCGGTGGCGAGGTCACGCCCGAGGAGCTTGCGGGCATGTACGCGACGCTGGCCAACGGCGGCATCTCGCAGCCCATTCGCTACACGCAGCCCGCGTCTGACGAGCGACCCATGCAGCCGCTGCGCCTGCTGAGCGAAGAAGCGTCTTTCATCACGCTCGACATGCTGCGCCACACGCCGCGCCCCGACACCACGCTGCCCGCGCGCCCCGCCATCGCATGGAAGACGGGCACGTCCTGGGGCTTCCGAGATGCGTGGACGGCCGGCGTGTTCGGCCGCCACGTGCTGGTGGTGTGGGTGGGCAACTTCGACGGCACCAGCAACCCTGCGCTGGTGGGCGTCGATGCGGCCGCGCCGCTCTTCCTGCGCATGGTCGATGCGCTGCGCGCCGAGCGGCTCGACCCCGGCGAGGTTGCATCGCGCCAGCCGCCGGATCTGCGGCAGGTCGAAGTCTGCGCGGCGACGGGCGGCCTGCCCGATGCGCTGTGTCCGGTGCGCACCATGACGTGGTTCATCGCCGGCAAGTCGCCGATCCAGGTCAGCAACCTGCATCGCGCGGTGTGGGTCGACGAGACGACCGGCAAGGTGGTCTGCGGCCCGCAGCCCAATGCGCGCCAGCAGGTGGTGGAGCAATGGGGCAGCGACATGCGCCGCCTGTTCCGCCAGGCCGGCCTGCCGCGCGCGAGCGCGCCCGCCGACGGCTGCGAGAAGGACGGCGATGCATCGGAAAGCGCGCCGCTCATCACTTCGCCCCTGCGCGGCGTGCGCCACACGCTGCGCGCGAAGAAGCCGGAGCCGCTGGTGTTGCGCGCCGAGGCCGCCGCGGGTACACAGGCGATCTACTGGTTTGCCGACGACGCGCTCATCGGCCGCGCTGCGCCCGGCGAAGGCATCACCTGGATGCCGGACCTCGCGGCGTCGGGCCGGCGGTATGTGCTGCGCGCGGTCGACGACCAGGGGCGCGCCGAGTCGCGCGAAGTGACGGTCGACATCGCACCTTGAAGGGATGTCATGGCTGCGTCATGCCTTCTCGGCATGGTCGCGTGTCTTTAACTTGAACACTTTCCTGCTCATGACGCGTCTTGCTTCCCTGTCCTTCGTCGCCCTCGCCGCTGCGCTCGCATGCGGCGCCGCGGCCGCACAGACCGCTTTCCCCGCCACGCTCTCCGGCCACGCCGTGCTGCCCGCGCAAAGCTTTGTGGCCGCGCCCAAAGATGCGCCTGCCGACCTGCAGGTCAGCGGCAAGTTCACGACCGGCAAGCGCGTCGAAGTGGTCGGCACGGTCGAAGGTCTTTCGGCCGGCCGCGGCACCGGCGTGTCGGTGCCCTTCAAGGGCCAGCCCCTGCAGGGCCACTCTGGCATCAAGAAGATGGACGACGGCAGCTTCTGGATCCTCACCGACAACGGTGCGGGCGCCAAGGCCAACTCGCCCGACTTCATGCTCTACCTGAACCACTACAAGGTGGACTTCAAGGGCGGCAAGCTCAATCGCATCAACACCATCTTCCTGCACGACCCCGACAAGAAGGTGCCCTTCCGCATCGTCCACGAAGGCACCAAGCAGCGCTACCTGACGGGCTCGGACTTCGACCCCGAGAGCTTCCAGTTCGCCGGCGGCGCGCTGTGGATCGGCGAAGAATTCGGCCCCTTCCTCATCAAGGCCGACCTGAAAGGCAAGGTGCTCGCGGTGTTCGACACGCAGGTCGACGGCAAGGCCGTGCGCTCGCCCGATCATCCGGCCGTCACCACGCCGGGCGCACCGGGTGGCGCGGTCGACTTCCAGATCAAGCGCTCCAAGGGTTTCGAAGGCATGGCCTCGTCGAAGGACGGCAGCAAGCTCTATGCGCTGCTCGAAGGCCCGGTGTGGAATGCCGAGGCCAAGGACTACGAAAAGGTCGAAGGCAAGGAAGCGCTGCGCGTGCTGGAGTTCGACGTGGCCACCGAGAAGTGGACCGGCCGCCACTGGAAATACGTGCTCGAAGCCAATGGCAACGCCATCGGCGACTTCAACATGATCGACGGCACCACGGGCCTCATCATCGAGCGCGACAACGGCGAAGGCACGAGCGACAAGGCCTGCCCCGAAGGCCAGAAACGCACCGACTGCTTCCACGACATCGCCAAGTTCAAGCGCGTCTACAAGGTCGAGCTGAGCGATGCGAACGTGGGCGGCCCGGTGCGCAAGATCGGCTACATCGACCTGCTGAACATCGCCGACCCCGACAAGCTCGCGCGCAAGCCGTTGAACGACGGCGTGCTCAAGTTCCCGTTCTTCACGATCGAGAACGTCGACGTGGTCGACGCCACGCACATCGTGGTCGGCAACGACAACAACCTGCCCTTCTCGAGCAGCCGCGAGCCGAACAAGGCGGATGACAACGAGCTGGTGTTGCTGGAAGTCGGGGCGTTGCTGCAGGCGAAGTAAGTTGCCATGGCCGGGGCGAAAGCCCCGGCTCGCAGGCTGGGTGGTAGGGAAAAGTTCTCGCCAGATGAGTATCATTCTCATCTTCGCCAGTCCTTTTCCCTCTTCATGAATCTCCGAACGACCCCGCCCGCCGTCCGGCGCGCGCCGTGACCGTCGGCGTTCGATATCGCCTCGGCGTGGCCTCTCGCGCAGTAGCAGCCATCGCGGGCGGCTACGGCGTCGCCGCCCTGTCCGCCGCCGTACTCGCGCTCTGCCTGCCAGCCGCCTTCGGCATGCCACGCAGCGAAGCCGCGATGACCGGCACTCTCGCTTCCTTCGCCATCTTCGCCTTCGCAGTGATGTGGGTCTTTGCCGCGCGCACCGCGCTGTGGGCTTGGTCCGGCCTCATCATCGTCGCGGCGCCGCTGGCTCTGCTGTTGCTGCTGCTCATGCGCACCACCGGAGACGCCGCATGAAGGAAGGCTTCCGCCAGTCGATGGCATGGCTGCACACCTGGTCTGGCCTGCTGGTCGGCTGGGTGCTGTTCATGGTGTTCGCGGCGGGCACGGCTTCGTATTTCAAGGACGAGATCACGTTCTGGATGAAGCCGGAGCTGCACGCGGTCGCGCAGAACGTCGTGCCGCCGGTCAAGGCTGCCGAGAGCGCCGTGGCCTACCTGCAGCAGCGCGGCGCGGACAGCCCGCGCTGGTTCATCAACCTGCCTAACGAGCGCCAGCCGTCGACCGACGTGCTGTACCTCGCGCCGCCCGCACCAGCCGCTGCTGCTACTGCAGCAAAGCCCGGCGAGAAACCCCGCCGCCGCTTCGACCGCGCCTCGCTCGACCCCGCCACCGGCGTAGCCATCAGCGCACCGCGCGTTACGCGCGGCGGCGAGTTCTTCTACCGCCTGCACTTCGACCTGCACTACATGCCCGCGCTGTGGGCACGCTGGATCGTCGGCTTCTGCGCGATGTTCATGCTGGTGGCGATCTTCAGCGGCATCGTCACGCACAAGCGCATCTTCAAGGACTTCTTCACCTTCCGCCCGAAGAAGGGCCAGCGCTCATGGCTCGACGCGCACAACGTGACAGCGGTGCTCGCACTGCCCTATCACCTGATGATCACGTACACGGGCCTGGTTACGCTGATGTTCATGTACATGCCCTGGGGTCCGCAGGTGGCCTACAAGGACCGCGGCGGCGAGCAGGCCTTTTTCGCCGAGGCATTCCCCGGCGGTGGTCGCGACCAGTTCAAGGCCTCGGGTAACAGGGTGCCGCTCGCGCCCATCGCGCCGATGATGGCGCAGGCCTCCGCGCACTGGGGCGGCGCGGCGGTGGGCCGCGTCACGGTGCATCAGCCCAACGACGCCAACGCGGTGGTCTCGCTCACGCGCGCCGAGGGGCCGCAGCTGTCGTACGACCAGCCGTCGATGCAGTTCAACGGCGCGACCGGCGCATTGATCGGCGCGTTCGGCGACGTGCCCAAGCCGGCGGCCGAGACGCGCGGCGTGCTCTACGGCCTGCACATTGGCCGCTTCGGCGATCCGCTGCTGCGCGCGCTGTTCTTCCTCTCGGGGCTCGCGGGCTGCCTGATGGTCGCGACGGGGCTTCTGATGTGGGCCGTGAAGGAACGGCAGAAGTTCGCGAAGACGCTCAAGCAGGGCGAGCGCGTCAGCTTCGGGCTGCGGCTGGTCGACGGACTGAATCTCGGCGCCATCGCCGGCCTGCCCGTCGCGATGGCTGCCTTCTTCTGGGCCAATCGCCTGCTGCCGGTCGACGTGGCCGAGCGTGGCGAAGCGGAGATCCACTGGTTCTTCATCGTCTGGGGCGCGACCGCCGTGCTGGGCCTGTTGCGGCCCACATTGCGCATGTGGCAGGCGCAGCTCGCACTGGGCGCACTGCTGTTCGCGGGGTTGCCGGTGCTCAATGCGTTCACCGGTCCCGCGCCGCTGACCGTGAGCCTGCGCACTGGCCCGACCTCGGTGGCGGGCTTCGACCTGGTCGTGATCGCGCTGGGCCTGGGGCTCGTGGGCGCGGCATGGATCGTGGAGCGCAAGCGGCGCAAGTCGATCGCGAAGCAGGCGGCAGCGAAGACGCCACCATCACCGCCATCGGCGCTCGCCACTTCGGGCCAGGGCTCATGACGACCGACTCGCTGCTCCTCGGCCTCGTATTCGCCGCATCGCTTGCGGGCTTCTGCGCGCTGAGCCTCGCCATGGACCGCCACAGCGAAGACGTCTTCGGCCGCGGCAGCACGCCGGGCCCGTGGCGGCGCTGGCTGCAACTGGGTGGCGTCGCGCTGCTGTGCCTGTCGCTGGTCGCGAGCCTGCGGGCGGCGGGCAGCACGATCGGCTGGGTGCTCTGGCTGGGTGCGCTCACGGCGGCCGCGCTCTTCACGGTGGGGCTGCTCAGCTATGCGCCACGCCGCTTTCACTGGATCGCATTTGCGGCCGCGGCGGTCACGCTGTGCAGCTTGCTGTTCTACCTGCTGCCCGCCGCGTCGATCACGACATGACGCGCGGCGCCTGCCTGCTCGTCGCGCTCTTCATGCCGGCCGCCGCACCGAGCTGCCGCCTGACAGCACGCCCTGCGTCATCGGCAGCGCCATGAAGTCGTGCGGGAAGCCCATCGTGACGGCGCTTGCTGCATCGAGGCGCTGCAGAGCGGAGCCGTCGAGCTCCACATCGAGCGCGCCGAGGTTGTCCTCGAACTGCGCGAAGGTGCGAGCGCCGATGATCGGCATCACCGTCGGCGCACTGCGGTGCAGCAGCCACGCCAGCGCAATCTGCGCGGGCGAGCGGCCCTGTTCCTTCGCGACCTGCGCAACCACGCCGGCGATGTCGAGCGAGCGGGCGGTCAGCGCGCCGTTGCCGGCCGCCACGTCCTTGCGCGAACCCGTCACGCCCGAATCGGGGTCCTTGCGATAGTCCAGGTCAGCGCGCGTGTATTTGCCCGACAGCACACCGCTGCCCAGCGGCGACCACGCCATCACGCCCAGCCCGAGTTCGTGCGCCATCGGCAGCAGCTCGCGCTCCACGGTGCGTTCGATCAGGCTGTATTCGATCTGCAGCGCCACCAGCGGCGCCCAGCCGCGCAGCTCGGCCAGCGTCTGCATGCGCGCGACCTGCCAGGCCGGCGTGTCGGAGATGCCCGCGTACAGCACCTTGCCCGAGCGCACGAGGTCGTCGAAGGCGCGCATCACTTCGTCGAAGGGTGTGAGGTTGTCCCAGATGTGCAGGTACAGCAGGTCGATGTAGTCGGTGCCCAGGCGCTTCAGGCTGGCCTCCACCGAGCGGACCATGTTGCGGCGGTGATTGCCGCCCGCGTTCGGGTTGCCCGGCTGCATGTTGAGCGAGTACTTGGTGGCCACGACCACCGACTCGCGCCTGTCGGCGATGAACTGGCCCAGCAGCCGTTCAGAACTGCCGTTGGTATAGAAGTTGGCGGTGTCGATGAAGTTGCCGCCGCGGTCCACGTACGCATCGAACATGCGGCGCGATTCGCCCGCGTCCGCGCCCCAGCCCCATTCCTGGCCGAAGGTCATCGTGCCCAGCGACACGGGGCTGACGCGCAGGCCGGAGCGGCCGAGGGTGAGGTAGTTGTCGAGCTTCATGGCGAATGTCCTTTCGAGGTGAGATGGCAGCGTTGGCCTGGCGACAAAGTTACCTGCCGGACGCCATGGAACAAAGCCGTGCCACCTTCAAGCTTTATGAAGCCCCGCTTCAAGACGCAGGACCTGGCGGCGCATTGGACTAAAGTCCGATGACGGGCTCGATGGCTTGCATCAGCATCCGAATCTCCTTGTTGCTGCGGCCAGTCGACCTCATGCGGCTGGCCGTTTTCACGCCTTGGCCTTGACCATCCGATGAGCACTTCGCCGCCCGCGCCCTCCGACGATCCGGTGTTCGCCTCCCGCATGGCCGCACTGCGGCGCAACCTGCCCTTTGCCCTGCTCGGCGTCATGCTGACCGTGGCGCTGGTCATCGCAGCCCTGCACAGCGTCGTGCCGCATGCGCAACTGGCTGCCTGGGCCGCGGCCAACGCTGTGCTGACGGCTGCTCGCGGCGCGGGCGCATGGCGCTACCGCCTCGCGAAAGATGGCGCGGGTCTGCATCGATGGCGCCGCTACACGCTGGCAGGCACGGTGCTCGGCGGCCTGCTGTGGGGCCTGCCCATTGCCTGGTGGATGCTGAGCGTGCCCATGGCCCATCAGATGTTCCTGGTCATCGCATTGCTGACCATGGGAACGGGCGCCATCTATGCCTACTGCATCGACCTTCCGTTGCTCTACGGCTTCCAGGTGCCGTACTTCCTGCCGTCGATGATCTCGATGGCCTTTCTTCAGGAGCCGCTGCTGGAGGTGATGGCGCTTGCCGGCGTGCTCTATCTCTTCGTGACCCTGGCCTTCGCGCACCGCATGCACCGCACGCAGGTCGACTCCCTGCGGCTGGGGTTCGAGAACCTCGACCTTTTGAAGCAGCTGAAACTGGAGAAGGAAGCTGCCGAGCGCAGCGACCTTGCCAAGTCGCGCTTCCTGGCCGCCGCCAGCCACGACCTGCGCCAGCCGGTGCATGCCTTGAGCCTGTTCGTCGGCGTGCTGCGCGAGCAGGCGTTGCCTTCGCTCAGCCGACATCTGGTGGACAACATCTCGCGTGCGACGCAGGCCATGGGCGCGCTGTTCGAAGGCCTGCTCAACCTCTCGCGACTGGATGCCGGTGTGGTGCGGGCGCGGGTGCAGCCCGTTGCGCTGGCCGGGCTGCTAGAACAGATCGCGTTGGAGTTTGCGCCGCAGGCCGCGGCCCGTTCTCTGGCGCTGCGTATGCGGCCTTCCGATGCCGCGGTGCTGTCTGACCCGGCGCTGCTCGACCGCATCTTGCGCAACCTGGTGGACAACGCCATCCGCCACACGAAGCACGGCGGCGTGCTCGTCGGTTGCAGGCGTGCGGGGAACGCCCTTCGCATCGAGGTGTGGGACACCGGCCCCGGCATCCCGTCCGAGGAGCATGAACGCGTGTTCTGGGAGTTCCATCAACTGGGCAACCCCGAGCGCGACCGTGCCAAGGGACTGGGCCTGGGGCTGGCCATCGTGCGTCGCACGGCTGCATTGCTGAGGCATCCGCTCGCGATGCGATCGCGTGTCGGGCGGGGCACCGTCTTTGCGTTGACGGTGCCGACGGCGAAAGTCGGCGCCCCCCTGCATGGCGCAACCCAGGACACGGCTTCGCAGGCGCTCCCGCAAACAGAGTCGGAGTCCGCACTCATCCTCGTGATCGAGGACGACGCGCCCAGCCGCCACGGTCTGCAGTTGCTGCTGCAAGGCTGGGGGCATCGCGTGGTCGCCGCTGCCGGCGTGGCCGAAATGCTCGAGCTGACCGCCGTGATGCCCGGCAAGCCGAGTCTCATCGTCAGCGACTACCGCCTGCGCGAGCACGAGACCGGCATCGAGGCCATCGACCGCCTGCACGAGGAATACAACGACGACGCCATTCCCGCGTTGCTGGTCAGCGGCGACACCGATCCGCAGCGCCTGATCGAGGTGGCCGCGCGCGGATGGCCCCTGCTGCACAAGCCGGTGGACCCGGCGCTGCTGCGCGCGGCAATGGCGCAGCTGCTGGCCTGATCAGCGGACCCAGGGCCGCGGTGGCACCGGTGGCGGGATGCGCTGCGGCTGCCCGCCGACAGGCACGGCGGGATTGGAAGAAGACACCAGCGTGGGCGCCGAAATTTCGAAGGCGTCGTAGTTGCCCAGCGCCAGCGCATAGGCGACCAGGTTGGCCAGCTGCGTGGCGCCGCCCTCGTTCGCCGACGGCGGCTTGAGCACCGGCTTGCTGCCGGGCTGGTACGGCTTGCCCTTGGGGTTCATGCCTGTCAACACCTGTCGGGCATCCGCGCGGGCCGTGTGATACGCATTGAACACCACGTCCTTGGCGATATCGACCATGCGTTCCGAGATCTGGTCGGTGTCCTTGTGCATCAGCTCGGCAACGCGCTCGGCACGCACCTGCATGCCTTCCACGTAGGCGTTGATCTTGATGAGCTGCTGGCGCAGGTCGGACGCGGCCATGCGCACCTTGGCCGCCACGCCCGGATAGAGCACGGCATCGTTCAGGCCGGTGATCTGGTCCGGCATGGAATTGATCAGGTTGGTGATGTGCTTGTACTGCGTCATGGCCGCTTCCGCGGCGGCCATCGCATCGCGGTCGTCGCGAAAGAGCGCTGCGGTGTCTTCGTTGCCGCGCTTTGCGATCACGCCGTCGGCCTCACGGATGCTCTTGCCGTGCAGGTAGCGGTCGAGGCCGCCTTCGGCCTCGCCGACGATCAGGCCCCCGAGCTTGATGGTGCCAGTCACTACCTGCTTGAGGTACTTGGCGCCGGGCACCGGAATGGCGCCCAGCCCCGCCTTGGCCACGGCGGCAACGCCCTTGAGCACCAGCTTCTGCATGTCGGCGGTGTTGCCGCAGTACTCGCCCAGCAGCATGGTGAGCTTCTTCTTGAACGGCACGCTGAAGCTGTCGTTCGACTTGGCGCGGAAGGCATCCCAGGTCCGCTCGACCAGGTCGGTCTTCTGGACGACGGCCGCGCTCACCACGCCCCAGTCCTTGGTGCGCATCCGGTCAAGGAGCATGCGCACACCTGCCGACATTTCTTTCTCGTAGTACTCGGAGAGGCTCTTTCCGAGCTCGTCGAATCTGGTTTGCGGAATATCAAGCATGTATGTAGAACTCTCGGTGTGTGGTGGCGGAGCGATCGGCCTCGATGCTAGGTCGGGCTCGTGTGCGGCGCATTGGACCAAAGGCCAATGGCAGGCGCCATCACACAAACTAGCGAGGCCGGCCCAGGAGCCCGGCACGGCGGGCCACGATCACGGCCTGGGTGCGGCTGTTCACGTCGAGCCCGGCGAAGATGGCCGAGATGTGTGCCTTCACGGTTCGCTCGGTGGTGCTCAGCCGTTGCGCGATGTCGGCGTTGCGCAGGCCCTCGCACAGCAAGTGCAGCACCTCGGTCTGGCGCCCGGACAGGCGGGTCAGCGGATCGACGGTGCCCGCCAGGATCGGCATCGATGCCGGACCGAGTGGCGATGCCCACACCACACCGCTTTGCCCCTGCATGACGCGGCGCAGGGCATCCATCAGCTGCCTGCTGTCGGCCGACTTGTGCACGAAGCCGTGCGCGCCTTCGGCCAGCGCGGTCTCGGCGTCCTGCGGATCTTCGGATGCCGACAGCACGAGGATGCGCAGGCCGGCCCGGCGCCGGCGCAACTGGCCCAGGAGCGCGGCGCCCGCCACGTCGGGCAGGTAGAAGTCAGTCATCACTGCATCCGGCACCGAGGGCATCTGCGCAAGCAGCGCCAGCGCTTCGGTGCCGTTGCCGGCCGTCTCAATCACAAGGGTGGGATCTTCCTGGCGCAAGGCCAGTGCCAGGCCCTCGCGGAACATGGCGTGATCGTCGATCAGCAGGATGGTGGGCATGGGCTGGGAAATGACCCGGGCGGGTACTTGTTAACTGGCTCCGGACTCTATCTGTGCCATCGGCCAGATGATTATTAATAAAAACGACTTGTTGCGTGGATAGATTGCGCGGGCTGCATCGGACAACCGTCCGGTCCGTGCGGGTTTTCAATCTTTTCATCCACTCCACCATGTCGTCCCTCTCGTCTTTCAGCCGCCCCTTCGCCATCACTCTTGTCGCGGCACTCTGCCTTTCGGCATGCGGAGGAGGCGGCGACGGCGGCGCCTCGTTCCCCATCACCGGCACGCCACCGGCCACCACGAATCCGCCTGCCGTTGTCGTGGCTGGCCCGCCGAAGGACCTGGGCTTCACCGACACCGCGCCCGTGCCGGATACGGTCGCCGTCCCGCCCTTCGTCGACAACGTCGCGACCAACCAGCGCGGCGATGCGCGCTATGCGACCAAGGAAACCAATGCCGGCGTGCGCGTGGTGGCCGGTTTCCTCGACTTCTGGCAGCCCAGCACCCTGCTGGTCGATGCAGGCGCGCCGGCCCCCGCGCAGGGCAGCTTTCCGGCAGTCGTTGCATCCACATGGAGCGGCATTCCGGGCGACGCCACGGACGGCAAGATCCTCAACAGCGGGGTGCTGAACAGCAATATCCAATTCGTCGTCGACGTCACCAACGCGCGCACCAGCGCACAGGAGCTGGCCGCCTACCTGGACGACCGCCGCGGCAAGGGCTACAGCATCAGCGACGGCATGGGCCCGCTCACCAGCGCTTGGCGCACCGCCACACAGCAGAGCACCACCATCACCGGCATTGCAGCCGACGCCACCACCGTGCTCTACAACGACGGCGGCAGCGACATCGGCGTGCCCGGCGCCGCCAACCCCACCTTCGGCACCGTGGTGGACCTGCTCAACAACATCGGCGAGAACGGCTCCACCGAACCGGCCAAGCGCTTCTACAAGTACGCGCGCCCGTGGCGCTGGAGCAGCAGCGTGAAGGTCGTGCCCGCGCTGGAGCCCGCCAAGAGCAGCACGCCCGCCACCGACGGCGGCTTCGTGAGCGGCCACACGGCCGAGGCCGTGCGCAAGGCCATCGCCTTCGGCTACGTGGTGCCGCAGCGATTCCAGGAGATGGTGGCGCGCGGCCTCGAACTCGGCGAGAACCGCATCCTCGCGGGCATGCATTCGCCGCTGGACGTGGTCGGCGGGCGCATTCAGGGGCAGGCCGTGGCGGCTGCGAGCCTGGCCACCGGCGGCAATGTCTCGCGCAAGAGCGCGGCCTACGCGCAGGCGCAGTCGGTGCTGATGGCCGCGGTGGGCGCGAGCGATGCCGCTGCCTTCAACAACTTTGCGCATTCGCAAGGCACCACGGCCGACCGCTTCGCCGACCATGCCGCGAGCAAGGCCGACTACCTGCGCCGCCTGACCTTCGGCTTCAAGCAGGTGGCTGATGCGACCAAGCCCGCCGTGGTGCCCAAGGGCGCCGAAGTGCTGCTCGAAACGCGCCTGCCCTACCTCGACGCCACCCAGCGCCGCGTGGTGCTCAAGACCACGGCAGTGCCGTCGGGCTACCCGGTGATGGACGACCCCGAAGGCTGGGGCCGCCTCAACCTGTTCGACGCGGCCGACGGCTACGGCGTCTTCAACGGCGACGTGGTCGTGACCATGGACGCCAGCCTTGGCGGCTTCAATGCGCTGGACAGCTGGCGCAACAACATCTCCGGTGCCGGCAAGCTCACCAAGAAGGGCAGCGGCACGCTCGCGCTCGGCGGCAGCAACAGCTACGCAGGCGGCACGCAGCTTGCGGAAGGCACGCTGCAGGCGGATGCTGCCGCGGCCTTCGGCAAGGGCAATGTCTACGTCGGTGGCGGCACGCTGGTCTGCAATGCGCCTTCGACGGTCACGATGGTGGGCGCCTACACGCAGGTGGCAGGCACGACGCTGCAGCTGAATCTCGGCGGCAACGGTGCTGGTCGCCTGAGCGTGGCCGGCGTGGCCGCACTGGACGGAACGCTGACCCTGAGCTTCAAGCCAGGTTTTGTGCCCAGCGCGGGCGACACGCTCACGGTCATCAGCAGCGGTGCCCTGACTGGCCGCTTCTCGGCCATCAACGCGCCGGGCTTCAAGGTCACGCCGACCTATACGGGAACGCAGCTCGTCGTGCGCTTCGACGCATGAACTAGCGGGGCTGCCATGGCATCTTTGTGAAGCCCGTCTTCATAATGGCCGCCATGTCCCCCGAGCTCCTGCCCGCCATCGCCGCCTTTGCCCGCGTGGCGCACCACGCCAGCTTCACGCGCGCCGCGCAGGAGCTGGGCGTGTCGCCCTCGGCCCTCTCGCAGACCATGCGCACGCTCGAACAAAAGCTCGGCGTGCGGCTGCTCGACCGCACCACGCGCCGCGTCGGCGTGACGGAGCTGGGCCAGCAGTTTCTCGAAGGCGCGCAGCCCGCGCTGGCCGCGCTCGCGCAGGCGGTCGAAGGCATCGACGAGGCGCGCGACAAGCCGGCCGGCCTGCTGCGCCTGAACGTCTCGCGCGTGGCGGCCGAGCTGCTCTTCTTTCCGCACTTCGGCGCGTTCGCCGCCGCCTACCCGGACATCACGCTCGAGTTCGTATGCGACAACCGCATGGTCGATCTCGTGGAAGGCGGCTTCGACGCCGGCATCCGCCTGGGCGAAAGCCTGGCGCAGGACGTGGTGGCGGTGCCGGTGGGCGGGCCGGTGCGCATGGTGACCTACGCGGCTCCCAGCTACCTGAAGGGACGCAAGCTGCCGCACACACCCGAAGACCTGCGCGAGCACCAGTGCCTGAACTACCGCCTGACCACGGGCGGCATCTATCGCTGGGAGTACGCGCAGGACGGGCGCGTGCTGGACGTCGAACTCGCCGGCCCGCTGACAAGCAACGACAGCGACCTGCTGCTGGCTGCCGCACGCTCGGGCGCAGGCATTGCAACGTCTTTCGAGGGCGCGGTGCGCGAAGACTTTGCAAGCGGCAAGCTGGTGCCGCTGCTGGAGCCCTGGTGGCCGACCTTCCCGGGCTTCTACCTCTACTACCCGAGCCGCGCGCAGATGCCGCGCAAGCTGCGGGTGTTCATCGACTTCCTGCAGGCGCGGCATGCGCCGCCGCCGGTGTCGCAGCGGGCCGTCAGGCCCGCATCAGCGCCTCGATCTCGTCCGCCTTCACAGGCACGCCGCGCGAAATGAGCTCACACCCGGTGGCCGTGACGATCGCGTCGTCCTCGATGCGGATGACCCTCAAGCGGGCGAGGTCTGGTCGGTGAAGCGCAAGCACCGACGCGGCTATCCACCCAGGGCCAAGGGGGTGAGTTAGCGATGGAGTTGAGCAGTGAAGATGCCTCTGGGTGCGGCACCGCTTTGCTGTGTCAATTCCGCCCTGACTCATTACTTGCCAGCAGGCTCAGACCCAGATTTCTTGTCTATCTTTGTGAACAGTTCTTTCAACAACTCGTCGGCCATCTCATCCGGAGATCTTCTTGCCAGCGAAGTGCGACGAATTTCTCCTACCGCGATCAGTTTTCCAGAATTGGCATCGCGAGCTTTGATAGTGAGTTTGAGCAAATACATGGACATGTCCCAAGCCCATCGGTCATCGTAGGTGAGGACCACATCCATCGGTTCGCTGGGCTTGGCTGTAGCCCCCACTACGGCGGTGTACCCCATCGACTTCAACTGTTCCGCAATGATGCGGTCCACGTTGTAGCCATCGCCCTGTACCGTTTGCACATAGATCCTGCGCATATCTGGAGGGACTTTTTTGCTGGACGTCGTGAGATCTACGGCACATCCGGACAGCATGATCAAGACGAACGAAATCCATACCCAGAACCAGCGCGATGCGATGCTGCGAATTGGAGCCACTACTTGCTTCCCTCCAATTGAATCTGGCATTCGTCGAGCAGGTTCTTGCTCTGTGCAACGTGGAACGCAGATCCCACATACATGGTGACCAATGTTCCGTGCGTTGACTCCTCCAAGTCAAAAACTCGCATGGTGATAGCGCCAGCCCGAAGGGCGACTGAATCTTCACTCGTCGCAACCTCATAAGAGGTCGCTTTCAGTTTGCCAGCCAAGCATGCGGCCACTTTTGATTTACTGGCCTCAATCTCCTTTATCTCGCGGGCTGGCATCTTGCGAAGTGTTTCCGAAGAGATTGAACACCCAGCCAGCAGAACCAGTGTCGGTATCGATGCAATCGCAAATCTTCCGAATACCCTCGCCACGTCTTCTCCTATTTTCTTGTTGTCGGTAACGCCCGAATCGGGCACGGGCAATCAGCCACGCATCAGCGCCTCGATCTCGTCCGCCTTCACGGGCACGCCGCGCGAAATGAGTTCGCAGCCGGTGGCCGTGACGATCGCGTCGTCCTCGATGCGGATGCCGATGTTGTGGAACTGCTCCGGCACGCCGTCGGCGGGCCGCACGTAGATGCCGGGTTCCAGCGTCAGCACCATCCCGGGATGCAGGATGCGGCTGGGCCGGTTCTTGATGACTTCGTTCGACAGCGGATCTTTGCGCTCGCTCACTTCGCCGACCTGGGTGGGCTCGACGTAGCTGCCGCAGTCGTGCACGTCCATGCCGAGCCAGTGGCCGGTGCGGTGCATGTAGAACTGAAAGTAGGCGCGCGAGTCGATCACGTCCTGCACGTTGCCGACCTTGTTGGCGTCGAGCAGGCCGAAGTCGAGCATGCCCTGCGCCAGCACCTTCACCGCCGCGTCGTGCGGGTCGGTGAAGCGGTTGCCGGCCTTGGTGGCGGCGGCCGCGGCGTCCTGGCTGGCCAGCACCAAGTCGTACAGCGCGCGCTGCGGGCCGCTGAACTTGCCGTCGCCCGGAAAGGTGCGCGTGATGTCGCTCGCGTAGCCGTCGAGCTCGCAGCCCGCATCGATCAGCACCAGCTCGCCCTTTTGCACTGGCGCCGCGTCAGCGCGGTAGTGCAGCACGCAGGCATTGGCGCCGGCCGCGACGATGGAGTAGTAGGCCGGGTACTGCGAGCCGCCGAGGCGGAACTCGTGCAGCAGCTCGGCGTCGAGGTGGTACTCGCGTGCATCCTTGCCCTCACGCAGCATGCGGGCCGAGAGCTGCATGGCGCGGACGTGCGCGCGGGCGCTGATCTGCGCGGCGCGGCGCATGATGTCCTGCTCGTGCGCGTCCTTGATCAGGCGCATCTCGTCGAGCGGGCCGCACAGGTCGCGCTGCTCCTCGGGGCACAGCGCGCCGTAGCGCACGCGGGCGCGCACCGACTGCAGCCAACCGTCGATGCGGGTCTCCAGGCCCTTGTGGATGGCGAACGGGAACCACACGGTCGAGCGGTTTTCGAGCAGCTTGGGCAGTTTCGCATCGAGGTCGGTGACCGAGAACGCCTCGTCGACGCCGAGCGCCGCGGGCGCCGCGTCGGGGCCGAGGCGGTAGCCGTCCCAGATCTCGCGCTCCAGGTCTTTCGGCGCGCAGAACAGCGTGGCACGGCCGTCGCCCGCCAGCACCAGCCAGGCGTTGGGCTCGGTGAAACCGGTCAGGTAATAGAAGTAGCTGTCGTGGCGATACAGGAAGTCGGTATCGCGATTGCGCGGACGCTCGGGCGCGGTCGGGATGATCGCGATGCCGTCCTTGCCCAGTTGCGAGGCGAGGCGCGCACGGCGCTCGGCGTAGATCGTCGTCGTGGAGGCTGCTGCTGAAGTCATCTTGGCGTGGTGTTCAGTTGGGCGAGTCGTTCGGGGGTGCCCACATCGGTCCAGGGGCCGGTGTAGAGCTCGGCGCTCACGAGTTCATTGTCCATCGCGGCGCGCAGGATCGGCGCCAATGGGGCTTTGCGGCCGGCCGGGTTGCCGGGCGGGATGTCGCAGTACGGCGTTGCGAAGAGCGCGGCGCGGTAGAGGCCGATGGTCGAGAAGGTGAACTTCTCGGGCGCGGTGTTGAGCGCGAGGCCGTCCGCCGAGAGGCCGAAATCGCCCTTCGTGTTGTGCGCCGGATTCGGCACCAGCCACAGGTGCGCGAGCTTGCCGCTGGCGATGAAGCGGTCGACCGAGGCCTGCGAGAAGGTGAATTCCGGCGCGAACACGTCGCCGGCCGCGACCCAGAACACGTCGCCGAGCAGGGGCAGCGCACGCACGATGCCGCCGGCCGTTTCGAGTGCGCCGCCGAAGTCGCGGCCTTCGTCGGAGTATGAAATCGATAGCGCAACATGCCCGTCCAGCAAGGGAGCTGGGCCGAAACGGTCAGAAATCTGTGCACCGAGCCAGTCGGTGTTGACGACCAGTTCGGTGAAGCCGCCAGCGGCCAGCGCCTCCATCGGCCACTGCATCAGAGGTTTGCCGTGCACCTCCAGCAGGGGCTTGGGGCAGGTGTCGGTCAATGGCCGCATGCGCTCGCCGCGCCCTGCGGCCAGGATCATGGCCCGTATCGCGCTCACGCTGCGATCTGCCCGCGTCGCAGTTCGTTGCGCTCGCTATGACGGGGCTGGAACACCGACACCAGGCACTCCATCAGCGCATGCGCCTTGGCCGAATGATCGCCGCCGAAATTGCAGACGTACACGTCGAGCGTCACGCCGCGCTGCTCGGGCCAGGTGTGGATGCACAGGTGCGATTCGGCCAGCAGCACGGTGGCCGTCACGCCGCCCGGCCCCTGCGGCGTGGCAGGGAAGGAATGGACGATCTTGCCCACCGCCTGCAGCCCCGCGGCCGACACCGCCTTGATGCAGACCGCTCCCAATGCGGGGCCGTCGGTCAGCCATTGGAGGCCGCATTGGCAGTCGTGAAGGTCGGCGGTGAGGTGCAGCCCGTGCATGGGTGGCAACTCTAGCAGTCTGCCCGCCGCACAAGAACATCGGAAGGGTGTTCGGGCCGTATCGGGGCCGTCCGGGGCTCGCCCGGTAAAATCGCGGGTTCTCCCGACCCCAACCCTCCCTTTTCCCTCCGAAAGTCCACCGCACATGGCAAACCACGCCCTGATGGCCAACGCAATCCGCGCTCTGGCTATGGATGCCGTCCAACAAGCAAATTCCGGACATCCGGGCGCACCGATGGGCATGGCCGACATGGCCGTCGCACTCTGGGGCGAACACCTGCGCTACAACCCCGCCAACCCGCACTGGTTCGACCGCGACCGCTTCGTGCTGTCCAACGGCCATGCCTCGATGCTGCTGTACTCGGTGCTGCATCTCACCGGCTACGACCTGCCCATCGGCGAAATCAAGAACTTCCGCCAGCTGCACAGCAAGACCGCCGGCCACCCTGAAGTCGACGTGACCCCGGGCGTGGAAACCACCACCGGCCCGCTGGGCCAGGGCATCACCAACGCCGTGGGCTTCGCGCTGGCCGAGAAGCTGCTCGCCGCCGAGTTCAACCGCAAGGACCACGACGTGGTCGATCATCACACCTACGCCTTCCTGGGCGACGGCTGCATGATGGAAGGCATCAGCCACGAAGCCTGCGCGCTGGCCGGCGCCTGGCACCTGAACAAGCTGATCGCGCTGTACGACGACAACGGCATCAGCATCGACGGCCAGGTCAAGCCCTGGTACATCGACAACGTGGCCGAACGCTTCCACGCCTATGGCTGGCACGTGATCGGCCCGATCGACGGCAACGACGCCGCCGAAGTGTCCAAGGCCATCGCCAAGGCCAAGCAGTCGACCGACAAGCCCACGCTGATCAACTGCAAGACCGTCATCGGCAAGGGCAGCCCGAACCGCGCCGGCACCGCCAAGGCGCACGGCGAGGCGCTCGGCGCCGAAGAAATCAAGCTCACGCGCGACGCCATCGACTGGCACTACCCGCCCTTCGAGATCCCGGCCGAGGTGTATGCCGACTGGAATCACAAGGAAGCCGGCGCCAGGACCGAAGCCGCCTGGAACGACAAGTTCGCCGCCTACGCCGCCGCGTTCCCCGAACTGGCCGCCGAGTTCACCCGCCGCATGAAGGGCGAGCTGCCCAAGGACTTCCACCAGGTCGCCTTCGACACCGTGGTCGCTGCCCACACCAAGGCCGAGACCGTCGCCAGCCGCAAGGCCAGCCAGCTCGCGCTCGAAGCCTTCACGGCCGCGCTGCCCGAAATGCTCGGCGGCAGCGCCGACCTGACCGGCTCGAACCTCACCAACACCAAGAGCACGCCCGCGCTGCGCTTCGACGCCAAAACCGGCGCCGTGGTCCGCACCGAGCCCACCGAACAGCACCCCGAAGGCCAGATCGGCCGCCACATCAACTACGGCGTGCGCGAGTTCGGCATGGCCGCCATCATGAACGGCGTGTCGCTGCACGGCGGCTACATCCCCTACGGCGGCACCTTCCTCACCTTCAGCGACTACAGCCGCAACGCCATCCGCATGGCCGCGCTGATGAAGCGCCGCGTGGTGCACGTGTTCACGCACGACTCCATCGGCCTCGGCGAAGACGGCCCGACGCACCAGTCGATCGAGCACGCCGCCTCGCTGCGCCTCATTCCGAACCTCGACGTCTGGCGTCCGGGTGACACGGCAGAAACGGCCGTGGCCTGGGCCGTGGCGCTGCAGAACCAGTCGCGTCCCACGGCGCTGCTGCTGAGCCGCCAGAACATCGCCTACGCGGCGAAGTCGGAGCTGGGCGACATCAGCCGTGGCGCCTACGTGCTGTCCGAGCCGGAAGCCGTCGGCCTGAAGAACAAGAAGACCGTGGCCGTGATCATCGCCACCGGTTCTGAAGTGCAACTCGCGATTGCCGCGCAGAAGCTGCTGGCCGACAAGAAGATCGCCGTGCGCGTGGTGTCGATGCCCTCGACCACCACCTTCGACCGCCAGGACCTCGCCTACAAAAAGGCCGTGCTGCCGAAGAAGCTGCCGCGCATCGCCGTCGAAATGGGCTGCACCGGCGGCTGGTGGAAGTACGGCTGCGCTGCCGTCGTCGGCATCGACACGTACGGCGAATCGGCGCCCGCGCCGGAGCTGTTCAAGTACTTCGGATTCACGGCGGAGAACGTGGCCGCTACGGTGGAAGCCGCATTGCGCAACTGATCGCGCCGGTTCACGACAAACAAGTTTTTCAACCTTAGGAGCAAGTCAGATGGCTATCAAACTCGGTATCAACGGCTTCGGCCGCATCGGTCGCAACGTGCTGCGCGCAGCAGTGCAGAACTTCAAGAACGACATCGAGATCGTTGCCATCAACGACTTGCTCGAGCCCGACTACCTCGCCTACATGCTTCAGTACGACTCGGTGCATGGCCGCTTCAAGGGCGAAGTCACGGTTGAAGGCAACACGCTGATCGTGAACGGCAAGAAGATCCGCCTGACGCAGGAGCGCGACCCCGCGCAACTGAAGTGGAACGAAGTCGGCGCCGACGTCGTGCTCGAATCGACCGGCCTGTTCCTCACCAAGGAAACGGCGCAGAAGCACATCGACGCGGGCGCGAAGAAGGTCATTCTGTCGGCACCGTCAAAGGACGACACCCCCATGTTCGTCTACGGCGTGAACGACAAGAAGTACGCCGGCGAAGCCATCATCAGCAATGCCAGCTGCACCACCAACTGCCTGGCCCCGCTGGCCAAGGTGCTGAACGACAAGTGGGGCATCAAGCGCGGCCTGATGACCACCGTGCACGCAGCCACTGCCACGCAGAAGACCGTGGACGGCCCGAGCAACAAGGACTGGCGCGGCGGCCGCGGCATCCTGGAAAACATCATTCCCTCGAGCACCGGTGCTGCCAAGGCCGTGGGCGTGGTGATCCCCGAGCTCAACAAGAAGCTCACGGGCATGAGCTTCCGCGTGCCGACCTCCGACGTGTCGGTGGTCGACCTGACGGTCGAGCTGGTGAAGGAAGCCACGTACAAGGAAATCTGCGCCGAAATGAAGGCACAGAGCGAAGGCGCGCTCAAGGGCGTGCTGGGCTACACCGAAGACAAGGTCGTGGCCACCGATTTCCGCGGCGACCCGCGCACCTCGATCTTCGACGCCGAAGCCGGCATCGCGCTGGACGGTACGTTCGTGAAGCTCGTGAGCTGGTACGACAACGAATGGGGCTACTCGAACAAGTGCCTGGAGATGGTGAAGGTCGTTTCGAAGTAAGGCTTCGAAGCTCCAATGAAAACGCGCCCTCGGGCGCGTTTTTTTATTTGGCGACAAGAACGCTTTAAGGGCTCAACGCAACTTCTCGTTCCTGCGAATCTCGCTGCTCAGCTGTGACGTCAACCGCGTTGCAGCCCTTCGAGCCGCCAGCCCGAAGTCGCCCTTGAACTCGCCGAACTCCGCCGTGCCGTTGCCCGTAGCACGCACACGCGTGACTTCGGCGCCCGCCGCGTCGGTCACCACGCACGACACCTCGGCCGTGAACGAGGTCGGCGGCCAGCTGATGAACGACGACGAGCTGGAGTCGGTCTTGATGCGCGGTGCGAACACCAGCGACACACCGGCCGCCTCGTTCACCTTCGCGTCGCCGGCAGTGCGCAGCACCACCACGTCGCGGTACACCGCGCGCAGTGCATCGCGGATCGACTTCTCCAGGTCGCGGTACGGGTAGTAGCTCACGCGGTCGCCGCTGCCGCCGGGGGTGATCACTTCCAGGTCGCGATCCGCATTGGTCATCACGTAGGCAACCTTCTTCTGAATCAGGTGCGCCTGCGAACGTTGCGGCGCGGTCTCGGTGATCATCGTGATCGGATGCACGCAGCCAGCGAGCAGCAGGGTCACGAGTGCCGCGCCCGTAACACGTCGAATCGCGGTCATCGGAAGTAAGAAGAACATCATCATCGAAGCGCCTCCAGGCCTGTGAGGTCAGCGGCCGATGGCGGCCACGAACTGCGGATCGGCATACACCTGCCGCAGCAAGGCGCGCACGAGGCGCGGGTACGCGGCCTGTCCGGCTGGCACGGCGACGATGCTCGCGTAGCTCGAATCGAAGGCGATCTCCGCGCGGTAGGTCTTGCGCAGGCGCTGCGTGCCATCGCGCGTGACGGTGACTTCGACGTCCATGCGGCCGGTGCCGTTGATCACGCCGAGGTCAATCTCGTTGACGACGATGCGCGCCGCGATGCGAGTGGGCGCCTTCGGGTCGTAGACGGAAATCTCGCTGAGGTCGCGCATCAGCGCGTCTTGCAGGTATTGCGCGAAGCTGCCGCTGGACGACAGCAGCCTGGCGCTGCGAAGACGCACGGTGTTGACCTTGTCTTCCGCTTCGGTGGGCTGTGCTTTCACGAGCGCAACAGGCCCGGGGCGCGTGGCCTCGAGTCGGTCGAGCGTCTCGTAGTCGGCCGCGTAGGGCGGCGCCAGCAACGGCGCGCAGCCGGTCGTCAGAGCAAGGGCGGCCAGCAGTGCGCCGGGCGCGAGCCAGGCGCGCAAGCGGAAACCTCGCGAACGAAAGATCGCCATGCCTGCAGTCCTTCTCTCCATGCGGCCGTGCGATGCATACATGGTGCATCCGCGATGCCTGCTCCCCGGCGCGACGGTAGCACGCATCGCGCGGCGCGCGAAGGCGGGAAACTCAGGCCGGCTTCAGACCGGTTCGAGCACGTGAATCAGCTTGCTCTCGGTGAACTCTTTCGTCTTCTCGCTGTGGGCCTTCATGTGCGGTGCGACCGCATGTGCCTGCAGATGCGCCAGCGTTTCCCACTTCTCGACGACCACGAAAGTGTCGGGGCCGAAGCTGGCCTTCGAAGTCGGGATGCCCTGTGCATCGATCGTGGCGCCGTATTCGATGCAGCCCTCTTCGGCCAGCACGGCCGCGCGGTTGGCGGCAAAGGCTTCGAGCAACGTGGCGCGCTGGCCTGGCTTGGCGGTGATGACGGCGACGACGTGAATCATTGAAAGAGTCTCCAGTAGGTAAGGTAGTACGACGGTCGAATCTAAGAGATTCGACGCCGTCGCGCTGGTCCGGTCGGCGACAACACCACGGCCTTGTCCCTATCATCGCCCGCATGTTCTTCCCGCTGCCCCGCACGGCCACCGCGCCCTTCTGCCCGTCCGAAGTGAAAGGCAGCGTCGCCGTTCCGCAAGACCTGCCCTTCTTCAAGAAGCTGATGCGCTACGCGGGCCCGGGCCTGCTGGTGTCGGTCGGCTACATGGACCCGGGCAACTGGGCGACCGACATCGAGGCCGGCTCTCGCTTCGGCTACGGCCTGCTGTTCGTGGTGCTGCTCGCGAGCCTCGCGGCGATGCTGCTGCAGACGCTGTGCGTGCGGCTGGGGCTCGTCGCGCAGAAGGATCTGGCGCGTGCCTGCCGCGAGCACTACTCGCCGCGCGTCAACCACCTGCTGTGGCTTGGCGCCGAGCTGGCCATCGTGGCCTGCGACCTTGCCGAGGTGCTGGGCAGTGCGCTTGCGTTGCACCTGCTGTTCGGCGTGTCGATTCCGGTGGGCATTGCCATCACGGCCTTCGACACGCTGCTGGTGCTGGGCCTGCAGGGGGCGGGCTTCCGCCGTGTCGAGGCCATTGTGCTCGGGCTGGTCGGCACCATCGCGGGTTGCTTCGTCGTCGAGCTGGCGATGGCGCCGCCTAACTGGTTCGGCGTGGCGATGGGCTTCGGCCCGAGCCTGGAGCGGCTGCACCAGCCGGGCGCGCTGTACCTGGCCATCGGCGTCGTCGGTGCGACGGTGATGCCGCACAACCTGTACCTGCATTCGTCCATCGTGCAGACCCGGCTGATCGCCGACACCGATTCGGCGCGGCGCGAGGCGGTGCGCTTCTGCACGCTCGACGCGGTGGTGTCGCTGTCGCTCGCGCTGCTGGTCAACGCGGCCATCATGGTGCTCGCGGCCAGCGCCTTCCATGCCACGGGCCACCGCGAAGTGACCGAGATCGACGACGCTTACCGGCTGCTCGAACCCATCGTCGGCAGTGCGTTCGCGGCCACGCTGTTCGGCATTGCGCTGCTGGCTTCGGGGCAGAGTTCGACCTTCACCGGCACCATCGCGGGCCAGATCATCATGGAAGGTTTTCTCGACCTGAAGATCCCGTGCTGGCAGCGCCGGCTGATCACGCGCGGGCTGGCGCTGGGGCCGGCCTGGCTTGGCGTCTGGTGGTTCGGCGATGGTGGCGTGGGCAAGATGCTGGTGCTCAGCCAGGTGGTGCTGAGCTTTCAGCTGCCCTTTGCGATGTGGCCGCTGATCCGCTTCACGAGCAGCCGCGCGATGATGGGCAGCTTCGCCAACGGGCCGGTGGTCAAGTCGCTGGCGTGGCTGCTGTTCGGCGTGATCGGCGCGGCCAACGTGTGGCTGATCGCCACGGTGGTCTCGGGCAGCTAGCGCTTGCCGGCGTCCTTCCACAGATGCACCAGCGCTTCAGGCGCTTCGGCCTCCGGCACCTCGAAGCTCACGGAAATCTTCTGGTCTTCTTCGGTGCTTTCCACGAGCACCTCGACACGGTAGTAGCGCTGGTCGCCGCTGGACAGCACGGCACCAGCTTGCCCGGCGTACGGCACCGCGCTTTGCAGCGCGTCGCCTATCTGCTGGCGCAGTTCGGCGGTGCAGTCGCCGAGCTGGAAGCTGCGCGGCTGCGACAGGCCGGGCATGTAGGCCAGCCCGCCCTCGCGCGTCACGCGCACGATGGTCGCTTCGTTCAGTGGCGGCAGGCGGATCATGGCGAAATCACTCCCACGCCCTGCCAGGCGCCGGCCACTGCCTTGTGCACCGCGCTGCCGGCGCCGAAGCGTCGCGAGGCGACCTCGGTGCTGAGCGTTGCGAAAGCCTCGAAATCGGCGTCCTGGCGCAGGCGCTTGTCGCATACCGTGTCGTACCAGACACGGCCTGCGGTTTCCCACGCCTGCCCGCCGATGGCGATGGCCGCCAGATAGAAGGCGCGGTTCGGAATGCCCGAGTTGATGTGCACGCCACCGTTGTCCTGCGAAGTGGTGACGAAGTCCCTCATGTGCGCCGGCTGCGGGTCCTTGCCGATCACCGGGTCGTCGTAGGCGGTGCCGGGCTCGGCCATCGAACGCAGGGCCTTGGCCTTCACGCTTGCCATGAAGAGGCCCGCGCCGATCAGCCAGTCGGCCTGCTGCGCCGTCTGCCGCAGCGAGTGCTGCTTGACGAGCACGCCGAACACGTCGCAGATCGATTCGTTGAGTGCGCCGGGCTGCCCCTGGTAGATGAGCCCAGCCTCGTGGTCGATCACGCCGTGCGTGAGCTCGTGGCCGATGATGTCCACCGCAATGGTGAAGCGGTTCATGACCTCGCCGTCGCCATCGCCGAACACCATCTGCTCGCCGTTCCAGAAGGCGTTGTCGTAGTCCTTGCCGTAGTGCACGCTGCCGGTCAGCGGCATGCTCGCGCCGTCGATGGAGTCGCGCTCGTACACGTCGTGGTACAGCCGCCAGGTTGCGCCCAGGTGGTCGTAGGCCTCGTCGGCCGCGATGTCGCCGGTGGCGGGCTTGCCCTCGGTGCGCACCAGCTTTCCTGGCAGCGTGGTTGTGTGCGCCGCGTCGTGGATGGCGCGCTCGGGCGAATTCGGCCGCGCCGGGCGTGGCCGCGCGGCCGTCGTGCTCGCTGTGCCCGAGGCAAGCTTTGGCGGTACGAACCCGCGCAGCGCGCGGTGCTCTCGGTCGATCGTCAGGGTGTTCACTGCACGCGCGCTGGTGGACGCGCTGGCGTGCTCGGCGAGGCGGCTCAGCAGGTACGGCGGTATGAAGCCGGGTGGCAGGATCTGCGGTGTGCGCGACGGCATGGGCGGGCCTTTCGTCGGGTGTCGATTGATTCAAAACACCGTAGCAGAAACACCCGCCCGCGCTTGTCGGATCGAAGCTCAAGCCCTCGGCGGCATGTCGTCTTTTCCGAGCGCGGCGGCCATGAAGTCGACGAAAGTTCGCACGCGTGCCGACAACTGGTGGCGCTGCGGGTACACCGCGTAGATGTCGGCGTCGGGCGTGCGGTAGTTGGCCAGCACCTGCACCAGCCGGCCGCTGCGCAGGTAGCGCGCGATGTCCCATTCGGCGCGCATCAGGATGCCGTGGCCGTCCAGGGCCCAGTTGACCGCGATCTCGCCGTCGTTGGTGCTCAGCGCGCCGCGCGTCTTCACGGCCTCGGTGCGCTGCGCCGTGCCGCGCCCGCTGCTCAGCCGCCATATGCCGTAGGCCTCGTCACCCTGGCGGATGCCGATGCAGCGGTGGTGCGTGAGGTCGTTCGGCACCTTGGGCTGTCCGGCGCGCGCCAGGTAGGCGGGCGAGGCGCACAGCAGCCGCCGGTTCGACGCGATGCGCCGCGCAATCACGCGCGCCTCGGGCGGCGCGCCGAAGCGGATGCAGACGTCGAAGGCGTCGTCGGTCAGCGGCGGCGGATTGACCGAGAGCTGCAGCTGCACTTCCACCTGCGGATGCTTTCTTGCGAACTTCGAGATCAGTGGCGCCACGTGGCTGCGCCCGAAGCCCAGCGTGGCGTTCACGCGCAGCAGGCCCTGCGCCTCGCCCTTCGCGCCGCCGAGCAGCTGCGCCATGTCGTCGATCTCACCGAGGATGCGGCGCGCGTGCGCCACGTAGAGCTCGCCCTCGGGCGTGAGGCTCATGCGCCGCGTGGTGCGGTTCACCAGCGTCACGCCGAGGCGCGCCTCCATCTGCGCGAGCCGCTTGCTCACCGCGGGCGTGCTGATGCCGAGCTCGCGCGCTGCCGCGCTCAGGCTGCCGCAGGCCGAGAGCGCGGAGAAAAAGCCGAGGTCGGCGGGCTGGACCGGAGCAACCATGGGCGATCCGATTGTTGAACTGAGGTTAATGATGGATTCACTTCCGGCGTGAATCATTCGGCACATCGGATCCTACAGTGGGCCTTCACTACAGCGCACACAAGGACATCGATGAGCAGCTACAGCATTGCCACCATTCCCGGCGACGGCATCGGCAAGGAAGTGATCCCGGCGGGCCGCCAGGTGATGGAGGCGCTGGCCGCGGCCTCCGGCGGCGCACTGCATTTCAGCTTCGAAGACTTCGGCTGGGGCGGCGACTGGTATCGCGCGCACGGCGAGATGATGCCGGCCGACGGCCTCGACGCGCTGCGCAAGAAGGACGCCATTCTTTTCGGCTCCGCGGGCGATCCGCACATTCCCGACCACATCACGCTCTGGGGCCTGCGCCTGAAGATCTGCCAGGGCTTCGACCAGTACGCCAACGTGCGGCCCACGCGCATCCTGCCGGGCATCGACGGCCCGCTCAAGCGCTGCGCGCCGGGCCAGCTCGACTGGGTGATCGTGCGCGAGAACTCCGAGGGCGAATACGCTGGCGTCGGCGGCCGCGTGCACCAGGGTCATCCGATCGAAGCCGCCACCGACGTGAGCATGATGACCCGCGCGGGCGTCGAACGCATCATGCGTTTCGCCTTCAGGCTGGCTCGTTCGCGGCCGCGCAAGCTACTCACCGTGGTCACCAAGAGCAACGCGCAGCGCCACGCGATGGTGATGTGGGACGAGATTGCGCTGCAGATCTCGAGAGAGTTCCCCGACGTGAGCTGGGACAAGGAACTCGTCGACGCCTGCACCGCGCGCATGGTCAACCGGCCGGCCTCGCTTGACACCATCGTCGCCACCAACCTGCACGCCGACATCCTCAGCGACCTCGCGGCTGCGCTGGCGGGCAGCCTGGGCATTGCGCCCACCGGCAACATCGATCCGGAGCGGCGCTATCCGTCGATGTTCGAGCCCATCCACGGTTCGGCCTTCGACATCATGGGCAAGGGGCTGGCCAACCCGGTCGGCACCTTCTGGTCGGTGGTGATGCTGCTCGAGCACCTTGGCGAGGCCGAGGCCGCGCGCCGCGTGATGGCTGCGGTGGAACACGTCACGGCCAACCCGTCGCTGCACACGCGCGACCTGGGCGGCAGCGCGACCACCGAGCAGGTGACGCGCGCGGTGTGTGCGCACATTGCCGGCGAGCCCGTGCGGCTTGCGGCCTGACGGGCCGATCGATTCGAGCGAGCGACACGACGGTATCCGCGCGCCTCGATGCGCGCATCACAACAACGAGCCGGAGACAACACCATGACAGCAGCTTCCTTCCCCCAGCGCCACCGGCGCACGGTGCTTCGGGCCGCGGCGCTCGCGCTCGGCCTCGGCGCCTCTGCCCTGGCGTTTGCGCAGCAGCAGCCCGCCGGTTGGCCGACGCGGCCCATCAGCCTCGTCGTGCCCTTCCCCGCCGGCGGCACCACCGACGTGCTGGCCCGCGCGCTGGCCGACAGGCTTTCGCAATCGCTCGGCCAGCCGGTGGTGGTCGAGAGCAAGCCCGGCGCCGGCGCCACGCTCGGCGCCGACTACGTGGCCAAGGCCAAGCCCGACGGCTACACGCTGCTCATGGGCGCGGTGCACCACACCATCGCCACCAGCGTCTACAAGAAGCTGCCCTACGACTTCCAGAAAGACCTGGCACCGATCACCGTCGTGGCCATGGTGCCCAACGTGCTGGTCATCAACGCCGCCAACACGCCCGCGAAGAGCGTGGCCGAACTGGTCGCGCTCGCCAAGGCCGAGCCCGGCAAGCTGGCCTACGGCTCCAACGGCAACGGCACGGCGCAGCATTTGATCGGCACGCAGTTCCAGTCGAGCACCGGCACCACGCTGCTGCACGTGCCCTACAAGGGCAGCGGTCCGCTCACGACCGACCTGCTCGGCGGGCAGGTGGCGATGTCCTTCGACACCATCACCCCGGTGCTGCAGCACATCAAGGGCGGCAAGCTGCGCGCGCTGGCCGTGACCACCGCGCGCCGCTCGTCGGTGCTGCCGGACGTGCCGACGCTGGAGGAAGCGGGGCTCAAGGGCTTCGACATCGGCACCTGGTTCGGCGTGCTCGCGCCGGTCGCCACGCCGAAGGAGATCGTCGCGCGCCTCAATGCCGAGATGGTGAAGATCATCCACTCGCCCGATTTCGCGCAGCGCATGCAGGCTATCGGCGCCGAGCCGCTGGGCGGCACGCAGGACGAAATGGCGCGGCAGATCCGCGAGGAAACGGCCAGGTTCGCGAAACTCGTCAAAGAGGGCGGCGTGGTGATCGACTAGCGAACGGCCTGTTACGGGTGTGCACACCTCGCTGCGACGGGCGCGTTGCCGAGGTCATAGGATCGGGGCTTCCGAATTCACCGCCATCCCGCCCATGTTCATCGTCACGCTCACCTACATCCGCCCACTCGAAGAAGTCGACGCGCTGATGGACCCGCACATGGTCTGGCTGAAGAAGCACTACGAAAGCGGATTGTTCGTGGCTTCGGGCCGCCAGGTGCCGCGCAAGGGTGGCGTGATCCTCGCCCGGTCGGGCGACCGTGAAGGGCTGGAGGCCGTGCTGGCGCGCGACCCGTTCGTGCAGGGCGGCGTGGCGCGCGCCGACGTGACCGAGTTCATCCCGAGCATGACGGCCCCCAGCATCGAGGTGCTCAAGAAGTTCTGACGAAGAACGTCTTTTTTCTCAGGCCCCCGGCACTTCCTCGCGACCGCCCGGGTGCCGCGCAAAGCGCACGGCTTCGCGGTCGTGCACCGGCGCCGGATCGGCCCACGGCCAGCCGCCGAACTGCGTGCGGCGGTAGTCGGCCATGGTCTGGCTGATCTCGGCCTGCGTGTTCATCACGAAGGGGCCGTACTGCGCCACCGGCTCGGCGATCGGGCGGCCCTGCAGCACCAGGAACTCGCTCGTCTCGTCGTTGCCGTTGACGATCTCGACGGCCACATTCGCGCGCAGCTCGACAGCGGTCGGGCCTTCCACGCGCTCGCCGGCAATGTGCGCCACCGCCCCCTTGAAGAAGTACAGCATGCGCCGCGTGCCTTCGCCCGTGGCGGCCGGCAGCGTCCATTGAGCGCCGGGCGTCATCTTCAGCGTCCAGATTGCCACGTCGGCATCGGCCTGGGCGGCCCATGAATCGGGCGGCGGCGCCAGCGGCTGGATCGGGTCCTGCCCGCCGGCGGCGTCGCCGAGCCGGCCCGCGATCACCGCGACCTCGGTGCGGCCGCCCTTCGCGTCGTCGGAGGCGAAGCGCGGAATGGCGTCGGACCAGAACATCGTGAAGTGCGGCTCGGCCATCTTGCTCCTGGCCGGCAGGTTGAGCCAGATCTGGAACAGCTCCAGCGGGTTCGGCGCGCTGTCGTCGAGCAGCGGGAACATTTCAGAGTGCACGATGCCCTTGCCGGCCGTGAGCCACTGCACGTCGCCGCCGCCGAAGCGCGCGGTGGCGCCCAGCGAGTCGGAATGGTCGACCAGGCCCTTGCGCACGATGGTCACGGTCTCGAAGCCACGGTGCGGGTGCGAGGGAAAGCCTGGCACCGTGTCGCCGTGGTACATGCTCCAGCCGTCCTTGCGGCTGAAGTCCTGGCCGATCTGGCGGCCGGCCAGCGAGGCCTCGGGCCCCATGCGGCCGTTGGCCTTCGGGTAGGCGTCGTCGTGGTAGACGCAGAACAGGAAGGGGTCGATCGTCTGCCACGGGAAGCCGAGAGGCGCGATCTGCACGATGGGGCTCTTGTTGTTGTCGGTCATGTCGATATTCCTTTCCATGTGGGGCGCGGCCGATGATGCCGCGCCAGTGAATGGAATATCGGGGCGCCGCCGTCTTCCGGTAGAGGCCTTCCGTGCAACAGTGAAGAGCGCGTATGGAACGATGGGCATCGCTCTTCTCCCCTTCAGCGCGGGTCCGTGGCTCTTTACTGCTTCGGCATTTCGGCGTTCGGGTCCATGTACACCAGCTCCCACAGGTGGCCGTCGATGTCCTGGAAGCCGTGGCCGTACATGAAGCCGTAGTCCTTCGGCTCGCTCGGGATGGTGCCGCCCGCGGCCACTGCCTTGGCCACGAGCTCGTCGACTTCGGCGCGGCTCTCGCACGAGAGGCACAGCAGCACTTCGGTGCTCTTGGACGTGTCGGTGAGGCTCTTGGTGGTGAAGGTCTTGAAGAACTCCTCGACCAGCAGCATGACGTGGATGCTGTCCTTCTGGACGACTATGCACGCGGCATTGGCGTCGGTGAACTGCTCGTTGAATGTGTAGCCCAGCGCGGCGAAGAAAGCCTTGGTCTTGTCGAGGTTCTTGACGGGGAGGTTCACGAAGATCTGCTTGGTGGCCATGGTGTCGTCCTGTATCGATGAAGAGTGGATGTGGAGGTGTTTTCCGGTGTTTTGTGTACACCGTCCACAAAAGATATCAAAGAAAATGGACGGCGTCCACATCTTTTTTCAAACGGACAAGTCGGCCAGGGTTCGGGCCAGTGCCAGGGTGCTGCGGTCCTCGAAGTACGGGCCGACGATCTGCAGGCCCAGCGGCAGGCCGTCAGCCGTGCGGCCTGCGGGCGCGACCGTGGCGGGCAGCCCGCCGAGGCTGGCGAGGGCCGACCAGGCGCCTTGCGCGCCGTAGGGCGTCGGGCGGCCGTCGATGGCGAGCGTGCGCCGCGACCAGTCGGGCTCCGTCACATGCTCGAAGGCGGCGCAGCCGAAAGCGGGGCACAGCACAGCGTCGAACTCGCCGAACAGTGTGCGCAACTGCGCGCGGATGCGGGTGCGCGTGGCGAGCAGGTCGAACCAGGCGCGCAGCGAGAGCGGCGATTGGCCGCCCGGCTCGGCATGGGCGAGCACGGTCTGCACGATCTGGTCGTAGGTGTCGCTGACTTCGGCCAGGTCGGGGAGCAGGCCCGACGCGTCGCAGACGCTGGCCCCGGCCTTCGCGAGCCGCTGGCCGGCGGATTCGACGGCCTCACGCACCTCGCCGGCGACAGCTGCCCGCGGATGCGACGCCACCACGAGCACGCGCCAGTTCTTCGCGGCTGCATGGCGCGGTGCGGGCAGCGCTATGCGGCCTTCCGCAACGCGCACCGCATCCGGCCCGGCCAGCACGTCGAGCGCCAGCTCCAGATCGTCCGCGCAATGGCCGATCGGCCCGATCACCGAGGGCAGCCCGGCCAGTACCTCCTCGGTGCCCGGAAACGCAAACCCGCGCACCGGCAGCAGGCCGTGGCTCGGCTTGTGCGCGTACACGCCGCAAAAAGCCGCCGGAATACGCAGCGAGCCCATCAGGTCGGTGCCCATCTCGAGCGCGACCATGCCCGTTGCCACTGCGACGGCCGAGCCACCCGAAGAACCACCCGGCGTGCGCTTCGTATCGAGCGGATGCACCGTGCGGCCGTAGACCGGGTTGGTGCACTGCCAGTCAGCCAGCGCGGGCGGCACGTTGGTCTTGCCGAGGATCACCGCGCCCGCCGCCTTCAGGCGCTGCACGGCCACCGCGTCCTGCGCCGGCACGAAATCGCGAAACGGCGGCAGGCCCCAGGTCGTCGGCAGGCCGGCGACGTTGAAGGCTTCCTTCACCGTCATCGGCACCCCGAGCAGCGGCCGGCGCTCGCCGCGCGCAAGGGCGGTGTCAGCTGCAGCGGCCTGGCTGCGGGCGCGGTCGAAATCGCGCACCACCACTGCGTTGAGCGCGCCGTCGAGCGTCTCGATGCGGGCGATGGCGGCCTCGCAGAGTTCGCTCGCGGTGACCTGCCCGTCAGTCAGCGCCTTGGCGCATTGCGCCGCGCCGGCGGACAGCAGATCGGTCGGATTCGTCGCAGCCATGGTGCAAGCCTTTCTCCCCTACTCCAGCGGCAGATAGAGGTGCGTGCGCAGTTCCGCCTCGGGCGTGTTGCGCGGATCGTCCAGGTAGAGATCGAAGCCCGGCACGTCGCGCGTCGCGTAGCCGGTGGCCGGGAGCCAGTGCCGGTAGATGGCCTTCCACATCGTGTGCAGGCCGGTGTAGGGGCCGACATGGGTGAAGACCGCGTAGCGGCCCGCGGGCAGATGCCACCACGCGAGGCTGCCGCCGAGTGCCACGTCGGGCCGCGCCGGTTCGCCGCGCCCGTCTGGCAGCGAGTGGCCGAACAGCGCGCCGGCAAGGATGCGGCACTCCGCGTCTTCCGGCCCCTGCGGCTCTTCGGGCATCGTCGCGATGGTGTGCGTGACCTGCGGCGCAAGCCCGCTCGCCAGCAGCGCGGGCCACAGCTCGGCGAAGGCCTGCTGCGCCGCGCGGCCCATCGTGCCCTGCGTCATGCCGTGGCCGGTGGTGGTGAGCGCGTCGAACGCGGGTGCCTCGACCCAGCGCGGCTGCAGTGGGCGCGCGTTCGGCATCCCTTCGTCGTCATCGGGAATGTGGCGCTGCGCAAAGAAGTGCGCCCACGCCGGCTCGCTGCCGTCGCGCACGGCCGTCGGCGTGGTGCCCAGCTCGCGCCGCATTGCCTTGGCCAGCGCCTGCGCCGATTCGAAGCCCACCGCCTGAGCGGCCTCCAGCACCGGCGCCGACCGCTGCGCCGCCAGCAGCTCGCAGGCGCGCCGAAGCCGCCGCCACGTCACGTAGCCGCCTACCGTGAGCCCGAAGTACGCATGGAACACGCGATGGAAGTGGTGCCGCGACATGGCCGCCTGGCGCGCCAGCAGATCGACATCGAGCGCCGCATCGAGGTTCGCATCCACATGCGCCGCCGCGCGCGACAGCAGGTCGAGATAGCGCACCGAGGCTTGCGGGGTCGTCGTGCTCATGCGGCCATTCTGGCGGTGGGGCGCGCGGGCGGCGTGTCCCGGAGTGCTCGATGTTGCCCGCATTGCGGGGAGTGAAAAAGACGGGGCATCATGGCCGCCATGGAAATCGAGTTCAAGTTCTGTATTCCCGCCAGCCGCCTGAAGACCGTCGAAGCCGCCCTGAAGCGCGGCGCCGTCGTGCGCACGCGCCTGCAAGCCCGCTACTTCGACACCGCCGACCAGCGGCTCGCCGCCGACGGCATGGTGCTGCGGCTGCGCAAGGAAGGCCGGCGCTGGGTGCAGACCGTGAAGGCCACCGGCGACAACGCGCTGCACCGGCTGGAGCACAACGTCGATCTGGGTACAACGGGCCCTGCGCCGCAGATCGATCCGCAGCGTCATCAGGGCACGCCGGTGGGCGACCGCCTCGGCAAGTTGCTGGCCGAGGGGGGCGGCACGCCGCTGGTCGAGCGGCAATCGACCGACATCGTGCGGCTCACGCGCGACGTGCGCGTCACCGGGCCCGGCGGCGCGGTGGTGGAGACGGCGCTCGACATCGGCAAGGTCGTCGCCCACGCGGGCACGCCCGAGCAACGCGAATCGCCGGTGTGCGAACTGGAGCTGGAACTCAAGCGCGGCGACGTGCAGGGCCTGGTGTCGCTCGCGCGGCGCTGGTCGCAGCAGCATGGGCTGTGGTTCAGCACCGTGTCGAAGGCGGAGCGCGGCGCGCGCCTGCTGGCGGCGCAGGAGACCGTCGAAGCCGTGAAGGCCGAAGCGCCGCGCTTCACCACGCAGCACCCCGACGGGCGGGCCGTCCAGCAGGCCGTGGTGGCATCGTGCCTGGCGCAGATGCTGCCCAATGCCAGCGAGATCGCGGCGGGGAGCACCGATGAAGAGCAGATCCACCAGCTGCGCATCGGCATCCGTCGGCTGCGCTCGGCGTTGCGCGAGCTGCCGGAGCTGGGCCTGTTCGACGCGGCCGAATGGGAGCCGCCGCTGGTCGACGCCTTCCGCGCATTGGGCGCATTGCGCGACCGCGAACAGGTCGTGAAGCTCGCGCAGCCCCGGCTGCGTGAGGCGGGCGCGCCGGATTTCGACCCGCTGGCTGGCGACGACATCGCCACCAACACGCCCTCGCCCGGCGACATCGTGCGCGCTCCGGCGTTCCAGAGCGTGCTCGTATCGCTGATCGGCTTTACCGCTGCGGTGCCCGTGGAAATCGCACCGGCGACAGTCGCCACTGAAGACGGCCCGGCAGTTCCTTCGGCACCCGCGCCGCCTATCAACGCCAATGCCGTGCGCCGCCTGCTGCGCAAACGCCTGCAGCGTCTGCACAAACAGGTGCTGCGCGACGGCGAGCGCTTCGAGTCGCTCGACACCGAAAGTCAGCACCGCGTGCGCAAGCGGCTCAAGCGCCTGCGCTACCTGGCCGAGTTCGTGGCACCGCTGTTCGAGAAGGAAGACGGCAGCGCCGCCGCACGCTACCTGAAGGCGCTGCGCCCCGCGCAGGATGCACTGGGCGAGTTCAACGACGAGGCCGTTGCGCTGGCGCTGTACCGCGAGGCCGTCGAGCGCGATGCGCGTGCGTGGTTCGCGGTGGGATGGTTCACCGCGCGGCATGCAGCCGGCGCGAAGGCCTGCCACAAGGCGCTGGCAAAGATCGAGGATGCGCCGCGGTTCTGGAAGAAGAACTGACCGGGCGGCCGGGCGCCCCTCGGGGCGTCAGTGATGGTGCCCGTGCGCCCCATGCACATGCCGGTGCTCTATTTCCACCGGCAGCGCAGCGCGCACATCCGTCACCTGCAGGCTGAAGCGCAGCGCCTTGCCGGCCCACTGATGGTTGCCGTCGAGCAGCACGACCGGGCCCTTGATCTTCATCACGGTGAACACATGCTCGGTGCCGTCGTCGAGCCGGCCCTGCAACTGGCCGCCCACCTTCACGCCCGGCGGAAAGTCGGTCTTGGGAATGCTGCGCACCAGCGTCTCGTCGCGCTGGCCGAAGGCGTCTTCGGGCGCGAGGTTCAGCACGGTCTGGTAGCCCTTTTCCTTGCCATCGAGCGCTTCCTCGATCTTGGGCAGCGTGTTCTCGTAGCCGCCATGCAGGTAGGCCATCGGCTCGGGGCTCGCCTCGATGAGCTTGCCCTGGGCGTCGGAGACTTTGTACTTGATGGTGACGACGGTGTCTTTTTCGATTTTCATGGGGTGGCATTTTCAGTGGAAACGAAAAGGTGCTGGTGACTAGGCCTTCCCGGAAGAGGAAAGCGACGGCTCCTGCAGCATGTCCATGTGGTCGAGCTTGCTCATCACCAGGTCGATGAACGCCGACACCGCCAGCGGCAGGTGCTTGCGGCTCGGGTAGACCACGCTGAGCCCCCGGCCGGTGTACTCGTACTGCGGCAGCACCCGCACCAGCCGCCCTTCCTGTTCGTCGCGCGTCGCCATTGGCGGCGGCAGCTGCGCAATGCCCAGCCCGGCCAGCGCTGCCTTGCGCAGTGCCTGTGCTGTGTTGCCGGTGAACCGGCCGGTGACCTGCACTTCTTCTTCCACGCCCCCGGGGCCCGTCAGGCGCCAGGTGGTGTGGCCGGCCGGGTGCGGTGGCGTCACGCAGTCGTGGTCCGCCAGCTCCTGCAATGTTGTGGGCTCCCCGTGCCGCGCGATGTAGGCGGGACTTGCCAGCAGGCCGCCGCTGCGGGTGGCCAGTCGCCGGCCGATGTAGCCCGAATCGCGCAGCACGCCGCCGCGGAAGGCCACGTCGATCTGCTCCGCGATGAGGTCGGCGGCCGCGTCGCTGAGCACGAAGTCGAGCTTGACCAGCGGATGCGCGGCCAGGAAGTCGGACACCCATTCCATCGGGAAGAAATCGAAGAAATCCGCCGGCGCCGCCACCCGCACGAGGCCGCTGGGCTCCTGGCCTCCGGCCACCAGCGCCTGCCCGGCGGCAGCCAGTCCGTCGACCAGCCCCGCGCACCGATCATGAAAATCCTGCCCCGCGCTGGTCAGCGTCAGCTTGCGCGTCGAGCGCTGCATCAGCCGCGTGCCCAGTTGCGATTCGAGCTGCTGGATGCGCCGGCTCACGGTGTTGGGCGGCAGGCCCAGCCGCCGGGCCGCCTCGGCAAAGCTGCCGTAGCGCACCACCTGCACGAACATGGCGACGTCGTTGAGGTCGAACATGGCGGGTTGATTCCTTCAGTTTGTGGACGAGTGCAATCCGACTCTACCGTCTAGTCGATCAATGGGTGCGTGCCTAACCTTATGCCCATGACTACTTCATCTACTTCCTCTCCCACGCAGCGCCGCATCGTCTGGGGCGTTCGCATCCTGCTCGCGCTGGCTTTCGGCGCCGCCGGCGCTTCCAAGCTGGCTGGCGTGCCGCAGATGGTCCAGGTGTTCGACGCGATCGGCTTCGGCCAGTGGTTCCGCTACGTGACTGGCCTCGTCGAGGTCGGCGGCGCGCTGCTGCTGCTCGTGCCCGCAACCGGCTTCCTCGGCGGCCTGCTGCTGGCCGTGACCATGGTCTGCGGCGTGGCCACGCACCTGGTGCTGATCGGCGGCAACCCCGCGCCGGCGCTGGTGCTGGCGCTGCTGTCGGGCTTCGTCGCCTGGCGCCTGCGGCCCGTGTCCCGGCTGGCCGTCACCGCGGCCTGACCCCCTCTTCATCTTCTTCAACTTTCCTTGGAGCACCCCATGACCCAGCAACAACCCCGCATCGGCATCATCCTCGGCTCGACCCGCGAAGGCCGCTTCGGTGAAAAGCCCGCGCAATGGATCCACGAGATCGCGAAGCAGCGCACCGACCTCGCCTTCGAGCTGGTCGACCTGCGCGACCATCCGCTGCCCTTCTTCAACGAGGCGGGCGCGCCGGCCTGGGGGCCGGTGAAGAACGAGGCTGCGCAGCGCTGGCAGGCCAAGCTGGCCACCTTCGACGGCCTGGTCGTCGTCACGCCCGAATACAACCACGGCCCGAGCGCGGTGCTGAAGAACGCGATCGACTGGGTCTACAAGGAATTCACCCGCAAGCCGATCGGCTTCGTGGGCTACGGCGGCGTGGGCGCGGCACGGGCCGTGGAGCAGCTGCGGCTGGTGGCGGTCGAGATGCAGATGGCGCCGGTGCGCAACGCCGTGCACATCGGCATGGTCGAGTTCCTCGGCATCTGGCAGCAGGGCAAGAGCTTCGACGACTTCCCGCACCTCGCGCAGTCAGCCACCGGCATGCTCGACGACATCGCCTGGTGGGCCAAGGCGCTGAAGACCGCGAGGGAGGCCGTATGACCACCGCTGTCGAAACAACGCTGGCCCGCGCCATCGTCTACCGCACGCGCGGCTCGCAGCACGGCGGCATCACGCGGCTGGTGAGCCCCGGCGACCTGGGCGAGTTTCTCAAGCCCTTCGTGTTCCTCGACCTCTTCGGCTTCGACATCGCGGGTGGCCACAAGGGCTTCGGCCTGCACCCGCACTCGGGCATTGCCACGCTCACTTATCTGATCGAGGGCGACACGCTCTATGAAGACACGACCGGCGAGCAAGGCACGCTGCTCGGCGGCGGCGTGGAGTGGATGCGCGCCGGCAACGGCGTGTGGCACACCGGCGGACCCGCGCCGGGCGTGAAGCGCGTGCGCGGCTTCCAGCTGTGGGTGGCGCTGCCGGCCTCGGAAGAGAACGCACCGGCGCAAAGCATTTACCTCGCGCCCTCGCAGGTGCCGCAGAAAGGCCCGGCGCGCGTGCTGCTCGGGCGCTACGGCGCGGCGCGCAGCGCAATTGCGGCGCCGGCCCAGATGAACTACCTGGCCGTGCAGTTGAAAGACGGCGAGCGCTGGAGCTACGCGCCGCCCGCCGGCCACACGGTGGGCTGGGTCGCGGTCAACGAAGGTGCGCTCGAAACAGGCGACGACAGGGGCGGCCCCATCGGCGCGGGCGAACTGGCGGTGTTCGAGGAATCGAGCGCGGTCATCGACTTCGTGGCTCGCGGCGACACGTCCTTCGTGCTGGGCTCGGCGGTGAAGCACCCGCATGAGCTGGTAATGGGCCATTACTCGGTGCACACCAGCCGGGCGACGCTCGACCAGGGTGAGGCCGAAATCCGGCGCCTTGGTGCGAAGCTGCGCCAGGAAGGGCGCCTGCCCTAGCACCCCGTCGGTGCGCCCGGGCGCACGAACGACAGCCTCCAACCATGCCGGCGGTGCGCACTTTCATCTGCGCGCCGCCGGCGTTTTTGCGTTTCGCCCTCTGAACGGCACTGGTCTGGAGGGCCACCCAAGGGCTTACCCCATCACGCGGGCCCGCATATTGCTTAAGACTGTCGCTGGTTGACTGTCGACAGATTGCAGTCAATCCGACGAACCCATCAACAAGGCAAGGCCCGCCCGGCCGGGTCTGTGAAAAGGAACGCGATATGCAACTGCACGCAGTGGACCGCAAGGCCCCACCCGTCTCCGAAGCCGAGCGCCAGGTCCGACAAGACCTTGCCGCGGCCTACCGGCTGGTGGCGCACTACGGCATGGACGACAGCATCTACACGCACATCTCCGCGCGTGTGCCGGGAACCGAAGACCAGTTCCTCATCAACCCCTTCGGCATGCTGTTCCGCGACATCACGGCCTCGTCGCTGGTCAAGATCGATCTGGAAGGCCGCATCCTCGACGATTCGCCCTACGACGTGAACCCGGCCGGCTTCACCATCCACAGCGCCGTGCACGCGGCGCGCCACGACGCGGCCTGCGTGCTGCACACCCACACGGTGGCGGGTGTGGCGGTGTCCTCGCTGGCCGGTGGGCTGCAGCCCTGCAACCAGTGGGCGCTGCAGTTCTATCAGCGCGTGGTCTATCACGACTTCGAGGGCATCGCGCTCGACCCCGAGGAGCGCGAGCGCCTCGTGGCCGACCTGGGCCCGACGGCGCGCGCGCTCATCCTGCGCAACCACGGCCTGGTGACGCTGGGCCGCACGGTGTCGGAAGCCTTCATCCTGATGCTGAACCTGGAGCGCGCCTGCCGCGTGCAGGTCGCCATCCAGTCGAGCGGCCTGCCGGTGTATCCGGTGCCGGCCGAGGTCTGCGAAAAGACCGCGCAGCAGTACGAGGCCGGCGGCGGCAGCTACCTGCCCGGCCAATCCGACCCGAACGCGCGCGAATGGCGCGCGATGCTGCAGCGCATCGAGCCCGCACCGGCCACGTCGTTCCGCGACTGAGCCGCCCCGCTTTCCTTTTCCCCTCCCGTCCCCCTGACCCTGTCCACCACCTCGCAAGAGCCAGAAGGAGTTCGCCCTCATGAAACGTCGCAACCTCATCCAGATGGGTGCCGCTGCCACCGCCGGCCTGACGCTGGCCGGCGTTCCCCTGCATCTTCTGGCCGCGGGCAGGAAGGGCGGCGTGATCAACGCCGTCGTCCAGCCGGAGCCGCCGGGGCTGATGCTGGGCATCACTCAGAACGGCCCCACGCAGATGATCTCCGGCAACATCTACGAAGGCCTGCTGCGCTACGACGAGAAGATCACCCCGCTGCCCTCGCTGGCCACCGCGTGGACCGTCAACAAGGAAGGCACGCTCTACACCTTCAAGCTCAAGCCCGGCGTCACCTGGCATGACGGCAAGCCCTTCACCTCGGCCGACGTGGTGTTCTCGGCCGACGTGTTCCTGCGCAAGACGCATGCGCGCCTGCGGGCCAACCTGGCCGCGGTGGAAAGCATCCGCGCGGTCGATCCGCTCACGGTCGAGTTCAAGCTCAAGTACCCCTTCGGCCCCTTCATCGGCATCTTCGAGGTCGGCAGCATGCCGATGGTCCCGAAGCACATCTACGAGGGCACCGACTTCGCGACCAACCCCGCCAACGCAACGCCCATCGGCACCGGGCCGTTCAAGTTCAAGGAGTGGGTCAAGGGCTCGTACATCCAGCTCGTGGCCAACGACAAGTACCACGTCAAAGATGTTCCGCTGGTCGACAGCGTCTACTTCCACGTCATTCCCGACGCGGCCTCGCGCGCCGCGGCCTTCGAATCGGGCAAGGTCGACCTGGTGCCCGGCGGCGCGGTCGAGTACTTCGACGTGCAGCGCCTGTCCAAGCTGCCGGGCGTCGCGGTCACCACCAAGGGCTGGGAGTTCTTCGCGCCGCATTCGTGGCTGTGGCTGAACAACCGCAAGGCGCCGATGGACAACGTCAAGTTCCGCCAGGCCGTGATGTTCGCCATCGACCGCGAGGCCATGGCCAAGATCGCATGGCAGGGCTTTGCCAAGCCTGCCACCGGGCCGTTCAACAGCAACATCAAGTTCTATAGCACCGACGTTGCCAAGTACCCGCGCAATGTGGAAACGGCCAAGAAGCTGCTCGCCGAATCGGGCTACAAGGGCGAGACGCTGCGGCTGCTGCCGCTGCCCTACGGCGAGACCTGGTCGCGGCAGGCCGAGATCCTGAAGCAGAACCTGGCCCAGGCCGGCATCAAGGTCGAGATGACCGCCACCGACGTGGCCGGCTGGAACCAGCGCCTGAACGACTGGGACTACGACCTCGCCTTCACCTACGTCTACCAGTACGGCGACCCGGCGCTGGGCGTGGCGCGCAACTACACCACCGCCAACATCGCCAAGGGCTCGCCCTTCAACAACGTCGAGGGCTACTCCAATCCGAAGATCGACGAGCTGTTCGATTCCGGCGCGCGCGAGACCGACCCCGAGAAGCGCAAGGCCATCTACCTGCAGGCGCAAAAAATCCTGCTCGACGAAGTGCCCGTGGCCTGGCTGCTGGAGCTCAACTTCCCCACGCTCTACCGCACCAAGCTCAGCAACATCGTGAGCTCGGGCATCGGCCTCAACGACAGCCTCGGCAACGCAAGCGTCGGCTGACGCGCGGAGTGACGACCGAATGAAACGTACGCAGTTCATGTTGACCCGCGTGCTGCAGGGCCTGGTGGCGATCCTGCTGATTGCGACGGTCAACTTCATGCTGGTGCGCGCCGCGCCGGGCGATCCGGTGTCGGTGCTGGCCGGCGAGGCCGGCGCGTCCGACCCGCAGTTCGTGGCGCAGCTGCGCGCGCAGTTCGGGCTCGACCAGCCGCTGTCGACGCAGCTCGCCACCTACGTCGGCAAGGTGGTGCGGCTCGACCTCGGCTACTCGTACCGCCAGCAGCAGCCGGTGCTGAAGCTCATCATGGACCGGCTGCCCGCCACGCTGCTGCTCACCGGCACGGCCTTCGCGCTCTCGCTGCTCTTCGGCATCACGCTGGGGGCGCTGTCGGCGCGGCGCGCGGGCACTTGGGTCGACAGCGCCATCACCGTGGTGGCGCTGCTGTTCTATGCCACGCCGCTGTACTGGCTCGCGCTGATGGCGGTGCTGGTGTTCACGGTGCAGCTCGAATGGCTGCCGGGCTTCGGCCTCATGACCGTGGGCTCGGGCCACACCGGCTTCGCGCTGGCGCTCGACGTGGCAAAGCACCTGGTGCTGCCTGCGCTCACGCTCGCGCTGTTCTACATGGCCGTCTATGCGCGCATGACGCGCGCCGCGATGCTCGAGGTGGCGCAGATGGACTTCGTGAAGACCGCGCGCGCCAAGGGCGTGAAGCCAGGCCGCATCCTGCGCGCCCACGTGCTGCGCAACGCGCTGCTGCCGGTGGTCACGCTGGCGGGCATCCAGGCCGGCGGGATGATCGGTGGCGCCGTGCTCACCGAAACCGTGTTCGCCTGGCCCGGCATCGGCCGACTGATGTTCGACGCGCTGCTGCAGCGCGACTACAGCCTGCTGCTCGGCGCCTTTCTGGTGACGGCGGCGATGGCCGTGCTCTTCAACCTCATCACCGACCTGGTCTACACCCTGGTCGACCCGCGGATCGAGCTGACATGACGACGACGATGCAAAGCGATTTCTGGCGGCGCTTTCGCCGCAACAAGGGCGCCGTGGCCGGCATGGTCGTGCTGCTGATCGTGGCAGCGGTCGCATTGCTCGGCCCCTGGCTTGCCACCAACGACCCATGGGCCATGGTCGAGCAGCCCTTCGTGCGCCCGTGGACCGAGCCCGGCTTCCTGCTGGGCACCGACACGCTCGGGCGCGACATCCTTGCGGGCCTGGTCTACGGCGCGCGCATTTCGCTGCTGATTGGCGTGGTGTCCACCATCGTGGCGCTGCTGATCGGCGTCACCTTCGGTGCAATCGCCGGCTACTTCGGCGGCTGGATCGACGCGGCCCTGATGCGCTTCACCGAGCTGTTCCAGGCGGTGCCGAGCTTCGCGCTGGCCATCGTGCTGGTGGCGATCTTCGAGCCTTCGATCAAGTCCATCGTCGTGGCGATTGCCATCGTTTCGTGGCCGCCGGTGGCGCGCCTGGTGCGCAGCGAGTTCCTCACGCTGCGCCAGCGCGACTTCGTGCAGGCCGCGCTGCTCGCGGGGCAGTCGACGCCGCGCATCATCCTCACGCAGATATTGCCCAACGCCATGTCGCCCATCATCGTGATGGCTTCGCTGATGGTGGCCACGGCCATCCTGCTCGAAAGCAGCCTGAGCTTTCTCGGCCTGGGCGACCCGAACCAGATGAGCTGGGGCTACATGGTCGGCGCCGCGCGCACCGTGCTGCGCCAGGCCTGGTGGATGGCGCTGTTCCCGGGGCTGGCCATCGTGCTGACGGTGCTTGCGCTCAACCTCGTGGGCGAAGGCCTGAGCGACGGGCTCAACACGCGGCTGCACGGAAAGGGCAAGTAAGAAATGAACGCCACCGTGACGCCGATGAAACCCCTGCACCCCGTGCTCGACATCGTCGACCTGAGCATCTCGCTGCCCTCGGGCGCCGACCGCGCGCTGGCCGTCGAGGGCGCCACGCTCTCCGTGCTGCCGGGCCAGACGCTGTGCGTGGTCGGCGAGTCCGGCTCGGGCAAGTCGATGATCGCCAACGCCGTCATGGGCCTGCTGCCGCGTCCGCACGTAGCGCCGGTGGCGGGCCGCATCATGTTCGAGGGCCACGACCTGCTGCAGCTCACCGAGCCGCAGATGCGCGAGCTGCGCGGCCGACGCATCGGCATGGTGTTCCAGGAGCCGATGACCGCGCTGAACCCGGTGATGCGCATCGGCGAGCAGATCGGCGAAGTGTTCGACGCGCACGGCAACGTGCCCGCGGCCGAGAAGCGCCGCCGCATCCTCGCGGCGCTGGCCGACGTGGGCCTGCCCGAGCCCGAGCTGCTGATCGACGCCTACCCATTCCGCCTCTCGGGCGGCCAGCGCCAGCGCGTGATGATTGCCTGCGCGCTGGTGCTGGAGCCCGTGCTGCTGATCGCCGACGAGCCCACCACCGCGCTCGACGTCACAACTCAGGCGCAGATCCTCGCGCTGATCCGCGAGCTGCAGCAGCGCCGCGGCACGGCGGTGCTCTTCATCACGCACGACTTCGGCGTGGTCAGCGAAATCGCCGATCACGTGGTGGTCATGCAGACCGGCCACGTGGTCGAGAGCGGCCCGGCCGCGCAGGTGCTCGGCGCGCCGCAGCATCCCTACACGCGCAAGCTCATCGCCGCCATCCCCGATGGGCAGGCGCAGACCGTGCCGCACGACGACCTCACGCGCGTGCTGCAGGTGCAGGACCTGTGCAAGACCTACCGTTCGAGCGGCGGCCTGTTCAAGCGCGGCCGCGCGGTGCAGGCGGCAAAGGACATCAGCTTCGAGCTGCACCGCGGCGAAACGCTGGGCCTCGTGGGCGAATCGGGCTCAGGCAAGTCGAGTGTCGGGCGCTGCCTGGTGGGGCTCGCGCCCTTCGACAGCGGCCGCATCATCTTCAAGGGCCGCAATCTTGCGCAGGGCCGGAACTTCCGCAGCGCGGCGGCCGGCAAGATCCAGATGGTGTTCCAGGACCCGTATGCCTCGCTCAACCCGCGCCACCGCGTGGGCGCGGCCATCGCGGGCGGGCCCATCGCACAAGGCGTGGGCAAGGCCGAGGCAATGGCGCGTGCCATGGAGCTGCTGCAGCTCGTGGGCCTGGGCGCCGACGCGGCGCAGCGCTATCCGCACGAGTTCTCGGGCGGGCAGCGCCAGCGCATCGGCATAGCCCGCGCGCTCGCGATGCAGCCCGAGCTGCTGGTGGCCGACGAGCCCGTGTCGGCGCTCGACGTGTCGGTGCAGGCGCAGGTGCTGGAGCTCTTCGCGCAGGTGCGCGCGCAGTTCCAGCTCGCAATGGTGTTCATCACGCACGACCTGCGCGTGGCCGGGCAGATGTGCGACCGCATCGCGGTGATGCAGCGCGGCGAGGTGGTGGAGTATGGCGAGACGCAGAAGGTGCTCAACGATCCGCAGCACGCCTACACGCGCAAGCTGATCGACGCGGTGCCGCGCCTCGCGCCGCAGGCCGACATGTCCGCGAAGGTGGCCTGATGCCTTGCGTCGCGCTCCTGAGTGATGTGCTCGACATGCACTACCTTGCGCCCGCCTTTCGCGAGCACTGCCCCGACATCGATTTGCGCCTGGGGGCCGACCTCGGTCCGCTCGACCAGATCGATGCGGCTGTCTGCTGGTTTCCGCCGCATGGCCTGCTCGCGCGCCTGCCGCAGCTGCAGCTGGTTCAGTCGCTGGCAGCTGGCGTCGACCACATCACGGCCGACCCCCGGCTGCCGCGCGCACTGCCGTTGTGCCGGATCGTCGATCCGGAGATGGCCACGGGCATGAAGGCATATGTGTGCTGGGCCGTGATCCAGCATCAGCGGCAGATGCCCGCCTACCTTGCGAGCGCGGCCAGGCGCATGTGGGAAGAACAACCGATGAGCCCACCCGGGCGCCATCGTGTCGGCATCGCAGGGCTTGGCACCCTGGGGCTCGCTTGCGCAGAGGCATTGGCCGCCATCGGCTATGCGGTGCGCGGCTGGAGCCGCAGCGCGAAGGCCGAACTGCCGGCCGGTGTCACGGGCTTTCACGGCGATGCGCAGCTCGACGAATTCCTCTCGGGCTGCGACACGCTGGTGTGCTTGCTGCCGCTGACGCCGCAGACGCAGGGCTTTCTGGACGCGGACCTGTTCGCGCGGTTGCCGCGTGGTGCGCACCTGGTCAACGTAGGGCGCGGCGCGCATCTGGTCGAAGCTGACCTGTTGCGCGCGTTGGACCTCGGCCAGCTTTCCGCCGCCACGCTCGATGCCTTCACGCAGGAGCCGCTGCCGGCCGACCACGCCTTCTGGGGCGACCCGCGCATCCTGGTCACGCCGCACATCGCAACGCGCACCGACACGTCGGTGATCGCGCGGCAGACACTTCACAACCTCGCGCTCGTGCAGCGCGGCGAGCGGCCCCACACGGCCGTTGACCTCGAACGGGGCTACTGAGCCGCCGCGAGGTTTTCCTCCTCATCGAAATTCAAGCAAGAAGAACGGAGCAGGCCCCATGAACGCATCGATTCCCAACGCCGCCCTGCAATCGGCACACGCCGAGCGCGCGGCGAACGACATCGCGGCCCATCTGCACCCCTTCACCAATCTCGCGGCACATCCGCAGGTCGACCCGCTCGTGATCGAGCGCGGCGACGGCATCTACGTGCAGGACGACCAGGGCCGCCGCTACTTGGAGGCCATGTCGGGGCTGTGGTGCGTCTCGCTGGGCTTCAGCAACGCGCGCCTGGCCAAGGCCGGCAGCGAGGCGCTGCACACGCTGCCCTGCTATCACACCTTCAACCACCGCTCGAACGCAGCCGCCATCGCGCTGGCCGAGAAGCTGATTGCGATGGCGCCGGTGCCTATGTCCAAGGTGTTCTTCGCCAACTCGGGTTCGGAGGCCAATGACACGGCCGTCAAGCTCGTCTGGTACTACCACAACGCCATCGGCAAGCCGGCCAAGAAGAAGATCATCGCGCGCCGCAATGCGTACCACGGCGTCACCGTGGCGGCGGCCAGCCTCAGCGGGCTGGTGCCCAACCACCGCGACTTCGATCTGCCGATCGACCGCATCCTGCACGTCGACTGCCCGCATCACTACCGCTACGCCGAGCCTGGCGAAACCGAAGAGGCCTTCGCCACGCGGCTGGCCGATGCGCTCGAGCAGCGCATCCTCGCCGAAGGGCCCGACACCGTGGGCGCCTTCATCGCCGAACCGGTGATGGGCGCGGGCGGCGTGCTGGTGCCGCCGGCCACCTACTTCGAGAAGGTGCAGGCCGTGCTGCGCAAATACGAAGTGCTGCTGATCGCCGACGAGGTGATCTGCGGCTTCTGTCGCACCGGCGAGATGTTCGGCTCCACCACCTTCGGGCTGCGGCCCGACATCCTCACAGCCGCCAAAGCCTTGTCGTCGGGCTATGTGCCGATCTCGGCCGTCATGGTGTCCGAGCAGGTGCATGCGGCCGTGGCTGCCAACAGCGGAAAGATCGGCACCTTCGGCCATGGCTTCACCTACTCGGGCCATCCGGTGACTGCAGCGGTGGCGCTCGAAACGCTGCGCATCTATGAAGAGGAAAAGGTGCTCGCGCATGTGCAGTCGCTGGCGCCGAAATTCCAGGCCGGCCTGCGTCGCTATGCCGGCCATCCGCATGTGGGCGAGGTGCGCGGCGTGGGGCTGATCGGCGCGATCGAACTCGCCGCCGACCCCGCCACTCGCACGCCCTTCGATCCGGCATTGAAGGCCGGCGCGCGGCTGGCCGAGCTCGCGTTGCAGGAAGGCCTGATCGTGCGCGCCATGGGCGATGCCGTGGCCTTCTGTCCGCCGCTGATCATCACGCCCGCGCAGATCGACGAGATGTTCGAACGCTTCGACCGCGCGATGGTCCGCTTCGAGGCCTCGCTGGCGTGAACACCGCGAGCGCCGCAGTGCTGCTGCGACCGCCGGGCTCCAGGAGCACCGGCGTTGCGCTGTTCTTCTGCGCGCTGATGGCCTTCGCAAGCTACGACGCCTTCTGCAAGCACATGCTGCAGTTCTACCCGGCGCCGTTCATCAACCTGATGCGCTACCTGTCGGTGATCTGCATCGCCTTTGCCATGCTGCTGCGCCACGGCGACCTGCGCATTTGGCGCGCGCCGCAGAAAAAGCTGCTGCTGTTGCGCGGCACGATGCTCGCGACGGTGGCCACCTGCTTCATGACGGCGCTGATCTGGATGCCGCTGGCGGAAGCCACCGCGATCTACTTCACCGCGCCGCTGCTCATGGTGGCGCTGTCGCCGTGGCTGGTCGGCGAACAGGTGCAGCGCAGCCGCTGGGTGGCGGTGAGCGTGGGATTCGCGGGCATGCTGCTGATTGTGCGGCCCGGCGGCGACCTGCCCTGGGTGGGCACGGTGCTGATGGCGGTGTCGGCCGTCTGCTATGCGATTTTTCAGCTGCTCACGCGTCGCCTTGCGGGGCTCGTTGAAAGCCCGGTGCAGTACGCGTACACGGCGCTCGTGTGCCTTGTGGTGACGGCCGTGCCGGCGCCCTTCTTCCTGCCGGCCGAGCGGCCCGCCGCCGGCGCCGTGTTGCTGCTGCTCGCGGGCGGCGCGTGCAGCGGGCTCGCGCAATGGCTGCTGCTGGCTGCCTTCGAGCGCGTAGAGGCCGCGACGTTGGCGCCGCTCAACTACTTTCAGCTTTTGCTCGCGGTGGCCTTCAGCACCTTCTGGTTTCACAGGCCACCCGATGCGCTGGCGATGGCGGGCATTGCGCTGATCGTGGCGGCGGGCGTGTACCTGGCGCGGCGGCCGATCAAGAATAAGAACCCGATCCCTCTCACATGACGAGACAAACACCATGGCTTTTTCTTCTTCCATCGCCGACCGCGCCGGCTTCGAGTCCGTCGAGGCGCAAGACCTCGTCGGGCTGGTCGAAGCGCAGCTGACGCGCGCCATCGTCGAAGGGCGCCTGGCGCCCGGCAGTCGCATCGTCGAGGCCGAGATCGCGCGCCGCATGGGCGTGAGCCGCGCCCCGGTGCGCGAGGCCGCGCGCCGGCTCGAACGCCAGGGCGTGCTGGTCGCGCGGCCGCGCCACGGCTTCGCGGTGCGCACCATCAGCGTCCAGGAAATCGACGACCTGTTCGAAGTGCGCCTGAGCCTGGAGATGACCTCGGTCGAGCTGGCCTGCCGCAAGGCCGACGACGCGGGGCTGCAACGCCTGCGCACGCTGGTCGACGGCATGGTGCGCGAGGCGCCCACGCAGCCGCAGCACGTGCGCATCGCGACCGACCTGGCCTTTCACACACTGATCTGTGAGCTCTCGGGCAACGCGCACCTGCATCGCATCTTCTCGAACACGCAGACCGAGATGCAGATGATCATCGCGCTGATCGACGCGGTCTACCACGACCCTGAGACCATGGCCAACACGCACTACCCGATCGTCGATGCGCTGATGAGCCGCGACGTCGATGCGTCGCGCCTGGCCATGCGCGAGCACCTCGACGACGCCTGGCAGCAGGTGCGCGCTCTGTTCGTGAAGCAGCACGGCACCGTTCCTCCATCCACCCCGACTCCGACGCAAGGACCCGCGCGATGAAGATCGTCTACAGCGACGCCCACAAGGACCACGACCCGCAGCTCTTCATGGTGCGCGGGCGCCTGAAGCGCAGCAACGAGCAGCCCGAGCGCGCCTTCCGCTTGTTGTCGGCGGTCGAGCGCGACGGCCACGAAGTCATCGCGGGAGAAGACTTCGGCGCCGGCCCGCGCGCTGCGATCCACACGCCCGAGTACCTGCGATTCCTCGAGACGGCCTATGCGCGCTGGCGGCTGCTGGACGACCCCTCCGACGAGGTCATGCCCAACATCCACCCCTTTCCCGGAGAGCCCTGCAGCTATCCGGAAAGCGTGGTCGGGCAGGCCGGCTACCACATGGGCGACAACGCCTGCTCCATCGGCCCGCACACCTGGGCGGCGGCCGTGGGCTCGGCCAACGTGGCCACGCACGCTGCGCAACTGGTGCTGCAGGGCGAGCGCGCAGCCTATGCGCTGTGCCGCCCGCCCGGCCATCACGCGTACGCAGACCGGGCCAACGGCTTCTGCTACCTGAACAACACGGCCATCGCCGCGCAGCAGCTGCGCGCGGCACACGATCGCGTGGCGATCCTCGACATCGACGTGCACCACGGCAACGGCACGCAGGGCATCTTCTACCGCCGCGCCGACGTGCTGACGATTTCTCTGCACGGTGATCCGCGCAACTTCACGCCCTTCTTCACCGGCTACGCGCACGAGCGTGGCGAGGGTGCGGGCCTGGGCTACAACATCAACAAGCCGCTTGCGTTGGGCACCGATATCGACGGCTACATGCCCGTGCTGCGCGACGTCTGCGAGAGCATCCGAGCCTTCGCGCCCGGCGCGCTGGTGGTGGCGCTGGGGCTGGACACGCACGAGCGCGACCCTTACAAGGGCATGAAGATCACCACGCCGGGCTTCGCGCAGCTACTCGCCGAAATCGCGCGCCTCGGCTTGCCGACCGTGCTGGTGCAGGAGGGCGGCTACCTCTCCGACGACCTGGGGCCCAACCTCGCCAGCGCGCTGCGCGGCTTCGCGGGCGCCGCATGACGGCCGCGGACGGGTTCGACGACGCGGATGTCCTGAGCGAAGGCTCGCCCGAGCTCGACGCCGAATGGGTGCGCGAGTTCGCGCTGCGCCACTACGGCATCGAGGGCGAGATGCGGCCGCTGACCGGCGAGCGCGACCGCAACTACCGCCTTGATTCGGCGCGGACCGGCGAGCGCTTTATGCTGAAGATCTCGCACCCTAGCGAAACACCGCTGGTGGCGGACTTCCAGACCCAGGCGCTGCTGCACATCGCTGCTGCCGATCCAACGCTGCCGGTGCAGCGCATCGTGCCCACGCGCGATGGCCAGCCCTCGCTGCTGTGCGATCCGGGCGACGGCCTGCCGCGCGTGGCACGGCTCTTCAGCTACCTGCCCGGCCTGCCCTTGCCCGAAGCGCCGCGCACTGCCGCGCAGCAACTCAACCTCGCGCGCACGCTGGCCCGGCTCGACCTCGCGCTACGCGACTTCGACCATGCGGCCGGAGCGCTCGCGCTGCCCTGGGACATCCAGCGCGCCGACGGCGTGCGCGGCCTGCTCGCGCACATCGTCGATCCGGCGCGGCGCGCGCTGGCCGGGCGCTCGCTCGACCGCTTCGAGCGCGATGCCAAGCCAGTGCTGGAGGGCCTGCGCACGCAGCCCATCCACAACGACTTCAACATCTACAACGTACTGGTCGACCCCGGCGATACCGACCGCATTGCCGGCATCCTCGATTTCGGCGACATGGTGCGCGCGCCGCTGATCGATGACCTGGCAGTGGCCGCGGCCTACCAGCTCGACCCGGCGGGCGATGCGCTGGCCGGCATCGTGCCCTTCATTGCCGCGTACCACGCCGTGCTGCCGTTGACGCGGGAAGAGGTCGATGTGCTGTTCACGCTGATCACCGCGCGGCTCGTGATGGTGGTGGCCATCAGCGGCTGGCGCGCCGCGCGCCACCCCGACAACGCGGCCTACCTGCTGCGCAACAACGCGCTTTCGTGGGCCCGCCTGCAGGCCTGCGAACACATCGGCAACGACGCCGCGAGCGCCGCCTTCCGGCGCGCCTGCGGCATGAACGAAAGTCACGCAAATGCCTGAAGAATCGCTCCTGGAGCGCCGCGCGCGGCTGCTCGGCCCGGCCTATCGCCTGTTCTACGAAGCGCCGCTGCACCCGGTGCGCGGCGAGGGCGTGTGGCTCGACGATGCCGACGGCAAGCGCTATCTCGATGCGTACAACAACGTCGCATCGGTGGGGCACTGCCATCCGCATGTGGTGGAGGCCATCGCGCGGCAGGCCGGCGTGCTCAACACCCACACGCGCTATTTGCACGAGGGCGTGCTCGACTACGCCGAACGCCTGCTGGCCACCATGCCGCCAGAACTCGGCCATGCGATGTTCACCTGCACCGGCAGCGAGGCCAACGACCTCGCGATGCGCATCGCCAAGGCCCATACCAAGGCCGAAGGGCTGATCGTCACGCGCTTCGCGTACCACGGCGTGACCGAATCGATCGCGCAGGCCTCGCCCTCGCTCGGGCGCTTCGTGCAGCTCGGCAAAGCGGTGCGCACTGTGTCGGCGCCGGACAGCTATCGCGTGCCGGCCGGGGAGCAAGGCGCGGCGTTTGCTGCCGGTGTGCGTGCAGCGATTGCCGACCTGCAGGCGCATGGCATTCGGCCTGCCGCGTTGATGGTCGACACGGTGTTCTCGAGCGACGGCATCTTCACCGACCCTGCGGGATTTCTCACTGAAGCGGTGGCTGCGATTCGCGAAGCCGGCGGCATCTTCATCGCCGACGAAGTGCAGCCGGGCCTGGGCCGCACCGGCGACGCCTTCTGGGGCTTCCTGCGCCACGAAGGCCTGGTGCCCGACATCGTGACCATGGGCAAGCCGCTGGGCAACGGCCACCCGCTGGCCGGGCTGGCCGTGTGCCCCGAGGTGCTGGCCGCGTTCGGCCGTGAATGTCGCTACTTCAACACCTTCGGTGGCAACCCGGTGTCGATGGCCGCCGGCATGGCCGTGCTCGACGTGATCGAACGCGAGGGCCTGATGGCCAATGCGCAGCGCGTCGGCCGCCATCTGCGCGCGGGGCTCTCGAAGCTCGCCGAGCGCCACGAGTTGATCGGTGATGTGCGCGGCGCGGGGCTGTTCGTGGGTCTGGAGCTCGTCACGGACCGTCGCGCGCGCACGCCTGCGACCGCGGAGACTGTGCGCGTCGTCAACGGCCTGCGGCAGCGGCAGGTGTTGCTGAGCGCCACGGGCGAACACGCCAACACGCTGAAGATCCGCCCGCCGCTGGTGTTCTCCGAAGCCAATGCCGATCTGCTGATCGACACGCTGGACGAAGTGCTGGCCGGGCTTTGACCCGTTGCCATGGCGGCGAACGCCGCATTGCGCCAGAATTGTCCGCCTCCCACGACAGCCCGCTCCCCGCCATGAACATCGCCGATTCCTTTGTCGCCAATGCCGCCCGTTTCGTCGACATCCGGCGCGACATTCACGCCCACCCTGAACTCGGTTTCGAAGAGCACCGCACTTCCGAGAAGGTCGCGAACCTGCTGACCGGATGGGGCATCGAGGTGCACCGCGGCATTGCGGGCACTGGCCTCGTCGGCGTGCTGCGTAAGGGCAAGGGCCCGCGCACCATTGGCCTGCGTGCCGACATGGACGCGCTGCCGCTGCATGAGGCCAACGAGTTCGCCCACAAGTCGACGAACCCCGGCCGCATGCATGCCTGCGGTCACGATGGCCACACCACGATGCTGCTGGCCGCCGCGTGGCACCTGTCGCAGCAAGGGCCCGACGACTTCGACGGCACGGTGCATTTCATCTTCCAGCCCGCAGAGGAGATGGGCAAGGCCGGCGCCAAGAAGATGATCGACGAGGGCCTGTTCGAGCGCTTTCCGTGCGATGCGGTCTTCGGGCTGCACAACTTTCCGGTGGGCGACGTGGGCCGCTTCGCGCTCAACGAAGGCGCGCTGATGGCGTCGAGCAACACGTACAAGATCACCGTGCACGGGCGCGGCACGCACGCCTCGATGCCGCACACCGGCATCGACCCGGTGGCGGCGGTGGTCACGCTCGCGCAGCAGCTGCAGACCATCGTGGCGCGCACCATTCCGAGCACGGAGCGTGCGCTGCTGGCGGTCACGCAGCTGCAGGGTTCCGATGCGCCGAACGTGATTCCCGACGTGGCGACGGTGGGCGGCACCATCCGCACTTTCTCCATCGAGGCCATCGACAAGATCGAGGTCCGCCTGCGCGAGGTGGCCGCGGGCGTGGCGGCGGCACATGGTTGCACGGCCGAGGTGTATTTCAACCGCTCGTCGCCGCCGACCGTGAACCACCCGGCCGAGGCGCGCTTTGCCGCCGGCGTGATGCGCGAGGTGGTGGGCGACGACATGGTCACCGACAACTTCCCCGCCGTGATGGGCGCCGAAGACTTCGCGCACATGCTGATCGCGCGGCCCGGCTGCTACGCCTTCCTGGGCAATGGCGACGGCGACCACCGGCTCGACGGCCACGGGCCCGGCCCTTGCATCATCCACAACACCTCGTTCGATTTCAACGACGAGATCATCCCGATCGGTGCCAGCTATTTCGTGAAGCTGGTGCAGCGCTGGCTACCGTCGGGCGTTTGAATTTTTCACTGTCGACGATGACGAAGAAAGTGGCCACCCAGATGACCTCCACCCCGCTCACCCGACGTTCATTGACCGCGCTTGCAGCCGCGGCGGTGCTCTGTGCCGTGGCACCGGCCTATGCGCAACAGCGCGTGATCCACATCGTCGTGCCCTTCGCCACCGGCGCGGTGCAGGACACGGTGGCGCGTGCCTTCAACAATGAGCTGGGCGCGGCGCTGAATGCCAGCGCCATCGTCGAGAACCGCGCGGGTGCGGGCGGCACCGTGGGCGCGGCCCTGGTGGCGCGCGCGCCGGCCGACGGCAACACGCTGGTCCTGGCGGCCGCGAGCCACAACATCGCGGGCTTTCTCTACAACAAGCTGAGCTACGACCCGCTGAAGGATTTCGTCGGCGTGGCGAATGTCGGCAATGCGGGCTATGTGCTGGCGGTGGCCAGCGGCATGAATGTGTCGAGCACGGCCGACTTCATCAAGGAGGTCAAGGCCAACCCCGGCAAGTACAACTACGCCTCGGCGGGCAACGGCAGCGCCACGCATCTGGCGATGGCGTCGTTTCTCGCGAAAGCGGGGCTGCAGATGACGCACATCCCGACCAAGTCGACCGGCGAAGCGGTCAACGAGGTGCTCGCGGGCCGCGTGCAGGCGGTGATTTCGTCGAGCATCGGCGTGATCGGCTTCCAGGACGACGCGCGCATGAAACTGCTGGCCTCCACCGGCCAGTCGCGCAGCCCCTTCCTGCCGAAGCTGCCGACCGTGGCCGAGAGCGGCCTGCCGGGTTACGCCTTCGATTCGTGGATCGGTCTGCTCGCGCCGGCCGCCACGCCCAAGGCGGAAGTCGAGCGGTTGAACGCCGCGGCCAACAAGGTGCTGGCCGACCCGGCGATCCAGGAGCGCTTCAAGCGCCTGGGCGTGGAGCCGCGCAGCCAGAGTGCGGAGGAGTTCCAGAAGCTGCTGCGCTCGGATTGGGATGCGATGGGGGTGGTGGTGAAGGCTTCGGGGGCGAAGATCGATTGAGTCCGGGGCGCGTGCGGATGGCATCGGGTGCTTCCGTGTAGGACGCCAGTCAATTGACAACGTGCCGTCCGCGTTCATGCTCCCTGGTGGGTTCCGAAGGATTTCGCTTCGGACACAACAGGAGCTTCAAATGGATTCGTCTTCGCCACTCAACCCACCTCCAGGCATGCCTGCGAGCAGGTCGCCCAAGGCGCTGTGGGCCGTGATCGGCGCATTGAGCGTGGCCGTGGTGGCGCTTGGCGGGGTGTTGCTTCACCGGCAGGAGCCGGCCGCGAGTGCGAGTGCACCGCCGCCAGTCGTTGCCGCTGCGTCGCCCACTGCACCGGACGATTTCAAGCCTGAAGCCATGCCACCGGCGCCTGCAGTGCCGCCCACGGCGGCAGGCCCGGCGCCACAAGCAATGGCGGCTGCGCCGATGCCTGCCCCCATGCCAGCCCAGGCGATCCAGCCAGGACCGGCGCCAGGCGTGATGAACGCACCACCCGTCGCTGCCGCACCTCCCGACCCGCCACCCTGCGCGGTCTGCGGCCGTGTCGAATCGGTTCGCCCGGTTCAGAAGCGCATCCAGAACACCTCGGGCGTGGGGGCTGTGGCCGGCGGCGTGGTGGGTGGCCTCGTGGGCAACCAGTTCGGCCATGGCAATGGGCGCGTCGCGACCACCGTGCTGGGTGCAGTGGGCGGCGGCTTCGCGGGCAACGAGATCGAGAAGCACGTGCGCACGGTCACGGTTTACGAGGTGAGCGTGCGCATGGACAACGGCACGCTGCGCACGGTCGAGACGAAGACCGCGCCGCCCATCGGCAAGCCGGTGACGCTCAAGCGGGGCCTGCTGCGCCCCGCGGACGGCCGCAAGTAGCGCGACCTACCCCGCCCCCGGATATCACAGAAAAACCGGGCGCGGAAGAGTTCGTGCCCCAAAGATATCTTGACCATATATCCTTAATATATTTAAAGTGCGACGCTTCCACACCACCGCACATCCACAAGGAGCGATCAAGTGAGCAATCCCCGCTGGCAAGGCATTTTTCCCGCCGTCACCACCAAGTTCCACGCCGACGAGAGCATCGATGCCGAGGGCACGGCCCGGCACATCGACTTCCAGATCCGCAACGGCATCCACGGCCTCGTCACCTGCGGCTCGCTCGGCGAAGCCAGCACGCTGACGCTGGAAGAAAAGCTGCAGGTCGCGAAGATCGCGCTGGAAGCCGCCGACGGCCGCATCCCGGTGCTGGCCAACGTGTCCGAAACCAGCACGCGCGAAGCGCTGCGCTACGTGGACGGCGCCAACAAGCTCGGCGTGGCCGGCTTCATGGTGATGCCTTCGGTGATCTACGTGGCCGACGCGCGCGAGGCGATGCTCAATGTGCGCACCATCGCCAATGCCGCGCAGAAGCCCATCATGGTCTACAACAACCCGGTGGCCTACCGCGTCGACCTGAAGCCCGAGCACATGGTCGAGTTGGCCGACTGCGAATGGATCGCGGCCATCAAGGAAAGCACCGACAACATCCGCCGCATCACCGACCTGCGCAACACCGTGGGCGACCGCTACCAGCTGTTCCTGGGCGTGGACGATCTCGCCTACGAAGGCCTGGCGCTGGGCTGCGACGGCCTGCTGGCCGGCGTGGGCTGCGCCTTCCCGCGCGAAACGGTGGCGCTCTACGACCTGATGAAGGCCGGCAAGTTTGCCGAAGCGCTCAAGCTCTACCAGTGGATGACGCCCATGCTGCACCTCGACGTGTCGACCAAGCTGGTGCAGAACCTCAAGCTCATCGACGTGCTGGTGGGCGTGGGCAGCGAGCACATGCGCCGTCCGCGCCTGCCGCTCATCGGCGAGGAGCGCGCCTTCATCGAGGCCATCGTCAAGAAGGCGCTCGCGACGCGGCCCACTCAGTACCAGTCGGTCATGTAATAACTCCCCTCTTTTTCATCGTCCCCAACCTAGGAAGAAGCATGAAGACAAAAGCAGGCATGGTTCCGTTTCTAAGCCTCGTGGCCCTTGCCCTTGCAGGCCAGGCGTACGCGCAGGAGCAGGTGGTCAAGATCGGTCACAGCGATCCGCTGTCGGGCCCCAATGCCTTCGCGGGCAAGGACAATGAAAACGGCGTGCGCCTGGCCGTCGAGGAGCTCAACGCGAAGAAGCTCGTCGTCGGCGGCAAGACGCTGAAGTTCGAGATGGTGTCGGAAGACGACCAGTGCGACGCCAAGACCGGCGTGAGCGTGGCGCAGAAGTTCGTGGACGACGGCGTCAAGTACGTCATGGGCCCGTACTGCTCGGGCGTGGCCATTCCGGCTTCGCGCATCTACAGCGAAGGCGGCACCATGGTCTCCACCGTGGGCACCAACCCGAAGGTCACGCAGGGCGGCTACAAGAACCTCTACCGCATCATCGCGAGCGACAACCAGATCGGCTCCAGCATGGCCGTGTACGCGGCCAAGGTGCTGAAGGTGACGAAGGTCGGCGTGATCGACGACCGCACCGCCTTCGGCCAGGGCCTCGCCGAAGAGTTCACCAAGGAAGCCAAGAAGCAGGGCCTGACCGTGGTCGGCCAGGAGTTCACCACCGACAAGGCCGTGGACTTCACCGCCATCCTGACCAACATGAAGGCCAAGGCGCCAGAGGCCATCTTCTTCGGCGGCTATGCACCGCAGGCCGCGCCCATGGCACGCCAGATGAAGCAGCTGGCCGTGCCCGGCAAGCTGCTGGGCGGCGACACCGTGTGCAGCCCGGCAACCGGCAAGCTCGGCGGCGACGCGGTCAACGACCTGGTGTTCTGCGCGCAAGGCGGCTCCATTCTCGAGAAGGCGCAAAGCGGCCCGGCGTTCAAGGAAAAATTCAAGAAGCGCTTCAACGCCGACCCCGACGCATACGCGGCTTCGTACTACGACCAGGTGCTGTTCATCGGCGAGTCGATGAAGAAGGCCAATTCCATCGATCCCGACAAGGTGGGCGCGGAGCTCTACAAGGCAACGTACAAGGGCGTGGCCGCAACCTATGCGTATGACGACAAGGGCAACATGAAGCAGGCGCCCATCACCGTCTTCACCTTCAAGAACGCGGCCCCCGTGCCCATCGCCAGCTACTGAAGAACGAACGGACGACGCCACATGCAACGCATCCAGGTCATCGACTCGCACACGGGCGGCGAGCCCACGCGCCTTGTGATCGGCGGCTTCCCCGATCTGGGTGGCGGCAGCATGGCCGAGCGCCGCGCGCTGCTGGCCGACCAGCACGACAAATGGCGCGCGACCGCCGTGCTGGAGCCGCGCGGCAGCGACGTGGTGGTGGGCGCGCTGCTGTGCGAGCCGGTGTCGCCGGATGCGGCTGCCGGCGTGGTCTTTTTCAACAACGCCGGCTACCTCGGCATGTGCGGCCACGGCACCATCGGGCTGGTCGCAAGCCTCGCGCACATGGGGCGCATCGGCGTGGGCGAGCACCGCATCGAAACGCCCGTGGGCACCGTTACGACCACGCTGCATGAAGACGGCTCGGTGAGCGTGCGCAACGTGCCCGCGTACCGGCATCTGCACCAGGTGGCGGTCGAGCTGCCGGGCCACGGAACCGTGCGCGGCGACGTGGCCTGGGGCGGCAACTGGTTCTTCCTGGTGAGCGAACACGGCCAGCGCGTGGCGAGCGACAACCTCGCGGCGCTGACCGACTACACCACTGCGTTGCGCAAGGCGCTCGCGGCGCAGGGCATCTCGGGTGCGGACGGCGCGGAGATCGACCACATCGAACTCTTCGCTGAAGACGACGAAGGCGCCGACAGCCGCAACTTCGTGCTGTGCCCCGGCAATGCCTACGACCGCTCGCCCTGCGGCACCGGCACCAGCGCCAAGATCGCCTGCCTCGCGGCGGACGGCAAGCTCGCGCCGGGCGAAGTGTGGAAGCAGGCCAGCGTGATCGGCAGCGTCTTCGAGGCCAGCTACGCGATGGACGGGGACAAGGTCATTCCCACGCTGCGCGGCCGCGCGCACATCAGCGCGGAAGCCACGCTGCTGATAGACGACCAAGACCCGTTCGGCTGGGGCATCCAGCTCTGACGCCGCGCGGCATGGACGCGGATGTCATCGTCATCGGCGCCGGCATCGTCGGCGCGGCTTGCGCGCATGCGCTCGCACAGGCCGACCGCCGCGTGCTGGTGCTCGACGCACGCATCGGCGGCGCCACCGGCGCGGGCATGGGCCACCTCGTGGTGATGGACGACAACGCGGCCGAGCTGGAACTGAGCCGCCATTCGGTCGCGCAATGGCGCGAACTTGCGCCGCGCATGAGCGAAGACTGCGCGTACAGCGCCTGCGGCACGCTGTGGATTGCCGCCAACGACGAAGAGATGGCCGAGGCCGAACGCAAGCAGCAGCGGCTGCGCGCGCACGGCATCGACAGCCGGCTGCTCGATGCGCGCGAACTGGCGAGCGCAGAGCCTGCCTTGCGCAAGGGCCTGTCGGGTGCGCTCGAAGTGCCGGGCGACGGCATCCTCTATGCGCCGAACGCGGCGCGCTGGCTGCTCGCGCAGGCCGCCGATTCGGTTCGTGTGGAGCACGCGAAGGTCGAGGCCATCGAAGACGATGGCGCACTGCGCCTCGCAGACGGCAGCCGTCGCACTGCGCCGCAGATCGTGCTCGCCAACGGCATCCATGCGACGACGCTGTGCCCCGAGCTGCCGATACGCCCGAAGAAGGGCCACCTGCTGATCACCGACCGCTATCCGGGCACGGTGCATCACCAACTGGTCGAGCTCGGCTACGTGACCAGCGCGCACCACAGCGACGGCGACTCGGTCGCCTTCAACGTGCAGCCGCGCCCCACGGGGCAGTTGCTGGTCGGCTCCTCGCGCCAGTTCGACACGACCGACCCGGCGGTCGAGGCGCCGATGCTGGCGCGCATGCTCCAGCGCACGCTGGACTACCTGCCGGGGCTTGCGAACCTCAATGCGGTGCGTTCCTGGACCGGCATGCGTGCCGCGTCGCCCGATGGGCTTCCGCTGCTGGGCAAGCACCCGTGGCGCGAGAAGCTCTGGCTCGCCGTCGGCCATGAAGGCCTCGGCGTGACCACGGCGCCGGGCAGTGCGCACCTGCTCGCTGCATTGATGACCGGGGCCACGCCCGACTTCGACGCAACGCCGTACGCACCGCGCGGACTGCGGGAGATGGCATGAGCGGCCACACCCTGTTGAACATCGATGGCCACCTGGTCCGTGTGAAGACGGGCAGCTCGGTCGCCGCCGCGTTGCGCGTGGCCGGCGGCATGGGCGTGGCGCGCACGTCAGTCACGGGCCAGCAGCGCGCGCCGTTCTGCGGCATGGGCGTGTGCCAGGAGTGCCGCGTGCTAATCGATGGTCGCCGCAGACTCGCCTGCCAGACGGTCTGCGCCGAGGGCATGCGCGTGGAGACGGCGGAATGAACGGCATCGCGATGGAGCATTGCGACGTGCTGATCGTCGGCGCGGGCCCGGCCGGCATGGCTGCGGCGGTGGCTGCCGCGCCGAGCGGCGCATCGATCGTCGTGATCGACGACAACCCCGCGCCCGGCGGACAGATCTGGCGCGACGGCCCCGGCGCGGCGCTGCCACCGGCGGCGCGCAAGTGGCGCGATGCGCTCGAGCGCCACGCCAACATCCGTGTGCGCAGCGGCACGCGCGTCGTCTCCGTGCCGTCGCTTAACGAACTGCTGCTCGAAGACGCCGAGCGCGCCACGCGCATGCGATGGCGCAAGCTCATCCTCTGTACCGGCGCGCGCGAGCTGCTGCTGCCCTTCCCCGGATGGACGCTGCCCGGCGTAACCGGCGCAGGTGGCCTGCAGGCGCTCATCAAGGCCGGCATGCCGGTCGAGGGCGAGCGCATCGTCATCGCGGGCAGCGGCCCCTTGCTGCTTGCCGCCGCCGCGACGGCGCGTGCCGCGGGTGCGAAAGTGCTGCGCATCGCCGAACAGGCTTCGTTCGCCTCGGTCGCGCGCTTCGGCGCCAGCCTTGCGCGCTGGCCGGCCAAGGCCGCACAGGCGGTGACGCTCGCCGATCCGCAGTACCGCACCTCGTCGCGCATCGTCTCGGCGCAGGGCGCGATGCAGGTCGAGTCGGTTCGCCTTCGCCAGGGCAACGGCAGCAGCGAAGCCGAGATCGCCTGCGACCGCATCGCCTGCGGCTTCGGCCTCACGCCCAATACGCAGCTGGGCCAGATGCTCGGCTGTGCCCTCACACCCGCGGGCTCCGGCGCGCAAGCCCTGTCGGTCGATGGCCTGCAGGCCACCAGCGTCGCCGGCGTCTATGCAGCGGGCGAGTGCACCGGTTTCGGCGGCAGCGAACGCGCGCTGGCCCAAGGCGCCATCGCCGGCCATGCCGCCGTCGGCAACGAGCGCGCGGCGAAAGCACACGAGGGCGAACGCGCCCGCTGGAACGCCTTCGCCGCCCAACTGCGCCGCAGCTTCGCGCTGGCCGCCGACATCAAGGCCATGCCGCAACCCGACACGCTCGTGTGCCGCTGCGAAGACGTGCCCTTCTCCGCGCTTTCAGGGTGCAGCGGCTGGACCGACGCCAAGCTGCACCGCCGCTGCGGCATGGGCGCCTGCCAGGGCCGCGTCTGCGGCGACGCCGCGCAATTTCTCTTCGGATGGACGCCACCCGTGCCGCGCCCGCCGCTGTCGCCGGTCCGCATAGCGACACTGGCGGGCCTGGCGAACGACGGCGACGCCCGACAATGACGCCGCCGCATTCGCGGAAAAAGAAAACCATGGCTGCCCCGAAGAAGACTGCTCCAAAGAAGACAAGCTTGCGCCCACCGCCCAAGCGCCGCGCCGCCGACGTGGCCTACGACGCCATCGAGACGCTGCTGTCGACCATGCTGCTGCAGCCCGGCAGCCAGATCGTCGAAGCCGAGCTCGCCGAGCGCACGGGGCTGGGCCGCACGCCGGTGCGCGAGGCGCTGATGCGCATGGTGTCCATCGGCCTCATCGTGCAGCAGCCGCGCCGCGGGCTGCTGGTGTCGGCCATCGACCTGGCCGACCATCTCGACGTGATCCAGACCCGGCGCGTGCTCGAACTGCTGATTGCCGCCTGCTCCGCGCGGCGGGCCACTGCGCAGCAGCGCAAGGAGATCGTGCATTGCGCCGAGATGATGGTCGAGGCCGCAGGTCGCGGCGACCTGAACGACTACATGCAGGCCGACCGCGCGCTCGATCTCGTCAACCACCAGGCGAGCCACAACGATTCCGCGGTGAAGGCGGTGGTGCCACTGATCGTGCAGTGCAGGCGCTTCTGGTACGCGTACCAGCATGAAGGCGAGATCGTCGAGGGCGCGAATGCGCACCTCGAGCTGGCGCAGGGCATCGCAACGGGCGACGAGGCCGCCGCCATCGCGGGCGCCAACCGGTTGATGGACTACCTCGAAGTCTTCGCGCGCAAGATCATCGACAAGTAGCGGCTGTAGCGGCTGTAGCGGCAAGTAGGCCGAAGGGCCTCGCCCGGTACCCGGGGAATTCCGCGTGTTCCACAGCGGCTCGCAGCGCCATACTGGCCTCATGGCCGCCGCTCCCCGTGCCCAACCCGAAGACTTCTTCACCACCGACGAGTGGCAGTCGCTCACTGAGCGCTCGTCGTGGAAGGGCCTGTCGCTGGTGCTGCACTGCTGGGGCGTGATCGGCGCCGCCATGCTGGTGGGCATCGTGTGGCCGTGGACCATTCCGCTCGTGGTGCCCATCGTCGGCGCGCGGCAGCTGGGGCTCTTCATCCTCATGCACGACGCGGCGCATGCGGGGCTGCACCGCAACCGCAAGATCAACGACTGGGTGGGCTACTGGCTGTGTTCGTCGACGCTGCGCGACTACCGGCCGTACCACCTGCAGCACCACCGCTTCGTGCAGCAGACCGAAGACCCCGACCTCGTGCTGTCGGCGCCCTTTCCGATCACGCGGGCCTCTATGTGGCGCAAGGTCGTGCGCGACCTGAGCGGGCAGACTTTCTACAAGCAGCGCTTCGGGCATGTCGCAGAAGGCATCCGCAAGCGTGAGCCGGGTGAGTCGGCGCTGAAGGTTTTCGGCCGGGAGCTTGCGAAAGACCGTCGCTTCTTCGTCGCCAACGGCCTCGGCTTCCTTGCCTTCGCGCTCGCCGGCTACTGGTGGGCATGGCTGCTGATGTGGCTGCTGCCGATGGCGACGTGGCTGCCGCTCGTGAGCCGCGTGCGCAACATCGCCGAACACGCGCTCGTCGCGCAGAACGAGGCCGATCCGCTGCGGCAGGCCCGCACCACGCACGCCGGCTGGCTCGAGCGCATCCTGGTGGCGCCCTACTGGGTCAACTACCACTGCGAGCACCACATGTTCACCAGCCTACCCTGCTGGGCCTTGCCAAAGGCGCACCGCCTGCTGCAACGGCAGGGCGCGATCGTGCGCATGGAAGTGCAGCCCGGCTATCTGAGCCTGCTGAAGCGCGCCACGGCGCTTGCTGCCTAGCGGATCGCCGGCGCAGGCCGCACCAGCGGCTGTGCGCCGCGTTGCGCATGCTGGCTGAGCCAGATGCTCGCGATCACGATGCCGATGCCCGCCACCTGCCACACCGACAGCGCCTGCCCCAGCAGCGCCCAGCCGAGGATCACGGCCGTCACCGGGCTCAGGAAGGCCAGCGGCGCGATCGCCGAGGGCTCCAGCCGCGCCACACCGCGAAACCACACGATGTAGGTCAGCGCGGCGCCCACGAGGCCGAGCCAGCCGAAGCCGATCCAGTTCTGCACCCTGAGCGCAGGCAGCGGCGGCTCCAGCAGCAGCGCCACCGGCAACAGCAGCAGGCCGCCCGCGGTGAGCTGCCACGCGGTGAAGGTCAGCGCCGAGACCGGCGGTTGCCAGCGGCGGCTCAGCACCGTGCCGAAGGCCATCGACACTGCCGCGGCGATGGCTGCGGCAATGCCGATGGCGTCGAGCGCCGCATTCGGCGTGAGCACCAGCAGCGCGACCCCGCCGATGCCGACCACTGCCGCCGCCACCGACAGCGCGCGCACCGGCGAGCCCAGGAAGACGCTCGCGAGAAACACCACGAGCAGCGGCTGCACCGAAGTGATCGTCGCTGCCACGCCGCCCGGCAGCCGATACGCCGCGAGAAACAGCATGGCCCAGAGGATCGAGAAGTTCAGCGCCCCGAGCACGAAGATGCGCCCCCACCACGCGCGTTCAGGCAGTTGCCGCACGATCGCAAGCAGCAGCAGGCCGGCGGGCAACGCGCGCAGCAGAGCGACCGTCAGCGGGTAGTTCGCCGGCAGCAGCTCGGTGGTAACGATGTAGGTGCTGCCCCAGATGGCGGGCGCGGCTGCGGTGAGGAGGATGTCGGTGGTGCGGCTGGTCATGGGTCGAATCTAGTGAGTTGACCCTTGGTTGTGAATGCTCGAATAATGAATTGATTCTTTACTGTCGGTCGTCAATTCAGCATGGACCATCTCACGGCTCTCAAGGTCTTCCGCACCACCGCCGCCACGGGCAGCTTTGCCGGCGCCGCGCGGCAGATGGGGCTCTCGGCGGCGGCCATCAGCAAGAACATCGCGGAGCTGGAAGCGCATCTGAAAGTGCGGCTCATCAACCGCACCACGCGGCAGATGAGCCTGACCGAAGCGGGCGCAGCGTACTTCGAGCGCCTGTCGCGCATCCTCGACGAACTCGGCGAGGCCGACGCCGCGCTCGCGCCCATGGGCAGCAGCCCCGGTGGTGTGCTGCGCGTGAGTGCGCCGCTGACTTTTGCGCTCACGTCGCTGTCGCCGGCCATTCCCGAATTCATGAAGCGCTATCCGAACCTGCGGCTCGAACTGAACCTGCAGGACAGCCGCTCGGACATCATCGGCGAGGGCTACGACCTCGCCATCCGCGGCAGCGACCGGTTGGAAGATTCGAGCCTCGTCGCGCGCAAGCTGATGACCATGACTCACGTGCTGTGCGGCGCGCCCGGCTACTTCGCCACCGCCGGCCGGCCCGCGCAGCCCGAGGACCTGAAGGCCCACGAGTGCGTGCAGTTCACGCTCTCGGGCCATGCGAACAAGTGGACCTTCAGCCGTGCCGGCCGCAGCGTGGCGGTGCCCATTGACGGGCGCTACAAGGTCAGCTCCAGCATCGCCGTGCGCGATGCGCTGCTTGCGGGCTTCGGCCTGAGCCTGATTCCGCGCATCTACGTCGAGAACGAGCTGGCTTCAGGTCGGCTGCAGGCGGTGCTCGAAGACTGGGAGGCGGACCGGACGCCGATCTACGCCGTCTACCCCTCGCGTCACTTGGCGGCCAAGACCCGCGCTTTCGTCGACTTCCTGGTCGAACGTTTTTCCGCGCGCTGACCATTCAGCAGCGTGCCGAGGCGGGTGTGGCGCACCAGCAGCTGGTAGCTGGCGAGCGCCACCAGCGACGTGGCCGCGATGTTCAGGCCCATCTTCGGGACCGCACCGAAGGGCGCGTTGAACAGCAGGATGCCGAAGCCGATGGTGCCGAGCATGTGCACCAGGTACACCCAGTACGAGCTTTGCGACAGGTAGGTCAGCACGGCGTTCTGGCGCGGCAGGTAGCGCACGAAGCCGCCGATCAGGGCCAGGCTCCAGAGCCATGCGGTTGCGTTGTAGGCAAAGGCGATCCAGAACTCGGGGTGCGGCAGCGACTGGAGACGGTTGCCGCGCAATGCACCCAGCAACACCACCGTCGCCACAAGGAATGCGAGGCCAGCCACCGCATGGCCCTTGCAGCGCGACGCAAACAGCGGCAGCAGCCGCTCCTGCTGGCCGTGCACGTACCAGCCGACCACGAAGAAGAGCCCGCTTTGCACCCATTCGGTCAGCGGCGGCAGGAACGAGCCGCTCTCCGTGACCATGCCGGACGGATAGAAGGAGCCGACGAGCGCCAGTGGCAGCGCCAGCACCGCGAAGCCCCAGCGCCGTTCGGCCAGCGTCACGAAGCTTCGGGCCAGTGTCTCGCGCAGTCGCATCGGCACGAAGCGCTGCAGCCGCACGCCGGCCCAGGTCGCTACGCTGAACCAGAACAGCTGGTACAGGAACCACAGGTGCATGGTGTTGAAGGGCGAACCGCCAGGCTGCCGCGCGGGCGTCAGCGTGCGGTCGATGCCAGGCACGCCGCGCGCCGTCAGGTGGATGTAGACCATCGCCAGCACGGTGGTTGCCACGAACAGCAGCGGCCAGAAAATCGCGAAGGGCAGCGCCAGCCGCAGCGCGCGGTTCTTCAGCATGCCGTTCGCGCCGCGCCGCTCGACCAGCAGCGCCACGAAGAAGCCGGCCAGCACGAAGAACACCGGCATGCGGAAGCTGTGGATGAAGAGCAGCAGCAAGTCGGCGACCGGCGATGTCCTCGGGTCGCGCCATGGCAGCGGCGAATTGATCGTGAGGTGGTTGATCGCCACGTGCAGCACGATGCCGAGCCACATCATCAGGGCGCGGAGGTTGTCGAGCGCGTGGAGCCGTTGGGGCGTGGTTGGGTTGTTCATGCGGCCACTGTCGGGCCTCACGCAACGTCAGGGTCAAGCGCTGCTGGCGGGCGGTGGCGGATTTTTCTGCTGCAGCACGGCCATGGCCCGCATCAGGTACTCGCGCACTTCGGGCGTGGTCACGGCGGCGGCCTGCAGCACCGGCTCTGCGTTCATCGCCCGCATCAGGCGGGCTGCCAGGCCGGGGTCGTGGTTGGTGAAGGCAGCGAACAGGCGCGCCCATTCGCGCGCGATGGCCTGCACCGATTCGTCGCCGGGAGGGACGCCGCGCGCCTGCAGCGCGGCGAGTTCGCCCGCCAGGCGCCGCCATTCGTCCTCGGGCGGGTGGCTCAGGTGCGCGAGATCGTCGGTGCTCAGGTGGCGCAGCAGCGCGGCCATGCGCATGCCGATGGCTTCGCCGATGTACTCCACCAGTTCGGCCGGCGGTCCGTCGTCGCTGCGCGCCACGGGCTCGCGCCGGTACATCTCGCCCCAGCGCGTGATGAGGTCGAAGCTGCCGTCCATCCACTGGCCCATCAGCGTCATCCAGCGGGCGGCCAGCGGCTGCACCTCGGGGGCGCTGGCCGGCACGCCGCGCGACATCAGCGCGGCCACCTCGGCCACCAGCGGCGGCCACCGGTCGGCCACGGCCTTCCAGTTGGCCATGAACGACCTGATTTCGGCGGGGCTGAAGTAGCGCCCGTAGGTGGTCATCTTCTCGAGCGTGTCCAGCCAGTCCTTCATGTCGGGCTGGGCGCCTTCGTCAAGGCGCTGCTGCAGCAGGCCGAGCCGTTCGCGCAAGGCCGTCGCCTGCGCGATCTGCTGGTCGAGCGATTCGATCTGTCGCGCGATGATGGTGGGCAGCGAGCTGCTCTCCGCGCCCAGCAAGGCGCCGATTTCCGCCAGCGGCAGGCCCAGCAGCCGCAGTGCCTGGATGGCGTGCAGGCGGGCGATGTCGGCCGCGTTGTAGAGCCGGTAGCCGGCCTCGGAGCGTGCCGAGGGCGCGAGCAGGCCGATGGCGTCGTAGTGGTGCAGCGTGCGCACCGTGAGGCCGGTGTGCCGGGCGAGTTCTCCGACTTTCAGCAGCATGGGGCGCTCCGGCAGGGGCTCAGTCGGCTTCGGGCGCCGGCGCGAGGCCTTCCCAGCCGAGCAGCTCGGCCAGCCGCTGCACGATCCACGTGGCCTCGGCCGCCGACACACCGGATTCAGGCGTCATCAGCCCGGCGTGGATGCGCCGCAGGATCTCGCTTTCGACCGGCACTTCGGTGTGGTGCTGGATCTGCGCGTGGCCCACGAGGTGGCTGGCGAGGTCTTCGCAGATCTCGTAGCGCTCGCGCACCACGCCGATCGGCTCGCTCAGGCGCTGGCGCGCATCGGTGTACACCGCGAAGAACGAGGGCGGGATGAGGATCTGGTTGTCGTCGGACATTGCGATTTATAGCTGCCTCAATGACAAAACGCGCCCTGGGGCGCGTCTGTCGTGGCTCAGGCGAGAGCCAGGCGGGGGCTGATGGATCAGCCGCCCTTCTTGGCGCGCTTGCCAGGGTTCTTCTTGCTGCGCGTTGCGGTGCCGCGTTCCAGGCTGACCTTCTGGCCGCCACCGGAGCGAGGCGCCGTGTAGCCGGGCAGGGGCGTCGGCTTCGGGGTGGCAACGCGGTCGGCTTCGGTACGAATTTTCTTGGGCATGAAAAGCTCGGGTAAAAGTAATGTTCGAGCCGCAATTAGGCCACATCGAGAATTTCACATGCCAATAGCCGAAACAACCGGCGGTGTCGAGCGCGCGCGCTTCGTTTCGGGGTCGCTGCTGCGGCATGTCTGCGTGATGGCGGGCACGGGCGCCATCGGGCTGATCGCGGTGTTTGCGGTCGACCTGATCAACCTGTTCTACATCTCGCTGCTCGGGGAGAAAGCGACGGCCGCGGCGGTCGGTTTCGCGGGCGTGGTGGGCTTCTTCCATGCGTCGCTGTGCATAGGGCTGACCATCGGCATCGCGGCGGTGGTGTCGCGCACGGTGGGCGCGGGGCGCATCGAGGACGCGCGTCGCATCAGCACATCGAGCCTCGTGCTGATGACGGCGGTGTCGGTGGTGGTGGGCACGGGCACGGCCTTCTTCCTACACCCCGCGCTGCAGGCGCTCGGCGCCGAGGGCGAGACGGCGCGGCTCGCGCAGCGATACCTCTCGGTGACGGTGCACACGCTTCCGCTGCTGGGCATCGGCATGGCAACTTCGGCACTGCTGCGTTCGATCGGCGACGCACGCCGCGCGATGACGGTAACGCTCGCGGCCGCCTTTGTGACGGCGGTGCTCGACCCGATATTGATCTTCGGCTTCGGGCTGGGGCTCGACGGCGCGGCCATCAGCGCGGTGGTCTCGCGCATGGTGCTGGCGGCCATCGGGCTGCATGGCGTGATGGTGAAGCACCGCATGCTCGGGCGCTTCGATGCACAGCAGTTGGCCGGCGATGCGCGCGCGCTCGGCACGGTGGCCGGGCCGGCTGTGCTGACCAACCTCGCGACGCCCGTGGGCGCGGCCTTCGTCACGCATGCGGTCGCGCAGTTCGGGCCGTCGGCGGTGGCGGGCGCGGCCACCATCGACCGGCTGACGCCGGTGGCCTTCGGGCTGGTCTATGCGCTCAGCGGCGCGGTCGGGCCGATCCTGGCGCAGAACCTGGGCGCGGGGCAGTACCGGCGCGTGCAGGAGGGGTTGCGTGACAGCCTGCTGTTCATGGTGGCGTCGGTGGCCGTGGCGTGGCTGGTGCTGGCGCTGGGCCAGGGCGTGCTGATTCGCGCGTTCTCGGCCGACGGGCTGGCGGCGGAGCTGATCTCGCTGTTCTGCAGCTGGCTGGCCGCGAGCTTCTTCTTTGCGGGCGGGCTGTTCGTGGCGAATGCGTCGTTCAACAACCTCGGGCATCCGCTGCTGTCGACGACGTTCAACTGGGGGCGCGCCACGCTGGGCACGATTCCGTTCGCCTGGTGGGGCTCGCACTACGGCGCGGCCGGCGTGCTGATCGGGCAGGCCGTGGGCTCGTCGATCTTCGGCTTGCTGGCGGTGGTGGTGGCATTCCGGCTGGCCGCGAAGCTGGCACGGCAGGAGGCGCCCGATGCGGCGCCGGCTCCGGTGCTCGATGCACCGGTGGCGCCGACTTCGGCGCTCGCCACGCCGCAGCCTGCAGTGGCTGCTACAGGTCCTGCAGCGTCAGCAGCCGCACCTTGACCGACTTGCCCTTCACGCGGCCGCTGGACAGCTTGCGCGCCGCCTCTTCGGCGATGGCGCGGTCGACCGCCACATAGGTCGAGAACTCGTTGACGTTGATCTTGCCGACCTGGTCTTTCGCGTAGCCGCAATCGCCCGTGAGCGCGCCCAGCACGTCGCCGGCGCGGATCTTTTCCTTGCGCCCGCCCACGATCTGCAGCGTGGCCATCGGCGGCTGCAGCGGTGCGCCCTTGCCCGGCGTGAGCTCGGCCAGTTCGTGCCATTCGGACTCGCGGCCCTGCAGCTGCTCGATCTTTCCGACGCTGCCCATCTCGTTCATGCTGGCGAGGTTCAGCGCCAAGCCTTCGGCGTCGCCCGACTGGCCCACGCGGCCGGTGCGGCCGATGCGGTGGATGTGAATTTCCGAATCAGGCGTCACGTCGACGTTGATCACCGCTTCGAGCTGCGCAATGTCGAGCCCGCGCGCCGCCACGTCGGTTGCCACCAGCACCGAGCAGCTGCGGTTGGAAAACTGCACCAGCACCTGGTCGCGCTCGCGCTGCTCCAGCTCGCCGAACAGCGCCAGCGCGCTGAAGCCCTGGGCCTGCAGCACTTCGACGAGGTCGCGGCACTGCTGCTTGGTGTTGCAGAAGGCCAGCGTGCTGACGGGGCGGAAATGGTCGAGCAGCAGGCTCACGGTGTGCAGCCGCTCGCTGTCTTTCACCTGGTACCAGCGCTGGCGGATCTTGCTGCCTTCATGCTGCGCCTGCACTGTGATCTGCTCGGGGTTCTTCATGAACTGCTGCGCGAGCTTGGCGATGCCTTCGGGATATGTGGCCGAGAACAGCAGCGTCTGGCGTTCCTTGGGGCACTGGCGCGCCACCTTCACGATGTCGTCGAAGAAGCCCATGTCCAGCATGCGGTCGGCTTCGTCGAGCACCAGCGTGTTGAGCGCCGAGAGGTCGAGGTTGCCGCGCTCCAGGTGGTCCATCAGGCGGCCGGGCGTGCCGACCACGATGTGCGCGCCGTGCTCCAGGCTGGCGATCTGCCCGCGCAGTGCAACGCCGCCGCAGAGCGTGACGACCTTGATGTTTTCTTCCGCGCGCGCAAGGCGGCGGATTTCGGTCGTGACCTGGTCGGCCAGTTCGCGCGTCGGGCACAGCACCATCGACTGCACCGCGAAGCGGCGAGGGTTCAGGTTGGAAAGCAGCGCCAGGGCAAAGGCGGCGGTCTTGCCGCTGCCGGTCTTGGCCTGGGCGATCAGGTCCTTGCCGAGCAGCGCCGGCGGCAGGCTGGCCGCCTGGATCGGCGTCATCTGCGTGTAGCCGAGCTGCGTGAGGTTGGCCAGCATCTGGGGCGAGAGCGCCAGCGCGGCGAAGCCGTTTTCGGCAGGGGCCTGGGCTTGCGGGCCGCCGGCTGTGGGATTGGGTGTGGTCATCGTTCAGCAGCCGGACAGACGCACGAATAACAAAGGCCTTGCGGCGCCCGTCGCGGGGCGCCGCAAGGCCTTTCGTCAGTCGCGGATCAGCGGCGGGGTGCGTTGTTGTTGCCGGAGTTGGTCGGCGGCGGGCCGCGACGTTCCAGGTGACGGAAGGTGATACGGCCCTTGGTCAGGTCGTAGGGCGAGAGTTCGAGCGACACCTTGTCACCCGCCAGGATGCGGATGTGGTGCTTGCGCATCTTGCCGCCGCTGTAGGCGATCAGCTGATGGCCGTTGTCCAGCGTGACGCGGTAGCGCGAGTCGGGCAGGACTTCGGTCACTGCGCCGTTCATTTCGATCAGTTCTTCCTTGGGCATGTGTGGTTACCTCTGAATCGTTCGATGTGTGTTGGAGATGGAATTTGGCGTAATTGTTTCAGCCCGCGCACGGAAGCGCGAGAGGGGGATTGCGGGGAGCGCGTTCGCGCACCCAGCCGAGGCCCTGGTCGATGGCGTAGCCGACGGCGGCTGCGTGGCTGGCAAAGCGCGGCGTGAAGCGCATCACGCGGTCGTGCATGCCGCTGCCGTGGCCGGAGCGGATCGAGACGGAAGCGGCGTAGTTGCCGTCGTCCTGATGTCGAATGAGCGGGGAAACAAGGTACTTGCCCACCGCGATACTGTGTTGAATGATGTCCATGAAGCCTTGGCACGCCGCGCGGATACAGAGCGCGAAGTGCCTGAAAAATAATTGAAAACGGGCGTGGGCCGGCCGGAATGGCGCGGCGGACGCGCTATTCGCTTCAACAGGAACGAAGGCAGTGGTGGCAATCATGGGCGCCCGGTCTGGCGCTCCAACACACTGTGAAAGCCGGCTTGGGAGTGAGAGGCCTGAATAATCCAAGGACAGTGCAGGTCAGCCGGCGGTATTGACGAAATTCTTCGTCGTGGTATCGAAACGAACCCGACATTATAGCTTGCAGGGCATGACAATTGCCGGTCTTAAAAACAACGATCCCATGAAAAAGGCCCCGAAGGGCCGTGACTGGAGAGTTGTTTGCTATCAAAAGAATAGTGATTCGACGGGCGCTCAGGCCGCGGCAGGCACTGCCAGCGCCGAACCGGCCGCCCGCGCCTTGCGCGCCGCGCGCAACAACAGCATCAATCCCGCGAACTGGAAGGCCGCGCCCACCCAGCCCACCGCGCTGACGCCGACCAGGTCGATCGCCGCGCCGCCGAACACCGAGCCCGCCGCAATGCCGAGGTAGATTGCCGAGGCGTTGAGCGACAGCGTCATCGGCGCGCGCTCAGGTGCCAGCCGGATCAGCCGCACCGCCTGCGCCGGCCCGAAGCCCCAGCCAGCGAAGGCCCACAGCGCCGACAGCCCCACGATCAGCGGCAGCGCCAGGCCGCGCGGCAGCATCTGCGCCGAGAAAGACAGCCCGCCAAGGATCACCACCAGCATCAGCGCGAAGCCCTGCGCCGTGCGGTCGGCGCCGAGGCGGTCGGTGGCCCAGCCACCGGCGGCGGTGCCGATGGCCGCCGCCACGCCGATGGCGAAGAACATCGCGCCCACGCCCTCGGTGCCGAAGCCCACTGTGCCCGAGAGGAACAGCGCGATGTAGGTATAGAAGCTGAAGCCGCCCGTGGTCCACAGCATGGTGGTCAGCAGCGCCGGCAGAACGCCCGGCTCGCGGGCCACGGCGAACGCCGGCGTGCGCTTCGTTGCGACGACTGGCGCTTGCGTCAACTGCCGCGGCAGTCCGAGCGCGAGGCCCCAGGTGGCGAGTGCCGCCACCGCCGCGATCAGCAGATAGGCCGTGCGCCAGCCGCCCCAGCCCGCAATCCACGCGCCCAGCGGGACGCCGAGCGCGACCGCTACCGTGCCGCCGCCGGTCACGATGGCCAGCGCCCGGCCGCGCAGCGCGGGTGACACCATCGCGGCCGCCACGGCGCTCGCGGTCGGCAGGAACACGCCGGCCACCAGCCCCAGCGCGACCCGCGCCAGCGCCAGCTGCGCAAAGCCGTGCGCCATCGACGCCGCCAGCGTCAGCGCCGAGAAGGCCGCGAGGCTGGCGATCAGCAGCGGCCGGCGCCCAAAGCGTGCCAGCAGCGCGGCCAACACCGGCGAGCCGATGGCGTAGCTCAGCGCGAACAGCAGCACAAGCTGCCCGGCCCGCGCGGCGCTGATCTGCAGGTCGGCCGCCAGCACCGGCAGCAGCCCCACGACCATGAAGCTTTCGGTGCCGAGGGCGAAGGCGCCCAGCGCAAGCCAGCCCAGGCTCAGCGGCAGGCGTTCGGTTGCCGGTTGCGGCTGCGATGTCGAGAGATCCGTGTTCATGAGGGACTCCGTGGCAAGTGTGTTCAAGGCCTCCAGAATAGGTTTGCAATTGGCTCTTCAAAAGAACCACAATCGGCGAAGTTCATGGAGCCACTTTTCGAACTCGCCATCAGCCTGCCGGGCGCCGGCTCGCGCGACCTGCTGCGCGAGGTGCACCGCCAGCTGCGCAGCGCCATCCTCGACGGCCGGCTGCAGCCCGGCGCACGCCTGCCCGCCACGCGCGCGCTGGCGCTGCGGCTGGGCGTGTCGCGCAACACCATGCTCGCGGCTTACGACCTGCTGCTGAGCGAGGGCTACCTGCTGGCGCGCCCCGGCGCCGGCACCTACGTGGCCGACACGCTGCCGGCGTCCCGGCGCGGCCGCGCCACCAAAGCTTCGACAGCTCGGCGCGACCCCCGGCTGGCGCCGCTGAACGTCCCGGGCGCCGATCTTGCCCCCACCCCGCAGCCGCAGTCCGCGCGCGACGACTTCCGCGTCGGCCTGCCCGACGTGAGCGCTTTTCCCTTCGACATCTGGCGCCGCCTGAGCGACCGCGCGCTGCGCCGCGTCGCGCGGCAGACGGCCGACTACGCCGACCCGCAAGGCCAGGGCGCGCTGCGCGAGGCCATCGCGAAGCACGTGTCCTTCACCCGCGCGGTCGGTTGCACCGCCGACGACATCGTCGTCACGGCCGGCGCGCAGCAGGCCTTCGGGCTGCTCGCGCGCATCCTCGTCGTGCCGGGGCGCACGGTGGTTGCGGTCGAGCAGCTGTTCTATCCCTCGCTGCGCGAGGCCATGCTGGCCGCGGGCGCGAGAGTGATGACGGTGCCGACCGATGGCGAGGGCCTGTGCGTGGACCGCATCCCGCCCGAGGCGCGCGTGGTCTGCGTGACGCCCTCGCACCAGTTCCCCACCGGCGTCGCGATGTCGCCGCGGCGGCGCGCCGCCCTGCTGGCCTTCGCGCGGGCGCGCAACGCCGTCGTCGTCGAGGACGACTACGACAGCGAATTCCGCTTCGCCGGCCGCCCGCTCGATGCACTGCAGACGCTGGACCGCGCCGAGTCGGTCTTCTACATCGGCACCTTTTCCAAGAGCCTGTTCCCCGCCTTGCGCCTGGGCTTCGTGGTGGCGCCGCCGTGGGCCCGCGCGGCGCTGGTGCGGGCGCGCGAGCTGGCCGACTGGCACGGCCCGGTGCTCGGCCAAGAGGCGCTCGCCGCCTTCATCGCCGAAGGGCACCTGGCGCGCCACATCCGCAAGATGCGCAAGATCTACGGGGCGCGGCGCACCGCGTTGCTCGAAGCACTGGCGCGCCACTGCGCAGGCAGACTCGAAGCGATTCCGTCCGACGCGGGCCTGCACCTGTCGGCCTGGCTGCACGGCGACACGCGCGCAGACACGGTGGTCGAGCGCGCCGCGGCGGCCGGCATCACGCTGCCGCCGCTGTCGCGCTTCGCGCTCGACCCGAACGCGCTTGGCACGCCCAACGGCCTCGCCTTCGGCTACGGCCTCATCGCCGAGCCGCAGATCGACGGCGCCATCCAGCGGCTGGCGCGCCTCTTGTAGCGCGGGCCTACGCCCTGTCCAGCGGCAGCTGCGTCGTGAACTTGGTGGTCGACAGCACGATGTCGCTCGAATAGTTCTCCAGGGCCAGCGCGTCGCCCAGCTGCTCCTGCGCGAAGGCCTGGTAGTCGGGCAGCGAGCGCGCGCAGATCACGAGCACGAAGTCGGTCTCGCCGGCGACGCAGTGGCATTGCAGCACCTGCGGCAGCGCATGTACCTTGCGCTCGAAGGCCCGGAACGCCTCGCGCGTGGTGCTGCGCAGCGAGACGCGCGAGATCACCAGCACCGGGAAGCCGACGCGCGCGGCATCGAGGATCGCGACCTCCTCGCGGATCACGCCCGCGCGCCGCAGCCGCTGCACCCGCTTGAGACAGGCCGAGGGCGAGAGATTCACGCGCTCGGCCAGCGTCTGGTTCTGCAGGCCCGCGTCGGCCTGCAGTTCGGCCAGGATGCATTGGTCGATGCGGTCGAGGGTGCCGGTTTTCATGGTGCCGCCAGTGTGGCGCAACAAGGATGCAATCGGCTTCGTTTCAGGGCCCCTACAACGACAGCCGATTTCCCGCTCGATGGCTACGCTGGCCGCATCCCCCACGACAAGGAGCATTCCATGGGCCAGGACACAGGCTACGACCCCACGGTCGCCCGGCATCTCGTTCGCTACGGCATGGGCCTGAGCCCGCACGTCATCGTCAAGGCGCGAGGCGCCACACTGTGGGACCAGCACGGCCGAGAGATCCTCGACTTCACCTCGGGCCAGATGTGCGCCACCATCGGCCACAACCACCCGCGCATCGTCGCCGCCATGCACAAGGCCTGCGAGGGCGCGCTGCATCTGTACAGCGGCTTCGTCGGACCGGCTGTGCTCGCTCTGGCCGAACGGCTGGCTTCGATGCTGCCGCCGCAGCTGTCGAAATCGATCTTCCTCTCGACCGGCGGCGAGGCCAACGAGGCGGCGGCGCGCATGGCGCGCGTGGCCACCGGGCGCTACGAGATCGTGGGCCTGAACGGCGGCTGGCACGGCGTCACCGGCGGCATGGCCGGGCTCACCTTCGCGGGCAGGCAGCACGTCGACTACGGGCCGCGCAAGCCCGGCACGATGTCGATTCCGCCGCCCAACTGCTTCCGCTGCCCGATCAGGCATTGCCGCGATGCCTGCGACAGCACTTGCCTGGACGTCGGCTTCGACATGGTCGACGCGCAATCCAGCGGCTCGCTGGCCGCCTTCATCGCCGAGCCGGTGCAAAGCTCGGGCGGCGTGATCGTGCCACCCGAGGGCTACCTGCCCAGGCTCAAGGCCAAGTGCCAGGAACGCGGCATGCTGCTGATCCTGGACGAGGCCCAGACCGCCTTCGGCCGCATGGGCAGCAACTTCGCCTTCGAGCAGTTCGGCGTGGTGCCCGACATCCTCACGGTGTCGAAGACGCTGGGCGGCGGCGTGGCCATTGGTGCGGCGATCACCAGCGAGGCGATCGAGCAGGAGTGCCACGACAAGGGCTTCGTGCACGTCACCTCGCATGTGTCCGACCCGTTGCCGGCCGAGGTCGCGCTGGCCGTGCTCGACGTGCTGGAAGAAGAAAAGCTCAACGCCCGTGCCAACGAAATGGGCCTGCGGCTGCGCCATGGGCTGGAGACGCTGCAGGCGCGCCACGAGCTGATCGGCGACGTGCGCGGCCACGGGCTGCTGCAGGGCGTGGAGCTGGTGAAAGACCGCGAGACCCGCGAGCCCGATGCCGAGCGCGGCCGGGCCATCACCGATGCATGCATGGCGCGCGGCCTCAGCATGAACATCGTGTCGGTCGGTGGCATGGCCGCGGTGTGGCGCATCGCGCCGCCGCTGACCGTGACGGCGGTGGAGATCGACCGCGGCCTGGAGATCCTCGACGACGCGATCCGGTCGGTGAGCTAGCCGACTCAGCCGACTCCAAGCATCCGCTTGTTGGCCGCCACGTCGACCCCGCCCGCCGCGAAGTCGTCGAAGGCCCGGTCCGCCACGCGGATGATGTGGTCGGCGATGAACTTCGCGCCTTCGCGCGCGCCGTCTTCGGGGTGCTTGATGCAGCACTCCCACTCCAGCACCGCCCAGCCCGGGAAGTCGTACTGCGCCATCTTCGAGAAGATGGCCTTGAAGTTCACCTGCCCGTCGCCCAGCGAACGGAAGCGCCCTGCCCGGTTGATCCAGCTCTGGAAGCCGCCGTACACGCCCTGCTTGCCGGTCGGGTTGAACTCGGCGTCCTTCACGTGGAAGATCTTGATGCGCTCGTGGTAGTGGTCGATGTAGGCCAGGTAGTCGAGCTGCTGCAGCATGAAGTGGCTCGGGTCGTACAGCAGGCAGGCGCGCGGGTGGTTGTTCACGCGCTCCAAAAACATCTCGTAGCTCACGCCGTCGTGCAGGTCTTCGCCGGGGTGAATCTCGTAGCCCACGTCCACGCCCACGGCGTCGAAGGCGTCGAGGATCGGCCGCCAGCGGCGCGCGAGTTCGTCGAAGGCTTCCTCGACGAGGCCCGGCGGGCGCGGCGGCCACGAATAGAGGTACGGCCAGGCCAGCGCGCCCGAGAAGGTCGCGTGCGCCGTGAGCCCGAGGTTGGCCGAGGCCTTTGCCGCAAAGTGCAGTTGCTCGACGGCCCACTGCTGGCGCCGCACCGGGTCGCCGCGCACCTCGGGCGCCGCGAAGCCGTCGAAGCCCGCGTCGTAGGCCGGGTGCACCGCCACCAGTTGGCCTTGCAAGTGCGTCGAGAGCTCGGTGATCTCCAGGCCGTGCTTTGCCAGCGTGCCCTTCACCTCGTCGCAGTAGGTCTTGCTTTCGGCGGCGCGCTGAAGGTCGAACAGGCGGGCATCCCAGCTCGGGATCTGCACGCCCTTGTAGCCCAGCTCGGCAGCCCAGCCGGCGATGCCGTCGAGCGTGTTGAACGGCGCGGTGTCTCCCGCGAACTGGGCCAGAAAGATGGCGGGGCCCTTGATCGTTTTCATCGGCTTGTCTTCCTTATTCGTTGGGGCAGCGTTGAAAGCATACTTGGCGTGTCGTCCGACCCCGTGCGAGAGGCCAACGAGCCAAAATGGACTTTCCTTTTCGCATCAATCGCCCGGTTCCCACCGACGACAGTCCCGCGATGACACAACCTGTTTCCGCTCGGCTCAAGATCGGCCTGTCCGCCTGCTTCTCGCACGCCGACCCGGCCCGGTCGCTCTTCACCAACAAGACGCTGCAGTACGTTGAGCAATCGATCGCGCACTGGCTCATGTCCGCCGGCGCCATGGTCGTGATGGTGCCCTGCCCCACCGGCGAAACCGCGCGTGGCGACACCAAGCTGTCGCACTACGCCGAATGGCTCGACGGCGTGGTCATGCACGGCGGCGCCGACGTCTGGCCCGGCAGCTACGGCGAGGTGCCGCTGAAGGACGCGTGGATCGGCGACCAGATCCGGGACCTCTACGACCTCGCGCTGGTCGAAGCCTTCGAGCAGGCCGGCAAGCCCATCTTCGGCGTGTGCCGGGGGCTGCAGCTCATCAACGTGGCCTTTGGCGGCACGCTCTACCAGGACATCGAGGCCCAGCACGAGGGCGGCCTGCGCCACCGCGACCCGGTGACCTATGACCAGAACTTCCACGAGATCGAGCTGGTGCAGGGCACGCGGCTGTCGAAGCTCTACCCGCAGGTGGAGAAGGCGCGCGTCAACAGCATCCACCACCAGGGCATCAAGGGCCTTGCGCCCGGTTTCGAGGTCGAGGCCTGGAGCCTGCCCGACCGCGTGCCCGAGGCCATTCGCCGCCGCTCCGACAAGGGCCGCAGCTACATCGCCGCGACCCAGTGGCACCCCGAGTTCCACAAGTACGGCAGCACCGAGACGGTCGACGACACGCCCATCCTGCATGACTTCCTGTGGGCCTGCGCTACCGCGAAGGTCGCGCCCAAGACGCCGCCGCGTTCCAGCTCCGGCAAGATTCGCGACCGCGCCGCGCGCGTGTTGCGGCAGGCGCTGCTGAGACGCTAGCGCCAGGCGCTGTCACGGCAGCTGCGCGGGGCGCTCAGCGCGACGACTTGTTCGTCGTGCTGCTGACGCCGGCGTCGATCGTGCCGAACACCGTGACGCCGCTGCCGCCGGTCGCGCCCGATGTGTTGGCGCCGCTGCTGACCGGGGCCGGACCGGTGCCTGAGCAGCCTGACACCAGCGCGCCCATTGCGATCACGAACACGGCTGCAATGAATGGCTTCACTGGAAACTCCAAAGGTGGTTGACGGTTGTTGCCGGCCCACTATAGGCGGCGGGCCCGCTCGCCCTGTAACAACACACCCGGTGCCGACAAGGTTGTTTCGCGCAGCCAGTCGATCAGCGCGCGCAGCTTGGGCGGCACGCGCCTGCGGTCGGGGTAGTACAGCGTCAGGTCGGGCAGCGGCGTGGTCCAGTCGGCCAGCAGCTGCACCAGCCGGCCGTCGGCGACGTGGCGCTCGGTGTAGCTGCTGATCAGGTTGGCGATGCCGATGCCCTCCACCGCCGCGTCGAGCATCACGGCCACGTCGTTCATCACGAGGCGGCCGCTCACCGCGAGCGTCATGGACTCGCCGTCTTTCTCGAACTCCCATCGCTCCAGCAGACCCGAGCTCTCGAAGCGAAAGCCGATGCAGTCGTGCGCCAGCAGCTCGCGCGGGTGCACCGGCGTGCCGCGCGCGGCCAGGTAGCGCGGCGCGGCGACGACGCTGTTGGCCAGCGGGCCGCCGACCTTCACCGCCACCATGTCGCGTTCGACCATGCCGCCGAAGCGGATGCCGGCGTCGAAGCCCCGGCTCACGATGTCGACCAGCGCGCTGTCGATCGACACCTCCACGTCGATCTGCGGATAGGCGCGCAGGAAGCCAGCCAGCGCCGGCTGCAGCACGAACAGATAGGCCGCACGCGGCAGCGTGAGCCGCAGCAGGCCCGCGGGCCGCTCGGCGCTGTCGCTCAGTTCGTCGGAGGCCGAAGCCAGCTCCTGCACTGCCGGGCGGATGCGTTCCAGAAAGCGGGCGCCGGCCTCGGTGAGATTCACGCTGCGCGTGGTGCGGTTGAACAGCGGCACGCCCACGCGCTTTTCGAGCAGCCGCACCGCCTGGCTCACGGCCGAGGGCGACACGCCCAGCCGCACCGCCGCCGCCGAAAAGCCGCGTGTCTCGGCCACGGCCACGAAGGTGACGAGTCCGTCGAGCTGGTCCTGGCGCATGGATAGGTTCCGGTTGATCTTGAAGAAAAGCTTCAAGGTGCTTCGTCGATTGGGCGGATTATCAAAGCGATGCGGCGCGCGCACAGTCAGGCCATCGGTTCTTCCATCCACCCTTCAAGGACATCGCCATGACGGTTTCTTCTTTCCCCAGGACCTGGTTCATCACCGGCGTCAGCAGCGGCTTCGGCCGCGCGCTGGCGCAGGAGGCGCTGGCCGCCGGCCACCGCGTGGTGGGCACGCTGCGCAACGAGGCCGCGCGCGCCGAGTTCGATGCGCTGCAACCCGGCCGCTCCTTCGGCCGCCTGCTCGACGTGACGCAGGGCGCCGAGGTCGCTCGCGTGGTGGCCGAGGTCGAAGCCTCGGTCGGCCCGATCGACGTGCTGGTCAACAACGCCGGCTACGGCCACGAGGGCACGGTCGAGGAATCGTCGCTCGACGAGCTGCGCCAGCAGTTCGAGGTGAATGTGTTCGGCGCCGTGGCCGTCGCCAAGGCGGTGCTGCCCTTCATGCGCGCGCGCCGGCGTGGCCACATCCTCAACATCACGTCGATGGGCGGCATCGTGACCTTCCCGGGGCTGGGCTACTACCACGGCAGCAAATTCGCGCTCGAGGGCATCTCGGAGACGCTGGGCAAAGAGGTGGCGAGCTTCGGCATCCACGTGACTGCCGTGGAGCCCGGCGGCTTTCGCACCGACTGGGCGGGCCGCTCGATGGTGCGCGCGCCGCAGACCATCGCCGACTACGAGCCGGTGATGGGCCCGGTGCGCGCACGGCGGCTGGCGCGAAGCGGCAAGCAGGACGGCGATCCGGTGAAGGCGGCGCGCGCCATGATCCGCATCACCGAGACGGCCAACCCGCCCGCGCACCTGCTGCTCGGGCCGGACGCGGTGAAGGTGGTGCGCGAGAAGCTCGGCGCGCTGCAGGAGGAGATCAAGGCGTGGGAGGCGCTGTCGGTGTCGACCGACTTCACACCTGCCACGGCCTGATCGGCGCGAAGGATCAGCGCGGGTCCGTGGCCAGCAGCATTTCGACCATCGAGCGCAGATGCGCCTGCAGCCGCGCCGCGCTGGCTTCGTCGAGCGCCAGCGTGCCTTCGTCCATGTACAGCTTGCGGTTGATCTCGACCTGGATGCTGTGCCGGTGCTCGGCGGGCTTGCCGTGCCGGCGCACCAGCTCCACGCCCTTGTAGGGGTGGTTGTAGTCCACGCTGTAGCCGAAGGCGCGCAGGTGCTCGCAGAGCTTCTGCGACAGCGCCGGGTCGGCCGTGCTGCCGTCGCGGTCGCCGATCACGAAGTCGGCATGCGCCAGGCCCGGGAAGTCCGTCGCGTGGCTGGCCGCGATGGCCGGCATCGAGTGGCAGTTGATGTGGATGCTGTAGCCATGGCGCGCATGCGCCTCGTCGACGGCCTGCGCCACCGCCGCGTGGTACGGCCGCCAGCAGGTGTCGATGCGCTGGCGTACTTCGTCCACCGGAAGCTGGCGGTCGTAGATCGGCAGGCCTTCGTCGGTGAGCTTCCAGATCAGGCCCTTGCCCAGGCGCACCTTCGACAGCACGCGCGGGTCGGTCGAGACAGGGTCGGTCCAGGCGCCGTCGAGCATCGTGGTGTCGATCTCGGTCGTGTCGCGATTGGCATCGAGATAGCTGCGCGGAAAGTGCGCCTCGATCCAGGCCGCGCCCATGGCGGGCGCAAAGGCGTAGAGCTTCTCGACGTGCGTGTCCTCGGCCCGGCGCAGCGTGGCCAGGTCGCGCACCGTGCGGAAGTCCTCGGGGTAGACGGTGCCGCTGTGCGGGGAGTCGAGCACCAGCGGGGTATGCCCGGCGACGCTCGTCACCTGGGCGCGGGTTTGAATCAGTTTCAGAACAGGATGCATAGGCAGGTGTCGGTCAGTCCAATCGGATGCGGGCGAATTCGGCCACCTTCTTCATCTTCTCGATCTCGCCCGCGATCTGCTTCGCGAACTCGGCCGGCGTAGTGCCCGAGGCATACAACCCCTGCAGCGCCAGGCGCTCGCGCACCGCGTGATCCTTCAGCGCGGTGGCCACGGCCTGCTGCATGCGCAGCGCGATCTCGGCCGGCGTGCCGGCGGGCGCGACCATGCCGAACCACGAAGGGTCGTTGTTGACCGGATAACCCAGCTCGCCATACGTCGGCACCTCGGGCAGCACGTCGAGCCGGCCGCTCCAGGACACGGCCAGCGCCTTCAGCTTGCCCGACTTCACGTGCGGCAGCGACGAAGCCACCTGGTCGAAGTACACCGGCACCTGGCCGGCGAGCACGTCGTTGATGGCCGGGCCCGCACCGCGGTAGGGGATGTGCACCATCGAGGTTCCGGTGCTGCTCTTGAACAGCTCGCCCCACATGTGGCCGATGGTGCCGTTGCCCGGCGTGGCGTACGACACCTTGCCGGGGTTGGCCTTCAGGTACTTCACCAGCTCCGCGAAGCTGCCGACCGGCAGCACTGAGGGGTTGATGACGATCACGCCCGGCGCCTTCACCAGCTCGGTCACGGCGACGAAACCCTTGATCGGGTCGTAGGGCAGCTTCTGGTACACGGCCGGGTTCACGCCATGCGTGGACAGCGTGGCCACGCCGAAGGTCAGGCCATCGGGCGTGGCGCGTGCCAGCTCGGCCATGCCGATGGAGCCGCCCGCGCCGGCGCGGTTGTCGATCACCACGGGCTGCTGGAGGATCTTGCCGAGGGGCTCGCCGAGCACGCGCGCCGTGATGTCGGTGGCGCCGCCGGGCGGGAATGGCACGACCAGGCGGATCGGCTTGCCTTGGGCAAAGGATATTCCTGGCACGACGGAAGCAGCAGCCAGGGTGGAAATGAAGTGACGACGTAGCATGGGATTCTTCCAATGAAACAGGGAGTGATGGAGCAGTTCGCTGCATCACCTGAAGCAAAGGATAGACCAGCTAACATTCCGATCTGGAATGTTTTAATGGGCATCCTGCCATGTCACTGCGCCGTCTCAACCCGCCCCTGAATCTGCTGCGCGCCTTCTCGACCGTGGTGCGCTTCGGCGGCGTCTCGCGCGCGGCCGAGGCGCTGCACCTCACGCAGGGCGCGGTCAGCAAGCAGGTGCAGGAGCTCGAACGCTGGATCGGCGCGCCGCTGTTCGAGCGCAGTCGCAAGCGCCTGGCGCTCACGCCGGCCGGCGAGCGCTACGAGAAGGCGGTGCGCGCCACCCTCGCGCAACTCGAGGCGGCCACGCTGGAGCTCATCACCAGCGGCGACGGCGGCGGTGCACTGCACCTGTCCGCCCTGCCCACCTTCGGCGCCAAGTGGCTGATTCCGCGGCTGCCCGACTTTCAGCGCGCGCATCCGCAGATCACGCTGCATTTCGTGCCCTTCGTGCATGGCTACGACTTCGAGCGGCCCGAGCTCGACTGCGCCATTCTTTTCGGCGACGGCCACTGGCCCGGCGCCCGCTCGCATTACCTCGCCGGGCAGGACGTGGCGCTGATCGCTCCGCGCGCCGCGCAGGCCGAGGTGGCCATCCGCACGCCGCAGGACGTGGCGCGCTGCACGCTGCTGCGCCACGTGAGCGTGCCGCAGTCGTGGCTGCAGTGGAGCGAAGCGCATGGCGTGCGCGGGCTCGACCCGCTGGCGGGCCCGCAGTTCGACCAGTTCCAGACCATGATCCGCGCGGTGATGGTGGGCATGGGCGTGGCGCTGGTGCCGCGCTGCCTGGTGCAGGACGAGATTGCCTCGGGGCTGGTGGACGAGCCGCTGCCCGGCGGCGGCTACCGCGGCAACGAGGGCTACTGGTTCTGCTATCCCGAAGGGCGCGGCCAGCTGGCCACGCTCGATCACTTCCGCAGCTGGCTGCTTGCGGAGGTGGATCGCGGTAAAGAGGCGCAGGCGCCTGCCTGATGCCTGCTTATTGCCTGCTTATTCGGGCTTCGCGCCCGAGGCCTTCACCGCCGCGCCCCACACCCCGATCTCGCTCGCCACGAAGCGGTCGAACTCGGCCGGTGTCGTGGGCGCGGGCTCGGCGCCGCGCTCGCGGATGAAGCGCGCCATCTGCTCGCTCTTCAGGATGTCCGTCATTTCGCGGTTGAGCCGCTCGACGACCTCGGCCGGCGTGCCGCGCGGCGCCATCAGGCCGAGCCAGCCCACGGCCTCGAAGTTCTTCGTGCCGGCCACGCCGCTTTCGCGCACGGTGGGCACATCGGGCAGTTGCGACGAGCGCGTGGCCGAGGTGACGGCCAGCGCCACCGCCCTGCCCGACTTGATGTGCGGCAGCGCAGCCGTCACCGAATCGACCATCAGCGGCACCTGGTTGCCCAGGAAGTCCGACTGCGCCGGCCCGCTGCCCCGGTACGGAATGTGCGTGATGAACACATGCGCCGCCGACTTGTACATCTCGCCCGACAGATGCTGCGTGCCGCCGATGCCGGCGCTTGCGTAGCTCAGCCGGCCGGGTTCGGCCTTGGCGCGCGCCGTGAGTTCGGCCAGCGTGCGGATGCCGCTCTCGGGCGTTGCAAGAAACACCAGCGGCACCTTCGCGATCAGCGAGATGCCCGTCAGGTCCTTGCGCGGATCGAAGCCCGGCTTGGCATAGAGCGTCTGGTTCACCGCCATCGCGCTGCCGGCCACCACCAGCGTGTAGCCGTCGGGCTGCGAGCGCACCACGAACTCGGTGCCGATGTTGCTGCCGGCGCCGGCCTTGTTGTCGATGATCACCGGCTGGCCCAGCCGCTTGCCGAGCTGCTCGGCAAGCGCGCGGGCGAAGATGTCGGTGGCCTGCCCCGGCGGGAAGGGCACGACCAGCTTGACCGGCCTGTCGGGCCACGCGGCGGCGTGGGCCAGGCCCGCGCCGCCCAGCAGCGCGACGGCCATCGCAGCAACGCTAGCGCCGAAGTGTCTGCGCCGCATGACTCAGGGCGCCGAGAGGTGCTTGCCCACGATGCCCGCGAGTTCGAACATCGTCACCTGGTCCTTGCCGAACACCGGCTTGAGCTTGGCGTCGGCGTTGATCGCGCGCTTGTTCTGCGCGTCCTGCAGGCCGTTGGCCTTGATGTAGTCCCACAGCTTCTTGATGACCTCGGTGCGCGCCACGGGTTCGGCGCCGATCACCGCGGCCAGCGAGTCGCTGGGCTTCAGGCCCGCGCCCGGCTTGCGCGGCGCCGCGGCCTTCTTCGCTGCCGGTGCCTTCTTGGCGGCGGGCGTCTTCTTCGCGGCCACCTTCTTGGCTGCAGCCGTCTTGCCCGCGGGCGCGGCCTTGCCGAAGGTCTTGCGCGGCGGGAACTTGCTGCCGCCTTCGCGCGGCGCGAACTCGAAGGTCACCTTGCCCTCTTCGGCGTTCCACGTCAGGAAGGCCTTGAAGGCGCGGCGCGTACGCATGCTCACGAACTTGTCGAGCAGGTCGGTCTTGCCGGTGGCGAGCAGCTTTTCCATCTGCGCGCGCTCCACCGGCTGCTGCAGGATGATCTTGCCGGTCTTGAAGGTGCAGCTCGGCGTGGGCTGCGCATTGGTCGGCACAGACTTCTCGCAGACGTAGTTGCTGCCGTGCTCGAACACCGGCGCGCCGCAGACCGGGCATGGGCCCACGGTGTCCTGCTCGCTGAAGTCGATGATCTCGCCGCTGTCTTCGTTCTTGTCGTCGCCGAAGTCGAACTCCAGCTTCCAGTTCTTCGCTTCCTCGTCGTACTTGATGACGATCTCGGAGGTGAAGGGCCAGCCGGCCTTGGAGCGGAAGCCTTCCAGCGGGCCGATGTGCTTGTCGTGCAGCAGCGCCTCGGCCTCGGCCACCTCGAAGGTGCGCCCGGCCGGCGATTTGCCGAACGAGAAGCCGCAGGCGTCCTCGCCGGTGCCGCTCTTACCGGTGCAGGCGTAGCGGCGGTAGTTTTCGCGCACGATGCCGCTGCAGTTGGGGCACGGCGTCTGCAGGGTCGCGTAGTCGCCCGGCACGGTGTCGCGGTCGTATTCCTTGGCCTTCTTGACGATGTGCTCCGTCATCGCCGCAATCTCGCGCATGAAGGCGTCGCGGCTGAGCGCGCCCTTTTCCATCTGCGCGAGCTTGTATTCCCACTCGCCGGTCAGCTCGGCCTTGGAGAGTTCTTCCACGCCCAGGCCGCGCAGCAGCGTCATGAGCTGGAAGGCCTTGGCCGTGGGGATCAGCTCGCGGCCTTCGCGCAGCATGTACTTCTCGGAGATCAGGCCTTCGATGGTGGCCGCGCGCGTGGCTGGCGTGCCCAGGCCCTTCTCCTGCATGGCCTCGCGCAGCTCGTCGTCGTCGATGGTCTTGCCCGCGCCTTCCATGGCGCCGAGCAGCGTCGCTTCGGAGTAGCGAGCGGGCGGGCGCGTCTTCAGGCCCTTGGTGTCGACCGACTCGGCCTTCACGATCTCGCCCGGCTTCACCGGCACGAGGCGCTTGCCGTCCTTGTCGTCTTCCTTCTCGTCGTCCTGGGCTTCCTTGCCGTAGATGGCGAGCCAGCCTGGTTTGACCAGCACCTTGCCGTCGGTGCGGAAGGGATACTTCTTGCCGCCCTGCTCCACCGTGCTGATGCGCGTGGTCACCTGGTGTTCTGCGCTCGGGAAGAACACCGACATGAAGCGCCGCACCACGAAGTCATAGAGCTTCTGCTCGGCATCGCTCAGGCCGCTGGGGGCTTGTAGCGTCGGGATGATGGCGAAGTGATCCGACACCTTGGCGTTGTCGAAGATGCGCTTGTTGGGCTTGACGTAGTTGCCGTCTACCGCCTGCTGCGCGAACGGCGCCAGGTGCTTCATGCCGCTCGTGGCGAGCATGCCCATGGTCTGCTTGACCACCGGCAGATAGTCTTCCGGCAGCGCGCGCGAATCGGTACGCGGGTAGGTCAGCGCCTTGTGGCGTTCGTACAGGCTCTGGGCCAGCGCGAGCGTGGTCTTGGCACTGAAGCCGAAACGGCCGTTGGCCTCGCGCTGCAGCGAGGTCAGGTCGAACAGCGCTGGCGAGGCCTGCGTGGTGGGCTTGCTCTCTTCCGTCACCGTGGCGGGCTTGCCGCGCGAGGCGTCGGCGATGGCGCGGGCTTCCTGCTCGTTCCATACGCGGTCGGCGCGCTGCTCGGAGTCGGGCTCGCCGTTGGCCAGCAGCGGCGCGTTGGCCTTCTTCCAGTCGGGGTTGAACCACTTGCCCGGGTACTCGCCGGCCTCGGCCGCGAAGCTGCCGTGAATTTCCCAGTAGTCGCGCGAAACGAACTTGCGGATCTGCTCCTCGCGCTCCACCACCACCGACAGCGTTGGCGTCTGCACGCGGCCCACGGTCGTGAGGAAGAAGCCGCCGTCGCGCGAATTGAACGCGGTCATGGCGCGCGTGCCGTTGATGCCCACCAGCCAGTCGGCCTCGGAGCGCGAGCGCGCGGCGTCGGCCAGGCCCTGCATCTGCTTCTCGGTGCGCAACGCGTCGAAGCCATCGCGAATGGCCTGCGGCGTCATCGATTGCAGCCACAGTCGCTTGACCGGCTTGTGAAGGCCCGCCTTGCCGCCGGCGTATTGCTCGATGAGGCGGAAGATCAGTTCGCCCTCGCGCCCCGCGTCACAGGCGTTGATGAGCTGCGTCACGTCCTTGCGCTTGGCCTGCTTGACCACGGCGTTCAGGCGCGTCTTCGTCTTGTCGACCGGCTTGAGGTCGAAATGAGGCGGGATCACCGGCAGGTTGGCAAAGCTCCATTTGCCTCGCTTGACGTCGAACTCCTCGGGCGCCTGGATTTCGACCAGGTGACCGACAGCGCTGGTCACGACATAGGTGTCGTTCTCGAAATGCTCGTCATGTTTGTCGAATTTCCCTGCAACCGGCGTGAGGGCGCGGACGATGTCCTGTGCCACCGACGGCTTTTCTGCGATTACCAAAGTCTTTGTCATCTAAGGGCTCTCTATACTCTGCGGCTTCCCGCGTGCGCACGCGCACACGCGCATGTGTGCATATTCAAACTAACAGACTTCGGCGATGCCTTCCAAATCCCCACTTTCCGCCGGTCGCCGCATCCAGACGCGGCGCTCGAATGTCCATGGCAACGGCGTGTTCGCCGTGCAGGATCTGGCCGAGGGCGAAACGCTGATCGAATACAAGGGCGAAGTCATCAACTGGAAGGAGGCGCTGCGCCGCCATCCGCATGACCCGGCCCAGCCGAATCACACCTTCTACTTTCACATCGACGACGGGCGTGTGATCGACGGCAACGTCAAGGGCAACGCCGCCCGCTGGATCAACCACTCGTGCGAGCCGAACTGCGAAGCCGACGAGGTCGATGGGCGCGTTTATATCAAGGCGCTGCGCGACATCTCCGCCGGCGAAGAACTCAACTACGACTACGGCCTGATCATCGACGAGCCGTACACGCCGAAGCTCCTGTCCGAATTTCCTTGCTGGTGCGGCTCCGAGCAGTGCCGCGGCACGCTGCTGACGCCCAAGGACGATGAGGACGAAAAGAAGAAAAAGAAGAAGGCCAAGAAAAAGGCTGAAAAGAAAAAGGCCGAGAAGAAGGAAGCCAAGAAGGCCGAAAAGAAGGCCGAGAAAAAAGCCGACAAGAAAGCGGAAAAGAAATCCGCCAAGAAGGACAAGTCCGAAAAGGACTGACGGCGATGAACAGCAGCACGGCCGACTGGTTCCAGGACCGGATCGCCGCGGCGGTCGCTCCGCTGCTGCCCGGCTTCGCGGTCGAGGCCGTGGCCGAAATCGACTCTTCCAACACCGAGCTGATGCGCCGCGCGCGCGCCGGCCGCATCGAGCCCGTGCTGCTCGTGGCCGAGCGCCAGACCGCGGGGCGCGGCCGTCTCGGGCGGCCCTGGCAGAGCGCGCCGCAGCAGGAAGAATCAGCCTCGCTGACCTTCTCGCTCGGCCTGCCGCTGGCGCCTGCCGACTGGTCGGGCCTGTCGCTCGCCGTCGGCGTCAGCGTGGCCGAAAGCCTCGATCCCTCGGGCGCGCACAAGGTCGGCCTCAAGTGGCCCAACGACGTGTGGGTGAACGACTGCAAGCTGGTCGGCATCCTCATCGAAACCGCGCTGCCGTCCGCCGGCCGCGCCGATGCGCCCCGCTATCTCGTGATCGGCATCGGTATCAATATTGGCGCGCGCGAAGGCGACGGCATGCGCACGCCACCGGCCTGGCTGCGCCAGTGGCGCCCCGAGGCCAATGCGCCCGAAGTGCTGCGCGAGCTGGCCGAGCCGCTGGTGCGCAACGTGCTCGAATTCGAGGCCAGGGGCTTCGCGGCCTTCGCCGAGCGCTTTGCCGCGCGCGACGTGCTGCGCGGCCGCGAAGTGGTACTCAGCGATGGCACTGCTGGCCTGTGCGAAGGCGTGGCCTGGGGCGGCGAGCTGCAGGTGCGCACCGACGCCGGCCTGCAGCTGATCTCCAGCGACGAAGTGAGCGTGCGCCCTCGCGGCATGACCCTCTGACACGTATGAAGCTGCGCCTGCTCCTCATCGTTCTGCTGCTGGCCAATGCCGGCTATTTTTTGTGGGCGCGCGGCGATCTTGCCGGCTTCGGCCTGGCTCCGGCCGCGCTCAACGAGCGCGAGCCGCAGCGCATGTCGCGTCAGATCCACCCTGAGTGGCTGCAGATTCGCAAGGAAGCGAAGCCGGCCGCGCCGGCGCCCTGATCCCGCGGATCAAAGAGGCGCTTCGCCCTCGAAGCGCACCGTGAACAGCGCACCCGGCGGCTGCTTGCCGGGATGCGCATCCTCCAGCTTCACCCGCGCGCGGTGCTGGTTCGCAATCTCCCGCACGATAGGCAAGCCCAGCCCCGAGCCGTCGGCCTCGTTGCCGAGCACGCGGTAGAACGGCTCGAACACCAGTTCGCGGTCGGTCTCGGCGATGCCGGGGCCGTTGTCCTCCACCTGCAACAGCAGCACGTGGCCGAAGGGGTCGGTCAGCACGCGCACGGTGATCAGGCCGGGGCGCTCCGGCGTGGAGGGCGTGTAGTTGATTGCGTTGTCGACCAGGTTGCGCACCAGCTCCTTCAGCAGTGTCGCGTTGCCGTCGAACATCACACCGGGCGCGCCCGCTTCGGCTCCGTCGTAGCCCAGGTCGATGCGCTTCTCGATCGCGCGCGGCACCGCCTCGCGCACCACCTCGATGGTGAGCTTCGCCAGGTCGCAAGGCTGGTGGTGCGCGTTGGCGCTGTTGCCCTCGGCGCGCGCCAGCGAAAGCAGCTGGTTCACCGTGTGCGTGGCGCGCTTGCTCGCGCGGCCGATCTGCTTGAGCGACTGCTTGAGCTCGTCGGCATTGGCGCCCTCGCGCTGCGCCAGGTCGGCCTGCATGCGCAGGCCCGCGAGCGGCGTCTTCAGCTGGTGCGCCGCGTCGGCCAGAAAGCGCTTCTGCGTGCCGATCGAATCGTTGAGCTTGTCGAGCAGCTCGTTGACCGACGACACCAGCGGCACCACTTCCAGCGGCACCGACGATTCGTCGAGCGGGCTCAGGTCGCCCGGGCGCCGCTCGCGGATGCGCGCCTCCACCACCGACAGCGGCTTGATGCCGCGCACCAGCGCCAGCCAGATCAGCAGCACCGCCAGTGGCAGGATGGCGAACTGCGGCAGCAGCACGCCCTTGATGATCTCGGCCGCCAGCACCGACTGCTTTTCGCGCGTCTCGGCCAGTTGCAGCAGCGTGGGCGGCACGTCGTCGGTGCCGCTGGCGATCCACATCGAGGCCACGCGCACTTCCTTGCCATGCAGGGCGCTGTTATGCAGGAACACCTGGCCGGCCGGCAGCGGCTCGTCGAGGCCGGGCATCGGAATGTCGCGCTCGCCGCTCAGCAGCGTGTCGTGGCCGTCGAGCAACTGGTAATACACGTGGCCGGCATCGTCGGCCCGCAGGATCTCGCGCGCCGATTGCGACAGCACGAACTGCGTGTGCCCTTCCTTCACCGTCACCAGCTCGGCAAGGGCCTTCACGTTGTGTTCGAGCGCGCGGTCGAAGGGCGCGTTGGCAATGCCCTGCGCCACCAGCCAGGTGACGCCGATGCTCACCGGCACCAGCAGCAGCAGCGGCGTGAGCATCCAGTCGAGGATCTCGCCGAACAGGGAGCGCTGCGCGCGCTGGAAAAGCTTCATCGCGCCGAGTCCTCCGGCGTGCCGCCGCCCACGCGCGGCGGGTGCGTCTTCGTCACTGGATCTTTTCGAGGCAGTAGCCCAGCCCGCGCACCGTCGCGATGCGCACCGGCCCCTTCTCGATCTTCTTGCGCAGGCGGTGGATGTAGACCTCGATGGCGTTCAGGCTCACCTCCTCGCCCCATTCGCACAGGCGGTCGACCAGCTGGTCCTTGCTCACCAGCCGGCCGGCGCGCTGCAGCAGCACTTCGAGCAGGCCGAGTTCGCGCGCCGACAGCTCGACCATCTTGCCGTCGATGGTGGCCACGCGGCCGGCCTGGTCGTACACCAGCGGGCCGTGGCGGATGGCGTTGCTGGTGGTGCCCATGCCGCGCCGCGTGAGGGCGCGCACGCGCGCTTCGAGCTCCTGCAGGCTGAAGGGCTTGGCCATGTAGTCGTCGGCGCCGTGGTCCAGGCCCTTGACGCGTTCCTCGACGCTGTCGGCCGCGGTGAGCACCAGCACCGGCAGCTGCGAGCCGCGCGCGCGCAGGCGCTTGAGGATCTCGATGCCGTGCAGGCTGGGCAGCCCGAGGTCGAGGATCAGCAGGTCGAACTCGTCGTGGGTCATGAGCGCGGTGTCGGCCTGCGAGCCGTTCGCCACGTGGTCTACCGCCGCGCCCGAGGTGCGCAGGCTGCGCAGGAGGGCATCGGCCAGCACCTGGTCGTCTTCGGCAATCAGAATCCGCATGCGTCACCTCCGGCCTGTTCGGGCGCCAAACTGGCGCCGTTCACATTTGTCTCTGGGGCGAGTCTAGCCCGCTGTGTAGGCTTCCAGTCCAATCGTTACCACGGTGGCGATCTCGTCGCCGACGCTGCTTCGGAACTCGCTCTCGGCCTGCGTCACCGCGCTGCGGAAGGCGTCTAGCCAGGCCAGCCCGTCGGCGGTGAAGAGTACGCGCCGCGCCCGCGCATCGAGCGGATCGGGCCCGCGCGTGACCAGACCCCAGGCCTCGCACTGGTCGACCAGCGCGCCCATGGCCTGCTTGGTCATGCCGGCGCGCTCGGCCAGCTCGGTGAGGCGCGAGCCCTCGCGCGCCAGGTGCCGCGTGATGTGGATATGCGCCGCGCTCACCTGCGCGCGCGCCGCGAGGTTCGACAGCGCCAGCGGCACGTCGATGTCGTGCGCCATCAGCTCCAGCACGCGCTCGTCGAAGCGGCGCATGGCGTGGCCGAGCAGTCGGCCCAGGTGGGTCTGGCGCCAGGCATCGGGGTCGGTGGGGAAAGCGGCTTCGGCCATGGCGCCAGATGGTAAAGCAAACTGACCAAAAAATGAGTTTGCGCCAACCTATGAGCCTCTACACTACTGTTCAAGCATCCAGCCTGTAGTTAAAAGCAGATCGGATGAAACCCAACACAAACCGTTGATTTTCAAGGAGTTTCCACATGGACGCAGTCGTCAAGGGCGCAAGCATCTCGGTCGCCAACAGTGAAAAGGCCAAGGCCCTGCAGGCCGCGCTGGCCCAGATCGAAAAGCAGTTCGGCAAGGGCACGATCATGCGGCTCGGCGAAGGCGAGGCGCTGGAAGACATCCAGGTGGTCTCCACCGGTTCGCTGGGCCTGGACATCGCGCTGGGCGTCGGCGGCCTGCCGCGCGGCCGCGTGATCGAAATCTACGGCCCTGAATCGTCGGGCAAGACCACGCTCACGCTGCAGGTCATCGCCTCTATGCAGAAGCAGGCCGGCACCTGCGCCTTCGTCGACGCCGAACATGCGCTCGATGTGCAATACGCCCAGAAGCTCGGCGTGAACCTGTCGGACCTGCTGATCAGCCAGCCCGACACCGGCGAACAGGCCCTGGAAATCGTCGACTCGCTGGTGCGCTCGGGCGCCGTCGACCTGATCGTCATCGACTCGGTCGCCGCGCTCACGCCCAAGGCCGAAATCGAAGGCGAAATGGGCGACTCGCTGCCCGGCCTGCAGGCCCGCCTGATGAGCCAGGCACTGCGCAAGCTCACCGCTACCATCAAGAAGACCAACTGCATGGTCATCTTCATCAACCAGATCCGCATGAAGATCGGCGTGATGTTCGGCTCGCCCGAAACCACCACCGGCGGCAACGCGCTGAAGTTCTACGCATCGGTGCGCCTGGACATCCGCCGCATCGGCACCATCAAGAAGGGCGACGAAGCCATCGGCAATGAAACCAAGGTGAAGGTGGTGAAGAACAAGGTGTCGCCCCCATTCAAGACGGCGGAGTTCGACATCCTGTTCGGCGAAGGCATCAGCCGCGAGGGCGAGATCATCGACATGGGCGTGACCGCCAAGATCGTCGACAAGTCGGGCGCCTGGTATGCCTACAACGGCGAGAAGATCGGCCAGGGCCGCGACAACGCCCGCGAGTTCCTGCGCGAGAACCCCGAGCTGTCGCGCGAGATCGAGAACAAGGTGCGCGAGTCGCTGGGCATCCCGCTGCTGGCCGCCGATGCCGGCGCCACGCCAGAGAAGCCGCAGAAGGCTGCCAAGGCCGAGAAGGCCGACAAGGGCGAATAAGCCAGAGCGCGGCTCCCCGGGGGCCGCGCCAGCGACCCCCGCATGGCATTCAACGCCCCGTCCCTCAAAGGCCGCGCACTGCGCCTGCTGAGCCAGCGCGAACATTCACGCGCGGAGCTGGAGCGCAAGCTGGCCAGGCATGAAGAAGAGCCCGGCACGCTGGCGAAGGCGCTCGACGAGCTGGCCGCCAAGGACTTCATCAGCGAGCCGCGCGTGGTGGCCTCGGTGCTCAACCAGCGCGCCGCCCGCTCGGGCGCGCTGCGGGTGAAGCAGGAACTGCAGGCCAAGGGCATCGCCCCCGAGGCCATCGCTGAAGCGGTGGCCAGCCTGCAGGAAACAGAAGTCGAACGCGCCACGGCCCTGTGGCGCCACCGCTTCGACGCGCCGCCCGCCGACGCGAAGGAGCGCGCCAAGCAGATGCGATTCCTGATGGCGCGCGGGTTCTCCGGCGCCATCGTGTCCAAGGTACTCAGGAGCGATTTCGATGAAACCGACGAATGAAGACCATGCCGCGCAGTCCCGCGTCATCTCGCAGCGCGTGCAGTGCGAATGGCGCCGCGCCTATGTGCTGGCGGCTGATCCGAAGCGGCTGCCCGACTGGGCCAGCGGCTTAGCGAAGAGCGCGCTGGTGCCGCACGGCGACCACTGGATCGTGCGCACGCCCGAGAGCGGCGAGGCCCGCATGCGCTTCGCACCGCGCAACGATCTCGGCGTGCTCGACCACTGGGTCGCGCCCGAAGGCGTGCCCGAGGTCTACCTGCCGTTCCGCGTGATCGGCGTTGCGCCGGACGCCTGCGAGCTGCAGTTCACGCTGCTGCGCCAGCCGCACATGGACGATGCGGCCTTCGAGCGCGATGCGCAGTGGATCGCCCGCGACCTGCAGGCGCTGCGCAACCTGCTCGAAGCAGACTGACCGGCTGGCTCAGCCGCGCACCACGATCGGCGTGAACTTGCGCCGCGCCTTCAGCTGGTCGGCATCCCACTCGATGCCCAGCCCCGGCGTCTCCGGCGCCACCGCGTGGCCGCCTTCGATGCGCAGCCGGCTCGTCGTCAGGTCGTCGAGCTGCGGGATGTATTCCACCCAGCGCGCATTCGGCACCGCAGCGCACAGGCTCACGTGCAGCTCCATCAGGAAGTGCGGGCACATCGCGATGTTGTGCGCTTCCGCGAGGTGCGCGATCTTCAGCCACGGCGTGATGCCGCCCACGCGCGCCACGTCGGCCTGCACGATGGAGCAGGCGCCCTGCTGGATGTATTCCGCGAACTGCGACGGGTGGTACATCGACTCGCCCACCGCGATCGGCACGCTGGTGCTCGCCAGCAGCTGCGCATGCGCGCGCACGTGCTCGGCCGGCATCGGCTCCTCGAACCATGCGAGGTCGAGCGGCGCGTACTGGTGCGCGCGACGAATGGCCTCGGCCGCGGTGAAGCTCTGGTTGGCATCGACCATCAGCTCGAAGTCCGCACCCACCGCTTCGCGCACCGCCGAGAGGCGCGCGATGTCTTGTGCCACATGTGGCTTACCGACCTTGATCTTCGCGCCGAGAAAGCCGTCGGCCTTCGCAGCGAGCGTCTGCTCCACCAGCTGTGCGGGCTCGATGTGCAGCCAGCCGCCCTCCGTGGTGTAGACCGGCACGCGCGACTGCGCGCCACCGGCCAGCCGCCACAGCGGCAGCCCTACAGCGCGCGCGTTGCGGTCCCACAGCGCGGTGTCGATGGCGGCCAGCGCCAGGCTGGTGATGGCGCCCACGGCGGTCGCGTGCGTGTGGAAGAACAGGTCGCGCCAGATGGCTTCGTACTGCTGCGGGTCGCGCCCGATCAGGCGCGGCGCGAGGTGGTCGTTCAGCAGCGCCACGATGGACGAGCCGCCCGTGCCGATGGTGTACGTGTAGCCCGTGCCCGCCGAGCCGTCGTCGCAGCGCACGGTGACCATCACGGTCTCCTGCGTCACGAATGACTGGATGGCGTCGGTACGCTTGACCTTGGGCGCAATGTCGATCTGCGCGATTTCGACCTGGTCGATCTTCGCCATCGTGCTCAGCCTGCGTTGCGCGTCACGTCCGCGGGCAGGTCGGCGCCGTGGAACTTCTTGTAGATGGTGTTGAGCTCACCGCTCTTGAGCTGCGCCTTCACGAACTCGTCGAGTTTGGCCTTCAGGCGCGGCTCGTTCTTGCGCATGCCGATGGCCAGGAAGTTGACCTTCATCGTGAACTTCGGCTCCATCTGCTTGGCCGGGTTCTTCTCGTTGATGGTCTTCAAGAGCGGCGGTGCGGTCGCGAAGATGTCGGCCTGGCCGCTCACCACGGCGGTGATGGAGGTGGCGTCGTCGTCGAAGCGAATCACCTGCGCGCCGGCCGGCAGCACCTTGGTCAGTTCCTGGTCGTTGGTGGTGCCGCGCGTGGCAATCACTTTCTTGCCGGCCAGGTCGGCGGGGCCGGTGATGGTCATGCTCTTGGGCGCACCCACCACGGCCAGGATGGCGGCGTAGGGCACCGAGAAGTCGACGACCTTCTCACGCTCCGGCGTGACCGACATGCTGGAGATCACGATGTCGGCCTTGTCCGTCTGCAGGAAGGGAATGCGGTTGGCGCCGGTGGTCGGCACGATCTCCAGTTCGAGGCCCAGGCTCTTGGCCAGCAGGCGCGCGGTCTCGACGTCGGAGCCGGTGGCGTTGAGCTTCTCGTCCTTCAGGCCGTAGGGCGGCACCGCGAGGTCGATGGCCACGCGGATCTTCTTGGCGGCGGTGATGGTGTCGAGCTGGTCGGCATGCGCCGATGCGCTTGCGAAAGCCAGCGGCAGTGCCAGCACAAGCGCGGACAGCAGCGCGCCGCGGCGCTTGAACGAGAGGGAAGAAGTCATCGAAAGTCTCCTGGAGTTGTCTGAAAAGAAAATCAAAGCCCGGTGCCGATGAACTGGCGCAGCTCGGGCGTCTGCGGGTCGCTGAGGATGCTGGCGTCGCCTTCCTCCCACACCAGCCCCTGGTGCATGTAGATGACCTTGTCGGCCACGCCGCGCGCGAATGCCATCTCGTGCGTGACGAGGATCATGGTCATGCCCTCGGCAGCGAGCTTTTCCATCACCTTGAGCACTTCGCCGGTGAGCTGCGGGTCGAGCGCGGAAGTCACTTCGTCGAACAGCATCAGCTGCGGCTTCATCGCGAGCGAGCGCGCAATGGCCACGCGCTGCTGCTGGCCGCCCGAGAGCTGCTCGGGGTAGGCGTCGGCCTTCTCCGCCAGGCCCACGCGTTCGAGCACTTCCATGGCGATGGCGCCGGCTTGCGCGCTGCTCATCTTCTTGACCGACTGCGGCGCGAGCGTGATGTTCTGCTTCACCGTGAGGTGCGGGAACAGGTTGTAGCTCTGGAACACGATGCCCACGTCCTTGCGCAGGTCGCGCAGGTTCAGTGCAGGGTCGTGCACCGCGTGGCCGCAGCACTGGATGGTGCCGCTGTCGATGGTCTCCAGCCGGTCGATGCAGCGCAGCGCGGTGCTCTTGCCCGAGCCGCTCTGGCCGATGATGGCAACCACCTGCCCGCGCGTGACCGAGAACGACACGCCCTTCAGCACATGCAGCTTGCCGAAGTGCTTGTGGACGTCGTTGAGTTCAACCACGGGCTGCATTGAGCTTCCTTTCAAGGGCGCGACTCCATCGCGAGAGCGGATAACAAAGAATGAAGTACAGGACCACCGCACACCCGAAATACAGGAAGGGCTGGAACGTCGAGTTGTTCAGCACCTTGGCGTTGTAGGAAAGCTCGGCGTAGCCGACCACCAGCGATGCGATCGACGTGTTCTTGATGATCTGCACCAGGAAGCCCACGGTGGGCGGCGTCGCGATGCGCAGCGCCTGCGGCAGGATCACGCGGCGCATGCGCTCCCAGCGTGTGAGCGCCAGGCACTCGGCGGCTTCCCACTGGCTGCGCGGCACGGACTGGATGCAGCCGCGCCAGATCTCGCCGAGGAAGGCGCTCGCATAGATGGTGATGGCCAGCGCCGCCGCGACGATCGCCGGCACCGAGCCGATGCCCGCGATGTTGGGTCCGAAGAAGCACACGCCCATGAGCACCAGCAGCGGCGTGCCCTGGATGACCTGGATGTAGCCCGCCGCGATGCGCCGCACCGCCTTCACGGGCGACACGCGCGCCAGCGCCACCGCCAGCCCGATGAGCCCGCCGCCCACGAACGCGAGTGCCGAGAGCTGCACCGTGCCCCATGCGCCCATCAACAGAAAGCCGAAGTGATCGATTGGCATGAACGTCATGTCGCAGCCTTCTTCACAGCGGCGTGCCGAGCTTGCGCCGGCGCGGGAAGATCAGCATGCCCAGCAGCCAGAAGCCCAGGCGCATGGCGTACGACAGCGCCAGGTACACCACCCACAGCACGATGAAGATCTCGAAGTTGCGGAAGGTGTCCGACTGGATGCGGTTGGCCACGCCGAAGAGTTCTTCCGCGCCGATCGACGACATGATGCTGGAGGCCAGCATCAGCAGCACGAACTGGCTGGCGAGCGCCGGGTACACGCGCTCCACCGCGGGCCGCAGGATCACGTGCCAGAACACCTGCAGCTTCGACAGCCCCAGGCATTGCGCCGCCTCGAGCTGCCCCTTGTGGATCGACTCGATGCCGGCGCGGATGATCTCGCAGCTGTACGCGCCGATGTTCACCACCAGCGCCAGCACCGCGCCCACCATGATCGGCATCGTCACGCCGGCGCTGGAGAGGCCGAAGATGAGGAAGTAGCTCTGAATCAGCAGCGGCGTGTTGCGGATGGCCTCCACGTAGCCGCCCGTCAGACGCCGCAGCCAGCCGTGGCGGCTGTTGCGGCCCAGCGCGCAGACGGTGCCCAGCGCAAAGCCCAGCACCGTCGCGATGAAGGACAGCTGCACGGTGGTCCACGCGCCTTCGAGCAGCAGCGGCCACTGCTCGAGCACGGGCATGAAGTCGAACTGGTAGTTCAATGCGTTGGGCTCCGGAAGTCCAATGGAAGAAAGCGGGGGAGGGCGCCGCTCAAGCAGCGCGAGCAATGCTGGCGAGCGGCAGGCACGAAGGGCCGAGCGGTTCGAAGGCCTTGTAGGTCAGGATGAATTCGCGGTGCCCCAATGCCTCGGACTTGGTGGCAGCGCCGTCGGCAACGCTGCGCACCGCGTCGAAGATCTCCTCGCCCACCTCCTGCAGCGTGCCGCGCCCTTCGAGGATGCGGCCGGCATCGACGTCCATGTCCTCGCCGAGCTGGCGGTAGGTGTCGGGGTTGGCGCAGACCTTGATGACGGGCGACACGGCAGAGCCCACCACAGAGCCGCGCCCCGTGGTGAACAGGATGAGGTGCGCGCCGCAGGCGATCAGCTCGACGATCTCTGCGTTGTCGCTGATGTTCGGAAAGCCGAAGCGCGGCTCGCCGTCGGGCACCACGTCGAGCAGGTAGAGGCCGCCCTGCGGCGGCACGTCGCCTGGCTTCACGATGCCGTTGATGGGCGAGGCGCCGCTCTTCGCATACGCGCCCAGCGATTTCTCCTCGATGGTCGAGAGCCCGCCGTCGGCATTGCCGGGCGCAAAGCTGCCGTGGCCCATGGTGCTGTAGTAGCGCGCGGCCTTGTTCACGCATTCGACGATGGCTTCGCCGAGCTCCGGCGTGGCGGCGCGGCGCTGCATGTGGAACTCGCAGCCGATCAGCTCGCCGGTTTCTTCGAAGATGCAGCGCGCGTCCTGTTCGATCAGCAGGTCGAAGGCGCGGCCCACGGCCGGGTTGGCGGTGATGCCGCTGGTGCCGTCGGAGCCGCCGCAGATGGTGCCCACCACCAGCTCGTTCAGGCTCATGGGCACGCGCTGCTGCTGCGCGAGTTCGGCCAGCGCCCACTGCACCCACTGCGTGCCTTCGCGGATGGTGCTGCGCGTGCCGCCCTTCTGCTGGATGGTGAGCGTGTGCACCGGCCGGCCCGATGCGGCAACAGCCTCTTCGAGCTTGCGCTTGTTCATGCTCTCGCAGCCCAGCGAGATCAGCAGCGCCGCGCCCACGTTGGGGTGCGTGGCAATCGCTTCCATCATGCGTTCGGCGTATTCGTTCGGGTAGCAGCCCGGGAAGCCGACAAGGTGCACTTCCGATTCGCCGTCCTGCTGGCGAAAGTTGAGCGTGATCTCGCGCGCCACGTGGTGCGCGCACTCGACGAGGTAGGCCACGACCACGACATTGCGAATGCCCTTGCGGCCGTCGGCGCGCGGGAATCCGTTGATCTGGAGATTGGGAGCGTTCATGCGGGGAGGGCGCCTCAGGCGTGGCCGACGAAGGTCTTGCCCTCGTCCAGCGTGTAGGTGGGCGTGTAGTCGCTTTCGAGGTTGTGCGTGTGGATGTGCTCGCCCGCCTCGACAGGCGCGTGCAGGCTGCCGATGACCGCGCCGTACTTCAGCACCTTTTCGCCGGCCGCGATGGCGTGGCGCGCGAGCTTGTGGCCCAGGCCGATTTCCTTCGCGAGCGTGACTGTGCCGTCTTCGAGCTGCACGGCCGTGCCGGCGGCAAGGCGGGTGCAGGCGATCAGGCAGTTGTCGCCGGGCGAGAGCAGCACCAGTCGGCTGTCGATGGGTTGCGGGTTCGGCATCCGGCGCTCAGAACTTGCGGTACTTCAGGTAGGCCTCTTGCGGGTCGGTGCCCGCGAGGATGGCGGTGCGCACGAGGTTCTCGCGGCCCATCATGTGTTCGGCCTCGGTGACGATGGCCTCGGCTTGCGCGAGCGGCAGGCAGATCACGCCGTCGGTGTCGGCCAGCAGCAGGTCGCCGGGGTTCACCGTGACATCGCCGATGCGCACCGGCACGTCCATCGCGTCTGGCAGCCAGTAGCCCACGATGTCGCGCGGCGTGAAGTAGCGGTGCCACACCTGGAAGCCCTGCTGCAGGATGAATTCGGCGTCGCGCACGCCGCCGTCGGCGATCACGCCCAGCACGCCTTTGCGGCCCAGCGTCTCGGCCGAGAGCTCGCCCATGTGCGACACCGTCGAGTCGTTCGGCTGGATCACCGCGATGTGGCCGGGCTTGGCGCGCGAGAGAAAACCGGTCCAGGCCATCAGCGTCTCGTGCGGATCGGCCGTGGGGTCGACGCGGCCGTTCACCGTGAAGGCAGGGCCGCACATCTTCTGGCCGGCGATCAGCGGGCGCAGCGTGGGCGGCAGCGTGAAGTCGCGCAGGCCCGCGGCACGCATCACGTCGTGGAGGATGCCCGTGTAGCAGGCTTGCAGGCGGGTGAGCAGCGCAGGTGCTTGGGTCATGGGATGAATCTTATTTTCTTAGATAAAACTACTTTTCATGAATGAGGTTAGCAGTGAGGACTTGGATGAAGGCTGGGGTTTGCGCCTATTCGAGGGTATTTACCAATGATCTAGCGATTGGTTTCGGGTTTTTGAGGGGGTGCAAGGGCTTGCGGGTCGCGTATATTTAATTTCATCAGTGAAATTTATATTTCACATATGTGCCAGCACTCACTCAAAGGACATCGCCAATGACTTCACGCGTTCAGGGAAAGAACATCCTCGTCACCGCCGCCGGCAAGGGCATCGGCCGGGCCAGTGCGCTGGCGCTGGCGCGCGAAGGCGCCGCCGTATGGGCCACCGACGTGGACGAAGCAGCGCTGGCCGAACTCGCCGCGATCGCCCGCGAAGAAGGCCTGGCGGGCCTGAAGACCGCCACGCTCAACGTGCGCGACAGTGCCGCGCTGCAGGCCTTCGTGCAGGTCGCGGGGCGGCTGGACGTGCTCTTCAACTGCGCCGGCTTCGTGCACAGCGGCAACATCCTGGCCTGCGAGGAAGCCGACTGGGACTTCAGCATGGACCTCAACGTGAAGTCGATGTACCGCACCATCCGCACCTTCCTGCCGGCGATGCTCGATCGCGGCGGCTCGATCATCAACATGGCCTCGGCCGCATCGAGCGTGAAGGGCGTGCCCAACCGCTTCGTCTATGGCGCCTCGAAGGCCGCGGTCATCGGGCTCACCAAGGCGGTGGCGGCCGACTTCATCCAGCAGGGCGTGCGCTGCAATGCCATCTGCCCGGGCACGGTCGAATCGCCTTCGCTGCGCGATCGCATCGCGGCCCAGGCCGAGCAGGCCGGCGCCGACGAAGCCGCGGTGCGCGCCGCCTTCGTGGCGCGCCAGCCGCTCGGGCGCGTCGGCAAGCCGGAGGAGATTGCCGCGCTGGTGGTGTACCTGGCTTCCGACGAATCGGCCTTCACCACCGGCGCGATCCATATGATCGACGGTGGATGGTCGAACTGAGCAGGGAACAATGAAGCAAGCACCAGCGCCGGAAGAACAACAGAGCCAGGACGAGGCCGCGCCCGAAGGGGAGGGCGCGCTGCGCTACGCCGCGCCGGCGCTCGAGAAGGGGCTGGACATCCTGGAGGCGCTGGCCGACAGCGCCACCGGCTACACGCTGAACGAACTGGCGCAGAAGGTCGGGCGCAAGGTCAGCGAGATCTTCCGCATGGCGGTGACGCTGCAGCGGCGCGGCTATGTGCAGGTCGACGAGAACGACCGCTACACGCTCACGCTGCGGATGTTCGAGCTGGCGCACCGCCAGCAGCCGCTCAAGAGCCTGGTGAGTGCGGCGCTGCCGCTGTTGCGCGAGCTGGCCAACCGGGCGCGCCAGTCGTGCCACCTCACCATGTACCAGGGCGGGCGCGTGGTCGTCATCGCGCAGGTCGAGAGCCCCGAGCGCTGGTCCTTCGGGCTCAAGGTCGGGGTGGTGATGGGGCTGACGGACACGTCGTCAGGCCACGTGCTGCTGGCGTTCCGCGACGAGATCGACCGCGCCCGCATGCTGCGCGCCCACATCGGCGTGGAAGGCGAGCTCGACATGGACCCGGGCGAGCTCTTCGCCCTTCTGCAGGAAGTGCGCGAGCGCGGCTATTCGGCCATGCCGAGCAAGCAGACGCGCGGCATCACCAATATCGCGTTCCCGGTGATGGGGGCGGCCGACCACGTGATCGCGTCGATCAACGTGCCGTACATCGAGCGCATCGACCAGAAGTCGGCGCCGGATGTGGTGCAGGTGCGCGGCATCGTCGGCAATATCTCCGCGCGCCTGTCGGCGCTGATGGGGGCCAGCGGCTACAACGACAACGAATAGAGCCCGGCGGCTCAGTTCGCCTCGGGCGAGTCGTCGAGCGACGGCGTCTCGCTCTTGTGCGCGGCGATGTCGCGCACGTTCTTCTGCACGGCCACTGCGCCGAACAGGCTCAGCAGGAAGGCCATGGCGTAGAAGCCCTTCTCGCTCGCGGCCAGCGTGGCGTTGAAGAGGCCGACGGCGAGCAGCGCCACCGACAGCAGCAGCGAGATCCAGCACAGACCGTAGTAGATGCCGGTGACGGCGGTGCCTTCGAGGCGGTCGCGCACGGTCTTCTGCAGCGAGACGGCGGCGAACAGGCCATACATCAGGATGGTGAAGTAGTAGCCCTTCTCGTTGAGCTGCATGGAGGCGTTCCACAGCCCGATCAGGTAGACGATGGCGCCGATGAGCAACGCGGCCCAGGATGCAGCGACGAATGCCGCAGTCGGTTTCTGGAATTTGACGGCCATGAAGTCCTCCTCGTGTGGTTGGTGCGCGATTATGGTGTGGGGCGCCGATGGCATGATCCGCGGCAGGCCGCCGGATTGCGCAGCAAGCAGTCGAGCAGAACGGCCGTCAACTACGGAGGAGCTTTTCCATGTCATCCGACCCTGTCGGCCAGCCGTCTCTCGTTCGCACCGGCGCCAAGGCCGGCCTGTCCTTCGCTGGGTCCGTCATCAAGGGCGGTCTGCTCGGCGTCATCCTGGGCGGCGGCGTTTTCTTCTTCTATCTGAGCCAGTTGCAGGGGCCGGGCAACACGGCCGCGCGTGCCGGTGGAGCCGGCGCCATCGTCGCGCTCATTACCTCGCCGCCGCTGCTGGTGGCGGTTCTGCTGCTGCTGTTCGTGGTCGTCTACGTAATGCTGGGCGTGCAGCAAGGGCGCGCGCGTGCGATGCAACATTTGGTCGCGGCGCGTGGCGAGGCCGTGTCGCAGAGGCTCGGTGGCGCGATTGCCGGGCGCATCGAAGCGATGCCGCGCGCCCACGGCACTCTGCAGCGCGCGGCCGACTGGCTGTCGGTCGATGCGTTGAGCAAGCAACTCGCGCCGGTGCTGGGCGAAGGCAAGGCGGTGCGTTCGGTGGTGGGCTTCGTGCTCAACCGGTTGCCGCTGAGCGAGATGCTGGCCGAATGGCAGCAAAGTCGCGCGGAGCACGGCGAGCCGGTGGCAGGCGAGGGCGCTGTGCAAGACCCGGCATTGCGTGTCTTGCTCACGCGCCGCATCCACGAGACGCTGCAGGACATGGCGGCACCTTCGCGCAAGCCGCTGTACATCGCGCTGGGCGTGCACGCGGCCCTGCTGGGCGTCGGGCTCTGGCTGGTGAACTGACGAAGCTGGCGAGGCGTGGCGCTCAGAGCGCCAGCATCAGCTTCAGGTTCTGCACGGCGGCGCCGCTGGCGCCCTTGCCGAGGTTGTCGAGGCGGGCGATCACCACGGCGTGGCGGTGGTCCTCGTTCGGGAACACGCGGATCTCGAGCTCGTTGGTGTCGTTGAGCGCCAGCGCTTCGAGCTTGCCGTCTTCAGTGGGCGGCAGCACCTTCACGAATTTCTCGGGCGTGTTGCTGCGCGCATAGTGCGCGGCCAGTGCGTCCTGCAGGTCGCCGGCCTTCGGCTTGCCGGGCAGCAGGTCGAGGTGCAGCGGCAGCTGCACCAGCATGCCCTGCTTGAAATTGCCCACCGACGGAACGAAGACCGGCCGGCGGGTGAGGCCGGTGTAGGTCATGATTTCGGGGATGTGCTTGTGCTTCAGGCCCAGGGCGTAGATCTCGTACGGCGGCGCTTCGCCTTTTTCGTAGGCCTCGATCATGGTCCGGCCGCCGCCCGAATAGCCGCTCACGGAGGGCAGCGAGACGGGGAAGTCGACCGGCAGGATGCCCGCGTCGACCAGCGGGCGCACCATGGCGATGGCGCCGGTCGCATAGCAGCCGGGGTTGCCGACGCGCTCGGCCTTGGCCACGGCCTGCCAGTGGCCTTCGGTGAGTTCGGGGAAGCCGAACACCCAGCCGGGGGCGATGCGGTGCGCCGTGGAGGCGTCGATGATCTTGGGCTTCTTGCCGGGCAGCTGGTCGATCAGCGCGACCGATTCGCGCGCCGCGTCGTCGTGCAGGCACAGCACTACCAGGTCGACGCCCGCCATCAGGTCGCGCTTGGCATTCACGTCTTTTCGCAGCTCGGGCGCGATGCTCACGAGTTCGATCTGCGGCATCGCCTGGAGCCGTTCGCGAATCTGCAGGCCGGTGGTGCCGGCTTCGCCGTCGATGAAAACCTTGGCCATGATGGAGGTGCCCCAGGGTAACTAGAAGAAAGTACGTATTGCCCGCAACCCCATGTACAGCATTGGTGCGGCGCACCATGATACAGTCCGCGGTTGTTCGCCGCCCCCAGCCGTCAGGTTGCCGTCGCCCGCGAGCAACAGAGCAGAAACACTCTCACCCAGATCTCCCGTTCTCAACCTCCTCCTTCCGAGAGACATCCCTCATGAAGATTCACGAGTACCAAGGCAAGGAAATCCTTGCCAAGTTCGGCGTGCCGGTGCCGCGCGGCATCCCGGCCTATACGGTTCAGGAGGCGGTGGAAGCCGCCCAGAAACTTGGAGGCCCGGTCTGGGTCGTCAAGGCCCAGATCCACGCGGGTGGCCGCGGCAAGGGCGGTGGCGTCAAGGTCGCCAAGTCCATCGAAGACGTCAAGAAGCTCGCCGGCGAAATTCTCGGCATGCAGCTCAAGACGCACCAGACCGGCCCCGAAGGCCAGAAGGTTCGCCGCCTCTACATCGAAGACGGCGCCGACATCAACAAGGAATACTACGTTTCGGCCGTGACCGACCGCGCCACCCAGAAGGTGGCCTTCATCGCTTCGAGCGAAGGCGGCATGGACATCGAGGAAGTGGCTCACTCCTCGCCCGAGAAGATCATCACGGTGTTCGCAGACCCCGAAAAGGGCCTGACCGACGAACAGGCCAAGCAGATCGCCGACGGCATCGGCATGCCGGCCGACTCGACCGCCCAGACGGTCGACATCCTGAAGAAGCTCTACACCTGCTACATGGAGACGGACGCCTCGCTGGTCGAGATCAACCCGCTCAACCGTGACAGCAAGGGCAACGTCATGGCGCTGGACGCCAAGTTCAATTTCGACAGCAACGCGCTGTTCCGCCACCCCGAAATCGTGGCCCTGCGCGACCTCGACGAAGAAGACGCGGCCGAAGTCGAAGCCTCGAAGTTCGACCTTGCCTACATCTCGCTGGACGGCAACATCGGCTGCCTGGTGAACGGTGCCGGCCTGGCCATGGCCACCATGGACACCATCAAGCTGTTCGGCGGCGAGCCGGCCAACTTCCTGGACGTGGGCGGCGGCGCCACCCCCGAGAAGGTCACCGAAGCCTTCAAGATCATGCTGAAGAACAAGAACGTCGAGGCCATCCTCGTCAACATCTTCGGCGGCATCATGAAGTGCGACACCATCGCCACCGGCGTGATCGCAGCCTGCAAGGCCGTGAACCTGCAAGTGCCGCTGGTCGTGCGCATGAAGGGCACCAACGAAGTCGAAGGCAAGAAGCTGCTGGCCGATTCGGGCCTGCCGATCATCAGCGCCGACACCATGGCGGAAGCGGCCCAGAAGGTCGTGGCAGCAGTCAAGAAGGCCTAAGGAACAAGTCATGTCGATCTACATCAACAAAGACACCAAAGTCATCACGCAAGGCATCACCGGCAAGACCGGCCAGTTCCACACCGAGAAGTGCCAGGAATACGCGAACGGCAAAAACGCCTTCGTGGCGGGCGTGAACCCGAAGAAGGCCGGCGAGTCGATCTTCAACATCCCGATCTTCGGCTCGGTCAAGGAAGCTGCTTCGCAAACCGGCGCCACGGTGTCGGTGATCTACGTGCCGCCGGCAGGCGCCGCGGCCGCCATCTGGGAAGCCGTCGAAGCCGACCTGGACCTGGCGATCTGCATCACCGAAGGCATCCCGGTTCGCGACATGCTCGAAGTGCGCAACAAGATGAAGGCCAAGGAAGCGGCCGGCGGCAAGAAGACCCTGCTGCTGGGCCCGAACTGCCCCGGCCTGATCACGCCCGACGAAATCAAGATCGGCATCATGCCCGGCCACATCCACCGCAAGGGCCGCATCGGCGTGGTCTCGCGCTCGGGCACGCTGACGTACGAAGCCGTGGCTCAACTGACCGAAATTGGCCTGGGCCAATCGTCGGCAGTCGGCATTGGCGGCGACCCGATCAATGGCCTGAAGCACATCGACGTGATGAAGGCCTTCAACGACGATCCGGACACCGACGCCGTCATCATGATCGGCGAAATCGGCGGCCCGGACGAGGCTGACGCAGCCCGCTGGTGCAAGGAACACATGAAGAAGCCGGTCGTCGGCTTCATCGCCGGTGTCACCGCCCCTCCCGGCAAGCGCATGGGCCACGCCGGCGCGCTGATCTCGGGCGGCGCCGACACGGCTGATGCCAAGCTCGCCATCATGGAAGAATGCGGCTTCACCGTGACGCGCAACTTCTCGGAACTGGCCAAGCTGCTCAAGGCACAGCTCTAAACCGGAAAACGGCAGCGGCTTGCCGCAGGACCACGCAGAAACAAAAAAGCGCCCGCACTGGATTGCGGGCGCTTTTTTCAATAAAACACAGTGGGATCAGAGACATGGAAATTCTTCAAAGCACAGACTTCTGGTTAGGTCTGCTCAAGATCGTCTGGATCAACATCATCCTGTCGGGAGACAACGCGGTGGTGATTGCCATGGCGGCGCGTTCGTTGCCGCCCGCGCAGCAGAAAAAGGCCGTGCTCTTCGGCTCCGGCGCGGCCGTGGTGCTGCGTATCGTGCTCACGGTGGTGGCTGCCAAGCTGCTCGCCCTGCCTTATCTGCAGATCATCGGCGGCCTGCTGTTGCTGTGGATCGGCCTGCAGCTGCTGAGCGAGGAAGACGAGGGCGACGGCGAATCCAAGGAATACGGCAGCATGATGGCCGCAGTGCGCACCATCCTGCTGGCCGACCTGGTGATGAGCCTGGACAACGTGATTGCCGTCGCGGCCGCCGCGCAGGGCAGCATGGTGCTGCTGGTTCTCGGCCTGGCGATCAGCATTCCCTTGGTGATTTTCGGCAGCACGCTCATGATCAAGCTCATGGAACGTTTCCCGATCATCGTCATGCTGGGCGCCGCGCTGATCGGCTGGGTCGGCGGCGAAACCATCGTGCAAGACGCGGTGCTGCGCGACACGCTGGCGGCCAACCCCTGGTTGCACTACGCGGCTGCTGCCGCAGGTGCGTTGTTCGTCGTGGCCGGTGGCCGCCTGATGCAACGGCGCGCACGCGCCGCTGCGCACTGAGTTTTCGAGAAGTCGGCACTGACAAACCATGGCGAGTGTCGGCGTTTCCCTGTTCTCCACCCGTCCTTCGCTGACCTGGGAATTTGCCGCCCTGACCGACGTCGGGCGGATGCGCGCCCATAACGAAGACGCCGTGCATGTGGACTCCGCCCTCGGGTTGGCCCTGCTGGCCGACGGCATGGGCGGCTACAAGGGGGGCGAAGTGGCGAGCGCGATGGCTGTCTCGCTGATGCACGCCAGTTTCGGCCGGTGGTTCGCCCAGGCCGGGATGCAGGCGCCGACCCGGGTGGTCCGGCGGGCGCTGCAGGCGGCCACGGACGAGGCCAACAGCTCGATCCTGCATGCCGGCATGACCAACCACGAACTGCAGGGCATGGGAACGACCCTGGTGCTGGCGGCCTTCCGGCCGCAGCGCGTGCTGGTTGGCCACATCGGCGATTCGCGGTGCTACCGGGTGCGCAACAACAAGCTGGAGCTGCTCACCCGCGACCACTCGCTACGGCAGCAGCAGCTCGACGCTGGCGCCATCACCGCCGAGGAAGCCCTGAATTCGCCCACCCGCAATCTCGTGACGCGCGCCGTGGGCGTGGAGGCCCAAGTCTTGCTGGAGATGCACGAACACAGCGCAAGACCGGGCGATCTCTATATGCTTTGCTCCGACGGGCTCAGCGAGATGGTTTCGGATGAGCAGCTTTTCACGCTTCTAGGACACGATGTCGGGCTTCAGAAAAAAGCATCACTTTTGGTTTCAATTGCCAATGACAATGGTGGACGGGACAACATCTCGGTTGTCCTGGCCAGCGCGAGCGTTGCAGAAGCGCCTCGTGCGGCCAAGTAGCAGGCCCTGGCGGCAATCCGCCAATGTGCTTGCCGTCGTTCAAGCTCTGGATTCGGGGAGTCGGCAATGCCGAAGATGATCATCTCGGTCGATGGCGTTGTCATCGGGCAAGTGGCGCTTGCCAAGGAACGCACGACGCTGGGACGCCGTGCCTACAACGACATCGTGATCGACAATCTGGCGGTCAGCGGCGAGCATGCCGTGCTGCACATGAGCGGTGGCGAAGTCGAAATTGAAGATCTCAACAGCACCAACGGCACCTACGTCAATGCGCTCGCCATCCAGAAGCAGGCGCTCAAGGACAACGATGTCATCGAGGTCGGTGGCTGCCGCATCCATTTTCGCGCGCGCAGCGAACTGGCAGCCGGCACCGGCTCGGTCCGCTCCCCGTCGGCCGAGTACCCCTCGGGGTCCATGCCGCTGTCGTCGGCGCCAACGGAGTCCGGCGCGTTGGTCGAACTCGGCATTCCGGTGCTGCGCGTGCTCTCCGGCGCCAACGAGGGGCAGGACGTGGCCCTGCAGAAGGTCGTCACCACCATCGGCAAGCCCGGTATCGCGGTGGCCGTGGTCACGCGCCGCCGGCAGGGCTACGTGGCCGCGGGCGTCGAAGGCAACGTCACGCTCAACGGCCTGCAGCTCGGCGCCGAGGCGGTTGCGCTGCAGGAGCGCGACGTTCTCGAGCTGGGCGGCGCCACGCGCATGCAGTTCGTGCGCATCTGAGCAGCTTTTTCTCCTGACCTGCCGCGGCAGCGTCCGCACGGATGCAGCGCCGTGAGGGAGCTGCGGCGGCACTGGCCGCGCATCGCCATCACCTTGCTGCCCGTGTTGCTGGCGCTGGCGCATGCCACCGGCGCCTGGCAGCTGACCGCGATTGAACGCCTTGACCGGCTGATCTACGACATCCGCCTGCGCGCCACCATGCCGGGCACGCCCGATGCGCGGGTGGTGATCGTCGATGTCGACGACGCCAGCCTGGCGCGCCAGGGCCAATGGCCCTGGGCCCGCGACAAGATCGCCCGCCTCACCACGGAACTGATGACCCGCCAGCAGGCGGCCGTGCTCGGCTTCGACGTCATGTTTCTCGAGCCAGACCGCAGCTCGGGCCTCGACAGGCTGCGGGAGATGGCGAGCGGGCCGCTAGGCAACGTGCCAGGCCTGGCCGCCGAAGTCGAGAGACTTGCGCCCGCCCTCGACAACGACGCTACCTTCGCCACGGCGCTGAGCGGCCGGCGCGTGGCACTGGGCTACTACTTCACGCGGACCGAGGCGCCGAGCGCCAAGGGGCAGTTGCCTGCCGCGCCCCTGCTGCTGGCGGGGGCCTTCCCCCCGGGCGGCGTTTACGGCACGAACTGGAACGGCTTCGGCGCCAGCCTGCCGGCGCTGGCCCAGGCCGCGCCGGCTGCGGGTTTCCTGAACACACTGGTCGGTGCCAACGGCGACGGCGTCATTCGCAGCGTGCCGCTCATCGCCCGCTACGAGGGCGACAAGGCGCAGCCGGGTTACTACGAGTCGCTGGGGCTCGCCGTCTACCGCCTCGCGAACGGATCGCCGCCCGTGCAGCCGGCCTTTGCGCCCGGCGGTGCCACGCCGCAACTCGAATCGCTGAGAGTGGGCCGCCTGCGCATTCCGGTCGACGGCACGGGCAGCATGCACGTGCCGTTTCGCGGCCCCGGCGGTGCGGATGGCGGATCGTTCCGCTACGTGCCCGCTGCCGACGTGCTTGAGGGCCGGCTCAGGCCGGGCGAATTGAAGGACAAGATCGTGCTTCTGGGCGCCACGGCCCCCGGGTTGCAGGATCTGCGCGCTACGCCCGTCGAGGCCGCGTTTCCGGGTGTGGAAGTGCACGCCAACGTCGTCTCCGCCCTGCTCGACCATCGCCTGCTCACCGTGCCCGACTACGCGGTGGGATACGAGGTGCTGCTTGTCGGTGTGACGGGGCTCGTACTGGCCTTCGGACTGTCGTTGCTGTCGGCACCGCGCGCCCTGCTGCTGGCGGCGGGGACGATCGCCGCGCTGATCGGCCTCAATGCATGGCTCTACACGAGCCACAGCCTCGTGCTGCCCTTGGCGTCGGCGCTGGCGATGGCAGCGCTTGCCTTCGTGTTCAACATGAGCTGGGGCTATTTCGTCGAATCGCGCGCGCGGCGCGGCCTGGTGCGGCTCTTCGGTACCTACGTGCCGCCACAGCTCGTCAACGAGATGATGGCGCACCCCGGGCGCTACAGCATGCGCGCCGAGAGCAAGCCCATGACCGTGATGTTCTGCGACATGCGCGACTTCACCCGCTTGTCGGAGCAGATGGCACCGGCCGAGCTGCAGGCCTTTCTCAACACCGTCTTCAGCCGGCTCACCAACGTCATCAGCGCGCACCGCGGCACCATCGACAAATACATGGGCGACTGCGTCATGGCCTTCTGGGGTGCGCCCATCGACACGCCCGACCACGCCACGCTCGCCGTACGGGCCGCGCTCGACATGGCCGACGCCGTGCACGACATCAACCGCATTCACCGCGCCAGCGGCCGGCCCGAAATCAGCGTGGGCATCGGCATCAACAGCGGCCTGATGAGCGTGGGCGACATGGGCTCCGCCGCGCGCCGCAGCTATACCGTGGTCGGCGACGCGGTCAACCTCGCATCCCGCCTCGAGGGCCTGAGCGGACACTACGGCGTGGAAGTCGTGGCCAGCGGCGCCACCCGCGAACTGGCGCCCGACTACATCTGGCAGGAACTCGACAGCGTGCGCGTCAAGGGAAAGGCACAAGCCGTTGCCGTTTTTACGCCTCTGGCCGCACGCACACCCGAGGCGGTGGCGCAGACCCAGCAACTGCTCGACCGCTGGAGCGAAGTTCTCGCGGCCTACCGCCGGCAGGACTGGGCGATGGGCCGAAACTTGCTGGCCCCCCTGCTCGCCGCAGATGCCAAAAAAGTCCTTTACCAGCTCTACGCCCAGCGTTTAGCCTCGATGGCGTTGCGACCGCAAGACCCTGATTGGGATGGCGCAACCCGGTTCGAAACCAAATGACGACAGACACATACAAGGGGTCTCTCACAATGCAGGTTCGTGTGCTGGGTTGCTCAGGCGCCATCGCCAAAGACTGCCGCACCACCTCTTTCCTGGTCGACACGGACCTGCTCGTCGATGCGGGCACGGGGGTCGGAGACCTCACGCTCGATGAAATGGTCCGCATCGACGACGTCGTGCTCACCCACAGCCACCTCGACCACATCGCTGCGCTCCCCTTGATGCTCGACGCCGTGGGCAGCCGCCGCAAGCGGCCGCTGCGCGTGCATGCGCTGAGGGCCACCATCGACGCGCTGCGGGCGCATGTGTTCAACAACGTCATCTGGCCGGATTTCGAGAGCATTCCTAGCCTCGAGGCGCCATTCGTGAGCTTCCACGTCATCGCGGTTGGGCAATTGCTGCCGCTGGGCAGCCGCGAGCCCAAGCTGGTCGAGGTGCTGCCTGCGGTTCATACGGTGCCGGCGTGCGGCTTTGCCGTGCGGCGGGCCGAAGGCGGCGCCCATTGGGTATTCAGCGGGGACACCGAGCGCAACGCGCCCTTCTGGGAGCGGGTGAATGCGATCGACGTGGCGATGCTGGTAATCGAAACAGCCTTCAGTAGCCGCGAGCAGGCGCTGGCCGAGCGCAGCCTGCACTTGTCGCCTGCGGTGCTGGCTGACGAGTTGGCGCACATCGGGCCGGGGAAGCAATACCCGATCTACATCACCCACACCAAGCCCACTGAAACCGACGAGATCATGAGCCAGATCGAGGCGCTGATGGACGAGCAGGTGGCGGGGCTGGCGCAGCGGGATATTCGTTGGCTGAAGGCGGATGGGATTCTGACTTGCTGACGGTGGGTGATGCGCTGGCATGACAAATTTGTCACTGCGTGTAGCGTTTGCAAGCGAATCGTGTCACATCATGTAACGCCAAAGTGGGTAAAAGTGACGTGTTCGGTCAGCGGGAGGCTCTGGGGGCGGGTGGCACAGATGCTGCGGAAGGTACCTCGCTCCGGGCAGGTTCCCGGGCGTAACAACCAACCTGGAGTTAGTTAAACATGAACCGTCGTACTCTCGCCCGCCGCGCACAGGCCGGCTTTACCCTTATCGAACTGATGATCGTGGTCGCGATCATCGGCATCTTGGCCGCTATCGCGATTCCCCAGTACCAAACCTACGTTGCTAAGTCGCAAGTGCAACGCGTCGTTTCGGAGTCTGGCGCTCTCAAAACTGCTATCGAGGCTTGCTTGCTTGATGGAAAGGTCGCAGTCGGTAACCCGACCACTGCCACCAACTGTGATCCGCAAGCTACTGGTTCCAATCTGCAAGTGACCGGTGGCAATGCCGCCCCCACAATTGCCACGACCTGGGCAACCGCAGGTTCTGGCGTTCCGGCTGTGACCCTGTCGGCTACTGCTGCATCGACGATTGTTGCGTCGTTCGGCAACAGCGCAGCAACTGTGCTGAAGACCACTCCTGGCACGATTACGTGGAGCCGTTCGCTTGAAGGCACTTGGACTTGTGTTGCCGCGAACGTCGATGCGAAGTACACGACCTCGGCTTGCCCGCTCGCTGCCGCTGCTCCTTAATTTCAGCGCTACTGAATCAGAAGCCGCCTTCGGGCGGCTTTTTTTGTACCCAAAACAATCTTGACATTGCTTATGAGTACCTCAAGCACAAAAGCTCTCGGCTTCATGCTGATCGAATTGATGGTTGTGGTTGCGGTCATTGGCATCCTCGCGGCGATTGCTGTCCCTCAATACTCAACCTACATCTTCCGGGCGCAAGTTCAACGCGTAGTAGGCGAATCGGGATCTATCAAATCCGCGGTAGAAGCCTGCTTGTTGAACGGCAAGACGAATGTTGGAAACCCGGCTGTTTCCGGCAACTGTGATCCTCAAGCGACTGGTTCAAGCCTCCAGGAGACCTCAGGCAACGCAGCGCCGACGATTGCCGAGACGTGGTCAACGACGGGCAGCGGTGTCCCCCAAGTCTCCCTGTCCACCACCGTCTCCTCAACGATCGTGGCGACATTCGGAAATCTCGCAGGAACTCCACTGCAGGGAACAACAGCAGGAACCATCACGTGGACTCGCGACTTGCATGGATACTGGAGCTGCAAGGCCGCCAACATCGATGCCAAGTACGTTTCAGCGGCGTGCCCGCTGTAATGGACGGCCAGTCCCGGTCCAGGAGGCACAGGCAAAATCGCCTGAATGAGTTTCTTCGCAACGTGCGCCAACGCTGACGACACTGCTAAGCAAAATTCGGGATCAGGCTCTGATACGCGAAATTCGATCTGGATTCAACTTGCTTGGATTCTTGGGCCCAGTAATTTCCAAGATGCGGCCCATCCGTAGGCGGCCATGAGAAGGTCGATTCACTCTGAGGTCCGACTCCGGAGCTTGACATTTTTATGGGCGGAATGAGCGCAGCGCGCTTGCTCTGCGATGGCTTCATGACATGCTTTGGTGACATACATACGCGCCATTGGCACGTATCGAATGCAGCCGCCATCTGAGCGGATCTGCGCCAGCGGCTCTGCCAACATGGGTGCATCGCTAGTGATGTTGTCCGTCACCTCGATGCTTCGAATCTCTGCGGTCTGCGCGACCTTGCGCCACTGACGTTGATTTCTCGCCTACTCAGCGTCGCGGCTTCGTTGGCCAGTCTGCATCGACTTATAGCAACGCCGGACGGGCCAACCTGCTAATTGCAGCCGGTGCGCTTCTCGGACGCCTGCTTGCCAAAGCTATGAGAAGCCTGCATTTCTGACAAACGGTCGCTCCAGGAAGGCGAGCGGCCTTCAGGTCGGTAACAGTTGAATGTACAAACATTACCTTCGGAAACGAAGTTCAACTAATTCTGACACCCAAGGTCGATAGCTCCTGCGCCCAATGAAAAAACTAACTTTGTCACCGCAGAGGCAGAAAGGCTTCACGCTGATCGAGATGATGGTCGTTGTTGCCTTGGTGGCTATTTTGGCTGCGCTGGCGATGCCGTCGTTCACGACCATGATCGCCAATCAACGGGTGACTTCTGCAACGCAGGAGTTGCAGACCCTGTTCCAGTTCGCTCGTGCAGAGGGTGTTTACAAGCGCACGCAAAGCACCGTCACCGCGACGGGGCAGAAGTGGGAAGCCAAGGTGGGAGCGCAGGTGCTGCGCGACGCCACGCTGTCCGATGTTGTCAGCGTTGAGCCCAGTTCTTCCGGCGGCGTGATCTTCGAGGTCTCGGGCCAGGCCCGACCTGCTGCCGCCGGTAGCACCTCCTACACAGTGTCAGTTTCCGCGACCAACGCAACGCGCGTGCAGTGCCTCAGCGTGACCCGCGCGGGCTTGGTACGGCTGATGCCAAGTGTGGCAGCTGGGCAATCCTGCCCTTGAGGCCCGGCATTTTTGTCACGGTTTCTTCCCCATGAATGCCCCTCGTTCCTCATCGTCATCCCGGCAAACGGGCCTGAGCCTCATCGAGGTTCTCATGGCTGTCCTGCTGGTGAGCGTCGGCCTGCTTGGCGCCGCAGGCATGCATGTGCGCGCCATCCAATTCACCACCGATACCGAGCGACGCCAGATGGCGTCGATGGTCGCAGCCGAATTGATGGAGACGATGCGCGGCGACACGCTTACCGTGCTGCAAGCCAATGGCACACCCAAGGCAGATCTGGGTGGGTACGCGAAAGCCGCAGGGGCTGAAGTGAGTACCGTCACCACGAACGATTGCCAGCCGTTGACTGCAACTCCGGCCAAGCGGCTGGGCTGCTGGGGTGCACGCGCCAAGCAGCTCATGCCCGAGCTGTCCGATGCTCTTGTCACGAGCAACTTCGTCGTCGGCCTGGATGCTGCGGGAAGCGGTGTGGTCTCGGTCACCGTAGCCTGGCCGGTCAAGAAAGGCCAATGTCTGGATGGAACCGACAATGATTTTTGCTCCTACACATTGCGATCGAGGCTCTGAGCCTATGTCGCACACATGTCCGCGGACGCACGGCAGCGTCATTCACCGCTCTCGAGCGGCCGAGCTGGGCCTTTCGCTGGTGGAGCTCATGGTGGCAATGGCCATAGGCCTCCTCGTCATCCTGATCGCCGCCACGATCTACATAGAAGGTTTGCGCAACTTCGGTTTCCGCACCAGTCAGAGCGAGAACCTCGGCAACAGCCGCTACGCGCTGGGGACCTTGGACAACGAGTTTACGAAGGCCGGCTATCGGCGCGACCCGACGCAGGCCATGGATGAGGCCTTTCCAGCCGACGGCGCTGCTTATCCCAACAACTGCAAGTTCGCCGTGGGCCAGGCGATCTATGCAATCGACGCCAGCACCTTGTGCATCCGCTATCAGGCGCGCGACAACAACGAGAAGGACTGCGCCGGATCTGCGGCGGGCATTGCCGCGCTGGGGGCTTATGAAGCGCCGCCCGCGCCTGCCCTGGGCGCAGGGCTGTTCGTCGAAAAGTACTTTCTCACCCCCCAGGGCGCGCTGGCCTGCCAAGCCGGCAATCAGGCCGAAGACAAGCAGGAAGTGGCCGTCGGCGTGCGCGGCGTGCTCTTCGAGTTTGGCGTCGGCAAGGGCAGTGACTCATTTGCCGAGCGGCGCGTCGAGGAGTTCAAGACCGGCACCCTCGCGGCCGACGACGTCATCCGTTCACTGCGCTACGCCGTCTTGCTGTCGAGTACGGCCGAAAAGGTCACAGGAGGCATGGAGTCGTCCGTGTGCACCCGCTGGGCAGGTGCGGGCGGCGCCAGCGTCAACTGCGATGCCAGCAAGGGCCAGCTTTACCAACTGGCCAGCGGCTCCCTCACGTTAAGAAACCTGATGCCATGAGCGTGCCACGTCACTCTTTGCCTTCTTCCCTGCAAGCGCGCCAGCGCGGAGCCGCGCTGTTCGTCGCGATGATCATGATGTTGCTGGTGCTGGTACTGGCCGTGGTTGGCATGCGCACCGTCACGCTGGAATCGCGCATTGCCGGCAACATGCTTGAAAGCCAGCGCCTACAGGAAACGGCAGACGGCGCGCTGCGGGAGGGTGAGCGCATCATCCAGAAGTACGGCATCTCGCTGTCCAAGTGTGCGGATGGCGCGGCCAGCCCCTATGACGGCACCAAGCCCTGCTTCATTTCCGAGGCCCGCGCCGACCCCCTTGGATTGAACACCTCGTTTGCCACCAAGGCTGCAGCCACCGGTTTCGCGGGCCCCTACGGCTACTGGTATCCACGCTACATCTCTACCGTCTGTCCCAAGGGTTCGAGTGCCACATCCGCCCTCGAAGCCGCAAGCACCGGCTGCACGGAGTTCTACGAACTCAACGCCCAGGCAACCGCCGAAACCAGCGTGCAAACCTGCGGCCCGCTGGCGTTCTGCCTGCGTTCCACGGTCAATCTCTTCATCAAATAGTCGAGGAGGGCTGCAATGGCTCATTCCACAAGTTCAAACCGCTCAACCTTTCGTATCTTCCACACGGTCGGCCTGCTTACGGCCGCAGTGGCATTGCTTTTTGGCCAGCACCTCGCAACCGCGCAAGACAGCGGAGACACGGCCTTGGCACAGACGCCGCTGTTCGTGAGCGAGAGCAATCCGCCGTTGAACATGCTGGTGATGGGGCGCGATCACAAGCTCTACTACGAGGCCTACAACGACGCTTCCGACCTGAACGGCGACGGCGTGATCGACGTGGGTTACAAGCCCGACCAGATCGACTACTACGGCTACTTCAACAACAACGCCTGCTATGAATACAGCAACGACAAGTTCTCGCCTGTCGCGGCTGCTACGGGTGCCAAGAAGAAGATCTGTGGCGGAAGCCGCTGGAGCGGCGACTTCCTGAACTACCTCGCCACATCGCGCATGGATGCGATTCGCCGGGTGCTCTATGGCGGAATGCGCGTGACCGATACCACCAGCAGCACCGTACTGCAGGCGGCCTATGTGCCTCGCGATGCGCATGCTTGGGGCAAGGCCTATGACCCCGCTCGCGATGGCGCTGTCTACAACATCAACGACTACGCGCCACTGGCGCAACCATTGAGTGGCACCCGCCATCTCTTTGCCGTGACCACGCTGGGCGAAACCGGCGACGACGCGATCCCTCGCCTGCGAGTTCTCAACGACTCGAAGTTCCAGATCTGGGACTGGGTATCCAAGGAGGGGACTGCGGGGCAGGACGTCTGCTTGGGTGGAGTGGCATGCACGGCGAATGGCAGCTCGGCATTCGAGATGCTGCCCAGCACCGCGTATCAGAAGATGACCATCATGACGTGGAAGAAGACAAACAACGCGGCGACACCGACGAACGCGACGCAAATGAATAGCTTCTTCACCGCAAACGGAACGACCGCCAATCTGTGTGGCACGAGCGCGATCGGCGTGATCGACACCACCGGCGGAAACAACAACCCGTTCAGCGGCACGAATGGCTGCACCCAGGACAACTACCTGACAGAGATCGCGGGCGAGGTCTACATTCCGACGGCGGGGGCCTACACCTTTGCCGTTGATGGAGACGACGCCGTGGAGGCCACCATCAATGGCACAAGCTGGGGCTGGTATGGCGGCCACGGCGCAGACCGCAGTCAAACCGGCTTGCAAAGTCACTCTAAGGACTTCAATTTCGCGACGGCAGGCTGGAAGACGGTGAGGTTTCGCCACGTCGAGGGAGCGGGTGACGACAACTGGGGACTGGCCCTGAAAGTAACGCGGCCTGCCAGCGCGATTGCGACCCGCAAGATCCGGGTGGAAGCATGCTCCAGCACCGACTCTGCCTTGCGTGAAGCCAGTTGCAAGTCCTATCCGAACAACGGCGGCACGGCCATCTACAAGCCGACCGGCTTGCTGCACGACTTTGGTGAAAACAACAAGATGTACTTCGGCCTGCTCTCGGGCTCGTACCAGAAGAACATCGCGGGCGGCATTCTGCGGCGCAACGTGAGCAGCTTTGCCGACGAAGTCAATCCGCAGACGGGCGCGTTCCAGACCGGCGTCGCCGGTGTCGTTGCCAACATCGACCGCCTGCGCCTGATCGGCTTCAACGGTAGCCAGTACAACGACTGCGGCTGGATCACCGACGGCCCTATCAGCGGCAAGACCGATCCATCGATGTGTTCGATGTGGGGCAACCCCGTGGGCGAGATGATGTTCGAGACGCTGCGCTACTTCGGCGGAGCCTCCGGCGCGCACAGCCAGTACGACTATGGCAGCGGGGCCAAGGACAGCGTGGATCCGCTGAATCTTTCCAAGCCTGACTGGGTGTCGCCTTACGCGGCAAAGCCCAACGGCGGCGGCTACCAGCATTGCGCGCGCCCGGTGATGACGGTTCTCAGCGACATCAATCCTTCGTACGACACGAAGATGACGGGTAGCCGCTATCAGTCCATCGCGCTCAATGCGGACGCCCTGACCGGCTTCAATGTCGCCAACGAGGTGCAAGCCATCGGCGCGGCCGAGGGAATTCATGGCAAGAACTTCTTCATCGGCCAGTCGAACTCGACCAACGCGAATGGTGCGCCGTCGGTGAAGACGGTCGACGATCTCTCCTGGGTGCGTGGACTGTCGCCCCAGGAGCCCAGCAAGGAAGGCAGCTATTACTCCGCGGGGGTATCGCGCTTCGGTGCCAACAATGCCGTTTTCGGCAATGCCAAGGGCAAGAACCGGTTGATGACTTATTCGGTGGCCATCGCCTCCCCACTGCCGCAGATCCGCTTTCCGGTGGGCAATGGCCGGTTCGTGACGATCTCTCCCTTTGCCAAGTCCGTGACCGGCTTCAGCATAGACCCCACGCGCTTCGCACCGACCGATCAGATCGTGGATTACTACGTGGATCGCATCGCCAACACCGGCACAGCCGACCAGAACGCCAGCATCAATGAGGGGCGGCCCTATGCGGAGTTCCGCATCAACTATGAGGACGTGGAGCAGGGTGCCGATCACGACATGGATGCCATCTCGCGCTATATCGTCTCGCTGCAGGCGAACGGCAGCGTGAAGGTCGACATGCTGTCCGAGTACGCGGCGGGCGGCATCGGCCAGCACATGGGCTATGTGATCTCCGGCACTACCCAGGATGGCATGTATCTGGAGGTGCGGGACAAGGACACCGGTTCCGTGTATTACGCGCTGAACACGCCTCCCTCCCGTGCGCCCGGCTATTGCGTGGGGCGATCCACCGATTCGGAGTGCGCCAGCCTGCCGCTCTCGGCCAGTCGGACCTTCACGCCGAGTACGGCGAGCTCCTCGGGCAGCTTCCTCAAGGACCCCCTGTGGTACGCCGCCAAGTACGGCATGCCGGGGCGCGATCCGGCCTCGGTCGTGGGCGACCCGGACAACTATTTCCTGGTCACCAACGCCACCACGCTGAAGGCGCAGATGACCAAGGCCTTCAACGACATCCTGCAGAACACCAACTCGGTGACGGCAGTGTCGGTGGATGTGCCCAGTGGCACGATCTCAGCGGGTGCCGACATCTACCGCACCCGCTTCGAGGCCGATGGCTGGGTCGGCGACGTGATCCGCGAAAAGCTCACCGAGAACGCCACCACCGGACGGAACTACGTGCGGCAGTGGAGCGCTGCGGAGCAACTGGCTGCGCGCGACAAGACGACCCGCAAGATCCTGTATGCGGGCGCTGGTGCCGCCACGCCGACCCTGCGCCCCTTCACCTTTGCCGGCATCACCGCTCAGACGGCCGATGCGGCGTGGCTCACAGCGCTCAACCTGGATCCCTCCACAAGTCCAAGCCGCGCTGATGGCAAGGCAGAGCAGCGTATCGGCTTCCTGCGCGGCGAGACCAACACGCTTCGCGTCCGCAAGAACCTGCCCAGCGGCACCAGTCCCAACGTGCTGGGCGACATCGTCAACTCCTCGCCGCTGCGCGTGAAGGGGGCGCTCTACCGGGCAACAGCCGCAGATCCGCTGGAAGGCACCGGCAGCAACTACGCGGCCTTTGCCGTCGGCCAGGCGAACCAGCCCGAGATGATCTACGTGGGCGCCAACGATGGCATGTTCCACGCCTTCCGCGCCGAGAACGGTGCGGAGGAGTTCGCCTTCATTCCCACTGCGGTGCGCAATACCCTGAACACGCTCACCGCGCCTGATTACGGCAAGAAGGACGGGACGCCCCACCGCTACTACGTCGATGGAACGCCCGTTGCCTCGGACGTGTATTTCGGCGCGGCGTGGCACAAGGTGGTGATCGGCAGCCTGGGCGCGGGCGGCAGGCAGGTGTTCGCGCTGGACGTTACGAACCCCACTTCGCCCCAACTGCTGTGGGAGTTCGGCTCCGATCAGAACGCCAACATGGGCAGCTCGCTGCCGCAGCCGACCATCGCCCGCCTCAATGATCCTGCAACTGGCAAAGGCAAATGGGTCGCGCTGGTACCTGGTGGCTATCAGGGGGGCAACAGCACTGCGGGTGGTGGCGGTGCCAGCCTGTTCGTCCTGGACATCTCCAACGGCAGCGTGATCCGGCGCTTCGATCTGGATGGCGGCATGTCGGCCGCCGAGTTGACGGCTTCAATGCCCCTGGGCAACGGCCTGTCGCGTGTGACCGCCGTTGACAACACCCGTGACGGCAAGGTGGACATGGCCTATGCAGGTGACCTGGCAGGCAATGTGTGGCGCTTCGATATGAGCAGCAGCGATGCCTCGGCGTGGACGGTGCAGAAGTTCTTCACCGCCAAGGACGCGGACGGTAAGCGTCAGGCCATCACGGCGGCTCCCTACGTGATACAGCATCCCACGGGCAAGGGCGATCTGGTGATCTTCGGGACGGGCCGCCTGCTGACGGCCAGCGACAAGAGCAGCACACAGAGGCAGACAGCGTATGGCGTCTGGGACCGCTATAGCGACGGGGGGGTGACGGCGCCCACGCCATTGCCGACGGCGTCCAAGGCGCGCACCGATCTGCAGAGCCAGTCGTTCGCGGAACTGGAGGCCGGTACAGGCAACTTCTCGCTGACGAACAACACGGTGAACTGGTACAAGGCCAACGCCACTGGCACGCGAGACAGCGATGTCGATAAATGGGGCTGGATCGTGGATCTGCCGCGAAACGGGGAGAAGATGATCTACGACATGACGCTGTACGGCCGGGGGCTGTTCCTTACGTCGGTACGGACTTCAGAGGACCCTTGCGCAGCGGGCATGGGTGGCACGATCTACGGCATCGATCCGAACGGCGGCGGCCGCACCGACTACGTCGTGTTCGACATGAACAATGATGGAATTTTCAATTCCACTGACGCGATTGCTGGCGGCCAGGTTAACGGGACGGAAACGGGGGCCGGCAGCCAGACCATTCGTGGGGGGGAGTTGTTCGACCCCAGCGGGAGTGCCCAACGGAAGATCAACCACGGGTTGCAGTTTGGCCGTCAAAGCTGGCGCAAGCAGCCGCCGAACTGATGTTTCAGGCTCTCCCACTGCGATGGTGAAGACGGGGGCGTCGCCTGACGCCTCTCGTGCTCGCCCAAGTGGCGAGAAGCATGTCTTTTGAAGGAGAAACTAGTGCGCAACGCTGAAAAGGGCTTCACCCTGATCGAGCTGATGATCACCGTGGCCATCGTCGCCATCCTGGCGGCTATTGCTTACCCGTCATACACAGAGTACGCGAGGCGGTCCCGGCGGGTGGAGGGGCAGAACCTGCTCAATGACGCTGCCGCACGCCAAGAGCGCTGGAGGGCGCAGAACGGAAGCTATACCAACGTGGCGAGCAACCTAAAGCTACCGAATGGCACTGCGTCGCAAAATGGCTATTACACGCTGGTCCTGAGTGCGGCCGCCGACGGCAGCGACGGTGGCTACACGTTGAAAGCCCAGCGTACGGGGGTGCAGGCCTCGGATAGCAAGTGCGGCGACTTCACTTTGGATGCCAAGGGCATCAAGAACATGGCGGCCGATACCCCGGGTACGGCGGCGAGTTGCTGGCGCTAGGGCTATTGGCATTGCAGATCTCACCGCCACCCAACTCCCCGATTTCCCCCATGCTTCTCCAACACATGCACATCGGCAATCCGCATCCCCGGTCCATCGCCTTGCACATGTTGTAGATCGTCAATAGAGCCATCTGTACGGCCGTCAGCGCTTCAAACTCTACGTCGACCGGCCCGACACTCTCGACAGTGGCTGTGCAAGCCACCTGCGGCGAACTCCCGCCCCCGGCCAGCGGCCGTGTGAGCTTGCCCCTGCGCGTCGCGGCACTGCACAATTCCGTCGATGCCCTTTTTCAGCGCGGCACTGATCGCCCTCCCTTTTCTGTTCCCGTGGGTGGCCGGTCCGTCCGTCAATGTCTGGCAGTTGCTTTGTGCTTGGGCTTGCATTGCATTCCTGCTGTTCTCGTGCGACGCCCGAGGAAAAACGCTCGACCGCCGTGTGCTTGGCTGGCTGATGCTCAGCGCGGGCTGCATTGCGCTGTTTCACGGTGATGTATGGGGCTTCTGGGTGCCTGCCTGCACTGCGACGGCGGCAGTTGCGGTGGCGGCGCTGATAGGCGCTCGCATGTCGAGCGCCGCCCAGGGGGCTGTAGCATTGGCCTGGGGAGTGCTGGCTGCCGGACTCGTCAGCGCGGTCCTGGGCCTGTTGCAGTACTACGGCCTCGCCGAACCCCTCGTCCCCTGGACCACCTCCCCCGCCCTCGGTCAGGCCTACGGCAATCTCCGCCAGCGCAACCAGTTCGCCACGCTGATCAGCATGGGCTGGGTTGCTGCGCTGTGGCTCTATGCCATGCATCCATCGGCACGCGCACGGCGCGGGCTGATGGCGGCGGCGCTGCTGCTCCTTGTTGCCGCAGCCGCTTCGACGTCCCGCACGGGGTTGCTTCAACTGCTGTCCATCGTCGGCGTGGCCGCCTTCATCGCAAGGCGGGAGCGTCAGGGCTGGCACGCTGAAGAAACTGGGTCACGATTGCTCCTGCCTTCGCCGCTGCTCCTGCTATCGACCATCCCGCTCTACTTCGCCATTGCCTGGGCGTTGCCTCAATTGGTCGGCGGCGGCAGTGGAGGCGTCGAAAGCATGCTCCAGCGCCTGCACAGCGGCGCGCCCGATGACCACAGCAGGCTGATCCTGTGGCGCAACGTGCTCACGCTGATCGCAGAGCGTCCCTGGACCGGCTGGGGATGGGGCGAACTCAGCTTTGCGCACTACAGCACCCGGTATGACGGGGCCCGGTTCGTCGAGATCCTGGACAACGCGCACAACCTCCCCCTGCATCTGGCAGTGGAGCTGGGCATCCCCGCCGCAGTGCTGATCTGTGGTGGTTTTCTCTGGATGGTGTTTGCCGCGCGGCCCTGGCGCGAGCGCGATCCCACCCGTCTGATGGCGTGGGGCATGCTGGGAGCGATCGTGCTGCACAGCCTGCTCGAGTACCCGCTTTGGTATGGCCCGTTCCAGCTGGTTTTCGGTCTGTGTCTCGGCATGCTGTGGCCGGCCAAGCCCAGTCTTGCGATTCGGCCAGCGCTGTCATCCATCGCGGCTGGCGTCCTGCTGCTGATCGTCGGATGCGCCAGTTGGGACTACATCCGCGTCAGCCAGATTTATCTCCCGCGCGACGAACGGTTGCCGGCCTACGAAGAAGATACGCTCGCCAAAGTAAAAGGAACGTGGCTGTTTGCTCGCCAAGCGGAGTTTGCGGAGCTGACGCTGACCACTGTGACACCTGCCAACGCCGCAGCGATGCATGCGCTCGCGCAGCGCGTGATTCATTTTTCACCCGAGCCACGCGTCATCGTCAAGCTGATCGAAAGCGCTGAATTGCTCGGCCTCGAAGACGAGGCCAGGGCGCAGGCTGAACGCTTCAGGGACGCGTTCCCGTCGGATTTCGCCCGCTGGATGAGAGAGGATGCCGGCGAAGGCACCGCTCCCTAGCAGTGCGATTACGGCGCCACCCAACTCCCCGACTTCCCCCCATGCTTCTCCAACACATGCACATCGGTAATCCGCATCCCTCGATCGACCGCCTTGCACATGTCATAGATCGTCAATAGCGCCACCTGCACCGCCGTCAACGCCTCCATCTCCACCCCTGTCGGCCCGACAGTCTCGACGGTCGCCGTGCAAGCCACCTGCGGCACGTTCCCCGCATCGGCAAGAGCAAACGCCACCGCCACCCGCGTCAACGCCAACGGATGGCACAGCGGAATCAGATCACTCGTCTTCTTCGCTGCCTGAATGCCGGCGATTCGCGCGATGCCCAGCACATCGCCCTTCTTCGCCGTCCCCGATTCGATCAGCGCCAGCGTCGCCGCCTGCATCTCGATGCGGCCTGTGGCCACGGCCACGCGGTGGGTGGCGGGCTTGCCGGCCACGTCGACCATGTGGGCCTGGCCCTGGGCGTCAAAATGGGTGAGAGTGCTCATGGTGAACGTTCGTTTTGAAGATGCATCATACGAGCCCGAGCCACAGACGAGGAATGCCGCGCTTGACTCTCCATCACCCCACGAAAAGCTTGCCAATGCCTGCCTTGCGGTCGTTGTGCGCTACTTTTTTAATAGCTTCCCAGGTGCTGCTGCCGGTGCCCGCGCTGGCGCAGATGCAGCAGATCCTGCCCGGCCTGGGCGACGGCGGCGAGATGACCGCCAGCGCGGAGCGCCACCTCGGCGACCAGATTGCCCGTGAGCTCTATCGCGACACGGACTACATCGACGATCCGGTGATCGCCGCCTACGTGCAGGACATCTGGCAGCGCCTGCTGGTGGCGGCCCGCGCGCGCGGCGAGCTCACGCCTGAGCTCGACGAGCGTTTCGCCTGGACGATCTTGCTGGGCCGCGACCGCAACATCAATGCCTTTGCACTGCCCGGCGGCTACCTGGGGCTCAACCTTGGCCTGGTGGCGGTGGTCGGCAGTCGCGACGAGCTGGCCACGGTGCTCGGGCACGAGCTCTCGCACGTCACGCAGCGCCACATCTCGCGCATCATGAGCAAGCAGGGCAAGCAGATGCCGTTGATGATTGCCGGCCTGATCCTCGGGATGATCGCGGCCGGCAAGAGCCGCAACGGCGACGCAGGCCAGGCCGTGATCATGGGCAGCCAGGCGCTGTTCATGCAGAACCAGCTGAGCTTCTCGCGCGACATGGAGCGCGAGGCCGACCGCATCGGCTTCGGCGTGATGACACAGGCGGGCTTCGCGCCGCAAGGCGCGGCCGCGATGTTCGAGAAGCTGCAGTACGCCTCGCGCCTCAACGACAACGGCTCGTACCCTTACCTGCGCAGCCACCCGCTGACCACGGAGCGCATCTCCGACATGCAGGGCCGCTTCCAATTCCGAATGGACGCGGCGCCGCCGGTTCCGCTGGCGATGGACCACGCGATGATTGCTGCGCGCGCACGCGTGCTGACGCGCCCGGGCGTCGACGTGCTGCGGCTATGGATCGAATCAGCTTCCAGCGGCGAGTTCGCGAAAAGCTCGCCAGCCCAGCAGGCCGGCACGCTCTACGCGGCGGCGCTGTCGGCCAAGGAAATGCGCGACTACAAGACCGCGCGCACGCTGGTCGAACGGCTGGTTGCGCGCACGGCGGAAGACCCGGCCGCGGCGAAGCAGGCGCGTTGGCTCAACGCGGAGATCGAGCTCGCCGCAGGCGCCGCACCCAAGGCGGCCGCGCTGCTCGATGCCAAGTCAAAGGAGCGACCCGAGATGATGCTGGCCGCCGAAGCCGCTACCGCAACGCGTCAGCCCGCGCCGATGATTCCCGTGCTGCGCGACTGGGTCGCCGCGAACCCACGCGACGCCACGGCGTGGCGCACGCTCGCCAATCTCTACGGCGCCCAGAACGACACGCTGCGCGCGGTGCGCGCCGATGCCGAGGCGAACGTGGCGATCCTCGACTACCCGGCCGCGCGCGACCGCTTCAAGGCCGCGCAGGAACTCGTGCGCCAGTCCAGGGTGGTCGATCACTACGAGGCGTCGATCATCGACACCCGTGCGCGGGCAGTGGAGGCGTTGGTGAAAGAGCAGGCCGCGGAGCCGCCGCTGAAGTGACGTAGCGCGGCAGCAACTGCAGATTCAGCGCTTGGACAGCAGCCCGCCCAGTGCGGACTCGATCAGCAGCCCGAGCAGCGAATACAGCAGCGAGCCGATCAGCGCGGCCAGGAAGCCGCTGACGTGAAATCCGCTCAGCAGCCCCGACGCGGCCCAGAACAGCAACGCGTTGATGATGAACAGGAACAGCCCGAGCGTGACGATGGTGACCGGCAGCGTCAGCACCACCAGCACCGGACGCACGATCATGTTGAGCAGGCCGATCACCGCTGCCGCGATCAGCGCGGAGCCGAAGCTGTTGACCTGGACGCCGCTGTAGAGATAGGCAACCGCCAGCAGCGCCACGGCGCTGAGCAGCCATTTGATGATGATGCGCATATGGCGTTCAGGATACCCCAGGGCCCACAAAACACCGAGCCCCGGTGCGTTGCCGCACCGGGGCTCGTCAAAGGAGTTTCTTCCTGCCTTACTCGGCCAGTTCGTTCGCCAGCACCAGCAGTGCGCCCATGCCCATCACGGCACCGGGAAAGGCCCAGCCCGACTGATGGGCCGGTGTCTGGTCCGGCGTTACCGGCTCCAGATCGACACCGATCTTCGGGCGGCGCGCATCGACCACGTGAACGGCCGAATGCTCGCGCTTGAGTTGCGCCGTCAGTTCGGTCAGCGGGCCCTTGGCCAGCACCGGGGTCACCTGGCCGCCGTTGCGCTCCAGCAGCGGCAGCATCTGCGCCTGCACCTTGCTGAACCACTTGGCGCGCCAGTTCTCGCGCGCGCTGTGGCTCACCCACTTGCTGATGCGATGCGTCATGCGCGGCGCACAGGCCACGAGCACCCAATGGCGCGCCACGACGGTGCTCGCGTCCGGAGCAAGTTCGGCGAACTGCTCACAGGCGTAGGTGACATCGTCGACATAAAGAATGATCTTTTCCATGGCGTGCTCCTTCAGGTAGTTAGAGTGAGAGACGAGGCGGGACAGGAAGTTTCTCGAAAGCGACGCCGGCTCAGCCGGTCGTCACCGCCTGTTCTTCAGGCTTGTTGCGGGCGTGGCGCGCAGCCACCCACTTGCCGATTGCCAGCACCAGCAGCGCACCGGCGATACCGGCGGCGTACTTGACCACGTCGGTCTGCGGCACCTTCGGCACCCAGGTCCAGGCGGCAGCGTTTGCCAGTGCGGGGTCGGACACGGCCATCGTGCCGGCGATCCAGCCGAGCAGCATGCCGCCCAGCGTGATGATCATCGGGAAGCGGTCCATCAGCTTGATGACCAGTTGGCTGCCCCAGACGATGATCGGGATGCTCACGAGCAGGCCGAAGATCACGAGCGGCATCTGGTGGCCGTCGCCCGCGCCTTGCGCGGCACCGGCAATGGCGATCACGTTGTCGACGCTCATCACGAGGTCGGCCACGATCACGGTCTTGACCGCGCCCCACAGCTTGTCGCTGCCGGTGATGTTGCCGTGCGCGTCGTCGTGTTCAGGGGCCAGCAGCTTGACGCCGATCCACAGCAGGAGGATCGCGCCCACCAGCTTCAGGAACGGAATGGCCAGCAGCGTGAGCGCGAAGAAGATCAGGATCACGCGCAGCACGATGGCGCCCGCGGTACCCCAAAGAATGCCCTTGGTGCGTTGGGCCGGCGGCAGCTTGCGGCAGGCCAGCGCAATCACGACGGCGTTGTCGCCGCCCAGCAGGATGTCGATCATGATGATCTGACCGACCGCGACCCAGAACTCCGGGGTCATGAACATTTCCATAGATTCCTCTTTTGTCTTTGCGCCCCAGCCTCTCCCTTCAGGGGCGACGACGGAAGGCGCATGCCGATGCGTTTCGATTCATCCTGTGCGGGAAGATCGAAAGCGAGGAATGAAGTCCGGGGGTGACACCGGGAGCTTGCGAACGCTTCGACCAAACCTGCACAGGTTCAAATCGAAGGTCTCGCTCGACAGCGCCCGCGCGAGTGCGCGTACGTTGCCCGGCAGGCCGGAAGTGTTTTGCTTCGTATTGACGACCTGACGATTCGCGCTGCCGTGGACAGCGGTCGGGAGCTACTCCCCTTCGTGGGGCGGATTAGAGCATCGAAGCTCGCGGCGGTGCAATCGAAAGTTTCCACAGGTTTAAAGAGAACACCTTTGAACTGCTGATGAACAGGGCGTGTGATGCTCTGTTTTTCATAGCGATCTTGTCCCTTCGGCGTTTCGGGACATTGCCGGACTATGATCGCCGTCCGCTGCTTTTTCACGCTCCATGGCCGCCATACACATCATCGACATCGAGGCCGCCATCAACTACTGGCGCGAGAAGACGCCGTCGCCCGACGGGGTCACGCTGGGTCCTGAATTGCGCGCGCTGGCCGAGGTCTACGCGCTCATGGTTTTTCACCATGAAGACGAGGTCGACGAGGTCGGCTTTCCGCCCAAGGCATGGGCTGCATGGATGGCCTGGTACGAGAGCACGCCCGACACTCCCTGCATCGCGATCTGCTCCACCAGCCAGGGCGACGACGAATGCAAGGGCTGTGGCCGCACCTTCGACGAAGTGCAGTTCTGGCCCGGCATGACACCCGTTGAGAAGCGCGCCACGTGGCGCCGAATCACGATGGAAGACTCGGCCTGGCGCTTCAACCGCTATGCGGAGCGGGCGCGCGAGGCGGAACCGCCGCCGTCCGCCGCCGAGCCCGAGCTCGACCCCGACGACGAGAAAAACTGGGCCCCCTGACAATGCGCCGCCTCGCGCAAGCCCCCAACCTCGCTATCGCCACCGTGTGGGTGCACGCGCTGCGCGAAGAGGGCGTGGCCGCCACCGTGCAGCGCGAATTCCTCGGCGCGGTAATGGGCCAGTTGCCGCCCGACCAGTGCCTGCCCGAGATCTGGATCGACGACGAAACCCAGTTCGACTTGGCCAGGAGGCTGCTGCACGAGCTGCAGCACCGTCCGCAGCGCAGCTGGCTGTGCGTGTGCGGCGAGCAGGTCGAAGGCGGCTTCGAGCAGTGCTGGCAATGCGGCGAGATGATGCCGGCGGCCTAGCCGCGCAGCATTACTTCCAGCGAAGCAACTCCACGTCGATGCTGTTGACGCCGTCGCCCAGCGTCAGCGTGTTTTCCTGAATGGTCGCCTGTAGCTGCATGCTGCGCTGCGCCAGCGCGGCCAGCGCCTGCGAGGCATTTGTCGGCACGCGATAGACCTTCAGGTTCTGCGGCCGCGTGAGCTTGTTCTCGATGCCGCGCCACCAGATTTCGGCCGCGTGGTTGAAGCAGTAGACGATCACCTCGTCCGCCTTGCCGCAGGCCTTGATGATGGGCTTGTCTTCCGGCTGGCCGACCTCGATCCAGATCTTGACCTCGCCCGTGAAGTCGCGCAGCCACACATCGGGCTCGTCGACGTTCGACAAGCCGGCGCCAAAGGCCAGCGTGCCGTCGCCCTGGCAGACGTCCTGCAGCTGGTGCGCGTTGAGCGCGAGCGCGACGAGCCGGATCATCATCCGCTCGTCGGTTTCGCTCGGGTGGCGCGCCAGGGTCAGCGCATGGTCGGCGTAGTAGCCGTGGTCGATGTCGGCCACCGCGAGGGTGGCCTTGAAGATGGTGGATTTGAGCGCCATCAGATGCGCTTGGCCAGCTCGGCAGCCTTGCCGACGTAGCTGGCCGGCGTCATCGCCAGCAGGCGGGCCTTTTCCTCTTCCGGAATCTCCAGCGAGCGGATCAGCCCGTGCAGCGCCTCGGCCGTCACGGTCTTGCCGCGCGTCACTTCCTTGAGCTGCTCGTAGGCGCCCTGTACGCCGAAGCGGCGCATCACGGTCTGGATCGGCTCGGCCAGCACTTCCCACGAGGCGTCGAGGTCTTCGGCAAGCGCTTCCTCGTTGAGTTCGAGCTTGCCCAGGCCGGTGGCCAGGCTGGCATAGGCCAGCGTGGCATAGCCGAAGGCCACGCCGATGTTGCGCAGCACCGTGCTGTCGGTCAGGTCGCGCTGCCAGCGGCTGATGGGCAGCTTCTCGCTCAGGTGGCGCAGCACCGCGTTGGCCAGGCCCAGGTTGCCTTCGGCGTTCTCGAAGTCGATCGGGTTGACCTTGTGCGGCATCGTCGAGGAGCCGATCTCGCCCTTCTTCAGGCGCTGCTTGAAGTAGCCCAGGCTCACGTAGCCCCAGATGTCGCGCGAGAAGTCGATCAGGATCGTGTTGGCGCGCGCCACCGCGTCGAACAGCTCGGCCATGTAGTCGTGCGGCTCGATCTGGATGCTGTACGGCTGGAAGCTCAGGCCCAGGCCCAGCGGCGCGGGCGTCTCGATGACCTTGCGGCTGAAGGCTTCCCAGTCGAAATCGGGCCAGGCGGCCAGATGGGCGTTGTAGTTGCCGACCGCGCCGTTCATCTTGCCCAGCAGCTGCACCGAAGCGATTTGCGCGCGGGCCTTCGACAGGCGCACCGTCACGTTGGCGATTTCCTTGCCGACCGTGGTCGGGCTGGCGGTCTGGCCGTGCGTGCGCGACAGCATCGACACGTTGGCAAACTGGTGCGCCATCTCGCGCAGCTTGGTGATCAGGCCGTCGATGGCCGGCAGCACCACCTTGTCGCGCGCGGCCTGGATCTGCAGGGCGTGGCTGGTGTTGTTGATGTCCTCGCTGGTGCAGGCGAAGTGCACGAACTCGGCGGCCGTGAGCAGCTCGGGCCGGGCTTCGAACTTGGACTTGATCCAGTACTCGACCGCCTTCACGTCGTGGTTGGTGGTTTTCTCGATTTCCTTGATGGCCAGCGCGTCGGCCTCGGAAAAGTGGGACACCAGGCCCAGCAGGTACTTGCGGGCGCCGCCCGTCAAGGGCTTGAATTCGGCGAAGCCGCAGTCGGACAGCGCAATGAACCACGCCACCTCGACTTGCACGCGTCGGTGCATATAGCCCTGTTCGCTCATCAGCGGACGCAACGCCGCGAGTTTGGCCGCGTAACGGCCATCAAGGGGGGAAAGGGCGGAAACGGTGGAAAAGCTCATGCCCGAATTTTAGGCGGCCGGCGCTCCGTGGGGCGGTACCGACACATTGGGGTCGATTTGGGGCTCTGGTTTTCCCGTTCACCTAAAATGACTATTAACAAACGTCTTCAAAGTTAGGGAGAGAGCCTTCATGAAACTGATCGGATCCGCCGCCAGCCCTTATGTGCGCAAGGTGCGCGTGGTGCTGGCCGAAAAGCGGCTCGATTACCAGTTCGTGCTCGAAGACGTCTGGGCTGCCGACACCACGATCTCCAATTCCAACCCGCTCGGCAAGGTCCCCTGCCTGATCATGGAAGGCGGCGAGGCGATGTTCGACTCCCGCGTGATCGTCGAATATCTGGACACCCTGTCGCCGGTCGGCAAGCTGATTCCGCAGCAGGGCCGCGAGCGCGCCGAGGTCAAGACCTGGGAGGCGCTGGCCGATGGCGTCATGGATGCCGGCGTGCTCTGGCGCCTGGAAGCCACCTGGGCCGGCCGCAACGACGGGGAGCGCAGCGCGGCCTGGATCGAGCGCCAGCGCACCAAGGTCGAGGACGGCATCGCCGCCATGGCCAAGGGTCTGAGCGACAAGCCCTTCTGCAGCGGCATCCACCTGAGCCTTTCAGACATCGCGGTGGGCTGCACGCTGGGCTGGCTGGACCTGCGCTTCCCCGAAATCGACTGGCGTGGTGACCACGGCAACCTCGCGAAGCTGTTCGACAAGCTGATGCTGCGGCCCAGCTTCATCGACACCAAGCCCTGAGGAACGAGCCCTGAAGAAAGAAGAAGGCGCCGCACGGCGCCTTTTTCTTTTCAGCGCTTGCGCAGCGTGTACTGCACCACGTCGATGTTCGCCTGCGAGAACGCGGCCTCGCAGTAGGCCAGGTAGAACTCCCAGATGCGCATGAAGCGCTCGTCGAAACCCAGCTGCAGGATGCGGCCGCGCTGCCCGAGGAAGCTCTCGCGCCAGCGGCGCAGGGTCTCGGCGTAGTCGGCGCCGAAGGCGAATTCGTCCACCACCTCCAGCCCCGCGGCCTCGGCCTCGCGGCGGAACTCGCGCGGGCAGGGCAGGCAGCCGCCCGGGAAGATGTACTGCTGGATGAAGTCGGTCGAGTCGATGTAGCGGTCGAACAGCAAATCGTCGATCACGATGCTCTGTACGCAGGCACGGCCGCCTGGCTTGAGCAGCCGGCTCACGCTCTCGAAGTAGGTCGGCCAGTACGCGCGGCCTACGGCTTCCACCATCTCGATGGAGCACACCGCGTCGAAGGGTGCGTCTGCGATGTCGCGGTAGTCCTGCAGGCGCAGGTCGGTGGCCGGACCTTGGGTCGCGGCGGTACGCTCGCGGGCGTAGGCGAGCTGCTCGGTCGACAGCGTCACGCCCGTCACCGAGGCGCCGAAGTCCACCGCCGCCATTTCGGCCAGTGCGCCCCAGCCGCAGCCGATTTCGAGCACGCGGTCGCCGGGTTGCACGGCCGCCAGTTCGAGCGCGCGGCGCACCTTGGCGCGCTGCGCCTCGGGCATCGGCTTCGACAGGTCGCCCTCGAACCAGGCCGACGAGTAGTTCATCGTCTCGTCGAGCCAGAGTTTGTAGAACGCGTTGCCCAGGTCGTAGTGCGCATGGATGTTGCGCGAGCTGCCGGCCTTGCTGTTGCGGTTCATGAGGTGCCGCACGCGGTACAGCAGGCGGCCGGGCCAGCTGCCGTACACCACGTCCTCGATGGCGCGGCGGTTGGCGATGAACACCTTGATCAGCTCGGTCAGGTTGGGCGTGGTCCAGTCGCCGGCGATGTAGCTCTCGGCAAAGCCGATATCGCCCGATTTGAGCGCGGCCTTGCAGGCATTCCAGTTGCGCAGCGTGAGCGAGGCCGTGGGGCCGCTGCCCGGCGTGGCACCGAAGTGCCGCACCGAGTCGTCGGGCAGGCGCACGGTCAGCGAGCCGTAGGCCAGCCGCTGCAGCAAGCCGAGCACGGTGCGCGCGGCGGCGGGTGCGCCCTGGGGCAGCGAGAAGCGGGAGGCCGTGGTTGAGTTCATGGATTCGCCTGCTGCTGGTTGTCGCGTGAAACGAAGTGCGTGGGCGGCGCCGGCTTGGCGACCAGAGGCACGCGCTTGAGCCACAGCTTCACGGCCTGCCAGTGGATGCGCGCGATCAGCCCGAAGGTCATGGCCGGGTAGCGCCACAGCGCGCGGCGCACGCTGGCCGCGGTCATGGGGCCGAGGTCGCCGCTCACGCTGGTCTGCAGCAGCGGGCCGTCGGCATCGTCGTGGTCGATGCGCACCACCGTGCGCGCGCGATCGGCGTCGACGAAGAAGCGGAAGCGATAGCTGCCGTCGACGCGGCAGAACGGCGAGACGTGGAAGGCCTTCGTCGCCTGGAGTTCCGCGCCGTACACCGGGTGGTCCAGCAGGTAGCAATGGCGCTCGCCGAAGGTGTTGTTGACCTCGACCACAATGGCCCGCAGCACGCCTTCGGCCGTGTGGCAGTACCAGAAGCTCACCGGCTTGAAGGTGTAGCCGAACACACGCGGATAGCAGTGCAGCCAGGCTTCGCCGTCGGCGTCGTGGATCTGGTGGGCGGCCAGCAGATCGTCGAGCCAGGCCAGCGCGCCGCCTTGTTCGGGCGGGCGGCCGTCGCCGTGGTCGACGTCGTGGAAGGAGATGGCGGCCGCGCGGTTGAGCGCCACGGCTTTGCTGCCATACGCGCGCAGGGTGCGCATCGGCAGCATCAGGAAGTAGGTCGGATAGACGAAGGCGTTGCGCGCGGGGTGCAGGCGTGTGTGGCGGACTTCGCCGAAGCCCATCAGCGGCACGGCCTGCGTCGGTGTCATGCCGCAAGCCTCGCCGCCGCGCTTTCGCCGGCGGACAACCGTGCCCGCAGATCCGCAGCCACGGCCAGGCCGGCCTTCAGGCCGTCTTCGTGGAAGCCGTAGCCCATCCATGCACCAGCGAACCAGGTGTTGCGCTGGCCTTGCAGGGCGGGCACCTCGGCCTGCGCACGGATCGCGGCAAGGTCGAGCACCGGGTGGTCGTAGTCGTATTCGGCCATGACCTGACTACGCTGGATTTCGCGCACCGGATTCAACGAAACGACGACCGGTTGTTCCCAGGGCAGTGGCTGCAGCTTGTTCAGCAGATAGTGCAGGCAGACGCGGCCCGATTCGCGCTCGCCGACGGCTGCGCGCTCGTAGTTCCAGGCGGCCCAGGCCGCGTGGCATTGCGGCAGCACCGTGGCGTCGGTGTGGAGCACGGCATGGTTCGACTGGTAGCGGATCGCGTCCAGCACCGCGGCTTCGGCGGGGCTCGCATCGCCCAGCATGGCGAGCGATTGGTCGGAGTGCGTGGCCAGCACGACGTGGTCGAAGCGCTCGACGCCGGCGGCGGTGGCCACCAGCACCCCGGCGTCAGTGCGGGTGATGCCGCGCACGGGCGTGTTCAGGCGCTTGTCGGGCAGGCTCGCGACGATCTTTTCGACGTAGTGGCGCGAGCCACCGCGCACGGTGCGCCACTGCGGCCGGTTGGCGATCTGGATCAGGCCGTGGTTGTGGCAGAAGCGGATCATGGTTGCGACCGGAAACGCCAGCATCCGCGTGGTCGAGCAGCTCCAGATGCAGCCCATCATCGGCAGGAAATACCACTCGCGGAATGCCGTGCCGAAGCGGTGGGCGTCGAGGAATTCGCCCAGCGGCTGGGCCAGTTCGCCCTCGGTGCCGGCCTGGGCGATGCGCGTGGTCAGGTGGTTGAAGCGCAGCAGATCCCCGAGCATTCCCAGGAAACGGCGGTCGAACAGGTTGCGCCGCTGGGCGAACACGGTGCCGAGGCTGTTGCCGCTCCATTCCAGCCGGCCGCCACCGTTGTCGCGCGCGGCCTGGACTGAGAACGACATGTCGGACGCAGCCGTCTCGACGCCGAGCTCGGCAAAAAGACGGATCAGGTTCGGGTAGGTGCGGTCGTTGTAGACCAGGAAACCGGTGTCGACGCCATGGGCGATCCGGGTGGTGTCGGTGGAGGAGCGCGGAAGCTCGATCGTTGCCGTATGGGCGTGACCACCGAAGTAGTCACTGGCTTCGAAGAGGGTGACGGCGGCCGCGTCACGCAGCGAATGCGCTGCGGCCAATCCCGAGATGCCGGCGCCGATGACGGCGATGCGAGGGGGCTGCGTCATCGCGAAACCCCAGCCCGGCTGGAAGACAAAAATGCTGCGAGGCGCCCCGACGCGAAGGAGGGAGGGAGGGAGGAGGAGAAGAATCGCCTCGGGATTTCGACCAGACGGCAGGCGCCTGGAAGACCTCGCAACATGAAACCTGCTGGGCAATCACTGCCCACGCAAGTTAGGAGCGCGGCATCAGCGGCACGGTTCCCGCTGGTTTGGTAAACGTTTGTTTCGCCGAGTTCACGATGATTTAGACGCATCGGTAAATAATATTACCGATTCGTTTTCTTGTGAACTGCTCAGTCTCAGTTTGGCCCGAGTTGCTTCTCGATGACGTTCACGAAGCCGTTTTCATCGGGCGCCGTCATGCTCGACCACGCCTGCACGACCTTGCCGTCGCGCCCGATCAGGTACTTGTAGAAGTTCCATTTCGGCGTGGTGCCCGAGGCCTGCGCGAGCTGCTTGAACAGCGGGTTCGCCTCGGTGCCACGCACCGACGACTTGGCGAACATCGGGAATTTCACCCCGAAGGTGCTCTCGCAGAAGTCGGCAATTTCCTTGTTGGAGCCCGATTCCTGGGAGAAATCGTTGGACGGGAAGCCCAGCACCACGAGCCCGCGCGAGCGGTATTTCATGTCCAGCGACTCCAGCCCCTTGTATTGCGGGGTGAACCCGCAGAAGCTGGCCGTATTGACCACCAGAACCACCTTGCCGGAGTACTGGCACAAAGACTGGGGTTTTTCATCCTGCAGCCGCGGGAAGGTGTGTTGCAGGATCGCCGGGCATCCTGCGGCCTCTGTCGGAGCGGGCGCGGCGGACGCCGTCTGGGCGTAGGCGGGAAGGGTCGAAAACAGGCTCGCCACGAGGGAAATCGCAGGGGCGCAGCGCCAGAGCGTCGACAATCGGAAGAGGGTTCGCATGGCGGGCTCCTGGGTCAAAAAGGGGGGTGTGCATCCGTGCCGCAACGGCGCACGTATTCGCATCATCGCGCGTCTGTCACGGTCGCGCCAAACGGGCCGACTAAAATCGGCGGCCATAGAAAGACATTGATGCTCTATCCGGAACTCTTCAGACAACTCGAATCCGTCCGCTGGGACATGGACAAGGACATTCCCTGGCAGTCGTTCGACGCTTCCTTGCTGTCGGAAGAGCAGGCGCAAACCATCAAGATGAATGCCATCACCGAGTGGGCGGCGTTGCCGGCCACCGAGATGTTTCTGCGCGACAACCGCCACGATAGCGATTTTTCCGCTTTCATGTCGATCTGGTTCTTCGAGGAGCAGAAGCATTCGCTGGTGCTCATGGAGTACCTGAAGCGCTTCAGCCCAAAGCACGCCCCCACCGAGGAAGAACTGCACGAAGTGCGCTTCGACTTCGACCCGGCCCCCCCGCTCGAAACCCTCATGCTGCATTTCTGCGGCGAAATCCGCCTCAACCACTGGTACCGCCGTGCCGCCCAGTGGCATACCGAGCCGGTCATCAAGCACATCTACACCACGCTGAGCCAGGACGAAGCCCGCCACGGTGGCGCCTACCTGCGCTACATGAAGCGCGCGATGGAAAAGTTCGGCGACGAGGCCCGTGCCGCGTTCACCAAGGTCGGCGTCCTGATGGCCAGCGCGCGGCGCACCGCGCAGGCCCTGCACCCGACCAATCTGCACGTCAGCAAGGCGCACTTCCCGCGCGACACCATCCAGAGCCGCATGCCCGATCCGGACTGGCTCGAGCACTGGCTCGACAAGCAGATCAAGTTCGATGCCGTCTGGGAAACCAAGGTTGGCGAACGCATCCTGCACAACCTGAGCCTGCTGATGAACCGCAGCTTCAAGACGGTCCAGGAACTGAACCGCTACCGTAAAGAATTGGCGGCCACCCTGGGCCCCAAGCCCGAATACCAGGGCGCATAAAGAAAAACGCCCCGCACGCCGGGGCGTTCTTTCTTGAAGGATCCGTGTCACAAACCGGGGACGCCAGCCGTCTAGCTCCCATGGACGACGCCACCCTCACCTTCGACCGCCACCGCCCTCGCCTGCAGGGCATCGCCTACCGCATGCTCGGCTCCATGGCCGAGGCCGAAGAGGTCGTGCAAGATGCCTGGCTGCGCTGGCACGAAGCCGCCAAAGACACCTTCGACAGCGCCGAGGCCTGGCTCGTGACTGTGGTCACGCGCCTGTCGATCGACCGGCTGCGCGCCGCCAAGGTCCAGCGCGAGCACTACATCGGCGCCTGGATGCCCGAGCCCATGCTGACCGAGGCTCCCGACACGCCCGAGCAACTGCTGGAGCGCGCCGACAACATCTCCGTTGCCTTTCTCGCCGTGCTGGAGCGCCTCGCGCCCGAAGCCCGCGCGGCCTTCCTGCTGCGCGAAGTGTTCGACGCAGGCTACGAAGAGGTCGCCCACACTCTCGGCAAGAGCGAGGCCGCCTGCCGCCAGCTCGTGCATCGCGCCAAGGTTCAGGTGCAGGAAGGGCGTCCGCGCTTCACCGTGCCGCGCGAAACCCACGAGCGCCTGCTGCGAGCCTTTGCCGACGCTGCCGCACGCGGCAGCCTGCAAGACCTGAAGGCGCTGATGGCCGAGGACGTCGAACTCATCGGCGACGGTGGCGGCAAGGTGCAGACCTTCAGCAAGATCTTGCGCGGCAGCCAGCGTCTGGCGCAGCTGTATTACTCGCTGTGGCGCCGCATGGGGCCGGCGGTGCGCATGGAAATGGTCGACATCAACGGCGAGCCGGGCATGCTGCGTTTTCTTGACGGCGAACTCGAATCGGCCCAGACCTTCGAGATCGAGAACGACCGCATCGTGCGCATCCGCGCGCAGCGCAACCCCGACAAGCTGGCGCGCATCGCGCAGCTCTTTTCTTCCAGATAGTTCGCGCGGCGTGTCACAGGGCGCAGGGCTCGTCCGTCTTCAGTGGGTAGCAAGCAGATTTCATCGCAACCCACCTGGAGAAACCCATGAACACCACCGCACGCCTGAACTGGTTCAAGCTCGTCCCGAAGTCCTTCGAGGCCATCCTCGCCGTCAACACCACCATCGAGTCGAGCACGCTCGGCAAGGTGCTGGTCGACTTCGTCTTCGCCCGCGTCTCGCAGATCAACGGCTGCGCCTACTGCCTCGACATGCACGTGCGCGACCTGCGCAAGCAGGGCGAGGAGTGGCAGCGCATCAACAGCCTGCCCACATGGCGCGAGGTGAGCTTCTTCAACGAACGCGAACGCGCCGCTCTGGCCTGGGCCGAGTCGCTCACGCGCCTGGCCGACGACCATGACGAACGCGAAGCGGAATTCGCTGCGCTCAAGGCCAATTTCAGCGACGTGGAAATTGCAGAACTCACCGTGGCGATCGCGCAGATCAACACCTGGAACCGCCTCAACGTCGGCATGCGCGTGCCGGTCGCAGTCAAGCCGCTGGCCTGAACGGCGAGCGCTGATTACCTGCGCTCCACCACCATCGGTGAGATGCGCAGGCTCTCGCGCAGCTGCGTGACCGCTTCGCCGGCCGCATTGCGCGAGGCAAAAGGCCCGGCCTGCAGCCGGTGCGTGCCGGCTTCGCTGAACACGTGCAGCTGCGGCGCCAGCGTAGGCAGCCCGCGCGCGGCCTGGTTCAGCAGGCTCTGTGCACCGTCGCGTTCGCGAAAAGCGCCGAGTTGCACCCAGAACCCCGGCAGTGCCAAGGGCTGTGCAGCGCCGACAGGCGGCGGTGACGCAGGCGACGCAGGCACTGCCTGCAGCGGGGCCAGGTCGCTCACCACGATGGCCTGCCGGGTCGGCGGAATGGAAGGCGGCGACTGTGCCGACTCCGGCTCGGCCCCCGGCGGCAGCGCCGCGGCCATCGGTGTTTGCGGCGTGACGGGCATCGTCGATGCCGGTGGCGGCATGTCGTCATTCGCCGTCGCGACTGGCGCCACCCATTCGGCGGGCACCCGCACCTGCTGCGCGCTCGCCACACGCACCGGCGCCGCGCGCACGGGAGCAGGCGCTTCAGCCGCCGCATACGCCGTCCCCGAATCCCGCCGCCATGCGCCGGTACGGATGTCCTCGTTCGTGATCCGCTCGATCTCCACCGGGGCCACGCCACGCAGCAGGTCGAGCTTGAGCGCGGCCGTGTAGCTCAGGTCGATGACGCGGCCGTCCACGAAGGGGCCGCGGTCGTTCACGCGCACGATCACCTCGCGCCCGTTGGCCGGGTTGCGCACGCGCACATAGCTCGGCAGCGGCAGCGTCTTGTGCGCGGCTGTCATGGCGTACATGTCGTAGGGCTCGCCGCTGGAGGTCGATGCTGCGTGGAACTTGCGGCCGTACCACGAGGCTAGCCCCGACTCGCGGAACGGCCGATCGTCGGTGAGCGGCGCATAGCCGCGACCCAGCACCGTGTACGGCTTGCTGGTGCCGCCGCTGGTGCGGATGGGCTCGATGCGGGGCTCGGCATCGGGCACGCTGGCAAGGTCCGGCGGAATGTTGGTGCCGGGCCCGTCGCGGCCGCTGGCCACGCCGCCTCCGCTGCGCGGACCGCTTGCACAACCGGCCAGAAGGACGGCGACAGCCACCGCGCACGCTGCCAGCGCGGTGGTGGCGGGGGAGCGGGCGCCGTCAGCCAAATACCGCCTTCCACAGCGCCAGCATGGCTTCGCGCTCGGCGGCCAGTGCGGGCGGGGTGACCTGCGTCGGTTCTTCGTTCAGGCGCGCGCGATGCTGCACGCGGCGCAGCTCGCGATAAGCCCGCGCCGCGCTGCGGCCCACGCCTTCGGGCAGCAGCCCCGCCAGTTCGGCGCGCAGCAGCAGCGCGATGTTGCCCACGTTCGGAATCAGCTCGGGATGCTCGCCCGACGACGACAGCACCAGAAACTGCACCGCGAACTCGGCATCGACCATGCCGCCAGGGCTGTGCTTCACATCAAAGCGGTCGGCCTTCACCGGCCGTGCGCCGCGCAGCTTCTCGCGCATCGCGATGATCTCGGCCTTCAGCGCCTCGCGGTCACGCGGCGACACCAGCACGGCCTCGCGCACCTGGTCGAAGCGCGCGCCCAGTTCGGCGCCGTGGTCTTCGCTGCCGAGCACGAAGCGTGCGCGCGTCATGGCCTGGTGCTCCCAGGTCCACGCGGTATTGCTGCCGCGGCCGAGCTGGTATTTCTCGTAGGCCTCGAAGCTGGTGGTCAGCAGGCCCGAGTTGCCGTTGGGACGCAGGGCGGTGTCGATCTCGAACAGGTCGCCCTCGCGCGTCTTCACCGTGAGCCAGTTGATGAGCTTGCGCACGTAGGCTGCATAGACCTCGCCGGCGCGCTCGTCGTCATCGTCGTAGACGAACACGATGTCGAGGTCGCTGCCGTAGCCCAACTCTTTTCCTCCCAACTTGCCGTAGCCGATGATCGCGAACTGCGGCACCTCGCGGTGCCGGTTGCGCACGTGCGGCCAACACCAGTGGGCGGTCACGCGCAGCGTGGTGTCAGCCAGCGCGCTCAGGTCGTCGGCCACCTGCTCGACGGTGATGCGGCCGTCCACGTCGCGCGCCAGCGTGCGGAACACCTCGGCGTGGTGCGCGTGGCGCAGCAGGTTCAGCAGGCGCTCTTCATCGGCCTCGCCGGTGCGGGTGAGCGATGCGTGGCGCGCTTCGAGCTCGCGCTCGAACTCGGCGGCGACGAAGCGGCCCGACAGCATCTCGTCGCTCGCCAGTTCGTCGATCACGCCCGGGTGCTGCATCAGGTAGCGTGCGGGCCACTTGGCCGCACCCAGCAGGCGCAGCAGGCGCTCCTGCACGGCCGGCCGTTCGACCAGCAGCGCGAGATAGCTCTCACGGCGCATCAGCGGCTCGATCCAGTCGGCCCAGCGCATTGCGGCATCGACGTGGCGCGGCGTCTGCCCGGCGCCATCGCCATCGGGCTCCTTGAGCCATTGGCCGGTGCGCTGTACCAGCTGGCGCAGCCGCCCGCGCGTTTCTTCGCGCAGGGCCAGCACGCGGGGCTGTTCGCACCAGTCGCGGATGCGCTCGGCGAACACCGGAGGCAGGTCGTCGAGCAGGTCGGCCAGATCGGCGGGCGCGGCGGTCTTCTTGCCGCTGCACTTGCCGTTGCAGGGCTTCTCGCCGCCGAGCAGCTTGTCGAACTCCTGCGCGACGAACTCGCGGTGCGTGTCGAGCTGCGCAAGGAAGGGGCAGCACTCGGGGTAGCCCAAGGTCTGGGCGATCCAGCGCAGGTCGTCGTCGGACACCGGCAGCACATGGGTCTGCTGGTCGTCGAGGTACTGGATGCGGTGCTCGACGCGGCGCAAGAATTCATAAGCCGCGGCCAGCGCATCGGCCGTTTCCTGCGGCATGAGGTTGGCGCGCGCCAGGCGCTGCAGCGCATCGAGCGTGGGCCGTGTGCGCAGCTCGGGAAACTGGCCGCCGCGCACCACCTGCAGCAGCTGCACGGTGAACTCGATCTCGCGGATGCCGCCGCGCGAGAGCTTCACGTCGTTCGCGCGCTCGGGTCGCCCGGCGCTGCGGCGCGCCGACTGTTCGCGGATCTGCCGATGCAGCACGCGCAGCGAATCGAACACGCTGTAGTCGAGATAGCGGCGGAACACAAAAGGCAGCACCGCGCCGCGCAGCCCCTGGGCCTGGCCCGCGAGCACGATGTCGCGTGGTGCCACCACCCGGCTCTTCATCCAGGCAAAGCGCTCCCATTCGCGGCCCTGCACCTGGAAATACTCTTCGAGCGCATCGAGCGAGACCACGCTCGGGCCCGAGTTGCCGTTGGGCCGCAGTGCAAGGTCGACGCGGAACACGAAGCCGTGCTCGGTGGTGTCGCCCACCAGCGCATAGATGCGCTTCACGGCGCGTGCAAAGTACTCCTGGTTGGCCAGCCGGCCGCGCCCGTCGGCGTCGCCTTTTGTCTCGCCGTCCACGTCGTAGAGGTAGATCAGGTCGATGTCGCTCGACACGTTGAGCTCGCGTGCGCCGAGCTTGCCCATGCCCACGATCCACAGCTGCGCGCGCTGGCCTTCGGGCCCGAGAGGGGCGCCGTGCACTGCGTCGAGTTCGTGGCAGGCGTCCTGGCACGCAATATCGAGTGCCAATTCGGCCAGCTCGGTGACGGCGGTGGTCACCACGGCCAGCGGCGCCTGCTCGTCGCAATCAAGCGTTACAAGCCGCTCCATCACGAGCTGCCGCACAATTCGCAGTGCATCGCCAACGCTGTCCCCACGTTGGCGCAATGCCTCGTAAGCCACCGTCATCGACTCGCGCCGCGGCGCACCAAGGGGAAGAAATGAAAGCTCGGCCGCATACCTGCGACGCAGGCGCTGCACGAAGCGTGAGTAAGAAGAGAGCGCGCTGCGCGTTGAAGTGGCTGGCAACTGGTTCACACTGATGCTGGTTTCCGTGGAACCCCTCTGAATGCTGGCGGTCATAATTCCCGACACAGCGCGATCCTCAATGAACGACACGGCGTCTACCCCTTCACGTCTGCTCAAAATCACCGCTGTGACGGCGCGCTGGCTGCTGGGTCTGTTGATCGCTGCATGGCTTCTGCTGGCGCTGTCAGTCGTTGTCCTACACGCGTGGATTGTGCCGCGAATCGGCGATTTTCGCGGCGCACTGGAGGCACAGGCTAGCAAGGCCATCGGCGTGCCGGTACGCATCGGATCGATCACCGCCCGCTCCGAAGGGCTTTTCCCGGCCTTCGAATTGCGCGACGTGGTGCTCCAGGATGCCGACCAGCGAGAGGCGCTGCGCCTCGTGCGCGTGGTGGCCAGCGTGTCGCCGCGCTCGCTCTGGCGGCTCAACTTCGAGCAGCTCTACGTAGAGGGCCCGGAGCTCGACGTGCGCCGCGACACTCAGGGAAAACTCCATGTGGCTGGATTGCACATGGCGACCGACACAACCGGAGAGACCCGCGGTGCCGACTGGTTTTTCGCCCAGCGCGAGCTGGTCATCGAAGGCGGCACCGTGCGCTGGACCGACGAACAGCGCCAGGCCGAACCCCTGCTGCTGACCGACGTGCGCTTCGTTGCGCGCAACAGCGCCCGGCGCCATGGCCTGCGGCTCGACGCCACGCCGCCGGCCGGCTGGGGCCAGCGCTTCACCCTTCGCGGCCAGTTCCGCCAGCCGCTGCTGTCGATGCGCAGCGGCCACTGGCAGACCTGGGACGGCCAGCTCTATGCCGACTTGCCCTACATCGACGTCACCCGGCTCGGCCAGTACGTCTCGCTCGACGCCCGCATCCGCCAGGGCAACGGCGCGCTGCGCCTGTGGGCCGACGTCGACGACGGCCAGGTCGTCGGCGGCGCGGTCGACCTGGGGCTCGACAAGGTCGACGTCTCGCTCGACAAGGGCCTGCCGCCGCTGGTGCTGAACGCCGTCACCGGCCGCCTCGCGGGGCGGCTCTCCGAGGAAACGCTCGAGTTCTCGACCACCGCGCTGCAGTTCGACACCAGCGACGGCCTGCGCTGGCCCGGCGGCAACCTGTGGCTGCAGCACACGCCGAACAGGGGCCGCACGCCAGAGCACGGCGCGCTGCGCGCCGACCGCCTCGACCTGGCCGCGCTCGCCCTCATCGCCGACCGGCTGCCGCTGGGCGACGCCACGCACCGTGTGCTCGACGCCTATGCGCCGCGCGGCCTCGTCGAGCACGTCGACCTGAACTGGCAGGGCTCGCTGGGTGCGCCCAGCCGCTACCAGGCCAAGGGCCGCGTCAGCGGCCTGCGCGTTGCCTCGCAGTCCGGCGCGGCGGATGAAGCGGCGGGTCCGCCCCTGTCGGCAGCTTCGGCACCATCGGCAACCACCGCTGCGGCCACCTCACCCAGAGTCCACGCCGGCACCCCCGGCCTGAGCGGCGCCACGATCGACTTCGACGCCACCCACACTGGCGGCACCGCCACGCTCGCCATTGCAAAGGGCACGCTCGAATTCCCGGGCGTGTTCGAGGAGCCGGTCATTCCCATCGACCGGCTCTCGACGCAGCTGCAATGGAAGCTCGACAACGGCAACGCGCAACTGCAGATGTCGAAGCTGAGCTTCGCCAACGCCGACGCCGAGGGCGACGCCCAGGCCAGCTGGCGCACCAGCGACCCGGCCACCTCGAGCAGCAAGGCCCGCTTTCCCGGCGTGCTCGACCTGCAGGGCAAGCTGACCCGCGCCGACGGCACGCGCGTGTTCCGCTACCTGCCGATGGACATCCCCCAGCACACGCGCGACTACGTGCGCGAAGCCGTCACCAAGGGCATTGCCAGCAGCGTCGACTTCCGCGTGCGCGGCGACCTGCACGACATGCCGTTCAAGGACCCGAAGCAGGGCGACTTCCGCATCGTTGCCAAGGTGGCTGACGTCAACTACGCCTACGCGCCGCCGTCCATCGCCGCGCCGTCGCGCAACGGCGTGCCCGCCCCGGTGTGGCCGCCGCTCACCGGCCTTTCGGGTGAACTGGTGTTCGAGCGCGACAGCATGCTGGTGCGCAACGCGCGCGGTCGCCTGGTCGGCGCCACCGGCGTCGAGGTGACCAAGGGCGAAGCGCAGATCCCCGAGCTGTCGCACCACGCGCAAGTGCTGCGCGTCGACGTACAGGCCAAGGGCCCGCTCGGCGAGGTGCTGCGCGCGGGCGCGCCGCTGGCCGGTGAAACCGGCGAGATCATGCGCACCGCGCGCGCCACTGGCTCAGCCGACTACAAACTGCACCTCGAACTGCCCCTTGCGGCCATGGAAAACGCCAAGGTGCAGGCCACGGTCGTGCTGGCCGACAACGAACTGCAGGTCGTGCCCGAGGCACCTTCTTTCACGCAAACCAAGGGCACGGTCAGCTTCACTGAAACCGGCTTCTCGCTGGCCGGCTTGCAGGCCAGGCTGCTCGGCGGCGATATCCGCGTTGAAGGCCGGGGCCGCTTCAGCGGTCCCAATCGCGAAGTCGCCCTGAAGGCACAGGGCACGGCCACCGCCGAGGGCTTGCGCGGCGCGCGCGAGGTCGACTGGATCGCCCGCCTCGCGAAGAACGCGACCGGCAGCACGCCCTACGCGGCCACCTTCTCGGTGCGCGACGGCACGCCTGAGTTCTCGCTCACCAGCAGCTTGCAGGGTCTGGCGCTGCAACTGCCGCCGCCGCTCGTGAAGACGGCCGAAGAGCAGATGCCGCTGCGCATCGAGAAGAAGGTGCTCGCGCGCGAAACCCGCCAGGGCACGAGCGTTGCCACGCAGGACCAGCTCTCGCTCGACCTCGGCCGCGTCGGCGCCATCCAGTACGTGCGCGATCTCGTCGGCAACGAGGCGCGCGTGCTGCGCGGCAGCATCGGCGTCGGCCTCGCGCAGGGCGAGACGGCCAGCCTGCCCGACAAGGGCGTGTTCGCGAACATCAACGTTGCCAAGCTCGACATGGCTGCATGGCAGGCGCTGATCGGCGACGCCGCCAGCGCCGGCGCCGAGGCCGCGGAGCGGGCCGACGATCCGTCGCAGGCCTACCTGCCCACGCGCATCGCGGTGCGCGCGCAGCAACTCGGCATTGCGGGCCGCACGCTGCACAACGTGGTGCTCGGCGGCACGCGCGAAGGCGCCGTCTGGCGCGCCAACATCGACGCCACCGAACTCAGCGGCTACGCCGAATACCGCCACACGCAGGCTGGACGCCTCTATGCGCGGCTCGCTCGGCTGAAGATCGCGCCGGCCGAGGCCACGCAGGTCGAGGCCCTGCTCGACGAGCAGCCCGGAACCCTGCCCGCCCTCGACATCGTGATCGACGACTTCGAGCTGCTCGGCAAGCGCCTCGGCCGCGCCGAGATCGATGCCGTCAACCGCGGCGGTGCGGGCCGTGAATGGGCGCTCAACAAGCTGGTCTTCACCATGCCCGAGGCCAGCTTCGCGGCCAAGGGCAGCTGGGCCGCGGTGCCTGGCGCCGCGGCCGGCCAGCGCCGCACCGCCATGACCTTCAAGCTCGACATTGCCGATGCCGGCGAGCTGCTCACACGCTTCGGCATGCCGGGCGTGCTTGCGCGCGGCCGCGGGCGGCTCGAAGGCGACGTCAACTGGCGCGGCTCACCGTTTTCGCTCGACTATCCGAGCCTGGGCGGGCAGCTGCAGGTCGACGTGGAGCAGGGCCAGTTCCTCAAGGCCGACCCGGGCCTGGCCAAGCTGCTCGGCGTGCTGAGCCTGCAGGCGCTGCCGCGCCGGCTCACGCTCGACTTCCGCGACGTCTTCAGCCAGGGCTTTGCCTTCGACTTCATTCGCGGCGACGCGAAGATCAACAAGGGCATTGCCAGCACCAACAACCTGCAGATGAAGGGCGTCAACGCCGCCGCGCTGATGGACGGCTCGGCCGACATCGTGCGCGAGACGCAGAACCTGCGCGTGGTGGTGGTGCCCGAGATCAATGCCGGCACGGCAGCGCTCGTGGCCACAGCCATCAACCCCGCCATCGGCCTGGGCACCTTCCTGGCCCAATGGGTGCTGAGCAAGCCGCTCGCGGCGGCGGCCACGCAGGAGTTCCATGTCGAGGGCACCTGGGCCGACCCCAAAATAGCGAAGGTGCCGCGCACCCTGCAACTGTTGCCCCAGAGCATCCCGAACATCCCCGGCCTGCCGGGTTCGTCGACGGCAGACGAAGGCAAGAAAACGGAGATCACGCAATGAAAGTCGCAGCCATCCAGATGGTGTCGGCCATCGCCCGCGAAGCCAATCTCGCGCGCGCCCACGGCCTGCTTGCACAGGCCGCAGCTGTGGGCGCCGAGCTGGCGGTGCTGCCCGAGTACTTCTGCATGATGGGCGCACGGGACACCGACAAGCTCGGCCTGCGCGAGACCGCCGGCGCGGGTGCGGTGCAGGGCTTTCTGGCCGACGCGGCGCGCGAGTTCGGCTTGTGGATCGTCGGCGGCACGCTGCCCATCGAGAGCACTGACTCGGAGCACGTGTTCAACAGTTCGCTGGCCTTCTCGCCCGATGGCCAGTGCGTGGCGCGCTACGACAAGATCCATCTCTTCTTCTTCGACAACGGCACCGAGCGCTACGACGAACGCCGCGTCATCGCGCCGGGCAAGGAGCCCGTGGTGTTCGACCTGCCCTCGCGCGACGGCCACAACTGGCGCGTGGGCATGAGCGTGTGCTACGACCTGCGCTTTCCCGAGCTGTACCGCGCGCTCGCCAAACAGGGTGCCGACCTGCTGCTGGTGCCCAGCGCTTTCACGCGTACCACCGGCGCCGCGCATTGGGAAGTGCTGCTGCGCGCCCGCGCCATCGAGAACCTGGCCTGGGTGGTCGCGCCCGCGCAGGGCGGCACGCACGAGAACGGCCGCCACACCTGGGGCCAGTCGCTCGTCATCGACCCCTGGGGCACGGTGGTGGCGCAGCAGGCCAGCGAAGAGGGCGTGGTGCTGTTCGACATCGACGCCGCACAGGTCGAGCGCACGCGAACGCAACTGCCCGTGCTCTCGCACTGCGTTCTCTAGCAATGTCCGATGCGCTGCTGACCGTCGCACCGCAGCGGTGGGCGCTGCTGGCGTACGCGCGGCTGCGCTCGCTGTGGCAGCGCTGGTTCTTGTGGCTGCTGCTGGCGGTGCTGGTGTCGGTGTTGCTGGTCACGGTGGTGTGGCTCGCGGGGCGGCACGAGGTCGAGCAGGTGCAGGCGGCGCTCGACCGCGACACCGCCGATGCGGTCTCCGACCTGCGCAGCGGCTTCCAGCGCAATGCGCAGAGCCTGCGCGCCACGCAGGCCCCGGGCGTCGACCGCGCGCAGTGGTCCGAGGTGGCGGCCGCGCTGCTGCGCGAGCACCGCGAATGGCTGCGGCTCGAATGGCGCGACGCCGCGCTGCGGCCACAGCAGGCTGTCAACACGCCCTACCGCATGCGCATCCTCGACGAGGAAAGCCGCGGGGTCGAGCAGTCCGATGTGACGCTGGCCTGCGCCGCCGCGCGCAAGCTCGGCGCGCCGGCGTACTCGCCAAGCCACTATGTGCCGATTGCCGGTGGCGGCGGCATCGAGGTGATGGAGTTGTGCGTGCCCATCGATGCCGGGGGCTATCTCGTGGCCAGCTACTCGCTGCGCGACGCGCTGATCGAACTGGTCGGCCCCACGCTCACGCGCGGGCAGGAAGTGGCCTTCACCGAGGCCGACGGCACGCGGCTGGTGGCGCTCGGCACCTCGCGGCGCACCGGCACGCGCGTGTTCACATCGCAGCAGCTCATTGACCTGCCGGGCACTGCGCTGATGCTGCGCGTCGACGGCTGGCGCGCCGCGCCCGACCTGTTCCCGAACATGCTCACCGCGCTGGTCACGGCGATCTCCATCGCGCTGGTGTCGGTGCTGGTGCTGCTCGCGCGCGATACGCGCCGGCGGTTGCGCGCCGAGCGCGACCTGGCCGACGCGCTCGCCTTCCGCAAGGCGATGGAAGACTCGGTCATCACCGGCCTGCGCGCGCGCGACCTGCAGGGCCGCATCACCTACGTGAACCCCGCCTTCTGCGAGATGGTCGGCTTCAGCCCCGAAGAGCTCATGGCGGACAACGCCGAAGCTCCTTACTGGCCGACCGAGCTGGCGCACGAATACCAGCAGCGGCAGGCGCGGCGCCTTGCGGGCGGCATGCCGCCGCGCGAAGGTTTCGAGTCGGTCTTCATGCGCAAGGACGGCACGCGCTTTCCGGTGCTGATCTTCGAGGCGCCGCTGATCAACGCACACAAGGTGCAGACCGGCTGGATGAGCGCGTTCATCGACGTGAGCGAGCAGCGCCGCATCGAGGAGCTTTCGCGTGCCAGCCAGGAGCGCCTGCAGGCCAGTGCGCGGCTTGCAACGGTGGGCGAGATGGCCTCGCTGCTGAGCCACGAGCTCACGCAGCCGCTGGCCGCCATTGCCAGCTACGCGAGCGGTTCGCTCAACCTGCTCGGGCCGCACGCCAAGGGCGACCAGGGTGAGGTGGCGATGGCGGTGAGGCGCATCGCCGAGCAGGCCGACCGCGCGGGCCAGGTCATTCGCAGCGTGCACGACTTCGTGCGCCGGCGCGACCGCACGCGCGAGGCTGTGGCGCCGCAGGCGCTGATCGACGCGGTGCTGCCGCTGGTGCGGCTGCAGGCGCGCAAGCTCGGCGTGATCATCGAGGTGGTGCTGGAAGACCGCCTGCCCGCGGTCATGTGCGACCGCACGCTGGTCGAGCAGGTGCTGCTGAACCTCGCGCGCAATGCGATGCAGGCCATGGACGGCCCCGACAATGTCGGCAGCCGCGTGCTGCGGCTGCGCGTGGCGCGCGCCAACGCGGTGGGCGAAACGGTGCAGGAAGACGGCCGGCGCTGGCTCGAGTTCTCGGTGGCCGACCTGGGCAGCGGCATCAGTGAGGAAGTTGCCGAGCGGCTCTTCACGCCCTTCTTCACCACGCGCGCCGACGGCATGGGGCTTGGCCTCAGCCTGTGCCGCACGGTGGTGGAGCAACATGGCGGGGCGCTGGTGTTCGAGCCGAACAAGCCGCGCGGCACCGTGTTCAGATTTACGCTGCCGGCCGCGGGCTGACGGCGCTTCAAACAACAAACAATCTTCTGCTGGATCTCACCGCATGCAACCGCTGATCGATGGCTTGATCTTTATCGTGGACGACGACGCCAGCGTGCGCGAGGCGCTGGCCTGGCTGCTGCGCTCGCGGCGCCTGGCCAGCGAGCACTTCGCAAGTGCCGAGGCCTTCGAGCAGTTCCTCGACCAGGGCCCGCTGCCCGAGCAGCCGCTGTGCCTGCTGCTGGATGTGCGCATGCCCGGCACCAGCGGACTGGTGCTGTTTGATCGGCTGGCCGAGCGCGGACTGCTGCCCGCGATGCCGGTGATCTTCCTGACGGGCCATGCCGACGTGCCGACGGCCGTCGATGCAGTGAAGCGCGGTGCTTTCGATTTCTGCGAGAAGCCGTTCTCGGACAACGCGCTGGTCGACCGCATCGAGCATGCGTTGAATGCGTCGCTTCAGGCACTGGAAGTGCAGCGCTTGCGGCGCGGGCTGGCCGAGCGCATCGGCGAGCTGACCGACCGCGAGCGCGACGTGATGCGGCTGGTGATCGAGGGCCTGCCCAACAAACTCATCGCCGACCAGCTTGCGATCAGCGTGCGCACGGTGGAGGTCCACCGCGCGCGCGTGTTCGACAAGATGGAAGTGAAGTCGGCCGTCGAATTGGCGAACCGACTCAGGGACCTCTAAAGGCTCAGGCCTTTTCCGCGACGAAGATTTCGACGCGGCGGTTCTGGGCGCGGCCTGCTGCCGTGCCGTTGTCCGCCAGCGGCTCGCGCGAGCCGCGGCCGTCGGTGGTGATGGCCGTGGTCGACACGCCGCGGCCCACCAGGTGGTTGCGCACGCTGTCAGCGCGGCTCACCGAGAGGCGTTCGTTGCCTTCCTCGCTGCCCGTGTTGTCGGTGTGGCCGACCACGCGCACGCTGGCGGCGGTGGCGTTCTTCAGGCCGTCGGCCACCTTGTCGAGCACCTGCGCCAGGTTGCGTTTGACGTTGGCGCGGCCGGTGTCGAACGACAGCTCGTTCGGGATCACCACATGCAGCTGGTTGTCGGCGGTCTGCTCGATCACCGCGCCCGTGCCCTTGGTCGAGGCTTCCAGGTCGGTCTTCAGTGCGGCCAGGCGGGCCGTCCAGCTGTTGGCTGGCGCAGCCGGTGCAGCAGCCGGAGCGGCGGCTGCCGGCGGCGACGACTGCGAAGCGCAGCCCGCAATAAAAAGCAAAGCGGCCGCAGCCGCACTAGCAACAACAAACTTCCTCATGAATTTCCCTCTCTATGGACCAATGGAACGGTAGTGGTGGGAACCGGCCTTTCAGCGCGGCCGGTTTCCCGGGGTGGTGAACGCTCAGCCCTGCGGCGCGCGCTCGCCCACGTAGATTTCGACGCGGCGGTTCTGTGCCCGGCCCCCATCGCTGTTGTTGTCGGCAATCGGTTCGCGCGAGCCGCGGCCCTCGATGCGGAAGGCCGCCGCGTTCACGCCGCGCGCCACCAGGTAGTCGCGTGTGCTGGTGGCACGCTCGACCGACAGCGGGTTGTTGATGGCGTCGGAGCCGGTGCTGTCGGTGTGGCCGATGATGCGCACCTCGGCGTTCGGGTTGTTGCGCAGGCCGTTCGCGAACTGGTCGAGCACGGGCGCGAAATTCGACTTGATGTTGGCGCGGCCCACGTCGAAGGACACGTCGCTCGGGATCTGCAGCTTCAGCTCGTTGTTCGGCGTTTGCGTTACGGCGATGCCGGTGCCCTGCGTGGCGGCTTCCATCTGGCGCTTCTGGTTTTCCATGCGCTGCGACCACAGGTAGCCGCCGAGCGCGCCGGCTGCCGCGCCGAGCACCGCGCCCGTACCGATGGCGCCGCGGTTGCCGCCCGTGGCCGAGCCGATGGCGGCGCCGCCGAGCGCGCCGATGCCGGCACCGATGCCGGTGTTGCGCTGCGTGTCGGTCATGCCGCCGGCGCAGCCGGACAGGATGAGCGCTGTGGCAGTGGTGGCGAGTACAAACTTTTTCATGGCGATCCCTTTCTAGGTTGAATCAGGCGGGCCACAGCTTAGCTTCCGGGCGTACGCGATGGTACGGGTTCAAAGCCCCACGGAAAATAAGAAAAGTTTCGCCATAGCGCATGAATGCTACGATGATTGCTACTAAAGTAATAGCGATGGGGTAGTTGTCCGACATGGTGGCGCGGCGCGGGACTGCACAAGCAATTCACGTTTCAGGCGGCGGCTTCCGATCGGTGGCGTCGCGGCCGGCTTCGGGCTCGTCGTCGTCATGCAATTCACCCTTGTTGCGGCCGGAAAACATGGTCCACCAGATGATCAAGATGAACACGAGTCCCGCGGCGAGGGCTTCAAGCAGAATCAAACCCATGAGAAATGGACTCCAGTGGCTGGTCGGGCTTGTGATCGTAGCAACGCTCGCCGCCTGTTCCACGGGCCCGCGCGCGCCCGAGGCCCCCATCCGCCCCCCCGTCACCCAGCCGCGCGACCTCGGTCCGCTCACCGGCTCGCTCGCGCACCCCAAGAGCCGCTGGGTGCCGGTCGGCTGGTCGGAGCTGCCCGGGTTCGGCGAAGACCCGCTGCACGAGGCGTGGATCGCGCTGCTGGCGAATTGCTCGCGCCCCAATGCCGCCTTCGCGCCGCTGTGCCGCGACGTGCGCCAGCTGACCATCGCCACCCCCGAAGAGCAGCGCCAGTGGATGACCGACCGGCTGCAGCCCTACCGCATCGAGGCGCTCAACGGCCAGACCGAAGGCAAGCTCACCAGCTACTACGAGCCGGTGTACGAAGCCTCGCGTGTGCCCACCGCCAGCTTCAACGTGCCGATCTACCAGGCCCCCGACGGCCTGGTGCCGCGCCGCCCCTGGTACACGCGCCAGGAGATCGAGACACTGCCCGAAGCCCAGGCCGCGCTGCGCGGCCGCGAGATCGCGTGGATGGCCGACCCCATCGATGCGCTGATGCTGCACATCCAGGGCTCCGGGCGCCTGCGCATCACCGAGGCCAACGGCTACCAGCACACCGTGCGCGTGGCCTTCGCTGCCACCAACGAGCAGCCCTACCGCAGCGTGCAGCAATGGCTGATGAGCCAGGGCGTGAGCAAGGTCGGCAAGTGGCCCGACGACACCAAGGCCTGGGCCGCGCAGAACCCGCAGCGCGTGACGCAGCTGATGTGGAGCAACCCGCGCTACGTGTTCTTCCGCGAAGAAACCATGAGCGAGGTCGACGCCGCCTTCGGCCCGCGCGGCGCGCAGGGCGTGCCGCTCACGGCCGGCCGTTCTATCGCCGTCGACCGCGAGAGCATTCCGTACGGCACCCCGGTGTGGCTGGCGTCCAACGGTCCGGCAGCGCAGCTGCAGAAACTGGTGGTGGCGCAGGACACCGGCAGCGCCATCCTCGGCGCCGTGCGCGCCGACTACTTTGCGGGCACCGGCGCCGATGCGGGCCGGCTTGCGGCGAGCATGAACCAGCCGCTGCGCCTGTGGGCGCTGTGGCCGCGGCAACTGCCAGCGCCGTAGTGCGAGAAACCGTCAGGTGGATCAAATCAACCTGACGGGAGGCTGAGCGTTTCATCGGGTCGTCATACGAAGTGCCTAACTTCGCGGGCTGGTTTCCTCTCCAACCCACGAAGAAAGACATTGCGCATGACCGCAAATACCCGCACCGACGATCTCTCGGTGGACCTCGACGACATTGGCACCAACCCTACGTCGAACCCTTCGTTCACCGACCTGATCGCCTCGCGCCTGAGCCGCCGCCACCTGTTCGGCCTGGGCGTCGGCACCGCCGGTACCGCGCTGCTCCAGGCATGCGGCGGTGGTAGCGATGGTGGCGTCAGCTTCCCCGTCCTGCCCCCGGCACCTGCTCCGGCCCCCGCGCCGGCTCCCGCCCCTTCCCCCGCTCCGATGAAGCTCGGCTTCAATGCCGTCGCCAAGAGCCTCGCCGACGTCGTGACCGTGCCCGCCGGCTACACCGCCAGCGTGCTCTACCGCCTGGGCGACCCGATCGCATCGGGTGTCGCTGCCTACAAGAACGACGGCACCGACGACGCAACGACGTACGACCGCCGCGCCGGCGACCACCACGACGGCATGACCTACTTCGGCATGAATGCGTCGAACAAGTGGGATGCCGTCAATGCCTCGCGTGGTCTGCTCGTGATGAACCACGAGGCCATCACGCCGCTGTTCCTGCACCCCACCGGTCCGACGGCACTCAACCCGGTCTACAGCAACGCCACGAGCGCGTCGCTGATCGACGGCCAGCGCAATGTTCCCGACGAAGTGCTGCGCGAGTTCTACCTGCACGGCGTGAGCGTGATCGAGGTCAACAAGAGTGGCAGCACCTGGAGCTACAAGCAGGACTCGAGCCTCAACCGCCGCGTGCACACGCTGACCGAAATGACCTTCTCGGGCCCGGCCGCCAAAACCGACTACCTGAAGACCAAGTATTCGACCGACGGCAGCAAGACCCGCGGCACGCTCAACAACTGCGCCAACGGCACCACGCCGTGGGGCACGTACCTGACCTGCGAAGAGAACTGGGCAGGCTACTTCCGCCGCATCAAGGCCACTGACGACGCCAATCGCACCGCCAAGGAACTCGCGTCCTTCAGCCGCTACGGCGTCGCCGGCACCGGCCGCGAACTCTGGGCCACCGTCACGCCCGACACGACCGACAACCTCTACGGCCGCTGGAACACCGAAGTCCTGGGTGCCACCGCCACCGACGACTTCCGCAACGGCTCCAACACCTACGGCTGGGTGGTCGAGATCGATCCGTTCACCCCCGCCAGCACGCCGAAGAAGCGCACCGCGCTCGGCCGCTTCGGCCATGAAGGCGCCTGCCTCGGCCCGGTCGTGGTCGGCAAGCCGCTCGTCTGGTACATGGGCGACGACTCGCAGAACGAGTACCTCTACAAGTTCGTGTCCACCAAGAACTGGGACGCGGCCGACATTGGCGGCGGCATCGCAGCTGGCGACAAGTACATGGACGACGGCAAGCTCTACGTCGCCAAGTTCAAGGCCGACGGCACCGGCGACTGGCTTGAGCTGAAGCTCGGCGTCAACAACATCACCGCAGGCTACGCCGGCTACGCGTTCGCGGACGCGGCCGACGTCCTCATCAACGCGCGTCACGCAGCCGATGCGGCCGGCGCCACGAAGATGGACCGCCCGGAATGGACGGCCGTCAACCCGAAGAACGGCGAGGTGTACCTCACCCTGACCAACAACGCGGCCCGCACGATCAGCGGCGCGAATGGCACCGACGCCGCCAACCCGCGTTTCTACAACGACCCCAAGGGCTCGGCCCAGACCGCGCAGAAGGGCAACCCGAACGGCCACATCGTTCGCTTCGCCGACACCAGCGGCAATCCGGCGGCCGTGACCTTCAAGTGGGACTGCTACCTCTTCGGCGCACGTTCCACCGCGGCGGCTGACGTGAACCTGTCCGCCCTGGGCGCCGACAACGACTTCTCCAGCCCCGACGGCATGTGGTTCAGCCAAGCCGCGCCCGGCCTGCTGTGGCTCGAGACCGATGACGGCAAGTACACCGACGTGACCAACTGCATGCTGCTTGGCGCACTGCCGGGCACGGTCGGCGACGGTGCGGCGAAGACCATCACCAATGTGGACGGTGGCACAACCGCCACGCAGGCGACCTTCGTCGGCAAGGCGCCCGGCACCGATGGCCTGCGCCGCTTCCTCGTTGGCCCGGTGGATTGCGAAATCACCGGCATCGCCGAATCGGGCGACGGCCGTGCGCTGTTCGTGAACATCCAGCACCCGGGTGAAAACACGGGCAGAGCGAGCATCTCCGACCCGACGAAATTCCTCAGCCACTGGCCGCAGGGCGGCACCGCCCGCCCGCGTTCGGCGACTGTGGTCATCACGAAGAACGACGGCGGTCTGATCGGCCTCTGATCGATCTTTTCGAGCGTCCCTACAACGGCGCTGCCGGCAACGGCAGCGCCGTTTTGTATCTCACCTGCTTGAGCGCAAAGCTCGAGCGGATCTTTTCGATCCCGGGAATCGGCGTGAGCTGTTCCAGGATGAATTTCTCCAGCGCCGCCATGTCGGCCACCGCGATGCGGATCAGGTAGTCGCTGTCGCCCGTCATCAGGTAGCACTCCATCACCTCGTCGTGTTCGGCAATGCGCTGTTCGAAGTCGGCGAGCGACTGCTTGCTCTGCGTCGTGAGGCTGATCGAGATGAACACGTTGAGCCCGAGGCCCAATGCTTTCGCGCTGACGAGCGCCACGTAGCGGTCGATCACCCCATTCGCTTCGAGCACCTTCACGCGGGCCAGGCAGGGCGACGGCGACAGGTGCACGCGCCGCGCCAGTTCCACGTTCGACAGCGCGCCGTCGCGCTGCAGCTCGTCCAGAATGCGCAGGTCGATGGCGTCGAGTTGCATGAAATGCTTTGAAATCAAGAAGTGGCGGAATTTTATGCTGCGAGGCTGGCGTGGGATTGCCCGCGCCAGTAGCTAATTTTCCGCAAGGCGGCCTAAAGTGCCGGTATGAATGCCCCGATTTCCGCCGACCAGATGCGCGCCTTGCTGCTCGACCCGCAGCTTTCGCACGACCCCGATCCCGCCGAGACCGCCGAATGGCGCGACGCCTTCGTGGCACTGGCGCAAACGCAGGGGCCGCAGCGCGCCAGGCAGATGCTGGTCGAGCTGGCCCGCCTCGCGCGGCAGCAGCGCATCGGCTGGCAGCCCGAACTCGCGACGCCGTACGTCAACACCATCGCCGCGGAAGACCAGCCGCCGTTTCCGGGCGACCTTGCCATCGAGGAAAAGCTCGCCTCGCTCATGCGCTGGAACGCGCTCGCGATGGTGGCCAAGGCCAACCAGGCGTATGGCGAACTCGGCGGCCACATCGCCAGCTATGCCAGCGCGGCCGACTTGTTCGAGACCGGCTTCAACCACTTTTTCCACGCGCGCAGCGAGCAGCACCGAGGCGACCTCGTGTTCTTCCAGCCGCACAGCGCACCGGGCGTCTATGCACGGGCCTACCTCGAAGGCCGCCTGAGCGAAGAAGACCTGAAGCACTACCGCCAGGAGCTCACCGCCCCCGCTTTCGTCGACGGCAGCGGCGCGCGCGGCCTCAGCAGCTATCCGCATCCGTACCTGATGCCGGACTTCTGGCAGTTCCCGACCGGCTCGATGGGCATCGGCCCCATCAGCTCGATCTACCACGCGCGCTTCATGCGCTACCTCACGCACCGCAACCTGTTGAACTGCGAAGGCAGAAAAGTGTGGGGCGTGTTCGGTGACGGCGAGATGGACGAGCCCGAATCGATGAGCGCATTGACGCTCGCCGCACGCGAAAAACTCGACAACCTCGTGTGGGTCGTCAACTGCAACCTGCAGCGGCTGGACGGCCCGGTGCGCGGCAACGGCCGCATCATCGATGAGCTCGAAAAGCTGTTTGCCGGCGCGGGCTGGAACGTCATCAAGCTCGTGTGGGGCAGCGACTGGGACGGCCTCTTCGCGCAGGACACGAGCGGCGCGCTGGCCCGCGTGTTCGCCAACACCGTCGACGGCCAGATGCAGACCTTCGCGGCCAAGGACGGCCGCTTCAACCGCGACAACTTCTTCGGCCAGAACCCCGAGCTCGCGCGCCTGGCCGAGGGCATGACCGACGAGCAGATCGACCGCTTGAAGCGCGGTGGCCACGACCTCGTGAAGATCCATGCGGCCTACGCGGCGGCGGCCAGGCACAAGGGCCAGCCCACCGTAATCCTCGCCCACACCAAGAAGGGCTACGGCATGGGCAGTGCCGCGCAGGGCAAGATGACCACGCACTCGCACAAGAAGATGGGCGACGTGGACCTCATCGAATTCCGCGACCGCTTCAACCTGCCGCTGACCGACGCGCAGGCCACCGCGATGGACTTCTATCGCCCCACCGAAGACAGCGCCGAGATGCGCTACCTGCGCCAGCACCGCGAAGCGCTCGGCGGCGCCATGCCGCGCCGCGAGACCGCCTGCGACGTGGTGGCCAAGCCCGACATCGCGAGCTACGCGCAGTTCGCCACGGCCGCCGCCGGCAAGGAAATGAGCACCACCATGGCCTTCGTGCGCATGCTGGGCAACCTCATGAAGGACAAGGCCCTGGGCCCGCGCATCGTGCCCATCGTGGCCGACGAGGCGCGCACCTTCGGCATGGCCAACCTGTTCAAGCAGGTCGGCATCTATTCGAGCGTGGGCCAGCGCTATGCGCCGGAAGACATCGGCTCGGTGCTGAGTTACCGCGAAGCCACCGACGGGCAGATCCTGGAAGAAGGCATCAGCGAAGCCGGCGCCATCGCGAGCTGGACGGCGGCTGCCACCAGCTACAGCGTGCATGGCCTGGCGATGCTGCCCTTCTACATCTACTACTCGATGTTCGGCTTCCAGCGCGTGGGCGACGCCATCTGGGCCGCGGCCGACCAGCGGGCGCGCGGCTTTTTGCTGGGCGCCACGTCGGGCCGCACCACGCTCGGCGGCGAAGGCCTGCAGCACCAGGACGGCAGCAGCCACCTCGTGGCCGCGACCATTCCCAACTGCAAGGCCTACGACCCGGCCTACGCGGGCGAGATGGCGGTGATCGTCGACGCGGGCATCCGCGAGATGATGGTCGAGCAGAAGGACGTGTTCTATTACGTCACGCTCATGAACGAGAACTACGCGCAGCCCGATGTGCCCGAGGGCGCGGAAGGCGACATCCTGCGCGGGTGCTATCGCTTCGGCACCTATGCGCCGGCCTCCGGCAAGGCGAAGAAGAAGGTCACGCTGATGGGCTCGGGCGCCATCCTCACCGAAGTCATGAAGGCCGCGCAGCTGCTGGCCGACGAAGGCATCGAGGCCGAGGTGTTCAGCGTCACGAGCTGGAGCGAACTCGCGCGCGACGGGTTGGCCTGCGAGCAGCGCGCGTTGGCTGGCGAAGAAGCCGGCACTGCGTTCATCGCGCAGCAACTCGGCAAGGCCAAGGCGCCGATCATCGCCGCCACCGACTACGTGCGCGCCGTGCCCGAGAGCGTGCGCGCCTTCCTGCCCGAGGGCCGCCGCTACATCACGCTGGGCACCGACGGCTTCGGCCGTAGCGACACGCGCGCTGCGCTGCGTGGGTTCTTCGGCGTCGATGCGCAGAGCATCGCGCGGGCTGCGCGCCACGCGCTGAACTGAGGCTGCGGCGGTCGCGCAGGGCCTGCGTTAGAGTCGCAGGCCCCACCCCATTCGCGCCCATGACCGCCCGCTTCCAATCCCTCGCCCCCAGCGTCCGCCTGGCCGACCAGGTGGCCGATGCATTGGCCGCCGAGGTGCGCAGCGGACGCCTTTCTGAAGGCGACCGCCTGCCGACCGAGACCGCGCTGGCCGAGCAGTTCGGCGTGAGCCGCACCGTGGTGCGCGAAGCGGTGTCGCGGCTCAAGTCGCTGGGCCTGCTCGATTCGCGCCAGGGGAGCGGCGTGTATGTGCGCGCTGCCGGCGTCGAGCCGCTGCGCTTCGAGATGCCGCACGTGGCTTCGCGCGAAGCCGTCATCCAGATGGTCGAGCTGCGCCGCGCGCTCGAAGCCGAAGTGGCCGCGCTGGCCGCCGAGCGCCGCACGCCCGACGACGTGCAGCGCATCCGCGACGCCATCGACGCACTGCATGCCGCCGTGGAAGCGGGCGGCAACGGCGCCGACGAAGACGTGCGCTTCCACCGCGCCATCGCCGAGGCTGCACGCAACCCCTTCCTCATCGGCACGCTGCAGTACCTGCGGCAGTTTTTGCACGGCGCTACCCGCGTCACGCGCGCCAACGAGGCGCGCCGCGCCGACTTTGCGCGCGAGGTGGCGCAGGAACATGCGCGCATCGTCGAAGCCATCGAGGGCGGCGATCCGCTGCGCGCGCGCGAGGCGGCCAAGAACCACATGGACAACGCGATCCGCCGCATCGAGCTGGCCGATCCCGCGTTCTGGCAGCAGGAAGGCGCGCAGCTCGCGCGGCCGCTGGTCGAAGGCTGGCCCTTGGGCAGTTGACTGCAGCTGAGCCAGCCGACACAGAAAGACACCAGAAAGTCGCCGCGAACGGCGCGGCCTCCGGGTTTACCCGGGTCAGTTCACAAATCTCAAATTTGTATGATGACCTGACAAATCGTCAGATAAATCATTCGGGACAAAGCTTTCTCATGACCTCCTCGACCCTCCCGGCCGGCGCCATGCCGTCGTCCGCCGCAGCCGATGCCGCGCTCGAAAAGCGCACATACGCCAAGGTGTTCTGGCGCCTCGTGCCCTTTCTCATGCTCTGCTACGTGGTCGCGTACCTCGACCGCGTCAACGTCGGCTTCGCCAAGCTGCAGATGGGCCAGGACCTGGGTTTCAGCGAAACCGTGTTCGGCCTGGGCGCGGGCATCTTCTTCCTCGGCTACTTCCTGTTCGAGGTGCCGAGCAACCTGCTGCTCAGCCGCGTGGGCGCACGCATCTGGATCGCGCGAATCATGATCACCTGGGGCCTGCTCTCGGCCTGCTTCATGTTCGTGAAGACGCCGACCAGCTTCTACATCCTGCGCTTCCTGCTCGGCGTGGCCGAGGCGGGCTTCTACCCGGGCGTGATCCTGTACCTCACGCAGTGGTACCCGGCGCACCGGCGCGCGCGGATCATCGCGGTGTTCATGTCGGCCATTCCCGTGGCGGGCATCTTCGGCAACCCGCTGTCGGGCTGGATCATGGACAGCTTCCACGGCGTCTCGTCGATGAGCGGCTGGCAGTGGATGTTCCTGATCGAGGCCATCCCCGCCGTGCTCGTGGGCGTGATGGTGCTGGTCTACCTCGACAACGGCATCGCCCAGGCGCGCTGGCTCAGCGCCGAAGAAAAGGCGCTGCTGCAGCGCGAGGTGGCACGCGACGCCGCCCACGGCGCGAAGGGCCCGCACTCGGTGGCTGGCGTGTTCCGCGATGCGCGCATATGGTGGATGGCCTTCATCTACTTCGCCTTCGTCATGGGCCAATACGCACTCACCTTCTGGCTGCCCACCCTGGTCAAGGCCACGGGCGTGCAGGGCAACCTGAACATCGGGCTGCTCAGCGCCATTCCGTTCGTCTGCGCCATCGTCGCGATGAACCTCTTCGGCCGCAGCGCCGACCGCCGGCAGGAGCGCCGCTGGCACCTGATCGTGCCCGCGCTGATGGGCGCGATCGGCTTCACGGTCGCGGCCTCGTACACGCAGAACACGGTCGTGTCGCTGGCGTTTCTCTCGCTCGCCGCAGCCGGCGTGCTGACCTGCGCACCGCTCTTCTGGTCGCTGCCCACCGCCTTCCTTACGGGCACGGCCGCTGCAGCGGGTATCGCGGCCATCAACTCCGTGGGCAACCTTGCAGGCTTCGTGAGCCCGTACCTCATCGGCTACCTGAAAGACCTGACGGGCAGCACGCAGATCGGCATGTACGTGCTGGCCGGTGCGCTGGTGCTCGGCGCCATCGGCGTGTGGCTCACGCCCAAGCAACTCGTGAATCGCTGATCCTCGAAAGAAAGAATCCCTGCATGACTTCCAGCACCAACACTCCCGTCGTCGGCCTCGTGGGCCTGGGCGCCATGGGCGCCGGCATGGCGCAATCGCTGCGCCGCGCGGGCCATGCGCCGCACGTGTTCGACGTGCGCCGCGAGGTCGCCGAAGCCTTCGCGCGCGACGGTGGCACGGCCTGCGACACGCTGGCCGCGCTCGGCGCGCAGTGCGACATCGTGGTCAGCGTCGTCGTGAATGCGGCGCAGACCGAGTCGGTGCTGTTCGGCGACGGCACCACGCCCGGCTGCGCCGCGTCAATGAAGCCCGGTAGCCTGTTCGTGATGTGCTCCACCGTCGACCCGAACTGGTCGGTGGCGCTCGAAGCGCGCCTCGAGAAGCTGGGCATCCTGTACCTCGACGCGCCCATCTCCGGCGGCGCCGCGAAGGCCGCGAGCGGCCAGATGACGATGATGACCGCCGGCACGCCCGCCGCCTACGAAAAGGCCGGCGCGGTGCTCGACGCGATGGCCGCCAAGGTCTACCGCCTGGGCGACAGCGCGGGCGCGGGCAGCAAGGTGAAAGTCATCAACCAGCTGCTGGCCGGCGTGCACATCGCCGCGGCGGCCGAGGCCATGGCGCTGGGCCTGCGCGAAGGCGTGGACCCGGCGGCGCTGTACGAAGTCATCACGCACAGCGCCGGCAACAGCTGGATGTTCGAGAACCGCATGGCGCACGTGCTCGCGGGCGACTACACGCCGCTGTCGGCCGTAGACATCTTCGTGAAGGACCTGGGCCTGGTGCTCGACGTGGCGCGCGCGAGCAAGTTTCCGCTGCCGCTGTCGTCCACCGCGCACCAGATGTTCATGCAGGCATCGACCGCGGGCTATGCGCGCGAGGACGACAGCGCGGTGATCAAGATCTTCCCGGGCATCGAAGTGCCGGCGCCGAAAAAACAGGCCTGAACAAGACAAGAAGGACACACTCGCTCATGAACATCCTCATCACCGGCGGCTGCGGCTTCCTCGGCGCCCGCCTCGCCCGCACGCTGCTCGCGGGCGGCAATCTCGCACTGGCCGGCGGCGCCGCACAGCCTGTGTCGCGCATCACCCTGGCCGACCGCGTGCCGCCACCCGCCGACCTGGCCGGCGATGCGCGCGTGCAGTTCGTGCAGGGCGACCTGTACGAGCAGGCCGGCAACGGCGCGCTGCCGCTGGCCGACACCGACGCGGTGTTCCACCTCGCCGCCGCAGTGAGCGGCGAATGCGAGGCCGACTTCGACCTGGGCATGCGCAGCAACCTCGACACCACGCGCGCCCTGCTCGAAGCAGGCCGCTGCGCGGGCCACGCGCCGGTGTTCGTGTTCTCCAGTTCGGTCGCGGTGTTCGGCGATTCGCCCGAGCAGCGCCTGCCCGCCGTGATCGAAGACACCACGCTGCCGACACCGCAGAACAGCTACGGCATCCAGAAATTCATCGGCGAGCAGCTGGTGGCCGACTTCACGCGCAAGGGCTTCGTGCAGGGCCGCAACGTGCGGCTCATGACGGTGTCGGTGCGCCCCGGCCGCCCCAATGGTGCGGCCTCCAGCTTCCTGAGCGGCATGCTGCGCGAGCCGCTGGCCGGCGAGCGCGCGCGCTGCCCCGTGTCGCCCGACACGCCCGTCGCGCTGGCCTCGCCCGGCAACACCGTTGCGGGCATCGTGCGCGCGGCCACCGCCAGCGCCACCGAATGGGGTGCGCGCACCGCCATCAACCTGCCGGCCTTGACGACCACCGTGCGCGAGATGGCGCAGGCGCTCGAACGCATCGCCGGCAAGGACGCCACCGGCCTGATCGACTGGGAGCCCGATGCCGCCATAGCGAAGATCGTCACCAGCTGGCCCAGCCGCATCCACGCAGCGCGCGCCGAGGCGCTGGGCCTGAAGGCCGACGCGAGCTTCGACGCGATCCTGCGCGACTACGTGCGCGAGAACGCACAGGCCGTCAAGCTGCCTGTCGTGAAGGACTGAGCCATGGCAAAGCTAGTGCTCGGCTGCATCGCCGACGATTTCACCGGCGCCACCGACCTCGCCAACAACCTCGTACGCGCGGGCATGCGCGTGGTGCAGGCCATCGGCGTGCCCGAAGGCCCGCTCGATGCGGATGTAGATGCCGTCGTCGTCGCACTCAAGTCGCGCACCATCGCACCGGCCGAGGCCATCGCGCAGTCGCTTGATGCGTTGCGCTGGCTGCAGGCGCAGGGCGGAAAGCAGATCTACTTCAAGTACTGCTCCACCTTCGACAGCACGCCGCAAGGCAATATCGGCCCCGTGACCGAAGCGCTGATGGACGCACTGCAATGCGACTTCACCATCGCCACGCCCGCCTTCCCCGACAACAAGCGCACTGTGTTCAAGGGCTACCTGTTCGCGGGCGACGTGTTGCTCAACGAGAGCGGCATGCAGAACCACCCGCTCACGCCGATGACCGACCCGAACCTCGTGCGCGTGCTGCAGGCGCAGTGCAAGCGGAAGGTGGGCTTGATCGACTACACCGTGGTGGCGCGCGGCGTGGCCGTCATCGACGAACGCATCGCTCAGCTGAAGGCCGAAGGCGTGTCGATTGCCGTCGTCGATGCGGTGTCGAACGACGACCTGCTGCGCATGGGCCCGGCGCTCGCGAAGATGCCGCTGCTCACCGCAGGCTCGGGCGTGGCCATCGGCCTGCCAGCCAACTTCGGACTCGCGCCTTCTTCGCAGGCCAGTGCATTGCCAAAGGCCGGCGGCAAGACGGCGGTGGTCTCGGGCAGCTGCTCGCTCGCCACCAACCGACAGGTGCTCGACTTCATCCAGCGCGGCGGCGCGGCGATGGCCATCGACCCACTGCGCATCGCGGCGGGCGTGGACGTTACCGCCGAAGTGCTGGCCTGGGCTACGCCCCTGATCGACAAGGGCTCCGTGCTCGTCTATTCGACCGCCGAAGCCGGTGCCGTGAAGTCGGTACAAGGGCGGCTCGGCGTCGAGGAAGCCGGCGCGATGGTTGAACGCACTATTGCCGCCATCGCACGCGGTCTGGTCGAACGCGGTGTGCACCAACTGGTGGTGGCCGGCGGCGAGACCTCGGGCGCATGCGTGCAGGCACTGGGCATCGCGCAGATGCAGATCGGCCCGCAGATCGACCCCGGTGTGCCGTGGTGCTATGCGCGCTCCGACGCTGCGCCGGAAGCAGGCGTGCACATTGCGCTGAAGTCCGGCAACTTTGGCAGCGATGACTTTTTTACCAAGGCCTTTACAGTGCTCGGATGACATCCACGGTCGTTGTGTTTGACGTTCGTTGTTCGGGGCGCGATCACGCCGACGGTGTGCTCTGCTCCGCGAATGTCCCCCGGCCTGCGGCCTCCTCCTTTATTTCGCTGCGCAGAGCACACATCGACGTGATCGTTCAGCGCAGCGGTTGATCCGGTGACACAACGACTGCGCTCATGTGCGAATGGCATCGGGTGCTCCCCGCAGCGAAATAAAGGAGGAGGCCGCAGGCCGGGGGACATTCGCGGAGGGGAGTACCCGGTGTCATTCGCACGCACCCCGAATACATGCAACCCAGCAACAAAAGCCTGACATGAAAGAAACCGAAGCCCGCGAAGAAATCTGCCGAGTAGGCCGCAGCCTGTTCGAGCGCGGCTACGTGCATGCCACAGCCGGCAACATCAGCGTGCGGCTGGATGATGGCTTTCTCATCACGCCGACCGACGCCTGCCTCGGCTTTCTCGACCCTGCGCGATTGGCAAGGCTCGATGCGCAAGGCCAGCAGACCAGCGGCGACCGCGCCAGCAAAACCATCGCACTGCACACGCGCATCTACGCCGCCGCGCGCAAGTTCGATGGGAACACGGCCTGCGTGATCCACACGCACAGCACGCACTGCGTCGCGCTCACGTTGAACGAGCCGGGCGACGAGTTGCTGCCCGCACTCACACCGTACTTCGTGATGAAAGTCGGCCACGTGCCGGTCATCCCATACCACCGGCCCGGCGCACCCGAAGCGGCTGAACAGGTGGCGCAAGCCATCGAGCGCTTCGGCGCCGCCGGCACGCCGATTCGTGCCGTGATGCTCACGCGCCTCGGCCCCAACGTCTGGCACGACACGCCGGCCGCCGCCATGGCGGTGCTCGAAGAACTCGAAGAAACCGCACGGCTTCAGCAGCTCACGCAGGTCGCAAGGCCCGAGCCGCTGAACGCCGATCAGATCGATGAACTGCGCCGCACCTTCGGCGCGCGCTGGTAGTACAAACACCCCATGCCCCAATTCGCCGCCAACCTCTCGATGCTCTATCCGGAGCTCGCTTTTCTCGACCGCTTCGATGCTGCCGCGAAAGACGGCTTCAAGGCCGTGGAATATCTCTTCCCCTACGACTTCGCGAAAGACGAAATCGTCGCGCGACTCAAGCACAACGGCCTGCAGCAAGTGCTGTTCAACGGCCCGCCCGGTGACTGGAACGGCGGCGAACGCGGTCTGGCCTGCCTGCCCGGGCGCGACGCCGAGTTTCGCGAAGGCATTGCCAAGGCCATCGACTACGCAGTGGCGCTCGACTGCCCGCGCATCCACGTCATGGCCGGCCTCGTGCCAGAAGGCCTGGAGCGCGACGCTGTGCAACCGGTGTACCTCGACAACCTGCGCTGGGCTGCGGCCGAGGCAGCCAAGGCGGGCCGCGACGTGCTGATCGAGCCGATCAACACGCGCGACATTCCGCGCTTCTTCCTCAACCGGCAAGACCACGCGCACGAGATCGTCGAAGTTGTCGGCGCCCCCAACCTCAAGGTGCAGATGGACCTGTACCACTGCCAGATCGTCGAGGGCGACGTGGCGATGAAGATCCGCAAGTACCTGCCTACCGGCCGTGTCGGCCACATCCAGATCGCTGGCGTGCCCGAGAGGCACGAGCCCGACATCGGCGAGCAGAACTACCCGTATCTGTTCGACGTGATCGACGAGGTTTCGGCGCAGTGCGGCTGGCAGGGCTGGGTCGGCTGCGAATACCGGCCGAAGCGCGGCTCGGAGCCGGGCGGCACCTCGGCCGGGCTCGGCTGGTTGCGTGCCTGGGAGCAGCGGCACGCATGAAGCTCGAGGCGCTGCGCATTCCGGCTCCGCTGCGTGCATTTGCGGCGGGCGATGCGCAGCTGTTCGATGTCACGCTGGCCGGCGACAAGGTCGAGTCCATCGTGCCGAGCACCCAGCAGAAGCATGCAAGCGGCACGCTGCTGAGCGCACTGGTCGAGGCGCATGCGCACATCGACAAGAACTACACCGTGCAGGACGTGGGCGCGGCGCAGGGCAACCTGTTCGCCGCCATCGAGCGCATGAACAGGCACCGCGACAGCTGGACCGGCGAGTCGCTGCGCCTGCGCATGGAGCGTGCGCTCAACGACGCCTGGCAATCGGGCACACGCGCGCTGCGCACGCATCTCGACTGGGTGCAGGCCGAGCCGCCGGCCGCGCTGGCCGTGTTCGAGGCGCTGCGCGAGGAATGGCGCGGCCGCGTCGAGCTGCAGTTCGTCTCGCTCACGCCGCTCGACCTGTTCGCCGACCTTTCCGCAGGCGAACGCATCGCACGCGAGGTGAAGCGCGCGGGCGGTGTGCTCGGCGCGTTCGTCTACCGCAACGAAGGCATCGTCCACAAGCTCGGGCGCGTGTTCGATCTCGCGCAGCAGCACGGGCTGGGCCTCGACTTCCATGTCGACGAAGGGCTCGACATCGAGGCCACCGGCCTGCGCAGCATCGCGCAGCTGGTGCGGGCGCGCGACTTCAGGCAGGGCGTGGTCTGCGGCCATGCCTGCTCGCTCTCGGTGCAGGACGACGCCGTCGCCGGAGAAACGCTCGCGCTGTGCGCCGGCGCGGGCATCCACCTCGTCGCGCTGCCCACCACCAACCTCTACCTGCAGGGCGCCTGGGACCGCACGCCGGTGCAGCGCGGCATCACGCGCATCCGCGAAGCGGCGGCACGGGGCTTGCGTGCGAGCCTCGCAACCGACAATGTGCAGGACGCCTTCTATCCCTACGGCAGCTACGACTTGCTGGAGACCTTCGGCCTCGGTGTGCAGATGGCGCACCTGGCACCGGCCTCCGACTGGCTCGACACCATCACGGTGAGCCCCGCGAAAGCGCTGGGGCTCGCATGGGACGGACGCATTGCAACGGGCTGCCCGGCGGACCTGCTGGTGCTGTCGGCCACAGACGAACACGAACTCATCGGCCCGCGCGGGCGGCAACGTACCGTCATCCGCGCAGGCCAGGTACTGGAGAAAACACAATGAGCACGATGGGCAAGCCAATGGCCAACTACGCCGCCGCCAAGCGCGTCGGCGATTTCGTCTTCATGAGCGGCGTGGTCGCGGTCGACCCGGCCACGCGCCGCGCCGTCGCCGGCTACGACGCGATTCCCGAAGCGGCGCGCACCGCGCTGCAGGGCGTGGGCTATGCCACCGGCCAGATGTCGGTCGACATTTTCGAGGCGCCCATCGTCGCGCAGAGCTGGTTCGTGCTGGAGCGCATCCGCCAGATCGCCGCCGAGCATGGCGGCACGATGGAAGACGTGGTGAAGCTGGTGCAGTACTTCCGCCACCTGCCGCACTACGCCTTCTACAACCGCGTGCGCGGCCTGTTCTATCCGGGCGAGCCGCCGGTGAGCACGGTGGTGGAGGTGTCGCGCTTCCTGCCTGGAGACGAGGTGCTGGTAGAGGTCGAAGCGACCATGTATCTGCCCCAGCGTTCTTCTTCTACTTGACCCCAGCACCCTTCAGCAGGAACCCGGTCACCTGCTCGATCAGGTAGCGCCGGTCCTTGCTGTCCTTGTCCTGGCCCTGCTGGGCTGCGTTGCGGTAGTAGGCCGCCTGCGTGGCGTGGTCGGCGTAGAACTGCGTCACCGCCCAGATGTGGAACAGCACCAGCATCGGGTCGGCCTTGTCCATCAGGCCCTGGTTCATCCAGTTCTGGATCACGGCGGCGGCCTGGTCGGTGCGCTGCTTGCTCGTGTCCATCATGTTGTTGATGACGGGCGCGCCGCGCATCATCTCGGCCGTGAAGATGCGCGAGCGCAGCGGGTGCTCGAACGAGAACATCATCTTGCGCTGGATCAGGTCGCCCAGCACCTTGCGCGGGCCAAAGGCCTCATCGCTGAAGCCGAACACCACGATCCAGTCGGTGAGGATGTCCTGCAGCACCTGTCGGTACAGCGCTTCCTTGCTCTCGATGTAGTAGTGCAGCTGCGCCTTCGACAGGCCGGCCTTGTCGGCAATGGCCTGGGTCGACGCTCCGGCCAGCCCTTCGCTTGCGAACACTTCGATGGCGGCCTGGTTGATGAGGCCGAGCACCTGCGTGTACTTGCGCGAGCGGCCGCGCGTGGCGGGCGCCTCGGCGTCGCTTTCTTCGTTGACGGAAGCGGGGCGCGCGCTCACAGCTGGAGTTCCAGTTCCTGGCCCCTGGCGCGCGAGCAGCATAGGGCGACCTTGTGGCGGCGCTCGCTGCCCGTGAGGCAGAAGTCGCGGTGCTCGGCACCTTCGCCGTCGCCCTCGACCACGCAGGTGCCGCACAGGCCCTGCTGGCACGACACGGGGATGTCGATGCCGACTTCGTGCAGCGCATCGACGGCCGTCTGGTCCGCGGCCACGGGCACGCTGATGCCGCGCCGCGCGAGCCTCAGCGTGAAGGGCAGGCCGGTGGTGGCGTTGGCGTCGGTCGGGGCGGCGAAGTATTCGGCGTGCAGCGCGTCTTCGGGCCAGTGCGCGGCTGCGTCACGCACCGCCTGCATGAAGCCGCCGGGGCCGCAGACGTACAGGTGCGTGCCGGGCGTGCGCTTGGCCAGCAGCGCGCGCAGGTCGATGCGCTGCGAGGCATCGCCCTGGTCCAGATGCAGCCGCAGGTGCGATGCCAGCGCGGGCGCATGCAGCGCATCGGCAAACGCCAGATGCTCTTCGCTGCGCGCGAACACGCACAGCGTGAACTGCGCACCGCGCGCGGCAAGCGCCTGCGCCATCGCCAGCAGCGGCGTCATGCCGATGCCGCCGGCCAGCAGCAGATGGTGCGTCGCTTCCTCGCGCAGCGGAAAGGTGTTGCGCGGCGCGCTGATAGGCAGCAGGTCGCCCTCGCGCACTCGCTCGTGCATCGAGGCCGACCCGCCGCGGCTACCCACCTCGCGCTTCACGCCGATCACATACGAGTTGGCGTTGGAAGGCGCGCGCGCCAGCGAGTACTGCCGCGAGAAACCCCCGGGCATGTGCACGTCGATATGCGCACCCGCCTCGTAGGAAGGCAGCGGCCGGCCCCACGGGTGGGCCAGCTCGAAGGCCAGGATTTCCGGCGTCTGCCGCGAGATGCGTTCGACGCGGACGGTGAGCGTGCGTTCGAGGCTCATGGAGTTGTCTCCCTGTGTCGATGTTTTCTAGATGCTGCCCAGCTTGCGCGACACGCGCTCGATGAAATGGGTCCGGTCGCTCGCGGTCACGGCGTTCATGTCGTGCAGCTGCAGCCACGTCACCTTGCAGCGCCATGCGAACAGCGCACGCAGCGCACGCGTGAACAGCCGCCGGCCCGGGTCACCGATCATCAGCACGAACCAGCGCGGCGAGCCGCCGGTGGTCACCACCGTCAGCCGCCGGATGTGCCGCATGCCCGACTTCGCGAGCTGCCCCTTGCGTTCCGCCGGCAGGAAGGCCACGCCCGGCAGCCACACCCGTTCGAGCCAGCCCTTGAGCATCGACGGCGGTCCGTGGAACCAGGTGGGAAACACGAACACAAGGTGCTCGGCCCACAGCAGCGCTTCGACGTGGGGTTTCACGCGTTCGCGGATCAGGTCGGGGTTGTCGAGATAGGCGATGCGCTCTTCGCGTGTCAGCGTCGGGTCGAAGCCCTCGGCGTACAGGTCGATGGCCTTGACGGGGTGTCGCGGTTCGAGCGCCTCGAGGGCGGTGCGATAGAGCGCGTGGTTGAAGCTGTCAGGGTTCGGATGGCAGTGGACGACTAGCGTTTTCATGTGGAGGGCCGGTTCGCTCAGGACTTGCGTGACTGGCGAGACGGGGTCAGAGCCCAAGGAACAAAAGGCCGCGCAGTGCCTTATGGCAACCCAGGCGCCGGCATCTGACCCCGGCGCAAGCCCCGCGCGACCCACGGGAAAAACTTTCGAAGCGGCTTACTTGCCGGTCAGCTTCTTGCGAACGTCGACACCGACGCCCTTGTTGACGAACTGCGTGGTCACGACTTTCGAGAGATCGACCTCGCCGGCCTTGTACAGCCCGGCCTTGACCATCTTGTCGTAGAAGTCCTTCACGCGGGCCTCGTCCATTGCGCCGATGCCCTTGGTGAGCGACTCGCCGCTGTCGACGATGCCCATCTTCTTCATCAGCTCGATGGAGCCTTGCGAGGCAGCCACGGGCGAGTCGGGGTTGATCTTGGCGATCATCTCGTTGGCGGCCTTGTTGTCGCCGTAGAGGTAGTTGTTCCAGCCGATGATCGATGCCTCGACGAACTTGCGCACCGTCTCGGGCTTGGTCTTGATCAGGTCGGCGCGCGTCTCGATGGTGGTCGAGTAGGTCGAGAAGCCGTTGTCGGCCAACAGCTGCACCACCGGGTCGAAGCCGGCCTGCGCCTTGATCGACAGCGGCTCCGAAATCGCATAACCCTGTTGAATGGACTTCTTGTCCGCCAGGAACGGGCCGACGTTGAAGGTGTAGGGCTTGAGCTGCGAATCCTTGAAGCCATGCTCCGACTTCATCCACTGCCAGAAGCTGAACTGCCCGTCCTTGCCGATGAAGGCCACCGGCGCCTTGGTCATGTCCTTGAAGGTGTCGAAGCCCTGGCCCGGGTGGGCGAACATGGCCTGTGGGTCTTTCTGGAAGAAGGCCGCGACCACCACCGTGGGCACACCGTTCTTCACGTTGTCGAAGGACTGCAGCAGGTTGCCGGTCATCAGGAAGTCGACCTTGCCGGCCGGCAGCATCGGCCGGTTGTTGACCATCGGGCCGCCCTGCTGGATGTCGACGTCGAGGCCGTACTTCTTGTAGGTGCCGTCCACCAGCGCCTGATAGAAGCCGCCGTGGCCGGCCTGCGCCTTCCAGTTGGTGGCGAACACCACTTTTTCCTGCGCCTGCGCGGCGAAGGCGGCGGCCGCGAGGGCAAGGCCGAAGGCAAGCGGTCGGAGATTGAAAGCGGGGATGCGCATGGGGACGGACTCCTGTGGAGGTTTTGGAAAGTACGGGATGCGGAGACTAAATCTTTTCAACGCTCGACGGCCATGTCGGGATGCCAGCCGCGCGTCTTGCCGGGATTCATGAGCCCCATCGGGTCGCTGCGCTTCTTGAATTCGATCTGCTGCGTGTCGATGGTCTTCATGCCGCCGTCCTCGATGGTCACGACGTGCGGGTTGAAGATCTGGCAGCCGCCCTGCGACTCGATCTCGCGGATCACTTCGTACTGGTGGGCCTCGCCCTTCCAGCGCACGAGCAGGATGCCGAAGGTGCCGCACTCGCCGTTGGCGCGCGCGAAGTCCTGGTGCTGCAGCACGTCGTCGCCGAAGATTTGCAGATGGCGCTCGACCACCGAAGGGTCGAAGGGCTGGGCGTAGGCCACCTGCAGGTAGGTCCAGCTGCGGTCGGCCTTCAGTGCCTGCAGCGTCGTGTGGTTGAAGGCGCACTCGTAGGCGGGCGGCAGGCCATCGGCGAGCAACTCGGCCTCGGTGCCTGAGACGGAAATCGTGCCGCCCTGCGAATCGGCCAGTGCACCGAAGTCCGCCATCGACTCGGGCGAGACCATGGCGAACACCGCATGCCGGTCGGCCGGAAAGCGGTCGCGCATGGCCGTGTAGTAGGGAGAGAAACGCGCCTCGACCGTAGACAGTAGGAAGATGTCGAGCGTCGGCGCCTGCGCCGCAATGCCGAAGTCGAGCGCGCCGCGATACGTGTCGAACAGCACCGTGCAGTGCACCCATTCGACCGCCGGGCTCAGCGCCACTTCCACATCGAGGATCACGCCATTGGTGCCGTAAGCGTGGTGCACCTGCTGGATCTCGTCGCCATGCAGCTCGATGACGCGCGGCTCGCGCTCCACCGTCATCACGCGCGCGCGCAGCAGGTTGCCGGGGTCGCGCAGGATGCCGTGGCGGAACGAGCCGATGCCGCCGAAGCCGCCCGCGATGAAGCCGCCGATGGAGGCCACGTGCCATGTCGAGGGCCACATGCGCAGCGCCTGGCCGGTCTCGCGCGCGGCGAGGTCGATGTCGTGCATGCGCGCACCGGCCTCGACGCGGATGCGCCCGGGCTGGATGTCGAGCACGCGGCACATCTGCGTCACGTCGAGCACGATGCCGCCTTCGAGCGGCACGCACTGGCCATAGTTGCCGGTGCCGCCGGCGCGCACGGTGAGCGGCAGCTTCCATTTGGCGGCCACGGCGGCGGCCTGCCGCACGTCGTCCTCGGTGCTGACCTTGACGACGAGGTCGGCCACACAGCCCGCGAGCTGCGCGCTGAGGATGGGGCTGTACCAGTAGAAGTCCTTCGACAGCTGCTTGCGCTGCGCCGGTGCGGTGATGACGTTGAGTCCGCGCAGGTCGGCGCGCACGGCATCCCAGTCGACGGCAGGCACGATGGTCCTAGCGTTCACGGCGCATTTCGCTTTCGTGCCAGTGCCCGAGCACCAACCGCGACAGCGCCGCGAACACGATGAAGATCACGATGCCCAGCAACGACACCAGCAGCAGCGCCGCGAACATCATCGGAATCTCGGTGCGGAAGCTCGATTCGAGAATGCGCGATGCAAGACCCGTTTCCTTGCCCGCCGTGCCGGCCGTGAACTCGGCCACCACCGCACCGATCAGGCTCAGCCCGCCCGCGATCTTCAGGCCCGCCATGAAGTACGGCAGTGCGCTGGGCGCGAGCAGGTAGCGGAAGGTCTGCCACGGCGAGGCCTTGTAGAGCTGGAACAGGTCGCGAAGATTGCTGTCCGCGCTTTTCAGGCCGATGACCGTGTTCGACAGAATCGGGAAGAAGGCCACGATCCACGCGCACAGCAGCAGCGCCGCCGTGGTGCTCGAAACGTAGATCAGGATCAGCGGCGCAATCGCGATGATCGGCGTGACCTGCAGGATCACGGCGATCGGGAACAGGCCGATCTCCACCCACTTGAAGAGCGCGAACGCAATGGCCAGCAGCACGCCGCCGACGATGGCCGCGGCGAGCGCGAGCAGCGTGAGCTTTACCGTGAACCACAGCGCACTCGACAGCGAATCCCAGTTGTCGAACAGCGTGCGAAGAATGAGCGAGGGCGCGGGCAGGATGTAGTGCGGAATGTTGTTGGCACGAACCGTCCATTCCCAGATGAGCAGCAGCAGCACGACGATGCCCGCGGGCACGACGATGCGCAGCAGCGACTCGCGCCGGCGCAGCCTGTCTTCGTGCGCGCGCAGCGAGGCCTCGGATGGCGCCGCGTCCGCATCCGCATTGGCATTGACGTCCGCGAGGGCGACGGGCTCAGTGATCGATGTCGAGGCCATGCAGGGCTCCGTGCAAGGATTGCGACACGGCAGTGCAGTGCGCGTTGTAGCGGCTCGAGGTGCGGAACTCTTCGCCGCGCGGATAGGGTTCGTCGATGCGGATCTCGTCGATCACGCGGCCCGGCCGCGCCGCCATCACCACGATGCGGTTCGACAGATACACCGACTCATACACGCTGTGCGTGACGAACACCACCGAGAAGCGGTGCTCGCGCCAGATGGCCAGCAGGTCGTTGTTGAGCTTGATGCGCGTCATTTCGTCGAGCGCGGCAAAGGGCTCGTCCATCAGCAGCAGGCGCGGGTGCGTGACCAGCGCGCGTGCAATCGACACGCGCATCTTCATGCCGCCCGAGAGCTCGCGCGGGTACACGTCGGCAAAGCGCGATAGGCCGACCATTTCAAGCACCTGCTGCACCACCGGCGCGGCCGCATCGCGGCTCATGCCCGCGAGCTTGAGCGGTAGCCAGACGTTGTCGAACACCTTGGCCCAGGGCATGAGCGTGGGCTCCTGGAACACGAAACCCAGGTCGCGGTCGCTCTGCGTCTTTCCGGTGTTGGCACCCGACCAGTGCATGTCGCCCGAACTGAGGCGCGTGAGCCCCGCGATGAGGCGCAGCGCGGTGCTTTTGCCGCAGCCCGAGGGGCCCAGGAAGCTGATGAAGTCGTGCTCGCCGATGTCGAGCGTCATGCCCTGCAGCGCGAGCGTGCCGTTGGCAAAACGCTTGCTGACGTTGCGCAGCGTGACCAGCGGCGGGGTGGATGGTGTGGTGCTTTCCATGATGCGTGCGAGCCTAGCGCCAGGCAGGCTGGTTGGCGAGGCGCGACAGCGGGAAGCGGTCAACCTCGTGCAGCAGTTCGACGAAGCGGCGGCCCACGTGGTCGAGCACCGCCGCGCCCTTTTCGGCGGTGGCGCGCGTGGCGTCGCCGGCTGCGCCCGAGGGGTTGATGTCGTGCATCTGCCAGCCGAGCTTGCCGCTGGGAGTGATCGAGAGGAACTTGTTCTCGGCGGCCAGCTGCTCCGTCATGGAGCTGAAATTCTGGAACTGGTCTTTGCGCACGTAGTCGGGCGTGAGATGCAGCATGACCGAGCTTTCGAGGTCGCCGGCGTGGATGCCGTGCTTGCCTTCGTGCGCGGTGAAAAGCCCTTCGGGCAGGCCCAGCGTGTACCAGTTGGCGGCCACGACCATCATGTCGTGCGCCTCGCGCAGGTCGCGCGCCACGATGTCCATCACGCTCATCTGGCCGCCGTGGCTGTTGTAGAGCACCAGCTTGCGCACGCCGGCCTTGGCAACGCAGGCGCCGATGTCGGTCCACAGCGAGATCAGCGTGTTCGCCGATACGGTGAGCGTGCCCGGGTAGCGCGAGTGCTCGTTGCTCTTGCCGTAGGGCACGGTGGGCAGGAACAGCACCGGCAGGTCGTCGGGCAGGTGCGGCAGCGTGGCGCGCACCATGCCGTCGATGGTGGCGGTGTCGGTCGACATCGGCAGGTGGGGGCCGTGCTGCTCGGTCGCGCCCACGGGCAGCACGGCGATCAGCCGTTCGCGGTCGAGGCGGGAGAACTCTTCGCTGGTCAGGTCAGACCAGAAACGGCTGCGCAGTGGGGGCGGATTCATCGTGGTGTACCTCGTGGCGACGGACGGGATGATGGTCTAAATTATCCATACGGTCAAAAAAGAATGGCTATCCGTGGATACCCGTTGATCTTTCATGACCGACCTCATGCAAGCTGCATGCCATCAAATTTGCTCAGATGGTCAAAAATTGACCCCGAGCGCCCGCCGCCCGGGGTTCACCAGCGCAGGCGCAGCCCCAGTTGTCCCTGCACGCCGGTCTGCTCGGTGATGCCGATGGCGCTGGTGTACGCCAGGCCGCCGTAGACCGCCAGCGTCTTGTTCAGCTGCCCGACGATGCCGCCGCCGACTTCGAGCGCGCTCGAGTTGCGGCGGTTGACGACCTGGTCGGTCGGCCCGAAGTAGAGCGCGTTGCTGCCGCTGAAGGTGTGCCACAGGTTGACCTTCAGATACGGCTTCCAGACACTGCCGCCTGCGTCGAAGCGGCCTTCGAGCCGCGCGCCCAGCCGGCCGGTGACAGCGTTGTCGCGCTGGAAGCGCACGGTGGAAAGGCCGTCGTCGAAATCGTCGATCGAGCTGCGCTGCCAGATCAGCTGCGCCTGCGGCTGCAGCGTCACGGTGTCGCTCAGGGCAAACGGATAGCCCGCTTCCAGCGATGCGGTGATCGTCTTGCCGTGCGGCCTGCCGCCGCGGCCGAGCGTGGAAAGCGCGTCGGTCTTGAAGCGGGTGGCCATGAGCACGGCGTCGCTGTACCAGCCGCTGCTCGCGATGCGGGTCCAGTACGCGCCCAGGCTGTAGCCCTCCACGCTCAGGCGGCCGGCCGCCTCGTTGGTGGCGCCGTCGGCGACGCCGCTCGCGCTGCCGCTGGCCCGGGTGTAGCCGCCCAGCACGCCGACGCGGTTGCGTCCGCCGGCTGCGTCGGTGCCCACCAGGAAGTCGTGGCCGAGCTGCAGGCCGTGGACGTTGCCGTCGAACTGCGGATTCGCATCGCCGCGCAGGCGCTGCCGCGTGCTCTCGCCGAACACGCGACCCCACGAGGCCTGCCGGCCTTCGTCATCCGCCAGCAGCTGCTGGTCGCCCTGCCGGTCGTGGAAGCTGCCCAGCTGCGCGAGCCCGAGGCGGCGCACGGCAATTGGCAGGGCGCTGTAGAGCGGAACCTCGGGCCGGTAGAGCTTGACCGGTTCCACCGACATGGCGGCTGGGGGCGCGCCGGGCACCGGCGGCGTTCCGTTGATGACCGCGAGCGCTTCTGTCAGCGAGCCCACCACGGTGCCGCCGACGAGGTAGCCGCTGTTGCGCAGGTACCAGTTGTCGGGGTTGTTGCCGGTCGCGCCGCCGCGGAACAGCCGGTAGTTGTAGGCGCCGGCCTCGACCGCCTGGGTCAGCGAGAACGCGGTGGAGGCCGTGGTGGCGCCGTTGAGCGCCTGCACCACCAGGATGCCGTCGGCCAGCGTGGGCGCGCCCAGGCCGCCGCGGTTGACCACGCGGATGCCGGTGCTGCCCGATGCCGCGCCGCCGTCGATCACCAGCTTGTCCGAAGGCGAGTTGTCGCCGGCCAGCACCGTGTTGACCTGCATCAGCGCGCCGCTGCCGCCGAAGTAGTTGCCGCGCACGGTGAAGGCGCCGAAGTTCACGCCGTCGTTCGGGCCGGGCAGCAGCGTGCCCTGGTTGGTCACGTTGCCCGCGAAGGTGCCGGTACCGGCGACTGTGGTGCCGGGGAGCACCGTGATGACCGGGCTCGTCAGCGTCGCGGGGAGGTTGAAGCGGCCGGACTCGACGCGAATCGAGTCTGAAAAGTTTGCGTCGGTCAGCCACGACCATTCCGTGCCGCGCATCGTCAAGTTCTGGAAATTGCGGAACGCGTTGTCCACCGTGCCGCTGCCTTCGAGGAAGGTGCTGGCAGTTTTTCCGACGCCGCCGTCGGCGCCGCCGCGGATGACTGAGCCGGTCTGCAATATCAGTGTGCCGTTGCCGAGCGCGCCCATATAGATTGCGTCGGTATTGGCGGCGCCGCCGTGTCCTTCGATGGTGCCGGCGTTGACCAGCACGTCGTTGCCGTTCTGGCCGCGATAGCCATAGCCGTTGGCGCTCGACAGCGTGGCGCCGGCCCGGTTCTCCACGCGCGAGAAGAAGCTGGAGCCGAGCGTGTTCGCATGCACCGCGTCGGCGCCGCCCGCGGGCGAGTTGGCACCGGTGGTGGTGATGGTGCCGGTGTTCACCAGCAGGTTGGCGACGAGGTTGCCGCCCTGCAGGTAGACGCCTTTGGCCGACGTGCCGCTGACCGAGATGGTGCCGTTGTTGAACACCGTGTTGCCCGGGCCCAGCATGGAAACGCCGTGCGAGCTGCCGCCCGTGGTGACGATGCTGCCGTTGTTGGTGATGAGCGTGCGCGTGCTGCTGTTCGACGTCACCAGGATGCCGGAGGTGCTGCCGCTCGTCGTGCGGATGGCGCCGTTGTTGGTCAGAGTGTTGTCGTTGCCCGTGGCGACCATCGCCGCGCGGGCCGAACCCAAACCGCCAGAGACGGTGATGGTGCCGTTGTTCGTGATGGTGCTGGCATCGCGCACCAGCAGGACCTGCGTGGCGTTGGTGCTGAGCGTGGCGCCGTTGTTCACGGTGATGCTGACGCCGGTGCTGCCCGGCGTGGCGATCACGCTGGCCGAGCCGGTCGTCGCGCCGTCGCAGACCACGGAGGTGTTCGAGCCCGGCGTGGCGGTGGGCGCGCAGGCGGCATAGGCGCCATCGGCGGCCAGTGTGGCGAGTGTTGCCGCAAGGCAGCGAACAAGAGGGGAAGGGGAAGGAAGGTGACGCGGAACCCGACGCGATCGCGCGATGCTCATGCTTGCTCCTTTGTTCTTTGTTGTCTCTCGTGCACGACCCCGGGCTGGGCGGCCGCTTGGCCATTTGCCGGGACATTTGGCACGATTAACAATCAAGAAACAATCGAGCGAATGTTTTCGTGTTGCTGTAGTGAGACGGCGCGGGCGCCGGTGCCTTTCAGGCCGCCACGGTCTGCGTCTTCCGGCGCGGCCATGGAATGAGCAGGCATGCGCCGAGCAGCGTGACAACGCCCACCAGGCCGCAAAACAGGGTCACGGAGAAGCGCGGGACGACGGTGCCCAGTGCGAACGAGACCGAGAAAATGCCCAGGTTGAGCAGGCTCGCGTGGTACGAGTTGATGGTGCCCCGGCAGCGCTCGGACAGCGCGCTCAGCCTGGCATGGTGCAAGGGCCCGGCGCAGCCGTAGCCGAAGGCCCACGGCAAGCCGAGCAGCGCCAGCTGGGCCATCGACCCGACCGGCAGCATGAAGCCGAGCAGGCCCACGGCCGCGACGAGCGCGGCGCCCGGCAATGCCGCTTCGCCCGCCATGCGCTGCAGCTTGCCGCTCGCAAGGTTGCCGGCGATCACGGCCAGCCCGTAGAAGCCCGCCAGCAGGCCGGTGTCGGTGGGTGACAGCGACAGCTTCCGCGACGCGACTTCCGCCACGACCGCCCCGAACCCCGCGACCCAGCCGAGCCAGAGGTAGCTGGCCGACAGCCGGCGGCGGGCACCGGGCGTTTTCAGTGCCTCGCGGTGCGTGGCCATGAAGTCCATGTGCGCCGCATGCGAGCCGGCACCAGGCACGCGATCGACGAAGGCGCGCGAAACCGCCAGCGCGGCCAGCACGGCGAGGGCGGCCAGCGCGTAGTAGGCCGATCGCCATCCCCACGTATCCGCCAGCCGCCCCGCCAGCACGGGCGTGAGAACGAACGCCAGCATCAGGCCGATGAAGACGTGGCCCAGACGCCTGCCCACCTGTTCGGGCGGCGATTCGTCGGCCACCAGGGCCAGCGCGTTGGGCTGCACGACGGCCGCGCACACGCCGGCCAATGCCGACAGGATGATGGCGGCCAGCAGATGGGGAGCACTGGGAATGAGCGCGCTGAGCAGCGCGAACCCGAGCAGCCCCGCCTGCAGCGGCCGCTTGCGCCCCCACCGGTCCGACAGCGGGCCCGCCAGCAGGGCCACCGCGCCATAGCTGAGCCCGTAGGCGGCGGGCAGGTAGGCGATGGCGCTGGAGCGAACGCCGAAGTCGGCGCTCATGGCGCCCATCATCGGGCCGGCAAGCACCTCCGCCGAACCGATCAGGAAGAGGCAGCCGAAGAGCGTGCCGATCTGCGAGGTTTTCATGCTCATCGCCGCACCACATAGCGCGTGACCACAGGCGGCGATTCGCCGAGGTGAAAGGCCAGCCGCCGCTCGCGCAGCGCCATGTCGCTGGCCGTCGCGCGATTGAAGCGGCGCAGGTGGTCCGTCCACGACTCGTCGACGATCTGCTCCACGTAGCGCTCCGGCTGCGCGATGTCGTGCAGCAGCTCCCAGCCGATGGCGCCCTGGCTCAGGCGCGCGCGGCGGGTCTGCTGCATCACGAGGTGAAAGGCGGCGGCGCGGGCCGGGTCGATCATGAATTCGACGGTGATGACCACGCGGCCGTCTTCCTGCGGCGCCTCGGTCGGCGGACCGGCGGCCCAGCCGGCCTGGGCGGGGCTGGTGTCGTCTTCGCCGCTCACGTCGGTCACCCAGCGCAGGGCCGCGAGCATCAGCAGCGTGCCGCTGATGGCGGCGACGGAAAGGCTGGCGACCAGCGAGGTGACCGTGGCCACCTGCCCCCAGATGGCAGCGCCGATCGCGCTCGCGCCCATGATCGCCATCTGGTACATCGACATGCCGCGCGCGCGCACCCAGTCGGGCAGCGCAAGCTGGGCCGACACCGAGAGTGAATTGGCCACCGTGATCCACGCCATGCCGCCGAAGAACATCGCCGGCACGGCGACCCATGCATTCGGCGCGAAGGCCATGACGGCCGTGGCGCCCGACTGCAGCAGCGTGCCGCGCAGCACCAGCTGGTCGCGCCCCAGCGCCTGGCGCAGCCGCGGCAAGAACAGCACCGCGATGATCGCGCCCGCGCCCATGGCGGCCAGCAGCAGCGTGAAGGTGCCCGCGCCGCCACCCTGGAGGTTGCGCGCCAGCAGCGGCAGCAGCGCCAGCAGCGCGGTCGAGTGAAAGAAGAAGATCGAGATGCGCGTGAGCACCGCGCGCATGCGCTGCGACTGCCGCACGAACTGCACGCCCACGCGCATCGCGCTGACGAGCTTCTCGCGGCCCAGCGGGTTGGGCGTGTGCTCGCGCCGCCAGCGCAGCACCACGAAGCCCGAGGCCACCGACAGCACTGCGTTCAGCGCAAAGACCCAGATGCTGCCCGCGCTCGCGATCAGCATGCCGGCGGTGAGCGGGCCGACGATGCGCGACGCGTTCATCGCGATGCCGTTCAGGCCCAGCGCGGCCGGCAGCTGCGGCCGCGGCACCAGCTCGGGCACGATGGCCGCGAACACCGGCCAGCGCAGTGCCAGGCCGATGCCGTTGGCGAAGGTGAGCGCCAGCAGCAGCGGCGCGGTCATGAGGTCGAGCGCCAGCGCGGCGCACAGCACGATGGCGGTGCCGGCCAGCCAGAACTGCGTGGCCACCAGCCAACGCCGCCGGTCGAGGATGTCGGCCAGCGCGCCGCTGGGCAGGCCCAGCAGGAACACCGGCAGCGTGGAGGCCGACTGCACCAGCGCCACCCAGATGGGCGAGGTGGTCAGCGAGGTCATCATCCACGCGGCGGCCACGTCGTTCATCCACATGCAGATGTTGGCGACGAGCCAGGTGCTCCACAGCATGCGGAACACGGGGAGCTTGAGAGGCTCGAGGGCCGCGAGCTTCGTCGGCTGCGGCCGGGCCGGGGGGATCGGTGTCTCTTCGGGGGATATGGGCGGCATGTGCCGCTATTGTGGCGCGGCCTTTTCTCTCAACCCCGATCGCTGCGCGCCAGGCGGTGTTCGAGGCGGCGCAGCATGGTGGTGAGCACCAGCGTCATGACCCAGTAGATGACCGAGATCGCAAGGTACGGCTCCCAGTAGCGCGCGTACGCGCCGGCCACGGTGCGCGCGGCGTAGGCCAGTTCGGCCAGGCCGATGGCGGAGACCAGGGACGTATCTTTCAGCAGCGCGATGGCGTTGTTGCCCAGCGGCGGCAGCATGCGGCGGAAGGCCTGCGGCAGCACCACGTAGCGCATTACCTGCGCGGGCGAAAAGCCGATCGAGCGGCCGGCGTCGAACTGCCCGCGCGAGATCGACTGGATGCCCGCACGGAACACTTCGGAGATGTAGGCCGCCGAGTTGAGCGTGAGCGCCACCACGCCCGAGATGAGCGCGCCGTGCTCCTGCTTGAGCGTGCGCGCGAGTTCGCCGTCGATCAGGATGCCCGAGGTCGGGTGTATGAACACCGGCATCACCGCGAAGTGGATCAGCAGGATCTGCACGAACAGCGGCGTGCCGCGAAAGAAGCTCACGTACACCGTGGCCGGCCAGCGCAGGAAGAAGCGCGCGACCCAGGTCCACGGTGCGTGGCGCGGGTGCGCCAGGCGCGCGAGCGCGAGGCACAGCCCCCAGCTGGAACCCAGCAGCACGCAGACCACCGTCATGCGCAGCGTCATCCAGGCGCCTTGCCAGAACAGGTCTTTGTATTCGACCAGGATGTCCCATCGGAACCATCCAAAAAGCAGCACTGGTTGTTCCATGCTTGCGTCCTCAACTCTCAGTCAACGAAAAACGAAACGGCCGCGTGAGGGCGGCCGTGTTCAGGGAAATGCCGTGCGGCTCAGCGCACGTTCGGGTCCTTGTTGAACCACTTCTTGTAGATCGTCACGTAGCTGCCGTCGGCGCGGATGGCAGCGAGGCCGGCCGTGAGCTTGTCGAGCAGGGGCTTGTCGCCCTTCTTCACGACGATGCCGAAGCCTTCTTCGGGGAAGGACTTGTCGTCCAGCGTCTTCAGCTCGGGGTTCTGCGCCACGCGATAGGCGATCACGCCGTTGTCGCCCATGGCTGCATCGACGCCGCCGCCGGCCAGCTCGGAAATGATGAGCGGCGTGCTCTCGAAGCGGCGGATGTCGGGGTTGGTCTTGCCGAATTCGCGCGATGCGATGTCGTCGGCGGTGGAGGCGCTGACCACGGCGATCTTCTTGCCGGCCAGGTCTTTCAGCGAGGCGACCTTGCTGTTCTTCGGCAGCGCGATCAGCTGGCGGGCCGCGAAGTACGGCGGCGTGAAGTCGTAGCTCTGCTTGCGCTTCTCGTTGATGGTGACGCCCGAGATCACGAGGTCGACGTCGCCGTTGTTCAGCGCGCCGAAGATGCCGGTGAAAGGCGTGTTGACGATCTTGATCTTCAGGCCCTGCTGCTTGGCGATGGCGTTGATGATGTCGATGTCGAAGCCGACGATCTGCTTGTCCTTGTTCTCGAAGGCGAAGGGCGCGTAGGTGGCGCTGGAGGCCACTGTCAGTTCGCGGTTCTGGGCCTGGGCGCCGAAGGCGAGCGTGGCGGCAGCGAGGCCGAGGGCCAGGGCGCGGCGGAGTGGATTCATTCGGGGTCCTTGCTTTTTCGCCGTCCGGCGGGAGGTGGTGGGCGGGGATTTTAGGCTGTCGCTATGGGTTGCCCCCTGGGCGTGGGCTAACTAAGGTTCTCCGGAAGAGATGAAGGGCATCGGGAAGCGATCGTGGCCCGCTGACTAGTATCCGGAGCTTCCCTGTTCAGGAGCCTTGCATGACCCTCCGGCCTGCTTTTCTTCTCTGTGGCATCGGTCTCGCATGGAGCGCTGCGAGCGCGCTGGCGGCCGACCCGGCGCCGCGCTTCGATCCGCAGCGCCTGTCGCAGATCGTGAAGACGGTCTCCGGCGACGACTTCGAAGGCCGTGCGCCGGCCACACCGGCGGAGGCCAGGACGGTCGACTATCTCGTGGCCCAGTTCAAGGCCGCGGGCCTTGCACCCGGCGGCGATCTCGAAGGCGGCCGGCGCGGCTGGACGCAGTCGGTGCCGCTGGTGAAGACCGAGTTCCACGGCACGCCGCGGCTCATGCTTCAGGTGGGGGCCCATAGCGACGCGCTCGTGCAGGGCGAGCAGATCGCGGTGCGCGCCGCGCTCGACGGCTCGACCACGGTCGCGATCCAGCAGGCGCCGCTGGTCTTCGTGGGCTACGGCGTCAGCGCGCCCGAGCGGCGCTGGGACGACTACAAGGGCGTCGACCTCAAAGGCAAGATCGCCGTCGTGCTGGTGAACGACCCCGATTTCGAAACCGGTAGCGGAGACTTCGGCGGCAAGGCAATGACCTACTACGGCCGCTGGACCTACAAGTTCGAAGAGGCTGCGCGCCGTGGTGCGCTGGGCGTGCTGATCGTGCACGAGACCGCTCTCGCCGCCTATGGCTGGGCCACGGTGAAGAACTCCAACACCGCGACCATGCTCGACATCGAGCGCGAACAGCCGGCTGCCGTGCATCCGAAGCTGGAGGGCTGGATTCAGCGCGAAGTGGCGGTCGATCTGTTGCGCCGCGCGGGCCTGGACTTCGAGGCGCAGAAAAAGTTGGCGCAAACGCGCGAGTTCCAGCCGCAGCTGCTGAAGGACGCGAGCCTGTCGGCCGAGTACGCGATCGATCGACAGGTGATCGTCTCGAAGAACGTGGTGGGCCGCGTCGAGGGCCGCAAGCGGCCCGGCGAAACGGTGATCTACAGCGCCCACTGGGACCACCTGGGCGTGGGCGCGCCCGACGCCAGGGGCGACAAGATCTACAACGGCGCGGTCGACAACGGCACCGGGCTGGCCGCGCTGATCGAGATGGGCCGCGCCTTCGCGAGCGCGCCCAGGAAGCCCGAGCGCTCCGTCGTCTTCCTGGCGGTGACGGCCGAGGAGCGCGGCCTGCTGGGCTCCGAGTACTACGGCGCCAAGCCGCTGTATCCGCTGGCGCGGACCGTGGCTGTCATCAACATGGACGCGCTCGGCCCCGAAGGCCCGGCACGCAATTTCAGCACCTCGGGCAGCGCGGCCTCGCAATTGCAGGACCTGCTGGTCGAACAGGCCAAGGGGTTCGGTCTGGCCTATGCGCCAGACCCGCACCCCGAAGCCGGCTATTTCTTTCGTTCCGACCATTTCTCGTTTGCCAAGCGCGGCGTGCCGGCCTTGTCCTTCGCCTCGGGCAACGACCTGGTGGAAGGCGGCCTCGCGGCCGGCGAAGCGGCCAGTAAGGCCTATACCGCCGAGCGCTACCACCAGCCGGCCGACGAATGGCGCGCCGACTGGTCCTTCACCGGCATGGCGCACGACCTGCCGCTGCTCTACCGCGTGGGCGAGACGCTGGCGAACAGCCGGCGCTGGCCCGAGTGGGGGCAGGGGTCGGAATTCCGCGCAACGCGCGATGCCAGCCGGAGCGAGCGGCGCTGACCTAAGACCTAAGACTCGCGCGAGCGGGCGGCGCCGCCGAGATGGCCCAGCGGCAGCGCGCTGCTGGCCTTCACCTCGCCCAGCGAGAAGCTGGTGTGCAGGTCTTTCACGTTCGGCAGGTTCATGAGGTGCTGGCGCGCGAAGGCCGAGAAGCTGTCGAGGTCTTGCGCCACCACCTGCAGCTCGAAGGTGCCGGTGCCGCTGATGTAGTGGCAGGCGATCACGTCGGGCAGCTTGCGGATCGCGTCTTCCAGCCTGCGGGTGGCCTCGTGGGTGACGCGCTCGGTGTCCACGCGCACGAAGGCGAGTACGCCCAGGCCGATCTTGTGGCGGTCGATCTCGGCGTGATAGCCCTTGATGAAGCCGGCCTCTTCCAGTGCGCGAACCCGGCGCCAGCAGGGCGCGGCAGAGAGGCCCACGCGCTGCGCAAGCTCGGCGTTGGTGAGGCGGCCGTCGGCCTGCAGTTCTTGCAGGATTGCGAGGTCGAACTTGTCAATGCTTTCCATGGATGGCAATCTTAAGCAAGATTCTTTCTGGAAGCGGGTTTTTCAGGGCAAAGAACGCAAACACCTGTCGCGGACCCCGGCATACACTTTGCGGGATCATGGGCTCGTGCCCTACCCGGGCACAGACCCACAGTAATCAGCCAGGCTCACAAGGCCCTGCCATACGGAGACAGACAACATGAATGCACCGCTACCTGCGCACATTCGCAAGGCCCTAGAGACCGTCACGCTCGACGACAAATACTCTCTCGACTACGGCCGTGCTTTCATGAGCGGCGTCCAGGCCCTCGTCAAGCTGCCCATGCTGCAGCGCCTGCGCGACCAGCAGGCCGGCAAGAACACCGCCGGCTTCATCAGCGGCTATCGCGGCTCCCCGCTCGGCGGCTACGACCAGGCGCTGTGGAAGGCCAGCAAGTTCCTCAAGGAACAGAACATCGTCTTCCAGCCCGGCGTGAATGAAGAGCTGGCGGCCACCGCGCTGTGGGGCACGCAGCAACTGGGCTTTTCGCCGCAGGGCACCAACAAGTTCGACGGCGTCTTCGGCATTTGGTACGGCAAGGGTCCGGGCGTGGACCGCTGCTCCGACGTGTTCAAGCACGCCAACATGGCCGGCACCACCGAATTCGGCGGCGTGATCGCGGTGGCGGGCGACGACCACATCTCCAAGAGCAGCACGGCCGCGCACCAGAGCGACCACATCTTCAAGGCCTGCGGCACGCCGGTGTTCTTTCCGGCGAACGTGCAGGAAATTCTCGACCTGGGCATTCACGCCTTCGCGCTCAGCCGCTTCTCGGGCGTGTGGTCGGGCATGAAGACGATCCAGGAAATCGTCGAATCGAGCGCCACGGCAATGATCGATCCCGAGCGCGTCGAGATCGTCATTCCCACCGACTTCGAAATGCCGCCCGGTGGCCTGCACATTCGCTGGCCCGACCATGCGCTGGAGCAGGAAGCCCGGCTCATGCACTACAAGTGGTACGCCGCGCTGGCCTACATCCGCGCCAACCGGCTGAACCACAACGTCATCCAGGGCCCGAACGACCGCTTCGGCATCATGGCCAGCGGCAAGGCCTTCAACGACACCCGCCAGGCGCTGATCGACCTGGGCCTGGACGACGCAGCCTGCCGCCAGCTCGGCATCCGCCTGCACAAGGTGGGCGTGGTGTGGCCGCTCGAGGCGCAGCTCACGCGCGAGTTCGCCACCGGCCTGCAAGAGATTCTGGTGGTCGAAGAAAAGCGCCAGGTCATCGAATACCAGCTCAAGGAAGAGCTCTACAACTGGCGCCCCGACGTGCGGCCCAACGTGGTCGGCAAGTTCGACGAGGGCGAGGTGCATGCGGCCGAGGGCTACTCGGGCGGCGAATGGTCGATGCCCAACCCGACCTCCCACACGCTGCTGCGCGCCAATGCCGACCTGAACCCGGCGCTGATCGCGAAGGCCATCGCCACGCGCCTGAGGAAGACCGGCCTGCTGGCCGCCGCCGGCGCCGACATGGCCGCGCGCATCGACGCGCAGCTCGCCATCCTCGAAGCCAAGGAGCGTTCGATGGTGGTGCAGCAGGCCTCCACCAGCGTGGTCGACGCCACGCGCCAGCCCTGGTTCTGCTCGGGCTGCCCGCACAACACCAGCACGGTGGTGCCCGAAGGCTCGCGCGCAATGGGCGGCATCGGCTGCCACTTCATGGCGACCTGGATGGACCGCTCCACCATCGGCTTCACCCAGATGGGCGGCGAGGGTGTGCCATGGGTGGGCCAGCAGCCCTTCACGACCGACCAGCACATCTTCGCGAACCTGGGCGACGGCACGTACTTCCACAGCGGCCTGCTCGCCATCCGCCAGAGCATCGCGGCGGGCGTGAACATCACCTACAAGATCCTCTACAACGACGCGGTTGCCATGACGGGCGGCCAGCAGGTCGGCGAGCGGCCCGAAGGCCACTCGGTGTTGCAGATTGCCGAGAGCCTGCATGCGGAGGGCGCGAAGAAGGTCGTGATCGTCACCGACGAGCCCGAGAAGTACGAGGGCGTGAACATCCCCGGCGACCACGTGGCGGTGAAGCACCGCGACCTGCTCGACGACGTGCAGCGCGAGTTCCGCAAGATCCCCGGCACCACGGCCATCATCTACGACCAGACCTGCGCCACCGAGAAGCGCCGCCGCCGCAAGCGGGGCACGGCCGTCGATCCGGCCAAGCGCGTGGTCATCAACGAACTGGTCTGCGAAGGCTGCGGCGACTGCAGCGTGCAGAGCAACTGCCTGAGCGTGGAGCCGCTGGAAACCGAATTCGGCCGCAAGCGCACCATCAACCAGAGCAGCTGCAACAAGGACATGAGCTGCCTGAAGGGCTTCTGCCCGAGCTTCGTGACGGTCGAAGGCGGCCAGCTCAAGAAGAAGAGCAAGAACAAGGCGGCCACGCCGGCCGAGTTCGGCCTGCTGCCCGAGCCCGCGATTCCGTCGCTGGTCGGTGGCAAGGTGTGGGGCGTGGTGGTGGCGGGCGTCGGCGGCACCGGCGTGATCACCATCGGCCAGCTACTGGGCATGGCCGCGCACATCGAGGCCAAGGGCATCGTCACGCAGGACGCGGCCGGCCTTGCGCAGAAGGGCGGCGCCACCTGGAGCCACGTGCTCATCGGCGACACGCAGGACGACATCCGCACCACGCGCGTGGGCACCGCGGCGGCCGACCTGATCCTGGCCTGCGACCCGCTGGTCACGGTGAATGCCGAAACCATGGCGCGCATGCGCGAAGGGCGCACGCACGTGGCGCTCAACAGCCACAGCGCGCCCACTGCAGCCTTCGTGCGCAACGCCAACTGGAAGAACCCCGAGGACGCCTGCGCCGCAGAGATCGCGCGCGCCGTGGGCATCGACGGCATGGGCACCTTCGATGCCGACGCCGCCGCGACCACGCTGATGGGCGACACCATCTACGTCAACCCGATGATCCTGGGCTACGCCTGGCAGAAGGGCTGGATCCCGCTGGAGCACGAGTCGCTGATGCGCGCCATCGAGCTGAACGCCGTGGCCGTCGAGAACAACAAGACGGCTTTCGAGTGGGGCCGCCAGGCAGCGGTGCGTCCGGAAGAGCTGCAAAAGCGCGTGCGCCCGGGCCAGGTCATCGAGTTCAAGAAGCGCGAGTCGGTCGAGGCCATCGTGGCGCGCCGCGTGGAGTTTCTGACCGGTTACCAGAACGCGGCCTATGCCGACGAATACCGGCAGTTCGTGGGCAAGGTGCAGCAGGCCGAATCGGCCGCTGGCAAGAGCACGGCGCTGACCGAGGCGGTCGCGCGCTACCTGTTCAAGCTGATGGCATACAAGGACGAGTACGAAGTCGCCCGCCTGCACACCGACCGCAGCTTCCTCGACCGCGTCGAGGGCATGTTCGAAGGCGACTACAAGCTCAACTACCACCTGGCGCCGCCGATCATCGCGAAGAAGAACTCCAAGGGGCAACTGCAGAAGCAGAAGTTCGGCCCCTGGATGCTCACCGGCTTCAGGTTCCTCGCGAAGCTCAAGGGCCTGCGCGGCACGGCACTCGACATCTTCGGCCGCACCGAAGAGCGCAAGACCGAGCGCGCGCTGATCGGCGAGTACCGCGCCAGCATCGAGGAAGTGATCGGCGCTCTGCGCGCCGACAACCACGCGCTGGCGCTGGAGATCGCCAGCCTGCCCGAGCAGATCCGCGGCTACGGCCACGTGAAGGATCGCAACTTGGCGGCTGCCCGCACCCGCTGGAGCGAGCTGATGGCCAAGTGGCGCAACCCGCAGGCGCAGCGCGTGGCGGCCTGATTTTCAGGGCCGGTCGATCATGCAAAGGGCGCCCACGGGCGCCCTTTGCTATTGAAAACGTAGCAAAACACGATCGGCCCGAATAGCAGGAAAGCCCTCCCCACCGCGCCGGATAAGCGCGCAAAGCGGCCATCCGCCCCGAATACAATGCCCGGTGCTGTGCGCGGCCAAGCCCCGCCAAGCTTTGATTTGCGGCCCGTTTCCCTTGTGGCCGCGAAGCCGCGAAGAGGCGGAATGACGGACCCCGGTCCGCGCTCCTCTCGTTTTCTCTTCCCTCTGTTGGAGACTCTCTTGTTCATTTCCTCTGCTTTCGCCCAGACCGCGCCCGCTGCAGCCGGCGGCGGTGACATGTTGTCTTCCCTCGGCAGCATGCTGCCCCTGGTGTTGATGTTTGTGGTGCTGTATTTCGTCATGATCCGGCCCCAGATGAAGCGCCAGAAGGAAGCCCGCTCCATGATCGAGGCCCTGGCCAAGGGCGACGAAGTCGCCACTGCCGGTGGCGTGCTCGGCAAGATCACCTCGCTGGGCGACCAGTACCTCGGCCTCGAGATCGCCAACGGCATCGAGATCAAGATCCAGCGCAGCGCCGTGGTGCAGGTCCTGCCCAAGGGCGCCGTCAAATAAAAGCGTGAGCCGAGCCTTGCGCTTTGCGGCGCAGGGCCCCATTTCACGCCGTGTTCCATTTCTGAAAAGCTTGTAAAAAGCGCCCTCTCATGAACCGTTACCCGGTCTGGAAGTACGCGATCATCGTGATCGTGTTGCTCGTGGGACTCGTCTACGCCCTGCCCAATTTCTTCGGTGAGGCGCCTGCGGTGCAGGTGTCGGCGGCCAAGTCCACCGTCAAGATCGACGCGGCTACCCAGGCCAAGGTCGAGGGGCTGCTCAAGACGGCCGGCCTCACGCCCGATCTGCTGAGCCTCGAACCCACCGCGGTGCGTGCGCGCTTTGCCACCACCGACGACCAGATCAAGGCACGCGACACGCTGCAGCAGGCATTGGTGCCCGATGCGGACGACCCCTCCTACGTGGTGGCGCTGAACCTGGTGTCGCGCTCGCCCTCGTGGCTGACCGCGCTGCATGCCTTCCCGATGTACCTGGGCCTCGACCTGCGCGGCGGCGTCGACTTCCTGCTGCAGGTCGACATGCGCGGCGTGCTCGACAAGAAGGCCGAGTCCTTCGCCGGCGACATCCGCATGGGCCTGCGCGAAAAGAAGGTTCGCGGCAGCGCCGTGAACCGCAACGGCCAGACCGTCGAGATCACGCTGCGCGACGCCGACAGCGTGGAAACCGCTCGGCGCCTGATCCAGGACCAGATGCCCGACCTCACCACGGTCGAGAGCCAGCAGGGCACCGAATGGCGCATCGTGGCCAGCATCAAGCCCGAAGCCGCGCGCCGCATCCAGGACGCGGCGCTCAAGCAGAACGTGACCACGCTGCACAACCGGATCAACGAACTCGGCGTGGCCGAGCCGGTGATCCAGCAGCAGGGCATCGACCGCATCGTCGTGCAGCTGCCCGGCATGCAGGACCCGGCCCAGGCCAAGCGGATCATCGGCCGCACCGCCACGCTCGAAATGCGCCTGGTGGACGAAAGCGCCGAAGGCCGCTCGGCCGAACTGAATGGCGGCCCGGTGCCCTTCGGCTCCGAGAAATTCCTCGACCGCTCGGGCCGTCCGGTGATCGTGAAGAAGCAGGTGCTGGTCACCGGCGAAAACCTCACCGACGCGCAGCCCGGCTTCGACCAGCAGAGCAACCAGCCCAAGGTCGACCTGACCATGGACTCCAAGGGCGGCACCATCATGCGTGACGTCAGCCGCGAGAACTACAAGAAGCGCATGGCCATGCTGATCTTCGAGAAGGGCAAGGGCGAAGTGCTCACGGCCCCGTCGATCAACGGCGAGCTGGGCAATCGCTTCCAGGTGTCGGGCTCGATGACCGTGGCCGAAGCCAACGACCTCGCGCTGCTGCTGCGCGCCGGCTCGCTGGCCGCGCCGATGGAAATCATCCAGGAACGCACCATCGGCCCGACGCAGGGCGCGGAGAACATCAAGAAGGGCTTTGACAGCGTGATGTACGGCTTCGCCGCGATCATGGTGTTCATGTGCATCTACTACGCGCTGTTCGGCCTGTTCTCGTCGATCGCGCTGGCCGTCAACCTGATGCTGCTGGTGGCCATTCTCTCGATCCTGCAGGCCACGCTCACGCTGCCGGGTATCGCGGCCATGGCGCTTGCCATTGGCGTGGCCATCGACTCCAACGTGCTGATCAACGAGCGCGTGCGCGAAGAACTTCGCAATGGGGCGTCGCCGCAGGCGGCCATTCATGCGGGCTACGAACGTGCCTGGGGCACTATCCTCGATTCCAACGTGACCACGCTGATCGCGGGCATCGCGCTGCTGGCCTTCGGCTCGGGCCCGGTGCGCGGCTTCGCGGTGGTGCACTGCATCGGCATCGTCACCTCGATGTTCTCGGCAGTGTTCTTCTCGCGCGGCCTCGTGAACTTCTGGTACGGCCAGAAGAAGAAGCTCAAGACGGTGTCGATCGGCACGGTCTGGCGCCCCAAGACCGACGGCACGGCCGCGGCCGAAACGAAGTAAGAGGCAGAAGAGACAGTCATGGAATTCTTCCGCATCCACAAGACCATCCCGTTCATGCGCCACGCAGTGGTGCTGAACATCGTTTCCGTCGTCACCTTCGCGCTGGCCGTGTTCTTCCTGTTCCACCGCGGGCTGCACCTGTCGGTGGAGTTCACCGGCGGCACGGTGATGGAAGTCGCCTACACGCAGTCGGCCGACGTCGGCAAGGTACGCGAAATCGTCGGCACGCTCGGCTACACCGAAGTGCAGGTGCAAAGCTTCGGCAAGTCGGTGCAGATCCGCCTGCCCGTGAAGAAGGGCGCAACTTCCGCCCAGCAGAGCGCCGAGGTAATGAACGCACTGAAGGCGGCCGAGCCGACGGTGGAGCTGCGCAGCAACGAATTCGTCGGCCCTCAGGTCGGCGACGAGCTCACCACCAACGGCTTGAAGGCCCTGGCCATGGTGGTCGTCGGCATCATGATCTACCTGGCGTTCCGCTTCGAATGGAAGTTTGCGCTGGCTACCGTGCTGGCCAACCTGCACGACGTGGTGATCATCCTGGGCTTCTTCGCCTTCTTCCAGTGGGAGTTCTCGCTGGCGGTGCTGGCGGCGGTGCTGGCGGTGCTGGGGTACTCGGTGAACGAGTCGGTCGTGATCTTCGACCGGATCCGCGAGAACTTCCGCCGCTACCGAAAGCTGTCGACCACCGAGATCATCGACAACGCGATCACCTCGACCATCAGCCGCACCATCATCACCCACGGCTCCACCCAGCTGGTGGTGCTGTCGATGTTCTTCTTCGGCGGCCCGACCCTGCACTACTTTGCGCTGGCGCTGACCATCGGCATCTGCTTCGGCATCTACTCGTCGGCCTTCGTGGCGGCGGCAATCGCCATGTGGCTCGGCGTGAAGCGCGAAGACCTGATCAAGGGCGGCCCGACCAAGCGCGACGGCGAGTCCGAGGACGACCCGAACGCCGGCGCCGTGGTCTGACGGATACTTCGGGGTTCAACAAAGCGGTGGCGGCAGCGCTGCCACCGCGGTTCGCAGGCAACGCCGGGCACTCTTCGCACTTGTGCGGTAGCGCTTCCCGATGCAAGCTCGCGGTTGTTGCCGATGAATCGATCACCCAGGCCTTTCCGACTTTTCAATGAGCATTGCGCGGTCCGCCTCTTCCCTGCAGCTCGCACGCGAGACGCGTGAGCGTTTCGTTTTGGCCACGGAGGGCGCCATCGCGCCGCTGGCCCGCGCGATCCGGGACCGGCTGACGTCGCTGTCCTCCGAGGCCGGCACCGCCCGCGCCATGCAGGAAAACCGCGACGACTTCGTCGCGTTCCAGGGGCAGGCCACGCAGTGGGTGACGCTTGCGCAGACCGGCTGGCGCAAGGCGCTGGGCGCCGGCTCCGGCAGTCCGTCGACCCTGCCTTCGGCGCTGCGGCTGGAGCTGATCGGCGACGAAGTGGTCGAGAGCAACATCCTCTCCTCGCGCCTCGCGCAGCTGATCCACGACAAGGCCAGCTTCGAACTCAGCGACCTGCGCCTGCGCATCCAGCACCTCGAAGGCACCACCGAACTCGATTCCAAGGACGTGCTCAAGCCCGAGACGCTAGCCAAGCTGCTGGTCGAGCAATGGCTGGCGGTCGGCCTGAGCCGTGGGCTCTGGACCCGCGTGCAGGACACGGTGCAGCAGGGTCTGGTGGAGGTGGTCGTCAAGGCCTACGAGAGTGCCAATGCCTATCTGATCGCCAACGGCGTGATGCAGGAGATCGACCTCAAGAGCTTTGTCCGTCGCACTGGCAGTGCGGGGGGCGGCGGTGGCAGTGGCGGCGGATCGGGCGCCGCGCCGGTGGACAGCGGCATGTCTTCCGGCGGGCCCCACAGCGCGCAGCGGCCTGGTTATGGATTCGGAGGACAGCAGGCGTCCGCGTCGTCGACCGTGGCCGCGGCGCCCGCGTCGACCACCGGCGGCTCGCCGCTGTCGATCGCGCGGCAGCGGGCGCAGACCGCGCTGCTGAGCCTCAAGCGCTTCGTGACGGCGCGCATCGGCGGCGAGGCGGGCGGCTCCGCCGCACAATTCCAGGCTGCAGGCGCGGAAGGGCGCGCCACGGGTGGTGGCGGCCAACCGGGCCAGGGCGGCGGCATTGCGGCGCCCCGCGTGTTCTCCAGGACCTTCGCCGGCGCCATCGCCGAGGCCGAGGTCGCCTACCGGATGGCCGCCACGCAGTACATGGACGGCGCCGCCGAACAAGCCACGCTGATCCAGCAGACGGCAGTCGACCTGCGCCGGCGCAGTGCCGAGCTCAAGAAGCGCGCGCCCACCACGGCCGACAAGGCCACGGTCGAGATCGTGGCGCTGATGTTCCAGGCCATCCTTGCCGAGGAGCGCATTCCGTTCTCGGCGCGCGTGTGGTTCGCGCGCCTGCAGATGCCGGTGCTGCGCGTGGCCATCGCCGAGCCCGAGTTCTTCGGCACCCTGCAGCACCCCGCGCGCATGCTGATCGACCGCATGGGCTCGTGCGTCATGGGCTTCGACGCGGCCGCCATCACCGGCAGCGCGCTCGAAGGCGAGATCCGCCGCGTGGTGCAGGTGATCGAGCAGTACCCCGAAACCGGCCAGCGCGTGTTCAAGCTGGTGTTCGACGAATTCGTCGCCTTCCTCAACCGCTACCTGACGCAGAGCGACACCACGCAGCGCGTGATGAGCGTGGCGCAGCAGGTCGAGCAGAAGGAAACGATGGCGATCCAGTACACCATCGAGTTGCGCAAGATGCTCAACGACATGCCGGTGCGCGACGAGATCCGCGAGTTCCTCTTCAAGATATGGGCCGAGGTGCTGGCCATTGCCGCGCTGCGTTACGGCGCGCAGGGCGAGCAGACCGTCATGCTCAAGCGCGTGGCCTCCGAACTGGTGTGGGCCGCGAGCGCCAAGCCCAACCGCACCGATCGTGCCCGCGTCATCCAGGACCTGCCGCAGCTGCTGCAGCGCCTGCGCCAGGGCATGGCGCTGCTGGGCATCGTCGACGAGCCGCAGGAAGCCCATATCAAGACCATCGGCGCCACGCTGTCCGACGCTTTCCTGTCGAAGACCGAGGCCATTCCGCAGGCCAAGATCGAAGCGATGGCCGAGCGGCTGGCGCACCTGGAAGACTTCGTGAGCGACGTGGGCGGCACCGCCGACCTGCCGCTCGATGCCCACAGCATCGAGCTGCTGCTGGGCGTGGATGCGGCATCGATCGAAGTCATTCCGGACGCCGCTGGCACCAGGGTGCCCGAGGACATGGTTGCCTGGGCGCACGAACTGCAGGTGGGCAACTGGTTCATGCTCGACCACAACGACCGCGTGAGCCAGGTGCAGTTCGTCTGGCGCAGCGAGCGCAAGCAGCTGCATCTGTTCGCGACGTCGGACGGGCGCAGCTTCCTGATCCAAGCCGGGCGGCTGGCGACCTACCTGCAGGCGGGCCTGCTGGTGCCGGCGGAAGAAGAGACGCTCACGGTGCGCGCCACGCGTGAAGCGCTGGCGAAGCTCGATGCCAACCCCGAGCGGCTACTGAACTGACTGGCTAGCCCGATGAGGGCGCCGAGTCTAGTGCGCGGTGCGGCCTTCCCGGCTCTCGCAGAGTTCGTCGAGCACCAGCGCATCGGGCTCGATGCCGGTGCTCCAGTGCACCATCAGCACGATGATCTTCAGCTCGTCGAGCGCCACCGGATCGCCGGGCGCCGCCATCGCGCGCTCGACGACGATCTCGCGCAGGCCACAGGGCAGCACGTTTGACGATTCGAGAAAGCGGATGAAGCCGAGGCACTCGGCACCAAGGTGCTCCTGCTCGGCCTGCGAGTAGATGCGCATCGCGTCGTCGGATTGGGGCATTGCCGCTTCGGGTGTGCCCCGAAGAACGACCGTGGCGCTGGCCTCGTCGTTGGCGCTGCGTTCGATCTGCATGCCTTGCGTTGCAAGGCTCAGACCGTCGAGCCAATGAAGGGCCTCGCGGATTTCTTCTGCCTCGAAGCCGTGTGCACTGAGCTTGCGGCCCAGTTGCTCCGGTTCGGGGCAGGCATCGCCGCGCCAATAGTTTTCGTACACAAAAACAAGCACTTCGAACATGAGCCCAATATAGCCGACGTTCGTGCAATCCCGACTAGGTGGAAGCCGCTCGCTGGAAGAGCCCACCCGGCAGGCGTGAGATATGGCCTTCCAGCTCGAGCTCGAGCATCTTCGCCTGCAGCGCGGCCGCACTCCATCCGGTGCGCGCGCTCAATGCGTCGAGGCTGACGGGGTCGAAGCCGAGGGCCTCCAGCAGCGGGTCTTCGGCAGTGGCGGCCGGGTGCCCGTTGCCGGTAGAAGGCGCGGCCGCAGCCGGCGTGCGCAGGGGCGGAAGTTCTTCGAGGATGTCGCTCACCGACTCCACCAGCTTCGCGCCCTGGCGGATCAGCGCATGGCAGCCGCGCGATTGCGGCGAATGGATCGAGCCCGGAATGGCGAACACTTCCTTGCCCTGCTCCGACGTGAGCCGCGCGGTGATCAGCGAGCCCGACTGCAGCGCCGCCTCGACCACCAGCGTGCCGCGCGCCAGCCCGGCGATGAGCCGGTTGCGCTTCGGAAAATTCTGCGTGAGCGGCGGCGTGCCCAGCGGCAGCTCGCTCACGATCAGCCCCTGCAGCGTGATGCGGTGCGCCAGGTCACGGTGCCGCGCGGGGTAGACGCGGTCGAGCCCGGTGCCCACCACGGCCACCGTCGCGAGCCGCGGGGCGTCGCCGGCCGCATCGAGCGCGCCCTGGTGCGCCGCGCCGTCCACGCCCAGCGCCAGCCCCGACACCACGGGCAGCCCCGCCTCGCCCAGCGCCCGCGCGAAGCTGCGGGCGTTGGTCGCGCCCTGCGGCGTTGGATTGCGGCTGCCCACCACGGCGATACTGTGGCCGAGCTGCGTGAGGTCGAAGCCGGTGGCGCCGACCACGTAGAGCATCAGCGGCGGGTCGGCCATTTCGAGCAGCGAGGCTGGGTAGCTGGCATCGCCCAGCGTCACGACGCGGCGCGAGACACCGTTGTCGGTCGTGTGGAGCCACTGCCAGGTCTGGTCGATCTGCGTCTGCAGGCCCACGGGCGGTTGCAGCAGCGCCTCGGCCTGCGCAGAGGAGACGACCTCGCGCAGCGCGGCATGGGGCTGCGCGAAGACGCCCTCGGGCAGGCCAAAGGCCGCGAGCAAACGGCGCGCGGCACCGTCACCGATGCCGGGCGTCAGTGAAAGTCGCAGCCAGCCTGCGAGTTCTGCGCGTTCCAAACGAGTGTCGAGAAGGAAAGCCGGAGTCGCAGGTCAGGGATTGACGAGGAAGTCGCCGGCGCGCGGAGTGTCGTTGATTTCGAGCACCAGCGCGTACGAAACCTTCTCGAAGGTGCGGAACACCATCAGCAGGCCGATGCGTTCGTTCGGCAGCTTGATGGTTTCCTTGCGGGCGCCAGTGCGGTCGAGGATGGTCTCGCCGTTCTTCAGGATGGCCAGCACGTGGCCGTTGTCGATGCCGTCGCGCGTGCCCTTGTTGATGGCCACCACCTGGTTTTGCGCCGCGAACTGCACCGCGTTGCCGTAGACCGAGACGATGCGGCCGTCGACCTGCGTCGACGGTGCGCGCGGCACGTAGCTCAGCAGCTGGCGCGGCGGCTCGGGCAGCAGGCGGTCGCCGGCGCGCATTTCCTCGCGCGACGCGATGATGTCGATGCTGGCCGGCACCACGGTGATGACGTCCTTGTCTTCCACCGTTTCGACGGTGGTCGACTCGCCGCGCTGCAGCCGGGCCTTGCCCAGGTACTGCGCCTCGTAGCCGAGGATTTCGCCCGTGCCCGGGTCCTTCAGCGGCGTGGCGTTGCGGAAGACGCGGAAGTTCTGCACCGGGCCCGGCGCCTCGACCAGCGGCGATTCGGCGTTGCCGCGGGCATAGGCCCGGTCGCCGCGCGACAGCAGCACGCGGCTGTCGTTGCCCGCGACGATGCGCGGGGCGCTTTCCAGCGTGCCGGCGTCCACCACGATGGGTTCGCTGAGGAAGGGCTCGATGATGCTCGGGTTGAGCGTGGGCAGTGCCATGCCGGCCAGCGAGTCGAAACGGGTGCGAGGTGACAGCTTGATGGTTCCGCCGTCGCCGCTGAAGCCGCCGCGGCGGGTGGTCAGGCGGGCGCGGCCACCGCTCTTGTCCAGGTAGAGCACCTGGCCCGGATAGATCCGGTGCGGGTTGGCGATTTCATTGATGTTCATGCCCCACAGCTCCGGCCAGCGCCAGGGGTGCAGCAGGTAGAGGCGAGAGATGGCCCAGAGCGTGTCGCCGGACTTGACGGTGTATTCGTCGGGTGCCTTGGGCGACAGTTCGTTCAGCGGCACGCCGGCCTGGGCGGTCTGCTGGGCGGTGGCGCGCTGCTGCGGCGTGACGGGGTAGTTTTGAGCCCAGGCTGTCGTGGCGCCGCAACTGCCGATCACCGCCAGGGCTGTCAGCGTGGCAAGGAGGGAGGGACGCTGGCGGTCGGTGAGTCTGAGCTTTTTCATGTCTGGATGGGTGAGCGCGCGACGTATCGCTGCGCATACGAATCTCACAATTTGCTACGAATTCTGCGCTGAACCCCTTGGGAGGGCAACGTTTTCGGGGCCAGATGGCGCGTCACGTCGCGGAATTGGCGAAAATAGCCACAACTTTCCCCCGATTTCATGGCCAAACGAATCATTCTGAGTTACCCGGACAAACGCCTGCACACCGTGGCCAAGCCGGTGCAAGGCGTCGACGCGCGCATCAAGACCCTGGTTGCCGACATGCTGGAAACCATGTACGACGCCAACGGCATCGGTCTGGCGGCGACCCAGGTCGACGTGCACGAGCGCCTCGTCGTCATCGACGTGTCCGAGGAGCGTAACCAGCCGATCGTGCTGATCAACCCCGAAATCACCTGGGCCAGCGACGAAAAGGTGCTGAACGAAGAAGGCTGCCTGTCGGTGCCCGGCATCTACGACGGCGTGATGCGCTCGACTTCGGTCAAGGTGCAGGCGCTCGACGAGAACGGCGAATCGCGCAGCATCGAGGCTGACGGCCTGCTGGCCGTGTGCATCCAGCACGAACTCGACCACCTGCTGGGCAAGGTGTTCGTCGAATACCTCTCCCCCCTGAAGCGCAACCGCATCAAGAGCAAGCTGCTCAAACAGCAGCGCGAAGACATGCGGGAACGGGCTTGAACGCCATGGCGGCATGGCGCCTCGGCTGCCTTGCGGCACTGGCGGTCGCCGGGCTGGGGCTCATTGCCGGCTGCGCCAACGAACCCACGCGCATCCAGCCCGGCGCCACCGCCGCCGACACCCTTCAGCGCCTGGGCACTCCCACCGGCCGCTACCCGCTCACTGGTGGCGGCGAGCGGCTGCAGTACTCGCGCATGCCGGCCGGCTTCGAGGTCACCGACATCGACGTCGACGCCTCGGGCAAGGTCGTCTCGGTGACGCAGGTGCTCAGCGAAGCGCGCTTCGGCTACGACATCAAGGTCAACCAGTGGCGCCAGAACGACGTGATGGCCTTCTACGGCCGTCCTTATGAAATTACCCGCGTCAGCTCCTTCGACGGCGCCGTCTGGACCTGGCGCTACAAGGCCGTGAACGAGCGCCGCATGCTGTACATCTACATCGATCCGACCGGCGTGGTCCGGCGCTATCACACGGGGGACGATCTCGAGTTCGATCGGATCCGGGATTGAGCCGCCTCAAAGTCGTTTTCGCGGGCACGCCCGAGTTCGCGCGCGTCGCCCTCGAAGCCATTGCCGCCGCCGGCCATGACATCGTGCTGGTGATGAGCCAGCCCGACCGCCCCGCCGGCCGTGGCATGAAGCTGCAGGCCTCCCCCGTCAAGCAATGCGCCGTTGCCAATAACTGGCCCGTGGCCCAGCCGCGCAGCCTGCGGCTGGACGGCAAATACCCCGACGAGGCCTCTGCCGCGCGCGACACCCTGCTGGCCGCCAGGCCCGACGTGATGGTGGTCGCCGCCTATGGCCTGATCCTGCCCCAGTGGGTGCTCGACCTGCCGGCGCACGGCTGCCTCAACATCCACGCGAGCCTGCTGCCGCGCTGGCGCGGCGCCGCGCCCATCCACCGCGCCATCGAGTCGGGCGACGCTCAGACCGGCATCACCATCATGCAGATGGACGCCGGGCTCGACACCGGCGACATGTTGCTGCGCGAGGCCGTCGACATCGGCAGCGACGACAACACCGCCCGCCTGCACGACCGCCTGGCCGAACTGGGCGGAAAGATGATCGTCGAGGCGCTGGCGCGCATCGGCACGCTCACGCGCACGCCGCAGCCCGCCGAGGGCGTCACCTACGCCAACAAGGTCGAGAAGCACGAGGCGCTGATCGACTGGGCCCAGCCGGCCGACGCCATCGTGCGCCGCATCCGCGCTTTCGACCCGTTCCCGGGCGCCAACAGCCCGCTCGACGGCGAGACCGTCAAGCTCTGGGCCGCCCACGCTGCGGGTTCGCCCGAGGCATCCGCCGCGCCGGGCACGATCCTGGCTGTGAGCGATGCCGGCGTGGCCGTCGCGGCCGCAGGCTCGGTCGTGAACGTCACCGAACTCCAGCGTCCGGGCGGCAAGCGCCTGCCCGTGGCCGATTTTCTGCGCGGCTTCGACCTGAAGCCCGAGCAGGTGTTCGGCTGATGTTTCTCTCGAAAAGCATCCGCAGCCGCCCTGAATTCCGCGTCGGCATACGCGACATGTCCCCGGTGGCGATGGGCATCGGCGCCTGGGGGCTCATGACAGGCGTGGCCATGGTCAAGTCGAACATGAGCACGCTCGAGGCGCTGGCGATGACGCTGCTGGTGTACGCCGGCAGCTCGCAACTCGCGGCCATTCCGCTGCTGTTTGCCGGCGCCCCTGCCTGGGTCATCCTGGCCACGGGCTTCTGCGTCAACCTGCGCTTCGTGGTGTTCAGCCTGCACCTGCGGCCCTACCTCATGCACATGCCGCGCTGGCGCCGCATGACGCATGGCTACCTCACGGCGGACATGAGCTACGCGCTCTTCACCAGGAAGTACCCGAAGCCGCCGCTGACCATCGCCGAGCAGGAATCGCAAGAGGCCTACCTCACCGGCAACTACTTCGTGACCTGGGGCGCATGGATGGGCATGAGCCTGCTGGGTGTGGCGCTGGCCAACTTCATTCCGCAGACCTGGGGTCTGAGCTTCGCGGGCGTGCTGAGTTTGGTGGCCATCGTCTGTTCGATGGCGACGACGCGCCTGCGCGTGCTGGCCGCGCTGATCGCTGGCGCTACTGCCGTGGCCGCCTATGCGCTACCGCTGAAGCTCAACATCGTGGTCGCCATCGGCGTGGCCGTGCTGCTGTGCTTCTGGCTCGAGAAGCAGTTCGGCCTCGACCCCACGGCGGAGGACGACAAGTGAGCGGAGCAAGCGCGACCACCGACTGGTGGACCATGGGCGTGATCGTCGGGCTGGCGCTCGTCACCGTGCTCACGCGCTGCTTCTTCTTCATCCTCGACCGGCCCTGGGGCCTGCCCGAGTGGGCGCACCGCGCGCTGCACTACGCGCCGGCCGCCGCGCTCGCGGGCGTGATCGCGCCCGAGATCGTCATGACGCAGGGCCACCTCATCAGCACGCTGCACGACGCACGCCTGTATGCGGCGGTTGTGGGCGCGGCTTACTTCTACTGGCGGCGCGGCGTGCTCGGCACCATGCTGGCCGGCATGGCGGTGTACCTGCCGCTGCATCTCGGCCTGGGCTGGTAGCGGGTCAGTCCAGCTTCACGCCGGCGGCCGTGATGATCTTGCCCCATCGCTCGCTCTCGGCCCGCGAGAGCTTGTAGAAATCCTGCGGCGTTCCGGGCAGCGCCTCGAAGCCGAAGTCCGCGAACAGCTTCACCACCTTCGGCGCCTTCATCGCCTTGTGCAGTTCGCCGTTGAGCCGTGCCACCGTTTCGGCCGGCATGCCGGCCGGGCCGATCAGGCCGTGGAATGCGTAGGCGTTGACGTCGCTGAAACCGGCCTCGACGAAGGTCGGCACCTCGGGCAGGGCGCTCGCGCGCTGCGGCAGCGCAATGGCCAGCACCCGCACCTTGCCCGACCTGATGATCGGCAGGCCCGAGGCCAGGTCCAGCATCATCGTCGGCACCTGGCCGCCCATCACGTCGGTCATGGCGGGCGCGGCGCCCTTGTACGGCACGTGCGTGATCGTGAGGCCGGCCTTCTGCTTGAAGAGCTCCATTGCCATGTGGTGCGGCGAGCCGTTGCCGGGCGAGGCGTAGCTCACCTTGTCGGGATTGGCCTTCACATAGCGCACGAACTCCGCCACGTTCTTCGCGGGAAAGTCGGGGTGCACCACCAGCGCCACCGGAAAGCGGCCGATGGTGCCGATGTAGGTGAAGTCGCTCGCGGGCTTGTACGGCAGCTTGGCGAACATGTGCTCGTTGAAGAGCAGCGCCGCGTTCTCGGCCTGCATGATCGTGTAGCCATCAGGCTTGGCCTGCATCAGCACCGACACGCCGATGTTGGTGGACGCGCCGGGCCGGTTGTCGATGATGAGCGGCTGCCCGAGCGAAGGCTGCATCGCCTCGGCCAGCGTGCGCGCCAGGTTGTCGGTGCCGCCGCCGGCCACGTAGGGCACGATCCATTTGACGGGCTGGCTGGGGTAGGCCGCCGGCTGCGCCGATGCAAAGCTGGTGGCCAGCGCGAGGGCCGCCGCCAGCAGGGGAAGGAATCGCTTCATCGTCTCTTGTCTCCGTTGCTTGTTTTGAAATCTGTTCAGTTCATTCGCCGCGCAAGACCTGCCACAGCTCGCGATCGCGCTCGGCGGTCCACACGACCGGATGCTCGATGCCCTGCAGTTCGTCGTACGCGCGCGAGACGTCGAAGGGCAGCACGTGCTGGAACACGGGCCAGTTGCCGAAGCGCGGCGTCATCGCCGCTTCGGCGCGCGCGAAGCAACCCTTGAGCGTGTCGCCCGCGGCGATGCCGGCCCTCACGCTGTCGAGCAGCGTCGAGAGAAATGCTTTGGTGAGCCCGATGGCCTCGGCGCATGCGGCTTCGTCCTGCAGCACCGCGCCGCGCCCGGGCACCAGCACGCGCGGCTTCAGCGCCGCCACCGCGTCGAGCGTGCCGGCCCAGTCGCCGATGTAGGCGTCGCCCGCGTACACCCCGCAGCGGTTCTCGACCACGTCGCCGGAGAACAGCACGCCGCAGTCGGGCAGCCATGCAACGGTGTCGCCGCCCGAGTGACCGCGCCCCAGCGACTTCAGATGCAGTTCACGGCCACCGCCGAGCTGCAGCGTCATCTCGCGCTCGAAGACCTTCGTCGGAAGGGTCAGGCCCGGAATCTCCTCGACGCCGGCGAACAGGCGCGGAAAGCGGCCGACCTCCGAATCGAAATCGGCCTGGCCGCGCGTGCGGATCCAGTAGAGCGTGCCGTTGCTCGCGATGATGTCCTTCACTTCGTCGAAGGCGCTGGCGCCCATCACGCGCACTGCGTGGTAGTGCGTGAGCACGATGGTGCGGATGGGCTTGTCGGTCACTGTGCGAATGGCCGCAAGAAAGTCGCGCGCCATGCGTGGCGTGGGGCGCGTGTCGATCAGCACCACCTGCTCGTCGCCGACGACGAAGCCGCAGTTGGGATCGAAGTCGCTGATGTAGCCGTAGACGTCGGGCGCGAGTTCGCGCAGTTGCGGCTTCTGCTCGCGGGTGTCGGAAGCAGAGGCGAAAGAGACGGAAGTGGTCATGGCGGTTGTTGTCGTGGTGTCTTCGGCGGCTGCGCGGATGCAGGCGAGCAGCACGTCCTGGTCGGCGCACTGGTTGGCCAGCAGCAGTACGAGGCGGGCGTTGAGGTCGGCGCTCTGTGTGTCGGTGCGGCCTTCGTGTGCAGCGAGCAGGGCCGCGTAGAAGCCGTCGGGGTCGGGGATGCGGGGCTCGGTGATCATGGGTTGCTGTGGTGGGCCAGCGCGGTGCGCATGGCAGAGGCGATGGCTTGCGGCGTGGCGTTCGCCAACACGGCGGCGCGGTACGCGTCGGGCCGTACGAGGACAAAGCTGCCCGCATCGCCGATGCCGAGATGGAGGGCCAGCTTTTCGTCGGCCTGCAGCGTGGGCAAGCCGCTGTCGCCACCCACGGCCAGCAGCCGTAACGGCAGCGACGCCGTGGCATCGAGAGCCGCCTTTGCCTGCTCGCGCGTCGGCGCGAACCAGAGGCCGATGCAGTGCGTGCCCTCGGACAGCAGTTGCATCAGCGTCGTCTCACGGCCATCGGTCCAGCGCAGCGGCAGGTTCTGCACCGAGCGCGCGCCCTCGGGCAGCAGAGGTGCGGCCGGGTAGTCGTTGGCGACCGACATGCGGCCGGTGTTCACCAGCGCGCGTGCAAACGAATGGCGTGCCGCCAGCGCCACCACGGCGCGGCGCAGCGTGTGCTCGGCTGGCGAGCGCGGCGCGAGGAAGCGCGCCGATCGGCTCGTCACCTGCAGGTTCTGCTTCGCGGCGGGTTGGCGCTCCGCGTCGTAGCTGTCGAGCAGCGTGTCGCCCGCCTTGCCTTGCGCGACGAGCGCGAGCTTCCAGCCCAGATTCGCCGCATCCTGGATGCCGCTGTTGCCGCCGCGCGCACCGAACGGGCTCACCACATGCGCCGCATCGCCGATGAAGAAAACGCGGCCGTGGCGGAAGCTGTCCAGCAGATGGTCGCGGTAGCCGTACGGCCCGATCCATACGAACTCGAATTCCACGTCCGGCCCGAGCTGCTCGCGCAGCCGCGCGCCCGCCACTTCGGGTTGGCTGATGTAGGCCGTGTCGCAGTCCTCGGGCATCTGGTAGTCGATGCGCCACACGTCGTCGGCCATCAGGTGCTGCCACACGCCGCGCCCCTCGTTGAAGGGCGCATCGACCCAGGTCCAGCGCTCGGTCGGCAGCGGTTTCTTGAAGCGCACATCGCTGATGCACCAGCGGTCGGTGCTGCGCGATGCGTGCGCCTCGATGCCGAGCTGCGTGCGGATCGGGCTATTGGCGCCCGTCGCGTCGATCAGCCGGTCGGCTTCGATGGTGTAGCTGCCGGCGGGAGTTTCGATGTCCAGGCGCACGCCGTCGGCGAGCTGCTCGACGTGCGTCACGCGGCTCTTCCAGCGCACGTCGGTCAGCCTGAGTTCGAGGATGCGCTCGACCAGGAACCACTCGACGTAGAACTGCTGCAGGTTGATGAAGGGCGGCTGCCTCGAGACGCTGTTGGCCTGCAGGTTGAAGTTGTAGACCTCCTGCTCGCCCGAGAAGGTGCGCCCGAACGACCAGGTGATGCCCTTGGCCGCGATGCGTTCGTAGATGCCCAGGCGCTCGAAGATCTCCAGGCTCTTCTGCGCGTAGCAGATGCCGCGCGACGACGCGCCGCGCACGCCGACGGTGTCGTCTTCATCGAGCAGCACGGCGTGCACGCCGCGTTGCGCAAGGTCGCAGGCCAGCGTGAGGCCCGAGGGGCCGGCACCGACGATCACGATGGGGTGGCGCACGACCTTCGTGCTGCCCAGTTCGGGCGGTGGCGTGAAGGGCCAGACCGGCAGCTCGTAGGCCGGCGCGAAAGCAAAGTTTTCCATGTCTCTTCTACAGCGCGTGCGCGAACTCGGCGATGGCATCCGCCGCCTTGGGAATCAGCTCTGGCTGCCCCGCGAGGTAGTGGTTGCCGCCGACGATGTCGACATTGCGAATGCGCGATCCACCCGCTGCCATCCACGCATCGCGCGTGCTCGGAAAGGTCGACTGGTCGCCCGTGTAGGTCAGCAGCAGCTTCGGCACCGTGGTGCGCGCGAGGTTCGTCGGCCCGTCGGCTTGCGAGCGCGACGACCACTGCGAGAGAAAGGCCGTCAACGAGGTGGTGCGCCCCATTGCGTTGGCCGAATAGTTCACCTGCCGCGCATCGCCCCACACGCTGCCGGGTTGGCGGTCGTTCGCATCGAGTGAGAGGTCCACGCAGCGCGGATCGGCATGCGTGCGGTAGACGACGAAGGTCTGGTCGCGCGGGGCGCCCGGCGTGTTGCGCAGCAGCGCGAGGCGGTCGATGGCCCATTGCTCGATGCGGTCCAGCCGTTCCTTCTGCGCGGCACTGAAGCGCGCAAGGAAGCCGCTGTCGTAGGGCACGCGATGGCGGGCGTCGTACATGTCGAGCTCGGGATCGACCGAGAGCGGGTCGTGCTCGTCGGTTACCGAGGGGTCGATCCAGTCGCGCATCAGCCGCGTGCGGCCCAGGTGGGCGGCGCACAGCGCGATGCCGTCCACGGGGGGCAGATCGCGCGGGTGCAGATGCGTCGGGTCGCCATCGGGCAGGTGCATGGCTGTGAGCTTCTCGGCCTGCGCCTGGTAGAAGCTCGCGAGCGCCGCGCCGCCCGAGTTGCCGACGAGAAACACCTTCTCGTAGCCGACCGCGCGCAGGTACTGCACGCCGGCGCCAAGGTCTTGAATCGCGCGCTCCATCAGCAGCACCGTGTCGTTGCCCACGAAGCGCGAGTTGAGCCCCATGCAGCAGATGCCGCGCTCGGCCAGCGGGCCGATCAGGTAGTGGCCCATGAAGTTGCTGGTCGGGTGCATCACGATGGCGGCGATCTTCTTCAGACCTTGCGGTGCGCGGAAGGCGCCGTAGATGCGCGGGCGCAGCAGCTGCAGGCCCGACTGGCTTTCCATCGCCGCGCCGGGCTTCACGTCGATGACGGCGAGTTGCAGCTCAGACATTCGTCGCACCCTTTGCCGCGGCACGAAGTTCGGCCTTGCGCGCGGTCCACGCGTCGAGGTCTGCCCGGGCACGCAGCGCGTGCGCGTCCATCTCGGCCTGCGGCACGGTCGGCGTGGTCAGCTCCACGCGGATGCCGTTGGGGTCGAAGAAGTAGATCGATTCGATGATGTGGTGGTCGGTCACGCCCAGCACCTCGACGCCCGCGCCTTCGAGCCGCGCCTTGGCGGCCAGCAGGTCGGCCACCGAATCCACGCGCAGCGCGATGTGGTTCACCCACGAGGGCGTGTTGGGCGAAGGCAGTGCGGCGATGTCGTCGCCAAGGTCGAAGAAGGCGATGTACGAGCCGTCGCGCATCTGGAAAAAGATGTGCACGTAGGGGCAGTACTCGCCCGTGCTCGGCACGTGGTCGCTCTTGATGACGTGGGCCAGCGGCAAGCCCAGCAGGTCTTCGTAGAAGCGGCGGGTTTCCTCGCTGTCGCGGCAGCGCCAGGCGAAGTGGTGCAGCCCGCGCACGGGTGGTGGGGTCGGCATGGCTCGTGTCTCCAGTGAGCCGTTATTGGGCGATGCCGCGTCTTATGATGCAATCGAAATTAATTCATCGATTGATGAAATAACCGTATATATGAATCTCACCCTGCGCCAGTTGCGCGCTTTCGCCGCCGTTGCCGAAGCCGGCAGCTTCACCGCCGCTGCGCAGCAACTGCATCTCACGCAGTCGGCGCTCAGCGTGCTGGTGCGCGAGCTCGAACGCGAAATGGGCGTGCAACTGCTCGACCGCAACACCCGCAGCGTGCAGTTGTCGGAGGCGGGGCGCGAGTTCTTGCCGTCGGTGCATCGCCTGCTCGGCGACCTGACGAGCGCGGTGGCCGGCGTCACGGATTTGCGTGACAAGAAGAAAGGCTTGCTACGGCTTGCGGCGCCGCAGCTCATGGCCTGCACGCTGATGCCGCGCGTGATCGCGCTCTATCGCGAGCAGTACCCCGACGTGGATGTGCGCCTGACCGACACGCTGCCCGAGCACCTGCTCGCAGGCGTCACGGCCGGCGACGTGGAGCTGGCCGTGGGGCAGGACGTGGCCGTCGACAGCGCCATAGAGCGCCGCACGCTGCTGCGCGACCGGCACTGGCTGATCTGCCCGCCCGGCCATGCTTTTGCCAACCGCCGCAAGGTGCGCTGGCACGAGCTCGAGCCCTACACCTTCATCGCCCCCACGCGCGACTTCCGCCAGCGGGTATTGCCCGAGCTGGCTCCGGCCGAGCGCGACTACATGCTGCGCCCCGGCACGCAAGAGGTGTCATACATGACCACCGCCCTCGGCATGGTGGCCTCGGGGCTGGGGCTCACCGTGTGTCCGACCTATTCCGCACCGCTGGTGCGCGCCCACGGCCTGCAGATGGTGCGGCTCGAATCGCCCGATTTCCATCGCGAGGTGTGCGTCTACAGCGCGGCGCGGCGTTCGCTGTCGCCGGCTGCCGCGAGCTTTGTCGGCGTTCTCGAAAGCTTCGCCAAGGCGCAGCAAAAGGGCTGAAAAGCATCGGAGCGCGGCAAGAGGCGCGTAGAGCGGCGGCGGGGCCAAACCTACAATGCAGGCCGACCCGTCTTCCATCTCCTCCAGACCTCCATGAACGTCATTCGATTCACCGACCTCTGCGCACAGGGCAAGGCCGCCGGCCAGCGCGTCTTCATCCGTGCCGACCTCAACGTGCCGCAGGACGACGCAGGCAACATCACCGAAGACACACGCGTGCGCGCTTCCGTGCCCTGCATCCAGCTGGCGCTCGACGCTGGCGCGGCCGTGATGGTCACCTCGCACCTGGGCCGTCCGACCGAAGGCGAGTTCAAGCCCGAAGACTCGCTTGCCCCCGTCGCCAAGCGTCTGGGCGAACTGCTTGGCCGCGATGTGCCGCTGGTGGCCAACTGGGTCGACGGCGTCGACGTCAAGCCCGGCCAGGTCGTGCTGCTCGAGAACTGCCGCGTCAACAAGGGCGAGAAGAAGAACGACGAGGCGCTGGCCCGCAAGCTGGCCGCGCTCACCGACATCTACGTGAACGACGCCTTCGGCACCGCCCACCGCGCCGAGGCCACCACCTACGGCATCGCGCAGTTCGCGAAGATCGCTGCGGCCGGCCCGCTGCTGGCGGCCGAGATCGACGCCATCACCAAGGCGCTGGCGCAACCCAAGCGTCCGCTGGTGGCCATCGTGGCGGGTTCCAAGGTCAGCACCAAGCTCACCATCCTCAAGAGCCTGTCGGCCAATGTCGATCAGCTGATCGTGGGTGGCGGCATCGCCAACACCTTCATGCTGGCGGCCGGCCTGAAGATCGGCAAGTCGCTGGCCGAGCCCGACCTCGTCGACCAGGCCAAGGCGGTGATCGACGCCATGCGCGCGCGCGGCGCCGACGTGCCAATCCCCGTGGACGTGGTCACGGCCAAGACCTTCGCGGCTGACGCAGCGGCCACCGTCAAAGACGCGAGCGACGTGGCCGACGACGACCTGATCCTCGACATCGGCCCGAAGACCGCCGCGATCCTGGCCGCGCAGCTGCGCGAAGCCGGCACCATCGTCTGGAACGGCCCGGTGGGCGTGTTCGAGTTCGACGCCTTCGCTGGCGGCACCAAGGCCATTGCGCAGGCAATTGCCGAGAGCAGCGCGTTCTCGATCGCCGGCGGCGGCGACACGCTGGCGGCCATCGCCAAGTACGGCATCGAGAAGCAGGTCGGCTACATCTCGACCGGCGGCGGCGCCTTCCTGGAAGTGCTGGAAGGCAAGACCCTGCCGGCTTTCGAGATCCTGTCGAAGCGCGCGGCTGGTTGATCCGGCTGGCGGGAAATCTCATGGAGTGACTTCCGTCCGACACACAAAGTGTATACAGTAGCGAATACAAAACGGAGACTACCCTCATGAGCACGGACCGCATCCCCCGCCACGCCACCAAGATCGTTGCCACGCTCGGTCCGGCGTCCAGCACCCCCGAATTGCTGGAAAAGATGATCCAGGCCAAGGTCAGCGTGGTGCGGCTGAACTTCAGCCACGGCACGGCGCAAGACCACATCGACCGCGCCGCCATGGTGCGCGAAGCCGCCCGCAAGGCGGGCCGCGAAGTGGCCATCATGGCCGACCTGCAGGGCCCCAAGATCCGCGTCGGCAAGTTCGCGCAGGGCAAGGTCTGGCTGGAGCCGGGCGCCAAGTTCGTGCTCGACGCCTCGCGTACCGAGCTCGGCGACGCCGATGCCGTGGGCCTCGATTACAAGGACCTGCCGCGCGACGTGAAGCCCGGCGACAGGCTGCTGCTGAACGACGGCCTCATCGTGCTGACCGTCGACGCCGTCAAGGGCGAGGCCGTGCACACCACCGTCAAGCTGGGCGGCGAGCTGTCGAACAACAAGGGCATCAACAAGCAGGGCGGCGGCCTCACGGCGCCCGCGCTGACCGCCAAGGACATGGAAGACATCAAGACCGCGATGAGCTTCCAGGCCGACTACGTGGCCGTCAGCTTCCCCAAGAACGCCACCGACATGGAAATGGCGCGCCAGCTGTGCAACGTGGCCGCGGCCGAGTACGGCCACAAGCCCGGCATGATCGCCAAGATCGAACGCGCCGAGGCCATTCCGAAGCTGGAAGAAATCCTGCGCGCCAGCGACGGCATCATGGTCGCGCGCGGCGACCTCGCGGTCGAGGTGGGCAACGCGGCCGTGCCGGCGCTGCAGAAAAAAATGATCCGCATGGCGCGCGACATGGACAAGGTGGTCATCACCGCGACCCAGATGATGGAGTCGATGATCACCAACCCCGTGCCCACGCGCGCCGAAGTAAGCGACGTGGCCAACGCCGTGCTCGACGGCACCGACGCCGTCATGCTCTCGGCCGAAACCGCCTCGGGCCGCTACCCGCTCGAGACCGTGCAGGAGATGAGCCGCATCTGCGAAGCCGCCGAAGCAGCCGAAGACAAGACGCTCGACGCCGATTTCAGCGGCAAGACCTACAGCCGCATCGACCAGTCGATCGCCATGGGCGCGCTGTTCACGGCCCACCACCTGGGCGCGAAGGCCATCGTGGCGCTGACCGAGTCGGGCTCCACCATTCTGTGGATGAGCCGCCACCGCGCGCACATTCCCATGTACGCGCTGACCTCGCGGCTGGCCACGCAGCGCAAGCTGGCGCTGTACCGCAACGTGCGCCCGCTGCTGATGGATTCGGAAAGCGACCGCGACACCGCGCTGCAGCAGGCCGAAAACCACCTGAAGAAGCGCGGCATCGTGCAGAGCGGCGACGTCTACGCGATCACCTGCGGCGAGCCGATGGGTGCCCCTGGCGGCACCAACATGCTCAAGATCTGCAGAGCGAGCTGAACCCGCCCGGCTGAGCTTGCTCAGCCGTTGCGGAACAGGAAGCTGTAGGCGTTCAGGGCGGGCACCCCACCCAAGTGCGCATACAGCACCTTCGAGCCAGCCGGGAATTCCCCGAGCCGTACCTTCTCGATCATCCCGTGCATCGACTTGCCCTCGTACACGGGGTCGGTCAGCATGCCCTCGAAGCGCGCGCTCAGGCGAATGGCTTCCAGCGTGCCGTCGTTCGGCAGCCCATATTCGGGGCCACCGAAGCGGCGATCGAGCACCACGTCCTTCTCGGTGATGTCGCGGCCCAGTTCCACCAGCTCGGCCGTGTTCTTCGCAATGCGCAGGATCTGGTCGAAGGTCTGCTGCGGCTTGGCCGAGGCGTCGATGCCGATCACGCGGTCAGCCCGGCCGTCGGCAGCAAAGCCCACCACCATGCCGGCCTGCGTGCTGCCGGTGACCGCGCAGACCACGATGTAGTCGAACTTGAAGCCCAGCTCGGCCTCCTGCTGGCGCACTTCTTCGGCAAAGGCGACAAAGCCGAGCCCGCCGCGCGGATGCTCCGAGCAGCCCGCCGGAATCGGAAACGGCTTGCCGCCGGCCTGGCGCACGCTCTCCATGGCGTCTTCCCAGCTCTTGCGGATGCCGATGTCGAAGCCCGCTGCGTCCAGCCGCACGTCGGCGCCCATGATGCGTGACATCTCGATGTTGCCGACCCGGTCGTACACCGCGTCGGAGTAGTTGACCCAGTTCTCCTGCACCAGCACGCACTTCAGCCCGAGGTGCGCGGCCACCGCGGCCACCTGCCGCGTCTGGTTCGACTGGATGCCGCCGATGGACACCAGCGTGTCGTAGCCGCCCTCGAGCGCCTCGGGGATCAGGTATTCGAGCTTGCGCGTCTTGTTGCCGCCGAAGGCCAGGCCGCTGTTGCAGTCCTCGCGCTTGGCATAAAGGTCGACCTTGCCGCCGAGATGCGCGCTCAGCCGCTTCAGCGGGTGGATCGGCGTGGGGCCGAAGGTCAGGGCGTAGCGGGGAAACTTCTTCAGATTCATGGGTGCGGCTCCAGGGAGTTGAAGCCTTAGATCGTAGGAAGAAGCGAACGCAACGTGCTTGCGAAGTTTTCTGGATTCGTTCGAGAAAAAAAGGCACTATGGCTGAATCGGAAACTTTCAATCCAAAAAACAAGGCATGAGCACAACAAAATTGCGTGTCGCGCCGGAGCTCGATCGTACCGACCGCGCCATCCTCCGCGCCCTGCAGCGCGACGCCTCGCTGTCGAACGTGGCGCTGGCCGCCAAGGTGAATCTCAGCGCCGCCGCCTGCCTGCGCCGCGTCGAGCGGCTCAAGGCCGAGGGGTTCATCAAGGGCATCGTCGCGCTGCTCGATGCCGACGCGCTCGACGTCGGCATGCTCGTGATGATCGGCGTGGTGCTCGACCGCTCCACGCCCGACTCGTTCGCCGACTTCGAGAAGGCCGCGCAGAAGGTGTCGGGGTGCCTCGAATGCCACGTGGTCACGGGCGAGTTCGATTACTTCATGCTCGTGCGCACGCGCGACAACGACAGCTTCAACCACCTGCATGCCGAGCAGCTGCTGTACCTGCCAGGGGTGCGGCAGATCCGGACTTTCATCGTGCTCAAGCAGGTGCTGTCGACCACGCAGTTGCCGATCTGACGAAACCGGCGTCTGACTGCGTGCGTACTGTTGCGATGAGTCTTCCCACCTTCGCGTCACTCCGCCGGCGCCGCAGCGCCTTCTTCGCCGCCTTCTCCGTTACCGCCGCTGCCGTGCTCTCGGCCTGTTCGCCGGTCAAGGTGCTCAATGGCCTGGTGCCCACTGACACCTACCAGTTCCAGGGCGGCATCGCCTACGGCCAGGCGCCCCGCCAGTTGCTCGACGTGTACCAGCCGCTTCCCGCCACGCAGCCGGCCCAGGGTGCGCGCCCGCTGGTCGTGTTCTTCTATGGCGGCACTTGGACGACCGGCGACCGCGCCAGCTACAGGTTTGTCGGCGAGGCTCTGGCCGCGCGCGGCGCGGTGGTGGTGTTGCCCGACTACGGGCTGTCGCCGGCCTTCACCTACCCGGTGTTCGTGCGCGACAGCGCGCTGGCCGTCAAATGGGCGCTCGACAACGCGGCCCGGCTGGGCGCCGACCCGAAGCAGGTGTTCGTGATGGGCCACAGCTCGGGCGGCTACAACGCCGCGATGGTGGCGCTCGACGAGCGCTGGCTCGGCGAGGTGGGCGCCAGCCCGAAGGAGCTCGCGGGCTGGATCGGCCTGGCCGGCCCATACGACTTCCTGCCCATTGGCGAACCGCAGGCGCAGGCTGCCTTCAACTGGCCGGACACGCCGCGCGACTCGCAGCCGCTGTCGCATGTCACGCCGGCGTCGCCGCGCGCGCTGCTCATGGCGGCTTCAAAGGACGACCTCGTCGATCCCGACCGCAACACCGGCCGGATGGCGGCCGCGCTGCGTGCCGCGGGCGTTCCGGTCGAGGTGCGGCTGTTCGACAACCTCGGCCACGTGACGCTGATCGGGGCCTTCGCCAGGCCCATCCAGTGGCTGGGCGGACCGGTGCTGCCGCCTGTCATGAATTTCCTCGGGCTGGCGTCAGTGCCGTCCCACAAGGGGGCTCGGTAGAATTGCGGCAGTTTGCTCCTGTCTTTCCGCCTTCTTCTTTCCCTAATTTCCGCGAGGTATTTCCATGGCACTCGTCTCGATGCGCGAACTGCTCGACCATGCTGCAGCCAATGGCTACGGCATTCCGGCCTTCAACGTCAACAACCTCGAACAGGTCCAGGCCGTGATGGAGGCCGCCAAGGAAACGGGCGCGCCCGTCATCCTGCAAGCCAGCGCAGGTGCCCGCAAATACGCCGGCGAAGCCTTCATCAAGCACCTGATCCAGGCCGCCATCGAGCAGTACCCCGGCATCCCGCTGGTCATGCACCAGGACCACGGCCAGAACCCCGACGTCTGCAAGGGCGCCATCGACCTGGGTTTCAGCTCGGTCATGATGGACGGCTCGCTCGAGGCCGATGGCAAGACCATCGCCAGCTACGACTACAACGTCGACGTCACCAAGAAGGTGTCGGACATGGCCCACCGCCTGGGCGTGACGGTCGAAGGCGAGCTCGGCTGCCTCGGCTCGCTCGAGACCATGAAGGGCGATAAGGAAGACGGCCACGGCACCGACGACACCATGACGCGCGAACAGCTGCTCACCGACCCCGAGCAGGCCGCCGACTTCGTCAAGCGCACCCAGATCGACGCGCTGGCCATCGCCATCGGCACCAGCCACGGCGCCTACAAGTTCACGCGCGAGCCCACCGGCGACATCCTGGCGATCGACCGCATCAAGGAAATCCACCGCCGCATTCCCAACACCCATCTGGTGATGCACGGCTCGTCGAGCGTGCCGCAGGAGCTGCTGGCCATCATTCGCCAGTACGGCGGCAACATGAAGGAAACCTACGGCGTGCCCGTCAAGGAAATCCAGGAAGCCATCAAGCACGGCGTGCGCAAGATCAATATCGACACCGACATCCGCCTGGCCATGACCGGCGCGGTGCGCAAGTTCCTGGCCGAGAACCCCGAGAAGTTCGACGCCCGCGAATGGCTCAAGCCCGCACGCGAAGCCGCCAAGCTGATTTGCAAGCAGCGCTACATCGAGTTCGGCTGCGAAGGCCAGGGCGCCAAGATCAAGGGCGACACGCTGCAAGTGGTCGCCGCCAAGTACGCCAAGGGCGAGCTGGCTCAGGAAGTCGTCTAAAAACTTCCCCGCGATTCGAAGGCCACCGTTCGCGGTGGCTTTTTTCTGCGCGCACAATCCGCTTTCACCGTCCCACGTTTCCCACCGCATTTGCTGTTGTTCCCATGACCACCGTCCACACCTCCTCCATCCAGAGCCTGCCCCTGCTTGCGCGCGGCAAGGTGCGCGACAACTACGCCGTCGGCGAAGACCGCATCCTGATGGTCGCGAGCGACCGGCTCAGCGCCTTCGACGTGATCATGGGCGAGCCCATTCCCGGCAAGGGCGAGATCCTCACGCAGATGGCGCTGTGGTGGTTCGAGCGGCTGGGCCAGATCTGCCCCAACCACCTGACCGGCGACGCACCCGAAAGCGCCGTTACGCCAGACGAGGTGCCGCAGGTCACGGGCCGCTCGATGCTGGTCAAGCGCCTGAAGCCGATCCCGGTCGAGGCCGTGGTGCGCGGCTACCTGGCCGGCAGCGGCTGGAAGGAATACCAGGAAAGCCGCTCGGTCTGCGGCGTGCCGCTGCCCGAGGGCCTGACCAACGCCAGCAAGCTGCCGCGCCCGATCTTCACGCCCGCCGCCAAGGCCGCGGCTGGCGAGCACGACGAGAACATCAGCTACGAACGCGTGGTCGAGATCGTCGGCCCCAAGCTGGCCCAGCAGATCCGCGAAACCAGCATCGCCATCTACGAAACCGCCGCCCAGATCGCCCTGACCAAGGGAATGATCATTGCCGACACCAAGTTCGAGTTCGGCCTGGACGAAGCCGGCACGCTGGTGCTGATGGACGAAGTGCTCACGCCCGACAGCTCGCGCTACTGGCCCGTCGAGGGCTACCAGGCCGCGCTGGCCGCCGGCGCCAACCCGCCGAGCTACGACAAGCAGTTCGTGCGCGACTGGCTCGAAGCCACCAAGATCAACGGCAAGCCCTGGGACAAGACGCCCCCGGCGCCGCGCCTGCCGGCCGAAGTCATCGAGAAGACGGCGGCCAAGTACCGTGAGGCGCTGGAGCGCCTGACGGGCTGATGCCTTTCTTTTCATAGTCTTCTTCATAGTCCATCCCGGGAGTCTTGTCTCCACGGGAATCGGGGATGCCTGAACGTCCCTGCCCCCGCCATCATGCGTACTCAAAACATGAGGGGTGGGGAATATGGAAGGCAGAAACGTCCTGCGCTGGCAGCGCTGTGTGGCAACTGGGCTTGCCGTGGCCATTGCGGGCTGCAGCAGCACCAATCCCTACCAGCGCAGCGAGCGCGTCGACCGGCCCATCAGCCAGCTTGGCCGGGAGGAGGTCCGCCATGCCCATGCAGAGAGGCTGGCGGGCAACCTGCATGGCGCGCTCGGCGTGCTGAAGGACCAGCGCCGCGAGTGGTACGACTCCCTTTCGACGCAGGCGCGTGTTCGCGCCCTCACGCAGCTCGGACTGCTCGGCGTCACGGCGGCGGCGCTCTACAGCGGCCTGAAGTCGGGTGTGACGAGCGACCACGACAAGAAGCGCCTGGCACTGGCCGGCGCGGTCGGTTTCGCGGCGTATTCGGGCAGCACATGGTTCGTCAATCCCGCCCAGGAGCAGGCCTACGTGGAAGGCATCCGCGAGTTGACCTGCGCGATGATGAACATCGAGCCGCTGCGCATGAGTGCCGTCGGTTTCTCGCAGATGAGGCAGGAGCGGGAGGACCTTGCGAAGGCCATCAACAAGCTCGACAAGAGCCTGCTCGAAGCCGAGGCTATCGAGCGCTATGGCCGCGACAGCAAGCTTGCCAGGGCTCAGGTCCGGGCGGAAGCGAGGGACGCACTGGTACGCGCCCGCAAGACCCTGGCCTCGAGCGAGCAACTGGCCGACCAGTTGAACAACAGCGGCGTCATCCTGATGCGCGAGGGCGATCTCGTTTTTGCCCGTGTGGCCGCACGCATCAATGCCGCGAACAAGGCCATCACCTCGCCCGACGCCATGGCGACCGAGGCTGCCGGAATCATCAGAAGCTTCAGGTCGGTGAAGATCGACGTTCCGAGTGAAAGCAGCGGCGGTGGTGGCGGTGGCACACCAGCCGCGCCGACAGCGGCGGCTGGCGGCGGCAGTGGTGCGACGAACAAGCAGACGTTTTCCGCAGCGGCGGCATCGAAGCCGCTGGAGAGCGCCAACATGCAGGAGCTCCTCGCGCAGGTCGACAAGCTGCGGAAACAGCAGATTGCCGCCGCCGCGGCCGAGGCGGGAAAGAGGCAGGACGAAAACCTCGAGGCAGAAGCGAAGAAACAGCCGGCCAGCACATCCCAGGCCACGACAGCACGCAAGCTGGCCAGCGAAACAGCCGACCTCTACGCCGCCCGCCGCCCCTTGAGCAATCGCCTGCTCAGCTTTGCCGAGCAGCGCAAGTCCGTGGAGCGGAACGGCAGTTGCGTCGGTGGCGTCAGCGCCATGAGCATCTCGCCGGCAGCCGACGCGAAGGTCAGCCAGGGCGATGCCTACGAGATCACCGTGAGCGGCGTGACCGTCTCTCCGCAGGTGTCGGTCAAGGGCCCGGCAGCCTTCGAGATCCTGGTCGGTTCGGTGAACCAGTATGTGGTGCGCATCAAGGTGGCAGCCGACGCCAAGGGCACGGTGGACGTCACGATCTCTGATCGTGGCCTGGCCACCGAGGAAGTCCAGCTAACCGTCGCTGCACCAGCCGCCAAATAACCGCTAGACCGGCGACCCTCAGCGCGCCCCGCCGCTGTTCAACAACGCCACCGTCCGCCCGCCGCCATCCAGCAGTGCCAGCCGGCTCGGCCCCGCCAGCCGGTAGCTCGCAGTGCTCTGCAGCGCGGAAATGAACTGCGCTTCATTGGCGCCGCGCACCGGGTCCGCACAGGCCATGCGCGTCGAGGCCAATTGCCCGATCTTCAGCGTGATGCCGCTGCGCGTGAAGGTGCCCGAGATGCGGTTGCAGCCGCCCGAGCCGCTGACGCGGCCGCTGCTGCGGTCGAACTGGACTTGCGCATCGCTGCCGGGCGCAATGGCCTCGTCGCCCAACTGCGCAAGGCGCCAGACCGGCCCTTCGATCGGCTCGTCGAGGCTGATGCCGCTGCCGCAACCGGTCAGGGCGGTCAGCAGCGCCGTCGTGGCAAGAAGGGGAAACACGATACGGCGGGCGAAGGAGCGCATGGCCAGTCTTCCTTTTCAATCTGCAACAAGTTGAATCGGGCGTGATCGTATTCGAGGCGGCCACGAAAAAGCGACCTCGAGGGTCGCTTTATGGATCCGCTTTCCGGATCAGCTCAGCACGATGCTGCTGAGGCGGCGGCGGTAGGTGGCCACCACCGGATCGTCCGGCGGGATCTGCCCGTCGGCCACCTTCACCTTCGGCGGCTCGATCAGGTCGAGGATCGCAATGTAGGTCTTGCGGGCCAAGTCTTCGCTCCAGGTCTTGTCGCGCATCAGGATGTCGAGCAGCTCGTCCATCGCGTCGGTCCAGCGTTGCGCGGCCATCAGCAGGCGGGCGCGGCCGAAGCGGGCGTCGAAGTCGCGCTTGTTGGCTGCGATCTTTGCCTCGAACTCGGCGATCGCGGGCGCGGCGCCTGCCACGGGTGCTGCGAAATCGATAGCGTCCATCCAGCGCTGCAGTGCGTCGAAGCGGCGCACCAGCGTGGTCTTGGCGATCACCGGGGCAAAGGCGACCTTGGCGTCGTCGACGCGGCCTTCCTGCAGCAGCAGCTTGATGTAGTCGAAGCGGGCGTCGTCGTTGGCGGGGTCGGTGGCCACGGCATGCTGCAGCCGTTCGAGCGCGCCCTGGGTGTCGCCTCCGGCCAGCGCTTCCTGTGCGGCGGCTTCTTCCGAGGCGGCTTCGGCCTCGTCGGCGCCCGGCACGTGCTTGTCGAGGAATTCGCGGATCTTGTCGGCCGGAATGGCGCCGACAAAGCCGTCCACCGGCTGGCCATCCTTGAACATCACGCAGAACGGGATGCTGCGCACGCCGAACATTTCGGACAGCTGCGACGAAATCTGCGGCACCTTGTCGGCGTCGAGCTTGGCCAGCGTGAAGCGGCCGGCGTACTCGACTTCGAGCTTTTCGAGCACCGGGCCCAGCTGTTTGCAGGGGCCGCACCATTCGGCCCAGATGTCCAGCAGCACCGGCGTGGCCACTGAGCCTTCGATCAGTTCGGCCTGGAAATTTTCGAGAGTGATGTCGATCATCGGAACCAGCTGAGGGTGAAACGTAAAATTGAAACCATGAACGAAACCATTCAGGTCGGTGTAGTGATGGGCTCGAACTCCGATTGGGAGACGATGCGCAACGCGGTCGAGATTCTCCAGCAATTCGGAATCAGTCACGAAGCAAAGGTGGTCTCGGCCCACCGGATGCCCGATGCGCTCTTTGCGTACGCCGAAAGCGCCGCCGGGCGCGGGCTCACCGCGATCATCGCGGGCGCGGGTGGCGCAGCCCATTTGCCGGGAATGCTGGCCTCCAAGACCACGGTGCCGGTGCTGGGCGTGCCGGTGGCCAGCCGCCACCTGCAGGGCGTCGATTCGCTCTACAGCATCGTGCAGATGCCCAAGGGCGTGCCGGTTGCCACTTTTGCCATCGGCAACGCGGGTGCGGCCAATGCGGCGCTGTTCGCGGTGGCGATGCTGGCGGTGAACGATCCGGCGCTGCGCGCGAAGCTCGACGCCTTCCGCACGGCGCAGACCGCCGCCGCCGAAGCCATGACGCTGCCACCGGCTCCTGCCGGCGGTGTTGGAGAAGTGCCCCCCGTGTCCCCTTTCTCGCCGCAAGGCGGAGGTGCCCTGTGAGCAGCAGCAAGAACGGTGACCTGCCCATCCTCCCGGGCGCCACGCTCGGCGTGCTCGGCGGCGGCCAGCTGGGGCGCATGTTCGCCCACGCAGCCCAGCGCATGGGCTACTTCACGGCGGTGCTCGACCCCGACACCGACAGCCCCGCCGGCCGCGTGAGCCATCACCACATCCACACCGACTACGACGACGTCGACGGCCTCGCCCGCCTCGCCGGCCTGGCCGATGCGGTGACGACCGAGTTCGAGAACGTGCCCGCGCCCTCGCTGGAGCACCTGGCGGTCGCGCGGCCCGTATCGCCCGGCGCCTCGGCCATTGCCATCGCGCAGGACCGCATCGCCGAAAAGGCGCATTTCACCCGCTGCGGCGTGCCCTGCGCGCCCTATGCGGTCATCGAGACCGCGGCGCAGCTGGCCGCCGCCGACGACAGCCTGCTGCCCGGCATCCTGAAGACCGCGCGGCTGGGCTACGACGGCAAGGGCCAGCAGCGCGTGAAGACGCGCGCCGAGTTGGTCGACGCCTGGCAGGCCACGGGCTGCGTGCCCTGCGTGCTCGAGAAGATGCTGCCGCTGGAGTTCGAATGCTCGGTCATCCTGGCGCGCAGCCGCGACGGGCAGATCGTGCACTTCCCGCCGCAGCGCAACCTGCACCGCGACGGCATCCTGGCCATCACCGAGGTGCATCCGCAGAACATGCCGAAGACGGTGGCGCAGGGCGCGGTCAATTCGGCAAAGAGCATCGCCAACGGCCTGGGCTACGTGGGCGTGCTGTGCGTCGAGTTCTTCGCGCTGGCCGACGGCTCGCTGGTCGTCAACGAGATGGCGCCGCGCCCGCACAACAGCGGCCACTACACGATGGAAGCCTGCGACGTCTCGCAGTTCGAGCTGCAGGTGCGCACGCTCGCCGGCCTGCCGCTGGCCGCGCCGCGCCAGCACAGTCCCGCGATCATGCTCAACCTGCTGGGCGACCTGTGGTTCACCGCCGAGGGCGGCGACAAGCCGGTTTCGCCGCGCTGGAGCGAAGTGCTCGCGCTGCCCGGCGTGCACCTGCACCTCTACGGAAAGATCGACCCGCGGCGCGGCCGCAAGATGGGCCACCTCACGCTCACCGGCGCCACGCTCGAAGCCGTGCGCGCCACGGCATCGCAGGCCGCGCTGCTGCTGGGCCTGCCGGCGGTGACCACTGCCGACTTCGCATGATCCTCGACGGCCGCTCCCCCGAGTCCATTGCCGAAGCCGCGCGCGTGCTGCGCGCGGGCGGGCTGGTGGCCTTCCCGACCGAGACCGTCTACGGCCTGGGCGCCGACGCGAGCAGCGACATGGCGGTGGCAGGCATCTTCAAGGCCAAGGGGCGGCCCGCCGACCATCCGCTGATCGTTCACGTGGCGGCCGGCATCAAGGGCACCGAGTCGCTGTCGCGCTTCGCGCAGCCGCTGCCGCTTTTCGCGCAGAAGCTCGTGCAGGTGTTCTGGCCCGGGCCGCTCACGCTGATCGTCACGCGCCAGCCTGGCGTGGGCGCGGCGGCCGCCGGCGGGCAGGACACCATCGGCCTGCGCTGCCCCTCGCATCCCGTGGCGCAGGCGCTGCTCGAAGCCTGTGCCGAGCAGGGTGTGCCCGGCCTCGCGGGGCCCAGCGCCAACCGCTTCGGCCGCGTCAGCCCAACCACGGCGCAGCACGTGCACGACGAGTTCGGCGACGCTCTGCTGGTGGTCGATGGCGGAGCGTGCGAGGTAGGCATCGAGTCGACCATCGTCGACTGCAGCCGCGGCGCCCCGGTGCTGCTGCGGCCCGGCCTGATCACGCGCGCGCAGATCGAGGCCGCCTGCGGCGAGAAGCTCAGCGACCGCGAAGTGCTCGAAACACCCGACCCGCGCGCCTCGGGCACGCTGGAGGCGCACTACGCCCCGGACGCCAAGGTGCGGCTGATGGACGCCAAGGCGATCCAGACCGGCCTCGACGTGCTGGGCGCCAACGCCGCGCACATCGCCGTGTGGTCGCGCACCGTGGTGCGCAGCCGCTCGCAGCGCGTGCTGCAGCGGCGCATGCCCGACGACGCGGCGGCGAGCGCGCAGCAGCTGTTCGCGGTGCTGCGCGAGTTCGACGCGCAGGGCGTCAAGCTGATCTGGGTCGAGATGCCGCCCGACACGCCCGAGTGGGAAGGCGTGCGGGATCGCTTGCAGCGCGCGTCCGCAGCCTGATCAGCCCCCAGCGGCGAGCACGCCCTGGAAGAAGCCACGGGCGGAAGCCAGGCAGAACGGCGGTGCCAGCGTGCCGTGGTACGCCAGCGTGACCGCCTGCGCCTTGTCCGATGCGCTGCCCGACGTGTTCTGTGCCAGCAGGGCCTTGGCCTGCGCGAAGCCGGCACGGGCGGTCGAGTAGGCGTCGATCGCGGCCGAATCTTCCAGATCGACCACCGCCAGTGCGGCGGCCGGCACGCCCTTGGCGCGGAAGTAGCCTGACGTGGCGCGGGTGCTCACGAAGTTCACCGTCGGGTCGTTGGCGCCGCCGCACATCAGCATCGGCCGGGTCGGCGTCCAGTTGCGCAGGTCGTTGGCGAGCGCCGCCTTGCGGAAGCCCGTGGACGGCTTGCAGTCCAGCGGCGAGGCCGTGCTCAGTGACGCCGACGTGGCCGGCAGCGCGTTGCCGGGGCAGGGCGTGGCCTGGATGTCGCCGGCCGCCTGCGTCAGAAAGCTCTGCTTGATGAGGTTGTTGGCGCCATAGAAGATCGACAGCGAGGGGCTCACCGGCCCCGGTGTGGCATTGGCCGGGAACAGTGCCAGCTGCGGCAGCTTGCCGCTGGTGAACAGCGTGTTGGGCGTCAGGCTCGGCAGCAGGGTGTCGATGCCGTTGGCGTACTGCGCTTCATACACGTCGCTGGTGGAGCTGTAGACGTTGCCGAACTGCTGCTGCCAGCTGGTCGACAGCAGCGGCACGAACAGCGTGGCGCCCAGCGCCGGCCAGCCCTGGTAGGTGTAGTCGGTCAGCAGGCTGATGGCTGAGGGTGCCGACAACGGCGCCGACGCCGTCACCGTCTTGCCCGTGGCCTGCATCTCGCGATGCGCCGCCATCGCGACATAGCCGCCCTGCGAATAGCCGGTGATGAACAGCGAGCCGGCGTCGTTCGCGTTGATGCCCGAGAAGGTCTTGCGCGCGGCGGTGAGCGCATCGACCATGTCCTTGCCCTGCTGGTCGCCGTTGAGATACGGGTGGTAGGGCAGCGTCGACTTGTCGTAGCCCGCGTAGTTGGGCGCCACCACGATGTAGCCCTGCGCCGCGAACATGGCGGCGACCATCAGGCCTTCGCCCGCTGCCGCCTGCGTGCTGTCGGTCCACTTGGCCAGGTTGTAGGCCTTGGCGGCGGTGGTGCCGTGGGCATAGAGCACCACCGGACGCTGGCCGCTGCAGGCCACGTCGGAGCCCGTGGGCACCATGATCGCGGCGGTGGCATTGGTGGCCTCGCTCTTCGCGCCGATGGTGCGGTATTCGAGATAACGCAGGTCGATGCCGCACTTGGGCGTGCCAGCCACCTGCAGCAGCGCCTTGCCCTGGTCGCTGGCCTGCAGGCTGGCGGTGAACTGGGTGGCCGTCAGATTCGCCGTCTGCTCGGGCGGGTTGGTGACCACCGAGCCCCGGCCGTCGTCGGCGGCGGGCGGCGGAACGCCCACCCCGATGCCGATACCCCCGCCTCCACCACCGCCTCCGCAGGCGGCGAGCAGCAACAAGGTTGCGCCTGCGAGCGCCGTCAGGGCGGCTGTCTTGCGCATCGGAACAAACGAGTGGGGGTGCGGCTTTGTCAAGGCATGTCTCCTGCGTTGGTCTTGTACGGAATAGAACGACCGTCCGATTCTGTGCAGGGGCATGCCCGCGCGCAAGCGGGCGTTTGCCCTCAGAAGATTTCAGTACACGGCCGGTGGCCGTGCGCCTTGTCGAGCCGTCGGCCTCAGTTGTCCTGCGAGGCCCAGTCGACCAGCGCGTCGAAGGCCGCGCGCGCGGCGCCCGCGTTCTCGCCGTTGGCAATGGCCACCAGCACGTAGCGCCGCCCGCTTGCGCCGTCCACATAGCCGGCCACGCCGGAGGCGTCGCGCAGCGTGCCCGTCTTCAGGTGGGCCGAGCCGCCCGAGCGAAGCGTGCGCTTCTTCAGCGTGCCGTCCACGCCCATGGCGGGCAGCGAAGACATCAGCTCCGGCATCACTGGCGAGCGCCACGCCACCTGCAGCATCTTGCCGAGCGCGGCGGCGCTGATGCGCTCGTCGCGCGACAGGCCCGAGCCGTTCTCGAACACCGGCGGTGCCTCGCCCGTGCCGATGCGCTCGCGCCACCACTGGCCCAGCGCGCTGCGCGAAGCCTCGAAGGTGCCGCGGTTCCTCTGCGTGAGCCCGATCGTGAGGAACAGCTGCTGCGCCATCACGTTGTTGCTGTACTTGTTGATGTCGCGGATCACCTCGGCAAGCGGCGGCGACTCGAACTCGAAGGCCGGCTTCAGCCCCGCCGGCACGCGCCCTTCGCGCATCTGCCCGCCGACGCGCCCGCCCATCTCGGCCCACATGCCGCCGATGGCGCGCATGGCGTAGGTGCGCGGGTCGCCGTAGGCCACGGCCCAGCTCTTCTCGCCGCAGCCGGAGGGGAAGCCGCCGTTGAAGCGGATGCGGTTCACGTCGCTGAAGTCGGTGCGCAGCGCGGCGCGCCAGTCGCCGCATTCGCCGGGCACGATCGCCACGGTCGGCGGCATCGCCACGCTCGCGAGCGGGGGCTCGTAGCTCACCCGGGCGATCTGGCCGGCGCGGTCGGGCGCGAAAGTCATGTTGACCGACTTGAAGTTGACCAGCAGCGCGTCGGGCGAGGCGTTGTAGGGCCGCAGCGGCTCGCCGTCGAAGGCGCCGGGGTCGCCCTCGACCGTGGTTTCGAAGGCGCTGCGGTCGATGACGATGTCGCCGCTCACCGTGGTGATGCCCAGCCCCTGCACGTGGCGCAGCAGCAGCCACACGCGCTCCAGCACCAGCTTCGGGTCGCCCTGGCCCTTGATGTAGAGGTTGCCGTTGAGCACGCCGTTGTTCACCGTGCCTTCGACGTAGACCGGCGTGGTCCAGCTGTAGGCTGCGCCGAGCAGGTCGAGCGCGGCGTAGGTGGTGACCAGCTTCATGATCGACGCCGGGTTCACCGGCGCCTGCGTGCGCCAGGCCAGTCGCGGCTGGCGCGTGCCGTCGGCCTCGGCAACCAGCATGGTCACGGACTCGCGCGGCACCTTGGCGCGGGCGAGGGCGGCATCGACCTGGGTGGGAAGGGCTTGCTGGGCGAACACGCCGGCCGGGGCCAGCAGGGAGAGCAGAGGGAGAGTCAGTGCGCAGGCCGCGCGGCGGAAGGCAAGAGGCATCCGCCGATTATCCCGGCGCAAACACATGTAGTTTCGCGTGATACAGCAGCATCACCGTCTTGGCGTCGGCGATGCGGCCGTCGGCCACCATGGCCAGTGCCTCGTCGATGGCCAGCTCCAGCACCTCGATGTCCTCGCCCTCCTCGGCCAGCCCGCCGCCCGCGCCGATGCGCATCGAGAGCTCGTAGGGCGCGACGAAGAAATGCAGCTTCTCGGTAACGGAGCCCGGGCTCATGAAGCTCTCGAAGATCTTCTGCACCGTGCCGAGCCGGTAGCCGAGTTCTTCCTCGACCTCGGCGCGGATGCGTTCCTCGGGCGCTGCGTTGTCGAGCAGGCCGGCTGCGGCCTCGATCAGCAGGTCGTCGTGGCCGTTGACGAAGACCGGGTAGCGGAACTGGCGCGTGAGCAGTACGGTGCGTTGCGCGAGGTTGTAGGGCAGCAGGGTGGCGCCGTTGCCGCGGTCGTAGGTTTCGCGGTTCATGCGCTGCCACTGGCCGTCGTTGCGCCGCCAGTCGAAGGCGGTGGTGCGCAGCGTGTACCAGTTGTCGGAAAGCAGGGTGACTTCGTGCACCCGGACGCGGTCTTGGATCGTCATGGCGGCGAGCATATGCGCATGTTCGTGCAAAAACAAGAAAAAACGTGCAAAAGACGGTTTGGGCCGATACCATCGGCCGATGCTCACCAGCCAGCGCAAGCAACACATCCTCTCGGTCCTGCGGCGCGACGGCAACGTCGTCGCGAAGTCGCTCAGCGAAGAACTCGGCCTGTCGGAAGACACCATCCGCCGCGACTTGCGCGAGCTGGCCGCCGAGGGCCTGCTGCAGCGCGTGCACGGCGGCGCACTGCCGGTCGCGGCGGCTGAAGCCGACTTCGCAGGGCGCCAGCAACTGGCCCCCGACGAAAAGGTGTCCATCGGCCGCGCCGCCGCGCGCCTCGTGAAGCCGGGGCAGGTGGTGTTCATCGACGGCGGCACCACGGCCGTGCAGCTTGCACGCCACCTGCCGGCGAATCTGCAGGCCACCGTGGTCACGCACAGCCCGTCGGTGGCGATCGAGCTGGTGGCGCATGCCGGCATCGAGGTGGTGCTGATCGGCGGGCGCCTCTTCAAGCACTCGGTGGTGGCGGTCGGCTCGGCGGCGATGGCGGCCATTGCGCGCATCCACGCCGATACATATTTCATGGGCGTCACCGGCGTGCACGCCGAGGCGGGGCTGACCACGGGCGACCTGGAAGAGGCCGAGATCAAGCGCGCGCTGATGGCGTCCGCGGCCGAGACGGTCGTGCTGGCCTCGTCGGAAAAGCTCGGCGCAGCGTCGGCCTGGGTGGTGAACCCCGTGACCTCGGCCACCAGCCTGCTGGTATCGCCGGACGCTCCTGCCAAGGCGCTGGCGCCGTTGCGCAAGGCGGGGCTGGCCATCTTGCGCAGCGATAACGGCGCGTGACCCTGGGGATTGGCCGCCCCTCGATAATCGGCGGATGCCTCTCGCCCTGCCCAAGCTGCTCGCCTTCGACACCAGCACCGAGCATCTGTCCGTGGCCGTGCTGCACGGCGACAGGCTGCTCGCGCACAACGGCGTGGGCGGCGCGCAAGCCTCGACCACCCTGCTCCCGCTGATCCAGCAATTGCTGGGCGACGCCGGGCTCGCGCTGTCCGAGCTCGACGCCATCGTCTTCGGCCGCGGCCCTGGTTCGTTCACCGGGCTGCGCACCGCCTGCTCGGTGGCGCAGGGGCTGGCCTTCGGCGCCAAGGTGCCGCTGCTGCCGGTCGACACCCTGCTCGCCGTGGCCGAAGAAGCGCGCCATGCTTTCGGCGTGCAGCAGGTGGTGACCGTGCTGGACGCCCGCATGGACCAGATCTACGCCACGCGCTACGACTTCGCGGCCAACGGCCCGCTGGGGGGCAACGACGAGCCTCTGCTGCTGTCGCCCGAAGACCTCGAAGTGCCCACCGGCTGGGCGCTCGCCGGCAATGCCTTCGCCGCCTACGGCCTGCGGCTGGCCCCGGCCGCCGCCCGCCACGAGGCGCTGCCGACCGCCACCGCCATGCTGCGGCTGGCCCCCGCGCTGCTCGCGGCCGGGCGCACCGTGCCGGCCGAACAGGCCTGGCCGCTCTATGTTCGCGATAAAGTGGCGCAAACCACAGAAGAGCGCGCCGCCATCAAGGCGGCCGCAGCAGCCGCAAACTGACCCGCATGAGCGCCGTTCTCCAGCCCGTCGAAGCCCGCCTCGAACCGCTCACCTTCGAGCGGATCGATGCCGTCTGCGCGGTCGAACAGACGGCCTACAGCCACCCCTGGACGCGCGCCAACTTCACCGATTCCATGGCCGTGGGCTACCACTGCCAGTGCCTGCTGGCGCCCGGCGTCGCGCAGGGCGTGAACTCGCCGGTCACCGAGCTGGGCGAAACGCTGATCGGCTACTTCGTCGCCATGAAGGGCGTCGACGAGGTGCACCTGCTGAACATCACCGTCGCGCCGGCCTTCCAGCGCCAGGGCTGGGCGCCGCTCATGCTCGAGGCGCTGGGCGGCTGGTCGCGCGCCGAGGGGGCGCAGTGGCTGTGGCTCGAAGTGCGCCAGAGCAACCAGCGCGCGCTCGACATCTACATGCGCCAGGGCTTTCGCAGCGTCGGCGTGCGCAAGGGCTACTACCCGGCGCACGACGGCAAGCGCGAGGACGCCGTCGTCATGAGCCTGCGTTTGAACGAAACAGGCTCCGCCTGGGGAGCCTTGCGATGAGTGCGGTACAGACATTGAAGCTCGACGCTCGCCAGCGCGCGATGCTCGACGAGATGGGCGTGAAGGTCTGGTGGCCTGTGCCCGAGGCGGTTGAAACGGCGCCTGCAGTGCCTGAAACGGTGGTGGTTGCCGAAGAGGTGGCCGCGGTCGCCATCGTTGAAGAACGCGTACAGGTCGAAGCACCCGTTGCCGCGCCAGCACCGGCCGCCCGGCCTGCTGCGGTACCCGCACCAGCTGCCCGGCCGGCGGCTGTGCCGATGTCCCAGGGCGCTGCCGTGCTGGTCGAGGCGCCCTGCCGTCTCTATGCCGACGCCGGCGCAGCGGAATCCACGCAGGGCGGCTGGCTGGTCGTGGCCGACATGCCGCCCGAAACCGACGGCCGCCACGGCGAGCCCTTCGAGGGCGACGCAGGCCGCCTGCTCGACAACATGCTGCGCGCCCTGAAGCTGCACGACGGCCAGACGCCAGTGCACCTCATGCGCACCCATCGCGGTGTGGCAGCCGGCCAGCCCGGCAGCCCGCGCGCAATCGATGAGGCCTTCGACGAGCACGCCACCGCACTCGCCCCCCGCATCGTGCTGGCGATGGGGCCTCTGGCGGCGCAAAGCCTGATGCGCAGCGGCGACCCGCTGGGCAAGCTGCGCGGCCGCGTTGTGCCGCTGGAATCCGCTGGCGGCGCATCGGTGGTGGCGACCTACCATCCGGCGTATTTGCTGCGCAACCCCGCCGACAAGGCCCGCGCCTGGGCCGACCTCTGCCTTGCTGCCGAACAGCACACGCCCGCGCCGAACTGAGGGCCGAAAACGGGCCGCCTAAAATCAGGCCCCATGACTTTCCTCGACAAGCTGGCCGCCGCACAGCAAAAAAACGGTTCCTTGCTCTGCGTGGGGCTCGATCCGGAGCCAGCCAGATTCCCGGGGCAGTTCAAGGGCGACGCCAGCCGCATCTATGACTTCTGCGCACGCATCGTCGACGCGACGGCCGATCTGGTCATCGCCTTCAAGCCGCAGATCGCCTACTTCGCGGCCCACCGCGCCGAAGCCCAGCTCGAACAGTTGATGGAGCACATGCGCCGCAACGCGCCCCACGTGCCCACGATCCTCGACGCCAAGCGCGGCGACATCGGCTCCACCGCCGAGCAATACGCCCTGGAAGCCTTTGAGCGCTACGGCGCCGACGCGGTGACGCTGTCGCCCTTCATGGGCTTCGACTCGGTCGCGCCGTACCTCAAGCACGAGGGCAAGGGCGCCTTCCTGCTTTGCCGCACCAGCAATCCTGGCGGGTCCGACCTGCAGGGGCAGCGGCTGGCGGATGTCGAGGGGCAGCCTTTTCTGTACGAACACGTCGCCAGGCTGGCGCAGGGGCCGTGGAACCTGAACGGCCAGCTCGGCCTGGTGGTGGGCGCGACCTACCCCGCCGAGATCGAACGCGTGCGCGAACTCGCGCCGACGGTGCCGTTGCTGATTCCGGGCGTCGGCGCCCAGGGCGGCGATGCGGTCGCCACGGTGCGCGCCGGCTGGCGCGCCGATGCGCCGATCATCGTGAACTCGTCGCGAGCGATCATTTATGCGTCGTCGGGCGACGACTTTGCCGAAGCGGCGAAAAAGGCCGCGCGCACCACGCGCGACGCGCTGGAAGCAGCCAAACCCTGATCGAGCCCGAGTTCAGGCCCGACGGAGCCGGGTGAACAGCTCGAACTCCCAGTTGCGCATACCCAGCAGCAGCGTGTAGCCCTCGCGGTCCTTCGCCGACAGCTTCTGGTCGGTCTGGTGCTGCTGCGCAAAGTCCTGCGCCACGCGCTGCAGGCGCTCCAGGAAGGCCGGCGCCAGCGAGCGGCTGATCGAGCCGTGCACCAGCAGCAGGCCCTCGGCGGGGCCGTCGAAGCCGCCGCGGTAGTAGTCCAGCACCACGTTCTCGCGGAAAAACTCCATCACCGGGCCGTGCGGCCGCCAGCGGAAGGTCTTGGCAAGCTTCAGGCGATACCGGTTGAGCGGGCGCAGCTCGATGATGCCGATGCGGTCCAGCTGCGCCAGGCAGCCGATGCACTCGGCCTCGCTCACGCGGTAGGCCGCCACGATCTGCTCCAGCGTCCACTGGCTCAGCACGCTGATGGCCACCAGCAGCAGCTTCTTGTCCTTGACCACGGCCTTTTCCTGCTCGTGCGTCAGTTCCTTCAGCAGCGGCTGGGCGTCGGCCACGCGGCGCGCCAGCTCGGCGAAATCGATCTTCAGCGCCCGGCAGATGGCGTCCACGCGCGACAGCGGCATGTCGCTCTTGGCCAGCATCCGCTTGACGCTGGATTCGGCCATGTCGAGCGACCGCGCCAGGTCGGCGTAGGTCATGCGCGCGCTTTTGAGTTCGTTCTTGAGGGCCTGGACGAGATCGACGGTGGTGCTCATGGCCCGGAAGCGTACACGGGCGCCGGCAAGTATCAGTTGGAGATACCGTCAGGTGTGAATTAGTGCCACGTATCGATTCTCGATGCCTGTGGAGCGGCCCGCCACTAAATTCCGCGGCTCGTACCGATCCACCCCACCGAGGACCGCCATGCTCTTGCCCTCTCTCAGCCGCCGCGAACGCGGGTTGCTTTTCACTTTCGTGCTGCTCGCGCTGATTGCCTTCTTCGGCCCCGATCTGCCGGCCGCCGAAGTCGCCATCGCCTCGGTGTTTGCCGACGACCGCGCTTGGCACGGCCTGCCCAATGCGATGGACGTGCTGAGCAACATCCCCTTCGTGGTGATCGGCCTGTGGGGCCTGTACCGGCTCAACCGCATCGACCGCTCGCACCAGGAGGCGCTGTCGCAATTCCCCCTGGCCCCGCCCGCCAGCGACCCGCCCGACAACACGCTGGACTGTGCCTGGCTCTTCTTCGCCGGCCTGATCGCCACCGCCGCGGGCTCCGCCTTCTTCCACCTCGTGCCCGACGCCCCCCGGCTCGCTGCGGACCGCGCCGGCATGGCGGTGGCCTTCGCCGGGCTGATCGGGGTGGCGGTCTGCGAACGGGTGAGCCAGCGCGCCGGCTGGCCCGCCGCCTGGTTCGTGCTGACGGCCGGCCTGCTGTCGGCCGAGGTGTTCCAGGAAACCGGCAACGTCATGCCTTGGGCGCTGGTGCAGTTCGGCGGCATGGCGCTGGTGGTGACGCTGGCGCTGGCCACGCCAATGCGCAAGTCGGTCGGGCTGAAGCTGGGCTGGGTCATCTTCTTCTACGTGCTGGCCAAGGCATTCGAGCTGGCGGACCACCAGATCTACGAGTTCACGCGGCACACGGTTTCGGGCCATACGCTGAAGCACCTGACGGCCTCGCTTGCTGGCCTGCCCGTGGTGCTTGCCCTCCACAAGCTCGAAATGCGCTGGGAAGCCGCACTGCGGCACAATCCGGGCGCCGCCGCCGTGGCCGCCTGAGGAGCACTCTTCGAATGACAAATCCCGCCGCTGCCGCAGCCACACCCGTGGCCCACGAAGCGAACGCCCACGCCAACCAGTTCGCCCTCCTCAAGCAGCGGCGCTTCGCGCCTTTCTTCTGGACCCAGTTCGCTGGCGCGGCGAACGACAACCTCTTCAAGTTCGCCTTCACCGTCATGGTGACCTACCAGCTCCAGCTGAGCTGGATGCCGCCGGCCATGGCGGGGCTGGTGATCGGTGCGCTGTTCATCCTGCCGTTTTTGCTGTTCTCGGCCACGTCCGGCCAGCTCACCGACAAGTTCGACAAGACGAAGATGATCCGCTTCGTCAAGAACCTCGAGATCGTCATCATGCTGATCGCGGCCTGGGGCTTCGTCACGGCCAATGCCGTGGTGCTGCTGGGCTGCGTGTTCCTCATGGGGCTGCACTCCACGCTGTTCGGGCCGGTCAAGTTCGCCTACTTGCCGCAGGTGCTCGACGCGCGCGAGCTCACGGGCGGCAACGGCATGGTCGAGATGGGCACCTTCGTCGCCATCCTGCTCGGGCAGGTGGCAGGCGGGCTGCTGGTGGCGGTGCCGCAGATCGGCCACATGAGCGTGGCCGTGGGCTGCGTGCTGCTGGCGCTGGTCGGGCGGGGCGTGGCGCAGGCCATTCCGCCCGCGCCGGCCACCGACCCGGGGCTGGTCATCAACTGGAACCCCATCAGCGAAACCTGGCGCAACCTCAAGCTCGCGCACGAGAACGTGGTGGTGTTCCGCTCGCTGCTGGGCATTTCGTGGATGTGGTTCTTCGGCGCGGTGTTCCTGAGCCAGTTTCCGAGCTTCGCCAAGGAAGTGCTGCACGGCGACGAGCAGGTGGCCTCGCTGCTGCTGGTGGTGTTCTCGATAGGCATCGGCGTCGGCTCGCTGCTGTGCGAGACGCTGAGCCGCCGGCAGGTGGAAATCGGCCTGGTGCCGCTGGGCGCCATCGGCATGAGCGTGTTCGCCATCGACCTGTACTTTGCCTCGCGCGGCCTGCCGAAGGTGCCCGAGATGGGCATCGGCGCCTTCGTGCACCAGGGCGCCCACTGGCGCGTGATGGCCGACCTGGCGCTGCTGTCGCTGTTCGCGGGGCTCTACAGCGTGCCGATGTACGCGCTGATCCAGCTGCGCAGCCAGCCCACGCACCGCGCGCGCATCATCGCGGCCAACAACATCCTCAATGCGCTGTTCATGATCGGCAGCTCGGTCATCGCCGGCGCGCTGCTGGGCGCGGGCTTCACCATTCCGCAGATCTTTTTGTTCACCGGCATCGCCAACGCGGTGGTGGCGTTCTACATCTTCATGCTGGTGCCCGAGTACCTGCTGCGCTTCGTGGCCTGGGTGCTGTCGCGCTTTGTCTATCGCTTCGACATCAAGGGCGAGTCGCATATTCCCACCGAGGGCGCGGCCGTGCTGGTGTGCAACCACGTGAGCTTCATCGACGCGGTGCTGCTGATGGCGGCGAGCCCGCGGCCGATTCGTTTCATCATGGACCACCGCATCTTCAAGGTGCCGGTGCTGGGCTGGCTGTTCAAGCTGGCCAAGGCGATTCCCATCGCGCCGCAGAAGGAAGACCCGGCAGCGTACGAAGCGGCCTTTGCCAAGGCGCTGGGCGTGCTGCGCGAGGGCGATCTGCTCGCCATCTTCCCCGAGGGTGCGATCACGCGCGACGGCACGCTGCAGCCCTTCAAGGGCGGCGTGATGAAGATCGTCGAGAGCGCGCGCGCCGAAGGCCTGGAGCCGCCGGTGATCCCGATGGCGCTGACCAATCTCTGGGGCTCGTACTTCAGCCGCATCGAGCTGCGCGGCGGCGAGCAGGTGGCCATGGCCAAGCCCTTCCGCCGTGGCTTCTTCAGCCGCGTGGGCCTGAACGTCGGCGGCCCTGTGCCGCCGACCGAGGTGCAGCCCGAGTCGCTGCGCCAGCGCGTGAGCGCCCTGCTGGGCGCCTGAAACACCCCAAAAGTATCAAGCGCAGATACCGGCGGCGCTGAAAACCGCCACTGGTGCAAGCATTCAAGCCTCGCGGTGCGGGGGCGAACCATCATTCGCTCACCTTCACTACGCCGCGAGGCACACATGCAACCCCTCTCATCCACCTCGACCGTTTTCATCCAGCGCGACACGCGGGCCTGGCAGTTCCAGGCCTGGGCTTCGTTCGCGATCGCCGTCTTCCTGTGCGCCACCGGCCTGAGCTGGCTGCCAGGGGAGGCGCTGGACCGGGCGTTCATGGTGATGGGCTACGTGTTCTGCCTGAGCACCGCCTTCATGCTGGCCAAGTTCGTGCGCGACAGCCAGCAGGCGGCCGAGCGCGGCGCCGATGCGGGCCGTGACGTGCCGATGTGGAAGCTGGTCGTCTGGGGCAGCTTCTTCACCGCGATGGGCCTGACCGGCTGGGGCCTCGTGCGCATGGAGATCAACGAGGCCTACAAGGCCTTCCTGGGCGTGAGCTGGCTGTTTCTCATCAGCTCGGCCTTCACGCTGGCCAAGACGCTGCGCGACCGCCATGAAGCCGACATGGCCGAAGCCCGCATGCAGGGCCGCCGCATGGCCCGCGCCGAAGCCGCTGCTTCCTCTGCCGAGTAACCCGTGCTTGAACAACGAAAGCTCATCATGAAAAAGTCGATTGCCGCTGTACTCGTCGCCGCCTGCACTGCCTTCGCCGGCGTCGCGGTTCCCCTGCATGCCCAGGCCCAGAGCGACGCCTCGGTCGCCCTCTCGCTGATGCCGGTGGCATCGGTGGTGGTCACCGCCTCCGCCGTCGGGGCTTCGGCCACCACGGCTGTCGCGCTGCCTGCTGCACTGTCGGTGGGCGGCTCGACGCTCACCGTGATCGCGGTCGAGGCCTCGGCCGACGGCACGGTGTACGTGCTCGAACGCGCCTCTGACGGCGCGCGCGCCAGCATCAAGGTGGCCGGCCGTGCCGCCAACGGCATCTCGAATGCGGTGGGCACCAGCGTCCTCGTCAGCGTGATCGGCACCGGCGTCGTGCTGTCGGCCGCTGGCGAGGTGCTGGCCTTCGTGCCCAATGCCATCGGCCGCGCGCTGCTTCACAACGAGAGGCTGTCGTGAAACGCAGCGCTCTGCCCGCGCTACCTGCGCTCATCGGACTTGCCATCGCCGCCGCGATGGCCTTGCTGCCGATGCAGGCGCAGGCCGGCCGCTCGTGCGAGCAGGTCAGGCCAACGCCCGACGTGATTGTCAAGGGCATGAAGATGGCCGAGCGCACCTCGCAGGCGCTCGACGCCAGCGGCGCGCGCGTCGTGATCCTCGCGCGCGCCGGGCAAGACCTGAGCAAGTACGGCTTGCGCTATTCGCACCTGGGCTTCGCCTACAAGACCGACGCCGGCCCGTGGCGCGTGGTGCACAAGCTCAACCAGTGCGGCACCGCGGAGGCCGCCGTCTACCGGCAGGGGCTCGGCGAGTTCTTCCTCGACGACCCGTGGCGCTACGAGGTGGCCTGGGTCGTGCCCACGCCCGACGTGCAGACGCATCTGCTGGCCGCACTGAACGAATCGCCCGCGCGCATCGTGCGGCTGAACACCGCGCCCTACAGTATCGTGAGCTACGTCTGGGGCCAGAAGTACCAGCAGTCGAACCAATGGGCCGTCGAGACGCTGGCCGCCGCCATGGAGCCCGCCACCATCGGCAACCGCACGCAGGCGCAAGCCTGGATGCAGTTCAAGGGCTACGAGCCGACCACGCTGAAGCTCGGTCCGCTCACCCGGCTGGGCGGGCGCGTAGGCTCGGCCAACGTGGCCTTCGATGATCATCCGAACGACAAGCGGTTCTCGGACCGCATCGAGACGGTGACGGTCGATTCGGTGTTCGCGTGGCTGCCGCGCGCGGGGCTGGGCGCGGCGCCGGTGACACTCAGGCTTCAATGAAGAAAGACAAGAAGGAGAAAACAACATGAGCAAATCCCTGCGCCTTTCCGAAAAATGGTTCCGCCGCGGCCTCTGGCTGGTGGCGCTGGTGTTCGCGAGCTTCCTCATCGGGCTCGGCAGCACTGTCGTGAGCGACCTTCCGCAGGTCGAGCGCGTGCGCCAGCTCGACGACTTCATCGACAAGCCCAAGGCCGAGCCACTGCGCGCCACCATCAAGGCCTCGGAAGCCGCCGAGCTGCAGGCCGCGCGCGACCTCGACCAGATCCGCCTGCAGCTCAACGCCGCGCAGCAGGCCAGCAGCAACGCCCGCGAAACCTTCGGCAACTGGATCGCCACGCGCCGCGCCACCGCGCAGCCAGACCAGGACACCGAGCTCATCGCGCGCACCAAGACGCTCGACGCCTTCAAGCAGAAGGAAGACGAGCTGCAGCGCCGGGTGAACGCGCAGCAGCAGATCGCGCTCGACGCACGCCAGGCTGAGCAGCGCGCCCGCACGGCGCTTTCCGACCTGGAGCGCGACGCGCAGATCAAGCTCGATGCCGAATACCGCCGCATCGAACTGCGCGTGTTCGCCTACCGGCTGGCGCTCACGCTGCCGCTGCTGCTGGTGGCCGGCTGGCTGTTCGTGAAGAAGCGCAAGAGCACTTACTGGCCGTTCGTGTGGGGCTTCATCTTCTTCGCGCTGTTCGCCTTCTTCGTCGAGCTGGTGCCCTACCTGCCGAGCTACGGCGGCTATGTGCGCTACGTGGTGGGCATCGTGCTCACGGTGCTGGTGGGGCGCTACGCCATCGTCGCGCTCAACCGCTACCTGGCGCGGCAGAAGCTGGCCGAGCAGCAGCCCGACCAGGTGCGGCGCGAAGAACTCAGCTACGACACCGCGCTCGCGCGCCTGGGCAAGAGCGTGTGCCCCGGCTGCGAGCGGCCGGTGGACCTGAAGAACAACGAGATCGACTTCTGCCCGCACTGCGGCATCGGCCTGTTCGACCACTGCGGCAAGTGCGAGACGCGCAAGAGCGCGTTCTCGAAGTTCTGCCATGCCTGCGGCACCTCGGCCGCGCCGCGTGTGCTGCCGCCGCTGGCGTCACCTGCCGCGTAGTCTGCGAATTCGGTCACAGGAGGCGGCCCGATCGACACACCGTGTAGCTGGCATGCCGCGCGGTCGTGCTACAACCGCCGGCTGCGACACGAATGTTGCCGCAGACTTCCCGCCAACCCCTTCGACGGAGCACAAGCATGAGCATTTTCGGCAGCATCCTTTCCAAGATTTTCCCGTCCGCAAACGCCGCGCCCGCACCTGCTGCGCCGGCCCCTGACGCACCCGCAGGCGCCCCCGCCGCAGCGGCGCCGCCGCCCGCCATCACCGTGGTGGACGTCGAGGCCCTGCTCGACGGCATGCCCGGCGCGAGCAGCCTGAACTGGCGCACCTCCATCGTCGACCTGATGAAGCTCCTGGGCCTGGACAGCAGCCTCGACGCACGCAAGCAACTGGCCGCCGAACTGAGCTACGGCTCGGACACCAGCGACAGCGCCAAGATGAACATCTGGCTGCATCGCCAGGTGATGACCAAGCTGGCCGCCAATGGTGGCAAGGTCCCTGCCGAACTGCGCGACTGATCCGCTCGCAGCAGAGACAAAAAAGCCCGGCATGCCGGGCTTTTTGCTTGGTGAAGAAGGCGAAAGGCTTCAGGTCCAGCCGGCGTCCACCACATAGTCCTGCGCGGTGCACATGCGCGAGTCGTCCGCCGCCAGGAACAGCGCCATCGCCGCAATGTCTTCAGCCATCACGCGGCCCGGCAGGCATTGCGCTGCATCGATCTCCGCGCCCGATTCGGGCTTGACCCACAGCTTGATCTGCCGCTCAGTCATCACCCAGCCCGGCACGATCGAATTCACGCGGATGTTCTGCTTGCCCAGGTCGCGCGCCAGCGAGCGCGTGAGGCCGCGCGCCGCCGCCTTGCAGGCCTGGTACACCGGGTAGCCCTTGCCCTTGATCATCCAGCTGATCGAGCCGAAGTTGACGATCGAGCCGCCGCCCAGCGCGCGCATGTCGTCCGCCACCGCCTGCGCGGCGAAGAACTGGTGCTTGAAGTTGACGGCCACGAGGCGGTCGAAGTCTTCGCTGGTCACGTCGGCCATCTCGTGGCGACGGTCGTTGGCCGCGTTGTTCAGCAGCACGGCGATTGGCCCGAAGCGCTGGCGCACGGCGTCGATGGCGGCGCCGAGCGCGGCCGTATCGGTCACGTCGCACGGCACGAACAGTGCCGGATGCTCGCCTTGCAGCTGCGCCGCAAGCGTGTTGCCAGCAGCCGCATCGAGGTCGCAGAAGCCGACCTTCGCGCCCTGCGCATGAAAGGCCCGCACCAGCGATTCGCCGATGCCGCTGGCACCGCCGGAGATGAACACGGTGCGCCCGGCCAGCGAGGGATAACGAGCGGTGTAGTGCGAAAGTGGTGATGCGTCGGTCATGTGAATGCGGCAACGGCAGTGGAAGCGGATGGCAAGCGTACCGGATGCACGTGCCCCTGCCGGGCGCGGGGCCGCCGGCCGGCGTATGGCTTACGGCGAATGGGCAGCACGGGCCTGCGTGACTACGCTTGCTTTCATGACGAAGACCTTTCCCCGCCGCGCCCTCCTTGCGCTTTCGCTTCTCCCCGCTGCCCTGGCAGTGCGCTCCGTTCGCGCCCAGGCGCCGGCAGCGCCCGTGCAGCTCTTCAAGGTGGTCTCGCCGCGCGACGAGGTTGTGGTGGGTGTCGATGCGGCGCAGCTCGGCGCGGGTTCCAACCCCGCCGTCGAGCGGCTGGCCGCGCAGCTCGCGGCGAAGGGCCAGCTCACGCTCTGGCAGTACGCCTCGCACAAGGACGCGAGCGGTGCGCTGGTGCAGGCGCCGCTCAAGCAGATCGTCGTCTTCAAGAACGAGCTGTTGCGCATCGAGCCCTATGCCACGCCGCTGCCAATTCAACCCTTGAAGTAGCGGCCGGCAGCCCCGGGCGTCAGACGCCGCGTGCGCGCTCCGACTTGAAGCGCGCGCGAAACTCCGTGAACGTGCCCGCGTCCAGCGCCTCGCGGATCTCGTTCATCAGGTTCAGGTAGTAGTGCAGGTTGTGGATGGTCGTGAGCATCGGCCCCAGCATTTCGCCGCAGCGGTCCAGGTGATGCAGGTAGGCGCGGCTGAAGCCGTCGCGCCCGCCGTCGTTCCACGCCACGCCCGAGGTACCTGCGCACGCATGGCAGGTGCAGCTCGGGTCGATGGGTTGCGGGTCGCTCTTATGGCGCGCGTTGCGCATCTTCAGGTCGCCGAAGCGCGTGAAGAGGGTGCCGTTGCGCGCATTGCGCGTGGGCATCACGCAGTCGAACATGTCGACGCCGTCGGCCACGCCCTGCACCAGGTCTTCCGGCGTGCCCACGCCCATCAGGTAGCGCGGCTTGTTCGCGGGCAGCCTGTGCGGCGTGTGGCTCATGATGTGCAGCATCTCTTCCTTGGGCTCGCCCACGCTCACGCCGCCGATGGCATAGCCCGGAAAGTCCATGTCGACCAGCGCCGCCAGCGACTCTTCGCGCAGGTTCTCGAACATGCCGCCCTGCACGATGCCGAAGAGGGCGTTCGGGTTCTCGAGCCGCGCGAACTCGCTCTGGCAGCGCTTGGCCCAGCGCAGGCTCAGCTCCATCGAGATGCGCGCCTCGGCCTCGGTCGTGATGTGGCCCTTGGTGTCGTAGGGCGTGCATTCGTCGAACTGCATCACGATGTCGCTGTTGAGGATGGTCTGGATCTGCATCGAGACCTCGGGCGTGAGGAACAGCTTGTCGCCGTTGACGGGCGAGGCGAACTTCACGCCCTCTTCGCTGATCTTGCGCATCGCGCCCAGCGACCACACCTGGAAGCCGCCCGAGTCGGTGAGGATGGGCTTGTTCCATTTCTCGAACTGGTGCAGCCCGCCGAAGCTGGCCATCACGTCGAGGCCGGGGCGCATCCACAGGTGGAAGGTGTTGCCCAGGATGATCTGCGCGCCCATTTCTTCGAGGCTGCGCGGCATCACGCCCTTGACGGTGCCGTAGGTGCCCACGGGCATGAAGATCGGCGTCTGCACCTTGCCGTGGTTGAGCGTGAGCGTGGCGCGGCGCGCGTGGCTGTCGGGGTCGGTCTTGAGGAGTTCGAAGTTCAGCATGGTCGTCTTCAATCTTGTTGTCGTGCCAGCAGCATGGCGTCGCCATAGCTGAAGAAGCGGTAGCCCTGGGCAATGGCGTGGGCATACAGCGCCATCACGCGCTCATAGCCCGCGAAGGCCGAGACCAGCATCATCAGCGTGCTCTTGGGCAAATGAAAGTTCGTCACCAGCAGGTCGACGTGTTCGAAGGCGAAGCCCGGCGTGATGAAGATGCGTGTGTCGCCCGTGGCCTCGCCGCTCTTGGCCCACGATTCGAGCGTGCGCACGGTGGTCGTGCCGACCGCGACGATGCGTCCGCCCCGAGCCTTGCATTCGGCAATGGCGCGCTGCGTGGCTTCGGGCACTTCGTAGCGTTCGGCATGCATCGTGTGTTCGGCGATGTTCTCGGTCTTTACCGGCTGGAAGGTGCCGGCGCCCACGTGCAGCGTGACGTTGGCGCGCTGCACGCCGCGCGCTTCGAGCTCGGCCAGCAGGCCTTCGTCGAAATGCAGCGCGGCCGTGGGGGCGGCCACCGCGCCGGGCACACGCGCGAACACGGTCTGGTAGCGGCTTTCGTCGTCGGCCGAATCGGTGTGCGTGATGTAGGGCGGCAGCGGCACGTGGCCGCAGCGGGCCATCAGTGCGTACGGGTCTTCGCCAGCGTCGCTCTCGAAGCTGAAGCGGAATAGCGCGCCCTGTTCGTCGGGCCAGCGGCCGAGCAGCGTTGCGCGAAAGCCGCCGACCATCTGCAGCGTGGTGCCCACGGTCGGCTTCTTGCTGACTTTCATGTGCGCCACAACCTCGTGGCCCTGCAGCACGCGCTCGACCAGCAGCTCGAGCTTGCCGCCGGTCGGCTTCTCGCCAAACAGGCGTGCCTTGACCACGCGCGTGTCGTTGAAGACCAGCAGGTCGCCCGCGCGCAGCAGCGAAGGCAGGTGCTTGAAGATGCGGTCGACCGGTGCGGGCCCTGTGCCGTCGAGCAGACGGGAGGATGTGCGTTCGGTGGCCGGGTGTTGCGCCACCAGTTCGGGTGGCAATGCGAAATCGAAATCGGAGAGCGTGAAGGCGCGCATGGTGCTTGAGGGCCGGACGGGCCCGTGCCAAGGAGGCATGGAAAGACGGAAGGGAAAAACTCGGCGGGAGCCGGGCAGAATTGTCCCATGCCCGCCAAGTCCAAGCCCGTACCGCCCGAAAAGACCGCAGAAGCCCCTGCGGCACCGGCTGTACCGGCCGCACCAGGTTCTGGTTTGAGCCTCGTGCAGCGCGCGCTGCGCAAGCTCGGCCTCGTGCGCGACATCGACTTCGCGCTCTACCTGCCGATGCGCTACGAGGACGAGACGCGCATCGTGCGCATCGCCGACACGCGCGACGGCGACATGGCGCAGGTCGAAGGCGTCGTCACCGAATGCGAGGTGGTGTACCGCCCGCGCCGCCAGTTGTTGGCGACCATCGACGATGGCAGCGACACCTGTCAGCTGCGCTTTTTCAATTTCTATCCCTCGCAGCAGAAGCAGCTTGCGGTCGGCGCGCGGGTGCGCGTGCGGGGCGAGATGCGCGGCGGTTTCGTGGGGCGGCAGATCATGCATCCGACCGTGAAGGCGGCCGGCACCGCGTTGCCGAATGCGCTCACGCCGGTGTATTCGACAGTGGCCGGGCTCGCGCAGCCGGTGCTGCGGCGCGAGGTGCGTTCGGGCCTTGCGCGCGCGGTGCTCGACGAGACCATCCCCGTGCAGATCGGCCTGCGCGGTGCCTGGGATCTGCGCGCCTCACTGAGCTTTCTGCACTACCCGACGCCCGACGTGGCGATGGCCACGCTCGAAGACCACAGCCATCCGGCCTGGCAGCGCATCAAGGCCGAGGAACTGCTCGCTCAGCAGCTGTCGCAGCTGCAGGCCCGGCTGGAGCGCGCAGCACAGCGCGCGCCGGTGCTGCCCGCGCCTGCCGAGCCGGTCGCAAGCTCGCTGCATGCGCAGTTGCTCGCGGTGTTGCCCTTCGGCCTTACCGGTGCGCAGCAACGCGTCGGCGAAGAGATCACGCGCGACCTGGGCCGTGAGATCCCGATGCACCGGCTGCTGCAGGGAGACGTGGGTTCAGGGAAGACGGTGGTGGCGGCGCTCGCGGCGGCGCGCTGCATCGACGCGGGTTTTCAGTGCGCGCTGATGGCGCCCACCGAAATCCTCGCGGCCCAGCATTTCGGCAAGCTGGTCGGCTGGCTCGATCCGTTGCTGGCTGAGCGCGGCCTGCGCGTGGCGTGGCTCACGGGCAGCCAGAAGAAGAAGGAGCGCGATGGGATGTCTGCGGCCGTCGAAAGCGGCGAGGCGGCACTGGTCATCGGCACGCATGCGGTCATCTCGGAGAAGGTGCGCTTCAAGAACCTCGCGCTGGCCATCATCGACGAGCAGCACCGCTTCGGCGTGGCGCAGCGCCTGGCTCTACGCGGCAAAGCCGGTGGGCATCTGGAGCCGCATCTGCTGATGATGAGCGCCACGCCCATCCCGCGCACGCTTGCGATGAGCTACTACGCGGACCTCGACGTATCGACGCTCGACGAACTACCGCCAGGCCGCACGCCCATCGTCACCAAGCTGGTGGCCGACCACCGGCGCGACGAAGTCATCGACCGCATCCACGCGCAGATCGCGCAGGGCCGGCAGGTGTACTGGGTGTGTCCGCTGATCGAGGAGAGCGAAGCGGTCGACTTGCGCAACGCGACCGAAACGCGCGACGAACTGGCCGAGACGCTGGGCGAGCCCATCCAGGTCGGCCTGCTGCATTCGCGCATGCCCACGGCCGAGAAGCAGGCGGTGATGACGGCATTCACCGCCAATGAAATCCAGGTACTGGTGAGCACGACGGTGATCGAAGTGGGCGTCGACGTGCCGAACGCTTCGCTGATGGTGATCGAGCATGCCGAGCGCTTCGGCCTCTCGCAGCTGCACCAGCTGCGCGGCCGTGTGGGGCGCGGCGCGGCGGCTTCGGCCTGCGTGCTGCTCTATGCGCCGGGCGACAGCGGCCGCGTCGGCGAGGCGGCGCGCGCGCGGCTCAAGGCAATGGCCGAGACCGGCGACGGCTTCGAGATCGCACGGCGCGACCTGGAGATTCGCGGGCCCGGCGAATTCCTTGGCGCGCGGCAGTCGGGCGCGCCGCTGCTGCGTTTTGCCGACCTCACGACCGACACGCTGCTGCTCGACTGGGCCCGTGAACTCGCGCCGGTCATGCTGCGGAAGCACCCCGATTTGGCCCAGCGCCACATCGACCGCTGGCTCGGCACCAAGGCCGAGTACCTGAAGGCCTGAGAAAGATCAGGCCGCAGGGCGGCGCGTGAATGCCAGGATGAGCCCGAAGCCGATCATCATGCTGCCACTCACCCGGTTGAACCAGCGCATCGCGCGGCTGCCGTCGGCCAGCTGGCGCATGCGCGCACCGAGCATCGCGTAGAGCGCGATCGCGACCAGCTCGAACACCAGGAAGGTCAGGCCCAGGAGCACATAGCTGGAAGCGTAGGCACCGGGCACCACGAACTGCGGAAAGAAGGCGGTGAACACTAGGATGGCCTTCGGGTTGCCGGCAGCCACGGTGAACTCCTGCCGTGCCAGCGCGCGCATGGATGGCGGCGCGGATGCGTCGCGCGCCTGCACCTCGGCCGTTGGCGCCGGCGCGCGCAGCAGGCGGATGCCGATCCACACCAGATACGCCGCGCCGATGTACTTGATGACGTCGAAGGCCAGCTCCGACGCCACCAGCACCGCGCCCATGCCCAGCCCCGCGATGGCGATCATGATCGCGAAGGCCACGAGCCGGCCGCTGGCCGCGATCACCGCCGGCGACACGCCGTGCCTCGCGCCGTTGGTCACCGACAGCAGGTTGTTGGGGCCGAAAGCCATGTTGATGGCGAAGCAGGCCGGCAGGAAGAGCAGGTAGGCAGACAGGGTCATGGCGGGTCCGTCGGCAGGGCGTTGCAGGGGCTGCCATTATTTCAGCTCATCCCGAGAAAGCCGCAGCGAACGCCATGACAACGAATTCCCCTCTGAAGATACGCAAGGCCGTGCTGGCTGATCTCCCCGCCATCGTCGCCATGCTCGCTGACGACGTGCTCGGCGCGGCGCGTGAGCGCCCGGGCGATGCGGCCCTCTACGAAACGGCCTGGCGGCAGATCGAGGCGCAGGATGGCAACGACGTGCTGGTGGCCGAACTGCCCGAGGGCGTGGTCGGCTGCCTGCAGCTCATCGTCATTCCGGGGCTGGCCCGGCAGGGCGCGCTGCGGGCGCAGATCGAGGGCGTGCGCGTGGCGTCCACCCACCGTGGGCAGGAGATCGGCGAGCACATGATCGCTTTCGCCATCGACGCCGCCCGGGCCGCGGGCTGCCGCCTCGTGCAACTCACCACCGACAAGCGCCGCACTGACGCGCACCGCTTCTACGAGCGACTGGGCTTCGAGGCCACGCACGAGGGCATGAAGCTCGAACTGACGGCTACCTAGTTGTCGACGCCACCTTCCGGCATCCGGCGGGCGTAGACCGCCAGCACGATGCGCTCGGAGTGGATGAGGTAGTCGTTGAGCGCCACCGAGCCCTCGGCGAACTTGCCGGCCTCGATGAGTTCGAGCAGCTTCGTGTTCATGTCCACGTAGGGTGCGTGCAGGAACTCCGGGTCCTTGAGCAGGCCGAAGGCCAGCCGCAGCTCGACGAGGATGTGCGCGAACAGGTTGTTCAGCCGCTCGCTGTCGGCCAGCTCCACGATGGCCATGTGGAACTCCATGTTGGCCGTGCCCACGCCCAGCCAATCGTCGGCGTCGCGGCATTTCAGCGCCATCTCGACCGCGTCGCGCATGTGCTTCTTGGCCGGGTGGCGCGGGTAGGCCTGCGCCAGCGCCTGGCATTCGATGAGGCGGCGCACCCGGTAGATGTCGATGATCGACGCGATGCTCGGCACCGCCACGAACACGCCGCGGTTCGGCGCGTGCTTGAGCAGCCCTTCCTTGGTCAGCGTGCGGAACACCTCGCGCAGGGTGTTGCGCGAAATCTCGAAGCTGTCGGCCAGCGCGGCTTCCGACAGCCGCTGCCCCGGCGAGAACTCGCCCTTCACGATCTTCTGGCGGATGAGCTCCGCCACCCGGTCGTTGAGCGTCTGCGCGCCGGCGGCTGGCGAGGCGGGTGAAGTCGGGGAGGCCAGTGGAGTCATGCCGAAAGGGGGAAGGAGCGGGGAGACCGCGCGTTTGTAGCAGGTTTTCCCCGCCGCCCGATGCACCAAGTGTTGACACGCTCAGGGTTTTCATGGGGTCAATCAAGCACTGTTGTTGGGCACACTCGCACAAATTGTTCAACAATTTATGAGAAATGAGTGATTCAGATGATTTGAATTGCTCATTCATTGGCACGCAGTTTGCATGAAGCGGCTTGCCAGCGCCCCCGCGCAAGGTGTCTCCGAATCCAGAACCGAAAGACCAACATGACTCCTGACATCCCCCATCTGTGGCCGCTGATCGGCGTCGCCGTGATCATTGCGGGCTTCATCCTTCGCTTCAATCCGATGCTGGTGGTGATCGTCACGGCCATCGCCACGGCGGTTGCCGCGGGCTTCGGACCGATGGCGATCCTCACGGCCATCGGCACCGGGTTCATCAAGACCCGCAACCTGCCGCTGATCATTCTTCTGCCGCTGGCGGTGATCGGGCTGCTCGAGCGACACGGCCTGCGCCAGCACGCGCAGAACTGGATCAGCCGCATCAAGTCGGCCACCGCCGGGCGCCTGCTGATCGTCTACCTCGCGGCGCGCGAACTCACGGCGGCCGTGGGCCTCACCAGCCTGGGCGGCCACCCGCAGATGGTTCGCCCGCTGCTCGCGCCCATGGCCGAAGGCGCCACCGAAACCCGCTACGGCAAGCTGCCCGACCGCATCCGCCACAAGCTGCGCGCCTATGCGGCGGCCACCGACAACGTGGGCCTGTTCTTCGGCGAAGACATCTTCGTGGCCTTCGGCGCCATCGTGCTGATGAGCACCTTCCTGCACGAAGCCGGCATCGACGTCGAGCCGCTGCACATCGCGCTGTGGGGCATCCCGACGGCGATTGCCGCCTTCATCATCCACGCCTGGCGCCTGCGCCGGCTCGACCAGTCGATCGCGCGTGAAATGGGCGGCGCACCGGCGCCCGATGCGGCCGCTGTTCCGTCCGTTTCCGCTGCGCAGGAAGGCCGCTGATCATGATTCTCTCGATCCAGCACCTGTACATCCTGGTCGGCCTGGTCCTCGCGATCACGGCGGTCATGACGCTGGCCGACCGCCAGCACCCCAAGCGCTACACCAGCGCGCTGTTCTGGGGGCTCTATTCGCTGGTCTTCCTGGTCGGCGACAAGCTGCCGCCAGCCTGGGTCGGCGTGGGCGCCATCGCCATGGCCGTCATCGCCGGCCTGCGCGGCGTTGGCGCGGGCAAGCACAAGGAGCCCACGCCCACCGAATACGAAGCCAGCGCCAAGCGCCTGGGCAACAAGCTCTTCATGCCGGCGCTGGCGATCCCGCTGGTCACCGTCATCGGCACCGTGCTGATGAGCAAGGTGAAGATCGGCGACGCCTTCCTGCTCGACCCCAAGAACACCACGCTGGTGAGCTTGGGCGTGGGCTGCGTGGTGGCGCTGGCGCTGGCCTGCTGGCTGACGCGCGAGACGCCGGTGCAGGGCATGCGCGAGTCGCGCCGCCTGACCGACGCGCTGGGCTGGGCCGTGGTGCTGCCGCAGATGCTGGGCATGCTGGGCCTGGTGTTCTCCGACGCGGGCGTGGGCAAGGCCGTGGCGTACATCACCACGAGCTACATCAACATGGACATCCGCTTCGTCGCTGTCGCGGTATACGTGCTGGGCATGGCGCTCTTCACCATCATCATGGGCAACGGCTTCGCGGCCTTCCCGGTGATGACGGGCGGCGTCGGCGTGCCGGTGCTGGTGGGCGTGTACCACGGCGACCCGGCGGTGATGGCGGCCATCGGCATGTTCTCGGGCTACTGCGGGACGCTGATGACGCCGATGGCGGCCAACTTCAACATCGTGCCGGCGGCGCTGCTGGAGCTGCCCGACAAGAACGCCGTGATCCGCGTGCAGATACCGACCGCGGCCGCGCTGCTGGTGGTCAACATCTTCCTGATGTACTTCCTGATGTTCCGCTGAGGCGCCGAGCATGACGAAGACGAAGACCACCGATGGCGCGGCGCCCCGCGTGCTGCTCGCGGGCTTCGAGCCTTTCGAGAACGATCCCGTCAACCCCGCGTGGGAAATCGCGCGAGCGCTCGACGGCTGGGCCTGCGAAGGCGCCGTGGTGCAGGCGTTGCAGCTGCCCTGCGTGTTCGGCCGCGCCATCGACACGCTCGACGAAGCGCTGGTGGGGCCGCCTCCTCGGCTGGTGCTGTGCATCGGCGCGGCGGGCGGGCGCACCGAGATCTCGCTGGAGCGCGCCGCGCTGAACGTCGACGACGCGCGCATTCCCGACAACGCGGGCTACCAGCCCATCGACACCGAGGTGGTTGCCGGTGGCCCGGCCGCTTACTTCTCGACGCTGCCCATCAAGGCCATGGTGCGCGACATGCGCGCGGCGGGGCTGCCTGCGGCGGTGTCGAACAGCGCCGGCACTTTCGTGTGCAACCACATCTTCTATGCGCTGATGCACCGCATCGCGACGAGCCCGGCGCTCGCGCACACGCGCGGCGGCTTCGTCCACGTGCCCTACCTGCCCGAGCAGGCCGCCTCGAAGCCGGGCGTTGCCAGCATGGCGCTGGCCACGCAGGTCGAAGCCTTCCGCGTGGCGATACGCACCGCACTCACCGTGCGTGACGACGTGCGCGAGACCGCCGGCCGCCTGCATTGATGACCCTGAGACCAACGATGAACATCGACTTGAACAGCGACCTCGGCGAGAGCCTGGGCGTATGGCGCATGGGCGACGACGCCGCCATGCTTTCTCTCGTGAGCAGCGCCAACGTGGCCTGCGGCTTCCATGCGGGCGACCCCGCCGGCATCCTGCGCACGCTGCGCCAGGCGAAGGGGCGGGGTGTCGCCATCGGCGCCCATGTGTCCTATCGCGACCTCGTGGGCTTCGGGCGCCGCAACATGGATGTGGAAAGCGCCGACCTGCGCGCCGACGTGATCTACCAGATCGGTGCGCTGAAAGGCCTTGCTGCCGCTGCCGGCACCACGGTGCGCTACGTGAAGCCGCATGGCGCGCTCTACAACACCATCGCCCACGACGAGCGCCAGGCGCGCGACGTGATCGCCGCCATCCGTGAGATCGACCCCGGCCTGTGCCTGGTGGCGCTGGCGGGCTCGCCGCTGCTGGGCTGGGCGCGCGGCGAAGGCCTGCGCGCCGTGGCCGAAGCCTTTGCCGACCGCGCCTACACGCCGCAAGGCACGCTGGTGTCGCGCCGCGAACCCGGCGCGGTGCTGCACGACGCCGACGAAGTGGCCGAGCGCATGCTGCGACTGGCCACCGATGGCGTGGTCACGGCCATCGACGGCAGTACGGTGCACATCGAGGCCGAGTCGGTCTGTGTGCACGGCGACAGCCCGGGCGCGGTCGAGATGGCGCGCCAGGTGCGCGCGCGGCTGGAGCAGTCGGGCGTGACGATCCGCTCCTTCGTGGACGCTGCATGACGATGCGCTTCCTGCCGGTCAACCTGAATGCGGTGCTGGTCGAGCTCGACGACCTTCCGCAGACCCTTGCGCTGCTGGCTTCGCTGCGCGCTGAACCCATCGCGGGCATCGAAGAGCTGGTGCCCGCCGCGCGCACATTGCTCGTCACTTTCCGCCCAGCCGCGATCGCGGCCGATGAACTCGTGCGGCAGGTCGGTCGGCGCAGCCTCGACGCGCGCGAGACGCGCATCGACAAGCGCATCGAGATCCCTGTGCGTTACGACGGCGAAGACCTGGCCGAAGTGGCCGGCCTGCTGGGCATCACGCCCAAAGAAGTGGTGCGCCGCCACGCCGGCAGCGACTACACCGTCGCCTTCACCGGTTTCGCGCCGGGCTTCGCCTATCTCTCGGGCGGGCATCCGAGCCTGAACGTGCCGCGCCGCAAGGTGCCGCGCACGCGCATTCCGGCGGGCGCGGTCGGCCTTGCGGGCAGCTTCAGCGGCGTCTACCCGCAGGCCAGCCCCGGTGGCTGGCAGATCATCGGCATCACCGATGCGCCGATGTGGGATCTGGCGCGCGAGACGCCGGCGTTGCTGCAGCCCGGCGACACGGTGCGCTTCGTGGATGTCACCGGATTGCCGCAGGCAGTGCCTGTGGCCGTGGCGTCCGCGCCTTCTCAAGCCGCTGCTGTGGAAGGCGGCTGCGCCTTCGAGATTCGCGCGGCGGGCCTGCAGGCACTGCTGCAAGACGGCGGCCGGCATGGCCAGGCCGGGCAGGGTGTGTCGGCCTCCGGTGCGATGGACCAGCGATCGCTGCAGGCGGCCAACCGGCTAGTCGGCAACGCATCGGACACGGCCTGCGTGGAGATTGCCTATGGTGGCTTTCAACTCGTGTGCCGTGGCGACACGGTGGTCGCCATCACCGGCGCTGACGGCCCCGTCACGCTGACCCGCGCCGATGGTGCGAAGTGGCCGCTGCCGCGCTACCAGCCGATCGCACTGGCCGATGGCGACGTGCTCGCACTGGGCGAGCCGCAGGCCGGCATCCGCAGCTATATCGCCGTGCGTGGCGGCTTCGACATCGCGCCCGTGCTCGGCAGTCTCTCGACCGACACGCTGGCCCGCATCGGCCCGCCAGCCATCGCCACGGGCGACGTGCTGCCCGTGCGCGCGGTGCCTGGCGGCGCCCTAGTCGGCGAGCCGGAAATGCCACCGACAGACCTGCCCACAGTGCAGGAAGAAGTCGTGCTCGACATCGTGCTCGGCCCGCGCACCGACTGGTTCACGCCCGATGCGGTCGAGCTGCTGTGCAGCCAGCCTTGGACCGTCACGCCGCAATCGAACCGCGTCGGCATCCGGCTCGCCGGCGAAGTGCCGCTGGCGCGCGTCAATCACGCCGAGCTGCCCAGCGAGGGCACGGCGCACGGCTCGATCCAGGTGCCGCCCAGCGGCCAGCCCGTGCTGTTCCTGGCCGACCATCCGCTGACCGGCGGCTATCCGGTGATCGCCTCCGTCGCCACACACCACCTGGACCGCGCGGGGCAGATCCCCGTGAATGCGCGCGTCCGCTTCAAGCCCATGGCCCAGTGAAAGCCTCCCGATGAAAAAACTCCTGATCGCCAACCGCGGCGAAATCGCCGTGCGCATCGCACGCGCCTGTGCCGACCACGGCGTGCAATCGGTCGCGGTGTATGCCGATGCAGACCTGAATGCGCTGCACGTTCGCATGGCCGACGAGGCCTACGGGCTCGATGGCAACAAGCCCGCCGACACCTACCTGAACATCGCCAAGCTGCTCGCGGTGGCCGCGCGCTGCGGTGCCGACGCGGTGCACCCGGGCTACGGTTTTCTCTCGGAGAGCGCGCCGTTCGCACAGGCCGTCATCGACGCCGGCCTCACGTGGGTCGGCCCGTCGCCGGCCGCGATCGCGATGCTGGGCGACAAGGTGCAGGCCCGCAAGCTCGCGATGAAAGTCGGCGCGCCGCTGGTCGCGGGCACGGCCGATCCGGTGAAGAACGCCGGCGAAGTGCTTGCCTTCGCCGAGAAGCACGGCCTGCCGGTCGCGATCAAGGCCGCGTTCGGCGGCGGTGGCCGAGGCATCAAGGTGGCATGGCGGCTCGACGAGGTCGAAGGCCTCTACGAATCGGCCGTGCGCGAAGCGGTAACGGCCTTCGGCCGCGGCGAGTGCTATGTAGAGCAGTTCCTCGACCGCCCGCGCCATGTCGAGGCGCAGGTGCTGGCCGACACGCACGGCAACGTGGTGGTGCTCGGCACGCGCGACTGCTCGCTGCAGCGGCGCAACCAGAAGCTGGTGGAAGAGGCGCCCGCACCCTTTTTGAGCGATGCGCAGCGCGAACGCATTCACCAGTCGGCGCGCGACATCTGCGCCGAAGCCGGCTACACGGGCGCCGGGACGGTCGAGTTCATGCTGAGCGCGAGCGGTGCGATCTCTTTTCTCGAAGTGAACACGCGGCTGCAGGTGGAGCACCCGGTGACCGAGGAAACCACGGGCATCGACCTCGTCATCGAGCAACTGCGCATTGCCGAAGGGCTGCCGCTGTCGATCAGGCAGACGCCGGCGCCGCGCGGCCATGCCTTCGAGTTCCGCATCAATGCCGAGGACGTGGGCCGCGGCTTTCTGCCTTCGCCCGGGCCGGTCAAGGTGTTCGACGCGCCCTCGGGCCCCGGCGTGCGCGTCGACGCTGGTGTGGACGCCGGCTCGCAGGTGCCGGGCACCTTCGATTCGCTGATGGCGAAGCTCATCGTCACCGGCGCTACGCGCGAGCAGGCCATCGCGCGGGCGCGCCGCGCGCTGAAGGAATTCCGCATCGAGGGCCTGCCTACGGTGCTGCCGTTCCACCGCGCCGTGATGGCGCACCCGGACTTCGTGTCCGGCGATGCATTCAAGGTGCACACGCGCTGGATCGAGACCGACTTTGCGAACGGCGAGGCCGCGGCGATGCGTCCGGACCCGTTTCCCGACGCGGCCCTGCTGCGCACGTCGATCGAAGTGGATGGGCGGCGGATGTCGCTGGGCCTGCCGGCCGTGCTGTTGAGCGGGCTGTCTTCGGCGGCCGCTGGTGGCGTGGGCGCCGCGCCGGCAGAAGCAGCAGTGGCGGATGCCGCCGCCGTGGCCGCGCCTGTGTCCGGCACGGTGCAGGGCTGGAAGGTCGCCGACGGCGACGAGGTCGCGGCGGGCAGCGTCATCGCCGTGATGGAGGCGATGAAGATGGAAATGCAGGTGCTCGCGCATCGGGCGGGGCGCATCGCCTTCTCGGTTGCCGCGGGGGGCTACGTGGCGGCCGGCGCCACCATCGCGACCATCGGCTGATGCCACAAACCAAGGGAAGACCCTCAAGGGATGACCCTACAGCCTGCTGAAGAAGTTGCTGCATCGCAACATGCTTTCGTGGGCTTTTTTTTCGCGGTACGGACTAAAGGCTTCGGATTCTTGAAACCGCGAAACGGGTGATCACTTCCCGATGAAATCTTTCGCGCTCAAAGCTTCACGTGAAATGTTTTCACCCGGAAAGCTGTCTCTGAAATTGTTGAAACAGCTTGTACATTGATTCGGAGTTTGCGATTGTTTCCTGAGGGATTCGATCGCTGCCGATTCATTCAAGACGTGGAGAAGTTCATGAGCACGGTCGATCCCCAGGGCGCCGCATCTGCCCTTACCTCGGGTCAGATGGCGATGTGGCTCGGCGCGAAATTCGCCTCGCCCGACACCAACTTCAATCTAGCGGAAGCCATCGAGATCGACGGCTGGATTGACCCCGCCGTCTTCATGGCCGCCATGCGGCAGGTGACCGAAGAAGCCGAGGCCACGCGCCTGAGCTTTGCCGACACCCCGCAGGGGCCGCGCCAGATTGTCGCGCCGGCTTTCATGCGCGAAATGCCCTACCTCGACTTCAGCGGCGCAGAGGACCCGGTCGCCGCCGCGCAGTCGTGGATGCACGCCGACTTCAGCCGCAAGGATGATCTGGCGCGGGACCAGCTCTGGATGTCCGCGCTGATCCGCATCGCGCCCGAGCGCCACATCTGGTACCACCGCAGCCATCACATCGTGCTCGACGGCTTCGGCGGCGGGCTGCTCGCACGGCGCTTCGCCGACGTCTACACCGCGCGCATCAACGGCACCGAAGTGCCCGAGGCCTCGCGCATCGCGCCCATCTCGCAACTGGCCGAGGAAGAGAAGGCCTATCGCGAGTCCGGCCGCTTCCCGCGCGACCGCCAGTACTGGACGGAACGCTTCGCCGACGCGCCCGATCCGCTGAGCCTTGCTTCGCACCGCTCGGTCAACGTCGGCGGCCTGCTGCGCCAGACCGCGCACCTGCCGGCCGCCAGCGTGCGGGCTTTGGCAGACATCGCGCAGCAACTGGGCACCACGCTGCCGCAGATCCTGATCGCCACCACCGCGGCCTACCTGTACCGCGCCACCGGCATCGAGGACATGGTGATCGGCATTCCCGTTACCGCGCGCCACAACGACCGCATGCGCCGCGTGCCGGCGATGGTGGCGAATGCACTGCCGCTGCGGCTCGCGATGCGCCCGGACCTGCCGGTGCCGGAGCTCATCAACGAAGTCGGCCGGCAGATGCGGCAGATATTGCGGCACCAGTCGTACCGCTACGAGCACCTGCGCAGCGACCTGAACATGCTGGTCAACAACCGGCAGCTGTTCACCACCGTGGTCAACGTCGAGCCCTTCGACTACGACTTCCGCTTTGCCGGGCACGCCGCCAAGCCGCGCAACCTGTCCAACGGCACGGCCGAGGACCTGGGCATCTTTTTGTACGAGCGCGGCAACGGGCAGGACCTGCAGATCGACTTCGATGCCAATCCCGCGGTCTACACCGCGCAGGAGCTGGCCGATCACCAGCGCCGGCTGCTCGCCTTCATGACGGCGGTGATCCGCCAGCCCGACCAGGCCATCGGCCACATCGACCTGCTGCAAGCAAGCGAGCGCGAGCAACTGCTGGTGACGTGGAACGACACGGCCCATGCGGTGCCCGACACCAACCTCACCGCGTTGATCGAGGCGCAGCTCGCCGCCAACCCGCAAGGCATCGCATTGCGCTTCGCCGGCGAAGACATGCGCAACGACGAACTCAACCGGCGCGCCAACCGTCTCGCGCACCTGCTGCGCGCACGCGGCGCGGGCCCGGAGCGCACCGTGGCGCTGGCCATTCCGCGTTCGCTGGACCTGATGGTGGCCTTGCTCGCCACGCTGAAGACCGGCGCCGCCTACCTGCCCGTCGACCCGGACTTTCCGCAGGACCGCATCGCCTTCATGCTCGGCGACGCACGGCCGGTGTGCCTGGTCACCACTGCGGCGCTCGCGGAGTCGCTGCCGGCCGACGCCCCGAAACTTCTGCTCGATGTAGCGCAAACGTTTGCGGATCTGGCGAATTGCGCCGAGACCGACCCCGCCGTCGCGATCGATCCCTCGCACCCGGCCTATGTGATCTACACCTCCGGCTCCACCGGGAAGCCGAAGGGCGCGGTCGTGTCGCACCGCGCCATCGTCAACCGCCTGCGCTGGATGCAGGACCGCTATGGCCTGCAGGCCGACGACCGCGTGCTGCAGAAAACGCCGTCGAGCTTCGACGTGTCGGTGTGGGAATTCTTCTGGCCGCTGATCGACGGCGCCACGCTGGTGCTGGCAAAGCCGGGCGGCCACAAGGACGCGGCGTACCTCGCGGGGCTGATCGCCGACGAAGGCATCACCACGATCCACTTCGTGCCGTCGATGCTGGAGGTTTTCCTGCTCGAACCCATGGCCTCCGCGTGCACCTCGTTGCGGCGCGTGATCTGCAGCGGCGAGGCCTTGTCGCCCGCGCTGCAGGCGCAGTTCCAGCAGCGCCTGCCGTGCGAGCTGCATAACCTCTACGGGCCGACCGAGGCAGCAGTCGACGTCACTTCGTGGGAGTGCCCGCGCACGCCTGAAGACGAGCTGTCGTCAAAGAGTGTGCCGACCGTTCCGATTGGCCGCCCGATCTGGAACACGCAGATGCACGTGCTCGACAGCGGCCTGCAGCCGGTGCCGCCCGGCACGACCGGCGAGCTGTACATCGCGGGCGTCGGCCTTGCGCGCGGCTACTTGAACCGGCCGCTGCTGAGCGCCGAGCGTTTCATCGCCAACCCGTACGGCGAACCCGGCAGCCGCATGTACCGCACTGGCGACCTCGCGCGCTGGCGCAGCGACGGCAGCCTGGACTTTCTCGGCCGTGCCGACCAGCAGGTGAAGATCCGCGGCCTGCGCATCGAGCCGGGCGAGATCGAATCGGCGCTGCTGCAGCATCCGCAAGTCGCACAGGCTGCGGTGATCGCGCGTGAAGACGTGCCGGGCGAGAAGCGGCTGGTGGCCTATGTGGTGGCGGCCGATGCGTCCGATCCGCAGCCGACCGAACTGCGCACCCACCTCGCGCAAACGCTGCCCGAGTACATGGTGCCCTCGGCCTTCGTCGGCATGCCGGCCTTGCCGCTCGGCCCGAGCGGCAAGCTCGATCGCAAAGCGCTGCCGCCGCCCGAACTGCAGGCGGCCACGCCCTATGCCGCTCCTCGCACGCCCACCGAAAGAATCCTCGCGGGGCTGTGGGCCGAGACGCTGCACCTGCCGCGCGTCGGCATCAACGACAACTTCTTCGAGCTCGGCGGGCACTCGCTGATGATCGTGCAGCTGATCTCGATGATCCGCCAGCAGTTCATGATCGACCTGCCGCTGGACACGCTGTTCCAGGTCTCCACCATCGCCGGCCTCGCCGAACTGCTGGACCAGGCCTCGCAGGCGCGGCCCAGCCTCACGCCGATGCCGCGCCCGGCGCGCATTCCGCTGTCGTTCGCGCAGCGCCGCCTGTGGCTGATGAACCAGCTCGAGAACGCGAACCCGGCCTACAACATGCCGCTGGCGCTGCGCCTGTCCGGTGTGCTCGACCGCGCTGCGCTGCAGGCTGCGCTGGACGACCTGGTGCAGCGCCACGAAAGCCTGCGCACCATCTATCCGAACGAAGACGGGCTGCCATACCAGCAGGTCCTCGACGGCGCGCAGGCGCGTGCGTTGCTGATCGAGGCCGACAGCAGCGAAGACGAAATCGCCGCCCAGCTGCACGCAGCGGCCCGCCTCGGCTTCGACCTGGGCAGCACGGCCCCCTTGCGCCCCCATCTGTTCAGGCTGGCCGCCGACGAGCACGTGCTGCTGCTGCTGACGCACCACATCGTCGGCGATGGCGCCTCGCTGCTGCCGCTGGCGCGCGACCTGAGCATCGGCTATGCCGCGCGCAGCGAAGGCAAGGCGCCGGCCTGGACGCCGCTGCCGCTGCAATACGCCGACTACGCGCTGTGGCAGCAGGAACTGCTCGGCAGCGAAGACGATGCCGACAGCATGGCCGGCCGCCAGCGCGAGTTTTGGCGCGAGACACTGCGCGACCTGCCCGAGCGGCTGAGCCTGCCGGTCGACCGCCCGCACCCGGCCGTTCCCAGCTACCACGGCGACGTGGTGCCGATGCAGATTCCGCAGCATGTTCACGAGCGCATGCTGCAGCTGGCGCGCGACGGCCAGGCCAGCGTCTTCATGGTGCTGCAGGCCGCGCTCGCGGGCCTGCTGAACCGGCTGGGCGCGGGAGACGACATCGTCATCGGCACGCCGGTCGCCGGCCGCAGCGATCACGCGCTGGACGACCTGATCGGCTGCTTCGTCAACCCGCTGGTGCTGCGCACCGACACCTCGGGCCAGCCGGGCCTGCGCGACCTCGTCGCGCGGGTGCGGGCCACCAACCTTGCCGCGTATGCGAACCAGGAGTTCCCGTACGACCGGATCGTGGAACTGCTGCGGCCGCAGCGTGCGGGCGCCAACCTGCCGCTGTTCCAGGTCATGCTGGGATTCCAGCAGGGCGGCAACCGGCTGTCCTTCAGCCTGCCCGGCCTGTCGATTACGCCGCAGCCGGTGGCTGTGGACACCGCCAAGTTCGACCTGTCGTTCATCCTCGACGAGCTGCGTGGCGCCGATGGTCTGCCAGGCGGCATTGCCGGCGGCATCCAGTACAGCACCGACCTGTTCGACCGCGGCACCGTCGAAGCCATTGCGGCGCGACTGGTGCGCTTGCTGGAGCAGGCTTGCGATGCGCCAGACGCCGCGCTGGGCAGCCTAGACATCCTGAGCGAAGAGGAAAACCGGCGCCTGCTCGCCGACTGGAGCGGCAGCACGCTCGACATCGCGCCGCTCTCGCTGGCCGCCATGGTGGAGTCGCATGCCGCCGCGCGTCCGCATGCAGCTGCGGTGGTGCTCGACGACGCGACGGTCAGCTACGCCGCGCTCGACGTGCGGGCCAACCGGCTTGCGCACCTGCTGCGGGGCCGGGGCATCGGTGCCGGTGCCATCGTCGCGACGGTGCTGCCGCGTTCGCTCGACCTTGTCGTGGCGCACTTGGCCATCGTGAAGGCAGGCGCGGCCTACCTGCCCATCGACCCGAACCACATGGCAGGGCGCAGCACCTTCGTGTTCGCGGAGGCGGCGCCTGCGGGCGTGCTGACCCATGCATCGCTGCTGCCGGAGCTGGCCGGCATTCCGCATTGCCTGGCGCTCGACAGCGACGAAACGGTCGCCGCGCTGGCGATCCAGTCGGACGACCCGGTGGCGCAGTCGCGAGCGGTCGATCCGCGCGATGCCGCCTACGTCATCTACACCTCCGGCTCCACGGGTCTGCCCAAGGGCGTGGTGGTGCCGCATGCGGGCCTGAGCAGTCTTGGCGCTTCAATGGCGCAGCGCTTCGCCATCGGCGACGACTCGCGTGTGCTGCAGTTTTCTTCCAGCGGCTTCGACGCTTCGGTGATGGACCTGCTGATGGCCTTCCACGCCGGAGCCGCGCTGGTGGTGCCGGGCGCGCAGCAACTGCTGGGCACGGACCTGGCCGAGCTGCTCGACAGGCAGGCCGTGAGCCATGCGCTGATTCCGCCGGCCGCGCTGGCCACCCTGCCGCACGGCGAATTCCCGCACCTGCAGACGCTGGTGGTGGGTGGCGATGCCTGCCCCGCCGCACTGGCCGCGCGCTGGTCGCAGGGCCGCCGCATGATCAATGCGTACGGCCCGACGGAAATCACCATCTGCGCGAGCACGAGCGCACCGATGAATGCCGAAGAGGCGCCGTCCATCGGACAGCCGGTCTGGAACACGCGGGTGTACGTGCTCGACGACAGCCTGCAGCCGGTGCCGCCCGGTGTCGCGGGCGAGCTCTACATCGCCGGCAGCGGCCTGGCGCGCGGCTACCTGAACCGCCCGCTGCTCAGCGCCGAGCGCTTCATCGCCAACCCGTTCGGCGAACCCGGCAGCCGCATGTATCGCAGCGGAGACCTGGTGCGCTGGCGCGCCGACGGCAGCCTCGACTTCCTGGGCCGTGCCGACCAGCAGGTGAAGATTCGCGGCTTCCGCATCGAGCTGGGCGAGATCGAATCGGTGCTGCTGCAGCACCCGTTGGTGACGCAGGCGGCCGTGATCGTCCGTGAGGACGTGCCGGGCGAGAAGCGCCTCGTGGCCTACGTGGTTGCCGCAGCCGATCCACAGCCGATCGAGCTGCGCGCCCACATGGCAAAGGCCCTGCCCGACTACATGGTGCCCTCGGCCTTCGTCCACCTGCCGTTCCTGCCGCTGACGCAGAGCGGCAAGCTCGACCGCAAGACGCTGCCCGCGCCCGAGCAGCAGGCCGCTGCGCCGTATGCCGAACCCCGCACGCCCACAGAAAGGCAACTGGCCGCGCTCTGGGCCGAGACGCTGCACCTGGAGCGCGTCGGCATCCACGACAACTTCTTCGAGCTCGGCGGGCATTCGCTGATGGCCATCCAGCTCGGCATGCGCGTCCGCCAGCAGGTGCGCTCGGACTTTCCGCATGCCGAGGTCTACAACCGCCCGACCGTCGCCGAGCTGGCCGCCTGGCTCGACGACTCTGCCGGCACGGCCGAGGCGCTGGACCTGTCGCGCGAACTCGACCTGCCCGCGCACATCCGCAGCCAGGATGCTTCGCCGCCGCTCGCAGCGAAGCGCGTGTTCCTGACCGGCGCCAGCGGCTTCGTCGGCAGCCACCTGCTGGCCGCGCTGCTGCGCGATACATCGGCCTGCGTGGTCTGCCACGTGCGCGCCGCCGACGAAGAAGCGGGCAAGCGCCGCCTGAAGCTCACACTGGCCCAGCGCCAGCTCGGCGCGATCTGGGACGACGCGCGCATCAAGGTCGTGACCGGCGACCTCGGCAAGCCGCTGCTCGGTCTCGACGACAGCGCCGTGCAACTGGTGCGCGACGGCTGCGACGCCATCTACCACTGCGCCGCGCAGGTCGACTTCCTGCATCCCTACGCCAGCCTGAAGCCCGCCAACGTCGACAGCGTGGTCACGCTGCTCGAGTGGACGTCGCAAGGCCGGCCCAAGAGCATGCACTACGTCTCGACGCTGGCGGTGATCGACCAGAACAACAAGGACGGCACCGTCACCGAACAGTCGGCGCTGGCTTCCTGGAGCGGGCTTGTCGATGGCTACAGCCAGAGCAAGTGGGTCGGCGATGCGCTGGCCCGCGTGGCGCAGGCGCGCGGCATGCCGGTGGCGATCTATCGGCTGGGGGCAGTCACCGGTGACCACACCCACGCGATCTGCAACGCCGACGACCTGATCTGGCGCGTGGCGCATCTCTATGCCGACCTGGAAGCGATTCCCGACATGGACCTGCCGCTCAACCTGACGCCGGTGGACGACGTGGCGCGCGCCATCCTCGGCCTTGCAGGCCAGCAGGCATCGTGGGGCCAGGTGTTCCACCTGATGAGCCAGGAAGCGCTGCGGGTGCGCGACATTCCGCCGGTGTTCGAACGGCTCGGCATGCGGCTCGAACCGGTGGGGCTCGAGCCCTGGCTGGAGCGTGCGCATGCACGGCTCGCCGTTGGGCAAGACCGCGACCTTGCGGCGGTGCTGGCGATTCTCGACCGCTACGACACCTCGGCCACGCCACCGCAGGTCAGCGGCGCGGCCACGCATGCGCAGCTCGAAGCCATCGGCGCCGCGATCCGGCCGGTGGACCGCGAGCTGCTGCAGCGCTACTTCGTCGATCTCGGCATCGACACCAAGGCACGCCGTGCCCTGGAAACCAGCGCTTCATAGGAGACCCGACATGGCACGCTATCTCATCGCGGCAACCGCATTGCCGGGACACGTGTTGCCGATGCTGGCCATCGCGCAGCATCTGGTGAACCTCGGGCACGAGGTGCGGGTGCACACCGCGAGCCGGTTCCGGGCGCAGGCCGAGGCGACCGGCGCGAGCTTCACCGCCTTCGACACCGCGATCGACTTCGACTACCGGGAGCTCGACCAGCGCTTTCCGCAACGCCAGCGCCTGCCGTCGGCGCACGCGCAGCTGTGCTTCGGCCTGAAGCACTTCTTTGCCGACGCCATGGCCGCGCAACGGGCCGGCCTGGGCGCGATCCTGGAGAACTTCGAGGCCGATGCCATCGTGGTCGACACGATGTTCTGCGGCACCTTCCCGCTGCTGCTGGGGCCGCGCGAGCATCGCCCGGCGATCGTTGCCATCGGCATCTCGGCGCTGCCGTTGTCCAGCTGCGACACGGCCTTCTTCGGCACCGCGCTGCCGCCGTCGTCCACGCCGGAAGGGCGCGTGCGCAACCGGGCGATGAACGCCAACCTCAAGCAGGCGATGTTCGGCGAGGTGCAGCGCTACTTCGATGCGCTGCTGACGTGCGCGGGCCTGCCCGCGCTGCCGGACTTCTTCATCGACGCCATGGTCAAGCTGCCGGACCTGTATCTGCAGCTGACGGCGGCGTCCTTCGAATACCCGCGCAGCGACCTGCCCGCCTCGGTGCGCTACGTCGGCCCGCTGCTTGCGCCCGCCAGCCGCGACTTCACGCCGCCCGACTGGTGGCACGAACTGGACGACGGCCGCTCGGTGGTGCTGGTCACGCAAGGCACGCTGGCCAACCAGAACCCGGCGCAGCTGATCGGCCCGACCCTGCAGGCGCTGGCCGGGGCGAAGGACGTCCAGGTCATCGCCACCACCGGTGGCCCGTTGCCGGCCGCGCTGAACATGGCGGTTCCCGCCAACGCCCGCGTGCTGCCGTTCCTGCCCTACGACCGGCTGCTGCCCAAGGTGCACGCGATGGTGACCAACGGCGGCTACGGCTCGGTCAACCATGCGCTGAGCCTGGGCGTGCCGCTGGTCGTGGCCGGAGCCACCGAGGAAAAGCCCGAGATCGCCGCGCGCGTGGCCTGGTCGGGCGCGGGCATCAACCTCGGCAACGGCCAGCCGAGCGCACGCCAGATCGGTGACGCCGTGCGCAGGCTGTTGAGCGAACCCAGCTACCGCCAGCGTGCGGGCGTGCTGCGCGAAGACTTCGCGCGCCATCACGCATTGACCGAAATCACCACGGCCCTCGTGGCGCTGCGCGAGGCAGCTCCCGAGTCCGTGGAAATGGCTTGAACGCCTGAACCCCTTCAAGGAAATCGACCATGAGCAATCCGTTTGACGACAAGAACGCCACCTTCCTGGTGCTGGTCAATGAAGAAGGCCAGCACTCGCTGTGGCCTAGCTTCATCGAGGTGCCTGCCGGCTGGGAAGTCGCGCTGGCCGCGACCGACAGGGCGGCCTGCAGCGCTTTCATCGAAGCGAACTGGACCGACATGCGGCCGCGGTCCCTTGCGGCCAGGGATCTCGATGCCGCCAAGGCATGAGGGTGTTTGCCCTGCATCGGCGCGGCGCTGCCTGGGCGTATGCGTCGCGGTTCCGGTCGCCCGCGGCCGATGACTTGAACAAGGAACGCACCGAGCCGGCGGTGGGAGAGGTCGGCGTTCTTGCGAAGGCGCCTGGAGCAAGAAGGCAACAACAGAGCAGGCCGCGCCAGCGATGAGCGTCTTGTCCGTCTGGCCGTATTTCGTGCTCGTACTGGTTGTGCTCGGTGCGCTGGCGCTACCGGTTTTCCGCGCGGCCGACGAGCCACCGCAGCGCGACCAGCGCACCGCGACGCTCGACGGGCTGCGCGGCTTTCTCGCGCTGAGCGTGTTCGTGCACCACCTGATGGTGACCCACGGCTACATCGAGCGCGGCGAATGGACGTTTCCACACTCGGGCTTCCACACCCTGCTCGGGCAGGTCGGCGTGACGGTCTTCTTCATGATCACCGGCTTCCTGTTCTGGGGGAAATTGCTCGACGCCAAGGGCCGGCCGGACTGGACGAGCCTCTACATCGGCCGGCTCTGGCGCATCGGTCCGATGTACCTGGTGGCGGTGGGCCTGATGTTTCTCATCGTCGCCTGGAGAACCGGGTTCGAGCTTAAGGAGCCGGGCTGGTCCGTACTGGGCGAGATGCTGCAGTGGCTGGCCCTTGGCATCGTGCCGATGCAGCCCGACATCAACGGCTATGACGGGACAAGGTTCATCCTCGCGGGCGTGACGTGGACAGTCTTCGTGGAATGGTTGTTCTACGGATCGCTCCGGCTGATGGCGCCGCTCGCGCGCGGCGGGCGGACGCCGCGCTTCGTCGCCGGCGTCTTGTTGCTGTGCCTGCTGGTGCTGACGTTCTCCGCGCTTTCGCCGGACGGTTCGCTTTGGCAGCCGACGCTTTTGCTTGTGGTCGGTGCCCTGGCGTGGGTGCTGGCGTCGTTCTTCATGGGCATGCTGTCGGCTTGGCTCGTCCGGCGCGATGGCACGAGCACGGTGAGGCTGCGGCTGCCGGAATGGGCGGCTTCGCTGCTCGCCCTGGTCTGCCTCGGCGCCGTGTTCCTCTGGTTCGAGCACATGGTCGGCCCCATTCAGGCCTTGCTGCTCTGGGCCTTCTTCCACCTGGTCTGCCGCGGCAGCACGCTGTTCGGCCTGCTGGCCACGCGCGCGGCCCGGCGCATGAGCACGGTGAGCTACAGCATCTATCTGCTGCAGGGGCTCGTTCTGAGCCTGATCTTCTCGGCACAGCCGGTGCGCGATTTCGCGATGACCGGCGCGCTGCAGTACTGGCTGGTGGGCATTCTTTGCGCGCTGCTGCTCGTGGCTGCCTCGGTCGTCAGCTACCGCCTGGTCGAGAAGCCGGGTATCGCGCAAGGCAAGCGCGCGCGATCGGGCCTGCGCCAGCTGCCCGCCGCACAGGTTGCGCGGCCCTGAGAGGAGCGGATCTGCGCTCTCCAAGACCCCAAGCCTGCCGGGTCACACACCCTTGCGCATAATTGACGCAAGCTATGACTCTCACCGAACTCAAATACATCGTCGCAGTAGCCCGCGAACGGCACTTCGGCAAGGCGGCCGAGGCCTGCTACGTTTCCCAGCCGACTCTCTCGGTCGCGATCAAGAAGCTCGAGGACGAACTCGAAGTCAAGCTCTTCGAGCGCAGCGCCGGCGAAGTGACCGTCACCCCGCTGGGCGAGCAGATCGTGCAGCAGGCGCAGAGCGTGCTCGACCAGGCGGCCAGCATCAAGGAAATTGCCAAGCGCGGCAAAGATCCGCTGGCAGGCCCGCTGAACCTGGGCGTGATCTACACCATCGGGCCGTACCTGTTGCCAGACCTCGTGCGCCAGGTGATCGCGCGTACGCCGCAGATGCCGCTGGTGCTGCAGGAGAACTTCACCGCCAAGCTGCTCGAGATGCTGCGCGCCGGCGAGATCGACTGCGCCATCATGGCCGAGCCCTTTCCCGACACCGGCCTTGCAATGGCGCCGCTGTATGACGAGCCCTTCATGGCGGCGCTGCCCAACAAGCACAAGTTTGCCGACCGCGAATCGATTACCTCGGAAGAACTGCAGAGCGAGACCATGCTGCTGCTGGGCACCGGCCACTGCTTCCGCGACCACGTGCTGGAGGTGTGCCCGGAGTTCGCGCGCTTCTCCAGCAATGCCGAAGGCATTCGCAAGAGCTTCGAGGGCTCCTCGCTCGAGACCATCAAGCACATGGTGGCTTCGGGCATGGGCGTGACGCTGGTGCCGCGCCTGTCGGTGCCGGCCGAGGCGATCAAGCCCAAGGTCAAGGGCCGCAAGGAGCCCGAGCAGATGGTGCGCTACCTGCCGGTGCGCGATGCGCACGACCGCGACCCACCAACGCGCCGCGTGGTGCTTGCATGGCGGCGCACCTTCACGCGCTACGAGGCAATTGCGGCGCTGCGCAACGCGATCTATGCGTGCGAGCTGCCGGGCGTCAAGCGCCTGTCGTAGATCGCTGGGATAGAGTCACGCTGTTGCGAAGCCGCGTGCCGGCTTTCAGAATTCAGGTGTTCTCCCCTCCAAATTGAAGAAAGACCTCCCGCCATGGCCAAAGACTCGAAAAAATCATCGCCTGCTTCCTCTGCCGGCAAGGTGCCCAAGAAGGGCGGCGCGGTGGTTGCGCAGGAGTCGGGTAGCCGCAACGCGCCGATCATCAACATCGGCATCGAGCGCCAGGACCGCGCCGCCATCGCCGAAGGCCTGAGCCGCGTGCTGGCCGACACCTACACGCTCTACCTCACCACGCACAACTTCCACTGGAACGTGACGGGCCCGCACTTCAACTCGCTGCATGCGATGTTCATGGGCCAGTACACCGAGCTGTGGGGCGCCACCGACGTGCTGGCCGAGCGCATCCGCGCGCTGGGCCACTATGCGCCGGGCTCGTACGCCGAGTTCAGCAAGATCGCCACCGTGCCCGACGTGCCGCAAACCCCGCCCAAGGCAATGGAGATGGTGCGCATCCTGGTGAAGGGCCACGAAACCGTGTCGCGCATTGCGCGCGAATTCATTCCGGTCGCCGAAGAAGCCGGCGACGACCCGACGGCCGACATGCTGACCGCGCGCTGCACGGTGCACGATCAAACGGCCTGGATGCTGCGTTCGCTCCTTGAAGACTGAGCCCGCTCCCCCCGTCACTGCGCCCGCGCCTCCTCGCGGGCGTTTTGCGTTGTATCTCGACCTGATCCGCTGGAACCGTCCTGCGGGCTGGCTGCTGCTGCTGTGGCCGACGCTGGGCGCGCTCTGGTTTGCGGCGGGCGGCTGGCCCGGCTGGCACCTGCTGGTCGTGTTCACGCTCGGCACCTTTCTCATGCGCAGCGCGGGCTGCTGCGTCAACGACGTGGCCGACCGCGACTTCGACCGTCATGTGAAGCGCACGGCACAGCGGCCCGTTACCAGCGGAGCGATGTCGGTCAAGGAGGCGCTGGGGCTGGGCGTGGTGCTGGCGCTGGCGGCCTTCGGCCTGGTGCTCACGACCAATCGCACGACAGTGCTGTGGTCATTCGCGGCGCTGGCCATCACGCTGATCTACCCGTTCGCCAAGCGCTTTGTCTCGGTCCCGCAGGCGGTGCTGGGCATCGCCTTCAGCTTCGGCATTCCGATGGCCTTTGCGGCGGTGCAGTCCACCGTGCCGGTCTTTGCTGCGTGGCTGCTCGCGGGCAACCTGTTCTGGGTGCTGGCTTACGACACCGAGTACGCGATGGTCGACCGCGACGACGATCTCAAGATCGGCATGAAGACCTCGGCCATCACCTTCGGCCGCTTCGACGTGGCGGCAGTGATGGCGAGCTACGCGATCTTCCTCGCGGTCTGGACCTGGGCCGGAGCGAGCCGTTCGCTGGGCGTGCTGTTCTACGTTGGCATTGCCGTGGCCGTGGCGCAGGCGCTGTGGCACTGGCAGCTGATTCGCGACCGCACGCGCGAAGGCTGCTTCAAGGCCTTTCGCCTGAATCATTGGCTGGGCTTCACGGTGTTTGCCGGCGTCGTGGCCGGCTACGCCGTTCACTGAGAGCGCGCGCATGCTGGAACGACTGACGCAGAAGATCGGCCAGGAGGGCTTCTCCGAATGGCACCGCATCACGCAGGAGATGGTCGATCGCTATTCGGAGCTGTCGGGCGACGGCGAAGGCGAGTGGATTCACCTCGACCCCGAGCGCGCGGCGCGTGAGGCGGGCTACGGCGGCACCATCGTGCAGGGCTTCTTCCAGGTCTCGCACCTGATCCGGCTGACCGGCGAAGCCATGCGCACGCTGCTGCCCTTCGATTCGAACCATGCACTCAACTACGGCTTCGACCGCCTGCGCTTCGTGCGGCCGATGCCGGTGGGCGCGCGCTTCAGGGCACGAGTGCGCATCGCGGAAGTGACAGCCAAGCCCGGCGACAGCTTTCTGCTGAAGGAAGAAGTCTGGCTCGAGCTCGAAGACGGCACCGTCACGCTGGCCGCCGAATGGCTGTTCTTCCTCGGGCCGCGCGCGCTGCCTGAGGCCTGAAATCAGTCGCGGCCGAATTCCTCGCCCAGCTCGGCGGCGCGCTTCTGTGCCGCGCGGATCGCGGTCTTGAATTGCGTTTTCACGTCGGCAGCCTGCAGCGAGGTGATGGCCGCGTAGGTCGTGCCGCCCTTGGAGGTCACGCGCTCGCGCAGCACCGAGGGCGGCTCGGTTGCGCTATGCGCCAGCGCCGAGGCGCCGGTGAAGGTGCCGATGGCCAGCCGCTGGGCCTGGTCGGGCGTGAGGCCCATCTCGACGCCGGCCTCGGTCATCGCCTCGATGAAATAAAACACGTACGCCGGGCCCGAGCCGGACATGGCGGTCACGGCGTCGAGCGCCGGTTCGGCGTCGACCCAGATCAGTTCACCGGTGGGCGCCAGCAACTTCGCGACCGTCGAGCGGTCGGTGCTCTCGACGCCAGGCCGGGCGAACAGGCCGGTCATGCCCTTGCCCACCAGCGCGGGCGTGTTGGGCATGGCGCGCACCACGCGTTCCGTGCCCAACCAGCGGGCGATGCTGCCGGACGGAATGCCCGCGGCCACGCTCAGGTGCAGGGCGTCTTCGGCAAAGTCGCGCACCGCGCGAGCGGCTTCGGCAAAGGTCTGGGGCTTGACCGCCCACACCACCACGCCGCAGCGCGACAGAGCCTCGCCCGCCTCGGCCTTCGCGACAATGCCGAAGGACTGGGCCAGCTTCGTGCGGGCCTCCTCGAAGGGCTCGACCACCTCGAACGCATCCGCCGGGGTGCCTTGCTGGATCAGCCCGCCGATGATGGCGCTGGCCATGTTGCCGCCTCCGATGAAGGCGACGGGGGGCAGCGGCGCGGGGCCGGTGCGGGGCAGGAAGGTCACGGCGATGGTCATGGTCGGTCGGCGTATTCGAAGGCTGCGAACTGGGTGATTTGAAGCGGATTGAAATTGTCGTCGCTCACGACCACCAGCATGCGCTTGCCGTTCGGCAGGGGCGGTCCCCAGCACATGCCTTCGGTGTTGTCGAGGCGGGACAGGCCGAGCGCGGCGAAGTCGGCCACCAGCGTCTTGGCCGCCGGCCGGTGGCTGCCCGGTGCCAGCGTGTCGACCGCGAGCACGTCGCTGGCGGCGCGGGTGTCGATTTCGTAGAGGCGCAGCGAATTGCCGGTACCCGTGGCGTAGGCGCGCTCCAGCACCAGCATACGGTCGGCGTCGAGCATCAGGATCTCGCTCACGCCGTTGTCGGCGTAGCTGCCGGGAATCAGCGGGCGCAGCGGAATGGCGTCGGGGACGTAGGCGATCTGGCGGTCGGCCTGGCCGGTTTCCAGGTCGATCCGGGTGAAGCGGCAGGGGCCGCCGGGCGCGCTGGTGGTGGGTTCGGGGCCGTCCTGGACCAGGGCGCTTTCCATCGCCAGCCAGGCGAAACGGCCGTCGGGTGAGAGGGCGAGGCCTTCGAAAGTCTGGTTGTCGCGCGGGCCGCGGCGCAGGGCCGGGTCGGGCTGGAACATCGCCGGCATCGGGAATTCGTGCAGGAAGCGGCCGTCGCGGGTCGATTCGTACAGCGCGGGGCCGAAACCGCGGGCGATGTCGCCCTCGCTGGTCCAGAGCGGGGTGTTGGTCGCCGGGCGCAGCCGCAGGGCTTCTGGGTCGGGCACGGGGAGCCCGTCGACTGCGTGGCGCCGGTTCGGCCAGGGCCCGCCGCCGGGGCGTTGCAGCTGCACCACGCCCGTTGGCTCGGGCTGTTGCATGGCCTGTGGGAGGGGCCAGCGGGCGACGTAATAGCGCACGGGCGCCAGGTCTGACCGGTCATCGCTGATGAGCAGGTACTCACCTCGAATCGGGTCGTAGTCGATGCCGGAGAGGCCGCCGGCCACGGTGCCTTCTATATGTAGGCGATGGGGCCAGCGCGCCTCGCCAATGCGGCGCAGCCGGCCAGGGTCTGGATTCGGAGTCGCGCTCTTGCAGCCAGCCAGGCCCAGCGCTACCAGGCTGGCCCCGCTCGCCAGCAGGTGACGTCGCTGGAGCAACGAGGGCGGAAAGGGGGATTTCAGGGGCTGGCGCACGCCCCGGAGTCTAGTGGCAGCGCGAGATGGTGTAATGGGGTTGTTGACATCGGCATTAGTGCGTGCAACAATCGCGGGCTTCGCTTCCAAAAGGCGAAGCTTTCAGCCCAAAGCGGAAGTGCCTCGAGTGGTTCGAGGCATGGACGACGGGCCCAAGACTGACCGCGGTGCCTCCCTCCTGGATGCACATCGGTACAAGTTGGGAATATCAAGAAATGATCCAAACTGAATCCCGGCTCGAAGTGGCCGACAACACAGGCGCGAAATCCGTCCTGTGTATCAAGGTGCTCGGTGGCTCCAAGCGGCGTTACGCCAGCGTGGGCGACGTCATCAAGGTCAGCATCAAGGAAGCCGCTCCGCGTGGTCGCGTCAAGAAGGGCGAGATCTACAGCGCAGTGGTGGTCCGCACCGCCAAGGGCATCCGTCGCGCCGACGGCTCGCTCGTCAAGTTCGACGGCAACGCAGCAGTGTTGCTCAACGCCAAGCTGGAGCCTATCGGCACCCGCATCTTCGGACCGGTCACGCGCGAACTGCGCACCGAGAAGTTCATGAAGATCGTGTCGCTGGCACCCGAAGTTCTGTAAGGACAACAACGCCATGAACAAGATTCGCAAAGGCGACCAGGTCATCGTGTTGGCCGGTCGTGACAAGGGTAAGCGCGGCACCGTGTCGCTCCGCAAGGACGACTCGCACGTGCTTGTCGAGGGCATCAACATCGTCAAGAAGCACACCAAGCCGAACCCGCTCAAGGGTACGACCGGTGGCATCGTCGAGAAGTCCATGCCCATTCACCAATCCAACGTGGCGATCTTCAATGCCGCGACCGGCAAGGCCGATCGCGTGGGGATCAAGATCACCCAGGGTGCTGACGGCAAGCGCGTGGCTGTTCGCGTCTTCAAGTCCAGCGGCGACGAAATCAAGATCGCCTAAGAGGTACTCACATGGCACGTCTCCAACAACACTATCGCGAAAAGATCGCGAAAGACCTGACGGAAAAGTTCGGCTACAAGTCGCCGATGCAGGTTCCGCGCCTCACCAAGATCACGCTCAACATGGGTGTGGGTGAAGCAGTCGCCGACAAGAAGGTTCTCGACAACGCTGTCGCCGACCTGACCAAGATCGCTGGCCAGAAGCCCGTGGTTACCAAGTCGAAGAAGGCTATCGCCGGTTTCAAGATCCGCGAAAACCAGCCGATCGGCTGCATGGTCACGCTGCGTGGCGTGCAGATGTATGAGTTCCTGGACCGTTTCGTGACCATCGCGCTGCCGCGTGTTCGCGACTTCCGCGGCATCTCCGGCCGTGCGTTCGATGGCCGTGGCAACTACAACATCGGCGTCAAGGAACAGATCATTTTCCCTGAGATCGAGTACGACAAGGTCGATGCCCTGCGCGGTCTCAATATCAGCATCACGACGACGGCCAAGACCGACGAAGAAGCCAAGGCGCTTCTCGCTGGTTTCCGTTTCCCGTTCAAGAACTGAGGTGATCTGTGGCTAAAGCATCTTTGATCCAGCGCGAACTCAAGCGCGACAAGCTGGTTGCCAAGTTCGCTGCGAAGCACGCGGAACTGAAGGCAATTTCCAACGACGTGAAGAAGAGCGACGAAGAGCGCGCTGCTGCCCGCCTGGGCCTGCAAAAGCTCCCGCGCAACGCGAACCCCACGCGTCAGCGCAACCGTTGCGAAATCACCGGTCGCCCGCGTGGCACCTTCCGTCAATTCGGTCTGGCCCGCGCCAAGATCCGCGAACTGGCTTTCAATGGCGACATCCCCGGTGTCACCAAGGCCAGCTGGTAAGCCAGGCAGGAGCAAACAACATGAGCATGAGTGATCCCATTGCCGACCTGCTGACGCGTATCCGTAACGCGCAGATGGTGGCGAAGCCCACCGTGTCGGTCCCGTCTTCCAAGGTGAAGATCGCGATCGCACAAGTCCTGAAGGACGAGGGCTACATCGACGGCTTTCAGGTCAAGACCGAAGCCGGCAAGAGCGAACTTGAAATTTCGCTGAAGTACTACGCTGGCCGCCCGGTCATCGAGCGCATTGAGCGCGTGAGCCGTCCTGGCCTGCGCGTCTACAAGGCCAGTGCTTCTATTCCGCAGGTTCAGAACGGCCTCGGCGTTGCGATCGTCACGACCCCCAAGGGCGTGATGACCGACCGCAAGGCTCGCGCCACCGGTGTCGGCGGCGAAGTTCTGTGCTACGTCGCCTAACCGAGACATCGAGGAGTTACTGAAATGTCCCGAGTAGGAAAAATGCCGATCACCATCCCCGCAGGCGTGGATGTGTCGATCAAGGAAGACCAGATCAGCGTCAAGGGCACGGGCGGCATGCTCAGCCTCGCGCGCAACGCGCTGGTGAAGGTCGCCAGCAATGACGGCAAGCTGAGCTTCGAGCCCGCCAACGAGTCGCGTGAAGCGAATGCGATGAGCGGCACGATTCGGCAGCTGGTGAACAACATGGTCGTCGGCGTCACGAAGGGCTTCGAGAAGAAGCTCAACCTGATTGGCGTCGGCTACAAGGCTGCAGCGTCCAACAACAAGCTGAACCTGCAAGTCGGTTATTCGCACCCGGTCAACATCGACATGCCGCAAGGCATCACGGTGGCCACTGCGACCCCGACCGAAATCGTGATCAAGGGTGCTGACCGTCAGCGCGTTGGTCAAATCGCCGCTGAGATCCGCGCTGTTCGTCCGCCAGAGCCCTACAAGGGCAAGGGCATCCGCTATGCGGACGAGAAGATCGTGATCAAAGAGACCAAGAAGAAGTAAGGGGCAGCAAAATGATGTTGACCAAAAAAGCACAGCGTCTTCGCCGCTCGCGCCAGACCCGCATTCGCATCGCGACGCAGGGCGTGGCCCGTCTGACGGTGAACCGCACCAACCTGCACATCTACGCGACCGTCATCTCCGACGACGGCACCAAGGTGATTGCAACCGCATCGACGGCAGAAGCCGAAGTGCGTACCTCGCTCGGCGGTTCGGGCAAAGGCGGCAATGCCGCTGCAGCCACCGCCGTCGGCAAGCGCATCGCTGAAAAGGCGAAGGCTGCCGGCGTCGAGAAGGTCGCCTTCGATCGCGCAGGTTTCGCATACCACGGCCGCGTCAAGGCGCTGGCCGAGGCCGCCCGCGAAGCCGGCCTGCAGTTCTAACCGGACACGAGATTCAAAATGGCAAAGATTCAGGCAAGAACGCAGAACGAAGGCCCCGAGGACGGTTTGCGCGAGAAGATGATCGCGATCAACCGCGTCACCAAGGTGGTGAAGGGTGGTCGTATCCTCGGTTTCGCAGCACTCACCGTGGTCGGTGATGGTGATGGTCGCGTCGGCATGGGCAAGGGCAAGTCGAAGGAAGTGCCCGCTGCAGTGCAGAAGGCCATGGAAGAAGCGCGTCGCAACCTGCTGAAGGTTTCGATCAAGAACGGCACGCTGCATCACCAGGTGCAAGGCCACCATGGCGCTGCGACGGTCGTGATGTACCCGGCTCCCAAGGGTACCGGCATCATCGCCGGCGGCCCGATGCGCGCCGTGTTCGAAGTGATGGGTATCACCGACATCGTGGCCAAGAGCCATGGTTCGTCGAACCCCTACAACATGGTTCGCGCCACGCTCGACGGGTTGAAGAACTCGACGACGGCGGGCCAGGTGGCTGCCAAGCGCGGCCTCACCGTCGAAGAAATCTTCGCTTAAGCGCAAGCCGAAAGAAGCATTCAAATGACGACGCAACAACAAACCCTCAAGGTCCAATTGGTCAAGAGCCCGATCGGTACCAAGGAATCGCATCGCGCGACCGTGCGTGGCCTCGGCCTGCGCAAGCTCAACAGCGTGAGCGAGCTGCAAGACACCCCTGCGGTGCGCGGCATGATCAACAAGATCAGTTATCTGGTCAAAGTTCTGTAAGAGAGACTGATATGGAACTCAATGGCATCAAGCCGGCGGATGGCGCCAAGCACGCCAAGCGCCGCGTCGGCCGCGGTATCGGCTCCGGCATCGGCAAGACCGCAGGTCGCGGTCACAAGGGCCAGAAGTCGCGCGCAGGCGGTTTCCACAAGGTCGGCTTCGAGGGCGGTCAAATGCCGCTGCAGCGTCGCCTGCCGAAGCGTGGCTTCAAGTCGCACCTGCTGAAGTTCAATGCTGAAGTCACGCTGACTGCCCTCGAGCAGCTCGGCTTGGCCGAAGTGGACGTCCTGGCGCTGAAGCAAGCCGGCCTCGTGGGTCAGCTCGCCAAAGTCGTCAAGATCGTCAAGACCGGTGAGCTCACCAAGGCCGTCAAGCTGACGGGCGTGGGCGCAACGGCTGGGGCCAAGGCTGCGATCGAAGCAGTCGGCGGCAGCATCGCCTGATTACCATCGGACTGAAAGAAGTTCTTCGTGGCAACTAACGCGGCAACGATCGCAAAAACAGGCAAGTTCGGCGACCTTCGTCGTCGGCTCGTCTTTTTGCTGCTCGCGCTCGTGGTCTACCGGATTGGCGCACACATTCCTGTGCCGGGTATCAACCCGGACCAGCTGGCGGCGCTGTTCCAGGGCCAGCAGGGCGGCATTCTGAGCCTGTTCAACATGTTCTCGGGCGGGGCGCTGTCGCGCTTCACCGTGTTCGCGTTGGGGATCATGCCGTACATCTCGGCGTCGATCATCATGCAGCTGATGACCTACGTGCTTCCGACCTTCGAGCAATTGAAGAAGGAAGGCGAGGCCGGCCGCCGCAAGATCACGCAGTACACGCGCTATGGTGCGTTGGGCTTGGCTCTGTTCCAGTCGTTCAGCATCGCAGTGGCGCTCGAATCGTCGGCCGGTCTGGTCATCTCGCCCGGTTTCGGCTTCCGCCTGACCGCTATGGTGAGCCTGACGGCAGGTTCGATGTTCCTGATGTGGCTCGGCGAGCAGATCACCGAACGCGGCTTGGGCAACGGCATCTCGATCCTGATCTTTGCAGGTATCGCGGCCGGCCTGCCCAACGCCATCGGTGGCCTGTTGGAGCTGGTGCGTACCGGTGCCATGAATGTCATCATCGCGCTCTTCATCGTCGCGGTGGTGGTGCTGGTCACCTACTTCGTGGTGTTCGTCGAACGCGGCCAGCGCAAGATCCTCGTGAACTATGCGCGGCGCCAGGTCGGTAACAAGGTCTATGGCGGCCAGTCGTCGCACCTGCCCTTGAAGCTGAACATGGCCGGTGTGATTCCGCCGATCTTCGCTTCGTCGATCATCCTGCTGCCCGCAACGGTGGTTGGCTGGTTCAGCACCGGTGAAGGCGGCTTCCGCTGGATCAAGGACGTTGCCGGCGCACTGCGTCCGGGCGAGCCGATCTACGTGCTGCTGTACGCTGCTGCGATCGTTTTCTTCTGCTTCTTCTACACGGCACTCGTGTTCAACAGCAAGGAAACGGCCGACAACCTGAAGAAGAGTGGTGCATTCATTCCTGGCATTCGCCCGGGTGACCAGACCGCTCGCTACATCGACAAGATTCTGGTTCGCCTGACGTTGGCCGGCGCGGTGTACATCACCTTCGTCTGCCTGCTGCCCGAGTTCCTGATCCTGAAGTACAACGTGCCGTTCTACTTCGGTGGTACCTCCCTGCTGATCATCGTGGTCGTCACGATGGACTTCATGGCCCAGGTGCAAAACTACATGATGTCCCAGCAGTACGAATCGCTGCTGAAGAAGGCGAACTTCAAGACATCGTAGGGCTGTGAGTTTCAGTATTGAGAATATTGGGTGAGTGGGCGGTGTACCGCCACGTTAAACAGTTTTAGGAGAATGAAATGAGAGTTTCGGCTTCGGTCAAAACCATCTGCCGTAATTGCAAGGTCATCCGCCGTAAAGGTGTGGTGCGTGTGATTTGCACCGACCCGCGCCACAAGCAGCGCCAGGGTTGATTGAAGAGTATTAGAGGACGCACATGGCACGTATTGCTGGCATCAACATTCCGCCGCACAAGCACGCTGAAATCGGCCTGACCGCCATCTTCGGCATCGGTCGCACCCGCGCCCGTCAGATCTGCGAAGCGAGCGGCATCGAATATTCGAAGAAGATCAAGGATCTGACCGACGCCGATCTCGAAAAGATCCGCGACCAGATCGCTCTGTTCACCATCGAAGGCGATCTGCGTCGCGAGACGACGATGAACATCAAGCGTTTGATGGACATCGGCTGCTATCGCGGCTTCCGTCACCGTCGCGGCCTGCCGATGCGCGGCCAGCGCACGCGCACCAACGCCCGCACCCGCAAGGGTCCGCGCAAGGCTGCGCAGTCCCTGAAGAAATAAGGATAGAACAGCATGGCTAAAGCACCTGCAAACAACGCCGCACAGCGCGTTCGCAAGAAGGTTCGCAAGAACGTCGCGGACGGTATCGCTCACGTGCACGCTTCGTTCAACAACACCATCATCACGATCACCGATCGCCAGGGCAACGCCCTGTCGTGGGCTTCGTCGGGTGGCCAGGGCTTCAAGGGCTCGCGCAAGTCGACGCCGTTCGCTGCGCAGGTGGCTTCCGAAGTGGCCGGCCGTGCTGCTGTCGAACAAGGTATCAAGAACCTCGACGTCGAGATCAAGGGCCCGGGCCCCGGTCGCGAATCGTCGGTGCGCGCACTGGCTGCGCTCGGCATCCGGATCAATTCCATTGCCGACGTGACGCCCGTTCCGCACAACGGCTGCCGTCCCCAGAAGCGTCGCCGCATCTGATCGTCAGTCCGCAAGGCGCAGCCGGCTTTGAATAGCGGCTGCGCATTTGTTTTTTAACTAAGCCCACCGCCATCCGCGTTTCGCCGATGGCTCCCGCAGGCAACTGCGGCAGATGACACAAAGGAAAAATCGTGGCACGTTACCTCGGCCCCAAGGCCAAACTTTCCCGCCGTGAAGGCACCGACCTGTTCCTGAAGAGCGCCCGCCGTTCGATCCAGGACAAGGCCAAGTTCGACTCCAAGCCCGGCCAGCACGGTCGCACCTCGGGTCAGCGCACTTCCGACTACGGCCTGCAACTGCGTGAAAAGCAGAAGGTCAAGCGCATGTACGGCGTGCTCGAAAAGCAATTCCGTCGCTACTTCGAAGAAGCCGATCGCCGCCGTGGCAACACCGGCGCCAACCTGCTGTTCATCCTCGAATCGCGCCTGGACAACGTCGTCTACCGCATGGGCTTCGGCTCGACCCGCGCAGAAGCGCGCCAGCTCGTGTCGCACAAGGCGATCACGGTGAATGGCCAGTCGGTCAACATCCCGTCGTACCTGGTCAAGACCGGCGACGTGATCGCCGTGCGCGACAAGTCGAAGAAGCAGAACCGCATTGTCGAAGCGCTGCAACTCGCCCAGCAAGTCGGTATTCCGGCTTGGGTCGACGTGAATGCCGACAAGGCCGAAGGCACGTTCAAGAAGGTGCCCGATCGCGACGAATTCGCCGCCGACATCAACGAATCGCTGATCGTCGAACTGTATTCGCGTTGATTTTTTCTACCCGCTTGCACGTCTTTGCGCCGGCGGGAGATTGATATTGTTGTTCACGTTCCTGCTCCGCGCTTCGTCGCGGATCAGGTGCTTCACCAGCCTTACCGGTGTAACGAGCCGGGGGTATTGAGAGGAAGTCTGCATGCAAACCACCCTGCTGAAACCCAAGACCATCCAGGTCGAGCAACTTGCCCCCAACAAGGCCAAGGTCACGCTCGAACCTTTCGAGCGCGGCTACGGCCACACGCTCGGCAACGCGCTGCGTCGCGTTCTGCTGTCGTCCATGGTCGGCTACTCGGCCACCGAAGTCACGATCGCTGGCGTTCTGCATGAGTACTCGTCGATCGACGGCGTGCAGGAAGATGTCGTCAACATCCTGCTGAATCTCAAGGGCGTGGTGTTCAAGCTCCACAACCGCGACGAAGTCACGCTGAGCCTGCGCAAGGACGGCGAAGGCCCGGTCCTGGCGTCGGACATCCAGACCCCGCACGACGTCGAGATCATCAACCCCGACCACGTGATCGCGCACCTGTCGCAAGGCGGCAAGCTCGACATGCAGATCAAGGTCGAAAAGGGTCGCGGCTATGTGCCCGGCACGATGCGCCGCTACGCCGACGAGCCGACCAAGTCGATTGGCCGCATCGTCCTCGACGCGTCGTTCTCGCCCGTCAAGCGCGTGAGCTACACGGTCGAAAGCGCCCGTGTCGAACAGCGTACCGACCTCGACAAGCTGCTGGTTGAAATCGAAACCAACGGTGCGATCACTGCCGAAGACGCCGTGCGCGCATCGGCTAAAATCCTGGTCGAACAGCTCGCCGTGTTTGCGCAGCTCGAAGGCGGCGAACTCGCTGCATTCGATGCACCGGCACCGCGCAGTGCACAGCAATTCGATCCGATCCTGCTGCGCCCTGTCGACGAGCTCGAGCTCACCGTGCGTTCGGCCAACTGCCTGAAGGCCGAAAACATCTACTACATCGGTGATCTGATCCAGCGCACCGAAAACGAGCTGCTCAAGACCCCGAACCTGGGTCGCAAGTCGCTCAACGAAATCAAGGAAGTCCTCGCTTCGCGCGGCCTGACCTTGGGTATGAAGCTCGAAAGCTGGCCGCCGGCCGGTCTCGACAAGCGTTGATTTGAATTTTTGAAATAGGCCCCCTTAAAAGGGCCAGTGCACCGGGCAGTACCTGACACGGCTGCCTGTTTTTATAAAGTAAAGGAAAGCACCATGCGTCACGGACACGGACTCCGCAAACTCAACCGCACCAGCTCGCACCGCCTTGCGATGCTGCAGAACATGATGAATTCGCTCATCGAGCACGAAGTCATCAAGACCACGGTCCCCAAGGCCAAGGAACTGCGCCGCGTCATCGAACCAATGATCACGCTCGCCAAGAAGCCCACGCTGGCCAACAAGCGCCTGGCTTTCGACCGCCTGCGCAGCCGCGACAGCGTCGTCAAGCTCTTCGGCGAACTCGGCCCGCGTTTCGCCGCGCGTCCGGGCGGCTACACCCGCATTCTGAAGATGGGTTTCCGCGTGGGCGACAACGCTCCGATGGCACTCGTCGAACTGGTCGACCGTCCTGAAATTAAAGAAGAAGCAGCCGAGCAAAACGCTGCTGATTAAGCTATAATTCCATCTTGCCGCGCGATGGAGCAGCCTGGTAGCTCGTTGGGCTCATAACCCAAAGGTCGCAAGTTCAAATCTTGCTCGCGCAACCAATTTAAAAGGCCCTTTGAATTTCAAAGGGCCTTTTTTCTTGGTCGGTAAATGAATTGAAAAGCCCTCGCAAAGAGGGTTTTTTGTTTCCGGAATTCGCGCTCTCTCTCAGTCTTAACCGTGCCAGGCCGAGCAGCGAATCACGCTGCAGAAATTGCCCCGGTGGAAGTGCGGCTCCTTGTCCGCGATCACGTCTGCCTTGACGTTGCCAAACGTCGTCTCAGGCTTGCACCGGATGCCGTCGTAGAAGGCCTGGATGATGTCTTCCTTGAAGTGTTCGGTGCGCGGATGCGCATGCACGACCTTCGTGCGCTCGGCCTCGCTGTACTCCTTGTAGGTCAGACCCAGCACGTCCATCTCGACGCCAGCCGTGACCAGTGCCACCACCGGGTGCATGTGCTGCGGAATACCGGGCGTCGTGTGCAGCGCGATCGCAGTCCACACCAGGTCGATGTCCTGCTGCGAGATCCCGTGCCCGCGCAGGAAGTCGCGCGCCACGTTCGCGCCGTCGACTTCGAAGCGCTCATGCGCGCTGCTGTGCTTCTTCAGCAACCCCATGTCGTGGAACATCGCTCCGGCGTACAGCAACTCAGGGTCGAAGGTCAGCCCGCGGCGCTTGCCGGCGAGCGCGCCGAAGTAGTAGACCCGGCTCGAATGGTGAAAGAGCAGCGGTGGGGCCGTGTCCCGAACCAGTTCCGTGATCTCGCATGCGAGCGTGCTGTCGGGGATGCGCACCCCTTCGATATCCGTCGTCGTCAAAGCCATGTGGATTTCTCCTGTGAAGTTGAGACAACTTTAGGAGTAGGCTGTGATGGCTTCAATCGACGTGGAGCGGCGAATCCAGACATTGCCCGTCCGAAAGCGCCACAGATCCATGAAAGCTCCGAAGACCATCGCCGTCCTCGCCATGCCCGGCGTCCAGTTGCTGGACGTGTCCGGCCCGCTCGACGTGTTCGCCGAGGCCAACCTGCAAGCCCGCGCGCAGGCCTACAGGTTGCAGGTGATCGCAACCCGGCGAGGGCCCGTTCGCAGTTCCTCGGGAGTACGGCTCATGCCCGATGCAATCATCGGCGATGCAATGGACGAGCCCATACACACGCTGCTGGTCGCGGGCTCTCCGCACGCGGCCGGCGCAGCGTCCGATGCCAATGTGACCGTCTGGCTTAGGCAGCAGACACCCAAGGTGCGTCGCTTCGGCTCGGTCTGCAGCGGTGCCTTTGTGCTGGCCCAGGCCGGGCTCTTGAACGGCCGGCGCGTCACCACGCACTGGGCCGTGGCCGACCAGCTCGCGAAAGACTATCCCTCAGTCACCGTCGACGCCGATGCCATCCATGTGCGCGACGGCCGCCTGCGCACCGCTGCCGGTGTCACGGCGGGCCTGGACCTGTCGCTCGCACTGGTGGAGGAAGACCTCGGCCGCGACATCGCCATGAAGGTTGCGGCGCAGCTCGTGATGTTCTTCAAGCGCCCCGGCGGCCAGATGCAGTTCAGCCGCAAGGGCGGGACCGCGCCCACAGGCCGTTCGGCCCTGCAGGAGGTCCAGCGCTGGATCGCGGCCAACCCTGCCGAGGATCACAGCGTCGCGAATCTCGCGGCGCGCATGGGTCTCAGCGAACGCCACTTTGCGCGGCTCTTCAGGCAGGAGGTCGGGGTCACACCCGCAGCGTGGGTGGAAGACGTTCGCGTGGCCGCCGCGCGCCGCCTGCTGGAGGCTGGAGACGCGGCACCCAAGCAGGTGGCATACGAATGCGGATTCGCCGATGCCGACACGCTGCGCCGCGCGTTCCAGCGGCAGGTCGGCATCACGCCCGCGGAGTACCGCAAGCGCTTCGGGACGGCGTCAGTCAGTCCGGAATGACCGCCGTCACCTCGATCTCGACCTTCGCGCGGTGCTCGACCAGTGCCGCCACCTGCACGCAGGTCATGGCCGGGAAGCTGCGGCCCATCGCATCGCGGTAGACGGGGCCGAGTTCGGCGAGCCGGCTGCTGTATTCGTCCCGATCAGTCACATACCAGGTCATGCGCACCATGTGCTCGGGACCCGCGCCGCCTGCGCGTAGCACTTCGGCGATGTTGCGCAGCGCTAAGCCGCATTGCTCGATGAAGTCGTCCGACTCGAACTGCTGCTGCGCATTCCAGCCGATCTGTCCGCCGACGAACAGCGTCGTGCCGCGTGCGGCAACGCCGTTCGCATAGCCTTTGGGAGGCAGCCAGCCTTCGGGCTGCAGGAGTTTGTGGATCATGATGTTGTGTTGAGTTGTCTCAGTTTGAATCGCTGGAGCTTGCCGGTTTCGGTGCGCGGCAGCACCGGCACGAACTCGATTTCCCGCGGGTATTTGAAAGGCGCGATCGTTGCCTTCACGTGGTCCTGCAGCGCCTTCACGAGGGCTGCGTTGCCCTCGTTGCCGGGCTTGAGGACGCAGAACGCTTTCACGATCATGCCGCGGTCGGCATCGGGCTTGCCGATCACGCCGCACTCGGCCACGGCCGAATGCTTGAGCAGCGCGTCTTCGACCTCGGGGCCGCCGACGTTGTAGCCGGCCGTGATGATCATGTCGTCGGCGCGTGCCTGGTAGAAGAAGTAGCCGTCGTCGTCCTGCACGAACGAATCGCCCGGATAGTTCCAGCCGTTCTTCACGTAGTCGGCCTGGCGCGGGTCGTCGAGATAGCGGCAACCCACAGGCCCCTGCAGCGCAAGTTTGCCGACCGTGCCGCGCGGCACTTCGTTGCCTTCGTTGTCCACCACCTTCGCGGTGAAGCCGGGCACTACCTTGCCGACCGCGCCGCGGCGCACGTCGTCGCCCGCTGCCGAAATGTAGATGTGGAACACCTCGGTGCCGCCGATGCCGTCGAGCATCTCGATGTCGGTAGCGTCCTTCCACAGTTGGCGCGTGGCGTCGGGCAGGGCCTCGCCTGCACTCACGCTGATGCGCAGGCCGGGCATGCCGTGCTGCTTCACGAACGGCGCCATCTGGCGATAGAACGTAGGCGCCGTGTAGCAGATGGTCGCGCCGACCTCGTTGATGAGCTTCACCAGCCCCTCGGGCGTGAACGGCGCATCGGGAAAATAGACCGAAGCCCCTGCCCACATCGGGAATACCAGCAGCCCACCGAGGCCGAAGGTGAAGGCCAGCGGCGGCGAGCCCACCACGATGTCGTCGCTGCGCGCGCGCAGCACATGGCGCGGCCAGGTCTCGCACATCGCGAGCACATCGCGGTGCGTGGTGACGGGCGCCTTCGGCCTGCCCGTGGTGCCCGATGTGAAGGCCAGCAGCGCGATATCGTCCGATGCCGTGGGGCAGGCCTTGAACACGCCGCTCTTCTTCGCCGCGCGTGTAGAGAGTGAGTCTTCCGCTTCAGGCTTGTTGAATGCAATCACCGTGGCGAGCACCGGATGGGCCTGCTGAGCGATCACGAGCTCGTCGAGCAAGCGGCCATCGCACAGCGCGGCCACGGGCTGCGCCTTCTCGATGATCTCGCCCAGCTCCTTCGCGCGCAGCAACGGCATCGTTGCCACCGCGATCAGCCCGGCCTTCACCACCGCGAGCCACGACAGCGCCATGGCCACCGAGTTGCCGCCGCGAAGCAGCACGCGATTGCCCGGCACGAGCCCGAGGTCTTCTGTCAGCACCTGCGCAATGCGATTGACCTCGACGGCCGCTTGCGCGTACGTCAGCGTGCCCTGCGGCGAACGCAGCATCGGCTTGTCGCCGAGGCCATTGGCTGCTGCCTTGTCGAGCAACTCCTCGACCAGGTTCAGCTGGTCGGGCAACTGCAGCTCGGGCAGTTCGTAACGAAAGACGGGCAGCTGCGCGGCAGGCGGCAGGCGGTCGTGAACGAAGCGGTCGACTTGGGCAGACACGGTGTTTATCCCCGCAGAACAGATTTACCGATGATCAGTTGTTGGACTTCCGTCGCGCCTTCGTAGATGCGCAGCGAGCGGATGTCGCGGTAGAGGCTTTCAATCTTCGTGCCAACCTTCACGCCGAGGCCGCCGTGCATCTGCAGCGACATGTCGATCACGCGGCTTGCGTTTTCGGTGGCGCACATCTTGGCCATTGCGGCTGCGGCAGAGACGTCGCCCACTGCCGGTGCACCGCGTTGCTCTGCGTCGTCGCGCATCCACGCAGCGCGGTACGTGAGTAACGCTGCGCTGTCGATCAGCGCTGCCATCTCGCCGAGCTTGGCCTGCGTGAGCTGGAAGTCCGCCAGTGTCTGGCCGAACATGCGGCGGCTCTTCGAATGCGCAATGGCCTCTGCCAACGCGCGACGGCCCATGCCGAGTGCGGCAGCCGCCACCGAAGCGCGGAAGATGTCGAGCGTGCGCATCGCGAGCTTGAAGCCGCCGTTGAGCTCACCGAGCTGCGCCGTGCGCGGCACGATGCAGTTCTCGAAGCGCAGCGTGGCCAGTGGGTGCGGCGCCATCACGTCGATGTGCGCGGAGGTGTCGAGGCCGGGCGTCGTCGCATCGACGATGAAGGCCGTGATGCCGCGCGTGCCACCGGTGGGGTCGGTCTTCGCGAAGACGCAGTAGAAGTCGGCGATGCCGCCGTTGCTGATCCAGGTCTTCTCACCGTTGAGCTTCCAGCCGTCGGCGGTCGCTTCGGCGCGCATTGCCATTGCGCCCACGTCGGAGCCTGCTTCGGGCTCGCTGAGCGCGAAGGCTGCGATTTTGCTGCCCTTGGCCACTGCCGTCAGGTAGTTCGCGTGCTGCTCCGGCGTGCCTGCAAGCGTGATCGCTCCGCTTCCGAGGCCCTGCATCGCGAACGCGAAGTCGGCGAGCGGCGAGTGAAAGGCGAGCGTCTCGCGCAGCAGCACGAGGGCGCGCGAGTCGAGTCGTTCCAGTGCTCCGCCGGACGTACCCGGCACGCAGTAGCGCAGCCAGCCACCGGCGCCGAGCCGTTGAACCCAGTCGCGACAAGCGGCGCGGTCATCGCGCTCGTCGACTTCCTGCGCGGCGGCCCAGGGCAGCAGGCCGTCGGCGAGCGCGCGATGCGCGTCGTCGAAGAACGGCAGCGCCAGGTGCGCGGTCGATGGCGGGGCGGGGGCTTTGGTCATCATCGCGTCAGTCTCCGCCGAACACGGGCTTGCGCTTGGCCGCGAAGGCTTCGTATGCGCGCTTGAAGTCTTCGGTCTGCATGCAGATGGCTTGTGCCTGTGCTTCGGCCTCGATGGCCTGGTCGATGGTCATCGACCATTCCTGCGACAGCATCGTTTTCGTCATGCCGTGCGCGAAGCTCGGGCCTTCGGCCAGTTCGCGCGCCACTTTGGTAGCGGCTTCGAGCAGCGCATCGCCTTCGTGCAGTGCGTTGAAGAAGCCCCAGGCGTGGCCTTCCTGCGCCGTCATCGCACGGCCGGTGAACAGCAGTTCCGAGGCGCGACCCTGGCCGATCACGCGCGGCAGCAGCGCACAGGCGCCCATGTCAGCACCCGCAAGGCCCACACGCGTGAAGAGGAATGCGGTGCGCGTGGCGGGCGAGCCATAGCGCAGGTCGCAAGCCAGCGCAATCATCGCGCCGGCGCCGGCACACACACCGTCGATGGCGCCGACGATCGGCTGCGGGCACGCACGGATCGCCTTCACCAGGTCGCCTGTCATGCGCGTGAACTCCAGCAGCTCGGGCATGCGCATGCCGGTCAGCGGGCCGATGATCTCGTGCACGTCGCCGCCCGAGCAGAAGTTGCCGCCCGCGCCGGTCACGACGAGCGCCTTCACGTCGGTCGCGTAGTTCAGCGCTCGGAACAGGTCGCGCAACTCGGCGTACGAGTCGAACGTGAGCGGGTTCTTGCGCTCCGGCCGGTTCAGCGTGATGGTGCCGACGCCGGCCTCGTAGCTCCATGCGAAGTGCTCGGCCTTGTAGGCTGCCTTCGCTTCGAATTGCGCGCGCATGGGGTTGCCTGCGCCGATGTAGTGCTTCATTCGGTCTCCACTATCAATTGGTTGTGTGAGTGTTCCTTGACCTTGCCGAGCAGCTTGTGGAGCTGCGAGATCTCCTTGCCGCTGAGGCCCGCGAAGGCCTCGACGATCCAGTCTTCATGCTGCTGCGCCATCTCGTTGAAGAGCTTGCGCCCGCGCGGCGTGAGGCGCACGCGCCAGGCGCGGCGGTCACCCTCGACGTTGATGCGCTCGACCAGCCCTTCGGTCACGAGCTGGTCGGTGATGCCGGTCACGTTGCCGCCCGTCACCATCATGCGGCGCGAGAGCTCGTTCATCTTCAGACCGTCGGGCGAGCGTTCGAGCTGCGACATCAGGTCGAAACGCGGCAGCGTGGTGGCGAACTGCGAGCGCAGTTCGTTGCGTACCTGCTTCTCGATGAGCTGGGTGCAGGTGAGCAGCCGCAGCCAGAGCCGCAGTGCTTCGGGGTGTTCGCTGTGCGCGCGCGCTTCGAGGTCCATGTCAGTGCGTCTCCTCGCCGCTTTGTGCGGCCATCGCGGCATTCGCTGCCGCTGCGAGCTGCTGTTGCTTGGCGATCTCTCGGTACATCTGGTCGCGCCCGCTCAGGTACTGCTTGGGCCAGTCGACGTCGCGGCTCTGCAGCTTGGCGGCTTCGTGCAGCGTCCATGCCGGGTCTGCCAGGTGTGGGCGCGCGACGGCGCACAGGTCGGCGCGGCCGGCGGCGATGATGCTGTTGGCCTGGTCGGCATCGGTGATGGCGCCAACGGCGATGGTCGAAATGCCGACTTCGTTGCGGATGCGGTCCGAGAACGGTGTCTGGTACATGCGGCCGTACACCGGCTTCGCGTCGCGCGTGGTCTGGCCGGAAGAAACGTCGATGAAGTCGGCGCCGGCTTCCTTGAAGAGGCGTGCGATCACGATTGCGTCGGCATCGGTGTTGCCGCCGGGCGCCCAGTCGTGCGCGGAGATGCGCACGCTCATGGGCTTGTCCGCTGGCCACACGGCGCGCATGGCGCGGAACACTTCGAGCGGGTAGCGGCAGCGGGCCTCGATGCTGCCGCCGTATTCGTCGGTGCGCAGGTTCGTGAGCGGGCTGATGAAGGCAGACAACAGGTAGCCGTGCGCGCAATGCAGCTCGAGCCAGTCGAAGCCGCATTCGACGGCGCGGCGGGTGGAGTCGACGAACTGGTCGCGCAGCGTGTCCATCTCGGTGCGCGTGATGGCGGCGGGCAGCTGGTTCTGTTCGCCGTAGGGCAGCGCGCTTGCGGCCAGCAGCGGCCAGTTGCCGCTTTCGAGCGGCTCGTCGGTACCTTCCCAGCCTACGCGGGTGGAGCCCTTCGGGCCACTGTGGCCGAGCTGCATGGCGATCTTCGCGCTCGATTGCGTGTGCACGAAATCGACGATGCGTTTGAACGCGGCCTGCTGCGTGTCGTTGTACAGGCCCGTGCAGGCCGGCGTGATGCGACCTTCGGGCGTCGGGCTCGTCATCTCGACGAACACCATCGCGGCCCCGCCGAGCGCGCGTGCACCCAGGTGCACGAGCAGAAAGTCTTGCGGCACGCCGTCGACCGCGCTGTAGGTGGCCATCGGCGACACCAGGATGCGGTTCTTCAGCGTGAGCCCGCGCACCTTGTAGGGCATGAGCATCGGCGCCATGGCCTTGCCGCCCGCCAGCCACTGCTCGTAGCCGCCCAGCCATTGCGTGTCGCGCACGCGCAGGTTCTCGTGGCTGATGCGCTGCGAGCGCGTGAGCAGCGAATAGGCGAACTGCTCGATCTGCATGCCGGTGTAGCGCGGCACGTTCTCGAACCATTCGGTGGAGTTGCGCGCGGCGTTCTGGATCTTCAGCACTTCGACGCTGCGGCGAGCCTCGTAGCCTTCGAGCACGTGGTCGACGGTGCCGCCCTGCGCGAATTCGTTGGCCAGGTCGATCGCGTCTTCCAGCGCGAGCTTGGTGCCCGAGCCGATGGAGAAGTGCGCCGTGTGCGCGGCGTCGCCCATCAGCACCACGGGCACCGAGCGGCCTTCGACGTCGATGCGGTGCGTCCAGCGCTCGCACACCACGCGCGGAAAGCGGATCCAGTTGGCGGAGCCGCGCAGGTGCGTGGCATTGCTGATCAGCGAGTGGCCGCCGAGGTACTTGGCGAACAGCTTCTCGCAGAAGGCGATGGCCTCGGGCTGTTCCATCTGGTCGAGGCCATGGGCCTTCCACACGGCTTCAGGCGTCTCGACGATGAAGGTCGAAGTCTTGTCGTCGAACTGGTAGGCATGCGCCTGGAACCAGCCGTGCTCGGTCTGTTCGAAGGCGAAGGTGAAGGCGTCGAAGGTCTGGTGCGTGCCCAGCCACACGAAGCGGCAGTTGCGCAGATCGACGTCGGGCTTGAAGACGTCGGCGTAGCGCTGGCGGATGCGGCTGTTGAGGCCGTCGCTGGCGATCACCAGATCGGCCTTGTACTGCGCGGCAATGGCCTGGTCGTCGGTGGCGTCGGTTTCGAACACCAGGTCGACGCCGAGCGCGAGGCAGCGCTCCTGCAGGATGTTCAGCAGCCGCTTGCGGCCGATGCCGCAGAAGCCGTGGCCCCCCGAGCGCACCTGGCGGCCCTTGAAGAACACCTGGATGTCGTCCCAGTGGTGGAACTCGTTGCCGATGAGCGCCGCGGTGTCGGCGTCGGCCGCGCGCAGGTTGCCCAGCGTCTGGTCGCTCAGTACTACGCCCCAGCCGAAGGTGTCGAAGGGGCGGTTGCGTTCCACCACGGTGATCTGCAGCGCGGGGTTGCGCGCCTTCATCAACAGGGCGAAATAGAGACCCGCTGGCCCCCCGCCAATGCACAGGATGCGCTGGAGGTCCGAAGCGGGAGCGGATTTGAGCGGGCTGAGGCTGTTCATGGTTCAATAGTTTAGACATAAACAATCCTGTGTCAATCCCGATTCGTACCGACCGCCCGGCGCGCCCTCGCGGCCCCCGCTGACACGGGTAGTGATGCAAACCCTTTGAAAAATCAATACCATGGGCCCCATGCAAAACTTGATACCCAAGATCGAGTCGCAGCTGGCTTCGCTGCCTGTCCCCATCGCGCTGGAGCTGCCAGATGGCCGGCGCGTTGCCCAGGCGGGAGCCCGCGTCACGCTGGCTTTCAAGGAATGGACGGTGCTCGCCAAGTTGGCGGCCCGGCAGGTGGGGGCCATCGGCGAGGCGTATGTCGAGGGCAAGGTGCAGATCGAGGGCGCCATGCGCGACCTGATCGACGCCACCGTCGGCATGCTGCCCGGCAACCCGGCCGAAACCGACACCGGCTGGTGGAGCCGCCTGCAGCACATGGCCAAGTCGCACGGCTCGCACTCGCTGCGCAAGGACGCGGCCCAGATCGAGTTCCACTACGACGTCTCCGACGATTTCTACGCGCTGTGGCTGGACCCGCGCCGGGTGTATTCATGCGCCTACTTCCGCACGCCCGACCTCACGCTGGCGCAGGCGCAGGAAGCCAAGCTCGACCACATCTGCCGCAAGCTCATGCTGCAGCCGGGCGAGCGCTACCTCGACATCGGCTCCGGCTGGGGCGCGCTGCTGCTGTGGGCGGCCGAGCATTACGGCGTGGACGCCACCGGCATCACGCTGTCGAAGAACCAGCATGCCTACGTGCAGCGGCTCATCGAGCAGAAGGGCCTGCAGGGCCGCGTGCGTGTCGAGCTGCGCGACTACCGCGAGGTGCCGGTCGACCAGCCCTTCGACAAGATCTCGTCGGTCGGCATGTTCGAGCACGTGGGCGCGGCCAACATGCCGACCTACTTCCGAAAGATCCATTCGCTGCTGAAGCCGGGCGGCCTGGTCATGAACCATGGCATCACCTCGGGCGAGCTCAACTACCGCCAGTTGGGCGCCGGCATGGGCGACTTCATCGAGAAATACATCTTCCCCGGCGGCGAGCTGTTGCACGTGACGCACGTGCTGCGCGAGACGGCCGCGGCCGGCCTGGAGATGGTCGACACCGAGAGCCTGCGCCCGCACTATGCGCGCACGCTCTGGGCATGGTCGGATGCACTCGAGGCGCAGCTCGACGCCGCGCGCGAGGTGCTGCAGCGCAGCGGCGGCCGCCAGGGCGAGAACGCCGAGCGCGTGCTGCGGGCCTATCGCCTGTACCTCGCAGGCTCGGCCATGAGCTTCGAGCAGGGCTGGATCTCGCTGCACCAGATGCTGTCCACCAGGCCCGACGGAAAGGTCGAACATGGCGTTTTGCGCGGCGCGCAATCGGTGTACCCTTTTGCCCGTGACTACATCTACAAGTGAGTGAAAACACCATGCTCTATCGATTCCAGTCCCGAGCCTCCCCCGACTTCGTGATGCTCGAAGTGCATGCGCGCCAGCTGCTAGACATCGTCGGCAAGTCGGCGGCCCCGCAAGGCATCATCACTGTCGAGCAGATCCCCGGCGCCATCGCGGCCCTCGAAGCCGCCCTGGCGCGCGAGGGCTCCAACGCCCACAACAACGACGACTACGCCGTCGAAGGCCACGCCAACGAGGCCGAGAAGCAGCATGTCGGGCTACACCAGCGTGCGATTCCCCTGCTCCACATGCTCAAGGATTCGCTGGCCGAAAAGAAAGACGTGACCTGGAAGACCTGATCGGTCAGTCAGTCCACTTTCGCTCCAGAATCCTTCACCACCTTCGCCCACTTCACATGCTCGCTCGCAATGAGCTTCGTGAAGTCGGCGGGTGAATTCCCGCTCGGAATCGCGCCCTGCGCGAGCATCTTTTCCTTGATGGCCGGCGTGCTCAGCGACTTGGCCACTTCCTGCTGAATCCGGTTCACTATCTCGGGCGAGGTGCCGGCCGGCGCCAGCAACCCGAACCACGAGCTCGCCTCGAAGCCCTTGAGCGACGGGCCTCCCACTTCTTCCACCGTCGGAATGTCCGGCAGGGCAGGCGAACGCTGCGCGCTCGTCACGGCCAGCGCCGTGAGCTTGCCGGCCTTGATCTGCGCCATCGACGAGGGCAGGTTGTCGAACATCACATCGGCGTTGCCGCCCACCATGTCCAGCAGCGCCGGGCCCGAGCCCTTGTACGGGATGTGCGCCATGAAGGTGCCCGTCATGCTCTTGAACAGCTCGCCCGCAAGATGGATCGACGTGCCGCTGCCGCTCGACGCCATGTTCAGCTTGCCCGGGTTGGCCTTGGCGTACTTGATGAAGTCCTGCACGTTGCGGATGTTCAGCGTCTTCGCCTTGTCGGCGTTCATCTCCATCACGTTCGGCACGGCGGCCACCAGCGTGATGGGCGCGAAGTCCTTGATCGGGTCGAAGGGCAGCTTGGGGTACAGCGCGCGGTTGATGCCGTGCGTGCCCACCGTGCCCATCAGCAGCGTGTAGCCGTCGTTCGGCGCGCGCGCCACGATCTCGGCGCCCACGTTGCCGCCAGCGCCCGCGCGGTTGTCCACGATGAATTGCTGGCCGAAGGCCTTCGACAGCTCGGGCGCCACGGCGCGCGCCAGGATGTCTGTGGTGCCGCCGGCCGCAAACGGCACGACGATGCGCACCGGCTTGGTCGGCCAGGTGCCTTGGGCCCACGAAGGGGCGGCCATCAGGGTCAGGGCGGTGGCTACGGAGGCGGCCAGCGCGGTGCGGCGACTGGGCTTGAAGAGAGAGAAAGAAGAAGTCATGCGCGCGTTTGTACAGGTGCGCGCCGCGGGCGTCGCGGGTGAAAACCCCGTGAGCCGGTGGGTCGACGCACGGTCGGCTCAGGCCACCTGCATCCGCTGCGCAAACCGCTCGTTGCGAAAACGCTCCAGCACGAAGTCGATGAACACGCGCGTCTTCGGCGGCAGCAGCTTCTTGCTCGGGTAATAGAGCCACACCGCGCCCGCGTCCTGGTGCCATTCGGGCAGCAGCCGCAGCAGCTCGCCACTGCGCAGCCCGCGCTCCACGAAGGGCATCGGCAGCATCGCTACGCCCAGCCCCATCAGCGCCGCATGCGCGATGGCTTCGGGGTCGTTGAAGATCGCGCGCGGCCGGGGCAGGTCGACTGTTGCCTCCTCACCGCGCGCATGCCGCAGCGTCCAGCTGCGCAGTCGCCCGGTAGGCGAGGAGCGGCGCAGCAGGGTGTCCAGCGCCGCCAAGTCCGAGGGCTGTCGCGGCCGCTTGCGCCCCTCCATGTAGCGCGGCGAGGCCACCGCCACCACGTGGATGCGCGCCAGCTCCCGCGCCACCAGCCCGGCCGACAGCTCGATGCCGCCGCCGATGGCCGCGTCGAAGCCCTCGCCGACCAGGTCGACCTGCTGGTTGTCGAAATGCCAGTCCGGCAGGATGGCCGGGTAGCGCGCGAGAAAGTCGCCCATCAACGGCAGCACATGCTCGCGTCCGAAGGCCTGGCCCATGCTCACCTTCAGCGTGCCGGCGGGCTGGCCGTCGTCGGTGTCGATGCCGGCCACGGCCTCCTGCAGCGTGGCCAGCGCGGGGCCGATCTGCGCCAGGAAGCGCTCGCCGCCCTCGGTGAGCGTGAGGCTGCGCGTGCTGCGCTGGAACAGCCGCACACCCAGCCGCGCTTCGAGCCGCGCCACGTTCTTGCTGACCGCGGCCGGCGTCAGCCCCAGGCGCCGGGCGGCGGCCGAGAAGCTGCCGCCCTCTGCGCTCTGCACGAAGGATTCGAGGTGATTGAGCGGTTCCATCGCCGCATTGTCATTCTCATCTTCAACTTTGGGTTGAATTTGATTGCGCCAATTGATGGCTACCGCCGAGGGAATGAAGTGCCGACACTGGAGGCCTTCTTCCTCCTTTCTTCTTTCACCTGATCGGAAAAATCATGACTTCCAGCACTGCTTCTTCTCCCGTCTTGACCGGCAAGGTCGCCTTCGTCACCGGCGGTTCGCGCGGCATCGGCGCGGCCATCGTGCGCCGCCTGGCGCGCGACGGCGCCGCCGTGGCCTTCAGCTATGCCAGCTCGGCCGCCCCGGCCGACGAACTGGTGCGCAGCATCCAGTCCGAAGGCGACCGCGCCCTCGCGCTGAAGATCGACAGCGCCGACGCCGCGGCTCTCACCGCCGGCATCGACGAAGCGGCCCGTGCCCTCGGCAAGATTGACATCCTCGTGAACAACGCCGGCGTGTTCCTCGGCGGCACCCTCGACGACTTCTCGCTCGAGGACTTCGACAAGACGCTGGACATCAACGTGCGCGCCGTGTTCGTCGCCGCCAAGGCGGCCTCGCGCCACATGGGCGAAGGCGGCCGCATCATCAACATCGGCAGCACCAACGCCGAGCGCATGCCATGGCCCGGTGGCAGCGCCTATGCGATGAGCAAATCGGCGCTGGTCGGCCTGGTGCAGGGCCTGTCGCGCGACCTCGGCCCGCGCGGCATCACGGTCAACAACGTGCAGCCCGGCCCGGTCAACACCGACATGAATCCGGTCGACGGTCCCAACGCCGCAGCCATGCATGGACTGATGGCGCTGGCCCGCCACGCCCGCCCGGAAGAAATCGCCGGCATGGTCGGCTACCTGGCCAGCCCGGAGGCTGCGTTCGTGACCGGCGCCAGCCTGAACATCGACGGCGGCTTTGCAGCCTGAGCGGCCTGCCTCTGCTAGGGGCGCGGAATCAGTGGCGACGACGGCGCTGCTGCTGGTGGCCGCTGCGGGTAGACCGAGGTCCCGAAGGTGTTGCCCATGCGGTGGCCGGTTGCCGCCCGGTTGAACAGCCCGAGCTGATTCGATGGCTTCTGCACCATCGCTTCCGAGGCCATGCCGGGCTGCGCCGCGTCAGGTGCGCGCGCCGAGGCCGCGGGGCGCAGCTTCTCCGTCAGGCAATCGTATGAGGGTGTCCGCTCGCCGTTGACGGTCACTTCCACGCAGGGCCGGGCAGCAGCCGCATCGTTCGCCTGCGCCAATGCGCTCACGCAGCAGCCCAACGCCAAGGCTGCCGCGACGCCGTACAGACAAACCACCCGCATCCTGCACCTCCATTGCGCCATCGGCGTCCGCGCAGTCTATGCATCGGGCAAGTCATTGAAAAGACGCCGGGGGAACAGCCCTCGCGCGCAAAGAAAACGTTCCCCGCGCAGAGGCCCTTCTTCTTAAGTATGAAAAACCGGCCGGAGAGGTCTGGGTGACATTTTGTTGATGAAGTTTTCGTGACAAACGACAGTCGCCGCGCATGCAGTGCGTCTAGGTAGGGTACGCCGCAGCGACACGAAAGCTCTCCCCGATGAGCCGCTGCCAGGCGCGCTTCATTCCTTGGGAACAGAGCTTCAAATGCATGCAATCAAGAAGAACGAGAAAGGCCCGCCGGGACGCTGTCGTCGCGCAGTGTGGCTGGCAGTGATGGCGATGGGCGCGCAGGGAGCCGCCTTCGCCCAAGCGCCCGCATCTGCACCTGCGGCACCCGCCGCGACTCCGGCCGCGGCCGTAGCCGCAGCCGTCGAGCCCGCGCGCAAGGTCGACATCGCCGAATACATCGTGCGCGGCAACACCGTGCTCGACGCGCGCGCCATCGAGAAGGCGGTCACGCCCTTCCTCGGCCCCGAGCGCACGCTGAAGGACGTGGAAGGCGCGCGCGACGCGCTGCTCGCGGCCTACCAGGCTGCGGGCTACCAGTCGGTGTATGTCGATCTGCCCGAGCAGCAGGTGACGCAGGGCGTCGTGTTCCTGCAGGTCAACGAGACCCGCGTGGGCCGCGTGCGCGTGGTGGGCGCCGAGTACAACTCGCCGCTCGACGTGCGCGACCAGGTGCCGGCGTTGAAGGAGGGCAGCGTGCCCAACTTCAACAAGGCACAGGCCGAACTCACCGCGCTCAACCGCGGCCCCAAGCGGCAGGTGATGCCGCTGGTGCGCCAGGGCAGCATGCCGGGCACCATGGACGTCGATCTCAAGGTCGAGGACTCGAGCCCGTGGCGCGCCAGCGTCGGCCTCAACAACGACTACAGCGCCGACACGCGCAAGCTGCGCGCCACCGCATCGATCGGCCACGACAACCTCTGGCAACTGGGCCACAGCGCCTCCATCAGCTTCTTCGGCGCGCCGCAGGACCTGAGCCAGACGAAGGTGGTCTCGGCTTCATACACCGCACCGCTGCCGGGCACCAACTGGAGCCTGGAAGCCAATGCCCTCTCGTCCGACAGCAACGTGGCCACCGTGGGCGGCACCGACGTGCTCGGCAAGGGCCACTCGTTCGGCCTGAAGGCGACCTACACCGTGCCCAATGCCGGCAACTGGTGGCACGCGTTCAGCGTCGGCATCGACTTCAAGAACAACAAGGAAGCGCTCACGCTGAAGGGCAGCGGCGACACCGTGCCGCTCAAGTACGCGCCGATCACGCTGTCTTACTCGGGCTTGCGCCAGTCGGAGAACAGCCAGTACGGCGTGGGCATCTCGCTGGTGGTGGGCACCAGCAGCTCATTCAAGTACGGCAGCGACTGGCAGGCCTTCGACTACAAGCGCTACAAGGCCTCGCCCAGCTTCATGGTGCTGAAGACCGACCTCAACGGCACGCACACCTTCGACGGCGGCTCGCAGCTGGCCTTCCGCTTCAACGGGCAGATGACCGATTCGTCATTGGTGTCGAGCGAGCAGATCGCCGGCGGCGGCATGAACTCGGTGCGCGGCTATCTCTCGGCCGAAGCCACCGGCGACTACGGCGTGGTGGGCTCGGTCGAGCTGCGCAGCCAGCCGCTGACCTATCTCGGCAGCGCGGTCGAGAACTGGCGCGTGTACGCCTTCGCCGATGCGGCGCGGCTGCGCCTGAAGAGCCCGCTGCCTGAGCAGGAAGACCGCTTCTCGCTGTACTCGGTCGGTGTGGGCACCACCTTCAAGCTTGGCCAGTACCTCGCGGGCCGCGTCGATATCGGCTACCCGCTCACCGACGGCCCGCGCACGAAGAAGCACGACCCGCGCGTGAATTTCAGCCTCACCGCGAACTACTGATCCACGCAAGCCGCCGTCTCCTTTTTCTTCTTCCATTTTTCATCGTTGTCACCCACGAGCTTTCCGGAGAACCCTGTCATGCGCCGCATTCTTTTCATCGTGCTCACGCTGCTGAGCACGCTCCTGCCGGGCCTGGCCCACGCCTGGTGGCAAGCCGAGTGGTCTTACCGCAAGCCAGTCACCGTCGACGGTGGTCCGCAGGCCGGCGCCATTGGCAGCGATGCCGGCCGCATGCCGGTGCTGGTGCGCCTGCACACGGGCAACTTCAAATTCGAGGGCGTGAGCGAGACCGGTGCCGACCTGCGCTTCGTAGCAGCCGACGACAAGACCGTGCTGAACCACCAGATCGAGCAGTTCGATCCGCTGCTGGGCATGGCGCTGATCTGGGTCGATGTGCCCAACGTTTCGGCCGGCACGCCGCAGAAGCTGTGGATGTACTACGGCAACCCGAAGGCCCCGGCCTCGGGCAATGGCCAGCGCAGCTTTGACCCCGACTACACGTTGGTCTACCACTTCGCCGAAGGCGCCGTGCCGCCGCGCGACACCACGGCCTACGGCAACAACGGCCAGACCTCGGCCGTGCCCGTCGAAGGCACCGTCATCGGCAAGGGCGCGCAGCTGGGCAGCGGCGCGCTGATGCTGCCGGCCACGCCATCGCTCGCCGTTCAGGCCGGCGGCACGCTCACCTTCTCCGCATGGGTCCGGCCCGACCAGCTCGGCGCACGCCAGGCGATCTACACGCGCCGCGACGGCGCCGGCGAGCTCGTGGTCGGTATCGACCAGGGTGTGCCCTTCGTGCAGGTCAACGGCCAGCGCAGCGCGCCGGGCCAACCGATCCAGGCCGGCCAGTGGTCGCACATCGCGGTGAAGGCCGAAGGCGAGAAAGTGACGCTCTTCGTCGGTGGCCGTTCAACCGTGTCGCTGGCGGCGAAGCTGCCGGCGCTGAACACGGCCGCCGCGCTCGGCGCTGATGCACCGGCCACCGCGCCCACCGCGCCCATCGCACCAGTCACACAAGGCGCCCAGCCCGCCGCCCTCTTCGCTGCATTCACCGGCGCCATCGACGAAGTGCGCCTGTCGAAGGTCGCTCGCGCCGACGCGCTGCTGCTGGCCGACGCCATCTCGCAAGGCGCCGAGTCGCGTCTCACCGCCTTCGGCGCCGACGAGCAGCAGGCCGGCAAGAGCCACTTCGGCTTCATCCTCGCCGCCATGCCGCTGGACGCATGGGTCGTCGTCGGCCTGCTGGGCCTGATGATGGTGCTGTCGTGGGCCATCATGATCGGCAAGGGCCGCAGCTACGGCGCCACCTCGCGCGCCAACGCCGCCTTCATCGAGCACTTTCGCGAAGCCGCCGGCGCGCCGCTCGACCGTCTGGCCGTGAGCAACACCGTGCCCGAGGATGTGCGTGCCGATTCGTCGCTGTGGCGCCTGTACGAAGTGGCCATCGACGAGATGCGCCGCCGCCATGACCGCGGCTACGACCTGAGCGCTGTGTCGAGCGCCACCATTGGCGCCATCCGTGCCGCCATGGACGGCGTGATGGTGCGCGAGACCGAGCGCATGTCCAAGCGCATGAACTGGCTCTCCACCACCATCGAAGGCGCGCCCTACGTCGGCCTGTTCGGCACCGTGATCGGCATCATGCTGGTGTTCGTGGTGGCGGCGATGGCCGGCGCGGTGGACATCAACTCGGTGGCGCCCGGCATGGCCGCCGCGCTGCTGTGTACCGCCGCGGGCCTGGGCGTCGCGATTCCCGCGCTGTTCGGCTACAACTGGCTCGCCTCGCGCTCCGACGCCATCGGCGCCGACATGGCCGTGTTCGTGGACGAGTTCGTCACGCGCCTGGCGGAAGAGCAGGGCGAAGGCCGCTCCATGCCGCAAGCCGTCGCCAAGCGCGCCTGAGGCCGGTAGCACGCCATGGCAAACACCGCAGCCAAGTTCGGCACCCGCAAGCGCGCGGGCGGCATCAACATCACCCCCTTCGTCGACGTGCTGCTGGTGGTGCTGGTGATCTTCATCCTCACCAGCAACGCCAGCATTCCCGGCATCAAGGTCGACCTGCCCAAGGCCAGCGCCTCGGTGGCGCTGGAAAAGCCCAAGACCAAGGCCATCACCATCGACAACGCGGGCAACGTGTTCCTCGATGCCTATCCGGTCACGCTGCCCGAGCTCGAAGAGCGCCTGCGCACCGAGAAGGCCCTGTCGCCCGACTTTCCCGTGATCGTGCGCGGCGATGCCAGCGTGCAGTACGCGAAGGTGATCGACGTGCTCGACCTGCTGCGCCGCATCGAGCTGAACCAGATCGGCCTCGTGACCGGCAAGCAGAAGTGAGGAACGCAGCGTGAACCCTCGCAACCCGACTTCTGCCGTCACCGCGCGCCGCGCGGGCGGGCAGGCTGGGCTGTGGCGCCGCTGGGGCGGGTGGGTCATCGGCCTGGCGCTTGCCGTCGCGCTGGTGGCGCTGGTGTGGCATCTGCTGAGCGACACCGCGAGCACGAAGCGCGTGGTGGCCGATGCACCGATGCTGATGCTGCCGCCCCCACCGCCGCCTCCGCCACCGCCCGAGCCCGAGAAGCTGCCCGAGCCCGAGCCGGAAAAGATCAAACCGGTGACCGAGCCAGAGCCCAAGCCGGTCGAGCCCCTGGAGCCGCCGAAGGACGACACCCCGCCCAGCCCCTCGAAGGACCTGGGCGACCCGGTGACCATGGACAGCGCTGGCCAGGCCGGCAACGACGCCTTCGGCATCCAGGCTGGCAGCGGCGGCGGCATGAGCGGCACGGGCGCCGGGGGCGGCCTTGGCAGCGGCTCGTATGCGCGCTACGTGTCGAGCCTGCTGCAGCAGGCGCTGTCGCGCGACCCGCGCACCCGCCAGCTGGTGTTCGACGACATCCAGATCGACCTGTGGCTCGGCGCCGACGGCAAGACCACGCGGGCGCAGCTGGTGCGCGGCACCGGCACCCCGGACATCGACGAAGCGGTGCTCGCGCTGTTGCGCGGCCTGGACCGCGTCGACGAGAAGCCGCCGGCCTCGCTGCGCTTTCCGATGCGCGTGTCCATGAGGGGGCGCCGGCCATGAGTACCGAGCACCGCCGCGCCGGGGCCACCGCCACACCGACCGTCCCATTCAATCCTGCGAACCAAGTTGCGAACAAAGCGATGAACCACCTTCAACACATCCCGATCCTGCGCAAATGCGCGCTTGCGGCGGCCGTGGCCTCCGTGTTCGTCCTGTCGGCCGGCCATGCCGCCGCACAGACAGCCGCTGCGCCCACCGAGACCGCCATGGTCAAGCTGATCCGCGGCCTGATCCAGAGCGGCACGCTCGCCAAGGACGTGGGCGAGGCCCTGCTGGCCCAGGCCCAGACCGAGGCCATCGCCGCGCAGCAGGCGCAGCAGCGCATGACGGCCGCGGCCACCGCCGCATCGGCCAATGTGGCCGGCGGCGTGCGGTTGGAGCCGGGCGACGTGCGCGTGCCCTACATCTCGCAGACCGTGCGCGACCAGATCCGCGACGAGGTCAAGGCCCAGGTCATGGCGCAGGCCAAGGACGAAGGCTGGGCCGCGCCCAACGAAACGCCCGAGTGGAGCAAACGCATCCGCGTGGAAGGCGACGTGCGCGTGCGCAACGAGTCGCGCAGCTACGCGGGCAACAACAGCAACATCGAGATCAATTGGGCTGAGCTCAACAAGAGCACGGGCTACGACGTCAACCCGAACACCAACCTCGCGCTGCCGTCGATCCTGAACACCCGCCAGGACCGCCGCAACCTGTTCCGCGCCCGCGCGCGGCTCGGCATCTATGCCGACCTCACCGAGAACACCAAGGCCGGCGTGCGCCTGGCCTCGGGCAGCGACGAGAGCCCGGTCTCGACCACCCAGACCCTGGGCGGCGGCCTGAGCAAGAAGAGCGTGTGGCTCGACCAGATGTGGATCTCGCACAAGCCGGTCGACTGGCTCACCGTGACCGCGGGCCGCTTCGGCAACCCGTTCATGTCGACCGACCTGCTGTATTCCAGCGACCTGAACTTCGACGGCATCGCCGCGCAGTTCGAGAAGAAACTGGCCTCGAACAAGGACCTCTCGCTGTTCGGCACGCTGGGGCTGATTCCGCTGGAGTACAGCTCGGACAACTCGCCCAGCCGCAGCCAGGACAAGATGAAGAGCGAGAACAAGTGGCTGCTGGGCGCGCAGTTCGGCGCCGACTGGAAGATCGACGAAGACAACCGCGTGCGCGGCGCGCTCGCGTACTACAACTTCCGCAACATCAGCGGCCAGGTCTCGCAGCCCTGCGCGCTGTATGCGGGCGCCGACGGCTGCAGCACCGACTGGTCGCGCCCGGCCTTCATGCAGAAGGGCAACACGCTCATGCTGCTGCGCGACATCACGCTCGATCCGCTCAACCCGGCCGGCACGCCGCAGCCGCAGTACGTGGGCCTGGCCTCGAAGTTCCGGCTGATCGACCTGAACCTGCGCTGGGACACCGCGGTGGCGGGCAACAACCTGCGCCTGGACGCCAACTTCGTGAAGAACACCGCCTACGACTCCAGGGACATCTGGAACCGCGCGGGCATCCGCGGCGCCATCGTCAACAACTTCGGCGCCACCGGCGGCACCACCCAGGCCGACTTCAAGAGCGGCGGCAATGCCTACATGCTGCAGGCCACCTACGGCAAGCCGGCGCCGGCCAACCGCGGCGACTGGAACGTGCTGGCCGGCTACAAGCGCATCGAGCCCGACTCGATGCCCGACGGCTACAACGACTCGACCTTCCATGGCGGCGGCACCAATGCGCGCGGCTACTTCCTGGGCGGCTCGTACGCGATCGACAAGAACATGTGGTTCACCGGCCGCTGGATTTCGACCAAGGAGGTCTACGGGCCGCCGCTGTCGATCGACACGCTGCAGCTCGAATTCAATGCGCGTTTCTGACAACAACAAGAAGAAGGAGCCTGCCGTGTCCAGAAAAATCTTCCCGGCGCTGCTGCTGGCCACGCTGGCCACGCTGGTCACAGCGAGCCACGCCCAGCAGCAGCCACCGGGCGGTCAGAGCATGGAGGAGCGGCTTCGCGCGCAGCTGCGCATCACCACGTCGCAGCTGCAGCAGGCGCAGAACGAACTGGCCGCGCTGAAGGCGGGGCAGCCTCCCGCCGCGTCCGCACCCGCGGCCGGCGCCGCGCCGGCCAGGCCCGAGCTCGATGCGCTGAAGAAAGAGCTGGCGCAAAGCCAGGCACAGCTCGCGGCCGAACGGCAGGCGCGTGAAGCGGCCAGCGCCGGCAGCCAGCAACTGCGCCAGCAGGCGCAGGCAACGTCCGAGAAGGCCACGGCGCAGATCGCGCAGTACCGCAGCGCCTACGACGAACTGCTGAAGATGACGCGCGCCTCCGAGGCCGAGCGGCAGCGCCTGGCTACCGAGGCCGCGACGCATCGCACCGCGATCACGCAGTGCGAGGCCAAGAACGCGCAGCTCTACGCGGTGGGGCAGGAGATCCTGCGGGCCTACGAGACGGTGGACGTGGGCACCGTGCTCGCGTCGCGCCAGCCCTTCGCGGCGCAGAGCCGCGTCAAGTTCGAGCAGATCGCGCAGCAGTACGGCGACAAGCTGTACGAGAGCAAGTTCGACGTGCGCGCCGTGGGTGCGCCGGCGCCTGCCGCAGCTGCTGCATCCGCACCCGCGCCCGCATCGGGAGACAAGCAATGAAGCATCTCAAGTCATCGTCCGCCGCGCTCGTGCTGCTGGCCTCGTCGATCGGCATGGCTGGCGCGCAGACGCCTCCGTCCGCGTCTGCTTCAGGCGGCGCCGTCGTGGCCCGCCTCGGCGAAATCACCGTGGGGCAGGACGAGGTGGAGAAGCTGCTGCAAGCACTGCCCGACAACGAACGCGCCGCCGTCAAGACCGACCGCGCAACGCTCGACGGCTGGCTGCGCCAGCGCCTGCTGAGCGAAGCTGTGTTGCGCGACGCGCGTGCCAAAGGCTGGGCCGACCGGCCCGAGGTCAAGGCGAAGATCGACGCCGCCACGCGGGAGATCACCGCGCGCATCGTGAGCACCAGCTATCTCGAATCGATGAGTCAGGTGCCCGCGGACTTTCCATCCGACGCGGACATCAAAGTGGCCTACGAGCAGGGAAAAGCCAATTTCAACCTGCCGGCCGCCTACCGCGTCGCGCAGATCTTCCTGGCGACCCCCGACCGCGATGCGGCCGCCGTCGCCAAGGTGCGCGAAGAGGCAGGCCGGCTCGCCCGGCAGGCCCGCACTGGCGACTTCGCGGCCATCGCGCGCGCCAGCTCGCAGGACAAGCGCAGCGCCGAGCGCGGCGGCGAGGTCGACACGCTGCCGCTCGCGCGCATGCTGCCCGAGCTGCGCGACACCGTCGCCCGGCTCAAGCCCGGGCAGGTCAGCGACCCGGTGCAGGCCGAGGCCGGCTTCCACGTCGTGAAGGTGCTCGAGGTGCAGCCCGGGCGCACCGCCACCCTCGAAGAGATGAAGCCCAGGCTGCAGGCCGCGTTGCGCCAGCAGCGGCAGCAGCAGCTCGTGCAGGCCTACCTCGCGAAGGCCGCACCGGCCACGAACCTGAGCATCGACGCCGCGGCGCTCGACGCGGCGGTCAAGAAAACCAATTGAACACAACATCCATCCACAGGGGCCATCCATGAGCAGCAACACACCGACGAACAACGAAGCCACCGCCACCGACCTGCTGGACGCCGTCACGCCCGAGCAGGTGTCGGACGCCATCAAGGCCGCTGGCGGCGCCGTCACCACCATCGAGCAGGACGGCGTGGTGCGCCTGCACAGCGCGAGCCACGGCATCGGCTTCCAGGTGCTGTGGGGCAACCCCGTCACCACCACCCAGTACACCGACTTCACCCTGAGCTGCCCGCTGCACGTGCAGGGCGGCACCCTGCCCGAGGCCGTGCTTGCCGCATGGCACCGCACCAAGCGTTTTGCGCGCGTGGCGCAGCACGGCGACTTCGTGGTGCTCGAGATGGACGTGGTGGTCGCCGGCGGCGTGAGCCCGGCGTACCTTGCGTTCGCGGTGCGGCTGTGGATGCAGATGATGGGCGAGTTCTTCCTGCACCTGCGCAACTACGGCCCGGCCGGAGCGACGCGCGGCGATGCCGCGAATGCCGCCGGTGCCGCGCCGAACAGCGATTCCGTGGCCGCCTGAACATGCCCGGCACGCAGCGAAGCGCGATGCCAGCAAACACGAGCACCGCGCGGATTCCGCCGGCCGATCTCCACGACCCGCCGACGAGCCGCGCCATCCGCACGACAGCGCGCCAGGCGCAACGCGCGCGCCGTGCCGAAACCGTGCGCCAGCGCCAGCGCGCGGCCCTGCTGACGCTGCTGGCGCGGACCATGGCCGAGCTGCACATCTCGATGGCGGAACTCAATGAAGCGCGCCGTGCGCTGGCGCGCGTGGAGCCATCGCAGGAGGAGGAGCCCGATGGCTCCTGAGCCGGGGAGGCGTCACACCTCGTCGCACGCACGTAATCCGCCGCGGAATCAAATCACGCGACCCAACAACCCCGAAGACTCCCCATGACTTCCAGCCATGTGACCCACGTTCTGTTCATCTGCAACAGCAACGCCGCGCGCAGCCTGATCGCCGAAGTGCTGCTCAACCAACTGGGCGGCGGACGCTTTCACGCCTACTCCGCGGGCAGCACGCCGACACCCGACGGAAAGCCCGATCCACGCACGCTCGAAGCCCTCGCGGGCGCGGGCTTTCCCATCGACGGCCTGCGCAGCAAGAGCTGGAGCGAGTTCGGCCTGCCGGGCGCTCCCCAGATGGACCTGGTCGTCACGCTGTGCGACGAGGCCGCGGGCGAAACGTGTCCGGTGTGGCCGGGCCGGCCCGCGACTTCGCACTGGTCGCATCCCGATCCGCGCGCAGAAGAAGCGGCCAGGGATCCGGAGGCTTTCGTCCACACGATGCTCGCCATCCGCCGGCACGTCGACCTGCTGGTCGCACTGCCGGACGAACGCATCGATCGCCTCGTGCTCGGGGCCGAGGCGGCGCGCATCGGCGAGGGGCAGGCTGCGTGACACGTGCACACCGCCGCTGGGGCCGCCTTCGCCTTGCGCTCGGCTGGCTCGGCCTGGGCCTCGCGGGCGCCGCCGCCCCATTGGCGGCACCGGCGCAGGCGCAGCGGCAGCAGCAGGTGCCACCGCACTGGATCGGCTACGCGAACCTCGCGAGCAGCCAGTTCCAGACGTCGCTGAGCGACCCCGCCAGCGAAACCGTGCGGCGCCTGCACGCATGGATGCAGGAGCGCATGCTCGACGACGGCCGCGCCGCGGCAACGGCACCACCCGCGCCGGTGGTGGTGCGCGTGTGGGTGGCCGCCGACGGCAAGGTCGAGCGCGTGGCCTTCGATTCGCTGGGCAACGCACAGGCCGACCGCGATCTGCGCACGCTGCTCACCGCGCAGCCGCTGGCCGAACCGCCGCCGCGCGACATGCGCCAGCCGATGGTGCTTCAGCTCACGTTGAGCTTCACTGCCACCCGCACCTGAATGCGTTCGCGCTTCCTCTCTACTTATTCTTCTTATTCAAGATAGTAGTAGTAGATAAGGGTAAACCCCTGCTGTGGAAACTGCGCTTTTTTCCATGGCTGACAACGACTTGCGCTGCCTGCTTCACTGTGCGCACCTCTGCTTTCGCGGCTGCCTCGAAAAGGAACAACTCGAGAGACATCGGGCCGGCTGTGGACAACCGGCCCCTTGTGCCAAAACTTTCCCCAGAGTTTTCCCGCGCGTCTCCGCTCAGCGTCTGCGCGCAGTGAAGACACCGGTGCAGGTCGTCCTTCGCCTACGCCGGGTCGCCCGATGTGACGACGCGGCGGCGCCGTCGATCTTTCAACCATGGGTCTTCGCTCAGCCGCCAGAGCAATCAATGAAAGCAGAGGCAAGGCTGAACCCTGCAGACCCGGCCCGTCGCACAGACGGGCAACGAAAGGACCCCGACATGGCATTCAATAACACAACTGCCGACACCCTGAACACAGGCCCCATCCTCGCCAACGACGAGGTCGTGGACGTGCTGAACGACCTGCTCGAAAACTCGCGCGACGGCGAATACGGTTTCCGCGCCTGCGCCGAAGAAGTGAAGGACCCCGCGGCGAAACAGCTGTTTGCCAGCCGCGCCGAGCAATGCAAGAAGGCCGGTGCCGAACTGATCGCCCTGGTCACCACCTACGGCGGCACACCGGCCTCCGGCGGCACCACCAGCGGCGCATTGCACCGCGGCTGGGTGCACGTGAAGGGATCGCTGGGCGCGAACAGCGAGCTCTCGATCCTGGAGTCGTGCGAGCGCGGCGAAGACGCGGCGGTTGCACGCTACCGCAAGGCTATGAAGCAGAACCTGCCGGCCGACGTGCGCGGCGTGATCGCAATGCAGGCCGAGGGCGCGCAGAGCAACCACGACCAGATCCGCGACCTGCGCAATGCCGCGCGTGCGCGTGACTGATCTGCGCTGATCGAGCGCTTCACGAAAAGGCCGGGACCTCCCGGCCTTTTTCTTTTTCGAGTGCGCCTTCGCCCGGATAGCGCACGCACTGCAGCGCCTCGAAACCCTTCTGCGTGACGGCAAGCACCTGCACCACGCGCAGGCCGGGCATCTTCGCGATGTCCGCGGCCGAGGGCACCAGCGCGAGCACCAGTCCGGCGGCGCGCAGTTTCAGGACTTCATCGATGTCCTTGCGCGAGGACATCACCATGGGTAGCCGCGTGGCGGCAATCTGCCTGAGCATGAGCATGTCTGTGAGCATTTTTTGTCTCCTTGTTCATCGGCGACAAAGGTCGTAAGAGCGTTCGGAATAAGGCCTCCCGCCAGGCGGGAAGGATGCGAAAGATACCGGGCCGCACACGCCCGCAACGTAGGACCGCATCCCGCGACAGGGGTCGCAATGCGCTCCGGGAATTCCCGGATGCCCAGAGCCTCGCAGCGATGGGATAGTTAGTTCGCCCTTCAAACTAACTAATTTCTTACACGGCTGATGCCCGCGGGGCGCACCAACATTGGAGAGACATCGATGCAACTGAAACACACCCTGGCCGCCATGGCCTTCGGTCTTACGGCCGTGGGCGCGATGGCGCAGACCGTGGTCGGCGTGAGCTGGTCGAACTTCCAGGAAGAACGCTGGAAGACCGACGAGGCCGCCATCAAGGCCCAACTGGAAAAACTCGGCGCCAAGTACATCAGTGCCGATGCGGGCGGCTCGCCCGAGAAGCAGCTCGGTGACATCGAGGGCCTGATGTCCAAGGGCGCCAAGGCGCTCATCGTGCTGGCGATGGACAAGGACGCGATCCTGCCCGCCGTCACCAAGGCCACGCGCCAGAAGGTGCCCGTGGTGGCATACGACCGTCTGATCGAGGCGCCCGGCGTCTTCTACATCACCTTCGACAACGTCGAGGTCGGCCGCATGGAGGCGCGCGAGGTCTTCAAGGTCAAGCCCAAGGGCAACTACGTGATCATCAAGGGCTCGCCGAGCGACCCGAACGCCGACTTCCTGCGTGCGGGCCAGCAGGAAGTGCTGGACGCCGCCATCAAGAAGGGCGACATCAAGATCGTCGGCGACGAATACACCGAAGGCTGGAAGCCCGAGGTCGCGCAGAAGAACATGGAGCAGATCCTCACCAAGGCCGGCAACAAGGTCGACGCGGTGGTCGCTGCCAACGACGGCACGGCCGGCGGCGCGGTGGCCGCGCTCTCGGCCAAGGGCATCCGCGGCATTCCGGTGTCGGGCCAGGACGCCGACTTCGCGGCGCTCAACCGCATCGCGCTGGGCACGCAGACCGCCACCGTCTGGAAGGACTCGCGCGAACTCGGCCGCGAAGCCGCCACCGCCGCCGTGGCGCTGGCCGCCGGCAAGCCGGTCGACAAGGCCGCGCCGTGGGCCGGCGGCGCCAAGAAGATCTCGCTGTCCTCGCGCCTGCTGACGCCGGTGCCGATCACGCGCGACAACCTCGACGTGGTCGTCAAGGCCGGCTGGATCAAGAAGGACGAGCTCTGCAAGGGCGCCTCGGGTGCGAGCGCGCCCGCCGCCTGCAAGTAAGCCGTAGCAACGGACGCGCTGGTCGCGCGTCCATCCGCGCAACGCTGCCGCCTCCGGCCGGCCCATCACGGGCCCGGCCAGGGCAGGTTGCGCACCTGTAGTCCCTAGGGGGTTTCAAAAATGAGCAATCCAACACCGGGCTGGTGGCGCCGCACGGGCATCGACCTGCGGCTGATATTGATGTGCGTGCTGCTGGCCGTGATGGCCGTGGTGTTCAGCGTCATGTCGGGCGGCGTGTTTCTCTCGCCCGAAAATCTCTACAACGTCGCGCAGCAGACGGCCGTGGTCGGCATCGTGTCGACCGTGATGGTGCTGGTCATCGTGGCGCGCCACATCGACCTGTCTGTCGGCTCGGTGATGGGCTTCGTCGGCGTGCTGATCGCGTACCTGCAATACACCTCGGGCTGGTCGTGGCCCACGGCCTGCCTCGCGGGGCTCGCGGTGGCGCTGCTGGTGTCCATCTACCAGGGCTGGCTCACGGCGGTGCTCGGTGTACCGTCGTTCGTGGTCACGCTGGGCGGCCTCATGTCGTTTCGCGGCGCGGCCTTTCTTGTGGCCGACGGCAAGACGCAGCCGGTGAACGACGAATTCTTCCAGCGCCTGGGCGGCGGCTACGACGGCGGCATCGGCGTCACCGCGAGCTGGGTGCTTGCGGCCATCGTCGCGCTGGTGCTGTTCGGGCGCATGCTGCAGAAGCGCCGCGCGCGCCAGCGCTACGACATGCCGACAGAGGCGCTGTGGCTCGACGTGCTGATCACCGCAGTGCCGGTGGCTGTGGTGGTCGCCTTCGCATGGGTCATGAACAACTACCAGATCTCGTCGAAGAGCGAGCCGCAGGGCATTCCGATTCCGGTGCTGATCTGGGCGGCGGTGGCCATCGTGCTGTCGTTCATCGTGCACCGCACGCGCTTCGGGCGCTATGTGTTCGCGATGGGCGGCAACCCTGACGCGGCGGCGCTGGTGGGCATTCCGGTCAAGCGCGTCACGCTGATGCTGTTCGCGCTGCTGGCGGTGCTGGTCACCATTGCGGCCATCGTGTCGATCGCGCGGCTCAACGCGGGCACCAACTCGCTGGGCACGGGCATGGAGCTGTACGTGATTGCGGCGGCCGTCATCGGCGGCACGGCGCTGGCGGGCGGCAGCGGCTCGATCTTCGGTTCGGTGCTGGGCGCGCTCATCATGCAGTCGCTCGACAGCGGCATGCTGCTGCTCGACGTGCCCATCGGCAAGCGCATGGTCATCATCGGGCAGGTGCTGATCGTGGCCGTGGTGTTCGACGTGCTGTATCGCCGCAAGTTTGGAGAGAACTGAAATGGCCGACATCGACACCTCCAAACCCCTCGTCGAACTGCGCGAAATCCGCAAGGCCTTCGGCGGCGTAAAAGCGGTGGACGGCGTGAGCGTCAACCTCTACCCCGGCGAAGTCGTCGCGCTGCTGGGCCACAACGGCGCGGGCAAGTCCACGCTGATGAAGATGCTCGCGGGCGCCTACCCCATCGACTCGGGCGACACGCTGATTGCGGGCGAGAAGGTCCACATCCGCACGCCCGCCGAAGCACAGGGCCAGGGCATCGAGACCATCTACCAGACCCTTGCGCTGGCCGACAACCTCGACTCGGTGTCCAACCTCTTTCTCGGCCGCGAGAAGATGACCCCGTGGCGCACGCTCGACGATCACTTCATGGAAGTGCAGGCGCGCAAGGTGTTCCATCGCTTGAACAAGAACTTCACCAACATCCGCGTGCCGGTGCGCCGTCTCTCGGGCGGGCAGCGGCAGGTGGTGGCCATCTCGCGGGCGCTGTACTTCAACGCGCGCATCCTCATCATGGACGAACCCTGCGCGGCGCTCGGCCCCGAAGAAACCGCGATGGTCGGCGGCCTCGTGAAGCAGCTCAAGGCAGACGGCGTGGGCATCTTCCTCATCACCCACGACATGCCCGATGTGTTCTCGCTGAGCGACCGCCTCGCGGTGATGAAGAACGGCAAGCTCGTCGGTACCTACCGCACCGCCGACGTGACCGAAGACGAAGTGCTCGGGATGATCATTGCCGGCAAGCGGCCAGAGGGCAAGGAGCAGGCCCATCACGCCGACACCGCCGCGCTTGCCTGATGTTGTCGTGAAGACGATAGGCGACCAGCAACTGCTCAAGCGCATGAACCGCAGCGTGCTGCTGCGGCTACTGCGCGCGCAGCCCGGCCTGTCACGCGCGCGGCTGGCCAGCGAGAGCGGCCTCACCAAGTCGACCGTGAGCCTGCTGGTGCGCGAGCTGATCGACGAAGGCTGGCTCAGCGAGGCCGGCACCACCGTGGCCGACGGGCTCGGGCGGCCTTCGACGCCGCTGCAGATCAACGTGGGCGTGCGCGCGCTGATGGGCGTGGAGATTGCGGTGGAGACTGTGCGCCTCGTGTGCGTCTCGCTGCAGGGCGAGGTGCTGCATTCGAACACCCACGCACTCACCGACGGCTCGCCGGGCGGCGTGTGCGCGCAGGTCGCGCGCATGGCCGCCGCCGCGCATGCGCAACTGGAGCAACTGGGCCTGCGCCTGTCGAGCATCGGCGTGTGCGTGCCCGGCGCGGTGGACGACTGCACCGGCGTGGTCCGCTTCGCGCCCAACCTCGGCTGGCGCAACGTGAGCCTGCTGCCCGCGCTTGAAAAAGCCTTTGCCGCCATCGGCCTGCCCGGTGTGACCGTGCAACTGCAGAACGACGCCGATGCCGCCGCGCTCGGCGAGTACGAATTTGCGGCGGGCGAGGGCGAAGACCCGCTGGTCTTCGTCAACTGCGACGTCGGCGTGGGCGCCGGCGTGGTGCTGAACGACCGGCTCTTCACCGGCGCGCAGGGCATGGCCGGCGAGATCGGCCACACGATTCTCGAACTCGACGGGCCCTTGTGCTCATGCGGCCGACGCGGCTGCGCCGAAGCCTTCTTCGGCTCGCGCGTGCTGGAGCGCAAGGGGGTTGACTTGCCGCGCGCCGCCGCCTTCTTCGGCGTGCTGCTGCAGAACCTGTGGGTCACATTCAATCCGCGCGCGATCGTGCTCGGCGGCAAGGCGTGTGCCGAGCATCGCGGCTTTGCGCAGGCGGCGTTCGAAAGCATGAAGCGCCACGCCGACGATGCCGGCATGCCCGCGCCCGACCTGCGCACCGCGCGCTATGGCGCGCTGGCGCCGGCGGTGGGCGCCGCCGCGCTGGCGCTGCACGAATACCTGCGGCCGCTGCAGCCCGATGCGAAGGCGCGCCGCGCGCGTGCGTTGGCCCGCGCCGCGGCCTGATCAGTCCGCGGCGTCTTCCTTCCAGCCGCGCAGCCGGCGATAGAGCGTGCCGCGCGACACGTGCAGCTGCCGCGCCGCCTGCGACACATTGCCGCCGTGCGCCACTAGCGTTTCTTCGATCAGCTTGCGGCTGTGCTCGCGCAGCGTTGTCTCGGCATGGGGCTCGGGCTCGCAGGCTTCGGCAGCAGGCATCTGCGCATCCTGTTCGATGGCCAGCGGCGCTGCTTCGCCCGGCATCGCCACCGCATGCCGGAAGTCCGCGCCGTCCGCGCCCTTCAGCCGCGCCTGCACCCACACGCCCAGCCCGCTCGCCAGCCGCAGCGGCTGTGCCGCCTCGCGCCGCCCCAGCCGCAGCAGGCTCGCAAGGTCATGCCCCAGCAGGCATTCGACATCGCGCTCGTCCGCCGCCTCTGGCAGCCGGCCCAGCAGCCGCGCGCCCGCGTTGTTGAGCCATGCGATCGTGCCGTCGGGCGCGATGCCGGCCAGCGCCTCGAGCGGCGTGCCCAGCAGCGTCGGGCTGGCCTGGAAGCGCAGGATCAGGTGGTCGCGCGACTGCGCCTGCAGCAGCCGGTTCTCGATGGTCGTGGCATACAGCGCCACCATCGACGCTGCATCGAAGCCGAAGCGCCGCGCCTCCGCAGTGAGGTCGAGCACGCCGGCCAGTTGCCCCGTCACGTCGCGTATCGGCGCTGCCGCGCACTGCATCTGGCACAGCACGTCGAAGTAGTGTTCCGCGCCATTGACCGTGCACGCCTGCCCGGTGCTCGCCACGATGCCCGGTGCGGTGGTGCCGACGATGCGCTCGGAGATGTTCACGCCCACGCGCGCGGTCTTGCGCAGCACCGGCTGGTGCGCGGCGGCGGGCTGCTGCGTGACGTGCACCAGCACGCCCTCGCTGTCGGTGAGGATCACGCGGCAGTCGGTGCCCGCGAGCGCGTGCTCCATCTGCACCAGCTCCTGCCGCGCCACGTCGAGCAGTTCGCGGTTGCGCGCGAGCGTGGCGTGCAGGCGGCTGGGCGTGACCGCGTCGAAGGGCACGATGCGCTGGCGGTCGGTGTGCGTGCGGCTGCAGCGCATCCACGACTGGATCACCGCCTCGCCGACGAGGCCCGAGGGGCGCACGCCTTCCTCGAAGAACTGCTGCCGCGCGAGCGCCACGCGCTGCGCGGGCGTGCTGGCAAAGAGCTGGCGCGGCGCATCCGCCGTGCCGATTCTTCTTTCGTCGAGGGCCATGGGTTCGTTGCCTCCCTGCGTGGGGTCGGGGGTCGGGACCAGCGTCGAATGTGTTCCGCAATGGAACAGCACCGGACTGGGGAAATCCCGAAGATGAATGCGAAGCCCGCGCGGACCATCCTTGAGCCACAAAGGAGACCTGCGATGAAAAAAACACACTCCGGGCTGCTCGTGCTCGCCGGCGCTTTGCTGTGCCTGGGCACAAACACGGCGGCTACGGCCCAGAACGCACAGGACCGCGCGGCAGCCGCCACCAAACGCGTGGACGGCAGCTTCATCCGCGCCAACGCGGCACAGAAGAAAACACCCGACTGGCCCAGCGTCGGCCTCGACTATTCGGAGTCGCGCTTCAGCCAGCTCGACCAGGTGAACGCCGGCAACGTCAAGCAGTTGGGGCTGGTCTGGTCGTACAACCTCGAGTCGACGCGCGGCGTGGAGGCCACGCCGCTGGTGGTGGACGGCATCATGTACGTCACCGCCTCCTGGAGCGTGGTGCACGCCATCGACACGCGTACCGGGCAGAAGCTGTGGACCTTCGATCCGCAGGTCGATAAGTCCAAAGGCTTCAAGGGCTGCTGCGACGTGGTGAACCGAGGCGTTGCGATCTACGAAGGCAAGGTCTACGTGGCAGCGTACGACGGCCGCCTGATCGCGCTCGACGCCGCCACCGGCCAGAAGGTGTGGGAGAAGAACACCATCGAGGGCCAGAAGGGCAGCTACACCATCACCGGCGCGCCGCGCGTGTTCAAGGGCAAGGTCATCATCGGCAACGGTGGCGCCGAATACGGCGTGCGCGGCTTCGTCACCGCGTACGACGCGAAGACCGGCGACCAGAAGTGGCGCTGGTTCGTGGTGCCGGGCGACCCGAGCAAGCCCTTCGAGGACGAATCGATGGCGCGCGCCGCCAAGACCTGGGACCCCAGCGGCAAGTACTGGGAGGCCGGCGGCGGCGGCACCGCATGGGACAGCTTCGCCTTCGACCCCGATCTCAACCTGATGTACGTGGGCACCGGCAACGGCTCGCCCTGGGCTGCCAAGGCACGCAGCCCCAAGGGCGGCGACAACCTCTACCTGGGCTCGGTGGTGGCGCTCAACCCGGACACCGGCAAGTACGTGTGGCACTACCAGGAGACGCCCGGCGACAACTGGGACTACACCTCCACGCAGTCGATGATCCTGGCCAACGTGAAGATCGCAGGCAAGGCACGCAAGGTGCTGCTGCATGCGCCGAAGAACGGCTTCTTCTTCGTCATCGACCGCACCAGCGGCAAGTTCATCTCGGCGAAGAACTTCGTCGAGGTCAACTGGGCCACCGGCTACGACAAGACCGGCCGCCCCATCGAGATCGCCGCCGCGCGGCAGAACGAGAAGCCCGGCGACAGCATTCCCGGCCCCTTCGGCGCGCACAACTGGCACCCGATGTCGTTCAACCCGCAGACCGGCTTTGCCTACCTGCCCGCGCAGCACGTGCCGATCAACCTGATGGACGACAAGGACTGGAAGTTCGACCAGAACGTGCCCGGCCGCCCGCATGCCGCGCTGGGCTGGAACCTCGGCAAGTTCGCCAACGTCGAGCCGCCCACCAGCAAGCCCTTCGGCCGCCTCGTGGCGTGGGACCCCGTCGCGCAGAAGGAAGCGTGGGGCGTCGACTACGCCTCGCCATGGAACGGCGGCACCCTCACCACCGCCGGCAACCTCGTGTTCCAGGGCACGGCCGACGGCCGTCTGCTGGCCTACAACGCGAAGACCGGCGAGAAACTGTGGGAAACGCCCACCGGCACCGGCGTGGTGGCGGCACCCTCGACCTACATGGTGGACGGCAAGCAGTACGTGTCGGTCGCGGTGGGCTGGGGCGGCGTGTATGGCCTGGCGCAGCGCGCCACCGAGCGGCAGGGCCCGGGCACGGTCTACACCTTCGCGGTGGGCGGCACGGCCAAGATGCCGGACTTCGTTCAGTACCGCATGGACAAGCTGGTGCAAGGCGTGAAGTACGACCCCGCCAAGGTCCAGGCCGGCACCATGCTCTACGTGAGCAACTGCGTGTTCTGCCACGGCGTGCCGGGCGTGGACCGCGGCGGCAACATCCCCAACCTCGGCTACATGGACCCGGCCTACATCACGAACCTGGACAAGTTCATCCTCAAGGGCCCGGCCATGGCGCGCGGCATGCCCGACTTCACGGGCAAGCTCTCGGGGGACGACATCGAGAGCATCAAGGCCTTCATCCAGGGGACGGCTGACGCGATCCGGCCGAAATAGGAAGGCCGCTCTTCCTGGCTGCTACCGGCCGCCGTACCAGTACTGGGTGCTGGCGGCCCAGGTCGAATTCGGGTAGTTCGCGTGCAGGGTCTGAAGGCCCTTGCGCGACCAGTCGCCCACCGTCTTGTCCTGGCAGCTGTAGCGCGCCATCTTCACCGCGACCGACAGCGCCTGCGGCACCAGCGGATCGGCGCGGTTGCGCTGCATCAGCGCCAGGCTTTCCTGCGTGAAGTAGATCGAGTCCTGCGGAATGGCGCGCAGCTTTGCGACCAGTGCGTCCTGTTGCGCGCGCTCGTCCTGCGGCAGGAACTCGGGCATCTCGAAATCGGCAGCAGCGGCGGCCTGCGGGCCGGAAGTCATCACGCCGAGCGGGCGACACCACTTGCTGTAGCTGCCGGTGGCCATACTGCGGTCGTATACCGGCTCGATCCCTGGCTTGAGCGGCGTGGGCCGGATGCCTTCGGCGCCGGGCCAGTGCGGCGGCAGCAAGACCTCGGTGGTGCTCGCCATGCGCTCCAGCAGCAGGCGGCGCCAGGCGGCGGTGTCGGTGTCCGCCAGCTTCACCGAGCGGCGGATACCGGCGATCGGGTCCGGCCCCTTGGGTCCTGCAGCCGCCGGCGACGCCGAGGCGATGCGCATCTCCGCTGCGCGGCGGGCCATGGCGTAGTCCTCGGCCAGCACCGCGCGGGTCCACGCGGTTTCGAGCAGGCTGTCGCGCAGCGCGGGCGACAGGGCGGGGTCGGCGGCCAGGCGCAGCCACATCGGCAGCGGCGCGCGCGTGTTCAGGAAGCGCGTCGCGTCGTCGTCGAAGGTGCTGGCCAGCGGCACCGCATTGGGCTTGGCTTCCATCGCCTCGGGGTCGCGGCGAGCGACCACGAGGCGGATCGCGAGGCGGCGCCACTCTTCTTCCGAAGCGGCCGTCGGCAGCAGCAACGCCTTCACGAGGTTCTGCCCCGAGAGGCTGTGCGCGATCAGCGGCGAGTCGCCCGCATCGGCCACGAGCTCGCGCACCTCCTTGTAGCGGCCCTGTGCGAACAGGCGCTGGGCGCGCAGCTGGGTGGCGGCGAAGCGGGCGGGGTTGTCTTCGGGCACGGCGGCCAGCGCGGCCTGCAGCTCGGCCTCGCGCTTGTCGTCGGCCGTGGCGGCTACCGGCACCAGGCTCGCGGCGGCCATCAGCCATGCGAGTTCATGGGTGCGCTGGTAGCGGCTCCAGCTCAGGGTCTCGCGCCACTTGCCGTTCGGCTCGGCGCTGCTGCCCGGGGCGTCGAAGCCGCGCACGGTGCTGAGCCATTGCACGAGGTCGGAGGTCTGCGCCGGGCCGACATACGAGCAGTCGTAGAAGAACCCGCAGGCGCGGAACTCGTGGTTCAGCAGCAGCAGCTTCGCGGCGGCTGCGTCGGGCGGGCCCATGGTCTTCAGGCTGTCCGCCAGGCGCTGCATGCGCGTGGCGGGCAGCAGGTAGCGGATGCGCAGCGCCTCGGCCAGCCGGTGGACCGAGGGATGCAGCGCCCGCAGGCGCGGGTTCTTCAGCATCGGCAGGGCGATGGCATCGACCTGCTTCGTGAGCTCGGCCTGCCGCTTGAGGGCCTCGGGGCTTTCCTTGTCGCTCTTGCTGTCGGAGGGGGCATCGCCCGGGTTCTGACGCGCCAGCACGCGCAGCCGCATGTAGGCCGCAAGGTCGCGCCAGGGGCTGGCCTTGTCGGCCGCGATGGCGGTGAATGCGGTGTCGGCCGCGTCGAGATCGCCGGCATAGAAGCGCTGCGCGGCCAGCTGGTAGGCGTGGTCGGCCTGCAGCCAGGCGGGCGCGTTTTGCGGCAGCTCGGGGACGGTGCCGGGCTCCCTGTTGCAGGTGTCGAACACGGCGTCCTGCGTCTTCAGCCAGTGCAGCACGTAGGGGGCGGCAGCCTTGTCGCTGGTGGTTCGCGTCATGCGCTGCGCCAGCGTCTTCGTGGCGCTGCGGAAGGCATCGCCGTAGAAGCAGTTCGGGTCTGCCTGCAGGGTGCCGGTGTTCCATTTCGGCTGCTGCTGCGATGGCGCCAGCAGGGCGGGCCTGTCGCGGGGCGACTGGGGATCGAGCTTCGCATTGGCATCGTCGCGCGCTTTTCGCCATTCGATCCAGGCATCGTCCGTTTCGGCCATGCCGTTGTCTTCGCGCGGCAGCTTCTCCAGCAGGTCGGTGAAGGCCCGCACGGCGTCGGGCGAGAACGCCTGGCCGTGCAGGCGCCAGTACCAGAGCACCTGGTAGGGCACGAGATAGCTGGTGTAGTAGCCCGCGGGCCGCTCGACGAACTCGCGCACCGGCTGGTCGGGCCGGGTGGTGGCGAAGAACAGGTCCTCGGGGTCGCCGCCGCCGCTGGCATGAGCCGCGAGAGTGCTGCCGAGCAGCGCGGCCATTGCAAGCAGCCTGACGCCGGCGCGCATCGCGTTTGCTGTTGAAAGAATCATTTATGCGAATCCCTGTTGCCGAGTTGTTCGAAGTCTTCGTTCTTCCATGCGCCCGCGTGGAACACATAGCGCCGCTTCACGCTGCCGAGCACGGGCCATGCCTCGCCGAGCATCAGCCCCGCCGCATCGCGGCAGGCAGCCACCGTGGCCGCGCCCGTCGCGTCGAGCCGCTGGCGGATGCGCGCGGCTTCCGCTCCCATGCGGAAGTACATCGGCACGATCTCGTCGAGCAGGCCGGCAGGCAGCCACGGGTCGCTTATGCACCACGAGGCCAGCGCCGTGGCCGAGAGCCGCACGCCGCCGGCGCGCACCGGCTGCAGCCGCCGCAGCAGCGCGACATACGCCTCGCGCTGGCTGCGGCGCGCCTCGAAGTCGAGCTGCACCCAGCCCGAGCGGTTGCCCTGCTTCGCGGCATGTTCGATGGCTGCGGCGATGGCCTCCTGCTGCGCGTCGTTGACGGGCGAGGGTGCGAGGTTGTCCAGCGTGACGTGGACCACCGGCACCACGGTGGTGGCGCCTGGCGCGATGCGCAGCGGCCACTGACGCCAGCTCGTGCGGCTGCGCTCGCCGCTCAGCTGCACCGTGGCATGCAGGTAGGCCACGCCGGTGCCTTCAGGCAGTGCGGAGAAAAGCTGGGGCCGGTCCCACACCCACAGCAGCGTTTGCGGTTGGGCCGCACCCTCCTGCGTCAGCAGGGCCAGGAAGACGGAAAAGGCCGCGCCGCGAAAACGCATGGGGAGGACAGGAGGTTGGAAGAAAAATCCCGGCCAGCATAACGAAAAAGCCGCCTGGCCCGGGAGGGCGCAGGCGGCCTTGCGGCTGCTCGTGAAGGCAGTGGTAGCGGATCGATCAGTCTGCGTAGACGCCAGCAGCCTTGATGATCGGACCCCACTTGGCGATTTCAGCCGAGACGAACTTCTTGTGCTCAGCCGGCTCGGTGCGCTTGTCGGTCGTGATCACCGCACCCAGCGCTTCTTCGCGCTTGATGAAGCCCGGGTCCTTCATCGCGGCCTTGATGGCCTCGTTGAGCTTCTTCAGCACCGGCGCCGGCGTGCCCTTGGGCGCGTACATGCCGTGCCAGATCGTCACTTCGAAGCCCTTCAGGCCCGACTCGTCCAGCGTTGGCAGGTCTTTCAGCGCGGGCGTGGTCAGGCGCTTGGCGGTGGTCACGGCATAGGCCTTGACCTTCTTGGCCTCGATCTGCGACGTGGTGTTGGTCGTTTGATCGCACAGCAGGTCGATCTGGCCGCCCAGCAGGTCGGCGATGGCCGGGGCCGTGCCCTTGTAGGGAACCGGCGTCATCTCGACCTTGATCGCGCTCTGGAACAGCAGGCCGCACAGGTGCGACGCAGCGCCCAGGCCGGCGTTGCCCAAGTTGATCTTGCCCTTGTTGGCCGCGATCCAGGTCGTCAGTTCCTTGTAGTTGTTGGCGGGCAGGCCGGGCTTGCCGATCAGCGTCATCGGCACTTCGTTGACCATGCCCAGGTACTCGAAGTCGGTCTCGACGTTGAAAGGCAGCTTGCGATACAGCGCCGGCATCGTCGACATGCCGATGTGGTTCAGCAGCAGCGTGTAGCCGTCGGGGTTGGCGCGCGCCACCTTGGCGGTGCCGATGGAACTGCCCGCGCCCGCGGTGTTGTCCACCACGATCGTGGTGCCGAGCGTCTTCTGCATGGCTTCCGCCAGGTCGCGCGCGACACGGTCGGTCGGGCCGCCGGCTGCGAAAGGCACCACCAGCGTCACGGTCTTGCCCGCGGGAAAGTCCTGGGCGTGGACACCGGCGGCAGCGGCGGCAATCGCCGCGAGGGCGAACAGTTTCTTCATGTCGTCTCCGGGAAGGGGGTAGTAAAAACGCCGCGATCTTAAAGGCTGACTGTTACCTGACCTATAGCGAATAGCCCTTAGGTTCGCATCGTCATCCGCGCCTTCGCGGGGCGTGCAACAGGGCTTTCGCAGCGCATCCAAATCTAGCTAGGCCTGCGGCGCGGCTTGTAGCGCCTCTCATCAGAGTATGGGATAGACATGAAATAAGGCTGTTCAGTGAGGCTCGACAAATACTGTTGTAGTTTGGAAATTCCCGGCGATTGATTGGCAAACTATGAGGACCTGATTTAGGTGAAATAAATAGATGAGCCTGGGAGGGCCAACCAATGAGTGAACAGTCTGTGCAATCAAAAAGTGCTCAAGGCCAAGAGGAAGCCGAAGTGCCATCAGGAGGGACGAGCCCTCGCGAAGATGAAAGTAGCAGCCTCTCCGCAAGCGTTGGTCGACTGCTGACGGTTGCATCTTTTCTGGGAGTGCTGCTTGCACTTCTTGGTTATGGCGTAGCGTTGTCAGCAGAGAGCCGGTTTGGGATGCCGCGCGCCCAGCTAATTGATTCCACGATGGACATGTGGGATCTATCTACATGGGCAATCCTGCAGATTGTGTCCAGAGGATTCGAAGCCTTTGGGAGTCTGAGTTTCTATCTCAAGACCCTTAAAGGTATGGGTCCGGTAGTGCTCGTTCTTGGTGTGGGATGGCTACTTTCTATAGCAGCCATATGGCTGTATGGCCGTCGACAAAAGAAACAGAAACTCGCTCCTGAGAAGTCGAAGCGCAAGAAGAAAGACATTGGAAGCTTGGGCTACGCGCTGCAAAAAACTTGGTGGATACCAGTCGGTGCTCTTGTCGCACCCTTGGGAGTGGTGCTTGGGGTCATGCTCATCATTTTCGTCGCCACGGTGTTGACGATTGTTCCGATACTTGGAATGTTTGCCGGAGAGGTGCACATTGATCAGTTTGTTGTGGCTCCCAAGAACTGTGTATCTGTCATAAATCGGGAAGGTCGCCTCGAACGGAAGTCGAAACCTGACCAAACGAGTGGTGAGATTGGGGCGCAATGCGTTTCAGTGAAATTTACTGAAGGAGACGTTCAAGTCAAAGGGCGCGTCGTTTTCGCTTTGAGCAAAACACTCATCCTGTATGACCCCGAAACGGGGGCAGTAAAACGCGTTCCCACAGAAAATGCCGTTGTCGAAGTGGTTTCAACGTTGTGAGTTTGGGAGCCAAGTTCGAGAACTATTTCGATGAAATCGTGCCGCTCGCGATCTGGTTCTTGTTGAGCGACCGCCCCGGATAGTGCGCAGGCGGCCGTATCGGCTGCCCCGTGGCTTGCTGCTCCAGCACATGTGCCGTCCAGCCGACGGCGCGCGCCGGTGAGTGCGGCCAGGGCAAAGTCGATGTTCATGGCTTCGTCCAGCAGCTTCTCGCTGATGGCGCACAACTCGGTGAATGCCGGCGGCATTCAATGCTGGCCAGCAATGTGCGCCATGAAGCACTGCGCATCCTCCGTCATCCGATACCCTCGCTTTCTTCGCACGCGGCGGTGGCACGTTCGCCACCATCGCATGCACCACGTAAGGCGAAGAAGAAAGAATTCCCATGACGGCGACCCCTTCCCACGCAAGCGCGCAGCGCCTGCCGCGCGATCTTGCGCTCGTCACCGTGGCCATCGATGCCGCGATGGTGCTGGTCAACATGGCCATCCAGCTCTGGCCCGATTCGCCTCACAGCGATCAGCTGCGCAGCGCCTATGCCCTGCCGGGCGTGTGGATTCCGATGGTGTTCAGCATCGGCATGGCCTGGGTGCTGGCGGCGGCGCTGGCCTGGAGCCACGGGCGCAACGCGCTCGAAAAGCGCGGCGTTGGCAGCGTGGCGCGGCTGCCTCACCCGCGCATCCGCTATGCCGCGACGTACCTTGCTGTGCTGGTGCTGAACTTCTACGCGCTGAGCCCGCTGCTCTACGACCTGCAACTGCTCTTCATGCCGGGTGGCCGCCTGCATGATTTCTTCGGAGCGCCGTCCATGAGCGCGGCGATGCCGGTGTTCATGTTCCTGCAGTCCATCGCCCAGTTGATCGTGCTCGTGCTCGGCGTGTGGGTCTCGGCCTGGCTCGCGCTGAGGGCTGGCCGCGCCGCGTTTTCCGATGCGCGGCAGGAAGAAGGCGATGAAGAAGCCGTCGGCGCCACATCGCCCCGCCGCGCCATCGCACTCGTGGGCGCCGCGCTGTTCGCATCGCTGCAGATGTGGAGCGGCGCGGTCGTGAGCCGATGGACATCGATTGCGCGCGGCGTGGACGGAATCGAGTTGATCATCGCGTGGGCAGTGCCGCCACTGGTGGCCTTCGCGCTTGCGTTCTGGGGCGGTTGGCTGGGCGCCACCGCCGGGCTGACGCGGGCACGCCCTTTCAGGGCCGTGGCGGCAGCGGTGCTGGCTTTCGTGCTGGTGCAGGTGAGCTGCATCGCCATTGCGCTGGCGTGGCTGATGCTGGCCGCCTGGTCGCACGGCTTCGACAACGCGGGCGGCCTCATCGGCTTCGCCCTCGCCCTCGCGCTGGTGTACTCGGTGCTCGTGGTGGTGCTGATGCGCGCCACCACCCGCTGGCTGTACCGCCGCTACTGACCAACTACTACTTGTAGCTGCGCGCGTCCTCGATCACCTTGCCGTCATTGGGCAGCCCGCCTGCACCCACCACGACGACCTCGCCGCGCAGCTTGGTCACTTCGCGGATCACCGCGCTCACGCGGGCCTCGAGCCCTTCGGGCGCCGCGCCCGCGCATTCGAGCTGCAGCGTCATCTTGTCGTCGCCCATCTCGCCAGACACGATGAGCCGCGCGCGCTGCACTTCGGGAAAGCGCCGCGCGATCTCGGCCACCTGCGAGGGATGCACGAACATGCCGCGCACCTTGGTGGTCTGGTCGGCGCGACCGAGCCAGCCCTTGATGCGCTTGTTGGTGCGGCCGGTGGGGCAGGTACCCGCGAGCACGGCCGAGAGGTCGCCGGTGCCGAAGCGCACCAGCGGGTAGTCGGGGTTGAAGGTGGTGACGACGATCTCGCCGACCTCGCCGTCAGGCACCGGGTCGCCGGTGCCGGGCCGCACGATCTCGACCAGCACGCCCTCGTCGATCACCAGGCCTTCGCGCGCGCTGGTCTCGTAGGCGATCAGGCCCAGGTCGGCGGTGGCGTAGCACTGCGTGCCCTTCACGCCATGCGCGGCAATCCAGTCATGCAGGCTCGGCGGAAAGGCTTCGCCGGAGACGAGCGCCTTGGTGAGCGAGGGCAGCTTCTGCCCTTTCTCCTCGGCCTTCTCCAGCAATATCTTCAGGAAGCTCGGCGTGCCCGCATAGCCTTCGGGCTTCAGGTCGACCATGGCTTCGAGCTGCTGCTCGGTCTGCCCGGTGCCGCCCGCGAACACGGTGCAGCCCATGGCGCGCGCGCCGCTTTCCATGATCGAGCCGGCGGGCGTCATGTGATAGCTGAAGCTGTTGTGAATGAGCTCGCCGCTGCGAAAGCCCGCCGCATGCAATGCACGTGCGGTGCGCCAGTAGTCGCGCGCTTCGCCTTCAGGCTCGTAGATGGTGCCGGGGCTCGCGAACACGCGCGGCATGCGCGGGCCGCGCACGATCGACGAGAAGCCGCCGAAGGGGTCGTCGGTGCGGCGTGCCTTCTGCAGGTCGAGCAATTCCGATTTGCGCGTGACCGGTAGTTTCGCCAGTGCTTCGCGTGTCGTGATGTCTGCGGGCTTCACGCTGCCGAGGATCTTTGCGAATGCTGGCGCAGCGGTCTGGGCCTGTGTGATCTGCTTCGGTAGCGCGGCCAGCAGGTCGCGTTCGCGTTCGGCTGGGTCGCGGATCTCGAGCTTGTCGTAGTGGTCGGTCATGTCCGTACCCTTTGTCTTTCAGTTCAGTTTTCCACCACGGGAGTGTTCGGGGCTCTTGTTCGGGGTGCGTGCGAATGACACCGGGTACTCCCCTCCGCGAATGTCCCCCGGCCTTCGGCCTCCTCCTTTATTTCGCTGCGGGGAGCACCCGGTGCCATTCGCACATGGACGCAGTGCTCATGCCGGCCGATCAACCAGTGCTCTGAACGATCACGTCGATGGGGTGCCTTGCGCAGCGAAATAAAGGAGGAGCCGAAGGCGGGTGACATTCGCGGAGCAAGGTACCCCGTTGGCGTGATCGCACCCCGAAAAACGACGCATGAATGCATCAAGCCAGCCACCTCTTGCGCCTCTTGTAGCTCTTCACATCCCGGAAGCTCTTGCGGTCCGCGCCGCCGACGCCAAGGTAGAACTCCTTCACGTCCTCGTTCTCGCGCAGGCTCTTCGCCTCGCCGTCCATCACGATGCGGCCGTTCTCCAGGATGTAGCCATAGTCGGCATAACGCAGCGCCATGTTGGTGTTCTGCTCGGCCAGCAGGAAGGTCACGCGCTCCTTGGTGTTGAGGTCTTTCACGATCTCGAACACCTCTTCCACGATCTGTGGCGCCAGGCCCATCGACGGCTCGTCGAGCAGCACCATGCTCGGGTTGGCCATCAGCGCACGGCCGATGGCGCACATCTGCTGCTCGCCGCCCGATGTATAGGCCGCCTGCGAAGTACGCCGCGTCTTCAGGCGCGGAAAGTACGCGTAGACCTTCTCCAGCGTCTGCTGCACCGCCGCCTTGCCGTCGGTGCGCGTGTAGGCGCCGGTCATCAGGTTCTCTTCGATGGTCAGGTGGGCGAAGCAGTGGCGGCCTTCCATCACCTGGATCAGCCCGCGCTTCACCAATTCGGCCGGCGACAGCGCCTCGATGCGATCCCCGCGCAGCTCGATGGTGCCCTTGGTGACCGCGCCGCGTTCGCCCGCGAGCAGGTTGCTCACCGCGCGCAGCGTGGTCGTCTTGCCCGCGCCGTTGCCGCCGAGCAGCGCCACGATGCCGCCGTCGGGCACCGTGAGCGACACGCCCTTGAGCACGAGGATCACGTGGTTGTAGATGACCTCGATGCCGTTGACATTGAGAAGGATGTTGGGTTCGCTCATGGTGTGGTCCGAAGCATTCGCAAGAACAGCGCGTGCAGCGCAGTGCTGTCCTTGCGAATGGCGGCTCTCGCGAGCCGCCACGGCGCGCTCAGTGCATCAGGATTGGCAGTCGGCTGCCTCGCGGCGCGTCAGCTTCTTCTCGCCCGCGTACTTGTCGGCGGCGGTCTTCACCATCGGCTTGATGATCTGGTCGTCCGCCTGATACCAGTCAGACATGTCGCCCCACTTCGCGCCGTCCCATGTGTGCACGCGCGCCCAGGTCGAGCCCATGTGGTCCTGGCACGAAGTGCTCACCGGACGCATCACGCCGGAGAAGCCGAGCGCGTCGAGCTTCTTCTGGTCGAGCGCAAGGTTCTCCATGCCCCAGCGCACTTGCTCGCCGGTCATGACCTTGCCCTTGCCGAAGCGCTCCTGCGCACGCTTCACGGCCTCGACGGTCAGCATCTGGATGATCACGCCGCGCGTGTAGAGCACCGAGCCCACTTCGTCCTTCGGACCCGTGCCCTGGCCCTTGTCGTGCACCTGCTTCAGGATGTCCTGGATCACCTTGGGCTGTGTGCCCGAGGTGTTCAGCGCCAGCGCGTGATAGCCCTTGGCGTTGGCGCCCACGTCCTTCACGTCAGGCTCGGCACCGGCCCACCACACGCCGTACATCTTCTCGCGCGGGTAGCCGGTGGCCACGGCTTCCTTCAGCGCGGTGGAGTTCATCACGCCCCAGCCCCACAGCAGAACGAAGTCGGGGCGCTGCTGGCGCACTTGCAGCCATGCAGACTTCTGCTCCACGCCTGGCGCCGTCACCGGAATCAGCGACAGCTCGAAGCCGTTCTGCTTGGCGCGCTCCTGCAGCAGCGGAATCGGCTCCTTGCCGAACGGCGAGTCGTGGTACACGAGGGCGATCTTCTTGCCCTTGAGCTTGTCCATGCCGCCTTCTGTCTTGCCGATGTGCTGGATCAGGATGTCGGCCGCGGTCCAGTAGGAGCCCATCAGCGGAAAGTTCCACTTGAAGACACCGCCGTCCTGCGAGGCAGCCAGGCCGTAGCCCAGCGTGATCAGCGGGATCTTGTCGGTCGGCACCTTGTCGGTCAGCGCGAAGGTGATGCCGGTGGCCTGCGGGTCGAACAGCGCGACGCCAGGGCGGCCCTTCAGGCGTTCGTAGCATTCCACGCCCTTGTCGGTGGCGTAGCCGGTCTCGCACTCTTCGTACGTGATCTTCACGCCGTTGATGCCGCCGGTCGCGTTGACCAGCTTGATGTAGTCCTGCTTGCCGTTGGCCCAAGGCGTGCCGTTGGGTGCATAGGGGCCCGTGCGGTACACCAGCAGCGGGAAGAACTGTTCCTTGGCCTGCGCATTGGCGAGCGATGGCGCGAGCAGGGCGCCGAGGGTGCTGGCCACCAGGGCGGCGGTCAGAGCGAGCGATTTCAGTTTCATGCCTGTCTCCTTTGTGGGCACCTCGGTGCCGGGTTTTTTACGAACGGGAACTCATCAATCAATGAGGGAAGGGCCAGAGCCGCAGCTTCTCTTTGGCCGTGGACCACAGCCGCGCGAGGCCGTGCGGCTCGACGATCAGGAAGAACACGATCAGCGCGCCGAAGATCATGGTCTCCAGGTGCGAGGCCAGCGCGGTCGAAATCGAGAAGCCCAGCCACCCCGGCAGCTGGTTCAAAAAGAGCGGCAGCAGCACGATGAACGCGGCGCCGAAGAAGCTGCCCATGATCGAGCCAAGCCCGCCGATGATCACCATGAACAGCAACTGGAAAGAGCGGTCGATGCTGAAGGCCGCCGGCTCCCACGCACCCAGGTGCACGAAGCCCCACAGCGCACCGGCCACGCCGACGATGAAGCTGCTCACCGCAAAGGCCGTGAGCTTGGCGTACACCGGGCGAATGCCGATCACTGCGGCGGCCACGTCCATGTCGCGCATCGCCATCCACTCGCGACCGATGGCGCTGCGCACCAGGTTCTTTGCCAGCAGCGCGAACACCACCACGAAGAGCAGGCAGAACAGGTACTTCTGCACTGGCGACTCGATCGGCACGCCGAACACGTTGAGCCCCGCCACGCTCACCGAGCCCGACGAAGAATTGTTGGTGAACCACTGGATGCGCAGGAAAGCCCAGTCGGTAAAGAACTGCGCCGCCAGCGTGGCCACCGCAAGGTACAGCCCCTTGATGCGCAGGCTCGGAATGCCGAAGAGCACGCCGATCACCGTCGCGCACAGGCCGCCCAGCAGCAGCGAGGCGATCAGCGGCATGCCGTCGATGCGCACCTGGAAGTTGTAGGCCGCGTACGCCCCCACCGCCATGAATGCGCCCGTGCCCAGCGAGATCTGGCCGCAGTAGCCGACGAGGATGTTGAGGCCGAGTGCTGCCAGCGACAGGATCAGGAAAGGCGTGAGGATGGCGCGCATCCAGTAGTCGGACACGCCCAGCGGTACCACGACGAACGCCACGAGCAGCAGCACCAGCATCGCGATGCGGTCCTGCGCAATGGGAAAGATCTGCTGGTCGGCCCTGTAACTCGACTTGAACTGGCCGTTTTCTCTGTAGAACATCTTTCAGACCCGATCGATGATCTTTTCGCCGAACAGCCCCTGGGGCCGCACGAGCAGGAAGACCAATGCAAGAACATAGGCAAACCAGATCTCGATGCCGCCACCGAGCATGGGGCCGAGATAGATTTCAGAAAGCTTCTCGCCCACGCCGATCAACAGGCCGCCGATGATGGCGCCCGGAATCGACGTGAGCCCGCCGAGGATCACCACCGGCAGCGCCTTCAGCGCCACCAGCGAGAGTGAGAACTGCACGCCGAGCTTCGACCCCCAGATGATCCCGGCCACCAGCGCCGAGAAGCCGGCCACCGACCACACGATCACCCAGATGCGCTTGAGCGGAATGCCGATGGACTGCGCGGCCTGGTGGTCGTCGGCCACTGCGCGCAGCGCGCGGCCGGTGGCCGTCTTCTGGAAGAAGATGGCGAGCACTACCACGAGGCCGGCTGCCACCAGCGCGGCGATCAGGTCTTCCTGGCTCAGCAGCAGGCCGCCCTGGAAGGTGCCTTCGAGCACCATCAGCGGCTCCTTGGGCATGCCCACGTCGATCTTGTAGATGTCGTTGCCGAAGATCGTCTGGCCCACGCCGTCGAGAAAGTAGGCGATGCCCAGCGTGGCCATCAGCAGCGTGATGCCTTCCTGGTTCACCAGCTTGCTGAGCGCGAGCCGCTCGATCAGCCAGGCCACCACCACCATCACCGCCATCGCGGCAATGAAGGCCAGGATGTTCGCGAGGATCTGGCTCTGGAAGCCGAACCACAGCGGGAACCACTCCGAGAAGCGTGCCATTGCCAGCGCCGCGAACAGCACCATCGCGCCCTGCGCAAAGTTGAAGACGCCCGAGGCCTTGTAGATCAGCACGAAGCCGATGGCAATCAGCGAATAGAGCATGCCGACCATGAGGCCGCCGAAAAGGGTTTCGAGGAAAAAGCCCATGGTCAGTGTCTTTCTTGTTTTTCTCCCTCCCCCGCTGGGGGAGGGTTGGGGTGGGGGCAGGCGGCGCATCCATCGGGCGCTCTGCGTGCCCCCATCCCAGCCTTCCCCCAGAGGGGGAAGGAGCAATGCTTCGTGGCGATGGCTGTCATGGCGTCAGTGCTCCACACCCAGATAAGCCCGGATCACGTCTTCGTTGTTCCGAACTTCATCCGGCGTGCCGTCGCCGATCTTCTTGCCGTAGTCGAGCACCACCACGCGGTCGGAGATGTCCATCACCACGCCCATGTCGTGCTCGATCAGCACGATGGTCGCGCCGAACTCGTCGTTCACGTCGAGGATGAAGCGGCTCATGTCCTGCTTCTCTTCCACGTTCATGCCGGCCATCGGCTCGTCGAGCAGCAGCACCTGCGGCTCCATCGCGAGCGCGCGGCCCAGGTCGACGCGCTTCTGCAGGCCGTAGGGCAGGCGGCCCACGGGTGTCTTGCGGTGCGCCTGGATCTCGAGGAAGTCGATGATGTGCTCGACGAACTCGCGATGCCGCAGCTCCTCGCGCTCGGCCGGGCCCCAGCGCAGGGCCTGTGCGAGCAGGCCGCTCTTCATCTTGAGGTTGCGCCCCGTCATGATGTTGTCGAGCACGCTCATGCCCTTGAACAACGCGAGGTTCTGGAAGGTGCGGGCCACGCCCATCTCGGCCACCTGGCGCGAGTTCATGTGCTTGAAGGTTTGGCCGCGGAAGGTGATGGAGCCCTGCTGCGGCCAGTACACGCCGTTGATGCAGTTCAGCATCGAGCTCTTGCCCGCGCCGTTCGGGCCGATGATGGCCCGCACTTCGTGCTCGCGCACGTTGAAGCTGATGTCCGTGAGCGCCTTCACGCCGCCGAAGCTCAGGGAGATGTTCTGCACGTCGAGGATGACGTCGCCAGTCTTGCGGGTGCTCATGCGGCCGCCTTCACGATGGGAAAGGTCTTGGCTTCGACGACCTTCAGCGTGGCGCTGACAACCCCCGTGCGTCCGTCCTCGAACTTGACCTGGGTCTCGATGTACTGCTCGGTCTTGCCGCCATACAGTGCGGCGACCAGCACCGCGTATTTCTCGGCGATGAAGCCGCGGCGCACCTTGCGCGTGCGAGTCAGCTCGTCGTCGTCGGGGTCGAGCTCCTTGTGCAGCACGAGGAAGCGCGCGATCTGCGTCTCGCCCATGCCGTCTTCGCTCGCGAGGTCGGCGTTCACCTTGGCGATGCATTCGGCCACCAGCGCCAGCACGTCGGGCTTGCCGGCCAGGTCGACGTAGCCGCCGTAGGCGAGACCGCGGCGCTCGGCCCAGTTGCCGACGGCTTCGTAGTCGATGTTGATGGCCGCGCACACTTCGTCTCGCGCGTTGCCGAAGCACACGGCTTCCTTGATCTGCGGGAAGAACTTGAGCTTGTTCTCGATGTAGTTGGGCGCGAAGATCGCGCCGCTCACGAGCCGGCCCACGTCCTTGGCGCGGTCGATGATGCGCAGGTGCCCTTCGCTGTCGAGCACGCCCGCGTCGCCGGTGTGGAAGTAGCCGTTGGCGTCGAGCACCTCGGCAGTGGCGTCGGGGCGCTTGTAGTACTCCTTGAGCACCGACACGCCGCGAACCAGCACCTCGCCGTCTTCCGCGATCTTCAGTTCGATGCCTGGCGCTGCGGTGCCAACCGTCTGCAGCTTGACCTTGCCGTCCTGCTGCAGGCACACGTAGGCGCAGGTCTCGGTCTGGCCGTAGAACTGCTTGAGGTTGACGCCGATGGAGCGGTAGAAGCGAAACAGGTCGGGCCCGATGGCCGCGCCTGCCGTGTAGGCCACGCGGATGCGGCTCATGCCCAGCACGTTGCGCAGCGGGCCGTAGATCAGCAGGTTGCCGAGGCCGTACATCAGGCGGTCGCCTGTGCCCACCGGCGCGCCGTTGAGGATGTCCGCGCCCACGCGACGCGCCAGCGCCATGAACTTTGCATACAGCCAGCGCTTGGGCGCGGCCGCGTCTTCCATGCGGATCGACACGGCAGTGAGCAGCCCTTCGAAGGTGCGCGGCGGGCCGAAGTAGTAGCTGGGGCCGATCTCGCGCATGTCGTTCATCACCGTCTCGGCCGACTCGGGGCAGTTGAGCGTGAAGCCGCCCACCAGCCATTGCGCCACCGAGAACAGGTGGTCGCCCACCCACGCCATCGGCAGGTAGCTCATGATGTTGTCGCCGGGGCCGAGCTTGTCGGTCTGCACGCCGCCGCGGCCCGCCGCAATGAAGCTCGCATGCGTCTGGCACACGCCCTTGGGGCGGCCGGTGGTGCCCGAGGTGTAGAGGATCACGCCGACATCCGTTGCTTCGCCGCTGGCCACCGCGCGGTCGTAGTAGCCGACGTTGGCCTTGTCGAACTCGCGGCCCAGCGCGCGCAGCTGCTCGTAGCTCATCAGGCCCGGCTGGTCGTAGTGGCGCAGGCCCTTGGGGTCGTCGTAGATGATGTGGCGGATGCCGTGCTGCTGGTCTTTCTGGAGCTCGCGGCATTCGAGCAGCTTGTCGACCTGCTCCTGGTCTTCGACGATCACGAAGTCGATGGCCGCGTCCTGCAGCATGAAGACCATCTCGCCGGCCACCGCGTCCTGGTAGAGCGGCACCGGCACGCCGCGCAGGCTTTGCGCCGCGATCACCGCCATGTACAGGTGCGGCCGGTTGGCGCCGACGATGGCCAGGTTGTCGAAGGGCTTGAAGCCCAGGCTCGCGAGACCGCAGGCCATTTCGCGCACTTCCTGCGCCACGGCGTTCCAGGTCCAGGTTTGCCAGATGCCGAGATCCTTCTCGCGCACGGCGGGCGCCTCGGGTTGGGCCTCGGCATGCGCGAGCAGCAGGCGGGGGAAGGTGGGGGCGGTTGTTTGCACAGTGGGCGGATCGTAGGTCTCACTTTGACGCCCGGTTGTCGTTCCAACGACAATCCTAGGGACACTACTCCCCGGAGTTTCCCGATGCCTCACGGCAACCTCAACCACAACGTGCTCGGCGGTTCGATCAAGGATCGCGTGCGTCCCGCCAATGCAGCGGAGCTCGATGGCATCCCCTGGCTGCCCACGCTCACGCCCGCCGAGCGCCGCCGCGCCGAAGCCACGCTGGTGGTGGGCGAGGCCGAGCCCGGCGACCTGGTGTGCCGTGTCGGGCGATCGCCCACCTACTGGTTCGGCGTGGTCGAGGGGCTGCTCAAGATGAGCAACGACAACGCCGACGGCGGCTCGGTCACCTACACCGGCGTGCCGCCCGGCGGCTGGTTCGGCGAAGGCACGGTGATGAAGCGCGAGCCCTACCGCTACAACATCCAGGCGCTGCGCCGCAGCCTGGTGGCGGGGCTGCCGATCGAGAGCTTCCACTGGCTGCTCGACCACTCCATCGGCTTCAACCGCTTCGTGATGAACCAGCTGAATGAACGGCTGGGCCAGTTCATCGCGGCGCTGGAGATCGACCGGCTCAACAACCCCGACGCGCGCGTGGCGCGCAACCTGGTGTCGCTGTTCAATCCGGTGCTGTACCCGGGCGTGGGCGAAGTCTTGCGAATAACGCAGCAGGAGCTGGCCTACCTGGTCGGCCTCTCGCGCCAGCGCGTGAACGAGGCGCTGAATGGTCTGTCGGCGCAAGGCCTGATCCGCGTGGAGTACGGTGGGCTGCGCGTGCTCGACCTGCCGGGCCTGCGCGCGACCGCGATGTCGAACAAGAAGAACGCCTCGGCGGAAACGGAAAAAACATGACTCTCAAAGACCAGCTCCAGGTGGTGCCCGCGAATGCGGAAGCAGCCTTCATCGCACCGCCAGAGGCGCCGAAGGCGAAGGCCGAAGACAGCGGCCCGACGCTGCAGGAGGCCATCGAACGCAACGAGGCACTGAATGAGAAGCTCGATGCACTCAACGAAATACTGGCCAAGCCGCTCAGCGAAATTCTTGCCGACCGCGAGAAGTCTGAAGAGGCCGCACTCGCGTGGGACCGCTTCGGCGCGATGTGGATGCTCTCGCAGCGCGCGATGCGGCGCGTGGCGCTCGACCTCGCGGCGCAGCTCGGCGTGAGCGAGGAAGAAATCGTCGCGCGTGCGATGGCCAATGCCAATGCGGTGCTCAACGGCGCGGACGAGGTCGACCTCGACGGCACCATCGCGCCTGCGCAGCTGCAGCACATCGCCCGCCACCGCAGCTTCCTGCGCAAGCAGTTCAGAACCGGTTGAGCCCCAAGGCCTCTCGATACCGCTTAACCTCCCCGCCTTCGTTCAAGAAAGACTTTTCTCCCGATGACCGCTTCCCACCTCACCATCATCACCGGCGCCTCGCGCGGCCTGGGCCAGGCCATGGCCGAACAGCTGCTGCAGGCCGGCCACACGGTGCTGGGCATTTCGCGCAAGCAGTCCCCTGCGCTGGCCGAAGCGGCCAGGGCCAGCGGCGCCGAGCTCACGCAATGGGAGCAGGACCTGTCCGACCCCGTGGCCGCATCGGCCCGCGTGTCGGCATGGCTCAAGGCCATCGACGCGCAGCGCTTCGACAGCGTCACGCTCGTCAACAACGCCGGCACCGTCGGCAACCCCGCGCCGCTGTCGAGCGCCGTGGAGGCCGAGCTCTCGCTGGCCCTGCGCATCGGCCTCGAAGCGCCGATGCTGCTGACGGCGGCCTTCCTCGGCGCTACCCGCGAATGGCGCGGCGCGCGCAAGGTGCTGAACATCTCATCGGGTCTGGGCCGCAACGCCATGGGCAGCCAGGCGCCCTACTGCGCGGCCAAGGCCGGCATGGATCACTTTTCGCGCGCCGTGGCGCTCGAGGAAGCGAATGCACCGAATGGTGCGCGCATCGTCTCGCTCGCGCCCGGCGTGATCGATACCGACATGCAGGTGCAGTTGCGCGGCGCATCGGCCGAGAAGTTTCCGGACCGCACGCGCTTCGTGAGCATGAAGGAGGACGGCCGGCTTGACAGCCCCGCCACTGCGGCGGCCAAGGTACTCAAGTACCTGGCGCGCGAAGACTTCGGCAACAACCCCGTGGCCGACGTGCGCGACCCCGCCTGAAACGAAGGACACGCACGCCATGGCCACCGCCAAGTCGATCGACACCCTCGAGTACAAGCTCTTTCCGTCGCCGAGGAACGTGCACCGCATCGTCTTCGAGCACCAGGTCTTCGTGCCGTACCCGTACGCGCTGATCGTGATGGACGAGTTCTACTTCAAGGGCCGCTACAGCCTGTTCTCGGCCTGCCGGCTGAGCGACGGGAAGATGGGGCAAGTGGCGACGTTCGAGGATGCGGCGGACGTCGCTATCTTCAATACGAAGTTCGTGCCGGACTGAGTCTCGGTATTTCTCCCTCCCCCGCTGGGGGAGGGCAGGGGTGGGGGCAAGCGGCGTATCGATCGCCCACGGCCTTTTTATTGCCGTCTGCCCCCATCCCAACCTTCCCCCAGAGGGGGAAGGAGCAAGACAGGCCCGCTCGTTACTGCATCGCGAACCGGTCGCGCTGCGCCTGCGCGCATTCGCCCATCACGTTCAATGCGCGCTCCACCGTGGGCGTTCCCATCACGAAGGGGTTCGCCGCGCCGGCCGGCTGCTGCCGCATCGCCGTCATCTTGGCCTGCGAGCTGTCGACGTTCGAGTGGTTCGACAGCATCACGTCGATGCCTTGCGCCTTGACCAGGGCATCCATGCGCCGCGTGGACGCGATGTAGTTGTCCAGCCGCGGCACGTCCTTGCCGAAGTTGAAGCCCGTGCCGCCCCAGAGCATGGCGCGGTGCTTGCGGCCGTTCTCGCTCACGTCGAACACCGGCGAGAGCGTGCCCATGGTGTGGCCCGGCGTGAGGTACAGCGTGACGGTGGTGTCGCCCAGGGTGATGCGCTCGCCGTCCTTTACAGAGATGTCCCGCTTTGGCGGCGCGCCCCAGACGGGCGTGGCGAACTCCAGCTTCGTCTCGGTCATCGTCCAGTCGGCGTCGCTCATCACCACGCGCGCGCGGTACTTCTGCGCGAGGTAGGGCGCGCCGCCATAGTGGTCGCCGTGGCCGTGCGTGACGATCACATATTTGATCTGCGCCGGGTCGAGGCCCAGCTTGCGCATGCCGCCTTCGATCAGCGCGGCGGCCTCCACCTGGTTGTTCAGCGCATCGATGAGGATGATGCCGTCGGAGGTCTTGATGGCCCAGGCGCTGACCCAGTCGGCGCCCACGAAATACAGGTTGTCGAAGGCCCTGGCGGGCGGCGGCGCCGGCTTGTTGATGAGCAGCGGGAGGCCCTTGTCGAGTTCCTCCTGCGGCGGGCGCGTGGTGGGGGCAGGCTTGCACAGCGTGAGCAGGGGCCCGAGGTCGGTGCCCGCGGCCTGCGTGGCTGCCGCGACGTGGGCGGCGACGATTGCGTCGGAAGGTTTCTGCGCGGGCGTCTGTGCGCAGCCCTGGACGAGGGCGACAACCGCTGCCAGAGCGGCTGTCTTCAGGCCATTCAGGCGAAGAGAGGAAGGAACCATCGGTGTCCCCATGCCGTCGTTGCGGCTTGTTCTGGAGACACCATTCTGCGGCGCGCAGGCTTATTCGATTGTCGCGCCCGAGGCTTGCACGATGCCCTTCCACTTCTCGTAGTCGGTCTTCAGCAGCGCGCCGAACTGCTCCGGCGTCATGCTCTGCGGCTCCGCGCCCTGCGCGATGATGGCCGCCTTCATTTCAGGCGTGGCCAGCAGCTTGTTGATATCGGCATTCAGCAGCGTCACCACGTCCTTCGGCGTACCGGCCGGCACGAAGATGCCGTACCAGGTGCTCACGTCGAAGTCCTTGTAGCCGAGCTCGGCCACGGTGGGCGTGTCGGGCAGCGAGGTGCTGCGCTTGGCCGAGGTGACGGCCAGCGGGCGCAGCTTGCCCGCCTTGATCTGCGCCATGGCCGAGGGCACCGACGACACCATCAGGTCGACGTTGCCCGCGAGCACGTCCATCATGGCCGCGTTGGAGCCCTTGTAGGGCACGTGGCGCATCTTGATCTTGGCGGCGCTGTTGAAGATCTCGCCGGCCAGGTGGATGGTGGTGCCGTTGCCGGGCGAGCCGTAGGTAACGGTGTCGGGCGCGGCGCGCGCGGCCTTCACCACGTCGTCGAGCGTCTTGAACTTGGAGTTGGCCTGCGTGACGATCACCACCGGCGTATAGGCCACGTGGGCCACCGCGGTCAGGTCTTTCACCGGGTTGTAGCTCAGGTTCTTGTAGAGCCAGGGCGCGACGACCATGTTGTCCTTCTGGCCCATCACGATGTCGTAGCCCGTGGGCGCGGCGCGCGCAGCCTCGGCGATGCCGATGGTGCCGCCGGCGCCCGCGCGGTTGTCGGGCACCACGGTCCAGTGGTTCACCTCGGTGAGCTTCTGGGCCACCAGGCGCGCCAGGATGTCGGTGCCGCCGCCGGGCGGGAAGGGCACGACCATGCGGATGGGCTTGGCGGGGTAGGCCGCGGTCTGTGCATGTGCCGCAACGGCGGCAAATGCCATGGGGATTGCCAGCGCAATGGCCAGCGGGCGAATGAGTTTTCGGATCATGGGTTGTCTCTGTATCTGGGCGAATCGGGCTGCAGCCTGAAGGCGTCGCTTCACTGCACCGGGGGTGCAGTGTGCCGGAACGGGCCGGACAGGGATTTCGCGGTTTGCGATGGCCGTCTTCTCCAGATGTGGCGGCTTGCACCGGTTTTGCACCCACGCAGTGCGCCCGGCGCTGCCCGTTCTTCCTTTTTGCGCCCCTGTTCGCACCACGGCTGTGCCGCCAGCCCGATTCCGGCTGGCATGGAACTTGTGTGTTTTAAGCAAGTGACTTGCATGAATGCAAGTCACTTGTTAATTCTGTTCGCACCTGCTTCAATCCACACCCGAGGGCCTGGTCATGTTGTTACATCGCGCAATTGCTGGCGTTCTTTCCCTATTCCTGTTCGGTGCCGCGCACAGCGCCGACATGCTGGAGACGGTGAAGAGCAAGAAAGAAATCGTCATCGGCACCGAGGCGCAGTTCGCGCCATTCGAGTACTTGCAGGACGGCAAGATCGTGGGCTTCGGCCCCGACCTGATGCGCCTGATCCTGGCGGACCTGCCCGAGGTCAAGGTCAAACAGTTCGACGTGCCGTTCCAGGGCATCTTGCCGGGCCTTGCGACCAAGCGCTTCGACTTCGTCGTGACCTCGGTCACGCTCACGAAAGAGCGCGCCGACAAGTTCGCCTTCACCGTGCCGATTGCCGACGCCACGACGGCGCTGGTCAAGCGCAAGGAAGACAGCGCGCTCACCGACCCCGCGGGCATCGCCGGCAAGACGGTCGGCTCGCAGGCGGGCTCGGCCCAGCTGCGAGCGCTGCAGGACTACGCGAAGAAGCTGCAAGCCGAGGGCAAGCCGGCGGTCACCATCCGCGAATACGTGAGCTTCGACGAAGCCTATGCCGACCTGGCAGCCGGCCGGCTCGTGGCGGTGGCGCAGTCGCTCTCCAACCTGGCGACGCTGGTCAAGACGCGTGGCGACATCTACGCGGTGATGCCCGCGCCCATCGGCCCCAAGACCTACTTCGGCTGGGTCGGCCGCAAGGACGCGGACAGCGCACCGCTGGTCAAGTTCTTCAGCGATGGCATCGCACGTGCGCAGAAGAGCGGCAAGCTCAAGGAGCTGCAGATGAAGTGGTTCGGCTTCACGATGGACGTGCCCACCGACGCGGTGCCGGTGCCGCAGATGTGAGCAGGCCCGCAAGGCACGACGCTTCCTGACCACGCAACTCGCACCACCCGCACCACCGCACCCCGATGAACGCAGCAACCCTTCTCGAGCGGCTGGCCGCCTACCTGCCGGTGCTGCTGCAGGGCATTGCCACCACGCTGAGCGTGGCGGTCGCGGCCATCCTGCTGGGCTTTGCCTGGGGCGCGGTGCTGCTGGGCCTGTCGCTTCGGCGCGGTGGCCGGGGTGTGCTGCCCGCCGCGGTGCGCACCTACCTGAGCTTCTTTCGCGGCACACCGCTGCTGGTGCAGTTGCTCATGCTCTTCTACCTGCCCAGTGCCTACGGCGTCGATCTGCCGCCGCTGTTGGTGGCCATCGTCGCGCTGGGCCTGAACTCCGCCGCGTTCCAGTGCGAGATCCTGCGTGCCGGGCTGGTGGCGGTGCCTGCGGGGCAGATCGAAGCGGCGGCCTCGTTCGGCATGCCGCCGGCGCGCATCTTCCGCCACGTGCAGCTGCCGCAGCTTGCGCGGGCCGTGTGGCCGGCCGTGGTGTCCGAAGGCGTCGACGTGGTGAAGAGCTCGGCCATCGTCTCGGTGATCTCGGTGGCCGACCTCGGGCGCAGCGGTCGGCAGATCGTGGCGGCCAATTTCCGGCCGCTGGAGGTGTACGTCTCCGTTGGCCTGTGCTACCTGCTGATGACCGGCGCAGTGCTGTGGCTCGGCCACTGGCTGCGCACCCGGATGGAGCGGCCATGATCGACGCCGTGCTCCTGGGCCAGCTGCTGCCCGAATTCGGCGCAGCCGCGCTGCGCACCGTGCTGCTCACGCTGGTGGGGCTGGCGGGCGGCCTGATCGTGGGCTTCGGTTTCCACGCGCTTCGCGAAACCGGCTGGCGCGCGGCGCGTTGGCTCTATACCGCCTACACCGCGGTGTGGCGCGGCGTGCCGTTCCTGATCCACCTGTTCATCGTGTACTTCGGCCTGCCGAGCGCGGGCCTCTCGCTCGATCCGTTCGCGGCCGCGGGCCTCACGCTCGCTGTCTACGGCGGCGCGTATTTCGCCGAGATTTTTCGCGCCTGCTGGCAGAGCATTCCGCGCGGCCAGATCGAGGCGGCCCGATGCATGGGGCTGTCCTCGCGCCAGATCTTCGCCACCATCGAATGCCCGCAGGCGCTGCGTGCCAGCCTGCCGCTGATCGCGAGCCAGACCATCCTGCTGATGAAGGAGTCCGCACTGGCCTCGGTCATCACCTACCCCGAACTGACGATGACCGCCGGCAAGGTCGTGTCGGAGCAGTTCGTCTACGTCGAACCCTACCTGCTGCTGGCGCTGAGCTACTGGGGCCTGTCGCTGCTCGTCAACCGCGCAGCCGGCACGCTGCGCGCATGGGCGGCCCTTCGAGAAACACCCCGCCCATGAATGCTCCCGTGACCGTTCCCATCGTCTCCATGCGCGGCGTCGGCAAGTCCTTCGGCCCGCAGTGCGTGCTGTCCGGCATCGACCTGGACATCCGCAAGGGCGAGGTCGTGTCGTTGATCGGCCCTTCGGGCTCGGGTAAGACCACGCTGCTGCGCTGCATGAACTTTCTCGAGGCCTACGACGAGGGCGAGGTCCGCATCCGCGGCGCGCTGCTCGGCTACCGCCGCAACGCGGCCGGCGCGCTGGTTCGCGAGAGCGAGCGCGTCATCGCCGAGGTGCGCGCGCCGGTCGCCATGGTGTTCCAGCAGTTCAACCTGTGGCCGCACATGACGGTGCTGGCCAACGTGATGGCGCCGCTCACCCTGGCCAAGGGGCTGCGCGAAGACCAGGCCCGCGCCGTCGCCGGCGAGGCGCTGGCACGCGTGGGCATGTCGGCCAAGGCCGATGCGCGCCCGCCCCAGCTCAGCGGCGGCCAGCAGCAGCGCGTGGGCATCGCTCGGGCGCTCGCGGTCGGCCCCGAGGTGATGCTGCTCGACGAGCCGACCTCCGCGCTCGACCCCGAGCTGGTCGACGAGGTGCTGGAGGTGATCAAGTCGCTGTCGCGCGGCGGCATGACCATGATCATGGTCACGCACGAGATGAGCTTCGCGGCCGAGGTGTCGGACCGGATCGTGTTCATGGAGAAGGGCCGCATCGTGACGATCGGCACGCCGCGCGAGGTGATCCACCAGCCGGCCCATCCGCGCATCCAGGCGTTCCTGCAGCCGTGGATTCGCCGCAGCCTGGGCAATTCCGCGGCGGGAGCAATCGCATGAACTTCCTCGACGACATGGCGAGCTCAGCCCTGGCGGGCGACGTGGCGCGCGCGGTAGCCGCCGCGAGTCTCGAGGCCCGGCTGCGCGGACTGGCGGCGCATGGTGCCGCCGGTACGGGTACCAGCGGCGGCGTGGCGCGGCAGGCGCTGAGCGCGCACGAGCTGGCCGCGCGGCGCTGGCTGGTGCAGCCGTTCGCGGGGCGGCCCGGCTACCGTGTCGGCATCGACGCCGCCGCCAACGTGTTCGTGCGGCGCGACGGACAGGAATCGGAGCTGTCACCGGTCATGACGGGCAGCCACATCGACACCCAGCCCCTGGGAGGCTGGCTCGACGGCGCCTTCGGCGTCGCGGCGGGCCTGGAGGTGTTCGACGCGCTCGACCGCCTCGGCCTGCGCACCCGAAGGCCGATCGACGTGGCCATGTGGACCAACGAGGAAGGCTCGCGCTTCGCACCCGGGCTGATGGGCTCGGTCGCCTTCACCGCGCCGCAACGGCTGGATGCGTTCCTCGGCGTGTGCGACGGCGAAGGCCTGTGTTTCGAGGCCGCGCGCGATGCCGCCGTGGACGACCTGCGCGCCGAGGCGCAGCGCCTCGGCTGGGCCTGGATGGACACCCCGCTGGCGCGCCCGGTGCACGGCTATGTAGAGGCGCACATCGAGCAGGGCCCGGTGCTGGAAGCCGAGGGCCTGCAGGTCGGCTGCGTGACAGCGATCCAGGGCGTGCGCTGGTTCCGCATTACCGTGCCGGGGCGCAGCGCGCACGCGGGCACCACGCCGCTGGCTGCGCGCGACGACGCACAGGCCAAGGCGGTGCGCATGGCCCATGCGCTGCTGGAACACGCGGCGCAGTGCGGCGACGACCGGCTGCGCCTGACCATCGGCCGCTGGGAGTGCAGCCCCGGGTCGATCAACACCATTGCCGATCGCGTCGTCTTCACCGTCGATGCCCGTCATCCCGAGGCCGCAGCACTCGACGCGGTGCGCATGCTCATCGATACGGCGCTGCCGGCTGGCGGCCAGGTCGAGGTGCTGCAGGACAAACCCACCGTGCGCTTCGACGCCGCGCTCGCAGGCCTTGCGCGCGAGGCCTGCATGGCGCTGCAGCTGAGCCATCGCGAGATGCTCTCGGGCGCCTTCCACGACGCCATGCCGCTGGCCGGCTTCTGTCCCACCACGATGCTGTTCGCGCCGAGCCGCGCCGGCGTGAGCCACCACCCCGACGAAGACACCCCCATCGACGACCTCGCGGCCTGCACGCGCGCCCTGGCCTGGTGCCTTGTGCGGCTGGCCGGGTCGCTCGTTTCCTCCAACCCTCCCGAGCCTTCAAAGGACTAGCCAGAACCATGGACGACCAAGCCACCTCTCATTCCCACGCACACACCCACGTCGCCGACAACGGCGAACCCGTCGGCGCCAACAACACGCTGCGCGAGCCCGTGTCCGCCGACGGCACGCCCGAGCTCGGCAAGCGCTACGAAGTGCCCGCACGCAACGGCCGCGCCGTGCGGCTCGCCAAGGGCCAGGTGATCCGCGTCATCAACACGCACGGCAGCCAGGTGTGCGACTTCTGGGCATTCAAGGCCGACGACCTCAGCGAGTTCATGTCGATGGAGCACGCGCGCGCCGTCATCGACCGCATCATTCCCAAGGCCGGCGATCCGCTCGCCACCAACCGCCGCCGTCCCATCATGACGCTGGTGGCCGACACCTCGCCCGGCGTGCACGACACGCTCATGGCTGCCTGCGACGCCTACCGCTACCAGAACCTCGGCGTGACCGAGTACCACGACAACTGCGCCGACAACATGCGCATGGCGCTCAAGGCCATCGGCCTGCGCGCGCGCGAAGTGCCGCAGCCGCTCAACCTGTGGATGAACATCCCGGTAGGTCCGGGTGGCGGCGTAGACTGGCTGCCGCCCGTCTCCAAGGCCGGCGACCATGTGGATCTGCGCGCCGAGATGGACTGCGTGGTCGTCATGTCGGCCTGCCCGCAAGACATTGTTCCGATCAACGACAACCGCCCGGTCGAAGTGCACTTCACCGTGCTGGCAACTGCCTGACCTTCCCGGCCCGCCGCCGGCCTACCGACGATTCGACATGCGCACTTCCAAGAAGACGAACTCCGTGCCCGCCGCCCCCTTGCCAATGCCGGGCGGGGCAGACCCGGACCTGGCGCTGTCGGCGCTGGGGCCGCGGCTCAAGCATGCGCGCATGGTGCGAAGTCTCACGCTGAAGGCGCTTGCGGATGCGGCCGGCTGTTCCGAAAGCCTGCTGTCGCGCGTGGAGCGCGGCCAGGTCATGCCGTCGCTGGCCAACCTGCACCGCCTGGCGCGTGCGCTCGACACCAACGTCGCCGAGCTCACGGCCTCCTTCGCGCCGCCCACTTCGCCGGTGACCCGGGCGTCCGAACGCCCCGTGATCGAGTTCACCGGCTTGCGAGGCAAGAAGCGCGGCGTGAAGCTCGAGCGGGTGATCGTGCCGATCCGCGGCCAACTGCTGCAGGCGGACATCCACGTGCTCGAGCCCAAGGCCGAGAGCCTGGAGCAGATCGCGCACGTCGGCGAGGAAATGGGCTACGTGATCGAGGGCGAGTTCGAGCTGCGTCTGCGCGACGAGGTCTACCTGCTGTCGGCCGGCGACTCCTTCTACTTTTCCAGCGACGTGCCGCACAGCTACCGCAATCCCGGCAAGACCCAGACCCGGGTGCTGTGGACCAATACCCCCGCCACGTTCTGAACCTGTTTCCGCCATGCATACAGATACCGCCATGCAGACGCTGCCGCGCTACAGCGGCATCCCGACCTTCATGCGCGTGCCCTTCGCGCAGCGCCTCGAAGACTTCGACATCGCCCTGGCGGGCGTGCCCTTCGACGGCGGCGTGACGGCGCGTCCCGGTGCGCGCTACGGCCCGCGCGAGATCCGCAACATGTCGTCGATGACGCGCGCCATCCACCACGTCACCGGCTTCAATCCCTTCGAGGCCTGCCGCGTGGTCGACGTGGGCGACGTGCCGTTCACCGACGTGTTCCACCTGGAGCGCTCGCACGAGGACATCCGCCGCTTCTTCGAGCCGCTGTTCGCGGCCGGCAAGACTGTGCTGGCCGCGGGCGGCGACCACTCGATCACCTTTCCCGTGTTCCAGGCGATGGCACCACGCCAGCCGCTGGGCATGGTGCACATCGACGCACACACCGACACCTGGGACGACTTCCTCGGCTCCAAGTTCAGCCATGGTTCGCCGTTTCGCCGCGCGGTCGAGGCCGGGCTGCTCGACCCGAAGCGCACCATCCAGATCGGCATTCGCGGCGCGCAGAACTCCGACGAAGGCTGGCGCTATTCGCTGGACAGCGGCATGCGCGTGGTCTTCATCGAGGAGTTCGAGGCCAAGGGCGTCGAGGCGATCGTGCAGGAGGCGCGGCGCATCGTCGGCAACGGCCCCACCTACCTGTCGCTGGATGTCGATGGCCTGGACCCGGTGTTCGCGCCGGGCACCGGCACGCCCGAGATCGGCGGCCTGAGCACGCGCGAAACGCTGGGCCTGCTGCGCGGCCTCGACGGGCTGGATTTCGTCGGCGGAGACGTGGTCGAGGTGTCGCCGCCCTACGACCCCTCGGGCAACACCGCGCTGCTGGGCGCCACGCTGATGTACGAAATACTGTGCCTGCTGGCGCGCAACGTGGCCTCGAAGCGCTGAAACCTTTTGTCGGGAACCTGACTTGACAGGGCCCTGGCGAGCACTGAATACTGCACCGGATGGTTGAGTATTTTTGGCTCGCCTGGCGCCGCTCGATGGTGCGCCGGGCTCTACAGGAGACGCTCATGCTCGGAAACATCGACGCAGTGGCCAACCTCGCGGTGAAAGACCTCGCCGTGGCCCGCCGCTTCTACGAAGACACTCTGGGCCTGTCGCAGGTCGATGCGGAAGGCGATGAAGTCATCGTCTACCGCAGCGGCAGCACGCGCATCAACGTGTACCGCTCGGCATTCGCCGGAACGAACCAGGCGACGGCCGTCACCTGGCAGGTGGGCGCGGACATCGAGCGCCTCGCCGCCGCCCTCAAGGCCAAGGGCGTGCGCTTCGAGCACTACGACATGCCCGATACGAAGCTGGTGGGCGACCTCCATGTCATGGGCGACATGAAGGTCGCGTGGTTCAAGGACCCGGACGGGAACATCCTGAACCTGATCAACGGCTGATCGATCGGCCGAAGTTTCAGCCGAAGTTCTTGGCCGCGAAGTCCCAGTTAGCCAGCTTGGCCAGGAAGGTCTCGACGAACTTCGGGCGCAGGTTGCGGTAGTCGATGTAGTAGGCGTGTTCCCAGACGTCCACGGTCAGCAGCGCGGTGTCTGCAGTCGTCAGCGGCGTGCCGGCTGCGCCGGTGTTCACGATGTCCACCGAACCATCGGCCTTTTTTACCAGCCAGGTCCAGCCCGAACCGAAGTTGCCCACGGCCGACTTCACGAACGCTTCTTTGAAAGCGTCGTAGCTGCCCCACTTGGCTTCGATGGCCTTGGCCAGCGCACCGGTGGGAGCGCCGCCGCCTTGGGGCTTCATGCAGTTCCAGAAGAAGGTGTGGTTCCAGATTTGCGCGGCGTTGTTGTAGATGCCGCCGCTGGACTTCTTGATGATCTCTTCGAGCGTCAGCGACTCGAACTCGGTACCCTTTTGCAGGTTGTTGAGGTTCACCACGTAGGCGTTGTGGTGCTTGCCGTAGTGGTACTCGAGGGTTTCCTGCGAATACTCGGGTGCCAGCGCGTCGAGGGCGTACGGCAGGGGTGGGAGCTTGTGTTCCATCGTGGTTTCCTTTTTGGGTGTTGAAAAAACAGATTCAGGCATTCGCCTTGGGTTCGACCCGGTAGGCGCACCGTCGTGCGCCCGCCAGCACGTGTTCGACGCGGCTGACGCTCACGTCGGGCCCCAGCACTTCGTCGAAGAGTTGCAGCTCACTGCGGCAGAAGCCCGTGCAGGCCTGTGCCGCAGTGCAGATGGGGCAGTGGTTCTCGATGAAGAGAAAACCCTTGCCCTGTTCGTCGGGCCGGAACTCGGCCATGTAGCCTTCGCGGCTGCGAATTTCCGCCAGCCGCTCCAGCCGCACCTTGAGGCTGCGCGCGCCGCGCATGGCCTCCGTGTAGTTGGCGCGCATGGTGGCTTCGCGCGCGCTGATGAGCTGGTCCATGCCCTTCTCGCCGAACACGCTGATGACGGCGCTGATCATCTGCACCGTCATCTCGGCATGCGTGTCGGGAAAGCGCTTGTGGCCCTCTCCGGTGAGCCGCCAGATCTGCGTGGGCCGGCCGCGGCCGCTGGAGCGGCTCTCGGCGTCGACCAGGCCATCGGCCTCCAGCTTGGCCATCTGCTGGCGCACCGCCTCCACCGTGACGTTCAGCACCTTGGCGATGTCGGGGATGCCGAGCGCGCCGCGTGTCTTGAGCGTCGAGAGGATGCGGTCTGCCGGCTGGTGCGGCATCCAGGTGGGCTTGGCATCGGGGGCGGACATGGCGGATTCGGTCGTGGAGGGAAAACCTTGCCATTGTCAGGTGGTTGGCCCTCCCTTCGCAGCGGCGGGTGCTTGCCAGCCGCCGCCCAGCGCCTTGTAAAGCGCGACAAGGCTGGTGTACGAGGCGGTTTCGGCCTCGGCCACGGCGTCTTGTGCGCGCAGCAGGGTGCGCTGGGCGTCGAGCACGCTCAGGTAGGGCGCGGCCCCTTCGCGGTAGCGCACCTCGGCCAGTTCGGCGGCGCGGCCGCTGCGGGTGGAGGCTTCCACCAGCCGCTGCAGGCGCAACTGGTTCTGGCCGTAGCCGGTGAGGGCGCCTTCCACGTCCTCGATGGCGCGCAGCACGGTCTGCTCGTAGAGCGCGCGGTCGCCTTCGGCGCGGGCCTCGGCACCGCGCACGCGGGCCTTCACCGAGCCCAGCCGCAGAGCCGGCCAGCTCACGCCCGGCGTCACGCTGAAGGCGCGGCTCGGCGAACTGCCCAGGTCAGAGCCCCGCAGCGCGACAAAGCCCAGGAAGCCGCCGATGTCGAAGCGCGGATACAGCTCGGCCGTGACCGCGCCCACGTCCGCAGTGCTGGCCGCGAGCCCGCGCTCGGCGCGCAGCACGTCGGGCCGGCGGCGCAGCAGGTCGGCTGGGTCGCCGATGGGCAGGCGCTTGTCGAGCACGCGCAGCTGGCGCGGCTGCAGCATCGGCTCCAGTTCGCCGGGGCGCAGGCCGGCCAGCACCGCGACGCGGTAGGCCGACTGCCGGCGCGTGGTTTCGAGCGCTGGCAACTGGCTCTCGGTGGTCGCCAGGTTGGCCTGCGCGCTCGCCAGGTCGCCTTCGAGGCCGCGGCCGGTCTGCACCTGCGCCTCGGTCACGCGCAGGCTCTGGCGCAGGCTGTCGAGCGTGCGGCGCGTCACGGCAATGCGCTGCTCGGCGCCGCGCATCTCGTAGTAGTTGCGCGCCAGCTCGGCCACGGCAACGATGCGCACCTGTTCGAGGTCGGCGGCGCTGGCCTCGGTGCGCGCGGTCGCTGCCTCGTCGAGTCGCTTCAGGCGGCCGAACAGGTCGATCTCCCACGAAGCGTCGAAGCCCGCACGGCTGCTCTGCGACAGCGAACGCACGTCGGGTTGAGTGCCGCTGTTGCCCTGCGCGATGCTGCGCGTCTTGCTCGCGCCGGCGGTGACGACCGGCAGCCGGTCGAGCTCCGCCTCGGTCTGCGTGGCGCGGGCTTCGAGCAGCCGGGCTTGCGCGATGCGGATGTCGTGGTTTTCGGCCAGTGCGCGGTCGATCAGCGCATCGAGCTGCGGATCGTCGAGCTGGCGCCACCAGTCGCGCTGCACCGCGTCGTTGGCGAACAGCGAGCGCTCGGGTGCGGTGATGGCAACCGGTGCGTCGGCCGGCGCCTTGTAGTTCGGCCCAACGGCGCAGCCGGCCAGCACCAGCATGCTCAGTGCGAAGGGAGCGGCGTAGGTAAAGAGTCGGTTCATGGTCATGCTCCTTCAGCCAGCGCTTCGAGTTCGGCCGCGCGCTGCGAGTGGCCCGCCGCGCGGTGGTCGCGCGCCAGCAGCGTGTACATCGTGGGCAGCACAAACAGCGTGAACAGCGTGCCCACCAGCATGCCGACCACGATCACCAGGCCGATGCTGAAACGGCTGTTGGCACCCGCGCCGCTCGCGAACAGCAGCGGCACCAGGCCCATCACCATTGCGGCCGTGGTCATCAAAATGGGGCGCAGCCGGATGCGCGCGGCCTCCTCGATCGACGCGCGCCGGTCGAAGCCCTTGCGCATCTGGATCTCGTTGGCGAACTCCACCATCAGAATGCCGTGCTTGCTGATGAGCCCGATGAGCGTTACCAGCCCGATCTGCGTGTAGATGTTGATGGTGCCGAAGCCCAGCGCCAACGGCACCAGCGCGCCGCAGATCGACATCGGCACGCTGATCAGAATGATCAGCGGATCGCGCAGGCTCTCGTACTGCGCGGCCAGCACCAGGTAGATCACCACGATGGCGAACACGAAGGCCATCACCAGCGCCGAGCCCTCCTGCGTGAACTGCCGCGCATCCGACTGCCAGTCGTAGCTGAAGCCGGCCGGCAGCTTCTTCGCCTCTTCGCTCAGGAAGGCCACTGCGTCGCCCATGGTCACGCCCGGCATCGGAATGGCCTGGAAGGTAGACGCATTGAGCTGGTTGAACTGCGTGAGCTTGTTGGGGCCCACGCTGGTCGACAGCTGCACCAGGTTGGCCAGCGCCACGGGCTGGCCGCTAGCGCTCTTCACGAAGTAGCGCGAGAGCGCTTCTGCCGTGAGCCGCTGCTCGCGCGGCGACTGCGGAATCACGTCGTAAGAGCGGCCGTCCATGCCGAAGCGGTTGACGTAGTTCTCGCCCACCAGCACCGCCAGCGTGTCGCCGATGGACTTCATCGTCACGCCCATGCTGTTGGCCTTGGCGCGGTCCACGCGGATCTCGACCGTGGGGTTGTTGAACTCCAGGTCGCTGTCGACCACGGCGAACTTGCCGCTGTCGCGCGCCGACTTCTTCAGCGCTTCCATCGCCTCGAACACGGCGCGGTGGTCGCCCGCGCTGCGGATCACCATCTGCACCGGCAGCCCGCCGGTCGAGCCCGGCAGCGAGGGCAACTGGAACGCGAAGACGCTGCTGCCTTCCACGTCGTTCATGCGGCCCTGTGTGTCGCCCTGGATCTGGTCGGCATTGCGCTTGCGATCTTTCCAGTCAGACAGCTGTACGCCGCCGATGCTGTTCGACACGCCGTCCGAGCCATTGATGAGCCAGCGGCCGGTGTTCTCGGGCAGCGTGGCAAACACCTCGTCCCACTTCTTGCCGAACTTCTCGACGTAGTCGATGTTGGCGTGCTGCGGCGACTTGATGGCCGTCAGCACCATGGCCTGGTCTTCACCGGGTGCGAGCTCGCGCTGCGCCGCGTTGTAGAGGAACGGCAGGCTCACCAGCACCAGCGCCGCGAACGCGCCGGTCACCCAGCGGTGGTGCAGCGACACGTCCAGCAGCCGGCCGTAGCCCGTGGCGAGCCGGTGGAAGAAGGCTTCAGCGGCGCGCGCCATGCGGCTGCCCGTGGTGTCCTGCGGCAGCAGGAACGAGCTCATCACCGGCGACAGCGTGAGCGCGATCACGCCCGACACCACCACCGCGCCCGCCAGCGTGAAGGCGAACTCCTTGAAGAGCGAACCCGTGAGCCCGCCCATGAGCCCGATGGGCGCGTACACCGCGGCGAGCGTGAGCGTCATCGCGATCACCGGGCCGGCCACTTCGCGCGCGCCGATCAATGCGGCCTGCACGCGCGACTTGCCTTCTTCTATGTGGCGGTGCACGTTCTCGACCACCACGATGGCGTCGTCCACCACCAGCCCGATGGCCAGCACCATCGCCAAGAGCGTCAGCAGGTTGATGCTGAAGCCGAAGAGCAGCATCAACGCCGCCGCGCCCAGCATCGACAGCGGAATCGTCACCACCGGAATGAGCACTGCGCGTACTGAACCGAGGCACAGGAAGATCACGATCACCACGATGGCGATGGCTTCCAGCAGCGTGTGCCGCACCTCGTCGATGGATGCTTCGATGAAGCGTGCCAACTCGAAGGGCAATTGCACTTCAACGCCCGGCGGCAGGTTCTGCTTGATGCCGGGCAGAAGTTCGCGGATGCGCTTCACGATCACCAGCGGGTTGCCGTTGGGTGCCGCCTGCAGACCGAGGTAGATGGCGGGTACGCCGTCCATCGTCGCGCTGCTGTCGGCGCTGGCCGCGCCCAGCTCCACGGTGGCCACGTCGCCCAGGCGCACGATGGCATCGCCGTCACGCTTGACCACCATGTCGCGGAACTCGGCCACGTTCACCAGATCGGTGTTCACGCGGATGTTCGACACCACGTACAGGCCCTTCACCTGCCCGGGTGCGGCCTGCACGTTGTTCTGGCGTAGCGCGTCGGCCAGCTCGCCGGCCGAGATGCCGCGCGCGGCCATGCGGTTGGGGTCGAGCCACACGCGCATCGCCAGCGTCTGCCCGCCCGACACTTCGACGCCTGACACGCCGGTGATGGAGGCGAACTGCGGCTGCACCACGCGCGAGAGGTAATCGGTGAGCGCCGGCATCGGCATTGTCTTGCTGGAGAAGCCGACATAGGCCACGGCCGTTGCCTCGCCCGACGACTTCAGGATCACCGGGTCGAAGGCCTCGGCCGGCAGCCGGTACTTCACCTGGCTGACCTGGGCCATGGCTTGCGTGAGCGCCTGGTTGGCATCGGCGTTGAGCTTCATGCGCACGCTGATCACGCTGCGCCCCAGCGTGGAGGACGACGACAGGTAGTCGACGTTCTCGATGGTCGCCACCGCCTGCGCGATCGGCTGCGTGACGAAACCCTGCATCAGCTCCGGCGAGGCGCCGGGGTACTGCGTGGTGATGGTGAGCGTGGTGCTCTCGGTCAGCGGGTATTGCCGCACCGGCAGGTCGCCCAGCGCACGCGCGCCGAGCAGCAGGATGAGCGTGCTCACCACCAGCGCCAGCACGGGCCGGCGCACGAAGAGGTCGGTGAACTTCATGGCTTGGCTTCCTGCGCGAGGGCCAGCGTGTCTTTTGCCGTCGGCATCACGGGAGCGCCGGTGTACAGGCGCAGCTGGCCGGAGGTGACGACCTTGTCGCCGGGCATCAGCCCCTTGTCGATGACGACCAGGCCATCTTGCCGCTCGCCGGCCTTCACGAACACCTGCTGCGCGGTGAAGCCGTCGCCCTTCTCGGCGGGCCGCACCACGAAGACCGAGTCGCCGTGCGTGCTGTAGGTAATGGCCGTCTCAGGCACGGTGATGGCGTCGGCGCGCGCCGGCAGAGCGACCTTGCCGTTGACGAACATGCCCGGCGTGAGCGCGCCGTCGGCGTTGTCGATGGTGGCCTGCAGGCGCACCGTACGTGTGTCGCTGCCGATCTGGGGCTCGATGGTGCTGAGCCGCCCCTGGAACACGCGGCCCGGGTAGGCATCGACCGAGAGCGCCACCTGCTGGTTGCGCTTGAGCACGGGCAGTGCGCTTTCAGGCAGCGTGAGGTTGGCGAACAGCGTGCGGCTGTCGGTGAGCGACACCAGCGCATCGCCGGCCCGCACGAACTGGCCGAGGTTGACGCGGCGGATGCCGAGCACGCCGTCGAACGGCGCCTTGATGCGCTTCTGCTCCAGCAGCGCCTGAATGCGCCGCAGATCGCCGCTGGCCTGGTCGAAGGCGGCTTGCGCCTGTTCGAGCTGTTCCTGCGTGGCCGCCTGCTGCGGCACCAGGCGGCGCGTGCGGTCGAGCAGCGCCTTGGCATTGGCTCGCTGGGCCGTCAGCCGCTCCAGGTCGCCCTGCTCGGGCGCGTCGTTTAGCTGCACCAGCAGTTGCCCTGCGCGCACTTCGCCGCCGGGCGTGAAGAGGATCTTCGCGACGCGGCCTTCCACTTCCGCCGGCACTTCGACCTGCCGGTTGGCCTCCAGCGTGCCGATGCCGCTGAGGAAGCGCGCCACCTCAGTCTTCTGTGCGGTGGCCACAGCCACCTTGGTCGGCGGCCTGCCGCCACCCTCCGCGTGCGCCGGCGTGAGCTTCGTGGTGAGCCCGTAGCCGGCACCTCCCAGTACCAATGTCGCGAGGCCGGCACCCAGCCAGGCCCTTGATTGCTTGTTCATTACGACGTCCATTATTAATCAAAGAAAGTACTTTGATTATTAAAAGATGCCGGCGGCCTGTCGATGAAGGCGTGGCAATGGCCGTCATAGGCCGGGGCTATTTGTGAAAGGCTGTGCATGTCGAGTTCTCCAGGGTTACGCGGGGATTCCCGCTGACCTGAAGAAGACGTGCCACCCACCCGGGTTGTGACAACCCGGTGCCTTGCTGCCTGTCTATCTGTAGTGAGTTGCCATGAAATCGATGAAGGCGCGCACCGCGGGCTGCACGTGCCGCGTGCGTGGATAGAGCGCCGCATAGGTGCGCTGCCCGAGCGTGACCTCCGGCAGAACGCGTACCAGCGCACCCGCCTGAAGATCGGCGCGCACCGTGTGCCACGTGAACGCCGCAATGCCCAGCCCGCATTTCGCGGCCGAATACAGCGCGGTGATCGTGTCGCATGCGAAGCGCGAATCTGGCTTGAACGTTTGCTGCCGCCCGTCGCGCATGTGCAGGGTCCAGTGCGCGGGGCTTTCCGGCCCGTTGTGCTGCAGGCACTGGTGCTGCGACAGGTCTTCCGGCGTGCGGGGCAGGCCGTGATCGACCAGATACCGTGGCGCCGCGACCAGCACCATGTCGGACACCGCCAGTGTCCGAGCCATCATGGATGCGTCCTCCAGTTCGGCGCTGATGCGCAGCGCGACGTCGATGCCCTCGGCGACCAGCTTCGTGAAGCGGTCTGTGCAGACGACTTCCAGCCGGATGCCCGCATGGCGCGCCTGGAAGGCAGGCAGCCAGTCCGGAAGGTCGAGCGTTGCGATCGCAAGCGGCATGCTCACTCTCAGCGTGCCGGTGGGAGCCTTGCCATCCGTCGCCGCATCGGCATGGGCCGCATCCAGCCGCGAGAGGATGTCAGTGCATGCAGCGTGATAGCGCTCGCCCGCCTCGGTCAGCGTGATGCCGCGCGTATCGCGCCGCACCAGCTGCGCGCCGAGCGATTCCTCCAGCGCCTGCAACTGCCGCGACAGGCTGGAGTGCGTGGTACCCAGCGACTGCGCCGCGGACGAAAGGCTCTTCGCTTGCGCGATGCGTTGAAAGGCGCGCATCGCCTTCACCTGATCCATGCGCCGCCCTCCTGCGGGTTCCTTAGATCGTTCGCATTTTCAGGCAACCGGCAACGCCAGGATCTGCGCAGTGGTCAGCACCTCGCCGAAGGTGTCCTCGATCTCGGCCAGCGCCGCGCGATGCAGGCTCTCGTGCGAAACGGTGTCGCCGTTCTCGCGGCGGATCGAACGGGTGGCCGTGGCATCGGACGACACCACCACGTCGAACCCCTGCACGGCGCCGTCGCGGGCAGCGCCGGCCACACATGCGTGAGTCATGAGTCCGGTGATGACGAGCGTCTGCACGCCGGCTGAGCGCAGGCGCTGTGCGATGTCGGTGCTTGCGAACACGCTGACCGTGGTCTTTTGCACGATGACATCGCGCGCCCTCGGCTGCATGTCCGCATGGAACTTCACGGTGTCGCCACCTTGGGCGAAGGTCGAGGAGCCTGCCGGCGCCACATGCTGTATCTGGAACACGGGGAGGGCATGCCGATCGGCCCACGCCAGCAGGCGCTTCGTATGGGCGACGGCGCCCGCTGCGTCGGCAATGGGCATGCGGCCGGTGAAGTACTCGTTCTGGAAATCGATCACCAGCAAGGCCGTGGCCTTGCCGTTCAACCGCTGCAGCGGTTTCGCGCCCGACATGGCGCGGAGGGTGGGTGTGGGAGCGAAGTGCGATGCCGCAGCGGCGGTGCCGACGATGCCGGCCGCGCAGGGCACGGCCAGTGCGCTCATGAGTCCGCGGCGAGAGAGTCCTGACATGGTTGCTGTTCCTGGAGATCCATCAAAAGTGATGAGGAAGTCTAGGAACGGCTATGGGCTACGCATAGGCCGGCACGGCTACAAGTGTTGTGCGGTTTGCGCACATCAAGCCGCATCAGGCATCCGACTGATGAGCTTGTCCAGCGTGATCGGATAGTCGCGCACCCGTATTCCCGTCGCGTTGTGGATCGCGTTCGCCACGGCAGCGCCCACGCCGCAGATGCCGAGTTCACCGACGCCCTTGGCCTTCATCGGCGAGGAGATCGGGTCGGTCTCGTCCAGGAAGATCACTTCCTGGTGCGGGATGTCGGCATGCACCGGCACCTCGTAGCCGGCCAGGTCGTGATTGACGAAGAAGCCCAGGCGTTCGTCCACGGCGAGCTCTTCCATGAGCGCGGCTCCGACGCCCATGGTCATCGCGCCGATGACCTGGCTGCGCGCCGACTTGGGGTTGAGGATGCGGCCCGCGGCGCAGACAGCGAGCATGCGCCGCACACGTATCTCGGCGGTGAATGCGTCCACGCCGACTTCCACAAAGTGCGCGCCGAAGGTGGACTGCTGGTATTGCTTGTCCAGGTTGCCGAACTCCAGCACGTCTTCCGCGACGATGCTCTCGCCGCCCGCGATACCGGCGAGCGGCACGCTCCGGCCACCCGCGCGCACCATGCCGTCTGCGAAGACAGCGCTGGCGGCGTCAAGCCCCGCACGTTGCGCGACCACCTCCCGCAGCTTGGTGCAAGCCGCGTAGACGCCAGCCGTCGAGCAGTTGGCACCCCATTGCCCGCCCGAACCGGCCGATGCGGGAAAGTGCGAATCGCCGAGCCGCACGACCACGCGTTCGAGCGGCACGCCCATCATCTCGGCGGCCGTTTGCGCAATGATCGTGTAGCTGCCGGTGCCGATGTCCGTCATATCGGTCTCGACGGTCACGATGCCGCGCGCATCCAATGCCACGCGCGCGGCCGACTTCATCACCTGGTTGTTGCGGAAGGCGGCCGCCACACCCATGCCGACGAGCCATCGGCCGTCGCGCACGAGGCCGGGCCGCGCGCTGCGCTTGTTCCATCCGAAGCGCTCGGCCCCGGTGCGCAGGCACTCGATGAGGCGGCGCTGCGAGAAGGGGCGGCTCGGGTTGGCCGGGTCTACCTGCGTGTCGTTGAGCACGCGGAATTCGATGGGGTCGATGCCCAGCTGCTGCGATATTTCGTCGACTGCAATCTCCAGCGCCATCAGCCCCGGCGCCTCGCCCGGCGCGCGCATCGCATTGCCTTCGGGCAGGTCGAGCAAGGCCAGCCGGGTGCCGGTGAGCCGGTGTTCGCCCGCGTAGAGCAGGCGCGTCTGCTGCACCGCGTTCTCGGGCTTGCCGTCCACCAGGTTGCCGGACCAGCTCTCATGGCCAATGGCGGTGATCTTTCCCTGCGCGGTGGCGCCGATGCGAATGCGCTGGATCGTCGCGGGCCGGTGCGTGGTGTTGTTGGCGATGAGCGGGCGCTGCAGCGCGACCTTCACCGGTCGCCGCGCAATGCGCGCGCCCAGTGCCGCCAGCAGCGTGTCCGCGCGCAGAAACAGCTTGCCGCCGAAGCCGCCGCCGATGTAGGGCGACATGAGGTGGACCTTGTCCTTGGGCATGTCCAGCGTTTTCGCGAGTTCGCCGGTGGTCCAGTCGATCATCTGGTTCGAGGTCCACACGGTGAGCCTGTCGCCGTCCCACGCGGCGATGGTGGCTTGCGGCTCCATCATCGCGTGCGAGTGGTCGGGCGTGGTGTAGGTCTGGTCCAGCCGCACCTCGGCCTTGACGAACGCGCCTGCGAAGTCGCCGACGGTGTTGTCGCGGTTGATCGTCTTGCGGTCCGTCGCAGCTTTTGCCTCGGCGAGGCCGAAGCTGCCTTCGGAGCGCGCGTACTTCACCTGCACGAGCTGCGCTGCGGCGACTGCCTGCTCGAAGGTCTGCGCGACGACGAGCGCGATGGCCTGGTGGTAGTGGTCGATGACGGGGCCGCCGAGCAGCCGCGCAGTGTTGAAGTTGCCCTTGCCCAGCTTGCCTGCGTTCTCATGCGTGACGATGGCGATCACGCCGGGCGCGGCCTTCGCGCGGCTCAGGTCTAGCGAGAGGATCCGGCCCTTGGCAATGGCCGATCCGACGATGTAGCCATACGCCTGGTTGGGCACGACGTCATGCCGCTCGTACGCATAGGGCGCCGTGCCCGTGGTCTTGAGCGGACCGTCGATGCGGTCCACCGGCTGGCCGATCACCTTCAGCTGGTCGATGGGGTTGGTGGTGGCGGGGGTGTCGAACTTCATCGCTCAGCTCCTGGCTTGCGTCAGCACCGCATCGAGCGTGCGCTCGACCAGCGACACCTTGAAGGCGTTCTGCGAAGTGGGCTTGGCGCCGGCAAGCAACGCCGCGGTCACGGCCCTGGCGCCGCGGGGCATCTCGGCCTCGGCTGCTTCGACGCGCCACGGCTTGTGTGCGACACCGCCCACCGCAACGCGGGCACTGCCGTCGCGCTGCACGATCGCGCCTACTGAAACCAGCGCAAAGGCGTAGGAGGCCCGGTCGCGCACCTTCTGATAGATGTGCCTGCCGCCCACTGGTGCGGGGAGCTTGACCGACGTGATCAGCTCGCCGGGCGTCAGCGCTGTTTCAACATGCGGCGTGGCGCCGGGCAGCTTGTGGAAGTCCGCGATGGGGATGGTGCGCCGTGAGCCGTCGGAACGAATCGTCTCCACCGTTGCATCGAGCGCGCGCATCGCGACGGCCATGTCGCTCGGATGCGTCGCGATGCATGCATCGCTCGTGCCCACGATCGCGTGTTGGCGCGTGTATCCGCCGATGGCCGCGCAGCCGCTGCCGGGCTGGCGCTTGTTGCAGGCCTGGTTGGTGTCATAGAAGTAGGGGCAGCGCGTTCGCTGCAACAGGTTGCCCGCGGTCGTCGCCTTGTTGCGCAACTGGCCCGATGCGCCGGCGAGCAGGGCGCGTGCGAGCAGCCCATGGTCGCGCCGCACGCGGCTGTCGGCGGCAAGATCGGTGTTGCGCACCAGCGCGCCGATGCGCAGGCCGCCGTCGGGTGTGCTTTCAATCTTGTCGAAGCCCAGGCCGTTGACGTCGATCAGGTGCGCGGGCGTCTCGATCTCCAGCTTCATCAGGTCGAGCAGATTGGTGCCGCCCGCGATGAAGCGTGCACCCGGAACCCTTGCCGCCTTCATGACGGCTTCCGTCGGCGAAGACACGCGCTCGTAGGTGAAAGACTTCATGCCGTTCTCCCCGCGGCCACTTCGGTGATCGCATCGACGATGTTGCTGTAGGCCCCGCATCGACAGATGTTGCCGCTCATGCGTTCGCGCAACTCCACCACCGTGACCTGAGGCCTGGCCGTCAGGTCGGCGCTCACGTGGCTGGGGATGCCTTCGCGAATCTCGTTCAGCACGGAGACGGCGGAGCAGATCTGCCCCGGCGTGCAGTAGCCGCACTGGTAGCCGTCGTGCTTCACGAAGGCGGCCTGCATCGGGTGCAGCGCACCCGGCTTGCCCAGGCCTTCGATGGTGGTGACCTTGGCGCCTTCGTGCATTACCGCCAGGGTCAGGCACGAGTTGATGCGGCGGCCGTCCACCATCACGGTGCAGGCGCCGCATTGGCCGTGGTCGCATCCCTTCTTGGTGCCGGTCAGGTGCAGGTGCTCGCGCAACGCATCGAGCAGGGTGGTGCGGTTGTCCAGCGTGAGGACGTGCGTCTTGCCATTCACTTCAATGGTCGTCTTCGACAGGCCGGAGAGCTTTGGTGCGGGTGTCGTTGCCGCGTTGGCCGCAGGAGCCTCCGCGACCACTGCCGCCGAAGCGGCTCCGGCAATCAGCAGGTCGCGCCTGGAGATGGTGGTGGGTTCGTCGGGGGTATTCATGCCGTGCCGCGTGCCTTTCATCTCGAACAACTGCAATCCACCAATGTAGGCCGGCACCCCCGGGCCCAACTAGGCGGCGCGGCCTTGATGCACTGACAAGTTGCTCTTGATAATCGACGGCCACACTGGAGGCCTTTATGCCTATCAATGAACTGCGTTCCATCGCCACATTCGCCAAGACGGCTGAGCTCGGCAGCCTGCGCCAAGCCGCCGCGGCACAGGGGATGACGCCACAGGCCGCCAGCCAGGCCCTGGCCCAGCTGGAGCAGCACCTCGGTGTGCGGCTGTTCCACCGCACCACGCGCAGCATGGCGCTCACCGACGAGGGGCGGCAGTTTCTGGAAGCCGCGCAGCCCGCGCTGCTCGGCCTGCAGCGTGCCTTGCACATGGCGCGCCGCGCGACCGACGAGATTGCGGGGCCGCTGCGCATCGTGGGGCCGCGATCGACCTTCGCGCCCGTTTTCTGGCCCTTGCTCGACGAGTTCTGCAGGCTTTACCCCGAAGTGCAGCCCGACGTGCAACTCGACGACCGCATCGGCAACTGGGTGGAAGACCGCGTCGACGTGGGCTTTCGCGTCGGCCCGTCGCCGGCCGAGGGCGTCATTGCGCGAAGGTTGTTCGGTCTTCAGCTCATCGTCTGCGCGGCCCCGTCGTACCTTGACCGCCATGGCGCACCGGACAGCCTGAACGCGCTGGCGGCGCATCGCTGCAGCGGCTTCCGTCTCCCCAGCACGGGCAAGGTCATGCCCTGGTACGTGAAGGTCGGGGAGGATGTCGTCGAGCACCACATCGTTCCGGCGCTGTGCGTCAACGACGAAGCGCTGGAAACTGAAGCGGTGCTGGCGGGGCATGTCATCGGGCTGATGACCAGCGTGAGCGCCGCTTCGCACATCCGGGCCGGGCGCCTGATACCGCTGCTGAGCGAGCATGCCGCCGACCGTTCGGCCGTGTTCGTCTACTACGGAAGCCGCGCGGCCCAGCCCGCGCGCGCCAAGGCATTCATCGACCTGGCCATCCAGCGGCTGACCAACAACCCCGCCTATCTGCTGACGGCGGAAGAGTTGCGCTCCGCGGAATCCGCAGGGCGGCTTGCGCATGCACGCCGATAGGGTGAGCCGGCATTCAAACGGGGCCACGGCGTCGCACCTCCTTTGTGGCCTATGCGCTAACCTGTGCCGCCGATGAACGACGTTTCCCGCCCCGACCCCGACGCTCTGCTAGCGCAACTGCGCAGCGACGAGGCGCGCGCACTGCGCGGCAAGCTGCGCATCTACTTCGGCGCCAGCGCCGGTGTCGGCAAGACTTGGGCGATGCTGAGCGCCGCGCAGCGCGAGCACGCCACCGGCCGCGACGTGCTGATTGGCGTGATCGAAACCCACGGCCGCAGCGAGACTGCCGCGTTGCTCACGGGGCTGGAGGCACTGCCGCTGCGCAAGCTGGACTACCGCGGCCGCACGCTCGCCGAGTTCGACCTCGACGCAGCGCTCGCGCGCAAGCCCGCCGTGCTGCTGGTCGACGAACTGGCCCACACCAACGCCCCCGGCTCGCGCCACGCCAAGCGCTGGCAAGACGTGCAGGAGCTGCTGGCCGCTGGCATCGAGGTGTGGTCGGCCCTCAACGTGCAGCATCTTGAAAGCCTCAACGGCACGGTCGGCGCCATCACCGGCGTGCGTGTGCACGAGACCGTGCCCGACACCGTGCTCGACGAGGCCGACGAGGTGGTGCTGGTCGATGTCACGCCCGACGAACTCACGGCGCGGCTCGCGGCCGGCAAGGTCTATCTGCCGCAGCAGGCCGAGCGCGCCGCGCAGAACTTCTTTCGCAAGGGCAACCTGATCGCACTGCGCGAGATCGCGCTGCGCCGCACCGCCGAGCATGTGGAAGACGACGTGCGCGGCTGGCGGGTGGAGCAGTCGGGCGTTGGCGGCAACGGGCAGGGCCGCGAGCTGCAGGCCTGGAATACGTCGGGTGCGATCCTCGCCTGCGTCGGTCCGCATGAAGGCGCGGCGCAGACGGTGCGCACTGCCGCGCGGCTGGCGGGCCAGCTCAACGTGCGCTGGCATGCGGTGTATGTAGAGACGCCCAGGCTGCAGCGGCTGGCCGCGGCGGAGCGCGATCGCACTCTTGCTGTGCTCAAGCTGGCGGAAGAGCTGGGCGCAGCCACCGCCGTGCTTACCGGCTCCGACGTGGCAGAGCAGCTGGCCGAACAGGCGCGCCGGCTCAACTGCGCGACGCTGGTGCTGGGGCGCGCCGAACCCGCTACCGGCTGGCGCCGCTGGTGGCCCGCGGGAGCTCAGCCGCTGGCGCGTGCGCTGGCCGAACGGGCGCCCGCGCTCGACATCATGGAAGTGGCCCGCGCGGAAAGCTCGCGCCGCCTGTCGCACACCCAGCTGGAGGGCATGCGCATCGACAGCGACGATCACGAGAAGGCGCCCACCTACTGGCCCGCCTACGCATGGGCCGCTGCCACCAGCATCGCGCTCACGCTGATCTGCACGCCGCTGGCCCACGTGCTGGAGCTGTCGAACATCGTCATGTTGTTCCTGCTCGGCGTGGTGGGCGTGGCGATGCGCTTCGGGCGCGGGCCCGCGGCGCTGGCGGCTCTGCTCAACGTCGCGGCCTTCGACTATTTCTTCGTGCCGCCGCGCCTGTCGTTCGCAGTGAGCGACGTGCAGTACGTGCTGACCTTCGCGATCATGCTCGGCGTCGGCCTGCTGGTGGGGCAGCTTACGGCGGGGCTGCGCTTCGCGGCTGGCGTGTCGGCCAGCCGCGAGCGGCGCGCGCGTTCGCTGTTCGAGCTCACGCGCGAACTGTCGGCTGCGCTGGAGAGCTCGCAGGTGGTCACGCTCGGCACCGCTGCCGTGCGGGGCCACTTCGGCGGCGATGCGCTAGTGCTGGTGACCGACGCGTCCGATCAACTGATGCTGCCCGCCGACCCTCCCAAGGGCTTCGACCCGCAGGTGGCCGACTGGGCCTTCCGCCACGCCCAGCCCGCCGGCCTTGCGACCGCCACGCTGGCAGCGCAGGCCTGGCACTACGTGCCGCTGCAGGCGCCGATGCGTGTGCGCGGCGTGCTCGCCTTGTCACCCGCGCAGCCGCGCTGGCTGCTCATTCCCGAACAGGCGCAGCAGCTCGACACGCTGGCGCGGCAGATCGCGATCGCGCTGGAGCGCGTGCACTACGTCGAGGTGGCGCAGCAGGCCGTGGTCGAGATGGAATCGGAGCGACTGCGCAACGCTTTGCTCGGCGCTATCTCGCACGACGTGCGCACGCCGCTCACCGCGCTGATCGCGTTGGCCGAATCGCTGCAGACCCTGCCGCCCGAGGAGCACGGCAACACCGCGCGCGCCATCGTCGCGCAGGCGCACGAGCTGCATGCGCTGGTCAACAACCTGCTCGACATGGCGCGGCTCGAAAGCGGCATCGCGGGCGGTGCCGTGAACCTGCGACGCGACTGGCAGTCGGTGGAGGAAGTGGTGGGCTCCGCGATTCGCGCGGCGCGCACGTCGCTCGGCAACACCGTCGTGCAGACCGCGCTCGACCCCGACCTGCCGCTGGTCGAGTTCGACGCGGTGCTGATCGAGCGCGTGCTGGTCAACCTGCTGGAGAACGCCACCAAATACGGCGCGCCGCCCATCGTGGTGGGCGCGCGGGCCGAGCCCGGCACGCTGGTGCTGACGGTGCGCGACCACGGCCCCGGCCTGCCGGCCGCGCTGCTGGGCCACGAGCAGAAGCTGTTCGACAAGTTCACGCGCGGCGAAGTTGAATCGGCCACGCCCGGCGTGGGCCTGGGCCTTGCAATCTGCAAGGCCGTGGTGAACGCGCACGGCGGCGAAATTGCTGCGGGCAACGCGCGCGACGGCGGTGCAGAATTCACGGTCACTTTGCCCCGCCGCGAGCCTCCCGAACCGGCAGAAGCCCAACTCTGAACCCATGCCAACCCCCATCGCCATCGTGATCGAAGACGAGCCGCAGATTCGCCGCTTTGTGCGCGGCGCGCTCGAGGCCGAAGGCTGGGTGGTGCATGAGGCCGGCACATTGCGCGATGGGTTGGCGGCGGCCGGCACGCGACAGCCCGATCTGCTGGTGCTCGATCTGGGCCTGCCCGATGGCGATGGCGTCTCGCTGATCCGCGACGTGCGTGGCTGGTCGGCGGTGCCGATCATCGTGCTGTCCGCGCGCACTGACGAAGCCGACAAGATCGCTGCGCTCGACGCGGGCGCCGACGACTACCTGACGAAGCCTTTCGGCACCGGCGAATTGCTGGCGCGGGTGCGAGCCAACCTGCGCCGTCCGCGAGCGGCAGGCGGCAGCACCGAAGAGCCTCCCGAGGCGCTGTTCCGCTTCGGCGAGATCGAGCTTGATCGTGCTGCGCGGCTGGTGCGGCGTTCAGGCGTGGAGGTACACCTGACGCCTACCGAGTACCGCCTGCTGTCGGTGCTGGTCGCGAACGCGGGGCGCGTGCTGACGCAGCGCCAACTGCTGCGCGAAGTGTGGGGGCCTTCGCATTCCGACCAGAGCCATTACCTGCGGATCTACATGGGGCATCTGCGGCAGAAGCTGGAGGCCGATCCGGCGCAGCCCCGGCATCTGTTGACTGAGACTGCCGTGGGGTATCGGTTGGTGGTGTAGCTGCACGCAAGGGGATGCCTTAGAGGCAGCCCCACAGATAGACAGACTTCTTCTTGCCGACCGCCTCGGCTGCGAGCCTCCGGAGGTCTTCCATGACCGGATGCAGCTCGGTGGGCTCGCACGCGAGCTCCTCCGTGTTTGCCCATCGCTCCAGCACGGGGACCAGCGATGCAGAGTCGACTTGGGTCAACAATGTCGTCAGTTCATCGGGAAATCGATTGAGCCACGCATCGTTGTCTTCGCCGAGTTCGACGTATTCGAGCATGTGCCTGTCGACGTCCCACTCCTTGTCTTCCATGATGGCCCAGAGCGTCGTGATCTCAATGTCAGTGAATCGCTTGTACTGGACTGGCTCCAGCAGTTCCTCGATCTCGTCGCCCTCATCGGGCTCCTCGATCCGGTTGGCATAGCGCAATGCCTCTTCGGGGCTGGCGACGAAGAAATCCGAGAGTATTCCCATCTTCTGTTCCTCAGCAAGCTGAATGATGAGCCTGGATTACACCCTTCTTGCCCTTCGCCAGTTTTACGGATCGATGACGTTCGTCGGGGGAAGGGGTTGGACGCAGCGCTTGTGCTGGCCGATCAACCGCTGCGTCCATCGATCACGTCGATGGTGTGCTCTGCGCAGCGAAATAAAGGAGGAGGCCGAAGGCCGGAGGACATTCGCGGAGCAGAGCACGCCGTCGGCGTGAGCGCGCCCCTGAAGACGAACTTTCTCAGGCCGCAGCAACACCCTTGTTCGGATTCAACAAGAACTTCTCACCAGTAGCCTGCTTCCCATAAACGCCGATCGCATCGAGCTGCAGCGCCTCGACCAGCGACACCTCACGCGTGTAGTGGCTCGCAAACGTCGTCTTCAGTTCAGCGACAACACGCGCTTTCAAACGCTGCGTGCCGGCATCGCCGAGTTTCCCGAGAAACGGGAACAGCAGCCACCCGCCCATGCCCCACGCCATGCCGAAGTTGCGCACGAACTCGGTGGGAGCGCGGTCGAGGCCGCCGTAGATGTACACCTGCTTGTGCGTGGTCGAGCCGTAGCGGCTGTATTCCTTGGCGGTGCGGTTGATGGCCGCTTCCATGCAGCTGAGGATCTGTCCCGCGAGCTTGCCGCCGCCGGTGGCGTCGAAGGCCAGCGTGGCGCCGGTCTCGACCAGCGCCTGCGTCAGGTCTTCGAGGAAGGTGGGCGAGGTCGCGTTGCACACGTACTTCGCGCCCAGGCCGCGCAGCAGGTCTTCCTGCTCCTGCTTGCGCACGATGTTGACGAGGGCGATGCCGTCCTTCTGGCAGATCTTGTTGAGCATCTGGCCCAGGTTGGATGCAGCAGCCGTGTGCACCAGCGCCTTGTGGCCTTCCATGCGCATGGTCTCGACCATGCTGAGCGACGTGAGCGGGTTGACGAAACACGAGGCGCCTTCGGCCGGCTTGGTGCCGGCGGGCAGCTCCAGGCACTGGGCGGCGGCGAGGCAGCGGTACTGCGAGTACATCGCGCCGCCGATGGCAGCTACGGTCTTGCCGAGCAGGGCCTGCGCAGCCGGCGACGAACCGGCTTTCACCACCACGCCCGCGCCTTCGTTGCCGACCGGCATCGACTGGTCGAGCCGCGCCGCCATTGCAGGAAGCACACGTTCGGGCACGGTGGCAGTGACGACGGGGCGCTCGGCCGTGCCGGAGGCCTTGGCCGTGCTCATGTCGGCCGCGCCGAACAGCAGGCCCAGGTCCGACGGGTTCAGGGGCGACGCCTCGACGCGGATCACCACTTCGTGGGCCTGCGGTTCGGGAATCGGGTCGTCGTGCAGCGAGAGTTCGAGTTCGCCGCTGGCGCGAATGAGGGAGCGGATTTGCAGTGCCATGGAAGAGCCCTTTTCAGAAGGTTCGCGGGAGGTTCGCAGATGGCCTGTGGCCACGGGGCGGCCAGTATAGGAGCGGGGTACGAAAGGCGCTGGCGCCTTCAGGACACCATGGGCACCACCGGGGCATGGGCCAGCGCATGGCGCATCTTCACCGGGTCGAGCCGCTCGATATAACGCGGAATGTTGCGCCACAGCGTGTGATAGCCGTAGCCGCCGCGCAGCATCTCGTGGCGAGCGCTGTCCTTGTCCCAGTCCTGCACCGCCATGCGGTACACCGCCGCGACCACGCCGGTGCGGTCGGCGCCATGCATGCAGTGGATGAGCACCGGACCGTGCTTCTCGGCCTCGCGGATGGCGAGCAGCGCGCGCAGCACCTTGGCGTCGTCGATGGACCAGGTGTTGATCGGCACGCGCACCAGCCGGATGCCGCTGCCCGCGAACACCTTCCTGTCGTCGTTGAATGAGCGCAGGCTCACCACGGTGTGGATGCCCAGCGATTGCAGCGCCGCCATGTTGGCGCGCCGCGGCTGCGCGCTGCGGTACAGCGTGGGCGTGACGCGATGCAGGTTCTCGACCTGCAGTGCGTCCAGCGGATCGGCCCAGTGGCCGGGGCGCGGGTCGGCGATGCCCTCTTCTGCCGCTGCAGCAGCGGCCCTGTGCTTCTTGCTCGTCATTTCTTGCGCGGCCAGTGCCGCGTTGCCAGTATCAGTGCCGCCACCGCGAGACCGCCCCAGTAGTCGACCGGCGCACCCCACATCCAATGCTTGTGCCAGAACGCATCGACCGGGTTGAAGCGCGCCCAGCCGAAGGCCGGGTTGATGAGGAACCAGCTGAAGTCTTCGCAAACCCAGAACACGATGAGGCCTGCCCCCGCCAGCCCCACGTCGCGCCACGTCCAGCGTCCGTTGAAGGCCAGCGGCGAGAAGAACACCAGCGCCATGAAGGTGAACACCCAGGCGTGGTAGCCCGTCATCGCGCGGCCGCCCCAGAAGATATCGAGCCAGATGCTGTTCTCGATGCGCCAGGTCGGCAGCGACGTGGCCCAGCCCGCGCCGCCTTCGATCTGGATCTCGGCATTGGCAAAGAAGAAGGCCATGACGACCACCCAGGCGAGATAACCGAGCGTGCGGGCCACGCTCGTCTTTTCGACGGCGCCGCTCACGCCTTGGCACCCAGCACGTGTTGCAGCACCGCGCGCGCCGCCTGCGGCTTGCCCAGCGCCCGACTGCGCGCAGCCATGGTCGCGAGCTTGCCGGGGTCGGCCATCAGGCGCGCCACCTTGTAGTCGAGGCCGATGGCGTCATAGGCCAGCCAGGCGGCGCCTTCTTCCATCAGGAAGCCGGCGTTGTGTTCTTCCTGCCCGGGAATGGGCGAGATCAGCAGCATCGGCTTGCCCAGCGCCAGGCATTCCGAGACCGTGAGGCCGCCGGGCTTGGTCACCACGAGGTCGGACGCAGCCATCATCTTGTGCATTTCGTTGGTGAAGCCGATGGCCACCACGCGGCCCGGATAGCGCCTGGCCAGCGCTTCGAGCTTGCCGTGCGCCTCCACGTTGCGGCCCGCGACGGCGATCACCTGGAAGTTGCCTTCCTTTCCGTCATGCCCACCCAGGCCGAGCACCCGCTCGACCATGCTCGGCAGGTCACCGACGCCGGCACCGCCCGAGGCCATCAGCAGCACGGGGCGCGAAGGATCGAGGCCGAGTTCCGCCGCGCAGGCGTTGCGCGCGAGCGCCGGCACATCGGGTTCGGAAAACGCCGGCATCACCGGAATGCCGGTGACGTGAATGCGTTCCGCCGGAATGCCACGCGCCCGCAGGCGGAAGGCGACTTCTTCCGTTGCAGCAAGGTAGCCCGCCATGCCGGGCACCAGCCACATGTTGTGCAGGTCGTAATCGGTGATCTGCAGCCACACGGGATATTCGATGCGGCCGCGGTTGCGCTCGCGCATCAGCAGTTCGGCCGGCAGGAAGTGCGTGCAGACCACTGCATCGGGCTTCTCGCGGCGGATTTCGCGCACCAGCGCGCCGGTGCTCAACCGCTCGATGCCACGGCGCAGGCGTTGCGAGGGCGCGTGGTGCGGCGTGGTGTCGGTGCGCTGGTGCAGGTACGACCACAGCTCTGGTGCGCGGTTCACGAGCTGGATGTACCAGTCGGTGTAGACCTTGCGGAAGCCGCTGGCCACGTGGGCCATCGCGTCGATGTGAACCGCCGTGCAGGGCGGGACTAGGTTCTGGGCGGTGGCGGCAAGCGCCTGTGCTGCACGCACGTGGCCGTTGCCGGCGCTCACGCTGAGGATCAGGAGTTTGGTCATGGATTCGGCGGTCTGGGCGGATTATGGCTATGCCTTGTGGCACTGCTCTTTGGGGAGCCTGGGGCGCGCTCACGCCGACGGGGTGCCTTGCTCCGCGAATGTCCCCCGGCCTTCGGCCTCCTCCTTTATTTCGCTGCGCAAGACACCCCATCGACGTGATCGTCGGGCGCAGCGGCCGAACCACCGGCACGAGAGCAGCGCTGATGTGCGAATGGCACCGGGTACTCCCCGCAGCGAAATAAAGGAGGAGCCGAAGGCGGGGGACATTCGCGGAGGGGAGTACCCGGTGTCATTCGCACCCGCCCCGAAGAAGGACCGAAGCAGCCTCAGAGCGGCGCGCGCGAGGTGACGAACTGGTTCACCCCGATGGCAGCTCGCTCGCGTATTGCATCGAACGTGGTGCTCTCGACAATGCGCCCGTTCTCGAACACCGTCTGCAGCAGGTCGACCTGACCTGCCACAAGCGCTTCTTCACGCACGGTGTTCTCGACGCCATTCGCATCACGCACCAGCGCAAGCCGCCCCTTCTTCGAGGCCTTGCTCACATCGCCCACGGGCGACTTGTACACGTCGCGCCACTCGCCGTTCACCTGCATGGCCGAGCACTTCATCGCCCACTGCATGGTGTCGCGATTGACCTGTTGCAACAGCCCGCCACCCATGCCGAACGAGATGTTCTCCGTCGAAAAACCGTTGTGATAGAAGTTCGACAGGCACAGCCGCAGCGAGTCGAGGTTCACCCCGTCGCCCTGGATGATGCGCACGTTGTTCAGCACCCGAAAACCCTTTGCATTGGTCGTCGTGCCGAAGCGCTCGGCCAGTATCTGCGCCACCTTCAGCGTGGTCTCGGCCGGGTCGCCCGAGTCGGGCCGCACCACCAGCGTCGCGCCCGAGGCCACCACCTTCGCCTTCAACTCGTCGCCCCAGATGCGCGCGCAGGCATTGAAGATGTCGTAGCTGTCGCTCACCACCGCGAAGGTCGCGCCGGGCTTGCCGAACTGGTCGACCATGTTGCTGTAGGCGTCGGCTTCGTGCTCTCGGCCCCAGCCCGTGATGGTGCTGTGCTCGGCCGCGGGAATCGAGAAGCCCGCCACATCGCAGTCGTAATACCGGCGCGCGGCCACCAGCGCGGCCAGCGTGTCGGTGCCCATGAAGTTCACCAGGTGGGCCATGCCGCCGAGCGCGGCCGATTCGAGGCTCGACACACCACGTGCGCCGAAGTCGTGCAGCCTGAAGGCGATCTGCCCTTGCGGGTCGTCGCAAGTCGCTTCGAGATACCGCAACAGCGTGGTGCGCGCGGCGGCCGAGAGCGTGGCCACCGTGGTGGGGTACCAGATCGCGCGCAACAGTTCGGTCTCGAGAAAGCTCGTGACCCAGAAGAACTCGGGGTCGGTGTTCTCGATGGTCGCGAGCACGTTGTGCACCGGCAGCACGCTGCCTTCGGGCACCGCGCGGATGCGCACCGGCATCAGCCCGCCGTGCTTCTCGATCAGGCGCAGCCAGCCTTCGCGGTTGAAGGGCTCGCCATGCGCGGCCATGAGCAGGGCGGCTTCTTCCACGTCGTCGCGCGTTACCGGCGTCTGCAGATATTCACGCAGATAGGCCTGCAGGCCGAAGAACAACGAGTGGCTGAAGATGCCGCCGCGCGACTCGATGTAGCTGTACACCGTCTGCGTGCCGGATGGATATTGCATCCAGTGCGACACCTTGTAGGAGTCGGTGCGCAGCAGCAGGTTGTTGCCCAGGGGCGAGGAGGTGAGATTGCGGTTCATGTGAAAGCTCCTTTCACGTTGGCCCCGTCAACCGGGGCCGTTCTTGCTGACAAAGCCTGGTCGTTCAGTTCTTGCCCAGGCCACCCAAAAAATGATTCGCGATGAAGAAGTGGTCTTCGTAGATGCGGTCCTGCATGTCGAGGAACTCGGCAATCGGCACCCAGCGCACTTCGGCCGCGTCGTCGTCGGCACGCACGTCCGACAGGCCAGTCCACTGGTTGTGCGCCAGTTCGAAGAAGAAACCGTGCGTGATCGTGCGGCCGCGCTGCGAGCGGTCGGGCGCGTCGAACACGTGGCTGGCCTTCATGCTGCCGTTGAGCACGGGCACGGGCACCTTGAGGCGGGTTTCTTCCTTCAGCTCGCGGATGGCCGCGTCCTGCAGCCGCTCGTGCTGGCCGACGAAGCCCCCAGGCAGCGCCCAGGTGCCCTTGCCGGGATGGAACTTGCGCTGCACCAGCAGGATGTGGCCGGCCTCGACCACGATGGCGTCGACCGTGGTGTAGATCGGCGGAAAGTCGCTGCCCGCATAGCGGTACTTGTCGCGGTAGTCGACCAGGAAGGCGAGCTCTTCGCAGAGCTCCGCGTAGTCGGCCGTGGTGGTGAACTGTTCGAGAAACGCGGCGGTGCCGTCGGGCAGGTCGGCGCGCGCGAGCTGGCCGCGGTTCTCGGGGTCTAAGTAGAGGCTGCGAACGTCGGTAGCGTTGAGGCTTTCAACGCTGTTCTGGCCGACGAACTCCCAGTGCGGGAAGAGCTTGAGGTAGTAGCTCGATGAGTCCTTCAGGTGCCCCACCAGCGCCACCTTGGCCTTGGCGGGTGCATGGCCGTCCTGCACGATGAGCCGCTCGACCGCCGACTGGATCGACGCGATCCATATCTGATCGTTGTAGGGCGAGTCGCCCACGCCGACCACGCTCACGCGCATCTGCTCGGTGCCGCGCAGGCAGGCGCGCACCATGCGTTCGCGTTCGTCGAAGGTAAAGGGGTTCTTGACGCTGCGGGGCTTGCGGTCGGAGCCGACCACCACGATGACCCGATCGGCGGCGCGAAGGCCTTCTTCGATGAGTCGTTGATGTCCGAAATGAACGGGCTGAAAACGCCCGATGACGATGGCGTACTGGTACTTGCGTGTGCTCACTTGGGAATCCCCCAAAAAGGGCGCGATCAACTCGCGCTTGCGTTCAGGATAGCATCGGTGCCGCACATTGATCAAGCTTCCGATGACCGAGCCCTCTTCTCCCCCTACCGATGCCGTTCGCCTCAACAAGCGCATGGCCGAGCTCAAGATGTGCTCGCGCCGCGAGGCCGACGAATGGATCGCCAACGGCTGGGTGAAGGTCAACGGCAAGCCGGCCGAAATGGGCGTGAAGGTCACGCCGTCCGATCGCATCGAGATCGACAAGGCCGCCAAGGGCCAGCAGGCGAACCAGGTCACCATCCTCATCAACAAGCCCATCGGCTACGTGAGCGGGCAGGCCGAAGACGGCCACGAGCCGGCGGTCACGCTGTTCACGCCGCAGAACCGCTGGGCGGAAGACAACGCGCGCTTCTTCTTCAGCCCCCAGCAGCTGCGCGGCCTTGCGCCGTGCGGCCGGCTCGACATCGACTCCATCGGCTTGCTGGTGATGACGCAGGACGGTCGCATCGCGCGCCAGCTCATCGGCGAAGACTCCGTGATGGAGAAGGAATACCTGGTGCGCGTGGCGTACCACGGCCTGGGCCAGCCCGCGCCCACCGGCCAGCTGGTACGCATGGATGACGATGACCCCATCACGACCAACGTGCAGGCGGTCTTCCCTCCAGCCATGCTCGCCAGGCTGCGCCACGGCCTGAGCCTCGACGGCCAGCCGCTCAAGCCGGCGCGGGTCGAATGGCAGAACCCCGAGCAGCTGCGCTTTGTGCTCACCGAGGGCAAGAAGCGGCAGATTCGCCGCATGTGCGAGCTGGTCGGCCTGAAGGTGGTGGGCCTGAAGCGCGTGCGCATCGGCAAAGTGATGCTCGGCAATCTGCCGGTGGGCCAATGGCGCTACCTCGGGCCGCACGAGAAGTTCTGAGCCTGCGCGCGCTGAACCGCGCCACGCTGGCGCGGCAGATGCTGCTGGCGCGGCGCAAGCTGACGGCGACGCAAGCCGTCGAACGCCTGGCCGGCCTGCAGGCGCAGGCACCCAACCCGCCCTACATCGGCCTCTGGAGCCGACTCGAAGGCTTCCGGCGCGAACAGCTGACCGAAGCACTGCACAAGCGCCGCATCGTGCGCATGTCGACGATGCGCGCGACCCTGCACCTGATGACCGCGAGCGATGCGCTGGCGTGGCGTCCGCTGCTGGAGCCGGTGCATCAGCGCGGCCTGCTGGGCAATCACAAGAAGGCGCTCGACGGCATCGACCGTGCGGCGGTGGTAGCGGCTGGCCGCGTGCTGCTCGACGAACGGCCGCACACCAGCGCCGAACTCGGGCAGGCCCTCGGCCTGCGATGGAAGGGCCGCGAGACCGTCTCGCTGGCTGGCCTGATCCGCAACAACGTGCCGCTGGCGCATCTGCCGCCCGCCGGCACCTGGAACTCGCACCAGAGCGCGCTGCTGCAGCCCCTCAGCGATTGGCTGGGCGTTATCGATGCCGCCCCAGCCACGCAAGACGACCTGCTGCTTCGCTACCTCGCCGCCTTCGGCCCCGCCACGCTGGCCGACGCCGGCGCCTGGTCGGGCCTCACTGGCTGGAAGGCCGTGGCCGAGCGCCTGCGGCCGCAGTTGCGCGTGTTCACCGGCGAAGACGGCCAGGAGCTGTTCGACCTGCCCCGCGCGCCGCGCCCCGACCCCGACACGCCCGCACCGCCGCGCCTCGTGGCCGAGTGGGACAACCTGCTGCTCTCGCACGCCGACCGCAGCCGCGTGCTGAGCGAGGCGCACCGTGCCCGCGTGTTCACCGTCAACGGCATCGTGCGCGGCACGGTGCTGCTCGACGGGTTCGTGGCGGGCGTCTGGAAGATCGAGCGCGCGAAGAACGCCGCTACCGTGGTGCTGGAGCCGTTCACGCGCTGGTCGAGGGCCGACCGCACCGGTGTGGAGCAAGAAGCCCTCGACCTGCTGGCCTTCGCTTCGGACGGCGAGGGCGAACGCCATGCCGTGCGCCTGCCATGACCAGGCCATGACCCCGCGGTGTGCCCGCCGTCTAAGCGTGCCCTAAGTATTCGTTTCTACGCTGCGCCACGGCGCAGACACTTCCGATCATCCCGGTCGCGTGCTACCTTGCGGCCGAAGGAGTCGCCGCGATGCGCGTTCTACTGGTGGAAGACGATGAAATGATCGGGCGCAGCCTGAAGCAGGCGCTCGAGGGCGCGGGCTGGTCCGCGGACTGGGTGCGCGACGGCGAACTGGCGCAAAGCGCGCTGGGCGACGGCGGCTACACCTGCGTGCTGCTCGACCTCGGCCTGCCCAAGCAGGACGGCACCGAAGTGCTGCGCCGCGCCCGCGAACGCGGCGATGCCACTCCCGTGCTGGTACTCACCGCGCGCGACGGCCTCGACGACCGCATCCACAGCCTCGACCTCGGCGCAGACGACTACCTGCTCAAGCCTTTCGAATTCCGCGAGCTGCTCGCGCGCATGCGCGCCGTGGTGCGCCGCCGCGACGGCGCCGCGCATTCGCTGGTCGGCAGCGGCTCGTTGCAGCTCGATCTCACCACGCGTGAAGTGGTGGTCAACGGCGCGCGCGAGGCGCTCACCGCGCGCGAGTTCGCGCTGCTGCATGCGCTGCTGGAGCGGCCCGGCGCCATTCTTTCGCGCGAGCAGCTTGAAAATCGCATCTATGGCTGGGGCGAGGAAGTCACGAGCAATGCAATCGACGTGCTGATCCACGGCATGCGCCGCAAGCTCGGCGCCGACGCGATCCGCAACGTGCGCGGCCTGGGCTGGCGCGTCGCTGCATGACCGGAGTTCCGCGCAGCGGCGGCCGCTGGTGGCGGCCACGTTCGCTGCGCACGCAACTGCTGTTGTGGCTCATTACCCTGCACCTGGGCGCGGCCGTGCTCACGGCGTGGTTCTCCTTCGAGGCCTACGGCAACCTCGTGCACAACGCGCTGGACGACCAGATGCGCCTGGTGGCCGAGTCGTACGAAGGCAGCGATCCGCAGAAGCTGCCGCACCCCATGGACGGCGAGGCCGCCTTCTCGCGCGGGACTTTCATCGTGCAGATATGGAGTGCCGACGGCCACACGCTGCGCGCCACCTCGTGGCCCGTGCTGACGGTGCCCTTGCAACCCCAGCCCGGCTTCAGCGACGTGAACACGGGCGCGCATGCGGGCTCCGACTGGCGCGTGTTCACCGCCAAGCCCGGCCCGCGCGCCGACCAGCCGCGCGTGCAGGTGCTGCAGAACGAGGACTACCGCCGCCGCCGCGCCCTGCGCCGCGCAATGTTCGAAGGCCTGCCTATCGCGCTGCTGCTGCCGCTGGCACTGCTGATCCTGTGGGTCATCGTGTCGGCGGCTTCGCGCTCGCTGCGCGCGGTGGCGCGCGACGTTGCCTCGCAGGACGAGCGCAGCCCCACCGAGCTGTCGCTCGCACGCGTGCCCGACGAGATCGCGCCGCTGGTGGGCGCCTTCAACAACCTGCTGACGCGCGTGCGCAATGCCTTCGCCACGCAGCGGCGCTTCGTGCAGGACGCAGCCCACGAGCTGCGCACGCCGATGGCCGCCATTGGCCTGCAGATCGAGAACCTGCGCGCGCACGTGCCGGCAGGCGAGGCCACCGAGCGTTTCAACCAGCTCGAAGCCGGCGTCACGCGCGCGCAGCACCTGATCGAGCAGCTGCTGCATCTCTCGCGGCAGGATGCGCCGCAGAGCGTCGGCAATGCGCGCGAGCGCGTCGACATCGAAGTGCTGCTGCGCGAGAGCGTGAGCCAGCTGATGGTGCTGGCCGATGCGCGGCGCGTGGACATCGGCTTCGAAGGCAGCATCGCCGCGGTGGTTTTCGCGCCCGCGGCCGAACTACGCAGCGTGTTCGACAACCTGATCGACAACGCGCTGCGCTACGCGCCCGAAGGCGGCGTGGTCGATGTGAAACTGCACGAGGTCGAGGGCCACGCGGTGGTCGACGTGCTCGACAACGGCCCCGGCATTCCGCAGGCCGCCATCGGCCGCGTGTTCGATCGATTCTTCCGAGTGCCCGGCGCCGTGGCGGGCGGCAGCGGGCTGGGGCTGGCGATTGCGCGCACGGCGGCCGAGCGGCATGGCCTGCGCATCGAGCTGCGCAATCGCACCGGTGGGCCGGGGCTGATGGCGCGCGTGCATCTGCCCGTGCAGCCGGCTTAGCGGAGGCTGCCGGCACGCGAGGCACCTGCGGTCCAAAGCTTTAGAAAAAAACGCGCCGCTCACGCGTGCCTAACTCTTCCCTCACATTCACCTCAGTCTGCGTGCCTAGAGTGCACTCAGGTCCTGCCACGCGCAGTTCGCGCGATGGCACGTGACCGGGGACAACCTGCAATCAGGAGAACACGTCATGCGCACTTCCTTCAAGCTTCTCGCCGTCGGTTCCTTTGCTGCGCTGGCAGCCATGGGCGCCGTCACCGCATCGGCCGAAACCACCGATGGCTCGGACTTCCATCCGCTGCAGATGAACTCGGCCGAAAACCCGGATGTCCAGGCCGGCGCGATGGCCGCGGCCCGTCCGAGCGGTACTGAGCCAATGGGCCAGTCGACCAGCGCACCCGCGATGAGCTCGACGCTGCCGGTGGCCGACATCCAGGCCGGCGCCTATGGGGCGTCGCACCCGACCGGCACCGAGCCGATCGGGCAATCGACTTCACTGCCGATGGTGAAGTCGGGCAGCGGCAGCTGAGGCTGAAGCTGCGCTGCCGGTGACGACGATCAATCAGTCGTCGTTGCCGTTGCTGAGCAGGGCGCGGTAGATCACCGCGCCGATGATGGCGCCCGCAATGGGTGCCGCCCAGAACAGCCACAGTTCCGACACCGCATAGGACGGCCCGAACAGGGCCGGGCCCGTGCTGCGCGCCGGGTTGACCGAGGTGTTGGTCACAGGGATCGAGATCAGGTGAATCAGCGTGAGGCACAGGCCGATCGCAAGACCTGCGAAGCCGCCGGCCGCGCGCTTGGCGGTGGAGCCGAGGATCACGATCAGGAACACGGCCGTCATCACCACTTCGCACAGCAATGCGGCCGTCATGCCGTACTTGCCGGGTGAGTGCTCGCCGTAGCCGTTGGTAGCGAAGCCGCCGATGTCAGCGCCCGGCTTGCCCGTGGCGATGAGGTACAGCACGCCGGCTGCCGCGATGGCGCCGAGCACCTGCGCCACGATGTAGCCCGCGAGCTGCGAGGCCTTGAAGCGGCCCGCGGCGGCAAGGCCGATCGACACGGCAGGGTTGAAGTGCCCGCCCGAGATCGGGCCCAGTGCATAGGCGCCCGTCACCACTGTGAGACCGAAGGCCAGCGAGACCCCGAGCAGGCCGATGCCGACACCCGGAAAGGCCGCTGCCAGAACTGCGCTTCCGCAGCCTCCGAGCGTGAGCCAGAAAGTACCAATGAACTCGGCTGACCACTTTTTGTAGGTACTGTGTTCCATAACGCTCCATCCTGAAGTTGAGAAAGCGCGCAATGCACGAGGCTGTGCGCGGGCGGATTCTAGGAACGCCAGCGGGGGGCGTCGAGCGTGTAATTCGTACTAACGGAACCTGTTCACGGATGGCGCGGCTTTTGTGCAGTGCCGCAACTGCGTTGCGTCTTCGTTCAGAGCGTCACGACGATCTTTCCGAACGCACCGCGTTCGAGATGATCGAGCGCGGCGGGCAGCGTGTCGAAACCGTACTGCGCGGCAATCACAGGCTTGAGCGCATTCGCATCGACGGCGCGCACCAGGTCTTCAAGCGCGCGACGGTGGCCCACGCCGATGCCCTGCACCGTCACGCGGCCCAGCACCATCGCGTAGAACGACGCGCTCAGCGTCTCGCCGCCGAGCATGCCGATGATCGACACGCGCCCGCCCTGCTTCACGGCCTGCAGCGAGCGGTCGAGGTTGGGGCCGCTCGCGAGTTCGAGCACGTGGTCGGCACCGCGGCCTTGCGTGAGCCGGCGCACTTCGGCGGGCCAGTCGCTGTCGCGCGCCAGCACGTGCGTGGCGCCGAGTGCCAGCGCCTGCGCGCGCTTGTCTTCGCTGCCCGTGACTACGATGGCCTGCGCGCCGTGCAGCCGCGCGATCTGCAAACCGAAAAGCGCGACGCCGCCTGTGCCGTGGATCAGCACTGTCTCGCCCGCGCGCAACGCGCCGGTCTCGGCGAGCGCGAACCATGCGGTGAGGCCCGCGCACGGCAGCGTGCTGGCTTCGGCCAGGCTCAGCGTCGTGGGCGCGGCCACGGCCCAGGCGGCGTCGAGCAGCACATGCGAGGCGAGCATACCGGGGCCGGGTCCGCCAAGGAGCGTGGCCTCCGCGTGCCAGTGGCTGTCGATCCAGCCGCCCCAGAAGGTGTTGGCGACCCGGTCGCCGATGGCGAAGCGCGTCACGCCGGGGCCGACGGCCGCCACGGTGCCCGCCATGTCGGAGCCGGGCGTGAAGGGCAGGCCGAGCGTCATGCCCATGCCGTCGCGAATCATCAGCAGGTCGCGGTAGTTGAGCGACACAGCGCCGACCTTCACGAGGATCTGGTTCGTGTCCGGCACGGGCAGCGGTGCTTCGGCCTGTTCGAGGTGGGCGCGGCCGAGCTTGGGGAGTTGCCAGCGGCGCAGCGTTCGAGGTTCTTGCATGAAAAAAGACTCCGGGGAAGACAAGGACCTTTCATGCTATTGACGATGCCAGATACCCGGTGGCGGATAATTTTCCTTTCACTGGTGCTTGAAAGTCTCCAATGGGTCAACGTCTGCAAGGCATCGAGGAATTCGTCGCGGCGGTCGAGGCGGGCAGCTTCGCGCTGGCCGCGCAGCGCCTGCATGTCACGCGCTCGGCCGTCGCCAAGAGCATCGCGCGGCTCGAAGCGCGCCTGAACACGCGGCTCTTCCTGCGCACCACGCGCAGCCAGAGCCTCACCGAGGAAGGCCACGGCTACTACGAGCGCTGCCGCCGCGTGCTGGCCGAGCTCGAGGCGGCCGAAGCCGTGACCAATGCCGCGCGCAGCACCGCCTCGGGCCTCGTGCGCCTGAGCATGCCGGCAATGCTGGGCCGGTTGAAGGTCGGGCCGCTGATGCTGGCGCTGGCGCGCCGCCATCCGCAACTGTCGCTCGAACTCTCGTTCAACGACCGGCGCGTGGATCTCGTGGAAGAGGGGCTCGACCTGGCCATCCGCAGCGGCGAACTCGCCGACAGCGCGGAGCTGGCCGCCCGGCCGGTCGGCATGCAGTGGATGGCGCTGTGCGCCTCGCCCGCCTACCTGGCCGAGCACGGGCATCCCGCGAGCATCGACGACCTGAAGGAGCCGCACGAGGCCGTGCTCTATGCGCGCGACGGCCAGATCTCGTCCTGGCGCTTCAACGACGCCGAGGGCCGTCTTGCGGAAGTGACGCTGCCTTCAAGGCTGCGCTGCGACAGCGCCGAGGTGCTGCTCGAAGCCGCCATCGGCGGCATGGGCCTCGCGCGCCTGCCGGCCTGGCTCGCGGCTGATGCGCTCGCGGCCGGCACGCTGGTGCGCGTGTTCGACGAGCCGCGGCCCTTCGGCTTCGCGCTGCACGTGATCCGCCCGCGCAGCCGCTACCTGCCGCTGAAGACACGGGTGGTGATCGACTGGCTGGCAGAGCACCTGCCGCCGCTGCTGGCCGCGCGCTGAAGCGGCGAGCCTACGAACAGGCTTTGTTGTGCGAGGCGTGCATGCCCTTGGCCTTCGCATCGGCCTCGCTCAGATACTCGCCCTTCTTGGTCTTGCCGTAGTAGCGGTCGCCCATGCAGTGATAGACCTTGGTCTCGTCGTTCGCCCACACCTTGCCTGCGCCGCCACCGGGTGCGGCCGCCATCTTCGTGAGGTCGGGCGAGCCCGGCGTCCTGGTGGCCGTGCCGGTGCTCGGTGCCACGCCTGTCTTGTCGACCTTCGCCGACTGGGTCTCGACCGCGGGTGCGGGCGCAGCCGCTGCGGCCGGCGCGGTTGCTGCGGCACCAGCGGCAGCCGGCGCGGCCTTGCCGAACCAGGTCTTGATGCCCTTGTGACCACGGCAGGCGCCCGACTTGGTGTCTGGCGATGCATAGCTGTCGTCCTTGCATTGCACGGTGGTGCCGGCCGGTGCATCGGCCGGCACCTGCGCCTGCGCGCCGAGTGCGGCGAGGCCGAGGAAGGCGGCGACCCACAGCACACGGGGTTTCTTGTTGTTCATGCAAAGCTCCTTGAGGGGTGAAGGAAAAGATCCACCGCGGAGCTTTGGCGAGCGATCCCAGCGCCAGCTGACTTGTCGCCAATCAGGGCGAACTGGCCGTGAAGGTGACCTGCCCGGTGTAGGTGCCGGCGGGGCGGTTGGCCAGGTTGGCATACGAGAAGGTCCAGGTCGCGGTGCGCTGGGTGACGAGGTTGGCGAAGCTGGTGCCAACGACATTGACCGTGGTGCCCGTGCCCGAATTGGGAATCGGCGGCGCGGGCAGGTTGCTGTCGCTGCTCGCAATCGTGATCTCCGACAGCGGGATCGCGTTCGCCCCGCTCACGAGCGGCGCGGTTGCGGCTGCCCGCAGCGTGACCTGCCCCGCGTTGCTGCGCACCTCGATCGGCAGCGCGTTGCCGCTCGGCGTGACGCTGAAGGTCGGCGCCGCGCCGCTCCAGTTCACGGAGGTGTTGTTGCCCGCGACCGGCGTGGTGGGCCCGCCCGGGATCGACGGCGTCAGCACGAAGCTCACCGTGCTCGTGGTGCCGCCCGGCGTGGGCCACGCGCCGTCGCCGATGCGGAAGAAGATGAACTTGTCGATGGCGATCGTGAAGTCGAGGTTCACCAACCCGGTGGTCAGCGGCACCGAGGCGCTGGGGCCGACGGTGCTCGACGCGGCGTGCACGTTCGCTGCGGGCGCCATGCCGGCCGCCGTGGCGAGCAGGCCCGCGAAGGTGCCCGCGAGAGTGATGCCAGCGCAGTGCCGTGTCACTTGAGCTCCATGTCCACCTTGAAGCTGCCCTTGTCCCAGTCCAGCGTGCCGCTGGCCTTGACCGGGTAGGCGGGCTGCGGCGCGGGCTGACCGTTCTCGCCCTTGGGCACGAGCACCAGCGTGCGCGTCTGGCCCGGCAAGATGGGCGTACCCTCGGGCACCAGCTCGAAAGCGCGGCCCTTGCTGTCGGTGGCGTCCAGGCTGCCTTCGAGCCGGCCGTGCGCGTCGCCCGTGTTGCTCACGGTCACCAGCGTGCGGCGTGCGCCGTCGGTTTCTCCGCTGGCGATCTGCTTGATCTCCAGCTTGGGCTCGGCGCCGTTGAGCATGACGTACACCGCCACCGCGATGCGGCCCGTGACCGGCAGGCTCAGGCTGGCGCCGCCGCTGCGGATGACGGTCTGCTGCGCCGGCTCCGTGCCCTCGATGGCGATCATGAAGCGGCACTCGCCGCGCGGCGCGTCGGCCGGCGGATCGACCTGGAAGCGGAACGCCTTCTTGCTGCGCGCCGGCACCGACACGCTGCGCCGCTCCAGCACCACCCATTGCCTGCAGCTGCCGGGCAGAAGTTCGTCGTGGTAGCTGATGTTGCCTTCGGCCGAATAGCTCCAGTCGATGGTGCGCATCGTCACCTCGGTGGCGGTCGGCGCCAGGTTGTGGATGTCGAGCGACTGCCCGAGGCGCGCACCGGCCTTGCCCGAGAGTTCGAAGCGCGAGGGGGTTACGGCCAGCTCGAAGGGCGCGGCCATTGCAGCGCCGGCCGCCGCCAGCAGCAGGAGGACGAGAGAAGAGGAAGAGAAGAAAACATTCATGGCAGGGTTTCGATTTCGAAGAACGACTCGAAGCTCAGCGCCGAGCCCGAAGGCATGCGCAGCTCGCGGGGATCGATGCGCAGCGTCAGGTCGAAGGTCTCGTTCATCCACGGCGCCTGGATCACGCCGTTCCACACCTGCACCCGGTCGCCGGGGCGGCCGCTGCCACTTGCGAAGGCGCCGTTGCCGCGCCACTGCACCTGCATTCCGGCCGGCGAGCGCAGGCCCGCGACCATCGACGGAATCACGTAGAAGATGCGCGCGCGCCGGCCCACATGAGGCGCCATGGCCAGCCGGTACTCGATGCGCCCGAGGGGCACCACCACCATGTTGCCGTCCATCCGCTGGGCGTTGCTGAAATCGCTGCGCACCTGCGCGCGCGGGGAGGCCGAATCGTCGAGCCGGGCGACCGCCGCCCACGCGGGGGCGAGCGCTGCACCGCAGAGCAGCAGTGCAGCGGCTGGCCATCGGTGAAAGCGCAGGGAGGTCATTCCATCGAGGCCGTGAAGCGCACGGTGCCCTTGTAGTTGCCGCCCGGGTACACCACGTCGTTGTCGTAGGAGAACTGCAGCCGCGTGGCAGTCACGTTGCGCGACAGGTAGGTCCAGGTGCCGATGCCCAGGACGCAGGGCAAGCCGAGCGGGCCGACGCAGAAGGTGGCGTTCGCGTCGTAGCTCGCGATCGACTGGTTGGCGGCGGCGGTGAAGCGGCCACCCTGGATGTCGCCCGAGGCGGCGTTGCTGTTGTTCGTGGCCACCCAGGTGATCTTGCTGAAGGGAATGGTCGTGGTGCCGCAGCCGCCCGACTGGCAGGTCAGGGCAATGGAGGAATCGACGCGCAGCGTCACCGGCCGCGCTACGGTGGTGTTGGCTACGGGGCGCACTGGCATCACCCAGACGTCGATGGTCGGCGTGCCGATCACTGCCGTGGGGGTCAGCCCGGCGTTGGCGCCGGTCACGCTGAAGGCCACCGTGTCGACGGTCGCGCCGGCCGTGCCCACGCGCAGGGTCAGCAAGTAGCTGGCGCCCGTGTCGGTCACCGTGGTGATGACGGCGTGCGCGGGCGGGGCGAGGCTCGCCGCCGACGCCATGAGCGCCGCGGCGGCGACCGCCTCGCATCGCCGGGTGTGCAGCCCGGAGCGCGCCATCAGATCCCCTGGGCCGTGTACGTGATGGTGTTCGTGTAGGTGTTCGCAACCCAGCCAGCGGGCGTGCCGCCCAGCGTGTAGGCCCAGGTGCCCGTGGCGACCGCGTTCGAGGGGAACGAGGTCGAGGCGCAGGCGCCGAGGTTGGCGCCCGGGTGCGGCAGCGTGCCCGTTGCGGTGACGGTGAAGTCCGCGTTCGCTGGGCCGCCCGTGAGGGGCGCCCAGGCGCCCATGGCGCAGTTGATGGTGCCGGCGCCGGCGTTGGTCCAGGCGTACACGGTGAGCGTGCTCGCGGCGGACGTGGCCGTGACAGTAGGTGCCGCGCCGTTCCAGTCCACGTTGGTGTTGTTGCCCGTGACCGGCGTGGTGGGCACGCCCGGAATGCTGAGGGCTGAAGTCCAGGTCACCGTGTCGACCGTGGTGTTGGTCGAGCCGACGCGCAGCAGGATCAGCTTGGGCACCGTCACGCTCAGGTTCACCTTGGCCTGCGCCGTGATCGTGCCCGTGCCGGAGCCGTACTGGCTCTCGGCCATGGCGGGTCCTCCGGCAAGGGCGAGGCCTGTGAGTGAAATGGCCAGCACGAGGCGGGCAATGGATGTTCGGGTCATGAAGTCTCCTTGGGGTTGTGTATGCGAGGAAAAAAAGAAATCGAAAGGTCGGTGTCGTGGCTCATTCGCCCACCTTGACCACGGGAATCGCGGCAGTGGCCTGGCCGCGCAGCGGCACGTTCACGCTCGTGCCGGTGTCGCCGGCCGCGCCCCAGGGCAGCGGCACGCTTTCGAGCGTGAGCGTCAGTTGATGCCGGCCGGTGGTCACCAGCGGAAATTCGAAGCGGCCGTCGCGGTCGGTGATGGCGCGGTAGCGGCCGTCGAGCAGCACCTCGACGCCGGCCACGCCGCCTTCGCCCACCTGCTGTTCGCCGTCGCGGTTGGCGTCGTAGAACACGCGGCCCGACACGCTGCCGCCGCCCGCACCCTCGCCGCGCATGCCCGCCGCCCGGTAGGCCGTGCCGGCGCTGCCCTCCCAGCGCAGGTAAACGTAGGCGGTCTTCTCATTGCTGCGATAGAGATTGGGTGCGGAATAAGAGGTCGGCAGCAGCGAAGCGCGCGCCTGGTTGAAGTTGGCCATGAAGCCCACGCGCCAGCCTGCGCCCAGTTCCTTCTCGGCCGTGAGCGAGCCCGACAGGCCGCGGCTGGTGTAGAGGCCGCCGCTTTGCGAGGTGTAGCGCAGGTTGCCGCCAATGTGGAAGCCGCTGTCGATCCAGTAGCGAAACTGCAGGCCCGCCGTCGGGTAGCTGCGGGTGGTGCCGCCGCTGCTGTCGCGCGCATGGCCGAGGGTGGTCGTGAGCTCGGGGCGCATCGTCTCGTAGCGCCCGCCGATCCAGTCCTGCTCCCACTGCACTTCCTGGCCGGTGGCGGCACTGTCGCCGAGCACGATCAGCTCGTTGCGTCGCACCGTCAGCGTGAAGCGGCTGCGCGGCCAGTCGAAGAAGCGGGTCTGATAGAAGGCGCTGCCGTAGAGGCTGCGACCGTCGCCGCTGCCTGCTGAGCTTGTGGTGTTGCCGTCCGGCAGTCCCTCGTAGCGCGTGCGGTACGCGCTCAGGCTGCCGCCGACGGAGTTGTAGCGGTCGAACAAATACTGGACGTTGCCGCTCGCGCCAATGCGCCGGTAGCCCGAGAGGTGATAGCTCGTGTCCGGCTGTGCACGCTCGTAGTCCAGGCCGGCGCCCCAGCTCAGGCGGCTGGTGTTGCGGTCCACGCGCCAGTACGCGCCGCGCGTGCCGGTGGCCAGAGCGTAGTCGCCGAAGTACAGGTTGGGCCGCGCGGTGTAGATGCCGAATTCGTGGCGGTACAGGCCGGTGCGCGCGCTCGCCTCGATGAAGAGGCCCTGCGAGTCGCCGGTCGCCACGCCCGGCGTGGGTGAGTTCACGCGGCTGCCCACCAGCGTGGCGCGCGCCTTGAAATCGCCGTCGCGCACCACCTCGCGGCCGTAGCCGATCGACGTTGCCCAACTCGTGACGTCCTTGCGGCCGATGCCCTGCGCCGTGATGGGGTCGATGTAGTAGGCCGGAATGTCGCGCGCCTGATCGAGCTGGAACGAGGCGAACCATGGATCGCCCAGGCGCAGCGTGGTTCCGAGCCAGCCGAGCGTGCCCTGGCTCTTCTCGAAGCCGGGGTACGGTCCGCCCGTGAGGTTGCCGCGCTGGCCGAAGCCGGCGCGCACGTCGAGATCCGTGCTGAAGATGCGCGCCGAGGCGCCGCGCACCGTGGTCGAGCCCAGCGTGAGCCTGTAGTTGCGTGCCAGGCCGTCGGTGACTTCGCTGTAGATGTCGCCCACGGCGGTGTCGGCGAAGGTCTGCGTGGTCAGCGGAAAGCCGAGGTTGCGCAGCGTGAAGCGGCCGCTGGTGGCCTCGCGCGCATAGCCCAGCGAGCCGATGCCGATGCCGCTCGCACTGTTGTCGCCACCCAGGTGGCGGCCGTCGGCCTGCAGCACGAACTCGCCGTAGTTGAGGGTTTCGCGCCGGTACTCGAAGCGCTGGCCGAACTCGGTCGCGCGCTGGCGACCGTAGCCGGTGGTCGTGGCGTCGCCGAAGCCGATGCGGCTTTCCACCAGCCAGGCGCGATAGCCCTGCGGCTGCTCGGCTTCGGGCGTTGCGTCGGCCGCCGCGGTGTCGGCGTCGAGGGTCATGAAGCGGTCTTCGTAGCTCTTGGGCGCGGAGTCGACGAGCGCCTTCAGCCGCGCCTGCTCTGCCTGTGCACGGTCGAGGGTCTCGATGCGTGCGTCAGCCACGGCCTGGGGTTTCTGGGGCTCGGCCTGCGCCTGCGCGCAGGACAGCCATGCCAGGGCGGTCGTGCATTCGAGCCACGCGAGTGCGCCCCTCGGATGCCACAAGGCTCCGGCGGGACCGGGTACGGTCCACGGCGTCATTCGAATCATCTGGCGACATCCCTGTTTTGTCTCCCGGGTGTTGCGGCCCTGTTCCGGATCAGGCGCAGGATATTTCAGAAATGTTGACGAACGTCAATATTTCGTGACCCCGAGGGCTTCCCCGTGTGAGAACGTTGTTCTTAAGTCTTCAGGGGTGCGCAAAATGGAGCCTTTCGACCCCATTTGCCTCTTGATGAGGCCGAAAGACCACCCATTTGAAGAAGTTGGCACAGCGTCACCGCATGGACGCCGTGCCCGACTTAGAATTTTTTGGCTTCGATATTTCTTTTTTCCATGGCTGATTCCTCCAAAACCAAACTCCCGTTCCAGGCTGAAGTCGCGCAACTGCTGCACCTCGTCACGCATGCGCTTTATTCGAACAAGGAGATCTTCCTGCGCGAGCTGATCTCGAACGCGTCGGACGCGTGCGACAAGCTGCGCTTCGAGGCGCTCGACCACCCCGAGCTTTATGAAGACCAGCCCGAGCTCGATGTGCGCCTTTCCTTCGACAAGGCCGCGCGCACCCTCACCATCACCGACAAGGGCATCGGCCTGTCGCGCCAGGAGGCCATCGACAACCTCGGCACCATCGCCAAGAGCGGCACCAAGGACTTCATGAGCAAGCTCAGCGGCGACCAGAAGGCCGACGCGCAGCTCATCGGCCAGTTCGGCGTGGGCTTCTATTCGGGCTTCATCGTGGCCGACAAGATCACGGTCGAATCGCGCCGCGCGGGCCTGCCGGCCGACCAGGGCGTGCGCTGGGCCAGCGGCGGCGCCGGCGACTTCGAGGTGGCCGACATCACGTGCGCCGAGCGCGGCACCAGTATCACGCTGCACCTGCGCGACGATGCCGACGAATACCTCAACGCCTGGAAGATCAAGCAGATCGTCGGCAAGTACTCCGACCACATCTCCCTGCCCATCCTGATGGAAAAGGAAGAGTGGAAGGACGGCGAGAACGACCAGCCCGGCGACATGGTGAAGACCGGCGAGTGGGAAACCATCAACAAGGCCAACGCCCTGTGGAGCCGCCCCAAGAAGGACATCACCACCGAGCAGTACGAAGAGTTCTACAAGAGCATCAGCCACGACTACGAGGCACCGCTCGCCTGGAGCCACAACCGCGTGGAAGGCAGCACCGAGTACACGCAGCTGCTCTACATCCCCGCCAAGGCCCCGTTCGACCTGTGGAACCGCGAGAAGAGCGCGGGCGTGAAGCTGTACGTGAAGCGCGTCTTCATCATGGACGACGCCGAGGCGCTGATGCCCAGCTACCTTCGCTTCGTGAAGGGCGTGATCGACTCGGCCGACCTGCCGCTGAACGTGAGCCGCGAGCTGCTGCAGGAAAGCCGCGACGTGAAGGCGATCCGCGAAGGCAGCACCAAGCGCGTGCTCGGCATGCTCGAAGACCTGGCGAAGAAGCAGAAGACCGCGCCCGAGAGCGGCGAGGGCAAGATCGACGTGGGCTCGGGCGAATCGGTGCCTGCACCGGAGCCGACCGAAGGCGTGACTGACGTGGTCGACAAGAACACGCCCACAGCTGCTGAAACCGCTGCTGCGGCCGCAGACGAGTCGGGCAAGTACGCCAAGTTCTACGCCGAGTTCGGCGCGGTGCTCAAGGAAGGTTTGGGCGAGGACATGGGCAACCGTGACCGCATCGCCAAGCTGCTGCGCTACGCCTCCACCACCACCGACTCGGTGGGCGTGAGCTTTGCCGACTACAAGGCGCGCATGAAGGAAGGCCAGGACGCGATCTACTACATCACGGCCGACACGCTCGCCGCCGCCAAGAACAGCCCGCAGCTCGAAGTCTTCAAGAAGAAGGGCATCGAGGTGCTGCTCATGACCGACCGCGTCGACGAGTGGGCGCTGAACTACCTGAGCGAGTTCGACGGCACGCCGATGCAGAGCGTGGCCAAGGGCGCGGTCGATCTCGGCAAGCTGCAGGACGAGTCAGAGAAGAAGGCCGCCGAGGAAGCCGCCGAGTCGTTCAAGCCCATGCTCGAGAAGCTCAAGGAAGCGCTGAAGGACAAGGCCGAAGACGTGCGCGTGACCACCCGCCTGGTCGACTCGCCCGCCTGCCTCGTGGTGCAGGACGGCGGCATGAGCACGCAGCTCGCACGCATGCTCAAGCAGGCCGGCCAGCCCGCGCCCGAGCTCAAGCCGGTGCTCGAAGTGAACGCCGAGCATCCGCTGGTGAAGAAGCTCGAAGGCTCGTCGCATTTCGACGATCTCGCGAACATCCTGTTCGACCAGGCGCTGCTCGCCGAAGGCGGGTTGCCGGCCGACCCGGCCGCCTACGTGAGGCGCGTCAACGCGCTGCTGGTGTGAGCGACCGGCCGCGCGTTCCTCGTGCAGCAGCCGTCGTTCCGGCGGCGCTGCTGTTGCTTCTGACGGGCGGCTGTTCTCACTATCACGTCGGCATTCCGCTGGTGCCCGGGCTCTCGCTCGGGCTGGGCGCCACCAAGGACGGCAATTTCTCGGTGGGGCTCAACACCGGCTTCGGCCCGCTCGGCGCGGGCGTGGCCGTGAACAACGGCGGGCAGGTGTCGGGCTCGGCCGGCGTGGGTGTCGGCGTGGGGCCGGTGGCCACGGGGGTCAGCAAGGGTGCTGTGCTCTACGACCCGAAGGCCGCGCCTGCGGCTCCAGCTGCTGTGGCGGTCGCTCCGGCCGGTGCGGTGGCATCGGCGACGCCCGCAGCACCTGCTGTGGCACCCGTGGCTTCGGCGCCGACCCCTGCGGGAACGCCGGCGACGGTTGTCCCCGTGCGCTATTCGACACCTGCCGATCCGTTCACGCCCATCGCCACTCCTGCTGCTGCGGCGGCCCAGGCACCCACCGCCTCTTCGGTGGCGCGCACCACCGCACCGGCCCGGCCGCCTCTCGTCAAGATCACGCGTCCGCCGCCGGAGCCTCCAGCGCCCGCCGTGAACATCAAGTACCGCACCCCGGCCGTGGCTGCCGCCGCGGCCTCGGCCCGCGAAACCGGCACGCCCGGCAACCCCGTCGCGCCCTGATCGACGCGCCTTTCACACGAACACGCGACCCGGCCTAACATCGCGGCTGGTATCTCCTCCGGAGACAGTCGTCCATGACCCGCCGACCGCTGCTGCTGCACCTCCTGGACCTCCTGGCCATGGCCGCCCTCGCGGCCACGGGATTGCCCCGCGCAGCGAAGGCGCAGGCCGCATACCCCGCAAGACCCATCCGCTGGATCGTGCCGTACCCCGCGGGCGCCGGCGCCGACATCGTCGCGCGCACCATCGGCACCCAGCTCGCCATCGACGCGGGCCAGCCAGTGACCATCGAGAACCGCGCGGGCGGCAACACCGCGCTCGGCGCCATCGAGGCCGCGCGCGCGCCGGCCGACGGCTACACGCTGCTGTCGGCCGACAACGGCACGCTGGTGTTCAACCCCGCGCTGTATCGCAACCTCAGCTACAACCCCTCGCGCGACTTCGCGCCCGTCACCCTGCTGGGCCGGCTGCCGATGGTGCTGCTGGTCGGCCCTTCCAGCGGCGTGAGGGACGCGCGCGCCTTCATCGACGATGCGCGCGCCTTTCCCGGCAAGGTCAGCTTTGCCTCGGCCGGCACCGGCAGCCCGCAGCACCTGGCGATGGAGCTGCTCGAACGCGAAGCCGGGCTGGAGATGGTGCACGTGCCCTACCGCGGCGCCGCGCCCGCGCTGGCTGACGTGGCGGGCGGCCAGTTGCCGGTGCTGATGTGCGACCTGGCCGCGTCGCGCCGCTTCATCCAGGGTGGCAAGCTGCGCGCGCTGGCGGTGGCGCACCCGCAGCGGCTGAAGGAATTGCCGGCCGTGCCGACCTTCGCCGAGCTCGGCATGCCGCGCGTCGAAGCTGCTGCGCTCATGGGGCTGGTGGTGCCCGCCAACACGCCGGGCGAGATCGTGACGCGGTTGCAGCAGTCGGTGGCCAGCGCCATTCACAACCCCGCCGTGCTGCGCAAGCTCGCCGAGTTCGGCGTCGAGCCGGTGGGCGATGCGCCTTCGCAGTTCGCGGCGCTGCTGCAGGGCGAGTCGGCGCGCTGGCATCCGCTGATCCGCGATCTCAACCTCACCCTGGATTGAGGCTGAAATGAGGCCGGGGCCTTTACGGCAACTTTGCGAGCGTGCCGAGTCTTTCTCACTTTGAACTAAGAGTCGCTGCCTAGATTGACGCATCGCACAGAAAAGGTCGGCGAGGCGGGTTGCAAAGGGCAGGCCGGTCCTCCCGAGACCCATGACCACGAGCCGGTTCCACCACGTCATTTTTGCGGACGACTTCTTCCGCTCTCCCGCCAACGGGCTGCAGTATCACGCCGCCAACCGGCGCTTCCTCCGGGGCTTCTTCGACACCGCACTGGGCCGCCTGGGCCTGCCGGTGCGCGAGATCACGCCGCTGTCGGAAGGCGGCCGCATCGACGTCGAGCGCCTCATGGACCGACTGGAGCTGCCCTGCACCCCGGCCGGCTGGGCGCGCGCCTGCATCGCCAACCTGCTGCCGCTGGCTGGGCGCGAGGGCCTGCCGCTGTTCGACCCCGGCTGCCTCGTGATCGGCTGGGGCCTCACGCCCGCGCTGCAGCAGTGCATCGACCGCAGCGGCGCAAGCTACCTCGACATCGAGATCGACCCGCGCCGCTTCACCGAGCACCTGCACTTCTGCGCGCGCACCAACGACCCCGTCATCGAAGCCGCGCTGCTGGCACGCCGCGTGGACGAAGAACTGTTCTGGAACCACGCGAGCGCGCTCAAGGGTCGCTTCGCGCGCCACGGCGCGGCCTCGCTGTTCGACCCGCGCCTGCGCGTGGGGCTGTTCTTCGGCCAGAGCCTGGTCGACCTGTCGCTGGTCAGCGGCGGGCGCACCATGCACCCGGCCAGCGTGATTGCGCCGCTGCGCGAGCTGGCGAGCAGCGTGGACCTGCTGGTCATCAAGCCGCACCCTTATGAGGGCGCACTGCACGACCTGGCGCCCATCGCGCGTGCCATTCCCAACGTGGCGTGGACAAAGGAGAACACGTACGCGCTGCTGTCGGCGGCCAACGTGCATTTCGCATCCAGCCTGTCGTCGAGCGTGCTGACCGAGGCGCGCTACTTTCGCAAGCCCGCGCACGCGCTGATCCGCGCCGACCGCAATGCGGCCGGGTTGCTGCCCGAGGCCTGCTCTGACTGGATTCCAGTGGGCGCCGCGTTGGGCGCGATGGATTTCATGGCCGCGGCCTGCGGCGCCGACGACAACAACAACAATGCCAAGCCGAGCCTCGTGGCCTGGCCCGCAGCGGCGATCGACCGCGCCTTTCTCACCCGCTGGGGCCTCGACGACCAGACCCAGGGCCTGCCCGAAGTGGCCGAGCTGCAGATGGGGCGTTCCTACCTGTTCCATCCCGGCAGCCCCGCGATGAACTGGCTCAGTCACGGCTGGGCGGGCTTCGATGGCGATGGCGCGCGCAGCGAGGGCGAGTTGGCCTGCCTCGTCATTCCCTTGCCTTCGCTGGCACAGTCGCCCGTGCTGTCGCACCAGCGGCCGTACCGGCTCGAGGTGAGCATCGACTACCGCAGCAACGCCAAGGCCACCAGCGTGCTCGCCATGTTCGACGGCACGGTGCTTACGGGCCAGCGCGGCACCGGCGCGCGGCGGCGCTGCCTGGTGTTCGAGGTCGAGCCGACAGCGGGACGCAAGTGCCTGGTGCTGCAGTTCGTCGTGGCCGCGGGCACGGGGCGCCGCATGGCCCAACCGGCCTTCACCATCAGGAAGCTGCAGGTGTCGCTGCGCATGGGCCGCGGAGTGATCTCCGCGCCGCCGAAGGCGACAGCGAAGCAGTGGTCCGAGATGCATCCGGTGCGTGCGATGACGCGGGTATTTCGCGCGTTGATCGATACGGCGCGTGGGGTTATCGGGTAGCTGTAGAGGTAAGGCCGGACAGCAGCGCAGTCCAATGCTGCAGCCGGTCGATGGCGCCTTGACGGCTTTCTGTAGTGTCCGCAGCGCTCGCTGGCAACGCAAGCAATTCACCGGCCGCCGTAGCCACGGCCCGAGCAAACTTCGGCGCATCGCCGCGCCACACCACTACGCGGTGCTCCAAGCCCAGTTGCGCCGCGCGCCCCGCGTTGATCGCCTGCTCGGGCTGGTCGGTCAGCAGCAGCAGAATCGGCTTGCGATAGACCGCCGCGATAGACAGCGCCGCCATGCCCGGCGCCGAAACGATGAACGCGCTGTGCGCCGCCGCCTCTATCCAGTGCTCGTCGCGCGCATGCCAGTGCGGCCTGTGGGCATAGCCTTCGCCGACGAGATGTGCCGGCACGCCCGCGTCGGCAAGACCCTGTTCGAGGCCGTCGGCAAGCGCCGGCTCCTGGAAGTGCGGGTTGAGGTACACGGCAGCCGCGCGCTGCGCCGCATCGCTGTGGTCCACCGCATCGACCACCGCGACCGGGGTGGCCAGCCGGTGGCGGCCGTGGCCGTCGTGCTGGGGCTCGCCGTAGGCGAAGTCGTGTTCGATGCGCGCTAGGCTGCGGTCGATCTGCCACGCCACGATGCCGCCAAACAGCTTTGCGACAGCGCCAGGCATCCGTCCCTTGAAATTGGTTTCGAGCGCGCGCCGCAGGCTGGCGCCGTACACGTGCACGACCTTGCGCCGCCAGAACGGCAGCCAGCCCATCAGCAGCAGCGCGGGGTGGAACGAGTCGTTCACCACCAGGTCGGCTTCCCGGAAGCGCGCGCGCAGCCGCCACACGTCGCGCAGCATGCGTTCGGGGCGGAACATGTAGTGCGCCACGTTGCGGTCGGTCTCGCGGCGCAGCATGTTCTGCTGCGTGTCGAACTGCACCGCGTAATGGCGCGAGAGCACCGGCGCATCGATGCCGAAGCCGGCAAGAAAGCGCGCGCCTTCGTCCGAGGTGGTGAGCACCTGCACCTGCGCGCCGGCTGCGCGCAGCGCATGCGTCAGCAGTTGGGCGCGCATCAGGTGGCCGCGCGCGTCCGCGGTCGCGAGGTAGAGGATGCGCGGCGGCATCGCTCAGGCGTGGTGCTGCACCGGCCGTGCCGCGCCGGGGCGCAGCCGCAGCGCCACGCCGGCGAGCCACATGCCGAGAGCGCCGGTGACGCCGAAGCCGCGCTCGGTATCCCGCACTTCGCGCATCAGCTGCGCGAGCCGCTCCTGTTCGTGCGGCGCCACGCAGCGCTGCAAGGTGTGGCTGCACAGCCGAATGTGTCGGTCTTCGTCGGCCAGCACGCGCGACAGCAGCGGGTGCAGCGCATGTTGCGGGCCGATCAGCGCGCAATGGCGCTGCAGGATGCGCGAGGCCATCTGCTCGGCCGAGAGGCCGATGGCATAGGCCGGCACCAGCCCGCCATGTTCGAAGTGCGGCGCATGGCGGCGGATGAGCGCCTGCCAGCGCGCGAGCTTGCGGCGGCTGAACCAGTCGGGCTGTGGCGCTTCTTCGGGCGAAGCTGCCGCTTGCGCGCTGCCGCCGCGCTCGACGATGGCCTGCGCGAACAGGCGCGCATGGTGCTGTTCGTCGGCCAGGTGCTGATCGAGTTGGCGCGCGAGCCACTCGGGCGGGGCGACACGCAGCTCGCGCTGCAGCGCCTGCTCGGACGACTCCTCGCCCACGAGATAGAAGCGCAGCAACAGCATCTCGCCCGCATTGCTCGCATGCAGCTGGCGCAGTGCGGCGCGCTTGACGTGATGCACGAGGCGGGCCTGCAGGGCTGACCAGCCGCGCAAGGTGGGCGGAGAGAGGCAGTCGAAGCCGGCTGCGATGTCGTCGGCTGGCTCAGCGGCCATCGGCCTTGGCCTTCGTGGTCTGGGGTGTCTGCTGCTGCCAGCCCAGCACCAGCCCGATGAAGCTGTCCTGCAGGAAGGCGCGCGCGGCGGCATCGGCGCCCGCGAATTCGCGTTGCTGGCCGTCGTAGCGCACATAGCCCTTGCCGTTGGTGGCGCCGAGCACCAGCTTCTCGTTCTTGCGGAAGCCGCGCTGCAGCAGCGGCTGCAGCAGCGACTGTGATTCGAGCCCGTACAGGAACATGTCGCGCTGCACCACCTGGTGCGGGATCTGGCCGCTCAGCGCCTGCAGCTCCAGCGTCCAGTTGCCCTGCTGCATGGCCTCGGCCAGTTGCATTCCCCTGGCGGCCGGCGCATGAAAGCGTGCGCGCGCCACCGACTTCGAGGCCTTGCTCAGGCCGAGGCCAATGGTGATGTCGGCGTCTCTTGCGCCGTTCGTGCGGTTGTCTTCCACCTGCACCAGCACGTTGGCCAGGCGCGCGGTCAGCGAAGGCTTGGCGAGCGCCTCGACGACCTGGTCGGCCGTGAGCAGCACGTGGTCGGTGGTCGCCTCGTTCACCACCACGATCTGGTACGGGTCGATGCGGATGTCGCTGAACTCGCCGCCCACAGGCGAGTGCGCATGGCTGCTCACCGACCACTCGCTGCCCGAGCGGCTCAGCAGTGCATGAAAGGTCAGCGGCACGCGCTGGCCACTGCGCGCCTGGCCGGAGCCCTGCAGCAGCACGTCGCCGACGATGGTCTTCTCGCCGTAGCTGCGCGTGTTGACGAAGCGGATGGTGCGCGCGGCGCTGTCGAGCGCGGCGCGGGTGTCGGGGTCGTCGAGGGCGAGGCGGTTGCAGTCGTTGCCGGGGCCCGCGAGCGCGGCGAAGGGACAGCCGGCGTCGGACTTGAAGTTGAAGACGCCGCGGCCGGCGAAGTCGGCGGCACTCGCCAGCGTGAAGGCGCCTGCGAGCGCGAGGCCGAGCGCCAGCTGGCGAGCGATGAATGAAGAGCGGATGGGCATGTTCTTGTCTTGTTGTTCTTCTGGAAGAGAAGGAAGGCGCGAAAGGCGTTCAGGGCCTGTGATACGAAAGCGCCTGGGCATCCGCATTGGTGCTGCCAGTGGTGTGCCACCCGATGCCGCGCGCGAACGCACCCAGCATGTCGACCGCCGAGAAGCCGAGGATCAGCGCCACGCCTGCGAGCCAGCGCAGCCCGCGCAGCGGCGGCAGGTCTTGATGGTTCAGCGCCCTCACGCTGAACCCCAGCCGTGTGAACAGCACGGCCAGCGGCCCGATCGGCCCGCTCTTCGCGAGCCACTGCCAGCGCGGCGACACGTAGCTGCGCAGCAGGTGCGGCGTGAGCGAGTACGTGTCCTGTCCGCGCATCCAGCGCAGCTTGAGCGCCTCGGCGCGCGTGTCGGGCAGGCGGTGTTCGGTGTGGGCCTGCGCCGCGTAGTAGATGGGCACGCCCGCCGCTTTCAGTCGCATGCCCAGCACCTGGCAGTGCGCGCGGTACACGCCGTCGAGTGCCTGGTAGCTGTGCTGCTCGAACACGTCGCGACGGAAGGCCACGTTGTTCGCGTAGAAGTTGCTCGTCGCGCCGGCATGGTCTGCGTTGGGGAAATACATGAAGTCGATGGTCGTGAGCGCAGTGCCGACCACGTTGGCCGCATAGCTGGTGCGTCCGGCCACCACCGCTGGCGCATCGCTCCACGTGAACGGCAGCAGCACCTGCAGCAGCCAGTCGTCGTCGGGCAGGCAGTCGGCATCGGCGAACACCACGTGTGTGCAGCGCTGCGCATCGGTGGCCTCGAAGCCGACGTTCTTGGCGTCGTAGTAGCCGGTGGCGGCGTCGATGCGCACGAAGTCGACCGGGCGGCCCGCGAGCGCACTTACGGCTTCGCAGGTGGCGGCGCTCAGCCCGTCGTGCGTGACGACCACCTGTGCGAGCGCGCTCAGCGGCAGCTTCTGCTTCGCCAGCAGGGCGACGAGACGCTGCAGGCTGGTGCCCGCTTTGGCCTCGGCATCGGCTCCGCCGCGCAGGTTGTTGGTCTCCAGGACCAGCGCGCAACGCGCGGCAACTTGATCGGGCATCATCGAATTTTCCTGTCCGGACATTGTTTTGAAGGCTTGCATCCTGCTTTTATCGCACAACCGCGCCCGCCACCAGTGCCGTGCGCCATGGGCTCGCCCATGAAAGTCAGCATCTTCGGCGCCGGCTATGTGGGCCTTAGCTTTGCCGCCTGCCTGGCTGAAGCGGGCCACGAAGTGCTGTGCGCGGACGCGGACTTGGCGCGCATCGAGGGCCTGCAGCGCGGCCTGATGCCCTTGCACGAACCGGACCTGGAGGCTCTGGTGGCTGCCGGGCTGGCCGCGGGAACGCTGCGCTTTACGGCCGACGAGCCCACGGCTTGCCTGCACGGCGAGGTGCTCTTTATCGTGGTGAACACGCCGGCCGATGCCGAAGGGCGGGTCGATCTGCGGCACGTGATTGCGGTGGCTGCCGGCATCGGGCGGCACCGCGACCGCGAGGCGCTGGTCGTGTGCAAGTCGACCGCGCCCGTGGGCACGGCCGCGCAGGTCGAGGCCGTGCTGGGCGGGGAACTTTCGCAACGTGGCGCGCCGCATCGCATCGCGGTGGCGGCGAACCCCGAGTTCCTGCGCGAAGGCTCGGCCGTGCGCGACTGCCGGCGGCCCGACCGCGTGGTGATCGGCAGCGAAGACCCGTGGGCCATCGAGCTGCTGACCCGGCTCTACGAACCTTTCATCGAAGACCCGGCAAAGCAATTGCTGGTGATGGACCGCCGCTCGGCCGAGCTCACCAAGTACGCGGCCAACGCCATGCTCGCCACCCGCATCAGCTTCATGAACGAGATGGCTCGCTTGGCCGAGCATGCGGGCGCCGACATCGAGATGGTGCGGCGCGGCATCGGCGCGGACCGGCGCATCGGGCCCGACTTTCTGCAGGCCGGCGCAGGCTATGGCGGCTCGTGCCTTGCGAAGGACGTGCGGGCGCTTCGGCATGCGGCGGATCGCGACGGCCATGCGCTGCGCATCCTCTCGGCGGTCGAGGCCACGAACCATGAGCAGAAGAGCCGGCTGTTCGACCTGATGACGCACCACTTCGAAGGCCGCATCGCGGGCAAGGCCATCGCGGTGTGGGGCCTGGCCTTCAAGCCCGACACCGACGACATGCGCGATGCGCCGAGCCTCGTGCTGCTGGAGCGGCTGTGGGCAGCCGGTGCGCGCGTGCAGGTCTATGACCCGGCGGCGATGCCGAATGCGCGTGGCCTCATCGGCGAGCGTGAAGACGTGCGCTGGTGCGCCACGGCGCAAGAAGCGCTGCAGGGCGCCGATGCGCTGGCGCTCGTTACCGAGTGGGCGGAGTTTCGGCGGCCTGATTTCGCGAGCGTCGCGAAGGCACTGCGCACGCCGGCGATCTTCGATGGCCGCAATGTCTACGACGCCGCCCAAGTCGAATCCGCAGGCATCGCGTACTACGGCATCGGCCGGGGCCGATCGTCACTCTTGCGCTGAATCGTTCAGCGACAGGAAGGCATCGCCCGGTGTGAGCGGCGCATGCCGGTAGCTGGCCGGCGTGCGGCTCAGCTTCACCGGCGCGCCGATGCCGCGATAGCCGCCGGGCATCTCCACAACCATCTCGCGGTGCAGCGTGTGCGGATGCTGCAGCGCGGCATCGACCGGCAGCACCGGCGCGGCGGGCACGCCGGCCGCCATCAATTGCTCGACCAGCGCGCGGCCGTCGAAGGCGGCCATTGCCGCCTCGAGCTGCTGCTTGAGCCCATCGCGATGCACCGAGCGCGCACCGGCCGTGCGGTAGAGCGGGTCGTCCGCCAGATCGGGCAGCCCGATGCAGCGGCACAGGCTGGCGAACTGCCGGTCGTTGCCTACCGCGACGAACACCGGGTCAGTGCCGGTGGCCAGCGCGTCGTAGGGATAGATGTTGGGGTGCGCGTTGCCGGTGCGGCGGGGCTCAGTGCCGTCCATGAACCAGTTGGCCGCATGCGGGTGCAGCAGCGATAAGCCGCTGTCGTACAGCGCCGCCTCCACGAACTGCCCGCGCTCGCTGCGCTGGCGTTCCTGCAGCGCGAGCAGCACGCCGATCACCGCGTTCAGCCCGGTCACCATGTCGACCACCGGCAGGCCCACGCGCAGCGGTCCACCATCGGCTTCGCCGTTGATGCTCATGATGCCGGTCATGGCCTGCACGGCGGCGTCGTAGCCGGGCAGCGCGCCTAGTGGACCGTCGGCGCCGAAGCCCGACACGCGGCACCACACGAGGCGCGGAAAGCGCTGCGACAGCGTCTCGTAGCCGATGCCCCAGCGTTCCATCGTTCCGGTCTTGAAGTTCTCGATCAGCACGTCGGCCTCGGCCACCAGCGCGAGCAGCGCCTCGCGGCCTTCCTCTGTCGAGAAGTCCAGGTGCTGCACGCGCTTGTTGCGGTTGAGTCCGTGGTAGTACGAGGCCACGCCTTCCCTGAAGGGTGGGCCCCAGGTGCGCGTGTCGTCGCCCTGCGGCGGCTCGACCTTGAGCACGTCGGCGCCGTGGTCTCCGAGGATCTGACCGCAGTAGGGGCCGCCGAGGATGCGGGAGATGTCGAGGACGCGGATGCCTGCGAGGGCGCCTTGGGGGGCTTGTGTCATTTCAGTGCTTTCGTTTGTTCGTTCTTTCGGGGTGCGTGCGAATGACACCGGGTACTCCCCTCCGCGAATGTCCCCCGCCTTCGGCTCCTCCTTTATTTCGCTGCGGGGAGCACCCGGTGCCATTCGCACATGAGCGCAGTCGTTGTGCTGGCGGATTAACCAGTGCTTTGAACGATCACGCCGATGGGGTGCCTTGCGCAGCGAAATAAAGGAGGAGGCCGAAGGCCGGGGGACATTCGCGGAGCAAGGTACCCCGTCGGCGTGAGCGCGCCCCGAACGACTGCATCAATCGAGCTGCGCCCCCGATTTCTTCACGACGTCTTTCCACTTCACAGACTCGCTGCCGATGAACGCCCCGAGCTTCTGCGGCGAGGTGTCGGCCGAGGCTTCGAGGCCCTGCGCCGCGAACATCTGCTTCACCTTCGGCGAATTGAGCACTTCAGCGAAGGCATGGTTGAGCTTGCTCACGCGGTCGGCAGGTGTGCCGGCCGGCGCGACGATGCCGAAGAACACGCTCACGTCGTAGCCCTTGTAGCCCTGCTCCGAAATCGTCGGCACATCGGGCAACGCCTGCGAGCGCGCGACGGTGGCCACGCCCAGTGCGCGCAGCTTGCCGGCCTTGACGTAGGGCAGCGCGGTGAGGATGTCGGTGAAGGTCATGCTGACCTGGTTGCCCAACAGGTCGTTGAGCGCAGGGCCGGTGCCCTTGTAGGGAATGTGCTGCAGGTCGGTGCCCGCCACCGAGTTGAAGAGCACGCCCGCGAGGTGTGACGACGCGCCGTTGCCCGACGATGCATAGCTGAGCTTGCCGGGGTTGGCCTTGGCGTAGGCCACGAGCTCCGGCACGGTCTTCACGGGCAGGGCGGGGTTCACCACCAGGATGTTGGGCAGGTAGCCGACCTGGATCACCGGCGCGAAGCTCTTCACCGGGTCGTAGTTGATCTTGCGGTACAGGCTCGCGTTGATGGCCAGCGGGCCCGAGGTGCCGAACAGCAGCGTGTGGCCGTCGGCCTCGGCGCGCGCCACGTACTCGGCGCCGATGTTGCCGCCCGCGCCCGCGCGGTTCTCCACGATCATGGGCTGGCCGAGGCGGTCTTTCATCTCGGCGGCCAGCGTGCGCGCCATCGCATCGGTGGGGCCGCCGGGCGGGAAGGGCACGACCAGCATCAGGGGCTTGGTGGGGAAGGCGTCGGCGGCTTGCGCTGCGGGCATTGCAGTCAACAGCGTGGCGCAGGCGGCCAGCAGGAAGGTGAAGCGTTTCAAGGATGTCTCCGTTTTTTGTATGAGGGGAAAAGAAGATCAGGCCGGCACCGTCGTGGATTGAACGGTGGCGGCATTCCAGTCCGCGGGCATGGCATCAGGCGACAGCGGATCGCGCGGCAGCACGCGATGCAGCAACACCAGCTGCGCCCAGCGCAGGCGCGGTGCGGAGCCGCTGTGTGCGGCTTCCCAAGCCATCGCGATGGCGCTGGTGCAGTGATAAAGCGCCGAGGCGGCCTGCCGCGCGAGCACGTCGCCGCCTTCGTGCGCGGCGGTTTCGGTCAGCGCTGCGGCACGGTCGAGTGCGTCGCGCAAGGCCCTGGCGAAACCGGGAGCAAGCGCCGCATCGTCCAGCAGCTTCGCGCAGTGCGCGCGCAGCACAGGCAACGAGCCTTCGCGTTTCACCGCGCGAATCACGTCGAGCGCCACGATGTTGCTCGTGCCTTCCCAGATCGAGCCCAGGTGCGCGTCGCGCACGAGGCGCGCATCGCTCCATTCCTCGATGTAGCCGCAGCCACCGCGCACCTCCATCGCATCGCCCGTGACCTTGCGCGCATCGCGACACGCGCGAAACTTGATGAGCGGCGTGAGGATGCGCAGCAGCGCATAAGCGTCGGGCTCGGCCGCGTCGGAGCGCGCGAGCGCCAGCGCCGTCTGGCACACCATCGTGCGCGCCTGCTCGGCCGGCAGGCGCAGCTTGTCTAGCTGGCGCTGCATCAGCGGCATCTGGTCGAGCGTGCGGCCGAAGGCGCGGCGCTCCGATGCGATGAACTCGGCCTCGGCCACCGCGCGGCGCATCAGGCCGGCGGCACGCGCGCCGTTCGACAGGCGCGAGTTGTTGACCATGTCGGCCATCTGCACGAAGCCGCGGCCCGCTTCGCCCACGAGGTACGCGACCGCGCCTTCGAGGCGGATCTCGCCGCTGGCCATCGAGCGCGTGCCCAGCTTGTCCTTCAGGCGGATGATGCGGTAGCGGTTGAGGCTGCCATCTTCGAGCCGGCGCGGCAGCAGGAACAGCGACACGCCCTTCATGCCCGCCGCGCCATCGTCGGCACGCGCCAGCACCATCGCGAAGTCGGCATCGGGGTTGGAGCAGAACCACTTGTCGCCGGTGATGCGCCAGCTGCCATCGGCTTCCTGGTGCGCCATCGTGGCGGTGGCGGCAATGTCGGAGCCGGCGGCCTGCTCGGTCATGAACATCGCGCCCTGCGCCAGCTCGTCGAAGTCGAGCGAGGTCAGGCGCGGCAGGTACTTTGCGACCAGCTCCGGGCTGCCGAACTTCTTCAGCGTGCGCGTGAGCGAATCGGTCATCGACACCGGGCAGCACAGGCCGAACTCCGCCTGCACGAACAGGTAGGTCAGCACGTACTTGACCAGCGGCGGCATCTTGCCCTGCCAGCCCAGCGTGTCGTCGCGGTGCGAGATGGCGGCCAGGCCGAACTCGCTGAGCGCGAGGCGTTCCATTTCGACGTAGGCGGGGTGCTTCACCACCTTCTGCTCGTCGAGGCCGGTGCGCGTGCGCTGCTTCAGCACGGGCGGATTGCGGTCGGCGGTGCCGGCCAGCTCGTCGAGCAGGCCGCCCGCAAGGCCGCCCAGGCGCTCGAAGTGCGGCTGCATGTGGCGCCGCAGGTCGTCGGGCAGGTACAGCGCGAGCAGCGCGTGCAGCTCGGCGTCGGTGGTGAACAGGTTCTGGCCGTGGCGATCGGGGATCGGATGGGCGTGCTCTGCGGACATGCGTTTTGTCTCCATGGTTCCTTGAGTCCTTGGTTTGGCGCATTGTTGAAGCCGCGACGATCCGTGTCTAATATCGATTTGGTCTTGTTCGATTCGATCTGACTATCCATGGAACTGAGGCACCTTCGCTACTTCTCCGTGCTCGCCGAAGAGCTGCACTTCGGGCGGGCGGCGCGGCGCCTGTCGATCTCGCAGCCGCCGCTGTCGGTGGCGATACGGCAGCTGGAAGACAACGTGGGCGCGCGCCTCTTCGAGCGCAACAGCAAGGAGGTGCGGCTCACGCCCGCCGGCGAGGCGCTGCGCGTTTCGGCGCGGCGCGTGCTGCTGCAGGCGGAAGAAGCCGCCATCGAGGCGCGCGACGTGGCGCTGGGCTCGGCCGGGCGGCTGCGCATCGGCTTCGTGGGCGCGATGCTGTACCGGGGCCTGCCGCAAGCGCTGCGCGCCTTTCAGGCGAAGCACCCGGCGGTGCGCATCACGCTGAGCGAACTCAACTCCGGCGTGCAGATCACCGAGCTGCTGAACGACCGGCTGGACATAGGCTTTGCGCACACGCGCCGTGTGCCGCTCGAACTGCAGCACCGGCTGCTGCTGTCCGAGCCCTTCGTGGCCTGCCTGCCGGCGGGGCATGCGCTGGCGCGCAAGCGGGTGCTGGCGCCGGTCGACCTGCGCGACCAGCCTTTTGTGCTGTTCTCGCGCGAGGCTTCACCTGACTATCACGAGCGCATCCTGTCGATCTGCGCCGACGCTGGCTTCCTGCCCGAGGTGCGGCACGAGGTGCGCCATTGGCTGGCCGTGGTCTCGCTGGTGTCGCAGGGCATGGGCGTGGCGCTGGTGCCGCAGGCGATGCGGCATTCGGCCTTGCGCGGCGCGGTGTTCAGGCCGCTCGACCGGGTGGTGGCGCAGTCGGAGGCCTATGGCATCTGGCGCAACGGGCCGGCCAACGTGCTGGTCGAGCGTCTGCTGCAGGGCGTGGTCGACGCGCAGCCGGCCGCCGCCGGGCCGCCCCCTTGGGGGGTGGAGAATTACACGCAGCGAAGCGGAGTGAAAAGCCGGGGGGCCGACATTTCTAGGCGTAGAGCGGCTCTTCGGCCATCTGCTCGCACTGGTCTTCCAGCACGAGAATTTGCCCCTTCCAGTAGTCGCTGGAGCCGAACCACGGGAAGTTGATCGGGAAGATCGGGTCTTCCCAGCGCCGCGCCAGCCATGCGCTGTAGTGAATGAGCCGCAGCGTGCGCAGCGGTTCGATCAGTGCCAGCTCGCGGCGGTCGAATTCGCGGAACTGTTCGTAGCCGTCGAGCAGGCCCGACAGCTGCGACGTGCGCTGCGCGCGGTCACCCGATAGCAGCATCCACAGGTCCTGCACCGCGAAGCCGGTGCGCGCGTCGTCCAGGTCGACGAAATGCGGGCCGCCTCCCGGTCGGTCGGTCGGCGTCCAGAGGATGTTGCCGGGGTGCACGTCGCCATGCAGGCGCAGCTTGCGGGGCTTGAAGTCGGAGGCCGGTGGCTGCAGCGCGAGGGCGGTCGCGCGGACCATGTCCAGCGCCTCGTTGCAGGTCTTTTCCCAGTCGCGCTGCATGTCGAGCGGGATCTTGTCGTTCTCCAGCAGCCAGTCGCGCGAGTCGAGGCCGAAGGTCTGCAGGTCGAGCGCGGGGCGGGCCTCGAAAGGCTTGGCGCTGCCCACGGTGTGGATGCGCGCCAGAAAGCGGCCGACCCATTCGAGCACCTCGAAGTTGTCGAGCTCGGGCGCGCGGCCGCCGCGGTAGGGGCTCACGCTGAAGGCGAAGCCGGCGTGGTGATGCAGCGTCTTGCCGTCGAAGGCCAGCGGCGGCACGGCCGGCACTTCGCCGGCGGCCAGTTCGAGCGAGAAGCCATGCTCTTCGAGGATCTCGGCCTCGCTCCAGCGGCCGGGACGGTAGAACTTGACCACCACCGCCGGATGCGGGTTCGGGTCTTCCAGGTAGACCTGGTAGACCCGGTTTTCATAGGAGTTCAGGCCTGTGAGCCGGCCGTCGCCGTGCAGGCCGAGCGTCGCGAGCGCGTCGAGCACCACGTCTGGCGTGAGGCTCTCGTAAGGATGTGTGTTCGCGGGCGCCGCGGAAGAAAGGGTCATGCGGCGATTGTCGCCACACGGCGCCCCGCGGGCTCAGGCGTTCGCAGGTTGTTTGTAAAGAGAAAGGATATGGCCCGTGCGAGGGTCGCCCTTGCCCGCGAGCACCTGTGCATAGGCGGCCTGCACCGCCTCGCCGCCATCGTGGTGCTCCGCGTGCAGCCAGGGGGACTTTGCATCGGTGACGGTGGCCAGGAAGTTGTGCCAGGCCGCGACCATGCGGCGCCCGAACTCCTCGGCGCCCCATTCGCTGGTGCGCTTCTTGATCTGCGCCGGCGCGAAGAACAGCGTGGCGCGTGGGCCCGACAGGTCTTTGCCCGCGCCCTTGGTCGCAAGCTGTTCGACGTGCGTGCCGCCGATGGAGCTGCTGTACTTGAGGTTCGTAAAGCGCTCGTGGATGGCGTTGCGCAGCGCACCGTTGCCGGCGAAGTCGACGTACACACAGGATGTGTCGGCCGCGATGGTGTCGAGCGCGTCGTAGGTCACCACGCGGTCGTAGCAGCCGAGGCTTTCGCAGAAGGCCACGTTGGCGGGCGAGGTCAGGCCGATCACCTCGATGCCTTCGCGCTGGTGCAGCTGGAAGGCGGTGCCGTAGGCTGTCTTGCTCGATGCGCTCGACAGCAGCATGGTCTTCGCACCGAAGAAATCGTTGTCGGCCATGAAGTCGTCGATCAGCCACGAGGTGATGAACAGCGGGCGCAGCAGGGCCTGGATGTCTTCGGTGTCGGCCGTGTAGAGCGCATCGCTGGCGCAGCGGAAGTACTGGTTGTAGACGGCGGGCAGTTCCGCGCGGTGCGGCGCCACGTCGGTGAAGCGCTCGGGCGAGAGCCGTCCGGGGCTCAGCACTGCGGCCGAGCTCATCGGCCAGTAGCCGTAGAGCCGCTCGCCCACCGCCACGCCCGGGTGCAGCGACTGCACCACGCTCGCAAAGCCCCACACGGGGATGCTGCCCCAGCCTTCTTCGCCGCTCGGGAAGAACTGCCAGTAGCTCATCGCATCGCCGAAGGCGGCGTACGTGATGTTGTTGGAGGTGAGTGCAAAGCTGTCGATGCGCACGCGCACCTGGCCGTCGGCGAGCGCTTCGTCGGTGGCGGTGTGCAGGCGCGTGGTGGCGAGCTGGTCTTTGCGGATGAGGAAGCTGGTGGTGCTCATGAGCGGGGCTCCTGGCAGTTGGTGTCCAGCTACGTTAGCCAAGCTTGATGAAAGGCGCTATCTCGCGGCGGGTTTTGGCGTCACCCGTGAGACATCGGCGGACATTAAAAAAGCGGCCCGGCTTGTGGCCGGGCCGCTTGTTCGCGAGTGATCGGGGCAGATCAGGCGATGGTGAGTTCGACGTCGATGTTGCCGCGGGTGGCGTTCGAGTAGGGGCAAACTTGGTGAGCGGTGTCGACCAGCTTCTGCTTGGCATCTGCATCCAGGCCAGGCAGCGTGATCGCCAGCTTCACGGCGATGCCGTAGGCGGCGCCGCCGTTCGTCGGGCCAAGGGAAACGCTGGAGTCGATGGCGACGTCTTCAGGCACCTTCACGCCGATCTTCGGGCCGACGGCCTTCATCGCGCCGATGAAGCAGGCGGCATAGCCGACCGCGAACAGCTGCTCGGGGTTGGTGCCGGGCTTGCCGGAACCGGGCGAGCTCAGCTTGACGTCGATGGCGCCGTCGCTGGACTTGCCTGCGCCGTCACGGCCGCCGACGGTGTGAGCTTCTGCGGTGTAGAGAACTTTGTCGAGCTTGGTGGTCATGGTGATTCCTTTGGTGATGATGAAGTGGAGGGAGGGTGGTGAAAGGCTTCGTTCTCTCTTGATGGGATCGACCGAAGCGGGAGAAAAATGTTGCGCTGCGTCAGGCTGCCTTCTTGATGCGGTCGCGCAGGGTCTGGATCTGCTGGGTGAGCGAAATCAGTTCGGGCACCGAGCACTCGGTGGCGGCCATCAGGCAGGCCGGCACGTTGGATGCGCGGCTCTTGAGCCTGCGGCCGGCAGCTGTCAGGGTGATGTGCACGCGGCGCTCGTCGGCCACGTCGCGCACGCGGGCCACATAGCCGTTGGCTTCGAGGCGCTTGAGCAGCGGCGTGAGCGTGCCTGAATCGAGCGAGAGCCGTTCGCCGAGCTCGGAGACCATGAGGCCGTCTTGCTCCCAGAGGGCGAGCATCACGAGGTATTGGGGGTAGGTGAGCTGCAGCTTTTCCAGCACCGGCTTGTAGAGCCGCGTCATGGCCAAGGAGGCGGAGTACACGGCAAAACACAGCTGGTTGTCCAGCTTGAGCATTTCGTCGGCGGGGACTGGAGTGGAGCGCATGGCCTGAATTGTAGCGAGCAATTAGATTGTGTGCAACTTAATTTGCAAGCGTTGGTTTCGGCAGAGGCTACAGTCGGCCGGGAACGGGCATTCTGAACCTGCAAGGCCAGTGAATCCAACTTTCATGTCCGCCTGTTGACCCGGCCCCAGGGGCAGCCCTTAAAAAGGGAAGAACGTCGAAAAAGGTTCTCTTCATGCAATCCACTTCTCGCTCTTTCAGTCCATCCGAAGCCGCGAGGCGGCTCGGTGTTTCGGCCAAGGCCTTGCGGCTCTATGAGCAGCGTGGGTTGGTGGAGCCCGGCCGGAGCGCTTCAGGGTGGCGGGTCTACGGCCAGAAGGAGATGGCCCGGGCCGCCGAGATCGTCGCGCTTCGCGCACTCGGCTTCAGCGTCGCCCAGGTGGGACGGGTGCTGGAGGGCAACTCCCAAGGCCTGGAGCCAACGCTGGCGGCACATCAGGCGGCGCTGGAAGCGCAGCTTCGCCAGCTTGCCCGCACTGTGGAGAAGGTCCGTGGGCTGCGAAGCGATCTGGTGCAGGGCCGCACGCCGACCATCGGCGAACTGATGGACCTGCGGGCGCCGGTCTCCGAAGTCCGCGTTGCATTCGAACTCCCGTGGCCATGGGGTGGAGAACTCTTCGAATTGCGCGACATCCGTTCCCTGAACTACATCATCGGCCCGCTAGGCAGCGGCAAGACCCGGCTGGCGCACAGCCTCGCCAATGCAATGTCCAACGCTGCCATGCTGGGGCTGGAGAGACTCGAAGATGACGAGGTGGCAGCAGCAAAGTCGCGGTTGGATGGCGATCCCCTGCTGAAGTCCCGCGTCGACGAAGCCCTGGCGTGGCTTGTGGAAGACGGCGCCACGCCATCGGATGCCTTGATCGCATTGCTCGCGGGGCTGGAGGCCAATGGGCCGGATGCCCTGGTCATCGACATGATCGAGCAAGGTCTCGACCACGCAGCCCAGGAGGCGTTGATTGCCTGGCTGCGCCGCCGCGGGCCCGAAGCGCGGCCCCTCTTCATGCTCACCCGCTCCTGCGCCATCCTCGATCTGTCGGCAGTCGGTCCGGACGAAACCATCATCCTCTGCCCCGCGAACCACAGTCCGCCGACCCAGGTTGCGCCCTATCCCGGCGCGCCCGGTTACGAGGCTGTTGCCACTTGCCTGGCTTCGCCTGAAGTGCGGGCCCGGACTGCGGGAGTCATGCAGTTGCAGGTGATGAAGAGACCCAGCCTCACCCCTTGAACCGCTTGCGCGTCAACGCCAGCGCAATCCAGAACGCCACCACCGCATACACCGCCAGCACCGCTGCATGCAGCCACCAGTCGGCCGGCCACTGGTCCATGAACAGCGGCCGCACCAGCGCCACCGCATTCGTCAGCGGCAGCCACGCTGCCACGGCCTTGACTGCGGAGGGCAGTTGTTCGAGCGGAAAGAACACACCGCTCAGGAACATCATCGGCGTCATGAACAGCGTGAAGTAGTACGTGAAGAAGTCATAGCCCTTCGCCAGTGCATTGAAGATCAGCGCGATCGACGAGAAGGTAATGCCAGCCCCGATCAGCACCATCCACGCGACGATGAGCTTAGGGCTGTGGCTGATGCCCAGCCCGAGCATCACGAACAGGATCGCCGTGACGGTGAAGATCGATTTGAACGCCGCCCACAGCATCTCGGCCATCACGATGTCGTCGAGCCCGACGGGCGCGTTCATGATGCCGTCCCATGTCTTTTGCACGTGCATGCGAGAGAACGCCGAGTACAGCGCCTCGAAGCTCGCCGCGTTCATCGCGCTCATGCAGATCGATCCGCTCGCGAGGAACAAGATGTAGGGCACCTTCACGCCGTCGACCGACACCTGCCCCACCAGTGCGCCCATGCCGTAGCCGAAGGCCACGAGCCAGATCAGCGGTTCGGCGATGTTGCCGATCAGGCTGGGGATGGCGAGCTTGCGCCACACCAGCAGGTTGCGCAAAAACACGGGCCACCAGCGCAGCGATATCTCGGGCGGGCGCCACACTGAAGGTGAAGGGGGCGCGGTCGTTGCAATCGGTGCGGTCGTTGTTGTTGTCGTGTTCATGGTCTAGCCGTCCTCGCGAATCTGGCGGCCGGTGAGCTTGAGGAACAGGTCCTCCAGGTTGGCCGGTCGATGAAAGGTGCGCAGGCCGCTGTGCTGCGTCAGCGCATCGAGCAGCCGCCGCGCGTCCTGCGTGTAGAAGAAAATCGTCTCCCCGCTGACTTCCACGCGCGCCGCCATCGCCTTCAGCTCGGGCGATTCCGCCAGCGACAGCGCGCCGTTGCCATACACCTCGACCACGTCGGGCTCCAGGTGCTCGGCGATCAGGTCGCGCGGGCGGCCTTCGGCGATCTTGCGGCCGTGGTCCAGCACCAGCAGGCGTGAGCACAGGCGCTCGGCCTCGTCCATGAAGTGCGTGGTCAGCAGGATCGACTTGCCCTGCTGCAGCAGCACCTGCAGCCGTTCCCACATCAGGTGCCGCGCCTGCGGGTCGAGCCCGGTGGTCGGTTCGTCGAGCAGCAGCAGCTTCGGGTCGTTGACCAGCGCACGCGCCAGCGACAGCCGCCGCCGCATGCCGCCCGAGAGCTCGCCCGGCTTCGCATCGGCCTTGTGCGACAGCGCCGCGAACTCCAGCAGCTGCGGCACGCGTGCGCGCACATGCGCCTTGCTGAAGCCGAAGTAGCGGCCGTACACCACGAGGTTCTCGGCACAGCTGAAGTCGGGGTCGAGCGTGTCGAACTGCGTGACCACGCCCAGCTGCGCCTTGATGGCCAGCGCATCGCGCGGCATCTGCAGGCCCAGCGCGGAGATGTCGCCGCCATCGGGCGCGGTGAGGCCCAGGCACATGCGGATGGTGGTGGTCTTGCCCGCGCCGTTCGGGCCGATCACGCCCAGGCACTCGCCGGGTGCGATCTCGAACGACAGGTCGTCGACGACTGTGGTGTCGCCATAGCGCTTGCGCAAATGGCTGGCGTGGAAGAGAGGGTGTGGAGCGGAAGAGATGATGGACGGCACGCAACCATTCTGACGCAGTCGCCTGAAAACCACGGGCACCATGGGTCCTCGATAACCCGGGTCGAACGGCGCTGCGGCGGCCTCACAATCGACGCCCAGTTGCATTGCGCGGTGGGAGGCCCAAGGATGCTGCGTTTCTGGTTGGCGCTGTCGGTTGTGCTGCTGCTCGGCGCCTGCGCACCTTTTCATCGGCCCCTGGCGGTCGCGGACCGCAACAAGGTCCAGGAAGTCGACGTACGCGTCGTCGTCGCGCAAGAGAGCTTCATGTTCTCCGCGCAGCCGCCCGGCGTGAGCGCGGCCACGGGTGGCGGGCTGATCGGCGCGCTGATCGACTCGTCGGTGCAGCAAACGCGCCAGAAGGAGATGAGCGCCGAGGTGCAGGCCATCGTCGGCCCGCTGCTCGACTACGACTATCGCGTGGAGGCGGGCAAGGCGCTAGCCACACTGCTGGCCGAGCCGAGCTCGTTCCCGCTGAAGATCCGCTCCTCGCAGGTGCTCGCGGCCATGCCGCTGAAGGCCGAACAGGAAGCCCGCATCGCCGCCACGAAGACCGGCCCCGCCTACATGGTGCTGTTGCTGCAATACGCGCTGGAGCCGGGCCTGGGCGCCTTCACCACGCGCACCTCGGCCCTGCTCTGGCAGGACGGCCGCAGCGAGCCGAGCTATCGCGCCTCGGCCATCTTCCAGACGCCCATCGGCGGCACCGCGCGCGCCGCCGTGCTGCGAAGGCTCACTGCGAATGACGGGCAGGTGCTGCGCGGCGTGATGCGCGAGTCGATGGCACAGACCCTGCATGCGGTCGCGCTGGACATTGCCGGCGCCCGTTCAGGTGGCGTTAAGACTGCGCGCTTTAATGTCAATGGCTCGTGGGTGACGCTGGCCGGCCAGAGTTTCGACGAGCAGCCCGGCCGCGTGCTGTTCCGCGACCAGGACGGCGCCATGTATTCGGTCAGGAACACCGCCCCATGAGGTCACGCCAAGGACTTGCCATCGCCACCACACTGGCCGCGCTCTGCGCCATGCCCACTCTGTCGCACGCCGTCACCGAGAGCGAGCCGCTCCCCATGATCTTCGAGCCGGCGCCCGAGCCGGCCGAACGCCCCAACAGCGTGCCGGCCGCGTCGCTGCGGCTCGCGCGTGGCTGCACGCTGTACCTGACGTCGATCGAGGACGCTCGCAGCAACAAGGCCAACGCCGGCAACCTCACCGTGATGCTGCCGACGGTGCATGCCACGCCCCGGTCCGTGCAATCGCTGCGCAGCGGCGACGCCACCGCGTGGACGCGCGGCGCGCTGCAGTCGACGAGCCGCTACGGGTTCCAGACGGTGCTGGGCGCGCCGCCCGCGAGCGCTGGTGCCAGGCAGGTGACTGCGGACGTGGCCCTGCGCCTGGCCCACGCGTGGTCTGTGGAGCTGAACCTGGTGTCGCACGTCGTGCTCAAGGTGAACTACCGCCTGCCCGGCGGCGAGACTGTCTTGCGCCAGTACCACGGCATGGGCACGCGCACCAACTGGGCCAGCGCCAACGGCGAGTTCATGTCGGTGCTGAATCTCGGCCTCGAAGAGGCGGTGCGTGGCATGGCGAGCGATGCTGCAGCGCTCTGCGATGGCCTGCCCTTGCCCGCGCCGGTGGTCGTGCCATGAAGAGCAGGCTGGAACTTCACCTGACCTGCGATGTGCCGCACGAATCGCAGATCCCGTTCTTTGTCGCGGTGTGCGAGCAGATCGGGCTGCGGCCGCTGCTGATCGACCATCACCACGACAACGGCGGCGAGCGAAAGCAGCAGCTCTCGGCTACCGCCTGGTTGCGCGCCGATCTCGAAGAAGCCAAGGCCGAAGCGATGGCGTTGGCGCAATGGCTGGCGCGGGCGGGTATGGCGGTGCTGGGCGTGAAGGTCGATGCGCCCGTGCAGGACGCCGAGCAGCTCGACTGCGCCGGCCAGTATTTCGAGTGGCGCGGCAAGCTGCGTCAGCAGCAGTGCGACATGTCTGCGCTGCAGCAGCTGTGCGAGGCGCACGGCGCGCAGTTGTCGCGAGACAGCCTCCGTGAAGAAGCCTGCACTTGCTTCGTGACGCTGCGCAGCTGCGAATCCTTGGAGAAATTCACGTCGCGCGTGTCGGCCGTGACCGGACAGCTCGAGCGCGACGGCTGGCCGGTGCTGAAGCAGGATTCGGAAATCTGCCTGCTCGACAGCCGCGAGTTGCCCCGGAACTGCAATTGCAATTGCAATGGCAACTGCACCTAGAGCCTGAGCCCGCTGAACTCCATCTTCATCCACTCGATGAACGCCCGCGTGCGCGCGGGCAGCAGCCGCGCATTGGGATAGATCACGCTCACCGGCCGCGGCGGCGGCTCGAAATCTTCCAGCACCAGCTTCAGCCGGCCCTGCGCCACGTGCGGCATCACCTGGTACGAGAAGAAGGTGCCGAAGCCCATGCCTGCCGCACACGATTCGATGGCCGGCGCGAGGTGGTTGAACTCCAGGCGGTTGTTCGGCGTCACGCTGATCGTCTTTCCGCCTTCGCGGAACAGCCACTGTGCCGGCGCATCGACGCGGCCCCGCACGCAGGGCGCGCCGTTCAGGTCGCGAGGATGCGTTGGCGTGCCGTGCCGCGCCAGGTAGTCGGGGCTCACGGCCACCACGCGGCGGATGGTGCCCAGCGTTTGCGCCACCAGCGACGAATCTTCCAGCGGGCTGATGCGGATGCCCACGTCGATGCCCTCTTCGAGCAGGCTCACGGTGCGGTCGTACAGCCGCACGCTGCAGCGCACCTTCTCGTAGCGCTGCATGAAGCGCACGATGGCGGGCGCCACGTACATGTGGCCGAAGAGCACCGGCGCGGTAATGGTGAGCTGGCCTGCCGGTTCGCGCGCCTCGGCCTTCAGCGCGAGGTCGGCGGCGTCGGCCGCGAGCAGCACCTCGCGTGCGCTTTGCAGGTAGTGACGGCCTTCTTCGGTGAGCGAAAGGCGGCGCGTGGTGCGGTGGAACAGGCGCACGCCCAGGTGCGCTTCCAGCGCGGCGAGCGCGCGCACCACCGCGGGCAGCGAGGTGCCGAGCGCCTCGGCGGCGCGGGTCAGGCTGCCCTGGTCGGCAATCTGCACGAAGGTCTGCATGGCCTTGAAGCGATCCATGGGTGGTGATTAAACCGGAAAACGCAGCAGTCAAATACAGGAATGGCTATTCATTCATTTGATGCAAGAGAGAAGAATCGAGGCACCGCCCCCAGCCATCTCGAAAAAGGAACGCCTCCATGAACGCCGCAGCCGCCAATCGCCCCGCCCAGCCCATCAAGCTCTACGGCACCACGCTCTCTGGTCACGTGCATCGCGTGCGGCTGTTCCTCACGATGCTCGGCCTGCCCTTCGAGAACGTCGAGATCGACATGCGCAAGCGCGACAACCGCGCGCCGGAGTTCCTGGCGCGCAACCCCTTCGGCCAGGTGCCGGTGATCGAGGACGGCGACGTCACTCTGGCCGATTCCAACGCCATCCTGGTCTACCTCAACGAGCGCTATGCGCCCGACCCCGCACGCTGGATGCCACGTGATGCCGTCGGTGCGGCGCGCGTGCAGCGCTGGTTCTCGGTGGCGGCGGGGCCGCTGGCGTACGGCCCGGCGGCCGCGCGGATCATGGCGCTGTTCGGCCATACCACCGACCCGACGGAGACCGTCAAGCGCTCGCATGCGCTGCTCTCGGTGATGGAGATGCACCTGCAGCAGCAGTCCTTTCTTGCCGGGTCCGCTGCGACGCTGGCCGACATCGCGAACTACGCGTATGTGGCGCATGCGCCCGAAGGCAGCGTGTCGCTCGATGCCTACCCGAACGTGTGCGGCTGGCTCGAGCGCGTGGAAGCCTTGCCGGGCTTCGTACCAATGGTGCGCACGCCCATCGGGCTTGCGGCGGTTTCATGATCGCGGCGCCGTTCCACGCGGGCGAGCGGGCGTTGCAGGCCCTGGCGGGTTCTCGCGAGCAGATGGAGGTGGCCGGGCCTCGCGTCATTCGCGACTACATGCCCGACCAGCACCGCGAGTTCTTCGGGCTGCTGCCGTTCCTCGTGGTCGGCAGTCTCGACGCGGATATGCAACCCTGGGCCAGCGTGCTCGCGGCACCCACCGGTTTCGTGCATTCGCCAGATGCCACGCACCTGCGCGTCGATGCGCTGCCCGCGGCGGGCGATCCGCTCGTTGGCCAGTTGAAGCAGGGCGCCACGCTGGGCCTGCTCGGCATCCAGCCGCATACGCGGCGGCGCAACCGCATGAACGGTACGGTCGAGGTGCTCGACAGCGAGGGCTTCATGGTCGCGGTGCAGCAGAGCTTCGGCAATTGCCCGCGCTACATCCAGGCGCGCGAGCCGGAGTTCGTTCCGCCGCGTGCCGATGCAGGGCCGCAGGCGCAATGGCTCGACAAGCTCGACTTGGCGGCGCACCGCCTCATCGGCAGCGCCGACACGCTGTTCATCGCCACGGCCTATCCGAACGAGGTCGCGGCGGGCGATGAGGCCGATGCGAGTTCGCACGGCGTCGATGTGTCGCACCGCGGTGGTCGCCCTGGCTTCGTGCGCATCGACGGCGACGACGTGCTCACCGTGCCGGACTTCAACGGCAACCGCTTCTTCAACACGCTCGGCAACCTGGCGGCGTATCCGCGCGCGGGGCTGCTCTTCGTCGACTTCGACAGCGGTGATCTGCTGCACGTGGCAGCCACGGCCGAGATCGTGTGGGACGGGCCCGAGGTGGCCGAGTTCGAAGGCGCGGAGCGGCTGATGCGCTTCCACGTCACGCACGCGCTGCGCCGCCCGGCGGCGTTGCCGCTGCGCTGGGGCGACGCGCAACTGTCGCCCCACCTGGCGGGCACGGGTCAGTGGAACACGGGGATGCGCCCGTTGACCGACGGCCGGTAGCTCCAGCCGCGCAGGCGCTGCGCATCGAGGTCGGGCGCGCGGCGCAGCAGGGCGTCGAGGCTGGCCGCCGCCAGCGTGCACGCCAATGCCTGACCGGGACACCCATGCATGCCGTGGCCGAAGCCGAGCATGCGGCGGCGGGCGCGAACGAGCATGAAGCTGTCAGGGTCGGGGTTGAACGCCGCATCGCGATTTGCCGAGGCCAGCAGCACCAGCACCGCATCGCCGGCTGCCAGTGCAGTTCCGGCGATGGTGACGGCTTCGGCGGCAAAGCGTCGCGTGTTGTGCACTGGCGGGTCGTGTCGCGCTGTTTCTTCGACGATGGCCTGCAGGCCATCGCGCGTGCGGGTCGAGGGGCGCAGCGAAGGCTCGCGCATCAGCGCTATCAGGCTGTTGCCGACCAAGCCCGCCGTGGCGTCGCAGGTCTGGGATAGCAGGCCGGCGACGTTTGCCAGCAGCGAGCGCGACAGGGGTGCATCGCCCGCGCTTTCAGCGAGCACGGCCGCAAGCAGCGTGCCGTGCCGTGGCGACTCGCCTGCCACCAGAACTTCAAAGCGCGTCATCAATTCGCCCGCTGCGGCGCTCGCACGCTGCAACTGCTCGGGCGTGGACAACGGCGACAGGCAGGCCACGAAGTCGCGCATCCACCGGTCCACCTGCGGCAGCGCATCGTCGGCAAAACCCAGCAGGTGCGCGACGGCCTGCACGGGCATCGAGAAGAGCGTGTCAGACAGCGGCTGCCGTTGCGACACGCGAAGCGCCACTTGCAGGGCCGCCGCATGCACCGCGTTCAGGTCGAGCCCGGCCAGTGCGCGTTGCAGCGCGGGCCGGTGCGCCTGGTGCGCCGCGCCGTCGTTCATGCGAACCAGATGGCCGAATACCTCACCGGCCGCGCTGCCCACGATGGCGCGCGGCACCGGCTCGGCGGGCGGCCGCACGCGCAGCGCGCCGTGCGCGAGCAGCACCTCTTCGATCACGTCCGCGCGGCTCGCGACCCAGAGGCGCAGCTTCTCGTTCCACGCGAGCGGCGGCCCGTCGCGAAGGGCGGCGTAGTACGGATAGGGGTCGGCATGCGTGACGGCTGCGACCGGGTCGGCGGGCATGTCGGCGAGGGTGGGGCTGTGGCTTGAGTTCATGGCCGCAGTGTGCGATCGAACCCGCCGCCACACTTCGTCCGCGAACGAAGTGTCGGATGCTGCGTCGTCTTACGATGAGCGCATGGACACCACCGCTTCATCCGCCGATTTCCAGCTGGCCCGCCTGGCCGGCGCCATCGCCGAGCCGGCGCGCGCCCGCATGCTGAGCTGCCTGATGGACGGCCACGCGCGCACCGCGACCGAGCTTGCCACCGTGGCCGAAGTGGCCGCGTCCACGGCGAGCGCACACCTCGCACGGCTGAAGGACGAACGGCTGGTCGACCTGCTGGTGCAAGGCAAGCACCGCTACTTCCGCCTCGCCAACGACGACGTCGCCGCCGCGCTCGAAAGCCTGATGGTGGTGGCCGGCGCACCGCGCACGCCCGAGTTCAAGCCGAACACGCCGAGCCGCCTGCGCAGCGCGCGCACCTGCTACGACCACATGGCGGGCACGGCTGGCGTCGCGCTGCACGACCGGCTGCATGCGCAAGGCTGGCTCAGCGGCTTGCAGAGCGGCTCGTACGAACTCACGTCCGAAGGCGCGATCGCGCTGGAGAGTCTTGGCGTCGAGGTCGATGCGGTGCGCCGCTCGCGCCGCCGATTCGCCTGTGCCTGCCTCGACTGGAGCGAACGCCGTCCGCACCTGGGCGGCGCGCTGGGCGCTGCGTGGCTGCAACTGTCGCTGCGCCGGGGATGGGTGCGGCAGGAGTTGGACGGGCGGGCGCTCACACTCACGCCGAAGGCTCAGCGCGAAATGCCGGAGCTCTTCGCGTGAAGTGCCGAAGGCTCAGGCTTTCAGCTTGAGCAGATAAATCAGCGGCCCGGCCATCGCCGTGTCGAGATCGAGGAAGCTCTCGAAGTCCTTGCCCGCCATCCAGTACGCGTCCCAGTTGTTGCGCTTGATGGTCTTCTGCCAGACATCGGCCGTGGTGGCGCGGCGCACGGCTTCGAGCAGCACGGCCTTGCGTTCGGCCGGGACCTTCTTGCCGGTGAGCACGCCGCGCCAGTTGGCGAGGTCGGCGTCCACGCCCTGTTCGCGCACAGACGGAATGCCCAGGAACGGCCGCTTGGACGACACGCCGATGGCGCGCAGCTTGCCGCTGGCCAGGCTGTCGCTGAATTCGCTGTAGCCCGAGATGCCGGCCGCCGCCTTGCCCGTTTCGAGCGCCTCGACCACCTGTGCGCCGCCGGGGTGCGGCAGGTAGACCAGCGCGCCCGCGTTGCCGGCCACGCGCGCGAGCATGCCGGCGTACATGTGGTCCACGCCGCCGGCCGAGCCGCCGGCGATGACTGTCTTTGCGGCATCGGCGCGCAGCTGCGCGATCAGGTCCTTGGGTGTCTTGATGGGCGAGTCGGCCTTCACCGCCACCACTTCGTAGTCGCTGGTGAGCCGTGCCACCGGCGCGACCTGCGCCATCGTGACGGCGGGCTTCTGCAGCGCCACTGCGCCGACCATGACCATGCCGCTCATCAGCAGGGTGTCGGGGTCGGCGTCGTATTTCTCGACGTACTTTGCCAGGCCGATGGTTCCGCCCTTGCCGCCGATGTTCTCGTAGCTGATGTCGCCCACCGCGCCCGAGGCGATCATCGCGGCGCCGAGCGCGCGGCCGGTCTGGTCCCAGCCGCCGCCTTCGTTGGCGGGAATGACGATGCGCAGCTTGGTGGCGAGCTGCGGTTCAGCCGCGCCGGCCATCGTGGGCCAGAGCGCTGCGGGCATTGCGCCCGCGGCAGCGGTCGATGCGATCCACGCCGCAAGGCTGCGGCGAGAGAGGCCGGTCGGCACGAGATGCGGCATTTTGTTTCCAGTTGTCTGTAAAAGTAACCGGATGATGTCCGAAAAACGTGTCAAGCCCCCATTTAGCGGGCCTAGGGAAAACCCGAGGGGACTGGCCGTTCTCAGGCTTTGAGCTTGAGCAGATAGATCAGCGGGCCGGCCATTGCCGTGTCGGTTTCGAGGAAGTTCTCGAAATCCTTGCCCTCCATCCAGAAGGGGTCCCAGTTGTTCTGTTTGATGGCTTTTTGCCACACATCGGTGGCGGTGGCGCGCCGCACCACCGTCAGCAGCGCCGCCTTGCGGTACGGCGGCACCTTGCGGCCGGTGAGCACTCCGCGCCAGTTGGCGAGGTCGGCCTCCACGCCCTGCTCGCGCACCGAGGCGATGCCCTGGAATGGCCGCTTGGACGACACGCCGATGGCGCGCAGCTTGCCGCTGGCCAGGCCCTCGCTGAATTCGCTGTAGCCGGAGATGCCGGCCGCGGCCTTGCCGGTCGTCAGCGCCTCGACCACTTCCGCGCCGCCGGGGTGCGGCAGGTAGACCAGCGACTGCGAAGCGTCGGCCACGCGCGCCAGCATGCCGGCGTACATGTGGTCCACGCCGCCGGCCGAGCCGCCCGCGATGACGGTATTGGCCGCATCGGCGCGCAGCTGCGCGATCAGATCCTTCGGCGTCTTGAGGGGCGAATCGGCCTTCACCGCGACCACCTCGTAGTCGCTGGTGAGGCGAGCGATCGGCGCCATGTTGGCCATGGTGACGGTGGGCTTCTGCAGCGCCACTGCGCCGACCATGACCATGCCGCTCATCAACAGGGTGTCGGGGTCCGCATCGTATTTCTCGACGTACTTCGCCAGGCCGATGGTTCCTCCCTTGCCGCCGATGTTCTCGTACACCACGCTACCGACCGCGCCGGACGCCAGCATCGCGGCGCCGAGCGCGCGGCCGGTCTGGTCCCAGCCGCCGCCTTCGTTGGCGGGAATCACGATGCGCAGCTTGTTGCTCACGGGCGCGTCGGCGGCGTGGGCGGCGCGAGGCCACAGTGCGGCATGTCCTGCGCCGGCGGCTGCGGCCGAGGCCGCGATCCATGTCGAGAAGCTGCGACGGGAGAGGGGAACGGAGCGCGACTGGGTCATCTTCTTTCCGGTTGCTGTGGGGTAAACCGGATGATGTCCGCGAAACGGCGCAATCCCGCGCGATGGCGGGCAGGACAAACCCTGAGGGCCCGGCCTCTGTAGTGGCCCTCCAGAAGCCCTTCTTCTTACTGGAACGCCACCTCGGCAAAGCTGCGCAGCTTGCGGCTGTGCAGCCGCGTCGAGCCCTCTTCGCGCAGTATCTCGATGGCCCGCATGCCGATGCGCAGATGCTGCTCCACGCGCTCGCGGTAGAAGTGGTTGGCCATGCCGGGCAGCTTGATCTCCCCGTGCAGCGGCTTGTCGCTCACGCACAGCAGGGTGCCGTAGGGCACGCGAAAACGGAAGCCGTTGGCCGCGATGGTCGCGCTTTCCATGTCGAGCGCCACGGCGCGGCTCTGGCTGAAGCGGCGCTGCGGCTGGTTGCCCGGCAGCAGCTCCCAGTTGCGGTTGTCGGTGCTGGCCACGGTGCCGGTGCGCATGATCTTCTTCAGGTCGGGGCCTTCGTAGCGCGTGACGTCGGCAACGGCCTTCTCCAGCGCGAGCTGGATTTCCGACAGCGCCGGAATCGGCACCCACAGCGGCAGTTCTTCGTCGAGCACGTGGTCCTCGCGCACGTAGGCGTGGGCCAGCACGTAGTCGCCAAGCTGCTGCGTGTTGCGCAGGCCGGCGCAGTGGCCCAGCATCATCCACGCATGCGGGCGCAGCACGGCGATGTGGTCGGTGATGGTCTTGGCATTGGCCGGGCCGACGCCGATGTTGACCATGGTGGTGCCGCTGCAGTCCTCGCGCACGAGGTGGTAGGCCGGCATCTGCGGCAGGCGGGGCGGGGCGGTGCCCTGGCTGCCGTCGAGCAGGTGGCCGTAGGTGGCGCTCGAACCCGCAGCGAGCCCGCGCCGGCGCGTGACCACGTTGCCGGGCTCGATGAAGGCGACGTACTCGCTGTTCTCGTCGGCCATGGCCTCGTGGCCCAGGCGCACGAACTCGTCGATGTAGAACTGGTAGTTGGTGAACAGCACGAAGTTCTGGAACCACTCGGGCGCCGTGCCCGAGTAGTGGCGCAGGCGGTGCAGCGAGTAGTCCACCCGCGCGGCCGTGAAGAGCGACAGCGGCTGCGCCTCGCCGTCGCGCGCCTCGTAGGTGCCGTTGGCGATGCCGTCGTCCATCACGCCCAGGTCGGGCAGGTCGAACACGTCGCGCATGAGGGCGCGACGCTCGGCGCTCATGGTGCCTTCGATGTGGTCGTTCTCGGCAAAGGAGAAGTGGATCGGAATGGGCTGCGTGCTGGTGCCCACCTCGAGCTCGACCTGGTGGTTTTCCAGCAGCAGGCGGAACTGGTCGAGGTAGTAGCGCGAGAACAGGTCAGGCCGCGTCAGCGTGGTCTCGTAGCGGCCCGGGCCGGCGACGAAGCCGTAGCTCAGGCCGGCGTTGGCCGGCGGCGTATGGCGCGAGACGGTGTGCGTGTGTACCCGCACGAAGGGGTAGCAGGCCCGCACCCGGCCCGGCAGCGCCTCGCCGGCAACGAAGCGCAGCATCGATTCGCGCAGGTGGGCGAGGCCGCCCTGGTAGATGGCCTTGACCTGTTCGAGTGCAGCGGCGGCATCGGTGAAGCGGGCGGGAGCGACAAAGGTGGGCATGTAGGGCATGACGGCATTGTGCAATGTGTGTGTGTTCAGGGCGCGCTCACGCCGACGGGGTACCTTGCTCCGCGAATGTCCCCCGCCTTCGGCTCCTCCTTTATTTCGCTGCGCAAGGCACCCCATCGACGTGATCGTTCAGAGCACTGGTTGATCAGCCGCAAACCAGCGGCCTGCCCTTGTGCACAGGGCGCTGGGTGCTCCCCGCAGCGAAATAAAGGAGGAGGCCGCAGGCCGGGGGACATTCGCGGAGGGGAGTACCCGGTGTCCTGTGCACGCACCCCGAACTGGGCGGTCGCACAACAAACCCCGACAGGCACCTCTCTCAGGCCAAAAGGCAGGCGAGCACCTTGGTCAGCATGTCTTCCACATCGGTGGCCTGCACCGCCCCCGGCAGCGCCACGTCGCCGTGCATCACGAACACCGGCTTGCCCCACTTGAGCCCCAGCGCCATTTCCGACAGCGTGCCCATGTTGCCGCCGATGGCGACAAGGCACACACCGCTGCGCGCGACGATGCCGTTGCGCATCTCGCCCATGCCGGTCGGAATGGCCACGCTGAGCCATTCATTGGCATTGCGGTCGTCGTCCTCGGGCAGGATGCCCACGGCGATGCCGCCGGCCTCCACGGCCCCGCGCGAGGCCGCGGCCATCACGCCGCCGCGCCCGCCGCAGACCACGGACATGCCCGCGCCGGCCAGCGCATGCGCCACGGCATGGGCGGCCTCGCATTCGGCTGGACCGCCGTCGCCGGGGCCGATGATGGCCACCGGCTGGCGGTAGCGCTGCGGCCCCTGCTGCTTCTGCGCGAGGCGCGCCAGCGCCTCAGTGACCGGCGCCGACAGCACCACGCTCGCGCCTTCGCGTAAAGACATCGCCCACTCCCATCACGATCACACACACAACCATCAGCACCAGCGACAAGGCCGCCGCCACCGCGAAATCGGAACCGCCGTCGCCCACCTGCGCGAGCAGCATCAGCGGCAGGATGTTGAGCTGCGTGCCCACCAGCGCCAGCGCCGTGCCGTAGGTGCCCATTGCGATCGCGGCCACCATGCAGGCGTTCGACAAGACCGAGGGCATCACCTCGGGCACCACCGTGTCCCAAAAAGCCCGGGCACGCGATGCGCCCAGCGTGCGCGCCGCCTGCGCCGGGCGCAGGTCGAGGTTGGCGAACACCGGGTACAGCGACAGCGCCACGCGCGGAATCAGGTAGTAGGCATAGGCAAAGCCCAGGCCCGACACGCTGTAGATCCAGCTGCCGATGACGGCAGGGTCGGCGCCCAGGCCCGCGAGCAGCTGCGTCACGAAGCCCGCGCGGCCGAAGGCCAGGATGAAGCCGTAGGCAATCACCAGCCCGGAGAAGGCCAGCGGCAGGCCCAGCAGGGTCATCATCCATTGGCGCCGGCCTTCGGGCTGGCGCGCCAGTTCGATGGCTATGCAGGTGCCCACCAGCGCCGAGATCGCGCCTGCCGCGAGGCCGAGGCCCAGCGTGTTGCGCAGCGCACCCAGGAACAGCGGGTTGCCGAACAGCCGCCCGAAAGCGCTGCCGCCATCGCCGAAGGCCTCTGGCAGCAGCGCCGCGAGCGGCACCGCGAAGAAAAGCGCCATAAAGGCCCATGCGGGCCAGGCGCCAAAGCGTCGCATCACGTTCCTTCGGGCTTTCTTACTTGCCCAGCGCGGCTTGCGCCCAGAGCTTGTCGACTTCGGCCTTGCGCTCCGAGGCCTTCACCACGTCGAGCGGGCGGATCTGCGGCGCGGCCGGCATCTTGGCCGCCACATCGGCCGACAGCGGCGTGCCCGGCACGGCGGGCCGCACGAAGCCCTGCGCAAACAGCGACTGGCCGGCCTCGCTCATGATGAAGTTGAGCCACAGCTTGCCGGCGTTCGGGTTCGGGCCGTTCTTCACGAGGCTGATGGCGTACGGCGCGGCCACGCTGGCTTCTTTGGGAATAACGACTTCCACCGCGTCGCCCATGCCGTCGACATGCTTGGCCTTGAGGCCGTCGTTCTCGTAGCTGATCCACACCGGGATCTCGCCCTTCAGGAACTTGGCGTACGGCGTCGTGCCTTCCACGCGCAGCACGTTGCCGGCCGCATGCAGCTTGCCGAGGTAGTCGGTGCCGGGCTGCACGTTGTCGACGCTGCCGCCGTTGGCGTACGCCGCTGCAAAGGTCAGCACCTGGCCGATGCCGGTGGAGCGCGGGTCGAGGTAAACCACCGTGCTCTTGAACTCGGGCTTGAGCAGGTCGGCCCAGCCGGTGGGCACGGTCTTCACCAGCTTCTTGTTGACCAGGAAGGCGATGTTGAGCGTGTGGATGGTGAACCAGCGGCCCTCGGCCTCGCGGAACACGGGCGGCAGCTTGTCGAAGTTGACCGGCTTGAAGGGCGCGACCACGTCCTTCTTCGCGGCATCGACGGCCGAGGCGGCGAAGTAGTAGGCGGTGTCCGCCTGGGGGCGGCGCTTGGTCTTTTCGAGTGCGACCACGGTGGCGGCGGAGCCGATGTCGTTGTAGGTCAGCTCGATCTCGGGGTAGCGCTTCTTGAAGTCGCGGAACAGCGACTTCCAGTTGGCCCATTCGGGGCCGGTGTCGAAGGAGACGCAAAGGCCTTCCTTCTGCGCCTCGGCGTACAGCGCCTTCTCGCCCGCGTAGAGCTCGGGGCCGTCGAAGGCGAAAGCGGTGCGTGCCGCGAGGGTGGCCAGGGGCAGTGCGCCGGCGGCCTGGATCAGATGTCTGCGTTGCATGGTGGCTCCTTGAAGGAAGGTTTCAGTGGTTGATTCAGTTGTCGAGCAGGCGAAGGTGTTCGGGCGCGATGGCGATGGCCGCGGCAGCGGGCAGGGACGATTCGGCAAGGAATGGCTTGCCCGCGCCCGGCACTTCGAAGTCGTAGCGCGTCAGCGCACCCAGGTAGCGCTGCGCGCCGATGCGGCCAGCGAGGCGGTTCACGGCGTCGGGCGCCGGGTCGGGCCGGATGTGTTCGGGGCGCACCAGCACGTGCAGCGCGGTGCCGAAGGGGCGGTGGCCGGTGTCGGCGAAGAGTTCGGCAAAGCCCAGGTCCAGCCGGCCCGGCGAGGCCACCTTTGCGGGCAGGATCGTCGAGAGCCCGACGAATTCGGCCACCGCGCGGCTCGTGGGGTTCTCGTAGATTTCGCGCGGCGTGGCGATCTGCAGCAGCCGGCCATCCTTGAGCATGGCCACGCGGTCGGCCATTACCAGCGCTTCTTCCTGGTCGTGCGTGACCAGCAGCGTGGTGGCGTTGAAGCGCTGTTGTATCGAGCGGATCTGGTCGCGCAGATGGCCGCGCACGCTGGCGTCGAGGGCCGACAGGGGCTCGTCGAGCAGCAGGGCGCGCGGGTCGATGGCCAGCGCGCGGGCCAAGGCCACCCGCTGCTGCTGCCCGCCCGAGAGCTGAGCCACGGCGCGCTGCGAGAAGTCGCCCAGCCCCACGATGTCGAGCAGTTCCTGCGCGCGCTTGCGCCGCTCGGCCGTCGCCACCTTGCGCAGCTTGAGCCCGTAGGCCACGTTGTCGAGCACGCTCAGGTGCGGAAAGAGCGCATAGCTCTGGAACACCATGCCGATGTGGCGCTGGTGCACCGGCGTGCGCGACATGTCTTCGCCGCCGAGCATGATGCGGCCGGTGTGGCCCGTCTCCAGGCCCGCCACCAGCTTCAGCAGCGTCGACTTGCCCGAGCCGCTCGGCCCGATCACCGCCACCAGCTCGCCGGTGCGCACGTCGAGCGACACGTCGTGCAGGCCGTGCGTGCTGCCGGGGTAGTTGTAGCTGACGTTGTCGAACAGAAGGCTCATGCGCGCTGCTTTACAAGGGAAGAAGAAAGAAGCGCCGACGCACTGGCCAGCACAAGAAGGATCACCGTGGCCGCGCAGGCAAAGCCCGTTGCGCCGTAGAAGGCCTGCAGCAGCACCACCGGGTAGGTGCGGTTCTGGAAGCTCGTGAGCAGGTTCGACACACCGAACTCGCCCACCGAAATGGCAGCGACCATCACCAGCCCGCTGATCAGGCTCTGCCGCAGGCTCGGCAGCACGATGCCGGTGAACTGCTGCCAGCCCGAGGCGCCGAGCGTTGCAGCCGCCTGTTCGAGCCGGTCGAGGTCGAGGTGGCGCAGGTCGGTCAGCAGTGTGTTCGTGAGGTAGGGCAGCGTGAGAATGGCGTGCGCCGCTATCAGCAGCGGCATCGAGCCCAGCCAGGGCGCGAGGTCGGTGTTGAACACGATCATGTAGCCGAAGGCCAGCGTGATCGCGGGCACCGCCACCGGCGTGGCGCTCACGATGCGCGCCGCCAGGCTGCCGCCGCGCCGCGCGCCGTGGTACAGCGCATAGGCCAGCGGCAGCGCCAGCACGGTGTTGATGGCGCAGGCCGCCATGGCAACCACGAGGCTGCTCACGAAGGCCTTGCGAAAGGAAGTGTCGAGCCAGAGGTCGACATACCACTGCCCCGTGATGCCCGTGGGCAGCAACGTGTTGGTCCAGTTGCCGCCCACGCTGCCTACCAGCAGCAGGGCGATGGGCAGCAGCAGGTACAGGCCGTAGATGAGCGAGATGCCGCGAATCAAGGTTGTCTCCAATGTCTTGGGCACCCGGCATACTTTCCGGATGCGCTACTGTCCGCGCCGAGCATGCCGCCGCGTTGCCTCGAATTCTAGGAATCGAATGCGTACTTATGGGTGAAAGTTGGATGACGACACTTGAGCAATCGGAAAGCGTTTTTCATGCGGCTTTCACAAAGCGGAGCCATGCATGAAGCGCGACTGCCCGACCATCCAGGAACTGCTGGCCTTCGATGCCGTGGCGCGCCACCAGAGCATCACGCTCGCGGCCGGTGCCCTGTGCATCACCGTGAGCGCGGTCAGCAAGCAGATCGCAGGGCTCGAGGCCTTTCTCGGCCGCGAACTGCTGCAGAAGAACGGGCGCGGCGTGCAGCTCACGCCGCAGGGGCGCGTGTACTGGCAGAAGATCTCGGGCGGCCTGCGCGCCATCGAGACCGCGACTTTCGAGGCGCGCTCGGGCGACGCGGGCGCCGGGCTGCTCACGCTGGCGAGCGTGCCCACCTTCCTCACCAAGTGGCTGATTCCGCGCCTGCCCGCCTTCAGCCAGAAAAGCCGCCACGTGATGCTGAGCTTCAGCCGCCACCTGGAGCCAAGCGATGGCATTCCGGCCGGCGTGGACGCCGCGATCCGCTACGGCCCCGACGGCTGGCCTGGCGTGGTGTCCGAATACATCGCGGGGCGCGAGTTCGTGCTGATCGTGGCGCGTTCGCTGGTCGAGGGGCGGCATCGCATCGCGCAGCCCGCCGACATCGTCGGCCACACGCTGCTGCATCACGAGGGCGCGCCCAGCGCGTGGCGCCAGTGGGCCGCGCAGCACGGCGTGCCCGAAGTGCAGATCGTGGCCGGCCCGCGCTTCGCGCAGTACTCGGCGCTGATCCAGGCGGCGCTCAACGGGCTGGGCATCGGCCTCGTGCCGAAGCTGCTGGTGCAGGAAGAACTCGCCGAAGGCGCGCTGCTGAGCCCGTGCGGCACGCCGGTGAGCGTGAACCAGGGGCACTACCTCTGCTACCGGCCCGACCGGCTCGACCTGCCGGCCTTCGCGGCGTTTCGCGAATGGCTGCTGGACGAAGGGCTGAAATCGCGCGGCGTGGAGACCGAGGCATGATCGCCGCGACAACCAAGGAATCGAATCGATGAAAGTCGCAGTCATGGGCGCCGGCGCAGTCGGCTGCTACTACGGGGCCATGCTGGCGCGCGCCGGGCACGAGGTGGCGCTGGTCGGGCGGCCTTCGCATGTGGAGGCCGTCAACGCCAAGGGGCTCCGGCTGGAGACCAAGGCCTTCGACGAATTTGTGAAGGTGGCTGCGAGCACCGAAGCCGACGCAGTTCAGGGCGCTGACCTCGTGCTGTTCTGCGTGAAATCGACCGACAGCGAATCGGCTGCCGCGCAGATCAAGCCGCATCTCGCGCCCGGTGCACTGGTGCTCACCTTGCAGAACGGCGTGGACAACGACGAGCGCGTGCGCTCGGTGCTGCCGTCGAACGAAGTCGCCGCGGCGGTCGTCTACGTGGCGACCGAGATGGCAGGGCCGGGCCACGTGAAGCACCACGGGCGCGGCGAGCTGGTGATCGCGCCTTCGCGCATGAGCGAACAGGTCGCGCAGCATCTTGCCGCTGTCGGCGTGCCCACGCAGATATCCGACAACGTGCGCGGCTCGCTGTGGGCCAAGCTGATCCTCAACTGCGCCTACAACGCGCTCTCTGCCGTCACGCAGCTGCCCTACGGCGTGCTGGCGAAGGGCGCGGGCGTGACCGACGTGATCCGCGACGTGGTGGCCGAATGCCTCGCGGTCGCGAAGGCCGAAGGCGTCGTGGTGCCCGGCGACACCGACGCCGCCGTGCGCGGCATCGCGCAAAGCATGCCCTCGCAGTATTCGTCGACCGCGCAAGACCTTGCGCGCGGCAAGCTCAGCGAGATCGACCACCTCAACGGGTTGGTCGTGCGGCGCGGCGAGGCACTCGGCGTGCCCACGCCGGCGAATCGCGTGCTGTTCGTGATGGTGAAGCTGCTCGAAAGCAAGCAGCAGCAGGTCTAGCCGGGCATCGGTTCGCGCATCGTCACGAACTCTTCGGCCGCGGTTGGGTGGATGCCCACGGTGCTGTCGAACAGCGCCTTCGTTGCGCCTGCACGCATCGCCACCGCAAAGCCCTGGACGACTTCGCCCGCGTCCGCACCCACCATGTGCAGGCCCACCACGCGGTCGCTCGCCTTGTCCACGATCAGCTTCATGAATGTGCGCTCGCTGCGGCCCGACAGCGTGTGGCGCAGCGACTTGAACTCGCTCGAGAACACCGTCACCTCGCCGAACTTCGCACGCGCGTCGAGCTCGCTGTAGCCGCAGGTGCCGATGTTCGGGTGCGTGAACACGGCGGTGGGAATGAACTCGTAGTCGAGCCGGCGCTTGCCCTTGCCGAAGAGTTCATCGACCACCACCATCGCCTCGGCCAGTGCCACCGGCGTGAGCTGCACGCGCGTGGAAACGTCGCCCACCGCGTAGATCGACGGCACCGAGCTGCGGTAGTGCGCATCGACTGCGATCGCGCCGCGCTCGTCGAGCTTCACGCCTGCCGCCTCGAGGCCGAGCCCCTGCGTGTTGGGCACGCGGCCGGTGGCGAAGAGCACCGTGTCGGCCTCGATCTGCTGGCCGCGTGCCAGCGTGACCGTAAGCCCGTGCGGTCCGCGCGTGACCGAGGCGGCTTCGCAGTTCAGCCGGATGTCGACGCCGGCCTTGCCCATCTCGTTCGCCAGGAACTGCCGCACGTCGTCGTCGAAGCCGGTGAGCAGGTGCGCGCGGCGGTGCAGCTGCGTGACCTTGGAGCCCAGCCCGTTGAAGATCGATGCGAATTCGCAGGCGATGTAGCCGCCGCCTACCACCAGCAGACGCTTGGGGAACGGGTCGAGGTCGAACATCGCATCGGAGGTCACGATGTGTTCGCGGCCCGGAATGTCGGGCACGAAGGGCGTGCCGCCGGTGGCCACCAGCAGATGGCGCGCGGTGTGGCGCCGGCCGTCGATTTCCACCGTGTGGGCATCGACCAGCTGCGCCCATCCGGTGACGAGCGTGACGCCCGAGTTCTTCAGCAGCGAGGCATAGATGCCGTTGAGCCGCGTGATCTCTTTTGCGCGCTGCGATTTGAGGTGCGCCCAGTCGAACTGCGGTGCCCCGTGCAGCTTCCAGCCGAAGCCCGCGGCTTCCTCGAAGGACTCGGCATAGCCGGCCGCGTAGCTGTAGAGCTTCTTCGGAATGCAGCCCACGTTGACGCAGGTGCCGCCGAGTTCTGCGGCCTCGGCGATGGCGACGCGGGCGCCGGTATGCGCCGCCATGCGAGCAGCGCGAACGCCCCCGCTGCCGCCGCCAATGACGAAGAGATCGAAGTCGAATGTGGGCATGAAAGGCTTGCTCCTTGGCCGCCGACTGTAGCGGCGAGGCGAAGGCAGCGCTTTCAGCGGGGCTTGCGGTGGAGCGTTCTCAGCGTGAGTCCGGCGAGGTCCAGAGCCTGCGCGGATCGTCGCTGCGCTGGCCTTGAGGCTGCGGTTGGGGTGCGATGCCGCGCTGCTGCTGGAGCGCGCGCAGCTGGGCTTCCTGCGCCTGGCGCATTGCGTTCTGCTGGGCCTGCTGTTGGGCTTGCACCTGCTGCTGTGCCTGCGCGGCGCGCAACTGCATTTCCTGCTGCTGGCGAAGCATCTGTTGCTGGGCCAGGGCCTGCTGCTGCGCCGCGCGCTGTTGCTGGAGCTGCATCTGCTGCATTTGCTGTTGTTGAAGCACCTGTTGCTGCTGCTGGGCTTGCGCCTGCGCGGCACGTTGCTGCATTTCCTGCTGTTGGCGCAGCGCCTGTTGCTGCTGGATCTGCAGTTGTTGTTGCTGCTGTTGCTGTTGCCAGCGCTCCTGCTCGCCGCGCTGGCGCCAGTCTTGTTGCGCCCGCCAATCCTGCTGTTGGCGCCATTCCTGTTGCTGACGCCCGCCCTGCTGGCGCTGCCATTCCATCTGCTGTTGTTGGATCTGTGCGGCCTGCGCCGCGCGCTGCTGCATCAACTGCTGCTGTTGCGCCTGCTGGAACTGGACTTGCTGTTGCTGCCGCGCCATCAGCGCCGCAGCCGGCGGCATCTCGGCGGCGGGCCGGCCGAAGCCACCGCCGAAGCCGTTGATGGCGATGCCCGGCGTGGGCGCCACCGGCCCGCGCGAGAAGCGGTCGTCCGGCAGCCGCACCAGGTCGCGCCGCCCGAAGGAGCCGCGGCCGAAGCGGTCGGCGGGCAGCACGGTCACGGCGCCCGGCATCTGCTGGTTGGCATAGAAGTCGTTGCGCTGCCCGGCCTGCCGGTTGTAGATGGCCATGCGGTTCACCTGGTCCACATAGCGCTGGCTCGCGTGGTAGCCGGGGCGCCATTGCTCACCCGGGGCCAGCGGGAACCAGCCCACGCCGTTGCGACCGTTGCCGATCTGTACGCCCGCGTTGGCACCACCACCTACGAAGCCCACCAGCGCCGGCGAATACACCGGTCGCCCATTCGGACGCCCCGGCACCCAGCCCCAGCGCGGGCCCACGCGTGCCCAGCGGCCGTAGTGGAAGGGCGCGAAGCCCCACGGCGCGGCGTCGACCCAGGTAAGCCCCCAGGGCGCGACGTTGACCCACTGGCCGTCGCGATAGGGCGCCCAGTCGGCATCGACGTTGCGCGGGAACCAGACGTCGCCATACGTGGCGTCGCTCTGCCAGTCGCCGTAGTTGTCGAGTTGCTGGTAGCCGACCACCTCGCGCGACACATAGCGCGCGGAAACCGACTGGTCTTCGAGGCGGTTGCGCTCGGCCACCCAGGCTTCAAAACCGCCGGTCTGCTGCGGCGCCCCGCCCACGGCCGAAAGGTCGCGGCCCGACACGGTCAGCTGCTGCCGCGCGCCCAGCGATTGCGACTGGCCGTTGTCGCCGTAGAGCGTGACGCGGCCCGAGGCCACCGCCACCCAGGTGGTGCCGGCGGCCGGATCGGATGCAATGCGGTATTCGCCCGGCTCGTCGATCACCACCGCGAGGTTGCCGGTGTCGACTTCTACGCGCTGGCCCGCGAGCTCGTCGCGCACGCGCAGCTGAAGGTTGCCCTGGTTCGAGGTGATGCGCGCCGTGTCGTCGTCGAGTTCCGAAAACTCCACGTGCGTCTGCCCGTCGAGCCGCAGCGCCGCCGAGCCGATGTACAGCTCGGCCCGCGCATTGCGGTCGGTCCAGAGGCGGTCGCCGGTGGTGATGGGGCGGTTGGGCTGTGCGTCGTACCAGCTGTCTTCGCCGGCCGGCGCGAAGCTCACAGTGCCCTGCTGGAAGTTGAGGCGGGCGACGCGGCCCGGCGGGTCCTGCTGAGCGCTGGCCGCGAGGCCGATGCCCAGCAGGGCTAGGCCGAGCAGCCATCGGCGCGGGGCGTAAAGCATGGAAAGGGCGGGTTGGCTCATGGCGTTGTTCTCTGATCCTCGGGACGATGCGAAAGCGCTGTGTTTGTAACGCGCGAGAATCCGCTGCCGCTGTCACCGCCTGTCCCTTGCTTGGTGAAGCGCGCGTGCATTCGGCAACCGGCTGTAAGGAGGGACTCCCATGAAAAACCAGAAGAACGTATGCCCCATGAGCGTCGCGCGCTCCCGAAACGATAGCTTGACTGCGCTGTGCCTAGTAGCCGCGGCGACCTTTGCAGCTATTCCCGCAACCGCCACTGCCCAGCTTGCGCGCAAGCCGTCTTACTACCAGCTGCAGAACCAGCCGCAGCCCGAGGGCCCGGCCGCGCAGCTCGTGCCGCGCCCTTCGGTGCCGTCGTCGCTGCCCGCGCTGCGCAGCCAGGGCGACTTCGACCAGATGGCGCGCGTCTACGACACCGGCACGCCGATGCAGCTCGCGCACGTTCTGTTCGCCATCGACCGGCAGGCAAAGCCGGCGCGCATGTACTACATCGACACGCCGCGCTACCAGCTTCACGTGCGCTTCCTTCGCGATACCCGGCTGGTGCCGAGCACCGTCAAGCGCGAGATCGACCGCAACTACCTCGTGCCCGATCGCCGCTTCCTGTTCGGCACGCTGAGCTGGCAGCAGAACATCGGCACCTTCACCTACGAGTTCTGGGAAGGCGATCGGCTCACCGCGCCGCTGCTGCGGCAGGCCGATGCGCAGGTCAAGGCGAGCTTCTTCGCGCCCGTGAAGTTCAAGACCAACTCCACGCTGCACGAACGCGTGGCGAAGGAAGCCGGCGTCGACTCCGTGAGCCAGGAGGCGCTGATCCGCGAGCAGCCCTTTCTGCCGATGAACCTGGGCACCGCCACCGGCCGCGTGCGCATCGTGGACGACGAATCCGGCCAGAGCGGGGTGCTCGCGCTGCTGCCCGACGACATCGCCGTGCTGCGGCAGGTGCCGATCAGCCTGCCGCCGGTGGCCGGCGTGCTGACCGAGCGGCCCTCGACCGCGCTGTCGCACGTCAACCTGCTGGCCAAGGGCTGGGGCATTCCGAACGCCTATGTGCGCGACGCCGCCACGGTGCTGAAGGCGCACGCGGGCCAATGGGTCGCGTTGAAGGTGGCTGCCTCGGGCTACCAGGTGCGCCGCCTCACGCCTGAAGAGATCGCGGCGCTGCCACCGCGCGCCGCGCGTACCGCTGCTGCTGGTGCGGTGCCCGGCAGCGCACGGGCCATCAAGCCCGACCTGCGCGAAACCCGTCTGCTGTCGCTGGCGTCACTGCGTGCGCGCAACAACGCGCAGTGCGGCACCAAGGCCGCAAACCTCGGCGCCATGCTGGCCGCGCACATTCCGGGCACGTCGGTGCCCGATGGCTTCTGCATTCCGTTCGCGCACTACGACCGCTTCATGCGCGCCAACGGCCTGGCCGGGCGCATCGCGCGCATGCAGCAGCAGCCCGGCTTCGCGAGCGATCCGAAGATCCGACAGAAGGCGTTGGCGCAGCTGCGCGACGAGATCGTGCAATGGCCGGTCGATGCCGCCACCGCGGCGGCATGGCGCGCCGCGTGGCAGTCGCAGCTCGGCGGTGGTGGCGTGTTCGTGCGCAGTTCGTCCAACTCCGAAGACCTGCCCGGCTTCAGCGGCGCGGGGCTCTACACCACGGTGCCCAACGTCAAGACCGGCGACGCGCTCGAAGTTGCAGTGAAGAAGGCCTGGGCCTCGGTCTTCAACCCCGAAGCATGGGAAGCTCGCAGCGCCGCAGGCTTCGGCGCCGAGTCGGTGCTGATGGGCGTGTTCGTGCAGACCGCCATCGACTCGACCAACGCCGGCGTGATGATCACGCGCGACCCGTTCGACGCGGGGCATCCGCATGTCACCTACATCTCGGCCAAGCGCGGCATCGGCATCCGCGTGGTCGAGGGGCAGCGCGTGGCGGAGCAGGTGATGTATTCGAGCTGGTCGAAGGCCATCCAGGTGCTGAGCCGGTCGGCCGAGGAAACCTCGTTGCAGCTCGACAAGGAGGGCGGGGTGAAAGAGGTGCCGGTGGAGGTGGGGCGCAACGTGCTTACGGACGAGCTGGTGGTGCGGCTTGCCAACGTGGGCGCGGCCGTGAAGCGAACGTTCAACGCGGTCGATCAGGACATCGAATGGGCCACCGTGGGCGACCGCATCGTGCTGTTGCAGGCTCGGCCGTATGTGGAGCGGCGGCGCTGACGCCTTCAGCCTTCACGCCGGGGTGGCGCGGCCGCGGTGGCCCGGGAGGGTGTTCAGCGGAATGCGCAGGTAGGCCACTCCGTTGTCGTCGGGCGGCGGCAGTCGTCCGGCGCGCACGTTGACCTGCATCGACGGCAGGATCAGCGTCGGCACTTCGAGCGTGGCGTCGCGCGCGGTGCGCATGCGCACGAATTCGTCCTCGCCGATGCCGTCGTGCACGTGGATGTTGTGGGCGCGCTGTTCCGCGACGCTGCTCTGCCAGCGGGGCTCGCGGGTGGCAGGCGGGTAGTCATGGCAGACGTACACGACCGTCTCGGGCGGCAGGGCGAGCAGCCGGTGCATCGAGCGGTAGAGCTGGCGCGCATCGCCGCCCGGGAAGTCGGCGCGCGCACTTCCCAGGTCGGGCATGAACAGCGTGTCGCCGACGAAGACCGCGCCGTCCACGAGGTACGCCATGTCGGCCGGCGTGTGGCCGGGCACCAGCAGCGCAACCGCTTCGACGTCGCCTATACGGAAGGATTCGCCGTCCTTGAAGAGATGGTCGAACTGGCTGCCATCGGGCAGGAAGTCGCGCTCGAGGTTGTAGAGGCTGCGGAAGGTGGCTTGCACCGTGCGGATGTGCTCGCCGATGGCGATGCGCCCGCCGGCCTGCGACTGCACATGGCGCGCCCCCGAGAGGTGGTCGGCGTGCGCGTGGGTCTCGAGGGTCCAGTCGACCTGCAGCGCCTGCGCACGCACATAGGCCAGCAGGCGGTCGGTCGAGACGGTGTCGGTGTGGCCGGACTTGAAGTCGTAGGCCAGTACCGGGTCGATGACCGCCGCGTGCCTCGTGGCGTGGTCCCAGATCACGTAGGACACCGTGCCCGTCGCGGGGTCGAAGAATGCCTGGGTGGTGGTGCGGCGGGACGCGGTGGTCGTTGTCATGGGAACTCCTTCTGTAATGCCTGGGGTCAGGCCCTCATTCAAGTCATCAACATTATATTAATTGATATAATGTAAAAACCCGAACTGACACTGCTCCCATGAAGGTTTCCACCCTCGTCATCGACCCCGAAGCGCTGCGCGGTGCCGCCGGCCAGGCGGTCGCCATGCTCAAGCTGCTGGCCAACGAAGACCGGCTGCTGCTGCTGTGCCAGCTTTCGCAGGGCGAGATGTGCGTGAGCGACCTGGAAAGCGTGCTGGGCATCCGCCAGCCCACCTTGTCGCAGCAGTTGTCGGTGCTGCGCACGGAAGGCGTGGTCAATACCCGCCGCGAGGGCAAGAACATCTACTACAGCGTGGCCGACGCCGCCCTGCTGGAGATTCTCGCGGTGCTCTACCGCCTCTACTGCCCGAAGGAGAGTTGAAGATGCCCACCGTCGACTGGCCTCATTTCACGCCTTGGGCCGCGCTGGCCGGTGGCGTTCTCATCGGCATTGCCGCGGCGATGTTCGTGCTGCTCAACGGGCGCATCGCCGGCATCAGCGGCGTTTTGGGCGGATTGCTGCGCCCGGCGAAAGGCGACGTGGCCTGGCGCGCGGCCTTCGTGCTCGGCCTGGTCGGCGCGCCACTTGCCTACGGCCTGTTCGCCGTGCTGCCCGCGGCGCGGATCGACGCAGGCTACGGCGCGCTTGCGCTGGCCGGCCTGCTGGTTGGCGTGGGCACGCGCTATGGCGCGGGTTGCACCAGCGGCCACGGCGTGTGCGGCCTGGCGCGGCTGTCACCGCGTTCGCTGGCGGCCACCGGGGCTTTCATGGGCGCAGGGTTTGCCACGGTGTTCGTGGCGCGCCATCTGTTGAACCTGTGAGCAAGGAGCGATTCGCCATGCTGACAGTCATCGCCTCCTTGCTCGCAGGCCTTGTCTTCGGGCTCGGCCTCATCGTGTCCGGCATGGCCAATCCGGCCAAGGTGCTCGGCTTTCTCGACATCGCCGGCGCCTGGGATCCGTCGCTTGCGTTCGTGATGGGCGGGGCGGTGGCCATAAGCGCGGTCGCTTTCCTGTTCGCGCGGCGGCGCAAGGTGTCGTTGCTCGGCGCGCCGATCGCGCTGCCCACCGCGCGCCGGATCGACCGCCGCCTGATCGGTGGCAGCCTGCTGTTCGGCGTCGGCTGGGGTGTAGCGGGCTTCTGTCCCGGCCCCGGACTGGTTTCGCTCGGCACGGGCGAGCTCAAGGCCGCGGTCTTCGTGGGCGCCATGCTGCTGGGCATGGGCCTGTTCGAACTCCTCGAGCGCCGCCGCCGCGCCCGGCCTCCAGTTTCAGCCCCTGCCTGAGCGCGCCATCATCCGTACAGATACTGCGGCAGCCAAAGCGTCAACCCCGGCCAGATGTACATGAACACCATGCACAGGATCACGATCAGCATGTACGGCATCATCCCCGCGAAGATCTGGTTGATCGTCACATGCGGTGGCGACACTCCTTTCAGATAGAAGGCCGACATCGCCACCGGCGGCGAGAGAAATGCCGCCTGCAGGTTCACGAACACCAGCACGCCGAACAGCAGCGGGTCGATCTGGAAGTGCGCGAGCAGCGGCAGGAAGATGGGCACGAAGATCACGATGATCTCGGTCCACTCCAGCGGCCAGCCCAGCACGAAGATGATCGCCTGCGACAGCAGCAGAAACTGCAGCGGGCTGAGGTTCATGCCCAGCACCCACTCTTCGATGATGCGCTGCCCGCCCAGCAGCGCGAACACCGCCGAGAACAGCGCCGAGCCCACGAACAGCCAGCAGACCATCGAGGTGGTCTTGAGCGTGAGGAACACGGCCTCCTTGGTCTTCTTGAAGTCGAGCGTGCCGGCCTGCCATGCCATGAGAAAGGCACCAGCCGCGCCGACCGCAGCCGACTCGGTGGCGGTGGTGATGCCGAACAGGATCACGCCCAGCACCACCAGCGTCAGCGTGGCCAGCGGCATCACCGACGACACCAGCATGCGCAGAATCTCGAACTGCTCGGCATCCATGCGCCAGTAATACCAGGCGAGCAGCGCGAGCGTGAAGAGGCTGGCCAGCAGGAAGCCTGTGTAGAAGGCTTCGGGCACTGCGGCGGTCTTCGGTGCATCGACGGCTTCGCCGAGTTGTTGCAGGCCGCCCTCAGCGGTTGGTGGCGGCGAAGCGGATTCGCTGCCAGGTGGTTCTTCGACACCGCCGGGAGGCTCCTGCAGGCTGCCTTCCGATGCGGACTCTTTCGGCTCGTCGGACGTGGGAGGTTCAGCGAGCCCGGTGCCGGAGGCCTCGGGCGATGCAGCAGCGGCCGGGGTTTCGGCCTTCTGCGTCGCCTGCTGCTGCGCCACCGTCGGCGCGTTGTTGTCCTTCTGCGAGTAGATCGTCACATACCACCACACCGACCCCAGCGTCGCAGCCGCGAGCGCCAGCGGCACCAGCGCATTCAGCAGGCTGCGCAGCAGCAGCCACCATGTGATGCGCACGCCTTCCGCCGCACCGCGCATGGCACGCGCGGGTGACACCACTGCCGCGAACAGCGCCGGCAGCATGCGTGGTGAATAGCTTGCCGCAATGTGCGCGACCCACGGCGTGACTGGCGCGCGCTGCTGGTCGGGCGGCAGCTTGGGCGCCACCTTCGGCTGCAGCAGCGCCCAGCCGATCACGTAGAGCAGGTACAGAAACGCGAGGAAGAAGCCCGGGAACATGGCGGCCGCATAGAGCTTGACCACCGACTGCCCGGCCACGGCCGCGTACACGATGATCATCACCGAGGGCGGAATCAGAATGCCGAGCGTGCCGCCGGCCGTGATCACGCCGGCAGCCAGCCGCGTGTCGTAGCCCGCGTTGAGCATCGGCCGCATCGCGATCACGCCCATCAGCACCACCACCGCGCCGACCAGGCCGCTCGCGATGCCCCAGAAGGTGCAGACGATCAGCGTGGTCACGGCCAGCGAACCTGGCACGCGGCGGAATGCGAGCTGCACGCTGTGGAACATCTTGTCGACCAGCGCGCCGCGCTCCATCACATAGCCCATCAGCACGAACAGTGGTATCGAGAGAAGCGTCTCGTTGGTCATGGCGCCGAAGGCGCGCTGCACCATCAGGTCGAAGACCTTGTTGTCGAGCCAGGGCGAGGCAGGGTCGTAGAAGGCGATGAAGCCGAAGAACATGCCCAGCCCCATCAGCGTGAACGCCGTGGGAAAGCCGAGCATGATCACGACCACGATCAGCCCAAGCATCAGGAGGCCGAGTGCGGGTTCGCTCATGCCGCACCTCCAGTCGTGTCGCTCTTGCGCTGCTGCGCGGCCTGCTCGATGGCCTTGGCCTTGTCGATCACCTCGCGCTTGTCGGCTTCATTGACGTAGCTGCTGCCGGCGAGCTGTTCGCTGACCACGTCCATTTCTTCGGCGTCCTTCAGGCGCGGGGTCCACACGCCGGTCTTCAGGCACAGCGCGCAGCGCACCATCTCCGCGATGCCCTGCAGCAGCAGCACCGCGCCGGCCACGGGAATCACGAACTTGAAGGGGTAGACGGGGATCGGGTCTGCGTTGAAGGTCTGCTCATGCATTGCCAGCGATTCACCGAAGTAGGTCCAGCCCGACCAGGTGAGCGCCACCACGCCGGGCAGGAAGAAGAGCGCGAACAGCACGAGATCGAGCGCGGCCTGTGTGCGCGGCTTCATGCTGCCGTAGAAGAAGTCGCCGCGCACATGGCCGGCCTGTGAGAGCGTGTAGGCGCCGCCCATCATGAAGAGCGTGCCGTAGAGCATGTTGTTGGCGTCGAAGATCCAGGCGGTGGGCGCGTTGAGCGCATAGCGCTTGAACACCTCGCCGCACACCAGCAGCATCAGCGCCACTATGAGCCACGAGAAGGTCTTGCCCACGACCATGCTGAACCGGTCGACGGTGTGGAGGAAGCGTTGGATGGTCATGAAGGCATGGGCAAACAGCAAAGCACGCATCGGAAAGCCAGCCATCCGGAATGCCCCGGATGGCTGGCGCGAACCGTCACCGAAAAATCCTTCAGGCCTTCTTTTTACTGAAGTAGTGGTTGTAGGCCATCTTGAAGTCCACCCCGTAGTCGTTCTGCCACTGCAGCGCACGCTCGGCGAACACGCGCTGCGACTCCAGCACCTTTTTGAACAGCGGGTTCTCTTCGGCCTTCTTTGCCACGGTCTTGTCCCAGGCCGCGAGCTGCGCGCGCAGCACAGCGTCGGGCGTCTTGTAGAACTTGATGCCGGCCTTCTTCATGTCGGCATAGTCCTGCGAGTTGCGCTGCACCGCCTTCCAGCTCATGTCGGCGCTCGCGGCCTGCACCGCGTAGTCGATGATCGAGCGCAGCTCCTGCGACAGCGCGCTGTACTTGCCCTTGTTGAACAGCACCTCGAACTGCTCGCCCGACTGGTGGAAGCTCTGCAGCATGCAGTTCTTCACCACGTCGGGGAAGCCCAGCGTGCGGTCGCTCGATGCGTTGTTGAACTCGGCCGCGTCGATCAGCCCGCGGTCGAGCGCGGGCACGATCTCGCCGCCGGGCAGCGGGTTCACCGCCGTGCCCATCTCGGTGAACATGTCGACCGCCAGCCCGACGGTGCGGAACTTCAGGCCCTTCATGTCCTCGACCTTGGCCACCGGCTTCTTGAACCAGCCCAGCGGCTGCGTGGGCATCGGGCCGTAGAGGTACGACACCACTTCCATGTTCAGGCTCTTGTAGATCTCTTCGAGCAGGACCTTGCCGCCACCGTAGTTGTGCCAGGCCAGCACGGTGTTGGCGTCCATGCCGAAGCCCGGGCCCGAGCCCCACAGCGCGAGCGCCGAGTTCTTGCCGTAGTGGTAGGCCACCACGCCATGGCCGCCGTCGAGCGTGCCCTTGTTCACCGCTTCGAGCAGCTGGAACGCGGGCACCACGGCGCCCGAGGGCAGCACCTCGATCTTGAGGCGCCCGCCCGCCATGTCATTGACCTTCTTGGCGAAGTCGTTGGCGTACTCGTGGAAGATGTCCTTGGCGGGCCAGGTGCTCTGGAAGCGCAAGGATGTGGTCTGGGCCACGCTGACCATCGGCACCGACATGGCGCCTGCGGCCACGGCTGCACCCTTGAGGAGGTTGCGGCGGCGGGGTGATTTGCTGTCTGTCATGTTGTCTCTCTCCAAAACAAGTTCTGATGACGAAGAAACCCTGCCCGCCCCTTGGAGTTATGTTTGGCAGGCCCAAGCCGCATCTTTGGCGCGCAGTAAAACGCGACAAACAGGGTTTTCACGAACTGGTGAAAAATTCCACTATCCGGCTGGGCTCCGGGCAGCGAAAAAACGGGCGCTGCCCCTGAAGTAACCCTATTTATTGGAAGGACGCAAAGAGATGACTGAACCAGTTGGGGAAAAAGGCTACGCCGGCGACGTGACGCCCGAGCAGGCCGCGCAGTGGATGGCCAGCGGCGAGGCCGTGCTGGTCGACGTGCGCACCGACGCCGAGCGCGAGTGGGTCGGCTACGTGCCCGGCGCCGTGCCGCTGGCCTGGAAGCAATGGCCGGGCATGGCGATGAACGCCGCGTTCGACGACGGCATCCGGGCCGCCGCCGAAGGCAAGAAGAAGCTGGTGCTGCTGTGCCGCAGCGGTGTGCGCTCTATCTCCGCTGCCAAGCGCGCGACGGAACTGGGTCTTGAGGCCTACAACATCCTTGAAGGCTTCGAGGGGAACCCGGACGAGCAGGGGCATCGTGGGCAGATTGGCGGCTGGCGCAAGCGTGGGCTGCCTTGGAAGCAGAACTAGGCATTCCTGTTCTGGGCGCGCTCACGCCGACGGGGTACCTTGCTCCGCGAATGTCCCCCGGCCTTCGGCCTCCTCCTTTATTTCGCTGCGCAAGGCACCCCATCGGCGTGATCGTTCAGAGCACTGGTTGATCGGCCAGCACAACAGCCGCGTCCATGTGCGAATGGCATCGGGTGCTCCCCGTAGCGAAATAAAGGAGGAGCCGAAGGCGGGGGACATTCGCGGAGGGGAGTACCCGGTGTCATTCGCACACACCCCGAAAAAAAGGCCCACCGAAACCGGTGAGCCTTTTTTGATCCAGCCGTGGTCAGAGCGCCGGAATCCGCAGCTTCTGCCCCGGATAGATCTTGTCCGGACTGCTGAGCATCGGCTTGTTCGCCTCGAAGATCGCGTTGTATTTGTTGGCATCGCCGTAGTACTTCTTCGAGATGGCCGACAGTGTGTCGCCCCTCACCACGTCGTGATACTGCGCGGGCGGTGCGGCCGGAGCGACGAGGTTGTTCTCGACACTGGTCACGTTCGCCACGTTGCCCGCGGCCAGCGAAGCTTTCTCGCTGGCTTCCTGCGAGGGTGCCTGGCCGGCAAGAGTGACCACGCCGCTGCTGGCCGTGTAGGTCACATCGAGGCCCGTGAGGCCCAGGTTCTGCGTCTCGATGTACGTCTTGATGGCGGCCGCCGCCGTCGCATTGGCGTCGGGCGTGGCGGCCTGAGCCGACGATCCGCCGAACAGTTTCTCGCCCGCCTCCTTGATGAAACTCAGCAATCCCATGGCTTTCTCCTTGTGCGGTGGTGGATGGAATTGGCGAATGTAGCGGCGGAACACCGAGGGCTGGCGTAGGCCCATGCCGCGTGTGTCAACGACGCGCCAGCAGGAATAGACACAAAGTCGCAATAATCCCGCGCATGTCATCCCCCTTCCTCGCCATCGACATCGGCAACACCCGCCTCAAATGGGCGCTCTACGACTCGGCCCGCCCCGGCGCCGCGTTGCAGGCGCAGGGCGCCGAATTCCTCGACCACATCGAACGGCTGGCCGACGGCCCCTGGGCCGACCTGCCTTCGCCCGGCTCCATGCTGGGCTGCGTGGTGGCCGGCGACGCGGTGCGGCGCCGCGCCGAAGAACAGATCGTCGAGCGCTTCGACTGCACGCCCCGTTGGGTGATGCCCAGCGCGGGCGAGGCAGGCATCGTCAACGGCTACGACCATCCCACCCGCCTGGGCGCCGACCGCTTCGTGGCGATGATCGGCGCGCGCCACCGCATGCTGGCCGAGAGGCCGGGGCAGCCTCCGCGGCCGATGGTCGTGGTGCTCATCGGCACGGCCGTGACTGTCGAGGCGATTGACACCGAAGGCAAGTTCCTCGGCGGCCTGATCCTGCCGGGCCACGGCATCATGCTGCGCGCGCTGGAGTCGGGCACGGCGGGGCTGCATGTGCCCACCGGCGAGGTGCGCGAATTTCCCACCAACACCAGCGACGCGCTCACCAGCGGCGGCACCTACGCCATCGCCGGCGCGGTCGAGCGCATGGTGCAGCACGTGCGCTCGCACTGCGGCATGGAGCCGGCCTGCTACATGACCGGCGGCGCGGGCTGGAAGATGGCGCCCGTGATGAACGGGCACTTCGAGCTGGTCGAGAGCCTGATCATGGACGGCCTTCTGGTGATTGCCCGGGAGCGGGCGGCCGCCTGAGCCTCAGGGGCGCATCAGCGCCTCGGCCATCGCCTGGAACGCGGGCAGCGTCAGCGGATCGTTCGCGCCGTTGGCCGCCACCGGGTGCGCCGCATAGCGCACGATCACCATCTCGGCCTTCGGGTCCACATAGATGCTCTGGCCGTGGATGCCGCGCGCCATGTATGCACCGTGCGGGTTGTGCGACACCCACCACATGTCGCGGTACGACCAGCCCTTGAGCAGCGGATAGCCGGCCTTCACGAACTTCGCCGGGTCGCCGCCGCGCTGGATGTCTTCCACCACCGCCTTCGGAATGGCCTGCTGCCCATTGGGCGCGCGGCCGCCGTTACGCATGGTCTCGCCGAAGCGCGCGAGGTCGCGCAGCACGGTGTTGAGGCCGCCGCCGCCCGACTCGGTGCCGATGCGGTCGACCATGAAGTAGGCGTCCTGCTCGGCGCCGATGCGGCGCCAGATCTTCTCGCTCAGCAGGTCGGCCAGCGACTGGTTGCTGGCGCGGCGCACGATCCAGGCCAGCACCTCTGCGTTGACGGTCTTGTAGGCGAAGGCTTCGCCGTGCTCGCCTTCCTTCTTCAGCGTGACAAGGAATTCGTAGAACGACTTCGGTCCCGCATAGCCCGGGCCTTGCACCAGCATGCCGCCGGCGCGGGCGTAGTCCCAGATCTCGGCCTTGGGGTCGGCGTAGTTCTCGGAGTAGTGCACGCCGATGGTCATGTCCATCACCTGGCGCACGGTGGCGTCGCCGTAGGCGGTGTCCTTGAGCTCGGGGAGGTATTTGGTGACGGGCGCGGCCGGGTCGAGCTTGCCTTCGTCCGCGAGGATGGCCGCCAGCGTGCCCACGAAAGACTTGGTAACCGACATCGCGATGTGCGGACGCTCGGACGTGAGGGCGCCGAAGTACTTCTCGTAGACCACCTTGCCGCGGTGCAGCACCAGGATGCCGTCGGTGTAGGTGCCGGAGATCATCTGGGCGAAATTCAGCGTTGCGTCACTGCCCAGGGGCTTGAACGTCACCGCTTCGATGTCGAAGCGCGGCGTCGCCGCCGGCAGCGGGCTGGCCGCGCCGCTGCCGCGCCACACGTTGGCGGTGGGCACCGTCTCGCGCACATGCGAGAAGCTCCAGCGCGTGCGCGGAAACACGCCGCCGGCCGGGTTGTCGAAGGTGATGAGCTTGTCGGGCGCGGGCGGAAAGCCCTTCATCCAGCCCAGCGCATCGACCGAGGTGGCCGCGGGGTCTGGCAGCGCGGGGGGCGTGGGCGTCTGGGCGGAGGTTGTATTCACGGCGAGCAGGGTGAAGGCGGCGGCAAGCGCCGTGCGAATGAAGAGGGGCATGTTGTTGTTCTGGATGAAGGGGATCAACGGCCGCTGAAGCGCGCCGGGCGGCGTTCGATGAAAGAGCGCACGCCCTCGGCGGCGTCCTCGCTGTTCGACAGGCGCTTCTGCGTCTCGATGAACTCCGACACCGCTGCCAGCGGCCCCTGCTCGACCGCTTTGATCACGTTGAGCCGCGTGGCCACCACCGCCAGCGGCGCCTGTGCCGCGATGCGCTGCGCAATGGCCAGCGCCGCATCGAGCTCCTGCCCGGCCGGCACCACCTTCTGCACGAAGTTGAGGCGATAGGCCTCGGCGCTGTCGAATTCATCCGCCGTGAGCAGATGCAGCATCGCGTTACCCACACCGGCTCGCTCGGCCATGCGCAGCGTGGCGCCGCCCGTGGCCATGATGCCGCGCTGCACTTCCATCTGAGAGAAGCGGCAGTTGTCGGCCGCCACCACGATGTCCGCGCCCAGCATCAGCTCGATGCCCACCGTGAAGCAGATGCCCTTCACCGCCACCACCATCGGCTTGGTGCGGCGGCGGTAGTCGGGCAGGCCGAAGTCGTGCGGCTCCACCAGCCCAACGGGCGTGGCCTTCTCGCCGCGCTTCATGTACTCGGTGACCGCCGGCAGGTCGAGGCCCGCCGTGAAGTGATCGCCGAAGGCATGCAGCACGCCCACGCGCAGGTTCGGATCGTCGTCGAGCCGTGTGTAGGCCTCGGCCAGCTGTTTGAACATCGGCGGCGTCCAGCCATTGCGCTTGGCCGGGCGGTTGATGCCGATCAGCAGCACGTGGTCGAGCACCTGGGTGTCGATGCAGCCTTCTGCCGGTGGGGTGGTGGGAGTCGCAGTCATCGGTCTTGTCTCCGTGTTGTTGTTATGGCTGCGCGGCTCAGTAGGTGTAGACGCCGCGGCCCGTTTTGCGGCCGAGCTGGCCGGCCGCCACCATTTCCTTCAGCAGCGGGCAGGGGCGGTACTTGGAATCGCCGAACTGCTCCAGGTACACCTCCATCACGGCCAGGCACACGTCCAAGCCGATCATGTCGGCCAGCGCCAGCGGACCGATGGGCTGGTTGCAGCCCAGCTTCATGCCGGCGTCGATGTCTTCCGCCGAGGCGATGCCCTCGGCCAGCACGAAGAAGGCCTCGTTGATCATCGGCACCAGGATGCGGTTGACCACGAAGCCCGGCGCGTTCTTCACCGTGATGGGCGACTTGCCCAGGCGCTCGGCCAGTTCCTTCACCGTGTCGTGCGTGGCGTCGCTCGTGAGGTAGCCGCGAATGAGCTCTACCAGCGCCATCATCGGCACCGGGTTGAAGAAGTGCATGCCAATGAAGCGGTCGGGGCGCGAGGTGGCGGCCGCCAGCTGCGTGATCGAGATCGACGAGGTGTTCGAGGCAATGATGACTTCGGGCGCCAGCATGTCGTCGACCTGCTTGAGGATCTTGAGCTTGAGCGCGTGGTTCTCGGTGGCCGCCTCGATGACCAGTTGCGCGCTCTTCAGGTCTTCGTAGTTGGTCGAGCCCTTGATGAGCGCCAGCGCGGCGGTCTTCTGCTCGGCGGTGAGCTTTTCTTTCTTGATCAGGCGGTCGAGGCTGCCCGACACCGTGGCCAGGCCCTTGTCGACCGCCGCCTGGGCGATGTCGACCATCACCACATTCACGCCGGCCACCGCGCAGGCCTGCGCGATGCCGTTGCCCATCGTTCCGGCACCGATGATGCCGACAGTCTGGATAGCCATGAGAGAACTCCTTGAAGAAAACAAAAAGGGGGTGCGCGCGGCCTGCGCCACGGCAAAACATCGATTGTGAAGCAGCCCCGCGGCCGCGCCGTTGCCGTGTGCGACACCGGCGGCCCGCCGTTGGCTTACAGTGCGGCGGTTGCTTTTCCCTGCTCGTTTTCCCGCTCTTTTCGACCCTCCGACCATGACCACCCTCGGCACCCCCCTTTCCCCCTCTGCAACCCGCGTGATGCTCCTGGGCTCCGGCGAACTAGGCAAGGAGGTGCTGATCGCCCTGCAGCGCCTCGGCGTCGAGACCATCGCCGTCGACCGCTACGAGAACGCCCCCGGCCAGCAGGTGGCGCACCACGCGCGCACCATCACCATGAGCGATCCCGAGCAGCTGAAAGCGCTGATCGAGGCCGAGAAGCCCACGCTGGTGGTGCCAGAGATCGAGGCCATCGCCACGCCCATGCTGCAGCAGCTCGAAGACGCCGGCGTGGTGCGCGTGATTCCCACGGCCCGCGCCGCCCGCCTGACGATGGACCGTGAAGGCATCCGCCGCCTGGCCGCCGAGACGCTGGGCGTGCCGACCAGCCCCTACAAGTTCTGCGACTCGCTGGCCGAGCTGCAGGCCGCCATCGATGGCGGCATTGGCTACCCCTGCATCGTCAAGCCCGTGATGAGCAGCTCAGGCAAAGGCCAGAGCAAGATCGACCGCCCCGCCGACGTGCAGAAGGCCTGGGACTACGCCATGGCGGGCGGCCGCGTGAGCCACGGCCGCGTGATCGTCGAGGGCTTCATCGACTTCGACTACGAGATCACGCTGCTCACCGTTCGCGCCAAGGACGCCGGTGGCACCGTGCAGACGCAGTTCTGCGACCCCATCGGCCACGTGCAGGTGAGCGGCGACTACGTCGAAAGCTGGCAGCCGCACCCCATGGCCCCCGCCGCGCTGCAGAAGGCGCAGCAGATCGCGCAGGCCGTAACCGCTGACCTGGGCGGCCAGGGCCTCTTCGGCGTCGAGTTGTTCGTGAAGGGCGACGAGGTCTGGTTCAGCGAAGTCAGCCCGCGTCCGCACGACACCGGCATGGTCACCATGGCCACGCAGTGGCAGAACGAGTTCGAGCTGCATGCGCGCGCCATCCTGGGCCTGCCGGTGGACACCTCGCTCAAGAGCCCGGGTGCCAGCGCGGTGATCTACGGCGGCGTGGACGCCACCGGCATCGCCTTCGACGGCGTGGCCGAGGCGCTGCAGGTGCCCGGCAGCGACATCCGCCTGTTCGGCAAGCCCGAGAGCTTCCTGAAGCGCCGCATGGGCGTGGCGCTGGTGCACGCGGCCGACACCGACACCGCCCGCAAGCTCGCCAAGGAAGCCGCCTCGCGCGTGAAGCCGCGCAAGGCATAGCCAGTTTTCGCAAGCCGCGCCGCAACGGCGCGGGCATGGTCGAGCGGTTCCACCGGAGACACCATGCTGCACCCCCAGGCTCGCGCCTTGCTCGACTTCATCGAGGCGCGCGGCATTCCGCCGACGCACACCCTGTCGCCCGCCGACGCGCAGACCTTCTACCGTGAACGCCGCGTCGCCACGCAGCCGCTGCCGGCCGAAGTGGCCGAGGTTCGCGACCTCGCCGCCGACGGCCCGCACGGCACCATCCCGGTGCGGCTCTACCGCCCGCTGGGTTCCGGCGCCGGCCCGCTGCCGGTGCTGGTGTACTACCACGGCGGTGGCTGGGTCATCGGCGACCTCGACACGCACGACGTGCTGTGCCGCGAGCTGGCCAATGGCGCGGGCTGCGCCGTCGTCGCGGTCGACTACCGCATGGGCCCGGAGCACCGCTTTCCCGCCGCCGTCGATGACGCGCTGGCCGCCACCCGCTGGGTGCGCCGAGAAGCCGCGGCGCTGGGGCTCGATGCGGATCGGCTCGCAGTGGGCGGCGACAGCGCCGGCGGCAACCTCGCGGCGGTGGTGTCGATTGCCGCGCGCGATGCCGGCGACCTGCCCATCGCCTACCAGCTGCTGATCTACCCGGCCACCGACATGCGGCGCGGCCATGCCTCGCACCAGACCAACGGCCAGGGCTACCTGCTGACGGCAGACACCATCCGCTACTTCCACGACCACTACATCACCGACCCGGCGCACGACCTCGACTGGCGCGCCTCGCCGCTGCTGCACACCGACCTGTCGAAGCTGCCGCCCGCGCTGGTGCTCACCGCCGGCTACGACCCGCTGCGCGACGAAGGGCTGGCGTATGCGGAGGCGCTCACGGCCGCGGGCAACCGCGCCATGTACGTGTGCTTCGAACGCCAGATCCATGGCTTCGTGCCCATGGGCAAGGTGCTCGACGAGGCCAACACGGCAGTGGCGCTCTGCGCCGCCGAACTGCGCCGCGCACTGGCACCGGCCTAGGGAAAGTCCCCGCGCAAATCGATATCGCGCGGGCGGCTCGCGCCGCTACGATCCAGCCAACAAAGACGCCACCCCACAGTGGCAGTCCACCGATGCAGGAGACAAACACCATGCAGCGAACGAGGACGACGCCGCCCGAGCGCGGCGCCGCACGGCAGGGGGAACGCCTGATGTGGCTCACGCCGCATCGCGTGTTCTATGCCGGCCTGCTCGGCGCGGCCGCCGAGCGCACGATGGGCGGACACGGCGTGTACGTGTCGCCCGCCGGCGCGCCGCCGAACCGCATCCGCATCGGCGGCGGGGCATGGATGAGCGGCGAATTCATCGTGGTGCCGCCGCACGTGCTTCACCAGGTGGAGTGCGCGCATCCGCTGATCTTCAACCTGCTGATCGAATCGGAGTCGGTCGACCCGGCACGCATGCCGGCCTTCCTGCAGCACTGCGGCCCGGTCGAGGCGCCGGCCTTCGTGCAGCGCGTGCGCGAGGCCCATGCGCACCTGCTGGCGGCTTCGGCGCGCGGCATGAGCTTCGAGGGCTTCGACTTCGATGCGATGTTCTTCGGCGAAGCGCTCGCGCCGCGCGCGCTCGATGCGCGCATCCGCAAGGTGGCCGACGCCATCAATGCCGACCCCGCCACGCCGATGTCGGCCGAAGAGTGCGCTGCCTCGGTGCACCTGTCTTTCTCGCGCTTCCTGCACCTGTTCAAGCAGGAGACCGGCATGGCCTTTCGCGCCTTCCGGGCCTGGAAGCGTGCGCGCAGCCTGCTGCGCTACGTGCACCAGGGCAGCACGCTGACCGACATCGCGCTCGACACCGGCTACCCCGACTCGACGCACTTCAGCCATTCGATTCGCCAGGTCTACGGCCTCAAGCCCAGCGACATCGTGGCCGGTTCGCGCCGCCTTGCGCTGCACGATGCGGCCGGCGGCTTCAGGCACTAGCAAGAGCGGTAGAGCGGCCCCATGCAGATCCTTCAACTCCTGCTGTCGGGCATTGCGCAAGGGTGCATCTACGGCCTGATCGCGCTGGGCTTCGTGCTGATCTACAAGGCCACCGAGACGGTGAGCTTCGCGCAGGGCGACCTGATGATGCTCGGTGCCTTCGGCGCGTTCGCCGGCATGTCGCTGTTCGGCATGCCGTTCTGGCTCGCAGCGATCTTCGCGGTGGTGGCGATGGCGGCCTTCGGCGTGCTGCTCGAACTGGTGGTGATACGGCCCATCCTCGGGCAGCCGCAGTTCTCCATCGTGATGCTGACCATCGGCATCGCGTACGTGGCGCGTGGGCTCATCACCATGGTGCCGGGCATCGGCACCGAGACGCACACGCTGGCCGTGCCCTACAAGGACCAGATCTGGAAGCTGGGCGAGCTGGTGGTCAACCTGGAGCAGCTGGCGATCATCATCGCCACGGCCATCCTGTGCGGGCTGCTGTTCGCGATGTTCCGCTACAGCAAGCTGGGCATCGCGATGCAGGCCTCGTCGCAGAACCAGCTCGCGGCCTACTACATGGGCATTCCGGTGAAGCGGCTCAACGGGCTGGTGTGGGGGCTTGCGGCTGCAGTCGCTGCCATTGCGGGCATGCTGCTCGCGCCCATCACCTTCGTGCACGCGAACATGGGCTTCATCGGGCTGAAGGCTTTTCCGGCGGCGGTGGTGGGGGGCTTCGGCAGCCTGCCGGGTGCCATCGTCGGCGGGCTGGTGATCGGCATCGTCGAGTCGTTCGCGGGCTTCTATTTGCCCGACGGTTTCAAGGACACGGCACCGTACATCGTGGTGCTGCTGATGCTCATGATCAAGCCGAACGGGTTGTTCGGCGAGAAGCTGCGCAAGAAGGTGTAAGTCTCATATGCGCTTCATCTTCAAGACCAGCTACGACCAGGACATCCGCCTTGCGCGGCACGGCGGGCATGTGTTCTGGTACGGCCTGCTCATTGCGTTCCTCATCGTTGCGCCATGGGTCATCGACGAGTACTGGCTGGCGCAGCTGACCTTCGTGCTGATCTACGGGATCGTCGGGTTGGGGCTGATGCTGCTGGCCGGCTTCACGGGGCAGTTTTCCATCGGGCATGCGGCGTTCCTCGGCACGGGTGCGTACACGCAGGGGGTGCTGACGAATCTTGGCGTGCCGTTTCCGCTGGCGCTGGTGGCTGCTGCTGCGTTGTCGGCGGCCGTGGGCGTGGTGGTCGCGTTGCCGGCGTTGCGCGTGAAGGGCATCTACCTCGGCATCGCGACGCTGTCGTTCGGCTTCATCGTCGAGGAGGTGTTCGCACGGTGGGAGAGCGTGACGGGCGGCAACGCGGGGCTGCATGTGAAGTCGCCGCAGCTCTTCGGCTGGTCGCTGGGCTCGGGTGACGGCTTCTACTTCCTGTGCCTGGTGGTGGCGGTGCTGAGCACGCTCGGCATCCTGAACCTGCTGCGCTCACCGACCGGTCGGGCCTTCGTCGCGATTCGTGATTCGGAGATTTCGGCGCAGAGCATGGGCATTCACCTGGCGCGCTACAAGACGATGTCGTTCGCGATATCGGCTGCGCTCGCTGGGCTGGGCGGGGCCTTGTATGCGCACAAGCTCAGCTTCATCTCGCCGGACCAGTTCAGCATCCTGCAGTCCATCGACCTGCTGCTGATGGTGGTGATCGGCGGACTCGGTTCGGTGCACGGTGCGTTTCTGGGCGCGATCTTCCTGATCGCGATGCCGCAGCTGATCTCCATCGGCAAGGACTGGTTGCCGGCGGTCATCGGCCAGGCGCCTGGCCTGCAGGGGCTGGTGTATGGCGTGGTGCTGATTGCCTTCGTGCTGTTCGAGCCGCTGGGGTTGTACGGCCGCTGGCTGAAGATCCGCACCTGGCTGCAGCTGTTTCCGTTCTACCGCAGGGGGTTGTTCAAGCGGCAGAAGTCGTTCACCAAGTCGGACCGGTTGCGATGAGCGGCGACATCCTCCTTTCCGCGAAAGAGCTGAGCGTGCGCTTCGGCGGTGTGCTCGCGGTCAACAAGGTGAGCTTCGACGTGCGGCGCGGCGAGGTGTTCACGCTGATCGGCCCGAACGGCGCGGGCAAGACGACGGTATTCAACCTGATCAGCCGCATCTACACGCCGACCACGGGCGAGATCACGTGGCATGGCGAAGAGGGCGGCCCGATTGCGTTGACGCAGCAGGCGCCGCATGCGATTGCTGCGTTGGGCATTGCGCGCACTTTCCAGAACATCGAGCTGTTCGAGCACGCGACGGTGCTGCACAACCTGCTGATCGGCCGCCACACGCACCGGCAGACGGGGCTCTGGAGCGAGGTGTTCTTCACGCCCGCCACGCGGCGTGCGGAGATCGCGGCGCGCGAGAAGGCGGAGCAGGTGATCGAGCTGCTGGATCTTCAGCATCACCGCGATTCGATGGTGGCGGGGTTGCCCTATGGCGTTCGCAAGGTCGTCGAGCTGGCGCGTGCGTTGTGCACGGAGCCGAAGTTGCTGCTGCTCGATGAGCCGTCTTCGGGGCTCAACGTGGAAGAGACGGCGGATATGGCGTTCTGGATTCAGGACATCCAGCAAGAGCTGGGGGTGTCCGTGCTGATGGTCGAGCACGACATGTCGCTTGTGTCGAAGGTGTCCGACCGGGTGCTGGCGATGAACATGGGGGAAGTGTTGGCTACGGGTTCTCCCAGCGAGGTGCAGGCGGATTCGCGTGTTATCGAGGCTTATCTTGGGACCGTGGACGACGTGAGCAGCTTGAGGAGGGTGGCGGCATGAGCGACGCTGTTCTCCAACTCATGAACGTCGAGAGCGCCTACGGCCCCATCAAGGCCATCAGGGGCGTGAGCCTCAAGGTGAAGCAGGGCGAGATCGTGACGGTGCTCGGTTCGAACGGCGCGGGCAAGACAACCATCCTCAAGACCATCTCCGGAATCATCGATCCCCGCAAAGGCAGCATCGAGTTCCAGGGCAAGGACATCACCGCCAAGGACCCGGCCTACATCGTGCAGCAGGGCCTGAGCCACGTGCCCGAGGGCCGCGAGGTGTTTCCGCTGCTGTCGGTGAAGGACAACCTGCTGATGGGCGCGTACACGCGGAAAGATCGCGACGGCGTGGCGCGCGACATGGAGACGGTCTACACCTACTTCCCCATCCTGCGCGAACGCGCCACGCAGGACGCTGGCCTGCTGTCCGGCGGGCAGCAGCAGATGCTTGCGATCTCACGCGCCATCATGGCCGCGCCGCATCTCATTCTTCTGGACGAGCCCAGCCTCGGCCTGAGCCCGAAGCTGACGAAGGAAATCTTCGAGATCGTCGTGCGCATCAACCGCGAGCGCGGCACCACGATTTTGCTGGTCGAGCAGAACGCCAACATGGCGCTCAACGCGGCCGATCATGGCTACGTGCTGGAGAACGGCCGCATCGTGATGGAAGACTCCTGCGAACGCCTGAGGGAGAAGGAAGACATCAAGGAGTTCTATCTCGGTGTGAAGGACGATGGCGTGCGCGGCGAGCGGCGCTGGAAAAAGAAGAAGACCTGGAGGTAGCCACCATGCAAGGACTCTGGGAACTCAACACCTTCGAACCCCGGCTCGACGTCGTCGTGCCCGGCGACACCATTCCCGCGATGTTCTGGAATGCGGTGAAGCAACGCGGCGACAACATCTGGATGCGGCAGAAAGAGCTGGGCATCTGGCGCAGCTGGAGCTGGCACCAGACGGCCGATGCGGTGCGCGAGATTGCGGCCGGGCTCCAGGCCATCGGCTTTGCGCCGGGAGAGTGCGCGTCGATTTTGTCGAACACGGTCATCGAATGGGTGCTCGCCGACCTGGCCGTGCTCAGCTGCGGAGGCGTGTCCAACGGCATCTACCCGACCGATGCGGCTTCGCAGGTGCATTACCTGTGCGAAGACTCGCGCACCACAGTGCTCTTCGTGGAAGACGACGAGCAGCTCGACAAGGCGCTCGAAGTGCGCGCCGGCCTGCCGGGGCTGCGCTGCGTGATCGTGTTCGACATGGAAGGCCTGCGCGACCTCGACGATGCGGCGGTGATGAGCCTCGACGCGCTGCGCACCCTCGGCCGTGCGCATCTGGCCGCCGATCCGCAGGCAGTCGAGCGCACAGTGGCGGCCTGCCGCCCCGAAGACCTCGCCATCCTCGTCTACACCTCGGGCACCACCGGCAAGCCCAAGGGCGCGATGCACAGTCACGCCGGGCTCGTGTACACCGCGCGTGGCTACAACACGCTCATCGCGCAGGACGAGAGGGACGAGCGCATGTGCTTCCTGCCGCTGTGCCACATCGCGGAGCGCATGGGCGGTGAGTACTTCGCGATGTATACCGGCTCGATCCTCAACTTCGTGGAGAACCCCGAGACGGTGCCCGAGAACGTGCGCGAGATCGCGCCCACCGTGTTCACGGCTGTGCCGCGTGTGTGGGAGAAGTTCTATTCGGGCGTGATGATCGCGCTGAAGGAAGCCAGCCCGCTGCAGCAGGCCGCCTACAAGTGGAGCATTGGCGTGGGCGAGGAGATCGCCAACCGCGTGCTGGCGGGCGAAGATGTCGGCGCGGCGCTGAAGTTCAAGTTCAGGCTGGCGCGCGTGCTCGCGCTGGACAACGCGCGCAAGCTCATCGGCATCCACCGCTCGCGTTTCCTGGTGACGGGCGCGGCGCCCATTTCGCCCGAGCTGGTGAAGTGGTATCTCGCGCTTGGCGTGCCGATGCTGGAGGTGTGGGGCATGACCGAGTCTTGCGGCGCCTCCACCGCCGTGCCGGCCACGCGCATCAAGCCGGGATCGATCGGGCCGGCCACGGGCTACAACGAGGTGCGCATCGACGCCGCGTCCGGCGAGATCCTGGTGCGCGGCCCCAATGTCTTCATGGGTTACCTCAACCTGCCCGAGAAGACCGCCGAGACCATCGACGCCGAAGGCTGGCTGCACACCGGCGACGTGGGCGTGATGGACGAGGACGGGTATTTCCGCATCACCGACCGGATGAAAGACATCATCATCACGGCGGGTGGGAAGAACGTGACGCCGAGCGAGCTGGAGAACGAGCTCAAGTTCAGCCTCTACATCACCGATGCCGTGGTCATCGGCGACAAGAAGCCCTACCTCACGGTGATCGTCATGATCGACCAGGAGAACGTCGAGAAGTTTGCGCAGGACCACGACGTGCCGTTCAGCAACTATGAGAGCCTGACGCGCACGAAGGAAGTGCAGGATTTGATCCAGGGCGAGATCGATCGCGTCAACGCCAGGTTCGCGCGCGTCGAGCAGATCAAGAAGTTCTTTCTGCTCGAAACGCAGCTCAGCGCGGAGGACGAGGAGCTCACGCCCACGATGAAGCTCAAGCGCAAGTTGGTGCAGACCAAGTACGCCGAGCGCATCGAGGCCATGTATCGCTGACCGAGATTGCAGATCCGTTTTTTTCGTCAACCCGAGGAGACAACCGCATGAAGCTCAAGACACTGACGACGCTGGCCGTGCTGGGCCTGATCGCGACGCTTGCGTCCGCTCAGCAGCAGGGCGTGAGCAAGGACGAGATCCGCATCGGCACCATCCAAGACCTGTCGGGTCCGCTCGCGGGCTTCGGCAAGCAGGCGCGCAACGGCATGCAGCTGCGGGTGGACGAACTCAACGAGCAGGGCAGCCTGAACGGCCGCAAGCTCAAGCTGTTCGTCGAAGACTCGGGCTACGACCCGAAGAAGGCGGTGCTGGCCGCGCAGAAGCTGGTGAACCAGGAAAAGATCTTCATCATGGCCGGCCACATCGGCACTGCGCAGAACATGGCGGCGATGCCGGTGCAGTTCGACAAGAACGTCGTCAACTTCATGCCCATTACCGCGGCACGCGAAATGTACGAACCGCTGAACCGGCTGAAGTATTCGTTCGCGGCCACCTACTACGACCAGATCCGCCTGGCCCTGCCGAAGATGATCAAGGACAAGGGCGCCAAGAAGGTCTGCACCATCTACCAGGACGACGAGTTCGGGCTCGAGGTGCAGCGCGGCGCGGAGGCGGGCCTGAAGGCCGCGAACATGGAGCTGGCCGAGAAAACCTCGTTCAAGCGCGGCGCCACCGACTTCAGCTCGCAGGTCGCGAAGATGAAAGCCGCCAACTGCGACCTCGTGGTGCTCGGCACCATCATCCGCGAGACCATCGGCACCGTGGGCGAGGCGCGCAAGACAGGCTTCAACCCGACCTTCCTGGGCTCGAGCGCGTCCTACACCGACCTGATCCACAAGCTGGGCGGCAAGGCGATGGATGGCGTCTACGCCACCATGACGGTGCAGAACCCCTACACCGACGAGCAGTCGCAGCCGCTGCGCTTCTGGGCCAACAAGTACAAGACCAAGTTCAATGAAGACCCGACGGTGTTCTCGGTGTATGGCTACGTGATCATCGATTCGTTCATCAAGGCGGCGACCAAGGCTGGCCCGAACCTCACGACCGACAGCTTCATCAAGGCCATGGACAGCATGACCTTCGAGCCCGACATGTTCGGCAGCCCGAAGAGCAACTACACGGCCACCAAGCGCCTGGGCAACGACCAGTCACGCCTGTCGCAGATCAAAGACGGCAAGTGGGTCGTGGTCTCCGACTATGTGACACCATGACGGGACCATGCCCAATTACTGGTTGATGAAATCCGAGCCCAATGAGGTCTCGATAGACGATGCGCTCACCGCACCCGGCGCCACTGTGGCGTGGACCGGCGTGCGCAACTATCAGGCACGCAACTTCATGCGCGACGGCATGAAGGTCGGCGACGGCGTGCTGTTCTATCACTCGAGCTGCCCGGAGCCGGGCATTGCCGGCATCGCGCGCGTGGCCTCGGGCATCAAGCCCGATCCGACGCAGTTCGATTCGAAGTCGCCTTACTACGACGCAGGCTCGAAGAAGGACGACCCGCGCTGGCTGCTGGTGGACGTGCAGGCGCTGCGCAAGACGCGGCTGCTGGCCTTGCCCGAGCTGCGAGCAAAGCCGGAGCTGACCGAGCTGGTCGTGCTGCGTAAGGGCAACCGGCTGTCGATCACGCCGGTCGAGCCTGCGCACTGGCGGATCATCGAGAAGATGCTGGCCTGACGGCCAGGTTGGCGCCGGCTGCTTAGCCGATCTTGTTCAGGATCGGGAACAGCTTGCCGAGCCCGTCGGCCATCACCTCGACCGCGAGCGCCGCAAGAATCAGCCCCATCAGCCGCGTCATGATGTTGATGCCGGTCTTGCCGAGCACGCGTGCAATAGGCTGTGCGAGCGAGAAGGCCAGGGCGGTGGCCAGCGCCACCACCACGCCGTAGCCCACCAGAATCGCAAGCTCCCACAGGTGCTGCGCCTTGTCGGCGTAGATGACCACGGTGGAGATGGTGGCCGGGCCGGTGAGCAGCGGAATGGTGAGCGGCACCACCGCAATCGACGCGCCCATCGACGCCTTCACCTCGGTGGCGCGCAGTTCCTCGACGTTGGTCTTGCTCTCGGCCGGCTTGGCGTTGAGCATCGACAGCGAACTCATGAGCAGCAGCAGGCCGCCGCCGACCTGGAAGCTCGCGATGGATATGCCGAAGAAGGACAGCAGCTGCAGACCCAGCAGCGCGCTCACCGCAATGACCACGAATGCGCTGAAGGCCGACATGCGCACCGTGTGGCGGCGCTGCGCGTCGCTGTAGCCCTGCGTGTAGTGGATGAAGAAAGGCACGATGGCCAGCGGGTTGACGATGGCCACCAGCGTCACCAGCGGCTTGATCAGGTCCATCGAGGTGCTCATGGTCAGCGGCCTCCGGTGACGTCGAGCAGGGCCATGGTGGTGTAGCTGGCCTCGGGCGAGAGCAGCCACAGGATGGCGCCGGCGATTTCGTCGGCGCTGCCGGTGCGCTGCATGGGCACGGTGGGCGCGAGGTCGAAGGCGCGGTCGGGCATGCCGCCGGAGGCGTGGATCTCGGTGTCGATCAGGCCGGGGCGTACCGCATTGACGCGGATGCCTTCGGCCGCCACTTCCTTGGCCAGGCCGATGGTGAAAGTGTCGATGGCGCCTTTGCTGGCGGCGTAGTCGACGTACTGGTCGGGTGAACCCAGCCGAGAGGCGCCGCTGGAGACGTTGACGATGGCGCCGCCCGCGCCGCCGTACTTCGTGCTCATGCGCCGCACGGCCTCGCGCGCGCAGATGAAGCTGCCAATCACGTTGATGCGGAACATGCGCTCCAGCCGGGCCACGCTCATGTCGGCGACGCGCGCCTGCACGTCGACCACGCCGGCATTGTTGACAAGGGCCGTGAGGCGGCCGAACCGGGCGTCGACCTTCTGGAACATGGCGAGCACCTGCGCCTCGTCGCCCACGTCGGCTTGCACAGCCATGGCGGCGCCGCCGTTTGCGCGGATGGTGCGCACCACCTCGTCGGCGGCCAGCGAATTGCTGGCGTAGTTGACGGCCACCGCGTAGCCGCGCTGCGCGGCGAGCAGGGCGGTGGCGGCGCCAATGCCGCGGCCGCCGCCCGTGATCAAGAGCACCTGGTCCAAAACCTACCTCCTGCAGAGAAACTGCGTGTCAGTTAAAACCGTTGGCTTGGATTACATCATCGGGGCACGCGCATGAGCACCAGCAAGACGATTGACTACTACTTTGCGCCACAGAGCCCGTGGACCTATCTGGGGCATTCCCGCTTTGCGGCGATTGCCGCGGCTGCGGGCGCCACGGTGCGCGTGCGGCCCATCGACCTGGGCAGCGTGTATCCGGTGTCGGGCGGGCTACCGCTGGGCAAGCGCGCGCCGCAGCGCCAGGCGTACCGGCTGGTCGACCTTGCACGCTGGTCGCGGCACCTCGGCCTGCCGGTGAACGTCAAGCCGAAGTTCTTTCCGGTGGCCAGCGACGACGCGGCGCGGGTCATCATCGCGGTCGACATGCACGACGGCACCGAGGCCGCCATGCGCATGAGCGAGGCGGTGTTCGCAGCCGTGTGGGTGCAAGAGCGCAACATCGGCGACCCGAAGGTGCTCGATTCGCTGATCGTCGAATGCGGGCTGTCGCCCAAGCGCGGCGAGCAGTCTCAGAGCCAGGCGGTTCAGGAGCGCTACGAGGCCTACACGCAGGAAGCCATCGACATCCAGGTGTTCGGCGCGCCCAGCTACGTGATCGACGGCGAGATTTTCTGGGGGCAGGACCGTCTCGACTTCGTCGAACGGGCGCTGCGCCCGTAACCCGGCATTTACTTATTTGCCATCTAGGAGCAAGACACATGGGTCAATTCATCGATCTCACCGCCAAGGACGGCTTCACCTTCCCCGCCTATGTGGCCGAACCGGCGGGCAAGCCGCGCGGCGCGGTGGTCGTGGTGCAGGAAATCTTCGGCGTGAATTCGCACATCCGTTCGGTGGCCGACGGCTATGCGGCCGAGGGCTACCTGGCCGTGGCGCCGTCGACCTTCCACCGCGTCAAGCAGGGCGTGGAGCTGGGCTACTCGGAAGACGACATGAAGAACGGCTTCGGCCTGAAGACCGCTGTCGAGGCGCTGCCGGCGCCGGGCGTGCTGCAGGACATCGAGGCGTCGATTGCCTACGCATCGAAGGCGGGCAAGGTCGGCATCGTCGGCTACTGCTGGGGCGGCCTGCTGGTGTGGCGCTCGGCGGCGCTGCTGCCGGGTCTGGCTGCTGCTGCGCCTTACTACGGCGGCGGCATGACCTCGCCGGAAGAAACGGCACGCCAGCCCAAGGTGCCGGTGCTCGCGCACTTCGGCAACCAGGATCACTGGATTCCGCTGGACACCATCGAGTCGTTCAAGAAGGCGCATCCGGAGGTGGAGGTGCATGTGTATCCGGTGGGCCACGGCTTCAACTGCGACCAGCGCGGCTCGTACGACGCCGACGCGGCCAAGCTGGCGCGCGAGCGCACGCTGGCGTTCTTCGCCAAGCACCTCGGCTGAGCCTGGCACTCGTTCTCCAATGAAAAAACCCGGCGCTGCCGGGTTTTTCATTTCATGAATGGCTCGGCTTGCGTGTCGTGGCGCCCGGGCCGACCCGGGTCTGCAGGAAGTCGAGCAGCGCGCGCAGTGCGGCGCTGTTGTGGCGCCGTTGCAGGTACGCGGCCGACAGCCACATGTCCTTGCGCGCGTAGTCCTGCAGCACAGGCACCAGCTCGCCGTGGTCGAGGTGCGATTGCACGAGGATCGACGGCAGGTAGATCACGCCGAAGCCGTGCATGGCCACGCGGATCAGCGGCGCGCCTTCGGTGCAGTCCATGCGGCTTTTCACCGGTATGTCGATCGGCGTGCCGTTGTCGTCGAAGCGCCACACCGGCTGCTGGCCCTGCGACGAGAAAGTGAGCGCCTCGTGGCCCGACAGGTCGCGCGGATGCTCGGGCTTGCCGTGCTTCTTCCAGTAGACCGGCGAGGCGCAGACCACCATGTTCATGAGGCGCAGCTTGCGCACGATCAGGTTTGCGTCCTCGACGGGGCCGCTGCGCAGCTCGACGTCGATGCCTTCCTCGGCGAGGTCGACGGCGCGGTTGGTCAGCTGCAGGCTGATCGTCACGTCGGGGTAGTAGCGCATGAAGTCGGCCAGCAGGTTCGGAAACTCGCCGCTGCCCATGCCGTGCGGGGCCGAGATGCGCAGCCGCCCGCCGGGCTGGCTGGCGCGGTCCTGCAGTTCGGACTGGGTGAGTTCGACCATCTCGAGCATCGGGGTGCTGCGCTCCAGCAGGAGCTGGCCGGCATCGGTGAGGCTCACGGAACGGGTGGAGCGGTTGAGAAGACGCACGCCGAAGCGGGTTTCCAGCTCGGCCACATACTTGCTGACGGTGGCCTTCGACATGTCGAGCCTCTTGGCTGCCTGGGAAAAACTGCCGTGCGAGGCGACTTCCCGGAAGGTTCTGATCAGATCGAGACTGTCCATGTGAATGAGTCCATTGTTTCCGTTTTGGGAACGCGATGGTTCGATTCTCCCGGGTTTTTCCTAACCGGCCTGGGCGACACTTCGGTTACACGCCGACGTCGCCAGCCCAGTTGGACCGTTGGAAGGAACTGAAATGAAGACCCCGAACATCATTGCCGCTGCCGTCCTGTTGCTGCTTGTCGCCTCCGGCGCGCAGGCGCAGGGCGCCCAGCAGGGCTTCGAGCCGGTGCAGCCGCTCAGGGCCGTCACCAGCCGCAGTGATGTGGTGGCCGGCGCGGATGCTGCGGCGCGCGGTGGCAATGTCTACGGCGACGTGGTTGCGGCGCCCCTGATCTCGCGGCCGAGTTCGCTTGACCGGGCGTCGGTTCGTGCCGAGGCCGTGGCCGCCGCCCACGCGCCGAACCAGAACCTGGACCGCCGCGCCTTCGCCAACAGCGAAGTGCCGCCGCAGTTCCAAGCATCGCGGCGATAAGCCGGAAGTCTTCTCCTGCAAGGCCGGGCCGGTGCGAACCGGACCCGGCTTTTTTCTGTTGGCATGCCTTGATGTCGGCATTGTTTCAATAGAGGAAACACCGTGTCTCTGAACCGAGTGTTTTGGCATGGCTGTTCGCCCGGAAACTCGCCGCACAGGCAAGCGAACCAGCAAGCCTGGTGGACGAACCATCCAACGAACATCCTAGGAGAACTGAATATGAAGACCTCGCAAATCCTCGCCGCTGCCGCCCTGACCCTGCTGGCCGCCACTGGCGCTCAAGCTGAAACGTACCAAGGCGTGAACACCGCCGTTTCGACCAAGAGCCGTGATGAAGTCAATGCCGAAGCCGTGCGTGCCGCATCGGCTCCGAACCAGAACGTGACCCGCGGTTCGCGCGGCCCGGAAACGGTCGCCGTGTCGAAGGACCGCGCAATCGTCGAAGCCGAAGCCGTTCGCACTTCCTACGCTCCCGACCAGAACGTGACTGGCGGCTCGCGCGTCAACAGCCGCGTCATCTCGACCATGCAAAACCCGATGGACGCTCGCGTTCAGGCCGAGCAAGGTTCGGGCGCTGTCGCCAAGTAATTGAAGCGGTCCTTCGGGGCCGTCGAAATGCAAAAGGGCCACGCGAAAGCGTGGCCCTTTTTCTTTGGCTGGCGATTCCGGAATCAGCGCGTACGCGCGAGATAGCGCTTGCGCCAGAAGATCAGCACCAGCACCACCGCGATGACCAGCATCGACGTCATCGCGATCCAGAAGCCGTCGGCCTTGTGCACGAGCGGGATGAACTCGAAGTTCATGCCGAAGATGCCCGCGATGAGGTTCAGCGGCAGGAACACGGCGGTGAGCACCGTCAGCACCCGCATGATGTCGTTGGCGCGGTGGCCCTGCACGCTGAAGTGCATTTGCACGGCGGTCTCGGCGTTCTGCTCCAGCCGGTGCACATGGTGCACCACGCGCTCGATGTGCTCGAGCACGTCGCGGCTGCGGATCATGATGAGTTCGCGCTCGCGCCGCTCCGTCTCGCCCTTGGGCACGGGGAGCGTTTCGAGCGAGTCGATCCAGTCCTGCATGGCGGCGCGCTGGTCTTCGCAGATCTCGTCCAGGTGGTGCAGCGACTGGCGCGCCTCCATCAGCGCGCCCCAATTGGTGAAGCGGCTGCGCGGGTCGATCAGCTCGGTCTGCCAGTGGTCCAGCTGCTTGGTGAGTTCGCGCCGCAGGTCGAGGTAGCCGTCGACGATCTGGTTGATGACGCGCAGCATCAGGTCCGAAGGGCTGGTCGGCAGGCGGGCCGAGGTGGCGCGCACGTCGAGCGCAGGGGCGCCGCGGTCGTCGGGCGAGGCGGCCGCCAGCAGGCGCGTGGCGAAGGCGTCGCGCACCGCGCCGTCTTCCGGGTGCACCGACAGCAGCACGCGGTCGAACACCGCGAAGCCCACCGGGCGGGTGTCGACGCGGCGCAGCACGGGCGGGCCGCTACGGGGCAAGGGCGGGGCTTCGCTGCCATTGCCCTTGCCGTTGCCCAGCGCCGCCTGGCCCTGTCCGTTGGCCAGCCGCCGGAACACCAGCACGTCGTACTGCGAGGTGTAGTCGTAGTGGGAGGGCAACTGGTCGTTGAGCAGGTCGGCCACGTGCAGGTCGACCAGTTGCGTGAGGCACAGCGTCTGCAGGATCTGCTGCGCCTCGGCCAGCGAGGCCCGGAATTCTTCCCGTGTGAGCGAGATCCAGAGGTAGCCGCCGGTGCCGCACGCGCCCGGCACGGTCAGCGGTGCCAGCGCGGCATGCTCGCTGACCTGCGAGCGGTTGATTTCGAAGATGCGCATGCCGGCGCTGTTACTTCTGCAGCAGTCGCGCGGCGTCGAGCGCGAAATAGGTCAGCACGCCGTCGGCGCCGGCGCGCTTGAAGGCCAGCAGGCTTTCGAGCACCACGGCGTCGTGGTCGAGCCAGCCGTTCTGGGCTGCGGCCTTGAGCATCGCGTACTCGCCGCTCACCTGGTAGGCGAAGGTCGGCACATGGAACTGGTCTTTCACGCGGCGCACGATGTCGAGGTAGGGCATGCCGGGCTTCACCATCACCATGTCGGCGCCTTCGGCGATGTCGATGGCGACTTCGCGCAGGGCCTCGTCGCTGTTGCCGGGGTCCATCTGGTAGACCTTCTTGTTGCTCTTGCCGAGCGTGGCGGCCGAGCCCACGGCGTCGCGGAAGGGGCCGTAGAAGGCGCTGGCGTACTTGGCGCTGTAGGCCATGATGCGCGTGTGAATGTCGCCGCGGGCTTCGAGCGCGGTGCGGATGGCGCCGATGCGGCCGTCCATCATGTCGCTTGGCGCCACAATGTCCACGCCGGCCTGCGATTGTGTGAGCGCCTGCTTCACCAGTACTTCGACGGTCGCGTCATTGAGGATGTAGCCAGTGTCGTCGAGCAGGCCGTCCTGGCCGTGGCTGGTGTAGGGGTCGAGGGCAACGTCGGTCATCACGCCCAGTTCGGGGAAGCGCGCCTTGAGGGCGGCCACCACGCGGGGAATCAGCCCGTCGGGGTTGAAGGCTTCGCTGCCGTCGGGCGTCTTGAGACTGGCGTCGATCACCGGGAACAGGGCCATCACCGGGATGCCGGCCGCCACGCACTGCTCGGCCACGGGCAGCAGTTGGTCGAGGCTCAGGCGGTCCACGCCGGGCATCGAGGGGACGGCATCGCGACGTTTCTCGCCTTCCTGCACGAACACTGGGTAGATCAGGTCGTTGACCGTCAGCGCGTGTTCTCGTACCAGATTGCGGGTGAAAGCGTCGCGCCGCAGGCGCCGCGGCCGCCCGGCGGGGAACATGGCCAGAGGGGAAGATGATGACGTCATATATCCAAAATTGTGCCTGAAGCGATCTTTCACAGACTTTCTCTCCGAGTGTCCAGTTGTCTGACAACTACGGAAATTCGTAGAACCAAGGTACTCAAATTTTTGCTTCAAATGTCAAAGAAAGTGCCTCAGTCGCTTGAAACCTTGTTTCGTCTTTGTTAAATTCTGAAGCGGGCGGCTTGCCGCTCCCCGCTTTTCCTCCCTGAGCGGGTGCCTTGATGTGTGACAGCAAAAGGGCTTCCCAGCCCGACGTGAAGACGTCGGGCTTTTTTTTGCCCTCTGTACGGGGGCATCGCCGCAAAAGCGGGGTCGACGAGAGGGGCGCCACTAAACTGCCGCCATGCTCTGGGTCAAATCTCTTCACATCGTCTTCATTGCAAGCTGGTTCGCGGGGTTGTTCTACCTGCCCCGTATCTTTGTCAATCTGGCGATGGTGCCGCCCGAGTCGGTGGCCGAGCGGGAGCGGCTGCTGTTGATGGCACGCAAGCTCATGCGATTCACGACTTTCCTGGCGGTTCCCGCGCTCGGCTTCGGCCTGTGGCTGTGGCTGGGCTACGGCATCGGGCGCGGCCCGGGCAACGGGTGGATGCACGCCAAGCTGGCGCTGGTGCTGGTGGCCATCGGCTATCACCACGGCTGCGGTGTGCTGCTGCGCCGTTTCGTGGCGGGCGAGAACCGGCGCAACGACCGCTGGTTCCGCTGGTTCAACGAGCTGCCGGTGCTGCTGCTGCTGGGCATCGTGATCCTGGTGGTCGTCAAGCCGTTCTGAGCCCGGTGCACACGGTGGAGAGGCCGCACAAGTCCGCCGCGCTCCCCCTGGCGCTCGCGTACGCGGCGCTGATCGTCTACGCCAGTCTCTATCCGTTCGCCGACTGGCGCGACCAGGGGATCGCGCCGTGGGCCTATCTGTGGGCGCCCTGGCCCAAGTACTGGACGGGCTTCGACTTCGCCGTCAACGTGGTGGGCTATGTGCCCTTCGGCTTCCTGTGTGCCTTGGCAGTGTTGCGCACGCGCCGGGCCACCAGCGTCTGGTATGCGGTGCTGCGTGCTACCGTGGCGGGGGCGGCGATCGCGTTCGCCATGGAGACGCTGCAGAGCTACCTGCCCGCACGCATCCCTTCCAACGTGGACCTGGGGCTCAACACGACGGGTGCGGTCCTTGGCGCGGTGCTGGCGGCGGGGCTGGAGCGGCTGGGAGCGGTTGCCCACTGGAGCCGCGCGCGTTCGCAGTGGTTCGCCGAGGACTCGCGCGGCGGGCTGGTGCTGCTCGCGCTGTGGCCTTTTGCGCTGCTGTTCCCGGCGGCCGTCACCTTCGGGCTGGGGCAGGTGTTCGAGCGGCTCGAAGTGGCGATCTCCGAATGGCTGCTCGACACGCCCTTCATCGACTGGCTGCCGCTGCGGCAGTTCGAGCTCGAACCGTTGGTGCCGGCGGTGGAGCTGCTGTGCGTGATGCTCGGCGCACTGGTGCCGTGCCTGCTGGGCTATCTGGTGGCGCGCTCCGTGGTCCAGCGCGCGGTGCTGCTGCCGCTGACGCTGCTGGCAGGCATCGCGGCCTCGGCGTTGTCGGCGGCCTTGAGCTATGGGCCCGAGCACGCATGGGCGTGGCTGGGCCTGCCGGTGCAAGTCGGCATGGCCGCGGCGTTCTTCGCCGGCGTGTTGTTGCTGTTCGCGCCGCGCCGCTTGTGTGCGGCGCTGCTGCTGGTGGGGCTCGTGCTGCAGTTGAGCCTGCTGAACCAGGCGCCCGAGAGCGCGTACTTCGCGCAGACCCTGGCCACCTGGGAGCAGGGGCGCTTCATCCGCTTCCATGGGCTGGCGCAGTGGCTGGGCTGGACCTGGCCCTTCGCGGTGTTGGCGTATGTGGTGGTCGCCCTGTCGCGCCGGGGGCGGCCCAATGCCGTCACGACGGTCTGAGCGTTTGAAGGCATGAACACGGGGCCAGGGGCGGTCACTAAAATCTGCCGATGCCCAGTTCTTCCACAGCCGCGCCGTCCGGCTATTACGGCCGCCACATCTTCTTCTGCCTCAATGAGCGCAAGAACGGCGAAGACTCCTGCTCCATGCACAACGCACAGGAAGGCTTCGACCGCTGCAAGGCGAAGGTCAAGGAAGAGGGGCTATCCGGGCCCGGCAAGGTGCGCGTCAACAAGGCCGGCTGCCTCGACCGCTGCGCGGGCGGGCCGGTGGCCGTGGTGTACCCCGAGGCCGTCTGGTACACCTTCGTCGACGGCGATGACATCGACGAGATCGTCGAGTCGCACCTGAAGAACGGCCAGGTTGTCGAGCGGTTGCTGTTGCCTCCCGATGTCGGCCGCTGAACTTTTCCGCCGACCCTTTGCTCGTACTTTGCGCCAATGAATTCCCAGACCGAAAAGATCAGCCTCCAGGGCGCCGCCGGCGCGATCGAGGTTCAACGCGACCAGCCTGCCGGCACCCCGCGCGGCATCGCAGTCATCGCCCATCCCCACCCGCTGTTCGGCGGCACGATGGACAACAAGGTGGTGCAGACGCTGGCGCGCGCATTCGTCGCCAGCGGGTGGACCACGGTGCGTTTCAACTTCCGCGGCGTGGGCGCCAGCGAAGGCGTGCACGACGAAGGGCGCGGCGAGCTGGAAGACATGTTGAATGTCGTCGGCCAGCTCGCTCCCGAGGGGCCGCTGGCGATCGCTGGTTTTTCTTTCGGCGCTTTCGTCGCGACCGGTGCCGCCGCAAAGCTCTGGACCGAACGCGACATCCGCCAGATCGTGCTGGTGGGCACGGCCGCCGCGCGCAACACCGTGGCCACGCTGCCGGCCGAGGCGCACGAGCGCATGCTGGTGGTTCATGGCGAAGCCGACGACACCGTGGCGCTGTCCGCCGTGATGGACTGGGCGCGGCCGCAGTCACTTCCTGTCACAGTCGTCCCCGGGGGCGGCCACTTCTTTCACGGACAATTGCCGCTGCTCAAAAGTCTCGTGGTTCGCCATCTGCGCGCGGACGTCGCATGAAAGCCTCGCAGGCTTGTTTTCGTCTCTTTCCAAACTCCCCATGAATCGTTTTCTTGGCGCGCTCCGCGCGCTGGTCTTTACCGCCGCCGCATCCGTCAGCCTGATCGCCGCCGCCCAGGTGCCGGCACCGCCTGAAATTGCCGCGCGCAGCTACCTGCTGCTCGACGTGACCGCGAACCAGATCCTGGCCCAGAAGGACATCGACAGCCCGGTCGAGCCGGCTTCGCTCACCAAGCTGATGTCGGCCTACCTGGTGTTCGATGCGCTGCGCGCCAAGAAGATCACGCTGACCCAGACGCTGCCAGTCAGCCCGCGCGCCTGGAAAATGCCTGGTTCGCGCATGTTCATCGACCCCAAGATGCAGGTGCCGGTGGAAGACCTGATCAAGGGCCTGATCGTGCAGTCGGGCAACGACGCCACGGTGGCGCTGGCCGAAGGCGTTGGCGGCACGGTGGAGCACTTCGTCGAGATGATGAATGCCCAGGCCAAGGCGCTGGGCATGAAGAACACGAGCTACAAGAACCCCGAAGGCCTGACGGCGCCCGGCCACACCACCACGGCCCGCGACCTGAGCATCCTGGCGACCCGCCTGGTGCGCGACTTCCCCGAGGAAGCCAAGTACTACGCGATCAAGAAGTACCGCTACCCGGGCACCCCGTCGACCAACGACACCAACCGCAACCTGCTCTTGTTCCGCGACCCGACCGTCGACGGCCTGAAGACCGGGCATACCGAGGCGGCCGGCTACTGCATGATCGCCACCGCCAAGCGCGATTTTCCCAACTTGACCGGCGGCCGTCGCCTGCTGTCGATCGTGCTGGGCACCACGGGCGAGACTGTGCGCGCCAACGAATCGCAGAAGCTGCTGAACTGGGGTTACACAGCCTACGACGCCGTTCGCCTGTTCGACGCCGGCCAGCCGGCCGCAACCCCGGCCGTCTGGAAGGGCAAGGCGAACACGCTGAAGCTGGGCCGCCCGGAAGCCATCGTGGTCGCGGTGCCGGCCGGCACTGCTAGCAAGATCAAGACCCAGGTGTCGCGCCCCGATCCGCTGGTGGCGCCGTTCACCAAGTACCAGGCCGTCGGTTCGCTCAAGGTCACCCTGGACGACCAGCCGGTCGCCGACGTGCCCCTGGTCGCCCTGGAAGCCGTCGAGCAGGCAGGGATATTCGGCCGCGCCTGGGACGCCGTGCGGCTCTGGATCAAGTAGGCCGGAGGGGTGACAAGGCCGCCGGCGGTCTTCCGCCGCGGCTGACCTTGCCGTTTCAGACTCGTTTGCTATACTCGTGGGCTTTTCGGAAATTTCCGAAGGGTTTCACGTTTTCGTTATTCCCGGCTTCCTTGCCTTGCGTCACGTCAAGGACCAAGGGCGGTTTTGCAACCAGGGCCGGGTTGTTTTGGGACTAATTCATTCATGCCAACCATCAATCAACTGGTGCGTCAGGGTCGAACGGTCGAAAAGATCAATTCGAAGAGCCCTGCCATGCAGAACTCGCCGCAACGTCGCGGTGTCTGCACCCGCGTCTACACCACGACGCCCAAGAAGCCCAACTCGGCGCTTCGTAAAGTTGCCAAGGTCCGTCTGACCAATGGCTTCGAAGTCATCTCCTACATCGGCGGCGAAGGCCACAACCTGCAGGAACACAGCGTCGTGCTGGTTCGCGGCGGTCGTGTCAAGGACTTGCCCGGTGTGCGCTACCACATCGTGCGCGGTTCGCTCGACTTGCAAGGCGTGAAAGACCGCAAGCAGTCGCGTTCCAAGTACGGCGCGAAGCGTCCCAAGAAGGCTTAAGCCTTCCTGTCGTCAAAAAACAAACGGTGTTCGGTTGCCTTGGCGGGCACATCGAACGAAGTGACCCACTGTCGGGTCGAGTAAGTGAGAGTCCTGACTGGCTCTCGCGGTACCGGAAACGGTGCCAACTGAAGCAAAGAGGTTAGAAAAATGCCACGTCGTCGCGAAGTCCCCAAACGTGAAATCCTGCCGGATCCCAAGTACGGCAATGTCGAGCTGTCGAAGTTCATGAACGTGATCATGGAAGGCGGCAAGAAGGCTGTTGCCGAGCGCATCATTTACGGTGCACTCGAATTCATCGAAAAGAAGAACCCGGACAAAGACCCGCTCGAAGCTTTCACCGTTGCCATCAACAACGTGAAGCCGATGGTCGAAGTGAAGTCGCGCCGCGTTGGCGGTGCGAACTATCAAGTGCCGGTCGAAGTCCGCCCTGTCCGTCGCCTCGCCCTGTCGATGCGCTGGATCAAGGAAGCTGCCCGCAAGCGCGGTGAAAAGTCGATGGCCCTGCGTCTGGCCAACGAACTGATGGAAGCCACGGAAGGCCGTGGCGGCGCCATGAAGAAGCGCGACGAAGTGCACCGCATGGCAGAAGCCAACCGGGCGTTCAGCCACTTCCGCTTCTAAAAATCAAACTTCGCTTGGGCGTTGGGTGCTGAGTGTCGGGCGTTGTGCCCGTGCTCGGGGCCCAGCGCTCAACGCATTTCAACCCGAAAGTAAATCATGTCCCGCAAGACCCCCATCGAGCGCTACCGCAACATCGGCATCTCCGCGCACATCGACGCTGGCAAGACCACGACGACCGAACGTATCCTGTTCTACACCGGTGTGAACCACAAGATCGGTGAAGTGCACGACGGCGCCGCCACGATGGACTGGATGGAGCAAGAGCAAGAGCGTGGCATCACGATCACGTCCGCTGCCACCACCTGCTTCTGGAAGGGCATGGCCGGCAAGTTCGACGAACACCGCATCAACATCATCGACACCCCCGGCCACGTGGACTTCACCATTGAAGTCGAGCGCTCGATGCGCGTGCTGGACGGCGCTGTCATGGTGTACGACGCCGTCGGCGGCGTGCAGCCCCAGTCGGAAACCGTCTGGCGCCAGGCCAACAAGTACAAGGTGCCCCGTCTCGCGTTCGTCAACAAGATGGACCGCACCGGCGCCGACTTCCTGCGCGTGCGCCAGATGATGGTGGACCGCCTGAAGGCCAACCCCGTCGTGATCCAGATCCCGATCGGTGCCGAAGAGCACTTCCAGGGCATCGTCGACCTCGTGAAGATGAAGGCGATCATCTGGGACGAAGACAAGGGCGTGACGTTCCAGTACGGCGAGATCCCCGCCAACCTGGTCGACGTCTGCAACGAATACCGCGAAAAGCTCGTCGAAGCGGCTGCCGAAGCCAGCGAAGAGCTGATGAACAAGTACCTCGAAGGCAATGAGCTGACCGAGGAAGAAATCAAGGCAGCCATTCGCAAGCGCACCATCGCCGGCGAAATCCAGCCGATGCTGTGCGGCTCGGCCTTCAAGAACAAGGGCGTGCAGGCCATGCTCGACGCCGTCGTCGAATACATGCCCGCGCCGACCGACATTCCCCCGGTCAACGGCCTGGACGAAGACGAAGCGCCTGTCATCCGCAAGGCTGACGACAGCGAGAAGTTCTCGGCCCTGGCATTCAAGCTGATGACCGACCCGTTCGTGGGCCAGCTGACCTTCGTGCGCGTCTACTCTGGCGTGTTGACCAAGGGCGACAGCGTCTACAACCCGGTGCGCGGCAAGAAGGAGCGTATCGGCCGTATCGTGCAGATGCACGCCAACAACCGCGAAGAAGTCAACGAAATCCGCGCCGGCGACATCGCTGCCTGCGTGGGCCTGAAGGAAGTGACCACGGGCGAAACCCTGTGCGACCCGACGGCCATCGTGACCCTCGAGCGCATGGTGTTCCCGGAATCGGTGATCTCGCAGGCTGTTGAGCCCAAGACCAAAGCCGACCAGGAAAAGATGGGCATCGCCCTGCAACGCCTGGCTCAGGAAGATCCTTCGTTCCGCGTCAAGACCGACGAAGAATCGGGCCAGACCATCATCGCCGGCATGGGCGAGCTCCACCTTGAAATCATCGTGGACCGCATGAAGCGCGAATTCGGCGTGGAAGCCAACGTGGGCAAGCCGCAAGTGGCTTACCGCGAAACGATCCGCAAGACCGTCGAAGATGCCGAAGGCAAGTTCGTTCGCCAGTCGGGCGGCAAGGGCCAGTACGGTCACGTCATCCTGAAGCTCGAGCCGCAGGAAGCGGGCAAGGGCTTCGAGTTCGTTGACGCCATCAAGGGCGGTGTGGTTCCTCGCGAATACATCCCCGCGGTGGAAAAGGGCGTTGTCGAAGCGCTGACGCAAGGCGTGCTGGCGGGCTACCCCGTCGTGGACGTCAAGGTCACGCTGCACTTCGGTTCGTACCACGACGTGGACTCGAACGAAATGGCGTTCAAGATGGCCGCCATCTTCGGTTTCAAGGAAGGCGCTCGCAAGGCCAGCCCCGTGATCCTCGAGCCGATGATGGCCGTGGAAGTCGAAACGCCTGAAGACTACGCCGGCAACGTGATGGGCGACCTGTCGTCCCGCCGCGGCATGGTGCAGGGCATGGACGACATGATCGGTGGCGGCAAGTCCATCAAGGCCGAAGTGCCGCTGTCGGAAATGTTCGGCTACTCGACCACGCTGCGCTCGATGTCGCAAGGCCGCGCCACGTACACGATGGAGTTCAAGCACTACGCTGAAGCTCCCCGTAACGTCGCCGAAGCCATCGTGGCCGCTCGCGCCAAGTAAGCAATTCAATTTCGAATCTGTCTGCGACCGTGTGCCCCTCGCTGCCCGTGGCGAGGGAACCAGCAATGCGGTGCAGACATAAAACCCAATCACGGGCACTGCTCTTTCAAGGATTGAAAAATGGCAAAAGGTAAATTCACCCGCACCAAGCCGCACGTGAACGTGGGCACGATCGGTCACGTTGACCACGGCAAGACCACGCTGACGGCTGCGATCGCAACGGTTCTGTCGGCCAAGTTCGGCGGCGAAGCCAAGGCCTACGACCAGATCGACGCTGCGCCTGAAGAAAAGGCCCGCGGCATCACGATCAACACCGCGCACGTCGAGTACGAGACGGCCAACCGTCACTACGCACACGTCGACTGCCCCGGTCACGCCGACTACGTGAAGAACATGATTACCGGCGCTGCCCAGATGGACGGCGCGATCCTGGTGTGCTCGGCCGCCGACGGCCCGATGCCCCAGACCCGTGAACACATCCTGCTGGCTCGCCAGGTGGGCGTGGGCTACATCATCGTGTTCCTGAACAAGTGCGACATGGTCGACGACAAGGAACTGCTCGAGCTGGTCGAAATGGAAGTTCGCGAACTCCTCGACAAGTACGAATTCCCCGGCGACGACACCCCGATCATTCACGGCTCGGCCAAGCTCGCCCTGGAAGGCGACAAGGGCGAACTGGGCGAAGGCGCCATCATGAAGCTGGCCGAAGCCCTGGACACGTACATCCCGACGCCTGAGCGCGCCGTGGATGGCACGTTCCTGATGCCCGTGGAAGACGTGTTCTCGATCTCGGGTCGCGGCACCGTGGTGACCGGCGCTGTCGAGCGCGGCGTGATCAAGGTTGGTGAAGAAATCGAAATCGTGGGCATCCGCCCGACGGTCAAGACCACCTGCACCGGCGTGGAAATGTTCCGCAAGCTGCTGGACCAAGGTCAAGCTGGCGACAACGTCGGCGTGCTGCTGCGCGGCACGAAGCGCGAA